>JAFUTC010000004.1 GCA_017471505.1 Alloprevotella sp.
GTGGCTGGTTGTCTCCTCATTGGAATCCTGTGGGGAGCGACGAGCCGTTTCCAAAACGTCTCTCCATCTTTCTCTTTGTTCCTCATGGTAGGTTTTTGTGGTGGGTTCACAACCTTCTCCACATTCTCAAAAGAAGGGCTGGCCATGCTACAGGCTGATAGCTACATCTTATTTTCGCTCTATGCAATAGGAAGTATGATGTTAGGTATTATGGCAGTAGCATTGGGATATTATACAACCAGGTAAATTCCAATTTAGCGGACAGGGAAAGCCTAAAGGCGGACGAACGTCTTAACTATTTTTAGGATGGACGAAAAAGAGGGAACGGAATTATTGTGTAACTTTGTAACAAATTCTACTGCTTCCCATGGAGACTCAAACCCCCGCAAATAACAATCCAGACGAAAAACTCGTTCTTCGCACGGAAGGACTGGTGAAGATTTACGGAAAACGCACCGTTGTCAACAACGTGTCCTTCGAGGTCCGTCAGGGCGAAATCGTAGGACTGCTTGGCCCTAACGGGGCCGGCAAGACCACGTCGTTCTACATGACCACCGGACTCATCGTGCCGAATGGCGGCAAGATTTTCCTCAACGACAAGGACATCACCTCCTACCCCGTCTACAAGCGAGCCCATGCAGGTATCGGCTACCTGGCCCAGGAAGCCAGCGTATTCCGCACGCTCAGCGTAGAAGACAACATCATGTCGGTGCTCGAGATGACCGACCTCAACCTCGAGCAGCGCAAGGAACGCCTCGAGTCGCTCATCGCTGAGTTTCGCTTGCAGAAAGTGCGCAAGAACAAGGGCAACCAACTCTCCGGCGGCGAGCGGCGGCGTACCGAGATTGCCCGATGCCTGGCCATCGACCCGAAGTTCATCATGCTCGACGAGCCCTTTGCCGGCGTCGACCCCATCGCCGTGGAAGACATCCAGTATATTGTCTGGAAACTCAAAGACCGCAACATCGGCATACTCATCACCGACCACAACGTGTCCGAGACCCTCTCCATCACCGACCGGGCCTACCTACTCTTCGAGGGACAGATTCTGTTCCACGGCACGCCCGAAGAACTGGCCAACAACGAGGTGGTGCGCGAGAAATATCTAACCAAGTCGTTCAGCCTGAAGAAGAAAGACTTTCAGAAACTCGACCATTCCGACGAGAACTAACCCCTCAATCGGCTGAACGCCTTTGCCAATGTCCCTTCCCACTTCCCTCTCCACCCTTCTTCCCAGCCTCTTGTGCGGTATCCTAATGCTGTGGTGCCCGGCGGCCCTGCAAGCCGAGTCGGCAGACAAGCGGCCCAAGAACGGCCATGCCTTGTCGGTCGAGGTGTCGCTTGAGCCCGACGCCCTGCCTGCGAAGCCCCCCGTCGAGAAGCCCGTGAAGCCCGCTGCGCCTCACCATCTGGCCGGCCAGACACTCGGAGCGGGACACATCAACACGCACTACGTGGAGGGCATCGACGTGTCGCACTATCAGGGCAACATCAACTGGGGCGTCGTAGGCCGCTACGAGCGCATCTCCTACGTATACATCAAAGCCACGGAAGGCGCCGACCTCATCGACGACTGCTACGAGCGCAACCTCAGGGGAGCGCGGCAGCAGGGACTGAGCGTGGGCAGCTACCACTTCTACCGCCCGAACGTGCCCTGGCAGCAACAGTTCAACAACATGGTGGCCGTGGTCAAGACCCATGAGCAAGACCTCGTGCCCATAATCGACATCGAGCATGCAGGCCGCAACGAAGAGCGTTTCATAGCCGACCTGACCGCCTTCATACACCAGGTGGAGAGTCACTACGGCAAGAAACCCATGCTCTATACCTACCAGAACTTCTACAACAAGCACTTCGTGGGACGCTTCACCAGCTATCCGTGGATGATAGCCAGCTACAAGGAAACAGCCCCGATGCTCAACGACCAACTCAACTACATCATCTGGCAATACTCCAGCAGCAGCCGCGTGCAAGGCATCGGCGGAAGCGTCGACCGCAGTCGCCTGATGTTCACCCACACACTCGAACGACTGCGCCTATAATCCATACATTTATTTCCCCACAAACCAAACCATCCCATGCAAGACTGGTTCCTATGCACCGTCAAATATGAAAAGACAGCCGAAGACGGCGGCCTGAAAAAAGTATCCGAATCCTATCTCGTAAGCGCCATCAACTTCACCGAGGCCGAAAAACGCATCACCTCCGAGTTGGCCCCCTACATGTCGGGCGTATACGAGGTGAGCGACATTCGCCGCGCACGCTTTTCCGAGATTTTTCAATCCACTAAGGACGAGGACGATAAGTTCTATAAGTTAAAGATTTCGTTTATTAGTCTCGACGAGAAGAGCGGCAAGGAAAAACGCCTGTCGCAGCAGGTGCTCGTGCAGGCCGGCCAACTGAAGACGGCCATTGCCCATTTCGACGACGAAATGAAAGGCACCACCTTCGACTACGACATCGTGTCGGTGGCCGAAACGCCCATCGTCGACCTCTTCCCCTTCAAGGCCGACGAATAAGTCCCCAGCCCGCCGGCGCCACACACGCAACCGCCCATGACTCCCATTCAGCAACGCCTGCAAGCCCTATGTAGCCAACTGCCGCCACACGTGCAGCTGGTTGCCGTGTCGAAGTTCCATCCCACCGAGGCCGTCGAGCAATGCTACCAGACCGGCCAGCGGCTCTTTGGCGAGAGCCGCGAGCAGGAACTCCGCCACAAGGCACCCGTCCTGCCAAAGGACATTGAGTGGCAGTTCATCGGCCACCTGCAGACCAACAAGGTCAGGCACGTAGTTCCCATAGCCTCGCGCATACTCTCGGTCGATTCGCTGCGACTGCTTCAGGAAATCGAGAAGCAGGCCGCACGCATCGGCAAGCAGATGGGCGTACTGCTCGAACTGCACGTGACCGACGAGCCCACCAAGTCGGGATTCACCCCCGACGAATGCCTCGACATGCTCCAGTCGGGCGTGTGGCGCCAGATGTCCCACGTCCGCATCGAGGGAATCATGTGCATGGCCACGCTCACCGACGACGAAGCCGTCATCCGCAGCAACTTCCGCACGGCAATCCGTGCGTTCACCACCTACAAGGAGCAGTTCTTTGCCGACTCGCCGCACTTCTGCATCCGCTCGTGGGGCATGTCCGACGACTGGCCCATCGCCGTGGAGGAAGGCTCGAACATGGTGCGCATCGGCACCGACATCTTCGGACCGCGCGAGTATTAGCCGCACCGCTCACCCAACCGCCCATCGCCCCCACGCCATGCCCCACTTCCCTGCCTGCCACATACTGTTTCCCACGGCCGTCGAAGGAAGACACGTAGCCTTCTTCCTGGCCACCGAGGAGTACGTGGCGAAAAAATTCCCCAAGGACAGCTATTTCTTCACCTGGCGAGTACCGGCCACCTGCATCTTCGGCATCAACCAAGACCCCCGGGCCGAACTCAACCTCGACTTCTGCCGCGCCAACCACATCCAACTGTGCCGGCGCAAGAGCGGAGGCGGCACGGTCTTTGCCGAGCAGAGCAACCTCATGCTCAGCCTCATCACCGAGAGCCTTCCCGTGGAGGAACTCTATGCCGAATATGCTCAGACCGTAGCCCAGACGCTCCGCAGCCTCGGCGCACCCGTGCAAGTCAGCGGCCGGAACGACATCGAGACCCTCGACCACCGCAAGATATGCGGCAACGCCTTCTATCGCATGCCCTGCCGGAACATCGTCCACGGCACCATGCTCTACGACACCGACCTGCCGCTCATGCTCGGCGCACTCACCCCCTCGTCCGAGAAACTCACCACTCGCGGCGTCAAGAGCGTGCGCAGCCGCATCGGACTGCTCAAAGACTACCTCGCCATCAGCCTCGACGAACTGCGTGCCCACCTCATCGGCCAACTGACCGACCGCACCCTCACCCTCAGCGACGCCGACATGGCAGCCATCGAGCAAATCGAGCAGACCTACTACGACGAGGCCTACCTGTGGGGACGCCGCCACAATCGCCGCAGCATCGTGCGCAAAGCCTACATCGCAGGCTGCGGAACCATCGAGATACACCTCCACCTCACCCACGGACACATCGACCATATACATCTGCAAGGCGACTATTTCGAAACCGGCGAGCAGAGGACATCCGAGGCCTTCAGCCAAGCCTTTGCCGACTGCCCCTATACGCCCGAAGCCGTCGGACAGCGCATCCTGCGCTTCCATCCCGAACAAACCGTCGTGGGGCTCGGCGCCGACCAACTGGCCGCACTCCTTTGCCAGCCCTCCGACCAGCCCGACAGCGAACTCGCATAATGCCCTGCAGAAATCGCATAATTGTCCGCGAGAATTCAATAATCCGATTTCGAAACTCCATAATCCCGTTTGAACATACCATTATGGAAACCACGCAACCCGTAAAGAAAGCCCTCGTCATGGGTGCCACGTCGGGCATCGGCAAGGAGGTGGCGCACCTGCTCGCCATGAAAGGCTGGCAACTGGCACTGGCCGGACGCCGCATCGACGTGCTCCGACAGTTGCAGAGCGAGTGGCCCGGCATCAGAGCCGTCGCACAAATCGACTTGACCGACAGCCAGGCCCCCACCCTCATCCGCCAACTGATTGACACCATGGGCAGCATCGACCTCTACTTCCACTCGTCGGGCATCGGGTTTCAGAACGTGGCGCTCGACCCCGAAAAGGAGGAACGCACCGTGGCCACGAACGCCGTGGGGTTCACGCGAGCGCTGACGGCCGTCTTTAACCACTGCACCTCCGACCCCTCGCAACCGCTCCATATCGCCGTCATCTCGTCGATAGCACGCACCAAAGGACTGGGCGCCGCTCCAGCCTATTCGGCCACCAAGCGATTTCAGAGCCACTATGTGGAAGGCCTGCAGCAACTGGCCGCCATCCGCCGCCTGCCCGTCACGTTCACCGACGTGCGTCCGGGATTCGTGGACACCGCTCTCATCGAAGGCTCCGACTTTCCGCTGAAACTGCAGCCCGCACGCGTGGCACGGCAGATTGTGCGTGCCGTCGAACGCCGCCGCTCCGTCGTCACCATCGACTGGCGCTACCGCCTGCTCGTGGCTGCCTGGCGACTGGTGCCGCGGTGGCTGTGGGTGCGCCTGCCCATACGCCGCTAACCGCCCACGCTGACCGGCACGGAAGCCGGACCCCGTTTTTCTTTGCAAATAATGTCGGAATGCATAGCATTATTGTTTTGTGTTATGCGGCAAATCCATTACTTTTGTGCAAACTGTAGCCAAAAGATTTATGGAGACCAAGTATATTTTTGTGACGGGTGGCGTAGCAAGCTCGTTAGGTAAAGGAATCATTGCTGCATCCATTGGCAAACTGCTTCAGGCCCGCGGATACAACATAACCATCCAGAAGTTCGACCCCTACATCAATGTCGACCCGGGAACGCTCAATCCGTACGAACACGGCGAGTGCTACGTGACCGACGACGGACAGGAAACCGATTTGGACCTCGGCCACTACGAACGCTTTACGGGCATACAGACTTCGCGCAACAACAACATTACTACCGGACGCATCTACCAGAACGTCATAAACAAGGAGCGCCGGGGCGACTATCTTGGCAAGACGGTGCAGGTGGTTCCGCACATCACCGACGAGATAAAGCGCTGCATGCTCCTTAACGGCAAGAAGTTTCACTACGACTTTGTCATCACCGAAGTGGGCGGCACCGTGGGCGACATCGAAAGCCTGCCGTTCCTCGAGGCCATCCGCCAGTTGAAGTGGGAACTGGGCTCCGACGCCCTTTGCGTCCACCTGACCTATGTCCCCTATCTCTCGGCTGCCAAAGAACTGAAGACCAAACCCACGCAGCACTCGGTGAAAGAACTGCAGAGCGTGGGCATACAGCCCGACATCCTGGTTCTCCGCACGGAGCACGACCTCAGCATGACGCTTCGCCGCAAGGTGGCGAACTTCTGCAACGTGTCGCCCGAAGCCGTGGTGCAGAGCCTCGATCAACCCACCATCTACGAAGTGCCTCTCCGCATGCAGGAACAGGGGCTCGACTCCACCATCCTCAAGAAGATGGGAGTGGCCGTGGGCGAAACGCCGGGACTGGGTCCGTGGCGCTCGTTCCTGGAACGCCGCCACAAGGCCGAACAAACCGTGCAAATCGGACTCGTAGGCAAATACGACCTGCAAGATGCCTACAAGAGCATCCTCGAGTCGCTCTCACAGGCCGGCACCTATAACGACTACAAGGTAAAGGCCGTCTTTATCAACTCCGAGAAAATCACGCCCGAGAACGTGGCCGAGCAACTGGACCAGATGGACGGCATCGTCATCTGCCCGGGCTTCGGACAGCGCGGCATCGAAGGCAAGATAGAAGCCGCCCACTACTGCCGTACGCACCAGATACCGACCTTCGGCATCTGCCTGGGCATGCAGATGATGTGCGTAGAGTTCGCCCGCAACGTGCTGGGCTATGCCGACGCCAACTCACTCGAAATCGACCCCACCACCTCGCACAACGTCATTGACATAATGGAGGCGCAGAAGAACATTACGAACATGGGCGGCACCATGCGACTCGGCGGCTACAACTGCCTGCTTAAGGACGGCAGCCATGTCAGAGAAATCTACGGCAAAGAGGAAATACGCGAACGCCACCGCCACCGCTACGAGTTCAATAACGACTATCTGGCCGAATACGAGCAAAACGGCATGCACGGCGTAGGCGTCAACCCGGAAAGCAACCTGGTCGAAGTGGTAGAGATTGCCGAGCATCCCTGGTATATCGGCACGCAGTTCCACCCCGAATACACCTCGACCGTGCTCCATCCGCATCCGCTCTTCCTCTCGTTTGTCAAAGCAGCCATCGAGCATAAATAGAAACTACAACCTGATACTGAATAAATGGATAAGAACACCATTACCGGACTCATACTCATCGTGCTTGTCTTCATAGGATTCTCCTATCTGAACGCACCCCAACCCGTTGAGCCGACCGACACCGCAACCACCGACACCGCACAAGTGGCACCGCCCGCTGACAAGGCTGCCGCCACCACAGCAACCCTGGCCCAGCAGCCAGACACTACCGACCTGTTCTATGCGGCCGCTGCCGACAGCGCCGGCGAAATCGTCCTGCAGAACGAGAAGATTGCCGTAAAAATCGCTTCCAAAGGCGGTTGCATCGAAGAAGTCACACTGAAGGACTATAAGTCGTACGCCGACTTCGCCGCCCACAAGGATGCCACCCTGTCGCTTTTCGACAAGACTACGGCATCGTGGAATATGGCCTTTGAAAGCCTCGGCGGACTGCACTTCACCGAAAACTACCCATTCGCCCCCGTCGCACAAACCGACTCGTCGGCCACGCTTGCACTGGTCAGCACAAAGGGCGACAGCCTGCTCATCACCTACGAACTTATCCCCCACACCTACTTGGTAAACACCAAGGTGCAGACCATTGGCGCCAACTTCAAAGGCAACGACCTGCTCGTCAGCTGGAAGGACAAGGTCCATCAGTTAGAGAAAGGCCTGCGCTTCGAGAGCCAGTATTCGACGCTCACCTATAAGGACAGCGAGAAAGGCACCAAGAAACTGGCCGAACTCAAGGCCGACGCGAAAGACGACATCGTTGCCGCCGACTGGATAGCCTTTAAGAACCAATACTTCAGCGCAGTGGTGATTGCCGGCAACAAGAACTTCCGCCAGGTAAGCCTGCAGAGCGACACGTGCGGCAAGGGTTCCGGATTCGTGAAGAACTACGCCGCCGAGTTCAAACTGTCGGGCGAGGCAGCCAAGCAGTCAGGCGCTACCTTCCAATACTACTTCGGTCCCAACCAATACCGCTACCTGAAGAGCATGGAGCAGTACCGGCTCAGCGAAAGCAAACTCGACCTGCAAGACCTCGTCTATCTGGGCTGGCCGATAGTGCGCTGGATTAACCGGTTCTTCACCATCTACGTCTTCGACTTCCTCACGGGCATCGGACTGAACATGGGCATCGTTCTCCTGTTGATTACCCTGCTGCTGCGCGTGCTTGTCTACCCTGCCACGAAGAAGAGTTTCCTCAGCAGCGCGAAGATGCGCGTCCTGAAACCGAAACTGGACGAACTGACAAAGAAATACCCCAACAAGGAAGACGCCCTGAAGCGCCAGCAAGAGATGACGCAAATCTACAGTCAGTACGGCGTCAGTCCGATGGGCGGATGCCTGCCTATGCTCATACAGATGCCCATCTGGATTGCCATGTTCAACTTTGTGCCTAATGCATTCGAACTGCGCCAGCAGTCGTTCCTATGGGCCGAGGACCTCTCGACCTACGACAGCCTGCTTTCGTGGGGAAAGGACATTTGGCTCATCGGCGACCACCTGAGCATCTTCTGCCTGCTCTTTTGCGGCACCAACCTGCTATACTCCTGGCTGATGATGCGACAGCAGAAAGACACCATGAGCGGCGAGCAAGCACAGCAGATGAAGATGATGCAATGGATGATGATGCTCATGCCGCTGTTCTTCTTCTTCATGTTCAACGAGTACTCAAGCGGCCTGAACTACTACTACTTCATCTCGCTCCTCGTGTCGGCACTGACCATGTGGTATCTGCGTAAGACCACCGACGACAAGAAACTGATGGAGCAACTCGAAGCCAACTACAAGGCCAACAAGGAAGACCCCAACCGCAAGCCCTCGGGACTGGCCGCACGCCTGCAGGCCCTGCAGGAACAGCAAGAGGAAATCAAGAAACGCCAGCAGCATCTGGGCCGGCGCGACTGATTGGGCTTCCCCACACATAGCGACACACAAACGCTCCCCCAAAATAGCACCTGCGGCAGGTGCTATTTATATATATGGCCGACAATGAAAAAAAGCCGAGGCATAGACAATCTCACAATAATATGTTACTTTTGCCTTAATTTAGTATAAATGGGCACCAGCCCACCCCAACCGAATGAAAGCAAAGACAATACTTATGGCAACAGCCCTGATGGCATCGGGCGCTGCAGCGCAGCAACCGACCGACGTGCTTACCCCCGAACTGCTTTGGGAAATGGGCCGCATCGGCAGCGCCACGCTCTCGCCCGACGGCAACACGCTCCTCTACAGCGTCACCCACTACAGTAAAAAACAGAACAACAGCACCAGCCGCATCTGGCAGAAAAACCTTGCCGACGGCAGCCAGCGCCAGCTGGCACAAGGTGCGGCAGCCGCCTACATCGGCGACGGCACGCGCGTGGCCTATCTGCGCGGCGGAAAGCTCTATGTAGGTACGGCACAAGGCGGCGACTTCAAGGCCGTGGCCGAAGAGGTGGGCGACTTTCTCTTCTCGCCCGACGGCAGCAAGGTGATTCTGGTGAAGGAAGTACCCATGCACGAAAGCATCGCCAAGAACGACGACGACCTACCCAAAGCCACCGGAATGGTTATCAACGACCTTATGTACAAGCATTGGGACCATTACGTCACGGCAGTGCCCCACCCCTTCATCGCCTCGTTCGACGGCCAGACACTGACCGACGAGACCGATCTGCTTGCCGGCGAACCGTTTGAGAGCCCCATGGAGCCCTTCGGCGGCATCGAGCAACTGGCCTGGAGCCCCGACGGACGATACATTGCCTACACCTGCCGCAAGAAGACCGGCGTGGACTATGCCATCTCCACCGACTCCGACATCTATCTCTACGACACGACGACCCACCAGACCGTCAAGAATCTGTGCAAGCCCGAAGGCTGGCAGGCTCCGGCAGTCAAAACCACCGAGAGCCTCGAGCACCAGGCTCCCAACAACGGCACCGAAGAACGCTTTGCAGGCTACGACCAAAACCCGCAGTTCTCGCCCGACGGCAAGTATGTGGCTTGGACGAGCATGGCTCGCGACGGCTACGAAAGCGACCGCACGCGCCTCTGCGTCTACACGCTGAAGAACGGCAAGTTCGACTTCGTGACCGAGAGCCTCGAGACCGGCGTGGAGACCTTCGTATGGGGTGCCGACAGCAAGACCCTCTACTTCACCGCCTGCTGGCACGGAAAGATAAACATCTATCAGACCACGCTGAAAGGCAAGGTTGAACAACTGACCGACGACGTGGCCGACTACAGCATCTGCGAACTGACGCCCGACAAGCAAGGCCTGCTCGTGAAGAAGCACTCAATGAGCCACCCCGACGACGTCTTCACGCTGTCGCTCGACAAGAAAGGCGCACAACTGACTCAACTGACCGACGAGAACAAAGACATCTTCGCGCAAATCACCACCGGCGAAGTGAAAGAACGCTGGGTGAAGACCGTGGACGGCAAGGAAGAACAGTGCTGGGTAATCTATCCGCCCCACTTCGACCCCACCAAGAAATATCCGACCCTGCTCTACTGCGAAGGCGGCCCGCAATCTCCCGTCAGCCAATTTTGGAGTTTCCGCTGGAACTTCCAGATGATGGCTGCCAACGGCTATATCATCATCGCTCCGAACCGTCGAGGCCTGCCGGGCTATGGCATGGAATGGCTTGAGGAGATTAGCGGCAACTACACCGGCCTTTGCATGCAAGACTACCTTTCGGCCATCGACGACATCAGCAAAGAAAACTACGTGGACAAGGACCGCCGCGGTGCCGTAGGAGCCAGTTTCGGTGGCTTCAGCGTCTATTGGCTGGCCGGAAACCACCACGGACGCTTCAAGGCCTTCATTGCCCACGACGGCATATACAACACCCAACAGCAATACGTGGAAACCGAAGAGATGTGGTTCCCCAACTGGGACCTGGGCGGCGCACCCTGGCTGAAGCCCAATGACGGACAGATGCGCAAGGCCTACGCGCAGAGCCCGCACCTGTATGTAGACCAGTGGGACACTCCCATACTGTGCATCCACGGTCAGCGCGACTTCCGCATCGAATATACACAGGCCGAAAGCGCATTTGCTGCCGCACGCCTCCGTGGCATCGACGCACAACTGCTTCTCTTCCCCGACGAAAACCACTGGGTGCTCAAACCCCAAAACGGCATTCTGTGGCAACGCACATTCTTCCGCTGGCTCGATAAGTGGTTAAAGAAATAAAATTGCCTACCTTTGCAGTCTCAACCATCCAAACAAGCACATACACAATAACCAACCCCTATATGATAAAGATTACGTTTCCCGACTCTTCCGTTCGAGAGTATTCAGAAGGAATCACCGGCTACGAGATTGCCGAAAGCATCTCCCCGGCGCTTGCACGAGACCTCATCTCCTGCAGCATAAATGATGAAATCATAGAAATCAACCGCCCCATCACGGCCGACGGAGCCATCAAACTGTTCAAGTGGGACGCCCCCGAAGCCAAGCACGCGTTCTGGCACACCAGCGCCCACCTGATGGCAGAGGCCATGCAGGAACTATGGCCCGGCACACAGTTTGGCATCGGTCCCGCAATTGAAAACGGCTTCTACTACGACGTGATGCCGCCAGAAGGCGTGACCATCACCGAGAGCGACTTCGAGAAAATAGAAAAGAAAATGTACGAGTTGGCCGCCAAGAAAGAAGCACTCGTCCGCCAAAGCATCAGCAAAGCCGACGCACTCGACTTCTTCGGCAAACACGGCCAGACCTACAAGCAAGAACTGATTGCCGAACTGGAAGACGGACAAATCACCACCTACACACAAGGCAACTATACCGACCTGTGCCGTGGTCCGCACCTTACCACCACTGCTCCTATCAAGGCCGTCAAAGTGATGGCCGTGTCGAGCGCCTACTGGCGTGGCGATGAGAAACGCCCCCAACTGACACGCGTCTACGGCATTTCCTTCCCCAAGAAGAAAATGCTCGACGAATACCTCCAGTTGCTTGAAGAGGCAAAACGCCGCGACCACCGCAAAATCGGTAAGGAAATGGAACTGTTCATGTTCTCCGAACTCGTGGGCAAAGGGCTTCCCATCTGGCTTCCCAAAGGTACCGTGTTGCGCCTGCAACTTGAAGACTTCCTCAAGCGCATCCAGAAACGATTCGGCTATCAGCAGGTGATGACCCCCCACATCGGCTCGAAAAACCTCTATGTAACCAGCGGACACTACGCTAAATACGGCAAAGACAGTTTCCAGCCCATCCACACGCCCGAAGAAGGCGAAGAATACATGCTGAAACCGATGAACTGCCCCCACCACTGCTCGATATTCGCTTGGAAACCGCGTTCGTACAAAGACCTTCCGCTTCGCATTGCCGAATTCGGAACCGTCTATCGCTATGAGCAGAGCGGCGAACTCCACGGACTTACTCGCGTGCGCGGGTTTACGCAGGACGATGCCCACATCTTCTGCCGTCCCGATCAGGTGAAGGGCGAATTCTGCCGCGTGATGGACATCATCATGATAATCTTCAAGGCCCTGAAGTTCGACAAGTTCGAGGCACAAATCTCACTTCGCGACAAGGTGAACCGTGAAAAATACATCGGCAGCGACGAAGTGTGGGAAAAGGCCGAGCAAGCCATCATCGAGGCCTGTGAAGAAAAAGGACTTCCCGCCAAGGTCGAGTACGGAGAAGCCGCCTTCTACGGTCCGAAACTGGACTTCATGGTGAAAGACGCCCTGGGCCGCCGTTGGCAATTAGGCACCATCCAGGTGGACTACAACCTGCCCGAGCGCTTCCAGCTGGAATACACCGGCGAGGACAACAAGAAGCACCGCCCCGTCATGATTCACCGCGCACCCTTTGGCTCGATGGAACGCTTCGTAGCCGTGCTGATTGAGCACACCGCCGGAAAATTCCCCCTCTGGCTCACGCCCGACCAGTGCGTCGTACTCCCCATCTCCGACAAATACAACGACTACGCCGAGCAGGTTCGCAAGCAACTCGAAGACAACGACATCCGCTGCGCTATCGATGACCGCAGCGAAAAGATAGGCCGCAAGATTCGCGACAACGAACTCAAGCACATCCCCTATCTGCTCATCGTCGGCGAGAAAGAATGCGAGAACCAGACACTAAGCGTGCGCCGACAGGGAGAAGGCGACCAAGGCTCGCTGAGCATTGAGCAATTTGTAGAGAAAATAAAGAACGAAGTCGAGGCTGAAAAGAATCAATACGCTTCCTAACTCATTTTATTTCAGTAAAAATTCGTTTATTCCAAAACTCTTTATATTTTTGCAACCGCAAAATTCCAGAATGGCAATAAAAAACGACAAAAACAAGTTGCAATACCGCACGAATCGCCAAATACGCGTGCCCGAAGTGCGCGTCGTAATGGAGGGCGGTGGCGCATCTATCATGCCGACTCGTCAGGCGCTTCAACTGGCCGAAAGCCAGGACCTGGACCTCGTTGAGATATCCCCCAACGCCGATCCCCCTGTATGCCGAATCATCGACTACAGCAAATTCCTCTACCAGCAGAAGAAGCACCAGAAAGAGATGAAGCAAAAGCAGGTCAAGATGGAGGTTAAGGAGATACGCTTCGGACCTCAGACCGATGACCACGACTACAACTTCAAACTCAAGCACGCCAAGGAATTCCTATCCGAAGGCAACAAGGTGAAGGCATACGTCTTCTTCCGCGGACGCTCCATTTTGTTCAAAGAACAAGGCGAAATCCTGCTCCTGCGCTTTGCCAACGACTTGGAAGAATACGGAAAAGTCGACAACATGCCCGTCCTGGAAGGAAAGCGAATGACGGTTTTCATTTCGCCACAAAAGACCAGCAAAGGAAACAATGCTCCGAAAGAAGTGGAGAAAGAAGAAACGCCACAGCGCGAAAAACGTCAGATGCAACAACGCGGACCGAAAGAATACACCGGCCCGAAAATCGAAGGAGAAGATTTCTAAATCAATCACTTTAATAATTCCATTAACAACGAGAGCGCGCTGTGTACGGCAAACTCACTCAGCCGCCTCATAAAAAACAAAAGAAGAATGCCAAAAGTTAAAACAAACTCGGGTGCAAAGAAAAGATTTGTACTTACCGGAACCGGCAAAGTTGTGCGTCGCCACGCTTATCACAGCCACATCCTTACCAAGAAGACCAAAAAGCAAAAGCGTAATCTTGACCACGTAGCCATCGTCGACAAGACCAACGTTAAACAAATCCGCGAACTACTCTGTCTTCGTTAATCAACCCACTCATTCACTAATCTGAATGTCCAGCCAGAAAGACTGCCAACGGCAGCGCTGACATTCGCAAAGAAACAAAAAAATGCCTAGATCAGTAAATCACGTTGCATCTCGCGCAAAACGCAAAAGAATACTCAAACTAACTCGTGGCTACTTTGGCGCCCGCAAAAACGTATGGACCGTTGCCAAGAACACTTGGGAAAAAGGTCTGACCTACGCCTATCGCGACCGCCGCAATAAGAAGCGCAACTTCCGCGCCCTCTGGATTCAGCGTATCAACGCTGCTGCCCGCCTGGAAGGCCTTTCCTACTCGCAGCTTATGGGCGCTCTCCATAAGAACGGTATCGAAATCAACCGCAAGGTCCTTGCCGACCTCGCCGTGAACAATGCCGCCGCTTTCAAGGCCATTGTAGAGAAAGTAAAATAAACGTACATACTTCCCAACCCGAGTCCCGTCGTGTTTCCACATACGACGGGACTTTTTTATGCCCTCCATCCCCGTCCGAATAACAGCCCCTCCGACCCTCTGCCTGCAGAAAGCCACGAAAAACATAAGAAATATGGCCGGCCGGTCAAATAAAAAGAAATATAATTTCTTTATTCTATTGGAATTCTATATTTTTACATTTCGATAAGTTGACTACATTTACCGACGAAATAATAATACACAAATCTACCAATATGAAGTTTTCCATCTCCAGCGGTCTGCTCTCCGACCGCCTTCAGTTAATCAAAAACGTTGTTGACGACAAGAACCCGCTCCCTATCCTGAGCAACTTCTTGTTTGAAATTACTGGCAAGACCCTTAAGATAACCGCCAGCAACAGTGAGTCCACCCTCATTGCTACGGCAGCGCTCGACGAGTGCGAGAAAGACATCCGCTTCGTCATCAATGCCAAGACCATCGAAGAGTCGGTAAAGCAACTGCCCGAGCAGCCTCTTGACATCTATGTCAATGAAACGAACTGGGAAACCACCGTTCGCTACCAGAACGGCCAATATAACTTCATGGCCCAGGCTGCCGACGAATATCCCGAGTTCAGCGAAGACACGGCCAACAGTGTCAGCTTCAACATCGACGCACAAAAACTGGCCAATGCCGTCAGTCGCACCACGTTTGCCTCTGCCGACGACCCCTTGCGCCCTGTAATGAACGGCGTATTCTTCCATCTCAACCAGAACGCCCTTTCGTTTGTGGCAAGCGACGGTCTGAAACTAGCCTGCAACAAAGTGCTCAATGTCGGCAATGACACTACCGGCGGATTCATCCTTCCCAAGAAACCGTGCGGACTGATTAAGAACATCTTCTCCAAGGAAAGCGGAAACGTAGAAATATCGTTCACCGAGCGCAATGCCACGTTCAAGAGCGAGAACTTCGAGTTCCACAGCCGCCTGACCGAAGGACGCTATCCCGACTATACGCGCGTCATCCCGCAAGACAATCCGAACCACGCCACCGTTAATCGCGAAGCCCTGATTGCCGCACTTCGTCGCATCTACATCTTCTCCAACGTGGCCAGCGGACTGATTAAGCTGGAGATTGGCAACAGCAAACTCACCATGTCTTCGCAGGACACTGACTATTCTATGTCGGCCAACGAATCGCTCCTATGCGACTACAACGGCACTCCCATCAGCATCGGCTTTAAAGGTCCGAACCTGCTCGACGTAGTAAACAACATCCAGGCAGAAGAAATTGTGCTGCAACTTGCAGACGCCAGCCGTGCGGGAATCATCGTGCCCGTAGAGAATCAGCCCGACGTAGAGTCGCTGATGCTTATCATGCCCATGATGCTTGCCCACTAATCCTTCGACACCGTGGCACAACTCATCCGCAAAATCCTTATCGTAATGGGCGCATACTTTTGTGTGTGCCCATTACTTCATGCCCAGGAGATAAACGCCCAAGTTGTCGTCACACACCTTAAGGTTGACCAGTCGTCGAACGCCGTTTTCCAAGACTTGCAGAAGTCGCTCCTCGACTTTATCAATAATCGCCAGTGGACCAACATGCAATTCCGCCGCAACGAACGCATCAACTGCGTCTTCAATATTACGGTGGAAAACTACATTGAGGCCGACAAGCGCTTCGAATGCGTGCTGCGCGTCCAGGCCACGCGTCCAGTCTACAACTCGGGCTATACCACCACCCTGTTCAGCAATCAAGACGACACGTTCACCTTCAACTACCAGGAATTCGACAAACTTGATTTCCGCGCCGACCTCATCGACAACGAGCTGACTGCACTGGTGGCCTACTACATCTATCTGATTATCGGCATCGACGAAGATGCCATGGCGCCGCTCGGAGGTACAGAGTATTTGGAAACGGCTCGCACCATCGTCAATAATGCGCAGAACCTGTCGTCGAGTGGATGGAAGGCTTTCGGCAATCTGAAAAGCCGCTACACCATCATCAACGACATCCTGGACAGCGGCATGGAACCGTGGCGCAGACTTCAGTACAAATACTTCCGCGACGGACTCGACACCATGGCTGAGAACTCCGAGCGTGGCCGTGCTGCCATTGCCGATGCCATCGCATTGCTCGGCGAAGCACATGCCGACAAGCCGCTGTCGCAGTTGCCCGAACTCTTTACCGAATACAAGTCGGACGAAATCGTCCAAATCTTCAAGAAAAAGGGTTCCATGTCCGAACGCGAGAAAGTCGTAGAGACGCTCCTCAATATCAACGCATCGAAATCGTCTGAGTGGAGCGAGATTCTCAACTAGCCATGCTTCAACACCTACACATATCCAACTATGCACTCATCGAAAATCTCGACGTAGATTTATCGGATGGGCTCACAGTCATTACCGGCGAAACGGGTGCAGGCAAGAGCATTCTGCTTGGTGCCCTCAACTTGCTGGCAGGTGGCAAACCGGAAGCACGCATCATAAAGCAAGGTGCCGCGAAGTGTGTGGTAGAAGCCGAGTTCGCCGATTTGAGCCAATCAACCCTACTGCTTCTCGAAGAAGAAGGCTACGACGTCGAGCCCACCTGCATTGTGCGCCGCGAATTCATGGCTACAGGCAAGAACCGCGCCTTTGTCAACGACTCGCCCGCAACGGTGGCATTTCTGAAGAAACTCTCCGAACAACTCATCGACATTCATTCGCAGCATCAGAACCTGCTCCTGGGACAGCATCACTTTCTCCTGCAGACGCTCGATGCCATTATCCCCCAAAAACAAATTAACGACTACGCAAAAGCCTATGCTGCCTGGCGCGACTGCGTAGAACAACTCAACCGGCTCAAGACCGAAAGCGAAAAGAACCTCAAGGAAGAGGAATTTCTGCGGTTTCAGCACCAGCAACTCGCCGAGGCCGACTTGCAGCCCGACGAACTCGAAGCACTCGAAGAGGAAAGCAACCTGCTCGAGCATGCAAGCGAAATCAAACAGCATCTCTACGACAGCCTTCAGCAACTGACCGGACAGCAAGACACGCTGGCCATGCTACGCGACAGCGAAAACAGCCTGCAACACATTGCCGCCGTCTATCCCAACGCGCAGTCGCTGTCCGAACGCCTTGCCTCCGTGCGCATCGAACTGGACGACATCGTGGCAGAAATCGAAAATCAGGCCGACGAAGTGGACCTCGACCCCAAACGCCTTGCCTTCGTCCAGGAACGTCTCGACGCCCTCTACTCGCTCCTTAAGCGACACAACGCCACCACCGTGGCCGAACTCTGCGCCATAAGGCAGCAACTCGAAAGCCGACTGAACGCCATCGACGACTATAGCGAAAACCTACAGCAAGCCGAGAAACAACTGCGCTTGTCGCTTGCAGAGGTCGAGGCGGCAGGATTGGCACTCACTAAGAGCCGCCAAGCCGTGGCCGCAAAAGTAGAAAAAGAAATCCTGCTGAAGATTCAGCAACTGGGCATGCCGCATGCCGTCGTCAAGTTCGACTTTCAACGCACCGACGAGCCTGCCGCAAACGGATACGACGCCATCACCCTGCTGTTTAGTTTCAACAAGGCCGTCAGCCCACAGAACGTGACACAAATTGCATCCGGCGGCGAAACGTCGCGACTGATGCTTGCACTCAAATCGTTCATGTCCACGCAGAAAAACCTGCCCACCATCATCTTTGACGAGATTGACAGCGGCGTATCGGGTTCCATGGCCGAAAAAATGGCATTGGAAATGGACCGCATGGCCACTTGCCGGCAGGTTATATGCATCACCCATCTGCCGCAAATAGCAGCCTGGGGCAAACACCACTTCCGCGTCTACAAAGCCGACTCGGCCGAAGCCGTTTCCTCGCACATCGAAAAACTTTCCGACAAGTCGCGCGTCACGGAAATAGCCAACATGCTCTCCGGCGAGTCGCTCACGCAGGCCGCCATCGACAACGCGAAATCACTCTTATCCCACCAATCCGACCAACTATGAAGAAAATCATACTCCTAACCCTGCTCATCGGCTTCACGAGCATTTTCGCCCAGGCCGCCAAAGACCCTCGTCAGGCAGTCTTTCAAGTGACCACCTACCAGAAAGACGGTACGGTGCTGCATACGGGCAACGGCTTCTTGGTCGGCAGCAATGGCACGGGAGTGGCTCCCTACAGCCTGTTTCGCGATGCCTACCGCGCCGAGATTACCGATTCGAAGGGAAAGAAGCACGCTGTAGGTCGCATACTGGGTGCCAACAGCGCGAGCGACGTGGTCAAGTTCACCATCGACGATGCCAAAAGCATGGCCCCCCTCAGCGTAGCCACGCAGATGCCTTCGAGCGGTGCACGCGTCTACTATCCAACGGCCGGCAAAAGTGGCGCCGCCACCACTGCTACCACCGTCAGCAAGGCCAGCCCATACAACGACTATCAATACTATGAACTGGCCGCGCCCAACCGGGCCGAACTCTTCGGTCTGCCGCTTCTCAACGCAAACGGCGATGTGGTGGCCATCATTCAGGAGAACGTGGCACGAAATGCCTCTTCGGCATGCGCTCTCGATGCCCGCTTCGTCCAGTCGCTCACTATCAGTTCGGTGAGCGCCCTCAACGACGAACTCAACCATATTCACATTGCCAAGGCGCTGCCCGAAACGGAAGCCGACGCCACGGCCTTCCTCTATTTCCTCAATCCCTCCGATTCGCTGGTGACGGCCACGATGCTCCACGACTATGTGGCACGCTACCCCAACAATGCCGAGGGCTACATGAACCGGGCTTCGTTCTTCGCGCAGCACACTGACTACGCACGCGCCAACGACGACTACGCCACGGCCCTCTCCATAGCCGAAAAGAACACTGCCGGCGTACGCCCCGAGGATGTGCACTATCAGTTGAGCCGCACCATGTTCAACACGGTCAATGTGCAGCGTCCCACGTCCTATTGGTCGCTCGACCGGGCCGCCGAAGAGGCTGCCGCCGCCTATCGTATCAACCCCAACCCCGTCTATCTCAACCAGCAGGCACGTTGCCTCTATGCGCAAAACAAGTTCTCCGACGCCTATCGCCTCTACATGCAGGTGAACCAGTCGCCCATCGCCTCGGCCGAGACCTATTTCGACGCGGCGCAGGCACTCGATGCCACGCACACCGACTCTGCCGGCGTGCTCACCCTGCTCGACAGTTGCGTAGTCCGACTGGAGAAACCCTACTCCGTGGGTGCCGCGCAATATGTCTTTGCCCGCGCACAGTATGAGATGAAGATGGGAAAATACCGCGCAGCTGTCAACGACCTCAACGAATACGAAAAAGCACTCGGACCGTCGAACCTCAGTGCGCAATTCTACTACCTGCGCATGCAGTGCGAGAAAGCGGCCCGCATGTACCAGCAGGCACTCTCCGACATCATGTACGCCCAGACCATCGCCTCGCGAAACCAAGCCTTCGAATACGGCATCGAAGAAGCGCTGCTACTCATGCAGGTCGGCATGTACGAAGATGTCATTGCAAAAGCCAGACAACTCGTCGACCAACGCCCCGACGACGCCGACTGCCATAAGATTCTCGGCATAGCCTACGGCGAGACCAAGCAGCGAGCCAAGGCCCTCGACCATCTCAACAAGGCACGCGCACTCGGAGACACGACGGCCGACACCTACATCAAGCGCTATAATAAGTAACCCGCCAAAACACATACACACATGAAGAAAACCATTTTGTTCTGCCTTCTTGCCGTCCTCTGCCTCCAGGGCTTTGCCAAGAAACCCAAGGCCGCTCCCAAGCAGGTCTATCTGATGGGCGTGGGCATCAGTCTCAACGACAGCACGCTCTACATAACCCCCATACAGAGCCTTTCCGACGTCACCCTCGAGCCTAAAACCGGTTTTCTGGAGAATCGGACGTTCTACTCCCTCCAACTGAAAAACCACATGGAGGCTGCCGGCATCCAGAATGCCATTTGCGCCACGCTCTTCGACACCGACGAGAAAGCACTCAACAAGAAACTGGCCAAAATCACCCAGCGGCGCAACAAGAAGAACATTGCCCGCATCGTATACATCCACGAGAACGAGTTCTCCTATAAGCCCTACACCGTGGCTTCCGAGGCAGACGAAGACGTAGCCGAATAGCCCGCACGTAACCGTCTGCCCACGGACATTAAACCCGACTGCCCTTCCCCCATCTAACAGACAAATTTCCGAAGCCCGTCATGCACGGCACAAATTGCACTATGCAACCGACAAACTGCATTATGCAATCCGCCAGTTGCATAAGCGGATTTTCAAATTCCATAATCCCATTTTCCATTCTCACCACACCCCGACAGAAATGCGACAGTTTGAAGAAGAACTAACCCCGCAGGAACAGCCCCAGCCGCAGTCCGCCAAGCGCGGAAAGAGCAAGGGCTGCGCCGCCACACTTATCGTCGGTGCCATCCTGGCTATCGCAGCCATCGGCATCGGCGTCTATTTCTTCCTGCAGTATAAGCATCAGGAACAACAAGAGGCAGAAGCCTTCGAAGCACTTCAGTCGAGCAATTCGAGTGCCGACTTCGCTTCGTTTCTTGAACGCTTCCCCCAAAGCGAGCACCAGGCCGTCGTAAAAGAACGCTACGAACAACTGAAAACCGTAGAAGAGGCCTGGATGAAAATACGCCAGTCGTCGAACATCGTCAGTTTTCAGCATTTCCGCAAGAACTGTAGCGAGCCGTTCTACCTGGCCCTGTGCGACCAGAAGATAGACTCGCTCGACTGGGTGTCGGCACAAAAGGAAAACACGCTTGAGTCCTACACCGCCTACACCGCCGTTCATCCCGAAGGCCTCTATGTGGCCGAAGCCACCCTACTGATGGAGAAACTCGAAAAATCCACCCTCACCGCCACCGAAGAGGAACAGGTGCAGACGGTGCTGAACAATTTCTTCCGCTACCTCGGGTCTAACAGCCAGAACGCCATGGCATCGACCATCACGCCCGTCATGTCGCGCTTCCTCACGAAGAAAAATGCCACCAAGGCCGACGTTATGAACATGATGGACCAGATGTTCAACGAGCACATATACTACAGCGCCTTCCGCCCTAACGGCGACTACGTCATCACACGCGAAGGCATCGACACCCCCGAGCCCTACTACAAGGCCACGTTCACCGTCGACCAGTACATACAGCGCGACGACGAGGGCAAGACCTTCGGAAACTATCAGGTTACGGCCGAACTGGACAGCCACCTGAAAGTGCGCATGCTCACCATGAACGAGATTTCACGCAGATAGAAACCAACCAAACGCATTAACTCCATGCAACAACTCATAATCAACTCCTACGACGACTTTGCCGCACGCATCGGTCAGCCTCTTGGCGAGAGCGATTGGCTCGAAGTCACACAAGACCGCATCAACCTCTTCGCCGATGCCACCCTCGACCATCAGTGGATTCATATCGACCCGGAACGCGCCAAGGTGGAAAGCCCCTATAAGTCGACCATCGCCCACGGCTACCTTACCATGTCGCTCCTTCCCTACCTCTGGGGACAGATTGTCAAAGTCAACAATCTCAAAATGCTCGTCAACTACGGCATGGACAAGATGCGATTCGGCCAGCCCGTACTGCCCGGTCAGCGCGTGCGCCTCACGACCGTTCTCAACGACATCCAAAACCTCCGCGGCATTTGCAAGACGGAAATCAAGTTTGCCATAGAGATTGAAGGCGAGCGCAAACATGCCCTCGACGGCGTTTGCACGTTCCTCTACTACTTCAACAACTAATCCGTCGCACTCTCTGCCGTGGCCGACGACTGCTTCCACATACTCAGCGAACCTTCGGAGGGATTCTATTCCGAGAAACGCAGCAAGTTTCTTGCCTTTGCATTCCCGATTGAAACGAAGGACGAGGCCATGGAACAGTTGCGCAGCCTCCGAAACAAATACCACGACGCCCGCCACGTGTGCTTTGCCTACACGCTGGGCATCGACCAGATAGAAGAACGCTGCAACGACGACGGCGAACCATCGGGCACCGGCGGAAGGCCCATTCTCGGACAAATTCATTCGTTCGGCCTCCACAACACCCTTCTGGCCGTCGTCCGCTACTATGGCGGCACACCGCTCGGAGCAGCCAATCTGGGCAGAGCCTACCAGCAGGCCGCACAGGATGCACTCCAGCAGGCACGCATCACAAGCCGCCAACTCACGGCCACGCTCCGGCTCGCCGCCACCTACGAGGACGTGGACCGCGTCATGCGACTCGCAAAAAAACACAACGCCCGCGTCGACTACACCGCCCATCGCGCCGATGGAGTGGACATTTCCGTTGAAGTCAGCCGGGCGCAGGCCGAAAGCCTACACGGCGAACTGCGCCAGATACATACGCTACAGTGGCCCGACGACCATGCGTAGCGGCACCTTGCCGGACAAGCCTCTCAAAACGACCATAACCACAGACACATGTACTATATTGAAAAGCAACTGGAGATTTCGTTTGCCCACAAACTGAATCTCAACTACGAAAGCAAGTGCACCAACCTGCACGGCCATAATGCCATTATCCGAATCTACTGCAAAGCCGAGCAGCTCGACGCAAACGGCATGGTGACTGACTTTTCCGTCATCAGCCAGCGCATTAAAGACGCGCTCGACCATAAGTATATGAACGAACTCTTCCCATTCAATCCGACGGCCGAGAATCTAGCACGCTGGATATGCGAGCAAGTTCCCAACTGCTATAAGGTTAGTTTCCAAGAGTCCGAGGACAACGTGGCCGTCTATGAATGCGACCTTTAAGATAAACGAGATTTTCTATTCGCTCCAGGGAGAAGGTTTCTTCGTGGGCACGCCTTCCGTCTTCGTGCGCTTTTCCGGCTGCAACCTGGCCTGTCCGTTCTGCGACACCGACCATCAGAGCGGCTCGCACCTTACGGCGACGGACATAGCCGACAAGGTGGCGGCATTCCCGGCCCGTCATGTCGTGCTGACCGGCGGAGAACCGAGCCTGTTTGTCACCTCCGAACTGACCGAAGCACTGCACCGCATCGGCAAGTTCGTATGCATTGAGACGAACGGCACCCGCCCCCTGCCCGAAGGCATCGACTGGGTGACGCTTTCGCCCAAGGACGCCTTCGCGGCCACTACCGAAGCCAAGCCTGCGATTGTGCGGTGCGACGAACTGAAAGTGGTGTTCACCGACGCCGACAGCCTTCCCGACTATTCACATATCGAGGCGGCCCATCGCTACCTACAACCCTGCGACACCGGCCTCCCCGACGAAAACAAGCGTATTCAGCAAGCCTGCATCGACTACTGCCTGAACCATCCGCAATGGGCACTTTCGTTGCAGACACACAAGTTGCTCGGCATACAATAATGCAGTCCGTGCAAAAAAGAAAGCCGAAAAAACTTTGTAATATACAAAAACCTTGTATCTTTGCACTCGCTTTCCATTGCAAGCCGAAATAGCTCAGTTGGTAGAGCGACTCATTCGTAATGAGTAGGTCGCCGGTTCGAGTCCGGCTCTCGGCTCAAAAGTCAGTTAAAGTATTAGAGGAAGGGTTATGAGTAGCAACCGCGAAAATAGCCCTTTTCTTTTGTACCATAGGCAGATTGCCACGGACGCCAGACCAGCAAGCCGAGCCGATTTGCTAACTTTGCCCCAACCTAAGCATCGCACCGATGAACAACGAGATTATCACCAGCACGCAAAACCCGCGCGTCAAGCGCTATATGGTCCTGCAGCAAAAGTCGTCCGAGCGTCGCAAGACCGGACTCTTTGTGGTCGAGGGCCAGCGCGAAATCGAGCACTGCCTGTCCACCGGCCACACGATTGAAAGTCTCTTTGTGTGCACGGACATAGCCGGCGAGCGCGTCCCCTATGCCTCCTACCCGAGCGAGCAGGGCTGCACGTTCGTCAGTGCCCACGTCTATCGGAAAATAGCCTATCGCGACGGCACCGAAGGCGTGGTCGCCATCGTCCGCAGCCAACCGCGCACCCTTGCCTCACTGCAACTGTCCGACAACCCGCTCATCGTCGTGCTCGAGAGTGTCGAGAAACCCGGCAACCTTGGAGCCGTGCTGCGCTCGGCCGACGCCGCGAAGGCCGATGCCGTCATCGTATGCGACCCGCTTACCGACCTCTGCAATCCCAACCTCATACGCAGTTCCATCGGCGCGTTCTTCACCGTTCCCACCGTGGCGTGCACCTCGGAAGAGTGCATCGCGTTCCTGAAGAGCAAGCACATACAAATTCTCACGGCCCAACTGCAGGACTCCTCACTCTACTACGCCACCGACATGCGCAGGCCGACGGCCATCGTCATGGGAACAGAGTCAACGGGACTTACCACGCAATGGCGCGAGGCAGCCGATGCCCACATCCGTATTCCGATGCTCGGCAAACTCGATTCGCTCAACGTGTCGGTCAGTACGGCCATACTGCTCTACGAAGCAGTACGCCAGCGTCTTACGGCCACCGACTGACGCCATAATCGGATAGAAAAATGGCATAATGGAATAGAAAAATGCCATTATGCAAAATGAAAAAAGCATTATGCAATCTGCGAATTGCATAATGCTTTTTCCGTAACTGAATAAGAGGTTCTGACTGAACGACTTACTTGCTCTGCAGTTTCACCTTGGCCGCCTTCAGTCCCCTACTCTTTGCTTCGAGGACGATAGAGCCGGCTTTCTCCGTGCTCGACACGATGGCGATCATCATACCCGAGAACACTTTCATCTGCGGGCGCTGGAACGATTCGAGCGAGGCCGGATTGCCGTTGGCGCCTGCCCGGTAGGTGCCCGCGCCTTTAACCGTGAAACTAATCTCGTTCTCGGCCGTCGGACATAGGTTTCCGTCCTTGTCAACCACTTTCACGGTCACGAACGACAGGTCGCGGCCGTCGGCCGACAGATGCGTGCGGTCGGGCTCTAACACGATGTGGTGAGGAGCGCCGGCCGTCTTGAGCGTAGCCTCGGCTCGGGCGTGGCCGTCCTTATCGTAGGCAACCACACGTATCTCGCCTGGCTCGTAGCGCGTGTCCATCCACATCAGTCGATAGCGCTTCTGGCGTTTCAGTTGCGACGTCGAGAGCGAGTCGGCACTGTTGGCAATCGTCACGCTAAGGTCTTTCGTGCGCTTGCCCTGGCTCTTGCCGTTGATGAACAGTTCGGCCGTCGGATAGTTGGTATATACGAAGACCGGAGTAACCTCGCCTTCGCGTCCGGGCCACGTCCAATGTGGCAATATGTGAAGCGTCTCGGCCGACTTGTTCCAATGGCTGCGATAAAGGTAGTATCGGTCCTTGGGAATGCCCGCCAGGTCGATGATGCCGAATAAGGAGGAGTGGCTGGGCCAATCGGAATAATAAGGAGTAGGCTCGCCAAGATAGTCGTAGCCCGTCCATACGAATTCGCCCAACGTGTTGGGCAGTTCGTCGTGTTGGATAAAATCGTCCTCGGGCGTATTCGACCAGCCGCAAACCTCGACATCGTAAGAGGAAGCCTGATGGTCGGCGTATTTTGCCATGGCCTTCCGCTCTACCGGGAACTTGTATATGCCGCGCGAACTGACTGTCGAAGCGGTTTCTGACCCCAACAGGAAATTCTGAGGCAGACGCTTCAGGTTTTCCACATACTTGTGCGGCCGGTAGTTAAAGCCGGGAATGTCCATCACGGCAGCCATGCCGTTGGCCATCACTGCATCGGGCGCATCCATGCCTTGCGTGACCGGACGCGTGGGGTCTTCGCGGTGGCATATCTGCTGCAACTGCAACGAAAGACGCGGGCCTCGCTCGGCATTCCATTGGTCGGAAACCTCGTTGCCGATGCACCACATCACGACACTCGGGTTGTTGCGATACTGGCGTATGAGATTGGTCAGGTCGCGCTCCACCCACTCAGGGAAGAAGCGGTTGTAGCCGTTCTGCACCTTCGGAGTCTGCCATTCGTCGAACGATTCGAGCATGAGCATCATACCTTCCTCGTCACAGATGCGCACCAATTCGGGAGCCGGCATATTGTGCGACGTACGAATGGCGTTGCATCCCATGTCCTTAAGAGTCTTCACCTGCCGGCGAATGGCCGACTCGTTGACAGCCGTACCCAGCGGACCGAGGTCGTGGTGATTGCACACGCCCTGAAACTTCAGTTTTTCTCCGTTCAGGAAAAATCCCTCGCCCTGACGGACTTCCGTGGTGCGAATACCGAAGCGCGTGGTGTAAGTATCAACCAAGCGCTTGCCTTCATACACCTTCGTTTCCGACACATAGAGCACGGGAGACGAAGGCGTCCACAACTGCGGATTGCTGACCACGAAATGCTGCGTCAGCCTATGGTCGGAGTAGTCGTCGTACTTCCCCTCGGCGCTGGCCACCACCTTGCCGGCAGCATCCTTAATCTGGGTTTTCAGCCGATAGTCGGCGGCGTTCGCACCCATGGGCAACTGCAGCGAGGTAGTCTGCGACAGGCAGGCATAAGCAGGCGTCAGCCTCTCGGTAACGACCTGCGTGCCCCATACGGGGACATGTGCCTTGGACGTAGTAAGAAAGTGGACGTTGCGATAGAGTCCGGCTCCGGGATACCAACGGGAACTCTCGGTCAGGTTCTCCAGACGCACGGCCACCACGTTGTCTCCGGCGCGAAGATGGGGCGTGGCATCGACCACAAACGAGTTGTAGCCATACGGCCATACCGCTGCCAGCGCTCCGTTTATGTAGACCTGAGCCTGGCTCATGGCTCCGTCGAACACCAGCGTGTAGTCGCGCTGCGGGTCAATCCGGTCAATCAACAGGTGCCTGCGATACCAGCCTACGCCTACGAACGGAAGTCCTCCCGTACGGCCGGCGTGCTCCATCGCCTCGGTCTGCCCGTCTTGCGCAATGGCCACGTTCTGCTTGTCGTTACTGATGGAAAACGGGCCGTATATTGCCCAGTCGTGCGGTACGCGGACCTGCTGCCATCCCGCCTCCGACACATTCACGTCCTTATTGGCCGGACTGTCGTCGTGCGTGAAAAACCAGTCTTTCTCCCACAACTGTTCGGTTCGCACCTGTGCCGAGGCCGACAGCCCTATGGCAAACAGGCACGTCAATATCCAATGGGTTGGTTTATACATAGGATGAATCGGTGTGATAAGTTTGCATTCGGAATACTAAAGGCGGTCGAGCACCAACTGTATGAGGCTGTCGATGCTGTTCTTGTAGTTGGGATTTGCCTTACCGCTGCGGCGATTGGCAATTACCATGCAGCACGTCATGGCCCGGTGTCCGAGCAAACGCGACAGACCTGCCACGGCCGACGACTCCATCTCGAAATTGGTTATATTAAGACCGTCGTACTCAAATGCTTCTACCTTCTCGTTCTGATTAGGGTCGGCAAGCGGCACACGCAGGCGGCGCCCCTGCGGGCCAAAGAAACCGCCGCAGGCAATAGTGATGCCGCGCACCATGTCGGTACCTGCCACGCGATCCAACAGTTCCTTGTCGGCATCAATCACGTAGGGATGAGCGATACAAGTATTGCCCGTCCACCCCATGTGCTTCAAAAACGCCTCTTCCAAAGCCAAGTCGCACACTTCATTGCGGCCGGCGTAGAAATTCAATAATCCGTCGTAGCCGATGCTCTTTTGGCTGGCCACGAAAGTGCCTTCCGGCGTGTAGAGTTGCAGGCCCCCGCACGTGCCGATGCGTACAATGTTCAGACTTCTCAGCGTTTCTTTCTCGGTGCGCGTTTCAAAATCAATGTTGGCACATGCATCGAGTTCGTTCAATACGATATCGATGTTGTCGCAGCCAATTCCGGTCGAAACCACCGTTATTCTCTTTCCCTTGTATGTTCCGGTGATGGTGCGGAACTCGCGGCTGGCCACGTCGCACTCGGTTGTCTCAAAATGCTGAGCCACTGTCGGCACGCGTCCCGGGTCGCCCACGAGGATGACATTGTCGGCTAAGTTTTCGGGCTTGAGATGCAAATGGAAAATACTACCGTCTGAATTGATAATCAACTCTGATTCAGGAAAAAATCTCTTCATAGTTCAATTAGTATTATAAGTTAAGTTATTGGCAATGACCGATGCCGCAACAACCCTGTCCCATGGCAGCGACGAACCGTCAAACCAGCGAAAGCGACCGTGACGGCAACGCGTCGGAACAGACCTCGGCACGGGACGACAGGCTTGTATATGGTTGCAACGAAAGTACGAAATCTTTTCTTATGGCATAAATTATTTTGCACAAAATAGCATCTAAACACGAGCTTTTAAGTATTTTCGCCCATAATCCATCTGACTCTACAACCCATCCAATCCGAAAAAGCCATCATGAAGCCAATGCATAACACCCGCCTGCTCTTCATTCAATGCTTTCTGTTTTTCCTATGCCTTAACCTGTCGGCCCAAACTACAAAGCACGTAGTGAGCAAGGGCGAGACCCTCTACCGCATCTCCGTGCAGCACGGCACTACCGTAGATGCGCTGCTCCGATTGAACCCTGGCGTAACGCCGGAAACCCTGCAGGAAGGCCAGGAACTCATTCTCCCACACACACAGCAGTCCGTTGGCGCGCAAAAGAAAGTGGCAGTCATTCTGCCGCTCGAGTCAAATAGTCTGGAAGGCACTCGTAGCGTTGAGTTCTACCGCGGTCTGCTCATGGCGGCCAATCGGCTGTGCTCGGATGGTCAGCGAATCCAGATAAACACCTATACGGAAACACCGAAGGCCAATTCCATCGACCCGATTCTCGAAGAACTGGCTCAACTGAAACCAGATATGATTGTCGGCCCCGTATATCCCAGCCACTTTACCAAGTTGTCGCAGTTCGCCGAAGCCAACAATTCGCCGCTCTACATACCCTTTTCCTCGAAAGCAGAGACCATCATAAACCATTCACAGGTGAATCTGGTCAATCCGCCTGTCAACTACAGGAACAAACTGCTTGCCCACCTGCTTCCCATATTGTTCAAGGACTACCGCTTTACCTTCTTGCACTACTCGCAAGGAGATGACGGCGAATTGGCCAATGAACTGAAGAAACTGCTCACGGCCAACAAAATCGTATTTACCTCGTTCAATGCCGATGCGCCTATCGCGCAGATGCATTCGGCTATTCCCAAAAACAAAGCCACTATCGTCATCCCCGACTCGTCGAGACCTGAGCACGTGAAGGACGCGCTCAACAAGATGATTCAATACCACTCGTCCTATCCGCAACGCGCAGTGGCACTCATGGGACTTATGGAATGGAACGACGTGCTACAGGCCTACGACCACTCGAGCCTCTACGCAACCGACATCTTTATACCCACGACGTCGGCCTATAATGCCAACGACCCGCAGACCCAAGCCGTCGAACGAGAGTATAAGAAACTCTTCCGCACCGACCTGCTTGCCACCACGCCCAAGATGGCTTTGCTCGGCTACGATATGGGCATGAAACTGTTTGGCAAAGGCACACAGGCAGACAACTACCAGGAAACCCAAAGCCGCATTTCCTTCACCCCAATATCTAAGGCTGGCGGCAAAGTGCTCAACAGCATTTTCCTCTACCACTATAAACCAACTCAGCAAATCGACCTAATCAGTCCGAAGGTGGACGTTTCGCTATGAAAAAAATAATCCTTCTCCTCCTTCTCCTTTATCTTCCCGTCCAGCTGCAGGCACAACTCGGCGAACCGCGCCGCATTTTGTCCGTAGGAGCCTCGGCCGGAGTCAACTTCAATAGTATCGGCTTCTCGCCCACCATTAAGCAGAACAAACACATCGGTCCGACGGCCGGCGTGGCCTTTCGCGTGACCAGCGAGAAGTATTTCAAACTGCTGTGCGCCTTGCAGATTGAACTGAACTATGCTCAACTGGGTTGGAACGAGAACATTATCGACTCAAACAGCCAGCCTCTGCCCGACTCCTATAAGCGCCACATCAACTATGTGCAGATGCCCATACTGGCCCGCTTAGCCTATGGAAAAGAAGACCGCGGACTGGCCGGCTACCTCGTAATCGGACCGCAAATCGGCTATGCATTCTCCGAGTCGGAAACCCGTTCGGCCGAGTGGACGGTCAATGGTGAAGGAAATCCCGACAGGCCCAACGACATGTTCGCCCAATACAGCATGGACCTGGAACGACCTTTCGACTACGGCATCACTGCAGGTCTCGGACTGGAGTTTAACGCCAACCGGGGCCACTATTCGGTCGAAGTGCGCTACTATTACGGACTGGGAAACATCTTTTCCAACCGCAAGAAAGACGTCTTTGAGCGCTCCAACCATAACACGCTCAGCGCACGCCTCACCTATTTCTTCGACATCAAAAAGAAATAATCGCCTGAACGACTATCCCCCCATGCCACACTACCGCCACATCGTCCAGTTCAAATTAGATTCGAGCCTGTCGCCAGAGGAAATCGAAACCGTCTACCGTGCCTTCAAGGCAAAGATTGAGGCCTTGCCCGCACACATCCCCACCATTCAGCGCATAGAAGTATCGCTCAACCTCAACCCCAAGGAGTCTTGGCACGTATGCCTGTTCTCCGAGTTCGCTTCACTGGAGGAAATCAACGACTACAGCATTCATCCGCTCCACTTGGAGGCTGTAAAAGAAATCAAACCCTATCTGGCCGAACGAAGTTGCACCGACTGCCTGTCGGCCCTATAATGCCCGTGCACAAATTTTCCCTGCTGCTCATTGTCGCAAGCGTGTTTCTCGCACTTTCCTCGTGCAAGAAAGACACACCCAAACTGCTGTCGTCCGACCCCACTATGACGGTCGACGAGACAGCCGGCATTTCATGGAACGACATTGTGACGTCGGGCGAGTTTATAGTGGGCACCATCAGTGGCCCCGACACCTACTTCGACTACAATGGCCAGGCGAGCGGCAAACAATACATGCTGCTCTCCAACTTTGCCCGAAACCACGGTCTGCGTATCCGGGTCGAAATCATGCACAGCCTGCACGAGCTCTGCACCCAGTTGCAGGACAACACCATCGACCTGGCAATGTTCCCCATAAGCGTCGACACCATCAGCCACTATGACCTGCTCACGGCCGGCAATGCAAACGACACGTGCGCCTGGGCTGTGCGTCCCAACAATAAGGATTTGAAAAAAGAACTCGACACCTGGTACGCCAACCTGACTAAGGACACTTTCAGCCAGATAGAAAAGGCAGCCACGGCCATAACACGCCCAAGAGTTACGCGAAAGGTGCGCTCGCCCTACCTATCGCGCGAGAAAGGCATCATATCCATCTATGACCAGCAGTTTAAGAAGGCAGCCCAGTCCATAGGCTGGGACTGGCGTCTGATAGCGTCGCAATGCTACCAAGAGAGCGGATTCGACCCCAATGCCGTTTCGTCGGCCGGCGCAAGAGGTCTAATGCAAATCATGCCTATGACTGCGAAGCATTTGGGACTTTCACGGATTGAAGACCCCAATGAAAACATCGCGGCCGCGGCACGCTACTTGGCAGAAATCAATCAGAACTTCAGCCAGATACGCGATGCGCAAGAGCGAGTCCGTTTTGTACTTGCATCCTATAATGGCGGCATCGGACACATACGCGACGCGCAGGCACTGGCTAAGAAAAACGGACAGAACCCCAATACCTGGGCAGGCATCCGACCCTACATTCTCGGACTGCAAGAGTCGCGTTTCTATTTGGACCCCGTGGTCCGCAACGGCTACATGATTGGCAGCCAGACGGTGGACTATGTGGAGAGCATCCTCATAAGGTTTCAGCAATACGGCGGGCACGTGTCGGTCAGCAAGTCGGTCGAGTCGTACACGCCAAGTCCCGTGCCGCCCAAGAACAGCCGCTATCGCAAGGAGACGCATATACTGAAGCCCGTCCTGCCCAGTTCTTCATCGGCCGACAACTAGTCTGCGCTTTCGTTGGAACGACTTCTGTCTCGGCAGATAGTTGTCGTAGCGACGCACATTTGTTTCAACAAATGTTAAAATTTAGAAAATTGCGCGGATTTCCTTAAATTTTCCGGCTCCTATACGCGCAAAAAAATCAAACTTTGTAGCAATAGCATCCTTCACTACGCTACAAGATGAGAAAATCCACCATTTGGTTTATCGCATTAGCAATGGCATTTTCGTTCCTGTCGTTGCTATACATACAAACGCGCTATTTCCAGGAAACCATACACCTTCGCAAAGAACAATTTGACGAAAACGTGAAACGTGGTTTGTGGATGGTGGCACACCGCCTGGAAATTGACGAAGCCAAGGGCTTGCTTCAAAATTCCATGTCGGAGAAGGACAAAGAAGAGTTCCTCGCAAACGACAGCATAGGCATCTGGCCGAAAAACCTGACCTCCCTGCCTGGAAATGCGTCGCAGCAACTGGCACTGCAGTCATCCGGGAAAAAAGAATCCTACCTGCAGAAACGCCAGAGTGAGTTCCTCGCCAAATACCTACAACATAAGAACCTGTTGGAGGAAGTAATCTATTCGTCGCTCTATATCGACGACGACGAACCCCTGTCCGAGCGGACCAAGCAACTCGACTCTTATCTGAAAGCCGAACTCAAGCATTGCGGCATCGATATCGAACATCTGCAATACCACTACGTAGTGCTCGACAACGAGGGCGACACGGTTTCTATCTGCCCCGACTACAACGACAAGGGCTTGCAGTATTCCTATCCGCAAACCCTTTTCGCCAACAGCACGCCCGAACAGGTCGGCACGCTTATCGTACACTTCCCCAGCCTGCACTCCTATCTGCTTTCGAACATCCGCTTCCTGATTCCCGCTATCTTGTTCACGCTCTTCTTGCTGATTGTGTTTTCCTACACTATCTACATCATTTTCCGCCAAAAGAAACTGAGCGAAATGAAGACGGATTTCGTCAACAACATGACGCACGAGTTCAAGACGCCAATATCCACCATCTCGCTGGCTGCGCAGATGCTGGGCGACAGTTCTATCACCAAGTCGGAAACCATGTTCAAGCACATCTCCCACACTATCACCGAGGAGACTCGCCGCCTGCGCTTCCAGGTGGAGAAGGTACTGCAGATGTCGATGTTCGAGGAAAATCGCGGCACCTTTAGGATGGAGGAAGTCGATATGCACGCCATCATCAACAACGGCGTAGATTCGTTCCGGCTGAAGGTTTCTTCCATCGGGGGCGACATTACGGTCAACCTGAACGCCGAGGAAAGCGTTGTTTACGGCGATGAAGTCCACCTGACGAACCTCATATTCAACCTGCTTGAGAATGCTGTCAAGTATCGCGACAATGAACGCCAGCTGCAACTTAACATAACGACCGCCAACCAGGGCAAGCACATCAACATTGCCATATCCGACAACGGCATCGGCATAAAGAGCGACGACGTGAAACGCGTGTTCGAGAAGTTCTATCGGTCGCATACGGGCAACCGACACGACGTGAAAGGATTCGGCTTAGGCCTGGCATACGTCAAAAAGGTGGTGCTCAACCACAACGGCCACATACACGTTGAGAGCGAAGTCGGAAAAGGCAGTCGCTTTGTCATCTCGCTTCCGCTCATCAGCCAATAGACCCGAAGAATAATCAAACAAATCAATAAAACCCTACCATTATGCTAAACAACACTCCCAACAACCGACAGAAGATTCTTCTCTGCGAGGACGACGAGAATCTGGGCATGCTGCTCCGTGAATACATGCAGGCCAAAGGTTACGACACCGACCTCTACCCCGATGGCGAGCAAGGACTCTATGCCTTCAACGAGAACCACTACGACCTCTGCATCTTCGACGTGATGATGCCCAAAAAGGACGGTTTCACGCTGGCCAAGGAGATTCGCCTCAACAACGAGGAGGTTCCTATCATTTTCCTCACTGCCAAGACGCTCAAAGAGGATATTCTCGAGGGCTTCAAAATCGGTGCCGACGACTATCTGACCAAGCCTTTCTCCATGGAAGAACTCATGATGCGCATCGAGGCCGTGTTCCGTCGCGTAAAAGGCCGTCACCACAACGAGCAGACACAGTACCACCTGGGCTCGTTCCTATTCGACACGCAGAAGCAAGTATTGGAGCGCAACGGAAAACAAGTGCGCCTGACCACCAAAGAGAACGAACTGCTCGCGCTGCTATGCGTCCACATGAACGACATACTCTATCGCAGCCTCGCCCTTAAGACCATCTGGGTGGACGATAATTTCTTCAACGCCCGCTCTATGGACGTCTATATCACCAAACTGCGCAAATTGCTGCAAGACGACCCAAGCGTCGAAATCATCAATATTCACGGCAAGGGCTATAAGCTTGTGACGCCCGACTCCGCCAAAAACGAAACCTCAGAATAAGTCCGACAACACGTCGTCGCTGCGGAACAGGCCTTTGCGCGTAAGGCGCAGCGTGCCATCCGCCTCCTCCAGGTTCCCTGCCGCAAGGTGGGGAACCTTTTTTTGGTCGAGTTGCGGCCGAAAAGGCTCGGGCACGTCGGCCAGACGAAGGCCGCGACGCGTGCGAAGGCGCGTCATCAGCAGTTCCTCGTAGCGCATCTGGTCGGTAAGCATCTCCAGTTCGAAATACGGCTGCCCGTCCGCTGCCACATACTGCGCCACATCGGCCACATTCCAGCGCCGGCACGCCCCATCGTACGAATGGGCCGCCGCACCGAGTCCCACGTAGAAAGTGCCGTCCCAGTAGCCGCTGTTGTGCTTGGCGACATAGCCGGGCTTGGCAAAATTGGAAATCTCATAGTGCTCGTAGCCGGCATCGGCGAGCCGATTCATCAGCAGGTCGTACATCTCCCACTCCGCCTCGTCGGACGTCTCGGTCAGACTGCCCTCGTGCCGCAGCCTCCATAGCCGCGTGCCTTCCTCGTAGGTCAGCGCATAGGCCGAGATATGCGGCACGCCCATGGCAATGGCCGTCTCCACGTCACGACGGAAGTCGTCGACCGTCTGCAAGGGAAGCCCGTAGATAAGGTCGATGCTCACATTGCCCACCAGGTCGAGCGCCAGTGCAGCCGCCTTCCGGGCAGCCGTCGCACTATGGCGTCGGCCCACAAAGCGCAGCACGTCGTCGTTGAAACTCTGCACGCCGAGACTCACACGGTTGAATCCGGCCGTCCGGGCATGGCGCAGCCAGTCGGCACTGATGTCGTCGGGGTTGGCCTCTATGGTACACTCCGAAGGCTGCAGTCGGCGGCCCCGCTCTGACAACACCCCCATCAGCCGCCCCATGTCGTCGGGACACATCAGCGAGGGAGTGCCACCGCCCACATAGACATGCTGCACCTCGCCGCTGATACGCGCCTCGGCCTCGCGGCACAGCGCATCGACATAGCGATGCTGCACGTCGGCACCCAAGAGCGTGCTGTAGAAATCGCAGTAGGCGCACCGGCTCCGACAAAAAGGAAAGTGGACATAAACGTTCTGCCTTGCCATCTCACAATCGTTTCTGCCCACAAAAGTAGCAAATTTTCGCTCAACGCAGTCCGCCCGGCACGTCCCATTATGGAACGCACAAATTGCATAATGCGATTTCAGAATTGCATAATGCGATTTTCAAATTACATAATGCCATTTCGCGATGGTATTATGCAATTTTTCCGACACATCGCACAATTCATCCCGCCGCATATTTGGTCACTCACAAAAGAGTGTGTAAATTCGCTATTCAAACACACTACGCATGGACAACTATATCGTATCAGCCCGGAAATACCGCCCGCAGACCTTTGAAAGCGTGGTCGGCCAGCATGCCCTTACGCAAACGCTCAAGAACGCGATAGCCAGCGGCAAACTGGCCCATGCCTACCTGTTCTGCGGACCGCGCGGCGTGGGAAAGACTACTTGCGCACGCATCTTCGCCAAGACCATCAACTGCTTCAACCTTTCGGCCGACGGAGAAGCCTGCAACGAATGCGAAAGCTGCAAGGCCTTCAACGAAAACCGCTCGATGAACATCTTCGAACTCGACGCGGCGTCGAACAATTCCATAAACGACATCCGCTCCATCGTAGAGCGAGTGAACATTCCCCCGCAGATAGGCCGCTACAAGGTATTCATCATCGACGAGGTGCACATGCTGTCGCAGGCCGCCTTTAACGCATTCCTGAAGACGCTCGAGGAACCGCCTGCCCACGTAATCTTCATCATGGCCACCACCGAGAAGCACAAGGTAATCCCCACCATCCTGTCGCGCTGCCAAATCTACGACTTCCAGCGCATGGACCTGGGCGACATCATCGGGCACCTGCGCTACGTGGCCAAGCAGGAAGACATCGAAGCCGAAGACGCAGCGCTCCACCTCATAGCCCAGAAGGCCGACGGCGGCATGCGCGACGCCCTCTCCATATTCGACCAGGTGTGCAACTACTCGCAGGGAAAGGTGACCTATAACACCGTCATCGAAGACCTCAATATTCTCGACTACGAATACTATTTCAAAGCCACCGACGACTTCCTTCGCATCGACTACAAGAGTGCCCTGCTCACGCTCAACGAGATTCTCAACAAAGGCTTCGATGCCCAGCAATACATAGGCGGACTTGCCTCGCACTTCCGCAATCTGCTCGTGGCACGCGACAAGGAAACATTGCCGCTGCTCGAAGTGAGCGACGACGTACGCAATCGCTACCACGAACAAGCCAATCGCTGCAATCCGCGCTTCCTTTATAAGGCCATAAAAATCTGCAGCGACTGCGACGCCCAGTACCGCACAAGCCGGAACAAGCGGCTCACCGTCGAACTGGCCCTTATCGAACTGGCACAAATTGAGCAAGCCGATGCAGACCCCTCGTCGGGGCTTGGCCCTACACGAAGACTTAAACCACTAGCCAAGACCGCCACACAAAAAGCACAGGCCACCCCATCCCCGTCACCCAAGTCCGAACCCGCCTCAAAGGCTTCCGCACCGGACGCACCGAAGCCGAAGCCTGTCGCCCCCCAGCCCTCAAGGCCCGGCACTATCAGCCGGAGCATCTCGCTAAAGGGCAACCGGCCGGGCAATAGCGCATCCGACGCCTCCCTCAGCACTACCGGCTCGTCGCAACCGACACCGGCACCAGACGACAGCCCGTTTACCGAAGAAGAAATGCGTTCGCAGTGGGTGAACTATTATCTCAACCTGCCGCAAGAAGAATCGGCCCTGCAAGGCCGCATGAAAATCATACAGCCCACGCTTGTAGGCACCGAGGAAGTACTTGTCAAGGTCAGCAACGAATGGGTACTGAACGATTTCAATCGAATTAAACCAGAAATCGAACAGTATTTCCACAAAAACCTAAACAACAGCAAGATAAGACTGCGCATCGAACAAGTAGAACACGATGCATCGACCCGTCCCATAACCCGGGCCGAAGTGTTCGATGCAATAAAAAAAGAATACCCTGCCGTACGAGACTTCTGCAACAGTCTTGAACTGAAACTCTATTAGCAAACCCACGTATTTTTGCCTATAACCAACTTGCACATGAATACAAACGAACCCAAACTCATTACCGTGGCCTACCGCCTCTATTCCTTCAACGCCGACCAAGCAGAAGAACTCGTCGAGGAAGCCACCGTAAACGCACCGTTCCAGTTTATCAGCCAACTCGGCATTACCCTCGAAGCCTTCGAGGCAAAGATTCTGCCGCTGAACAAGGGCGACCAGTTCGACTTCACCCTTTCGCCGGCCGAAGCCTATGGCGAATACGAAGACAAGCACGTCGTAGCCCTCGACAAGAGCATGTTTGAAATCGACGGACACTTCGACAGCCAAAACATATATTTGGGCAACGTCATCCCCTTGGTCAACGAAGACGGACTCCGCTTCCAAGGCGAGGTAACCGCCGTGGGCGACGACACGGTCACTATCGACCTCAACCATCCGCTGGCCGGATTCTCGCTCCACTTTACGGGCGAAGTCGTTGAGTCGCGTCCTGCCACAAAAGACGAACTCGAAGGCATGATACAGATGCTTCAAGGCGACGGATGCCACTGTGGCTGCCACGACGAAGACGGCGAATGCCACCACCACGACGGCGATTGCTGTCACCACCATAAGGACGGCTGCGAACACCACGGCGAAGGCCACCACCATTGCCACCATCACCACGACGACAACTGACCTGGCAACCCGCACGATGAGCAACACCTTCGGTCGCATATTGCAACTGACCACCTTCGGCGAGAGCCACGGCGCCGCCATAGGTGGCGTGCTCGACGGCTACCCTGCCGGCATAGCCATCGACAAGGCATTTGTGGACGCTGAAGTAAGAAAGCGAGCCACCGGACAGTCGCATTTCTCATCAAGCCGGAAGGAAACGGACGAAATAGAGTTTCTGTCGGGCATCTACAACGGAAAGTCGCTCGGCACCCCTATCGCGTTCATCGTTCGCAACACGAACCAGCGGCCGGCCGACTATGACAGCCTCCACTATGCCTATCGGCCGTCGCACGCCGACTATACCTACAAAGCGAAATACGGCATCCGCGACCCGCGAGGCGGCGGAAGAGCCTCGGCGCGAGAGACCCTTGCCCGCGTAGTTGCCGGAGCACTGGCCAAAATGGCTCTGCAACAGAAAAACATCCGCATAAAAGCCTTCACCTCGGCTATCGGACCGATAGAACTGAACCACGACTATACGCACTACGACCTCGAACAGGCCGATGCCAACGAGATGCGCTGCCCCGATGCCGAGACGGCGGCAAAGATGTACGACTACCTGCAACAGGTCAAGGACGGGCACGACAGTGCCGGCGGCATTGTCACCTGCGTCGTCGAGGGATGTCCGGCCGGCATAGGCGAACCCGTCTACGGCAAGTTGCAAGCCGCGCTCGCTTCGGCCATGCTGTCCATCCCCTCTGTCAAAGGCTTTGACTATGGCGGCGGTTTCGACATGGCCCATGGTCGTGGCAGCGAGATGAACGACGCTTTTGTGCTGGCCCATAGCGAAGTGCACACAAAAACCAACCATAGCGGAGGCATCCAAGGCGGCATTTCCAACGGAGAACCCATTTATTTTCGCGTGGCATTCAAGCCCGTGGCCTCCATCGCTATGCCGCAGACCACACTCACCGTGGCGCACGAACCGACCATTATAGAAATCAGCGGACGCCATGATGTGTGCGTCGTTCCGAGAGCCGTAGCGGTGGTCGAGGCTATGGCCGCGCTCGTCGTTCTCGATGGACTGCTGCAACATCGCGCCACCTGTCTATAGACACCCCTATCCAACAAGAAGCGGCACCTATGCAGTTGCACAGGCGCCGCTTTGTCTATATACCGACAGACTACTTGTCGTAGAGTTCGCTTAGTTTGGCGGCCAAGTCCTCACCCGTCAGGTTGGCGGCAACTATGGTGCCATCCGGTCCGACGAGCAGCGTGAACGGAATCGACATTACGCCGTAGGTCTTCGCTGCTTTCGTGTTCCAAAATGCCAAGTCTGACAGATGATGCCACGGCAGTTTCATTCTGTCTATAGCTCCCAACCACGCCTTCTTATCGCGGTCGAAACTCAGGCCAACGATGTCGAAGCCTTTTGCATGATACTTTTCGTAGAGAGCCTTGACATTGGGCATCTCGCGCATACACGGCCCGCACCAACTTGCCCAGAAGTCAATCAGCACATAATTGCCATTGCCCACATATTCCGACAGTTTGTGCATCTCACCGTTCGGGTCGGGTTCCTCAATATCGGTGAAGGCTTTTCCAGGCAGGGACCGACGCCAGCCATCGATATTCTTCGTAATCGGCTCCAGCAACGGCGTCTTCATATAGGCGGCACCGTTGTCGGCATAGGCAATCAGTTTGGCGCGGTCAAAGTAAAAGTAATTTTTATAGAGGAACCAGGCCGGGAAGATATACGACTGATTCTCTTCAACGGCCTTCTCCATGATAGCAAGTCCGGCCGTCATCAGCGAATCGTAGTCGCGCTCCAATTGCTCCCGCCCTTTCTCCATTTCTTCGCGCGACATTTTCGAAGCGCGCTCCTGCAGGTCGTTGATACCTTGGTTCGGGCCCAGCAACTCAAGCATATACTTGTTTAGCAGGTTGTTCTCTTCCGAGCCGCTTACCTTGTAGGTGTCAAGGTCCACAGTCATCGGTCCGTCCAACAAGAGAGTCAGTCCGCTTGGATAGCCGTTTTTATTGATAATCTTGGCAAACACCTTTCCGTCGGCATTGCCCTTGAACGAAAATCGGCCGTTTCTTACCACGGCACTGTCGGGCTGGGCACCGCGAGCCGCCTGCTGATTGGCCAGATAGACTACGGCCCCTTCCTTGCTATAGGTGCCGTCAATCTGATAGTCCTGCGCCATCACGGCACCGACCATCAAAAATAAAACTGCGCTAAACGTAAGTCTCAGATTATTCATTGTAGTAAAGTATATATTTCAAAGGTAAAATTAACAACGGCATGCCACTGTTTCAAGACAATTTTATTAAAAAAACTTATTGGCCGCATTTTTTCCATTGTTTGAGGGGAAAAACAACTTACAAACCTTTAATTTTGTATAGTTAACCCAACAAACATCCCATTTGTCATGAGCGATAGCATAATCATCATTCCCACTTACAACGAGATTGAAAATATTGAGAAGATTATTCGTGCCGTAAAGTCACTGCCGAAGAAGTTCGACATACTTATAATCGACGACGGGTCCCCCGATGGCACGGCCGACGTAGTGAAACGGCTTCAAACGACAGACTTCGCCGACGAACTGTTCTTGATAGAGCGCAGCGGCAAACTCGGACTGGGTACGGCCTATATTGCCGGCTTCGAATGGGCCATCGCTCACAAATACGACTATATCTTTGAAATGGATGCGGACTTTAGTCACAATCCGAACGACCTTATTCCGCTCTACGAGGCCTGTGCAACCGAAGGCTTCGATATGTCGGTCGGCTCGCGCTACGTGAGTGGTGTGAATGTAGTCAACTGGCCCATGGGACGAATCCTTATGAGTTACTATGCCTCGATGTACGTGCGCATCGTGTTGGGTATCAAATTGCGCGACACTACGGCCGGATTTGTATGCTACAAGCGCAAGGTGCTTGAAACCATCGATCTGGCGAATATTCGGTTTAAGGGCTACGCATTCCAGATTGAGATGAAATACACCACGCTAAGGCTTGGATTCAAAATCAAGGAAGTGCCCGTCGTTTTCGTAAACCGCCAGGAAGGCACGAGCAAGATGAGCGGCGGAATCTTTAGCGAAGCACTCTTCGGCGTTATCCGGCTGCGTTTCGCCTCACTCTTCGGAAAAATAAAGCCTCGCCAATAGGCTCGCCACTCCGTTCAATCATCAGGTCCAACTATTTAGGTTGCCACGACATGAGACAAACATTTGTCATCCACAACGCCACCATCGTAAACGAGGGTCGTTCCTTCGTGGGATATATCGTTGTAGAGGACGACCATATTGCAGCCGTTGCCGAAGGCTGTCTTCCCCACGCACAATACAGCGACGTGGAGCAAATTGATGCTTCCGGCTGCTATCTTCTCCCCGGAATCATTGACGGACACGTACATTTTCGCGAGCCGGGCCTTACAGCCAAGGCCGATTTCGGCAGCGAGAGCCGAGCAGCCGCATCGGGCGGAGTGACATCTGTATTGGACATGCCCAACACCCTGCCCGAGACAACCACAACCGAAGCGCTCGAACTGAAAAAACAACTGGCACAAGAAAAATGCATCGTGAACTACGGATTTTTCTTTGGCGCCAGCAAGCAAAATGCTGACTGTCTGGCCGACTTGCCTACCGACCAAATTGCCGGAATAAAACTCTTCTTCGGCTCCTCTACGGGAAACATGCAGATTGAAGACCTTCCGATTCAGGAAAAAGTCTTCAAGAACAGTCCGATTGGCATCGTTGCCCATTGCGAGGACTCGTCCGTCATTCGCCATAATATGGCTCAATTCCAAGCACTTTATGGCGACGACCCCGATGTTCGTTTCCACGCGGACATCCGTTCGGCAGAGAGTTGCTATAAGAGCACGCAGCAAGCCATCGCCCTTGCACGCCGATACCAAAAGCCGCTGCATGTGGCTCATATTTCCACCGCCAACGAACTCAGTCTGTTCACCCCAGACGACTCGCTTGTCAGCGCCGAAGCCTGTGTGCCGCACCTGATGTTCAGCAGCGACGACTACGCACGCTTAGGAAGTCGAATCAAATGCAACCCCTCCATCAAAACATCTCACGACCGCGAGGCACTAAGAAAGGCTCTGTCGAACGGCCTCATACGCACTATCGCCACCGACCACGCACCTCACACCATCGTTGATAAGCGTGGCGGAGCAAAGGTAGCGAAGTCGGGAATGCCAACCTTGCAGTTTTCGTTAGTCTCGATGCTCGAACTGGTCAGCAAGCAGGTGCTTTCGATAGAGCGCATGGTGGAACTGATGTGCCACAACCCAGCCCGGCTTTATGGAATAATGCAACGCGGATTTTTGCGCGTCGGACAAAAAGCCGACATGGTACTGGTGCGTCCGGACACTTGTTGGACCGTCACCCCCAATAAGATTTGGAGCAAATGCAACTGGTCTCCGTTCGAGGGACACACGTTCCATTGGCGAGTGGAACGGACTTTCTGCAACGGTGCGTCCGTTTATCGCCACGATACTCAGACATTCCTGTCGGGAGAAAGTCAGTCCTTGGTTTTTGACCATTCGTCGTTGAACCACCAATAAGCCAAGCACATGATTACGCGCATTCTTCCGTTTCTGATATGCCTGCTTCTCTTTCCTCCCGTAATTATATGGGCTTGCTGGAAAAAGAAACTGGAAAAGAGGTGTTGGAAATTTGCGCTATTCATACCTGCCCTAGCCTGTAGCCTATGGCTGGCCGCCCTTTCAATAAACGAATCGTACAGCACCACGGCCGACCACGTCAAGCAGCTTACGATGGTTTTCACCATCTGCCTCATCACCGTCGGCATCCTACTGGCATTGATTGCCGGAATAGGCCGGTGGTGCCGACTCGACCGACATTTCAAGCCGTTTCTCACCATATCGCTACTGATTGTACTGACTGTTTTGGGAACGCTCATATATGGTTTCGCCATTGGTCCGACTCGCTTGCAGATTCGACACGCACGATATTCGCATTCGCGCATTCCACCGCAGTTTGAAAACTATAAAATCGCATTTTTCTCCGACTTGCATCTGGGTACGCTAATCCACCAGAAAGATTTCGTAGATAGAATCGTCAACGAAATAAACCGCCAGAAAGCCGACATGGTGGTGTTCGGCGGCGACATAGTCAACTATCGTGCCAACGAACTGGAACCGTTTGCCCCCCTACTCCGGCAAATTCGTGCCACAGACGGAGTGGTCGCCATCTTAGGCAATCACGACTATCTCGACTATTTTCAATTTCCGTCCGACAAAGCAAAACGCGCAGAACAGGATGAAGTCGTCCGTCAGATGCAGGCATTCGGATGGACCGTCTTATTGAATGAAAACAAAGTCATTGAGCGGGGAAACGACCGCATAGTGGTTATCGGGACGGAAAATAGTGGAAACCGCCCGAACTTCCCCAAGCGTGCAAAACTTGGACAGGCCTCGCAGGGAATATCTGACTCCGATTTCCAGATACTACTACAACACGACCCCAGTTATTGGAGGGACAGCGTGGTCGGACAGACCGACATCCCCCTGACCTTATCGGGCCACACGCATGCCATGCAGTTGCAAATGGGCAATTGGTCGCCTGCCAAATGGTTTTATAAGGAATGGAGCGGTTTCTATATGTCTGATAGCCGGCAAGTGATTTTCGTTTCTCCGGGCATCGGAGAAGTTTTCGTGCCGTTCCGACTTGGTGCCTGGCCCGAATTAGATATCATCACCCTGCACCACGCCTCCAATCGTTAGCCTATTATCACACCATCTCCATACTATGAAACTGCTTTATCGAATATACCAACTGCTAATCGTCCTACCTCTCGGAGTTGCCTGCACTATTGTGGCCGCCACAATCACCAGTATTGGTTGCACGTTCGGTAATGGACATTTCTGGGGCTACCATCCTGCCCGCATCTGGGCCTGGACAATATGCCGACTCCTCTTGCTTCCCGTCCGAGTGGAGCGACATGCCGACATTTCCGATAACCAAAGTTATGTGTTCATCGCTAATCATCAGGGATCCCTCGATATCTTTTTAGTGTATGCATTCTTGGGCAGAAATTTCAAATGGATGATGAAGCAATCGCTACGGAACATTCCATTTGTCGGATATGCCTGCATGAAATCACGCCACATCTTCGTGGACAACACAAAGGCCAGCCACATCAAGCACAGTATAGAACAAGGCCGCGACATACTTCAGGGCGGCACCAGCCTAACCGTGTTCCCCGAAGGAGCACGCACTTTTACCGGCAAGATGCGCCCGTTCCACAAAGGAGCCTTTTCCTTGGCCTGCGAATTGGGGCTTCCTATCGTTCCCATAACCATAAATGGCTGCTTCCGTGCCCTGCCGCGGACAAAAGGGTTCTATTTCGTCAACTGGACGCCCCTTGAACTCATCATACATAGACCGATAGACACACGCAACTATACGGCCGACACAATGAATGAACTGATGGACGAATCGCACCGCATCATCGAATCAAGACTTAAAGACTGACGCTCAACCCATGCTTTCGCAAACCGAACTGAAATACGTCGCAAAATACGCCACTATCGGTGTGGGCAACACGCTGCTGTCGTTCATCATCTACTATGCACTCCTGGCTTGCAGCATAAATCCCGACGCCAGCAATGCTATCAGCTATTTGGTCGGCATAGTCAACAGTTTTCTCTGGAATAAGTTCTGGACATTCAAGACACCTGCCAAAAACTTGTGGCACGAAGCGGCGGGATTCTTCCTTTGCGCTTTCGTCTGCTGGGTGGCACAGTGGCTTGTATTCCGACTATGCCTCTGGTGGACAAATGCCTACTGGGCATACGTTGTAGCCTTCCCCGTGTATCCTGTCCTGAACTATCTGCTCAACCGACTCTTCATTTTCCATCCAAACAAAACCAACTGACCCAATGAAGAAACTCCTATCGCTTCCGCCTTATCTTGTGGACCAGTTCCATCGTCTGACAAACTACTCGGAGGATGATTTTTTCTGCTCGTCCGACCCTGCCGACCAAAAACTCGGTTCTGGTGGCGGAACCCTTTGGCTGTTGCACCAAGCCTATAGGCACGAGCAAGACCGGAACGATGAGTCAAGGCTTTCAGATGGATTTCCCGCTTGGCTGGCCCGAGAAAAGAGAGTCATTGTCCATGCCGGCGGTCAAAGTCGCCGACTTGCCGCCTACGCTCCCAGTAGTAAACTGCTGTTGCCCACACCTTTCTATCTGCAAGACGGTAGTCAGCCCATGCACCGCTATCTGCTCGACATGCAACTGCCACTTGCCGAAAGGATTCTTAAGGCCGCACCTTCACTCATGCATACGCTGGTCGTGAGTGGCGATGTTTTCATCCACTACGACAAACCTCTGCCCCAGATGAACAATGCCGACGTCATCTGCTTCGGCATACCCGGAAGCGAAGAACTATTGAGCCATCATGGAGCATTCTACATGCACCACGACAACCCCGAGCAACTCGACTTTATGCTTCAGAAACCAACTGTTGCCATACAGCGGCAGTTGAATGCCACACACAGCGCACTGATGGACATCGGACTTTGGTTGCTATCCGACAAAGCCGTTGAACGGATTAATCGTAAAACCCATCCGAAGCACGATGGTGCCAACTGGAGCTATTATGACCTATACAGCGATTTCGGTGGTGCGCTCGGCAACCACCCGTCGGCGCCCCGCGAAGAACTGTCGTCGCTGAAAGTGTGCATATTGGCCCTCGATGGCGGAGCATTCTATCATTTCGGAACTGCGGCCGAAGTCATCTCCTCCACTATCGCCCTGAACAAAATGCTACCGACCGCAACGCCACAAGACAGTTCTGTACTGGCGCAAAACAGTTTCGTGGAAGCAGCAACCTATGAAGGACACAAAAACATCTGGATTGAGAACAGCCACGTCGGACCTAAATGGCAGTTGCATACGGACCATTTGATAACGGGCGTTCCCAAAAACGACTGGGCCATTTCTCTACCGGCAAATGTCTGTCTTGACATCGTGCCCTATGAGGAAAGAAAATGGGTGGTCCGTCTTTACGGCATACACGACCGTTTTAGCGGTTCGCTCCATGATGCCCAGACCACCTATCTTAATGAGCCCTTTTCCCAATGGCTTCAATCGCGGCAACTCAACCTGTCGATGTTCACGCCCGATACGGATATTCAGCAGACTCCTATTTTCCCCGTCTGCGACGACATTGCTCTCATTCCACAACTGATTGATTTCATCTTATTTGGCAAGGGAGACTGCTCCCTCTATACTGGTGCCGAAAAATTGTCGGCGGCCCAACTAACCGACCGAGCCAACTTGAGGCGACTTTTCCAGCAGCGCAACGAATTGGCACTATGCACACACCTTGCCTCACTGTCAGACCAGCCGGAAGAATGGCTCTCTCAGTTTGACTTGAAAGAGATGGCGAAGGTTTGCCATAGCCAACGCCAGCGTTTCCCCACCTTGTCTGCCAATGCCACCGCAACCGCACAGTCGCACTATAGTATGATGCAAGCCGAAATGGCTCGGCTCGCAAACAACGATGAGGCTGCAAAGCCAAGCGAGGCAGATGCCTTTCAAGTGCTAAGGCATACCATCTTGTCCGACAGCGGTGTCGAACCGGCCGAACCACATTGCGACGTGCATCCCGACCAAATGGTTTGCGCACATAGTGCGGTGCGCATCGACCTGGCTGGCGGATGGACCGACACCCCACCTTTTAGTATCTATAAGGGAGGAAATGTCGTAAACATGGCTATAAACCTCAACGACCAGCAACCTATCCAAGTTTATGTCAAGGCTTGCCCGGAACTTCACATAAAATGCAGGTCGATAGACCTTGGCGCGGAGGAGACTATCGAGACCTACGAGCAGGTTGCCAACTACAACCGCCTGCGTTCTCCATTCTCCATTCCGAAAGCAGCCTTGGCTCTCTGTGGATTCCTGCCCGACCGCAGTACAAGACCGTTTGCCTCGCTACGCGACCAGTTGGCCGCCTTCGGAGGTGGCTTCGAGGTGTCGCTCGTAGCAGCCATTCCGGCCGGAAGTGGCTTGGGCACAAGTTCTGTACTATCGGCCGCCGTGCTGGCAGCGCTCTCTGATTTCTGCGGACTGCATTGGGCAACCGACACCATAGGAAAGCAAACCTTGCTGCTCGAACAAATGCTCACGTCGGGCGGAGGTTGGCAGGACCAGTATGGTGGCATTCTCCCGGGAGTCAAACTTCTCCATTCCGAGGCCGGCAGTCGCCAGCAGATTGTAGCCGACCCGCTGTCCGACAGCCTATTCACGGGCGAGCACAGCGACTGCCATTTGCTCTACTACACAGGCATAACCCGCACGGCCAAAGACATTTTGGGAGAAATCGTGCGTAACATGTTCCTGAACGAGCGTGAAACCACGCGCATACTCTATGAGATGAAGGAACATGCCCTGAGAATGGCAGCCGCCATACAGTCCGGCCAGTTTGAAGAATACGGCCGTCTGGTCGGAAAGTCGTGGGAACTGAACAAACGACTTGACAAAGGCACCTGCCCGCCAACGATACAGGCACTCTGCCAAATGATTGACGACTATTGCTTTGGCTACAAACTGCCAGGCGCCGGCGGAGGCGGCTTCCTCTATATGGTAGCAAAAGACCCCACTGCCGCACAGTCCATCCGCAATATCCTGCAGCCAAATCCGCTTACTCCCACAGCACGCTTCGTAGGGCTGTCGATTTCGGAAAAAGGCCTCAACGTGACAAGGTCATAGCCTGCTATTCCACTAATTTATCGTATCTTTGACTCAAATAAAACCATCTGAAACATGAATACCATCGCAAGGCATTTCGTTTATGCCATCACTTTGCTGTTCACTCTTTCAACCGCAAAGGCCTATGCCGACAATCCGCCCCATACGGTAACGATTGCGGTGTTCTCTATCAATGACTTCCATGGCGCATTTGTGCAGGATTTGGATAAGGGCATTCCTGGCGCTCCCTCTGTACTGCATTGCCTAGACTCCCTTAAGGCCGTCTATCCCTATCATCTGACGGTGGCTGCTGGAGACAATTTTGGCGGCAGTTATTTCTACAAGGCAACCAAAGGACTTCTGCTGCCGCCGTTCTTTGACATGGCCGAAATCAATATTAGCGCCGTCGGAAACCACGAATTCGACGACGGACAGCCAGAACTTGCACGCAAATGGCAAGGCGATGCACTACGTCCGGCTAATTGGCAATTCGACTATATCTGTGCGAACATCTACGACGAGAAAGGAATGAATCCGCCCTATATGGCGCCTTACAAGATTGCCGAAGTGCGCGTGTCGCCTACACAGTCGGTCAAGGTGGCATTCATAGGATTGCTCGCATCTTCCGCCAAAGAGCAAATAAAGGCACGGAACACCATCGGCCTTACCTTCTCCGGCAGATACACACGCGTATTGGACAGCCTCAAAAGCCTGCCCGAGTTCCAGGAAGTACGCGAGGCCGCCGTCCACAACCTACTCATACACATCGGCACCAGAATGAAGGACGGAAAGCCCCAATGGGTTGACAAGAGCCTGGACGAACTCTATGCCATCGGCGACAATCTTATCGACGGAATTTTCTCTGGTCACAGCCACGACCCCGTTTGCGGACTTATCAACGACAAGCAATATCCCGTGGTACAAGGTCATTGGCACGGAAACTATATTTCCATGATTAAGTATGTCGTGGACCTTGACCAGAACAAAGTCATCAGCGCCACGCCCGAGATTGTAAAAGTTCCGGCCAAAAGTAAAGAGCAATTGATAGGCCGGGCATTGCGCCTGCAGGAACTTACCGATTCGCTGCTGGACAATACGAAGACCACGGCCGGCGTGCCTATCGGCACACAACTTACGGTGTGCACCGAAGTGCTTCCTCACGACCGCACAGAGATGTTTGTGGACAGTCCGGTGGGCAAACTTGTGTGCAGTTCGTTCTCTGAAACATTCCGAAAGGTGGCTCACAAGAAAGACAAGGAAGTCATTGTCGGTGTAAACCACTTTGGCGGAATCCGCGCCAACCTTCCCAAAGGCAAGATAAGCGTACTTGACGTGGGCGAGGTGCTTCCCTTCGGCAACCCGCTTTGTGTGTACGAAATGACGGGTAAGGAACTCTATCGGCTCATCGATGCCGGATTCAACAACCACTATTTTGGACGCATACAGCGCTCGAACCTGAATGTGGAACTTAATGGCGACGGCCATGTGAAACGACTTGTCTATGTCAGTCCAAAGGGCAAGAAGAAAGTAATCAAGGACAACACCCGCTGCTATGTAGTAGCCGACGAATACATGACTACCGGCGGCGACGACTATAGTCCGGAACTCTTCCCCAACGAGAAGCGCGTGAAAGTTGGACTACCGCTTACCACCGACTGCTTTATTGACTACCTGCGCCAACAGCCGCAAATCCCCGTCAAATAATGGGACTATTCAGTCTGCCACCACAAAAGAAACAGGCCGACGTCCATTTTGAGGACTTACTCAAAGCGGACTCCGCAACCAACTATTCCGCGGCTGCCAAACGCACGCTTGCACCGGAATGGGCGCCGCAAAGCGGTGTGCAGCTTACTTGGCCGCACGCACAGACCGACTGGCTGCCCACGCTCGACGAGGTTACCGCCACCTATCTGCGCATGGCCTACGAAATTGCCCTACGCGAGCCGCTGATTATCGTACACCCCGACCCCGAAGAACTGGCCTCGCTGCTCAGACAACAGTTGCCCCAGCGGGCACTGGAATACATCCGGCTGATTGCAGCCGACACGAACGACACGTGGGCACGCGACCACGCGTTTTTGTCGGTGACGGACACTGACGGCATCGAGTTGCACGACTACGGGTTCAACGGATGGGGCGGAAAGTTTGAGGCCACCAAAGACAACGCCATCAACCGCACTGTGGCCAACAGCCCATTCGTCCGCGGAACCTATGTGGACCATCTGGACTTTATTTTGGAAGGCGGAAGCATTGAGACCGACGGACGAGGCACCTTGCTGACCACATCGAAGTGCCTGCTCAACAAAAACCGCAATCCACGTCTCGACCGGCAGACCATTGAAACGAACCTCTGCCAATGGCTTGGCATCGAGAAGGTGCTTTGGCTCGACTACGGACACCTTGAAGGCGACGACACCGACGCACATATCGACACGCTGGCCCGACTGTGCCCGCAGAATCAGTTGGTTTATGTGCAGTGCGACAATCCGGTCAATCCGGCCTACGAAGAATTCCAGCAGATGGAAGCCCAACTGCGCACATTCCGCAATGCCGACGGCGAGCCGTATAGGCTGGTGCCCCTACCCTGGCCCGAAAAAATCGTGTACGACGGAGAACAGTTGCCCGCCACCTATGCCAACTATCTGATACTTAACGGGGCCATCCTGCTGCCTACTTACAACCAGCCGGAACTCGATGAGAAAGCGGCAAAGGTGCTTGCTTCCGTCTTTCCCACCTACGACATCATTCCCATACCCAGTCTTTCGCTCATCAAGCAGCATGGTTCCGTCCATTGCGCCACGATGCAATATCCGAAAGGCGTAATAAAATTTTGAAAACCAACAACATGTCTGCAAAAACATCCAGTCAACTCGCCCCAAAGCCTAACCTGTTGCGCGTGGCCTTAGTGCAGCAACCGTGCAGTGCCGACCTTGCCGACAACATGCAAAGGCTATGCAGCCACATCCGGGAAGCCGCCGAGAAAGGCGCCCAACTTATCGTGCTGCAGGAACTGCATAACACCCCCTACTTCTGTCAGACCGAAATGGTAGATAATTTCGACCTTGCCGAAACCATTCCCGGCCCCACCACCCATACATTCTGCGAACTGGCCGGGCAACTTGGCGTGGTCATTGTGGCTTCTCTGTTTGAAAAACGCGCTGCCGGACTCTACCACAATACGGCAGTCGTCATAGAGAAAGATGGAACCATTGCCGGCACCTATAGAAAGATGCACATTCCCGACGACCCCGCCTACTACGAAAAGTTCTATTTCACGCCGGGCGACCTCGGATTCCGCCCCATCCCTACGAGTGTGGGCAACCTGGGCGTCCAAGTGTGCTGGGACCAATGGTATCCGGAAGGCGCAAGACTCATGGCGCTCCATGGTGCCGACCTGCTGATTTATCCGACAGCCATCGGCTTCGAGAGCACTGATACTCCCGACGAGCAGCAACGGCAACGCCACGCCTGGCAAACGGTTCAGCGCGGACATGCCGTGGCCAACGGTCTTCCTGTGGTATCGGTCAATCGCGTAGGCTACGAGCCCGACCCGAGCGGACAGACCAACGGCATCCGATTCTGGGGAAGCAGTTTCGCATGTGGCCCGCAGGGAGAATTGCTCTACGAGGCCTCGGCCACAGACGAGGAAGTCGGGCTGATTGACCTCGACCTTGCCCGCAGCGAACAGGTGCGCCGATGGTGGCCCTTCTTGCGCGACCGGAGAATAGACGCCTACGACCCCATATTAGAGCGTTTCGTCGATGCGGAATAGCACGACAAAAGAAAAGGCTTTGCCTCACAGTTGAGTGGCAAAGCCTTTTTTGTGGGAATATAATCCGCTGTTTCCGTCGGCTAATAGACTTCGACGTAGGAAGCCAGCCGCTTGGCTTTATCGCGGAGGTCGTCGATGGAAGCCTTATCGTCGCCAGACACAAGTACGACACCCATGCGGCGATGCAAGCGCGTGAACGGCTTGCCGAATATGCGCAGGTCGGCATCCTCCTCGCAGGTAAGTTCGATGCCCTTGTAGCGAGGCGGCTCAAACGAGGCAATGGGCGACAGGATTACGGCACTGGCACCCTTGCGCAGTTGCTTGATGCACGGGATAGGCATGCCGAGCACGGCGCGCAGGTGAAGTTCGAACTCGCTAAAGTTCTGCGTGCCGGCAAGCGTCACCATTCCAGTGTCGTGCGGACGTGGCGACAACTCGGAGAAATAGACCTCGTCGCCTTTCAGGAAAAACTCCACGCCCCATATTCCGGCGCCGGTGAGAGCCTTGGTCACCTGGTCGGCCATCCGTTGTGCCTTTTCAATCTGTACTTCCGTCACGCAGGCGGGCTGATAGCTCTCGCGATAGTCGCCGTGCTTCTGAACGTGGCCAATAGGTGCGCAGAACAAAGTCGGTCCGTTCTTCTGCGTAACCGTGAGCAACGTAATCTCACTGTCGAACGGTATGAATTCTTCAACGATGACCTCAGCCAAATCGCCGCGGCTTCCGTCCATAGCTTCTTTCCACGCGGCGCGAAGTTCGTCCTCATTGTCCACGCGACTCTGTCCGTGGCCGCTTGACGACATCAACGGCTTGATGATGCAGGGGAATCCAATGACGCGGGTTGCCTCCTCGAGTTCGGCATAGGTGCGTGCATAGCGATAGTTAGCGGTTTTGAGGCCAAGTTCCTTGGCGGCGAGGTCGCGAATGGCCTTTCGGTTCATCGTATAGTTGACCGCGCGGGCCGAAGGCACCACCTGGATGCCAATCTTCTCGAAGTCGTAGAGTTTCTCGGTGCGGATAGCCTCAATCTCGGGCACAATGATGTCGGGGTTATGCTTGCGCACCACTTGGTCAAGGGCTTCGCCGTCGAGCATACTGAAAACCTCAGCCTCCTGCGCCACTTGCTGAGCGGGAGCGCCTGCATAACTGTCGCAGGCTACTACGTAATGTCCCAGCCGCAATGCAGCAATCGTAAACTCCTTGCCAAGCTCGCCGGAGCCTAATAGAAGAATTTTTTTCATACCGTAAAATTGATGGTTAATACTACTTGCCAGACGACTTTCTGCCGCCTATGCAATTTTAGCATAATCCGATGAAAAAATCCCATAATACAATCGAAAAATTGCATTATGGAATTTGAAAATTGCATTATACAATTTTTTTATCGCATAATGCAATTTCTTTGCTCTATAAGGATATCAAAAGCACGCCTATTGGCGGACGGCAGAATCGGTCTTGTGCGCCGGAAAACGAAGGCGAATCTTGACCAGTCCCCTATAGTAGGTGAAGATGGTAGTGACGGCATAGACCACAACCTGGCCCCACAGCCACAACAGTTCGTTCTCGGCCTCGGCAAGTGAGGCGCCCATATTGTTGAGTTTGATGAATGCGCGCACGCCATGCGTGGACGGGAATATATGGGCAAACAGCTGCCAGAACCGGGGTATGGAGTCCCACGGCCAACTGATGCCCGACAGGAACAGCAGCGGCAAACTCGAAAACACGATTATCATCATGCAGTTTTCGCGGTGTCGTATCAGTCCGCTGATGGTCATTCCGAAGAAAATGCATGCCAGCAGGAACGGCACGGCAATAGCCCACACGTCGATGGCATCCGACAACTGCGGCAGATGAAAAACATGCGGAATGATGCCCAGGCAAAACACCACGTTCCAAAGATATAGCACGAAATAGGCCGCACCCTTTCCGGTGATGATACGGATGAGTCCGTGGTGATGTTCGTGCACCGGAAGCAACTGATAGAGCTTGTTGGATTCGCGCTCGGTGCCTGCCGACAGGCAAATGCCCAACAAGAGCGTCTGATGGAGCAGTATGACCATCACGGCGGGTATCAGGAACTGAGCAAAGCCCGACGACGGATTAAACAGCGTGACCTGCTCGTAGCGTATAGGCGCCGTCACCGCCTGCTCATCGGCACGCGTCGAAAGGCCCGGGGTGCGCATCAGCTTGATTTCCCTGTTCATCTGCAACGATACCTCGGTGTTGGCCAGCAGCATGGTCTTGTAGTACAGCAGTCCGCCCATGTCGACGAAGATGGACACATGGGTCTGTTTCATATTGGCAATGTCGTCAGCCATCGTGGCCGGGATGACCACCACCCCGTAGGCGTCGCGCTTCCTTACCCACTCCTCGGCTTCCTCCATGTCGGCCGCATAGCCTGCTATGCGAACCTCCGACGTGCCGTCGAGTCGGCGCAGATAGTCGCGACTCATTGCCGACTTGCTATTATCGACCACCACGATAGGTGTCTCGTGCAGGGTCTCATTGTTATAAATCAGCGTGTAGAGTATGGGATATGCGAGCGGGACAAGGATAAAGAAGATGAGCAGCGCACCGTCGTGGAAGATGTTATACATCTCCCGTTGGAAAATATAGTTCCAGTCGCGCCAGGCTTCGCGAAACAAAACAAGAAACCGCTTCATCGTTTAGGGAATATATTTCATGTAGGAAATAATGTTCTTCAACCGGCGTGCAAACAGGCACGGCAAGACAGTAAATCCGATTAGCGCAGCCATATATGGCCAGGCATTGAACAACCCATAGCCGTTGAGCGCCGTATTCACATACAACAGATAGTAATGACGGAGCGGGAAGAGCAGACTAAGGCCCTGTATCCACCCGTCCATGGCTATCACCGGGAAAGACATGCCGCAGATGCTGAAAGAAACGACGCCCCACAGCGAGGCAAAGCTCAGCGAGAGCCGCAGCGTAGGCAAAACGATGAACATGAATATGCCCATGCCCTGACAGCCTATCACGTAGAGCAGCATCACTATGAGCATGCGCCAGATGCCCCCGTAGCAGGGGAAGTGGAGTATGGCATAGAAATAGATGATCATCAGAAATCCCACGCTGAGGAAGAAAATGGTTGGCAGGAACATCTTGGCACTGACGGCCTTTATCAGACTGCCGCGAGCCAGCGACATAAGTTCCTGTCCAGTGCCGTTCTTAATCTCATAGCCGAAGGTATAGACCGTCAGCATAAAGATAAAAATGCCGAGGATGCCGGGCACCAGTATGTTCGACAGATATACGTTGTAGTCCAACCATGGGTTGCCGATGGGATGCGTATCTATGACGATGGGCTGTAGGAAAGCCATCGCCTGCGCATCGGTTGCACCACGGGCGCGTAATACCTTACGGCCGGCGGCGCCCGATGCCAGTTCGGACATCATTCGCATATCGCGGCCCAACAGCGAGCCGGCCACCATAAACGAGTTGTTGGTGTAGAAAGAAACGACGGGCGAATGTTGCATATTGGCCTCTGCCGTCGTTCCCTTGGGTATGAGGAAATAGGCATAGATTTCGCCGCGCTGCACCGCCTTGCGTGCCTCGGTCACATTGGCATAATGCGCCACAATCTTGGTCTGCTCAAATGCATCAAGGTTGCGCACAATCTGGCGAGTCGTCGGCGTATTGTCGAGGTCGACGATGCCCGTCGGCATCTCCGTGGGAAGGCCCGCCCCCATAAGCGTGGTGAAGAACACCAGGCAGAAAATGGGCGCCACGATAAGACAAAACCAATAGACTGGCTCATGCCTCATCTGACGGAACTCTCTGACTACAATTTGCCAAAAGGGATTCATGCTGTTTCTCTTTTCCGCCGCCTCAGGACGCTATGCTATTTCAGCAAAACCGACATGCCCGGACGCACGCCTTCGGGCTTCTTGACAAAACGTCCCTTCACCTCGAAGGTTTTCATATCGAAGCGACCCGTGGCCTTGGTGGCTTTCCATGCCGCATAGCTGCCCAGGTCCTTCATATAATAGATGTTCAGCTCCTCATCCTCCAACTGGAGCGCGGGAATATCGACTTTGATGGTCTCGCCCACCTTGAAGCGACTCAGATAGTCTTCGCGCACGTTGAAAGAGACCCACATCTGGTCCATAATAGACACGGTCATGATTGGACTACCGGTTCCCACCAGTTCGCCCACCTTCGGGAAGATTTCCGTGACTTCTCCGTCGGCAGAGGCGGTGAGAATGGTTTCGTCGATATAGGAACTGACTTCTTTCACTACGCCCTGAGCCCGTGCCACCATTGCCTGGGCCGCGCTCTTATCTTCTCGGCGCGCACCCGATACGGCCATGTCGTATTGCGACTTGGCGGCCTTCTCGGTGGCTATTGCGGCGTCGCGCTGAGCCTTGGCCTCGTCGAGTTTCTGCGTAGGAAGCACACCCTCGGAAGCAAGACGCTGGACGCGCTGATAAGTCTTTTCGGCAATCTCACTGCCGGCCTTGGCCTTCTGCCAAATGTCGTAGGCGCCTTGTATCTCCTCCTTGCGCGCACCGTTATTGGCTTTCTCGCTTTGCGCATTGGCGGCCCAGCGGGCTGCCTCGGCCTGAGCCAGTTTAGCATCTACGTCGGGTGCTTCCAAGATGGCCAGCGTGTCGCCTTTATGGACGAAGTCGCCTTCTTTGACCTTTAGTTCCAAAATCCTTGCCGGCACCTTGCTGGATACGCGGTATTCGTCGACATCTACCTCGCCCTGGATGGTTTCATCGTTCGAGCGGAAGACATATACACTGGTCAGCGCGACAATCGCTATGACAAGCATAAACAACAATAGTGCCGGAACCGGACTAATACGTTTGGAGGTTGATTCCTCCGACTTCTGTGCATTCATATCTGTGCTAATTGTTTTCGTTTATGGTAAGCGTGCCCAGGCTCTTATTCCACAACGAGCGAGCAAGCAGGATGTCAATCTCTGCATCTATCTTGTTGCTGTTTGCCTCAAGCCATCCGGTCTCGGCCAATAGAACATCGGACAGGGGAATCACTCCTTCCTGATAGCCCAAGGTTGCGATGCGCACATTCTCGTCGGCTTTCGACAGGCTCTTCTGTGCCAGCGCCAACTTGCGCTGTGCTTCCGTCAGACGGAACCGCGATTGGGTCACCTGCAACTCTATTTTCTCGCGAGCCTCATATAGCCGCTCCTGGTTCATGCGGGCCTCGGCCTCGGCGGCACGGACTTTGTGGCGGCCTTCACCCCAGTTCCAAATCGGAACTTGGAGCAACAGCCCCACATGCCAGTCGCCCCGAAATTTTTTCTCGAAACTATTGTAGACAGAAGGGTACGTCATGGCGTAGCCTCCGACCAACGAAAGATGAGGAAGGAAGTCGGAACGTACGAGTTTGACTTTTTCGCCATATATATTATTAGCCGTCTCAAGCATGGCTATCTCCGGACGATGGGCATAGGCCTTCTCCACCCCGTCAGGTTCGGCTGCGGGGATGGAACTGGCTATGTCGTCCTGTGCCTCTTCCTTCAGGCTGAACTCACTGTCCAACGGCAGTCCGCAAAGTTGGCACAGCAACATCCGACTAAGTACCAGACCGTCGTCTACCTTCGTCTGGAGCATTTCAGCCTCGTTCAGACGCACGGCGACCTGCAATTCGTCGGAGCGCGTAGCAAACCCCTCGCCTACCAGTTTCTGCACGTCGGCATCTAACTTCTGCAACGTGGCCAGATACTTGTCGGCCAATCTCTTCCTATGCGCCAGCGACACAACCTGCCAGTAGGCCTGGTCGACCTCAAGGATTGTCTCCTGTTCGTCGGCCGAAATCTGCAGGTCGGCAAGGTTTTCGCTGTATCGCGTAATCTTGTCGTATGCTCTGATTTTGCCACCCATATACAGGGGCTGCTTCAGGAGCAACGCGCCCATTGCCATGTTGCGCGTGTCGGTGCGAAATGCGTCGGCCACGCCACTTCCCAACTGGTTCAGTCCTGCGGCGGCCTGCTGCAACGGTTCGCTGAATGCCGGCAACAGTCGGGCCAGGTCGGGGAAGCGGGTTACGACTTCCTGCATCTTTTCGGCCAAACTGTTCGATACGATTGTACCGCCGTTTCTCAAGGCATTCTTCTGGTCGTCACTAAGAATGGAAATCTCTTTACCCGACAACACATAGCCCGCCGTAAGCGAAATTTTCGGCAAGTAGTTCGTGCCGGCAGCCTTCTTTGTATGGGTAGCCATTTCCTTCTTCAGTCGGCTCTGCGCCAAGGTGCGGTTGTTCTGCACGGCAAGGCTTCGGCAACTGTCGAGGGTCAAGACGCGCTGACCGCTTATGGGAACAGTGGCAAGTGACGACATTCCCACTGCTAGCACCACTGCTTTTATAGAAAGACACATGCGTTTCATTTGCATTATTATTTTGTGATGCAAAATTATAACACAATTATGGCATTCAATATTGCGCGATGCCAATTTATTGAACGTCTAACCACATTTTCCGCCATTTTGACCAAAATGCAGTATCAAAAAAGGACATTTCACCCCCTTTTGGATGCAAAACAAGGGGGTTATTGCCGAAAATCCTATCCGCCGAAATGCTGCTATGCCTTAGTAGTCGACCTTGTCTTTCAGACACAGCAACCGGTAGTCGCAAAACCTGCATACCATTGACTTGTCTGAACCTGAGAATGTGTTGTCATCGGCGAACATACGGTTATTCAACATTTTCATAAACTCATCTTCATAGGCCTTAAAATCCTTGTCGTCGATGATATATGGTTCCTTGCCATAACCCACGAAGTGGTGCCGGCTGCCGTATGGATGGAACAATTGGGCCGATACTTTTTGGCCCTTTGCTATTTGGTCGCGCACAATCAGCGCATACAGGAAAATCTGCAGATAGTACCGGTCGTGCATGCCAACGTTGTCGGTCGTGAAGAAATGCTTCATGTCGGTTACCCCTTCGGCTTTCCGACCCGTCTTGTAGTCGAGCACACGCACCACACGCTCGCCAGAATCATCGTCATAGGAATCGAGGCGGTCGATAATACCGCCTATCGGTATCTGAATTTTCTTTCCCTTGAAATCGACTTCGAAATAGCGAGTCATGGTATGCTCGAGAGCCAGAATACGTAGGTTCTTCCGCTTCGCATCTTCGTCGGTAAGAATTGTCAACTGGCGCCGCAGCGTCTCCATGACCAGCGGATTCTTCGGAGCCTTGGTTTCGTCAAAGACAAGGTCGAGTATCTCCTCCACGAAGTTGTTGTCGGCCGCAAAGCGCTTCAGTTCGTTGCAATCCACGGGTTTGTCAATCCATGTATTCTTGTCGGAAATGGCATCCTTAGGCTCCATTTGGCAAAGCATAGCCTTGTAGAAAGTCATAGCCATCAAGTGAAACAGATTACCGAAGGTTCTGCCGTCAATATCATCGTCCAGAATCTCTTCCCTCTTCAGCCGGGCCACATTGTTATAGTAGAACTGCAGCGGACAATCGATAAAGCTATTTATTGCCGACGGCGAGAGATAAGGATCCTTGAGATGGCGCGAGCGAAGCAGCAATTCGACCATATTGGCGGGTTTGCCGTACCTCGGACTTACAAAAGGCGTGGGCTGCGTATGGCATTCAATCGCATACTTACGGATGGGGTGCTTCCCACTGACCAGCAACTGCAACAGATAGCGCGAGCGGTCGCAGGGTTGCCCGTTGTTCTCGGAACCGTTATAGACGAACGTCACCTTACTGGCTCGTTGCAGTAACCGATAGAAATGATAGGACGTGGCAGCCGTCTTGTGCTCCGGAAGCGTTAGTTCGTAGGCTTTACGCAGTATGTAGGGAATGTAGGAGTCGGCCATCTTTGTCTGCGGAAGGTAGTTCTCGTTGGCCGACAGTATGAGAATATGCTCAAAGTCGAGGTTTCGCGTCTCGAGCATGCCCAAAATCTGCACGCCTACCAATGGGTCGCCTTCAAACGGTATGGTCTGTGCGCCGATTAACTGCCGTACCAATCGGTGCAAAGTGCTTATGTTCACGTCGAACAGGCCTTTCTGATGCAGGGTATAGAGGCGGTTGAGCGAGGCATAGACCTGGAAGAGCGCCTCGGCATCGAGCAGAGCCATAAAGCGGGAATACGACGAGGGCTGTCGGTCGGGCTGGCCGGCTTGCGCCTCGGCTTCGGCCGTCTCCAAGTCCTCCAGCCGACTTGCTGCCTGCTGTGTAGCCGTGCCAACATGGTCGAGCAATTCGCTAAAGGCTTTTAGCGTGGTTAGTGTCTTCTTCTGGCTTCGGCGGAAGTATTCGTCCACAATGGCATAGGCCGACGTGCGCACAACCGGGTAGCCCTTGGTCAGGTTAACGTCGGCCACGCTGACAGTAGGAAGGGCATGGACAATGCCGTCTATTAAATCTTCGTTGCAAAGCACCACTGCAGTCTTGCGAGCATCGTCGCGGGTCAGGTTTTGGGCAATCCAAGCCGGGGCATAATAGGCCTGTCCATTTTCCGTCTGAGCCTGCACGAATTCAAACTCTTTCTGGCCTTCATAATTATGGAACAGGTCCTCGCCTAACTGGTTCGGGAAATCCTTCAGGTTCTTCTTCAGGAAAAGACCGGCCTCCATGCCTGGATTTTCCTTTAAGTAATATGTGTCATAATCCCAGTAAAACAGTGCCTTATTGTTTTTCCTTGCAGCCTCAAACAATTCTCGCTCGACACGCGACAAAATGTTAAATCCGACAAAGACAAGCGTCTGCTTCGGCAGTCGGTTTTCGAGGTCATTATTTACGACGCGGCGCTGCAACGCTCCTTCGTAGGCCAAGCCCTCTCCCTCGAGTTCGTGGTTGAATTGCGTATAGATGTCAAACAGTTTCGCCCACACACGCGCAAATCTTTCCTGCACCTTCGACGCTTCATTTGCGCTGTTGCGACATACGGCATTCAAGGCCGACCTTTGTTCTTCGGTCAAGTAGTTGAAAACATCCAGTTCGTGCAGGTCTTTCGCGTTCTTCAATAGCGACTCGGCACTGTAGTTGAATGGAAGATTGCGGTCGATGTCGTTAAAATCTTCCAGCAATATTTCTCCCCACGACCAGAATTGGTCGAGCGTCTCGTTGCTCTGCATAATGTTCTTATAAACATTATAGAGCCGGCACACAGCCTCGATGGAATCGACGAGCTGAAGGTCGGACAGCGAGGCAAACAGTTCCGCTATCGACAAATACTTAGGCGTCCAGACCTCACCCCCCACCTTGCGATAGAGCGCATCGTTGAAGAAAGCCGAGGCACGCTTGTTGGGAAACACCACCATATAGTTGCTGAAGTCGTTCCCGGTGGTTTTCTTCACCAGGTCGGACACAACCGTTTCAAGAAAAGTCATAGGTTTTGTCTTGCTATTTGCGTTTTCAGTTTGCATATTTCAATTTCCCGTTTCAAGGCTTGGAATTTGTATTTCAAGGCTTGAAACGGACATTCCAAGCCTTGGAATGGAATGAGACATAATGCGGTCATTCGACGGCAACCACTTTTTGCTGTTCCGGATACCACAAGTAGCCTTTCACATTGGCATGACCCACGCTGCGAAGCAGGTGCATGTATTCGCGAACCTGCGGCCGGTAGCGTTCATAGTTGGTGTCGGCCGAAAACTTGAAGTCGACGACCACGGTCTCATCACCGCGCGTCATGATGCGGTCGGGCCGTTTTGCGCGATAAGGCGCTGCAGCCGAACCGCCCGCGCAGAGAAAGGTGGTCTCGTTGTGTACCGTCCAACTGCCGTCGAACCACTCGGCCGCATCGGGCTGTCGGACGTATTCACGGAATTCGCCGACCAGTTTCTTACGCTCCTCGTCGTTGCAAAGACCAAGCCGATAGACGGTATTGACCGCCTTGTCCACATCAGCAGCGGTAGTGGTGAGTTCCATTATCTTGTGGCACAACTTGCCGTGTTCAATCAGTGCACGCCACTGAGGTTGGCTGCCGTGGCTCGTGGCAAGATAGTCCTTTGCACGGTTCGACTGGCGCATGCGAGGCAACGTGGAATTCGTTTGCCAAACAAACGAAATGGCCTGCGAGTTGTCGTCGAACAAATCGTGCTTCGACGAATCGGCTGGAGCAGGCTGCAGATTCGCCACCTCGCCGCACTCGACAACTTGTACCTGGCAGGTGTTTCCCTCCTCATCAGACACATCGGCCGTGTTAGTCTGCACGCCTGTGACCTCTTTCATAGCCGCCTGCAGGTGCGCACCAAACTGCTGGTTAGACGCCCAGACCAGCAGGTTTTGCTTGGGGCGCGTGAAGGCCACATAGGCCATGTTCAGGCAGTCAATGCGTTTTTCATTCATTTCCTCCTCGTATTGGTCGCAGAAACTTTTGGAGTTGGCTATCTCCTTCGGCATTTTCACCGGCACACGCTGATATTGATTGAACGGAGACTCCGTCGGCTGGAACCAATAGTAGGACTTTCCGTCTTTGGTAGAACTGTCGACCTCCCAACTGGCTTCCGGAATCAGCACCGTATGGAATTCGAGGCCTTTTGCCTTGTGAAGGGTCATTATCTTTACTCCGTCGACCTGTGTGGCAGGTATCGTCTTTTCGCACATTACTTCGTCGAAATAGTCCAAGAATGCAGCCAGGTCGTTTCCCTCGCGTCCCACGTATCTCCCTACTTCGTCGAAGAAACTCAGCAAGAATGCGTCCTCGCGCTTCACAAGTTCGTCGAGGTCCAACAATTCTATCACGCGATGGCATAGTTCGACGAGCGGCAGCGACAATAGCATTTCTGCCTCGTCGAGCACATTTGCGAAGGCACGACGGAGGTCGGGATAGTCGTCACTATCCGGATGGACGGCAGGCTGGACAGGCATCACCGCCAGACGAGCACGCAGTTCGACCATGTAGGCGGCCGACACGCTGTCGTACTTGCACTCGGCGACATTGCCCACATATTGGCGATTGGCATACAGCCAACGAAGCGTCGCCATTATGGCCAGCACCAATTGCGAAGCAGCATACTGGAACATCTCACTCGTCACGAGGTGGATGTCTTCTATTTGGGAATAGAGGTGGTCCTTGATGGCCGCTATCGTCTTCTTCTGGCGCACGAGGATGGCCATGTCGTTCCATTTGATACCCTCATCGTGCAACCGCTGCATCTGGCTGGCCAACGAATGCTCGCTTTTACCGTAAACCACTTTCGACCTGGCCGGATAGAAGCAGAAACGGACGTATCCGCCTTGCCCCTTTTTCGGATTCTGTACGGTAGTTGCCTCCGCATATAGTTCCTCGCACTGATTCGTGCCGAATTGCTTGTCGAAATGTCGGCCCAACGCCGGAAACAGACTATTATTGAACCCGACCACATTGGACAGCGTGCGGTAATTATCCTTCAGCGTCTCAACGTTAGGCTGGCACAGCCGCGTGATTTCCTGCTCCGTGTGCATGCCATAAAGGATGCGCCAGTCGCCATTGTTCCATCGGTAGATGCTCTGCTTGATATCGCCCACCACAAGGCACGAGAACCCACTGGCCATATTGTTGAGCAGCAATTTCTTAAGATTCTTCCACTGCGTAAGGGCCGTGTCTTGGAATTCGTCTATCATGATGTAGTTGTAGCGGGTTCCAACACGCTCGAACACAAAGGGAACGTCGTCGTCGCCTATCATGCGGTGGAAAATCAGTTTTGTGCGCGACAGCAGTAATGTGTTGTTGAGCCGGAGCACCTCGTCGAGTTTCGATTCCATATCAAGAAGCAGCCGCAAGGGACGGATATTTTCCAGTATCAGCCGTGCCGTCAGCACATCGGAATAGTTCGCCGCCAGCCCCTTCAGCAGTTGCTCGAGCGCAGCACGCACATACTGCTCATCTGCATCAGTCGCCGGCCCCGAAAATTTCGACAGGAACAACGGTTTGCCACTGTTTGCCTTACCTTCAATACTCTTCCGCACCGCGGAATACGAGACATTCTTGTACGCACTGCGTGGTTTCGAATTGTCAAACAGTGTTTTCAGTTTGCTGAAGAAACCTTCGTAATCGCCCCAACGAGCCAGTTTGTCTTTGTAAGGACTGATTTTCTGTAACGTGCTTTCTGACAGGTTGAGAATATTATTCTCCGCATCACGTCGCTTCTTACGCAAATTATTTTCATAGTCCTTCAGTAAAACCGAATCGTTCAACGCGTTTTTTTCTTTATCGGTCAGCAGTTGATAATCGTCCTTCATCAGGTTGCTCTTGGCAAAATCGCCCATATCCTTCTTCAGCGACCAACTGCTATTATCCTCCATCTCTCTTTCCACATAGCCCAGCAGCCAATTAAAGACATCCTTGTCGGCCGCAGGGTTCTGCAGCAGCTCGTCAACGGCCTCGGCAATGGCATCGTCGGTCTGTATCTCGACCCGGCTATTGAGCAGGAGTCCAAGTTCGTAGGCCACCGTGTGCAGAATACGCTGAAAAAACGAGTCGATAGTCAGCACGGAGAAATTGCTATAGTCGTTGAGCAACCCCTCAAGCACCTTGGCAGCCTTCTCGGGCACGTCGGTCACCTGGACACCAGTTTTACGCCACTCATTCTTCACATTCTCGAGCAAGTCCTTATCCTGTTGTTTGGCCAACTTATCAAGAAACGAGAGAATGCGCTCCTTCATCTCGCTGGTAGCCTTGTTGGTGAAGGTTATAGCCAGCATCTCGCGATGAGGCAGGGTCTTGTCGGCATTCGCAATAAGATGCGCCACAAAACGAACGGCCAGCGTGTAGGTTTTACCCGACCCGGCCGACGCACGCACTATAGTAAGGGAAGAATTGTTTGGCATTGCTGCGGATAAATAGTTTCTATTTAACAAAATTACCACTTCCTCGCAAAAATTCAATTATGCAATTGACAATTTTCCGCCATTTCGCAGCCAATCCCATAATTAAAGCAGAGAAATCAGTATAGTTTTTGCTTTTTCCTGCGGTAACACTTAAATTTGCTCCTATAATATAAATAGCATTCACTATGCCCCATCTGAAAACCGAAGAGGAGTTTCAAAACGTGCTCGACAACTGCCGGCAACTCTTTGAGAAGAAACTCCACGACTATAATACCGCCTGGCGCATCCTGCGTCCGATGTCGTTGTGCGACCAACTTCTGATAAAAGTGCGCCGTTGCCGCACGCTCGAAACCCAAGAAGAGCATCTGGTTGACGAAGGTATCGTGAGCGAATACATAGGCATCGTCAACTATTCCATAATGGGGCTGATTCAGTTGTCGCTCGGCTATGCCGACAGTGCCGACATTTCCAACGAAAAAGCCCTCGAGCAGTACGACAAGTGCGCAGCCGCCACCATGGAACTGATGATTCGCAAGAACCATGACTATGGCGAGGCCTGGCGCGACATGGAAACGACTTCGTACACCGACCTTATCCTGATGAAAATCCTTCGCACGAAGCAAATCCTGCAACTTGGCGGCCAAACGCTCGTTAGCGAAGGCGTCGATGCCAATTTCCAGGACATGATTAACTATGCCATCTTTGGACTAATCAAGTTTACGATTGAAAACAATTAAGGCAGGCCGATATCTGATATATGCTTGCGCCATTTTGCTTGGTGCAACGTTTGTCGTGTCGGGCTTTTTGAAAGCAATCGACCCGCTGGGAATGGGTTTCAAGATGCGAGCCTATTTTTCGGCATGGGGTTTCGACCTGTCGCCCTTTAGTCCGTTCTGGTTTCTGCCGGTATGGGCGCTCTACACCTTTGAGTTTTTTGTAGGAGTCAATCTGCTGCTTGGCATCCGTAGGCGGCTGACCTCATGGCTGGCCCTGGCGTTCATGGCCGCCGCCACCATCCTCACGCTCTATATTGCCATCTTCAACCCGGTGCCCGACTGCGGCTGTTTTGTCGACGCCATCAAACTGACGCATACGCAGACGCTCCTGAAGAATATCGTTCTGCTGGCGGCCGCAGTTGTCGTGTTCAGAAACGCAAGACGCATCACCCGATTCATCAGTGAACGCAACCAATGGATGGTTGCCATCTGCACCATTCTCTATATCACGGTCTTGTCGGTCTATTCCTACCGCCACCTTCCCCCGGTCGATTTCAGCGCCTATAGGGTCGGAGCCGACCTGCAGGCGGCAATGAACGGAGAAGTCCGTTCGCCCAAAGACTACGACCTGCTTGCCTTTGCTGTGTATAACGAGGCGGGCGACGACGTGACTGAAACGCTCGTAGCAGACACATCCTTCACCTTCCTTCTTACTATTCCGGAGGAAAGCAGCGCCGACGACGGCAACAACGACCGCATAAACGACCTCAACGACTATTGCGCCGACCACGGATACAAGTTCTATGCGCTTATTGCACAGTCGGACAAGGATTTGAAAGCAAGATGGGAAGACAGAAGCGGAGCCACCTACCCCATGCTATACGGCGACGCCGAACAAATAAAGGCCATGGTGAGGTCTAACCCAGGCCTGCTGTTGCTCCACAATGGGAAAATCCTGCAAAAGTGGAACCACAACCAACTTCCCATATTTGAGTCGGACGACTTGAACACCGAACCGCTTGGCAAGCACAGCCTGTCGTTTCGCTGGCTTATGCTATTGCTCGGCTTCATAGTACCGGTCGTCCTCGCCATCGGCTCCGACCGCCTTTGGATATTCCGAAAATTTCAGAAACATCATATTTTACTAAATCAACTAATCAAAAAGAAAATGAGAAACAAGATTGTCGCAGGAAACTGGAAGATGAACAAAAATTTGCAAGAAGGGACGGCTCTGGCCAAGGAACTAACCGCTGCATTGGAAGCTGATGCCCCCAACTGCAAGGTAGTTATCTGCACGCCGTTCATTCATTTGGCAAAAGTGGCAGAGATTATTAATCCGGACCTCATTGGCCTGGGCGCACAAAACTGTGCCGACAAGGAAAAAGGCGCTTTCACCGGCGAAGTGTCGGCAGAAATGGTTAAGAGCACCGGTGCAAACTACGTCATCCTCGGACATAGCGAGCGTCGCGCCTACTACCATGAAACCCCGGAAATATTGAAAGAAAAAGTTAAACTGGCTCTTGCCAACAATTTGGAAGTCATTTTCTGCATTGGCGAGGTGCTCGAAGAGAGAGAAGCCGGAAAGCAGAACGAAGTAGTACGCGCCCAACTTGAAGGTTCGCTCTGGGAACTCACAAACGACGAGTTCAAGCACATCGTATTGGCCTACGAACCCGTTTGGGCTATCGGAACCGGCAAGACCGCTACGGCTGAGCAGGCACAGGATATGCACGCCTTCATCCGCACCACTATCGCCGACAAATTCGGTAAGGATGCAGCCGAAGAAACCACCATTCTCTACGGCGGAAGTTGTAAACCGAGCAACGCCAAGGAACTTTTCAGCAAGCCCGACGTAGATGGCGGCCTGATTGGCGGTGCCGCACTGAAAGTAGATGATTTCAAGGGAATCATCGATGCTTGGAAATAAGCATCCGACTACCCCATCCGCACAAATCCTAACACTAGAAGCAATGGAAACTATCGTGTCATTGCAAAACAGGTTGAAACGGACGCAAGGCATAGGCTCTCGCACGAAGAGCCTGTGCCTTCGCGCCCGCTTTCTTATTTCAGCGATTTGCCTGACTATGGGTCTGGCCGCCACCACGGCTTCGGCACAGACTTTCACCAAGAAAATCCAGCACCCCCATACCAACGGGGGAAAACTGACCATCATTCAGAAAGAAAACGTGGACAGCATCATCGACAATGTCCCTCAGGCCAAAACACCGAAGGCACCTGTCGACACGAAGCAAACTGAACCCGATGCAAAGGACACCATCGTCGTCAAGAAAGCACAAGGCGACGAGGCTGCTGCCGCGGAACAGAAAACCGCAAAAGCATACATCGACGTTTACCGAATACAGATTTATACCGGAGGAAACTCGCGTCAGTCGAAAGCACGGGCCGAGCAAATCATGCAACAGTGCAAGAACGCATTTCCCGAATTGAACGTGTACGTTCGCTTTGTGACTCCGCACTGGGTCACCCGTGTCGGCAATTTCCGCACTAAGCAAGCGGCCAACCGCTATGCGCAGCAGATTAAGGGGAAAGGCATCAGCTACGAGGCCCGCGTGCTCTCCTCTAAAATATATAAGAAATAACCATGCAACCCGAAGAAACCATCTCAATCATCAAGCCACACATCAGCGAAATCCTCAGTGCCATGGGAGAAGACCCTTCCCGCGAAGGATTGCTCAAGACTCCCGAACGAGTGGCCAAGGCTATGGTTGAACTCACCCGCGGATATTCCCAGAATCCTATTGACGTGCTCTGCTCCGCTAAATTTAAGGAAGACTACAAGCACATGGTCATCGTAAAGGATATTCAATTCTATTCGCTCTGCGAGCACCATCTGCTACCTTTCTATGGAAAGGCACACGTAGCCTATATCCCCAACGGCTACATCACAGGCCTGTCGAAAATTGCAAGGGTGGTTGACATCTATTCGCATAGGCTGCAGGTCCAGGAGCGCCTTACTTCGCAAATAAAAGAGTGCATTCAGAATGCGCTCAACCCGTTGGGCGTGATGGTTGTATTAGAGGCCAAGCACATGTGTATGCAGATGCGCGGCGTGGAAAAGGCCAATTCCATCACAACAACCTCCGATTTCTGCGGAGCCTTTTCGCAGGCAAAGACCCGCGAGGAGTTTCTCCAACTAATTCACGGCAATCAGAACCTATAATAATCGAACAGAATCCTATCTATGAAAAAGAGAATTTTAGTAACCGGCGGCACCGGATTTATTGGCTCGCACACCTCGGTTGAACTCATCGAATCAGGCTACGACGTAGTGATTGTCGACAACTTGTCGAACTCCAACATCGAAGTGCTCAATGGTATCGAAGAAATCACCCATGTAAGACCCGCATTCGAGCAAGTTGACTGCACCGACATGCCGGCCTTGGAATTGGTTTTCCAAAAGTATCAGCCGATAGATGGTATCATCCATTTCGCTGCCAGTAAGGCCGTGGGCGAAAGCGTAAAGGAACCGCTCAAGTACTACCGCAACAACACCGTTTCCACTATCAACCTGCTCGAGTTGATGCCCAAATACGGTGTCAAGGCCTTTATATTCTCTTCATCGTGTACGGTTTACGGCCAGCCCGACAGCGACAATCTGCCGGTCAGAGAGACTTCTCCGCGCAAAGATGCTGAAAGCCCCTACGGCAACACTAAGAAGATTGACGAGGACATCGTTACCGACTTCTGCAACAGCGGCGCACCGATTCAGGCCATACTGCTTCGCTACTTCAACCCTATCGGCGCCCATCCCACGGCTATCATCGGCGAACTGCCCAATGGTGTTCCGGCCAACCTCATACCCTACCTCACGCAGACGGCCATCGGCATCCGCGAGTGCCTTAGCGTGTTCGGCGACGACTACGACACGCCCGACGGAAGTTGTATCCGCGACTACATCTACGTTGTCGACCTGGCTAAGGCCCATGTGGCAGCCGTCGAGCGCATATTGGAAGGCAAGTCTTCCGAGAAGGTGGACATATTTAACATTGGCACCGGCAACGGCGTAAGCGTGCTGGAACTCATCCACACCTTCGAACGCTGCACCGGCGTAAAGTTGAACTACAAAATCGCAGGCCGTCGCGCCGGCGACATAGAGAAAGTATGGGGAAACGTGGACAAAGCCAACCAGGTGCTTGGCTGGAAAGCCACCCACACCCTCGAAGATGCACTTTCCTCGGCCTGGAAATGGCAACTCAAGTTGCGGGAAGACGGCATCATGTAGTTGTCAGCCGACCGCATACGTTCCTATAGTCATCCCTTTGTGAAGCCCGACGAAAATGCCCGAACAAACGCTCCCCATCCCTTGCTACGTTATGGACGAGACAAGGCTGCGACAGAATCTCAGCCTCATCCGCCGCATCAGCCACGAGGCCGATGTCGAGTTTATTATGGCGTTCAAGGCTTTCGCACTGTGGCGCACGTTCCCCATATTCAGGGAATACATTTCGCATACTACGTCCTCGTCACTCTACGAGGCCCGGCTGGCACTCGAGGAGTTTGGCAGCAAGTCGCATATGTATTCGCCGGCCTATGAACCTGAAACCTTCAGTGAGGTGCTGTCGCTGTGCAGCCATGTCACGTTCAACTCGCTCAGCCAATATGCACAGTTTCAGCAAGAAGTAGTCGCCCGCCAGAGCGAAGTATCGTTCGGCCTTCGCATCAACCCGGAATACAGCGAGATTACTACCGAACTCTACAATCCCTGTGCCCCGGGCTCACGTTTCGGCGTGATGGCGGCCGACATGCCCGAGGTGCTGCCTCCTGGCATAAGCGGCCTGCACTGCCACAACCATTGCGAGAGCGACTCGCACGCACTAGCCCACTCGCTGGAGCATGTGGTGGAGAAGTTCGACCCATGGCTGCGCCAAGCCCAATGGCTAAATCTGGGTGGCGGCCATCTGGTGACTCGCGCCGACTATGACGTGGACCATCTCATCGGCACGCTTCGCCGGCTGCATCAGCGCTATCCGCACCTAAAAGTAATCCTTGAGCCGGGAAGTGCCTTCACCTGGCAGACCGGCGAACTCTATGCCAAAGTGGTCGACGTGGTCGAGAACAACGGCATAAAGACGGCCATACTGAATGTCAGTTTCACGTGCCACATGCCCGATTGCCTGGAAATGCCCTACTATCCGGAGATTGTCGGCGCCAAGCATGTCGACAGCCCCGACTACGGCTGCGACGGCAACCTCTATCGGCTGGGCGGAAACAGTTGCCTCAGCGGCGATTTTATGGGCACCTGGCAATTCGCAGAACCGCTCCGCGTAGGCGACACCATCGTCTTCTGCGACATGATTCACTATACCACCGTCAAGACGAACATGTTCAACGGCGTGCACCACCCTGCCCTGTGCCTGCGCAAGCAAGACGGCAGCACAGAGGTGCTTCGCATGTTCGGCTATGAGGATTACCGCGACCGGATGGACTAATCTGCAAATCTACTTCACATTATAAACATTTGACACCACACACTATGTCAGACAAAACACAATTGCCCGAAAACGCATTCCGCGAGCTGAAAGACGGAGAAGAATACCGTCCGTTAATGGAAAGCCACAGGACCTACAAGGAACTGACCCCCTGGTCGCTCATCTTTGGTTTGCTGATGGCCGTATTGTTCTCTGCGGCCTGTGCCTATCTGGGCCTGAAAATCGGACAGGTCTTTGAGGCAGCCATCCCTATCACCATCATCGCCGTGGGCGTAGCCGGCGCCACAAAGCGTAAGGATGCGCTCGGCGAGAACGTCATTATCCAAAGCATCGGTGCTTGTTCGGGCATGATTGTGGCTGGTGCCATCTTCACGCTCCCGGCCCTCTACATCCTGCAGGCAAAAATGGGCGCAGAGGTTACCATCAATTTCCTGCAAATCTTTATTGCCACCGTGTTGGGCGGTGTTCTCGGCATCTTCTTCCTCATTCCATTCCGGAAATACTTTGTGAAGGACATGCACGGCAAGTATCCGTTCCCCGAAGCCACGGCTTCTACCCAAGTACTCATTTCGGGCCAGAGCGGCGGCAGTCAAGTCAAGCCGCTTCTTATGGCCGGACTCATTGGCGGACTCTACGATTTTGCCGTATCTGCCTTTGGTGCATGGAACGAACTGTTCACCTCGCGCGTCGGAGCCTTGGGCGCCATGGTTGCCGATAAGTTCAAGTTCGTTTTCAAGATTAACACGGGCGCGGCCCTATTGGGCATGGGCTACATCATCGGCCTAAAATATGCCACCATCATCTGCATGGGCTCCATGCTTATGTGGTGGATTATCATCCCCGGCATGGCCCTGCTCTTCCCCGACCTCTCGGCCAACGGCATCATTGCCTCCGAGGCCTCGCCTGAGGAACTCCACGCCTACGCACGCAACATCGGCATCGGTGCTATTGCCATGGCCGGACTCATTGGCATATACAACAGCCGCAAGGTCATCATGAGTTCGTTCTCACTGATGGGCAAGATTTTCAAGGCCGACTCCGCCGAGACCACCGACGTAGTCCGCACGCAGCGCGACCTCTCGATGAAAATCGTAGGCATCGGCACGCTCGCCACCCTGCTCCTGACCTTCTTGTTCTTCTATCTCGGCGTCATGGACGGCAATCTGCTCTATGCCATAGTCGGCATTCTCATCGTGGCTGTCATTGCTTTCCTCTTCACCACCGTAGCCGCCAATGCCATAGCCATCGTCGGCTCGAATCCCGTCAGCGGCATGACGCTGATGACGCTAATTCTTGCCTGCGTCATTATGGCCGCCGTCGGACTTAAGGGAACGGCCGGAATGGTGGCGGCCCTCATCATGGGCGGAGTAGTATGCACCGCGCTGTCAACGGCCGGCAGTTTCATTACCGACTTGAAGATTGGCTATTGGCTGGGCAGCACGCCAAAAGTACAGGAGACCTACAAGTTCCTCGGCGTGCTCGTGAGTGCCGCCACGGTGTGCGGAGTCATCATGATACTCAACAAGACCTACGGCTTTGAGGACCCCGAAGTAATGGCCGCCCCGCAGGCCCGCGCCATGGCCGCCGTCATCGAACCGCTTATGAGCGGCAACGGCGCCCCTTGGCTTCTCTACGGAATAGGCGCTCTCATCGCGCTGCTCCTTAATGCTTTCGGCGTGTCGTCACTGGCCTTTGCGCTCGGCATGTTCATACCGTTGCAACTCAACCTGCCGCTTCTGGTCGGCGGCGGCGTGAACTGGTATGTCAGCACGCGATCAAAAGACAGCCACATTAACCAGTTGCGCAACGAGAGAGGCACCCTGCTTGCCAGCGGCTTCATTGCCGGCGGCGCACTTATGGGCGTGGTCAGCGCAGCCATCCAGTTCTTCGGCATCAATATGGTGCAGGCTGAATGGATTAAGACATCGGGCAGCCAACTGCTTTCGCTCGCCGTCTATCTCTTGCTCATCGGCTTCTTCATCAAAGCTTCGATGGCCGGAAGCAAGCAAAAAGCATAATTGGATTTGGTGGTTAGAAAACAAAACTATACTTTTGCACCGCCGTTACGAGTTAGCGGCATATTCAAACCTTTAATACATAAATAAATGGCAACAAAAATCAGACTCCAGCGTCGCGGTCACAAACGCTATGCTTTCTACAGCATCGTTATCGCAGATGCAAGAGCGCCACGTGATGGCAAATTTACTGAGAAGATTGGTACGTACAACCCCAACACCAATCCTGCCACAGTCGATTTGAATTTTGAGCGTGCGCTTTATTGGCTCGAGACAGGTGCTCAGCCTACCGACACCGTTCGTAACATTTTCTCCTACGAAGGCGTACTTTTGATGAAACACCTCCGCGGAGGCGTTCGCAAGGGTGCTTTCGACGAAGCCACTGCTCAAGCAAAATTTGAGGCTTGGAAAGCCGAAAAAGCCAAAAAGATTGAGAAGGCCGTCAGCAACATCGCTGCAAGCAAGAAGGCCGACTTGGCTGCTCGCCTCGAAGCCGAGAAGAAAGTCAACGAAAAGATTGCTGAAAAGGTAGCCGACAAGAAAGCTGCTGCAGCCGCCGCTCAGGCCGAAGCCGAAGCCGCTCCTGCAGAAGAAGAAACGGCTCCCGAGGCTGAAGCCGAGGCTCCCGCCGAAGCATAAAAGCATCGAAGCAGTCGTTCCGACTAACCCCTGCGGCCGTTGCCCTCTGGCAGCGGTCGCTTTCTTTATGCCTTTGCCCGACGCCACGCATACAACCCACAGATTCCATAATGCAATTTCAGAATTCCATAATACAATTTCAAAATTCCATTATACAATTTCAAAATTCCATTATACAATATGAAAATTCCCTTATGCAATTTCGCAACTGCATAAGGGAATTTTGCGGTGCGGCGGTCGGACCCGCCTGTTAGCCTTTCGTGGCAGGCCTCTCCTTAAAGAAGATGGCAAACATCACCAGCACGACGAGTGCATAGGCGGCGAAGATGAACCACACCGTAGGCCAGTCGCCCACCTGCAGGCTGTCGTTGCCGAATGTCTTCCACTCGGTGAAGGCGTTGACCACCTTGCCGGCTGCCAACATACCCAGAGAGGCACCGAGGCCGTTGGTCATAATCATAAACAAGCCCTGGGCACTGCTGCAGATAGACTTCTCGGTGTTCTGGTCTACAAAGAGCGCGCCGGAGATATTAAAGAAGTCGAATGCCATACCGTAGACAATCATCGAAAGTATGAACATCCACACTCCGGGGCCCGGATTTCCAAATCCGAACAGGCCAAAGCGAAATACCCATGCACCCATGGCCAGCATCATTACGCGCTTGATGCCGTAGCGCTTCAAGAAGAACGGAATGAGCAGGATACAGCAAGTTTCGCTTATCTGCGAGAGCGAATAGAGTATGACGCTGTGCTGCACGCCAAAGGTATTCTCAAATTCCTGCTGGGCACCGAAACTGCTGATAAAGGGAGTGGCGTAGCTGTTGGTGATTTGCAGCGACACGCCAAGCAACATCGAGAAAATGAAGAAGATGGCCATGCGTTTCTCTTTGAAAAGCTTGAACGCATCAAGGCCCAGTGCCTGTGCGAGGCTCTTCTTCTCGGCCGACTTACTGACGGGACAGTCGGGAAGCGTCGGAGCATAGGCGGCAAGTAGCACGCCAAAGAATGCAGATACGAGGAACTGGTAGGGGCTTGGCTTGAAGCCGAGCAGGTCCACAGCCCACATGGCAAAGATAAAGCCGATGGTGCCGAACACACGCACGGGCGGGAAGTCCTTTACGGTGTCGAGCCCAGCCTTAGTCAGACCGATGAATGCCACCGAGTTCGACAGGGCAATCGTAGGCATGAAGAACGCCACGCTAAGCGTGTAGAGCGTGAAGATTACGGCAAAGTCGGGCGTGGCCGTACTCATGCCATAGACGCCTACAGAAGCCATGAACAGGGCCGCCAGAAAATGGCAAAGGCCCAGCAGTTTCTGCGCCGGAATCCACCGGTCGGCCACGATGCCCATCAAACCGGGCATGAAGATTGACACAAATCCCTGCACGGCATAGAACCAGGAAATTTCCGTACCCAGACCGGCTTGTCCGAGGTAGTTGCCCATCGACGTCAGGTAGGCACCCCAGACTGCAAACTCGAGAAAATTCATTCCCACAAAGCGAGCCTGCAAACTTGTTTTGTTGTTCATAGATAGTATAGTTTAAGAATTTTGTCGCTTATTCGCCTGTTGGCCTTTTCCCTGCCCGCTGGACAAAGCGACCGGCCAAAATCCAATTAGCAAAAATAAATTAAATTATTCAAGCAAGCAATTTCCACGCGGATTTCGCTAAAATCGGCACGGAAAACCTAAATTTGTAGAACAAATAATTCTGTTTGCCGTGAAAGAAGTCCATTTGTTCTATGCCCCCGAGGCGCTGACCGCCAACCTGCTCCCCGACGAAGAAGCCATACACGCCGTGCGCGTGCTACGTATGCACGAGGGCGACGACCTTAACCTGACCGACGGCAAGGGCCACTTTTTCGAGGCCCGCATCACGCAATGCACGCCGAAGATGTGCCGTTTCGACATATTGGAGCAACACGACTGGCAACCGCATTGGGATGGGAGCATAGAGGTGGCCGTGGCACCCACGAAGAATATGGACCGCATGGAATGGTTCGCGGAGAAAGCCGTCGAAATCGGCTGCGACCGAATCGTGTTCCTATCGTGCCAGAACTCCGAACGCCAAGTGCTGAAAAAAGAGCGTATCGAAAAAATTGTGGTGTCGGCTATGAAGCAGAGCCACAAGGCTGTTCTGCCGCAGGTGGAACCACTCACCCGCTTTGCCGACTATGTAGCCCGCCCGTTCGACGGACTTCGCTGCATAGCCCACTGCTACGCCGACGCCGATGTCGGTGCGGCCAAGCAGGAACTGGCTCGCATCGCCCAAAAAGGCCGTCCCACACAGGTGCTCATCGGACCTGAAGGCGACTTCTCCATAGCTGAGGTGAAGACAGCCCTGCAACACGGATTCGTGCCCATATCGCTCGGACAAAGCCGACTACGCACCGAGACGGCCGCATTAGTGGCCGTCCACACGCTCAACTTGGCCATGAGCCTTTCCTAATTTCCACAAAAAAATGAACACCCCCCTACTCCAACTCTATAGTACCGCCAACGGACACGACTGTGCCCGCTGCGAGCAACTCACGGGCAGCGGCAGCAACCGCGCCTATTTTCGGCTGTACGACAACGACGGACATTCGCAAGTCGGCGTAGTAGGCACCTCCAAGCAGGAAAACCATGCCTTCCTCTATCTGACGCGCCATTTCGAGGGTCTCGGACTGCCTGTGCCCCGCATCATTGCCGCCTCCGACGATGAAATGTACTACCTGCAGGATGACCTGGGCACGGACAACCTTTTCGACGCGCTAAAGCACGGACGCGAAAACGGATACGACAAAGACGATGAAGCATTGCTCACGGCTACCATCCGGCTGCTGCCGCACTTCCAGGTGAAAGGCGGAACCAATCTCGACACAGCCCAGATGTTGGAGCCGACAACCTTCTCCCGTCAGACCATTCTATACGACCTCCACTACTTCAAATACTGCTTTTTGCGCACCACCGACGTAGCCTACGACGAGAACCTGTTGGAAAACGACTTCAACCACTTTGCCGCCGACCTGGAACATATTGGCGAGGAAAGCAAGCAATGCTATTTCCTCTACCGCGACTTTCAGGCACGCAACGTGATGCTTCGCAACGGCACCGAACCCTATTTCATCGACTACCAAAGTGGTCGCGTCGGCCCGTTGCAGTACGACGTGGCCTCGTTCCTGCTTCAAGTCAGCGCAAAATACCCGCAAGCGCTCAAGAACAGACTGCTTGCCGCCTATCTGGACGAACTCAGACAGATAGACGCCCCTGCCGCCGACCGGTTCAACACATCGTTCAAGCGGTTTAGCCTGTTCCGCCTGCTGCAAGTGCTGGGCGCCTACGGACTGCGAGGCAGATACGAGCGCAAACCCCACTTCCTGCGCAGCATCCCATTGGCCATCGAGGCCGTGGCACACTATCTCGACAGCGAGGAACTTATGGCGTACCCGCATTTAAGGCTCACTTTAAGAAATTTGACGGAAGCACCCGAATTTCAGTCGCTTAAATCGGTAGAGACAAGCGGATTATTGACCCACCCCATAACGCAGCCGGCGCTGGAGTTAGAGATTTACAGTTTCAGTTTTAAGAAAGGAATTCCTACTGATAGCAGCGGCAACGGTGGCGGCTACGTATTCGACTGCAGGTCCACCCACAACCCCGGCCGGTTCGAGCAATATCGCAGCCAGACCGGCCTCGACCTGCCCGTCATAAACTTCCTGGAGGAGGACGGTGAGATAACGGACTACCTGAACCATGTTCGCCCCATTCTGGAGCACCACGTGGAGCGGTTCATAGAGCGGGGCTTCACCCACCTTATGTGCTGCTTCGGTTGCACGGGCGGACAGCACCGCAGCGTGTATTGCGCCCAACGGATGGCCGAACATGTCCATCGGAAGTACGGCATCCGCGTACGGCTTACCCATCGCGAACTGGGCATCGAACAGACTTTCTGACTCGCCGCATACCCGCCCCCACTGGCAAAATAAAAGAGCCACCCGATTGCATCGAGTGGCTCTTCATTTATATAACGAAGTCGATTACTTCAGTTCAGCAAGATACTTAATGGTGCGTACCATCTGCGAAGTGTACGAGTTTTCGTTGTCGTACCAAGATACAACCTGAACCTGGTAGGTATCTTCGTCGATCTTCGATACCATCGTCTGCGTAGCGTCGAATAGCGAGCCGTACTTCATGCCGATAATATCGGAAGAAACGATTTGGTCTTCCGTGTAACCGAAGGATTCCGTACCAGCGGCCTTCATGGCAGCGTTGATACCCTCTACGGTAACGTCCTTAGCCTTGACAACGGCTACGAGAATCGTAGTAGAACCCGTGGGAGTCGGCACGCGCTGGGCAGAACCGATGAGCTTGCCGTTGAGTTCGGGGATAACCAGACCGATAGCCTTAGCAGCGCCGGTGGAGTTAGGCACGATGTTGCAAGCACCTGCACGCGAGCGGCGGAGGTCACCCTTGCGCTGAGGACCGTCAAGGATCATCTGGTCGCCAGTATAAGCGTGGATGGTGGACATGATACCCGATGCGATGGGAGCATAGGCATTCAGGGCTGCAGCCATAGGAGCCAGGCAGTTGGTGGTGCAGGAAGCGGCGGAGATGATAGTGTCTTCGGGCTTCAGCGTAGTGTGGTTCACATTGTAGACAATGGTGGGAAGGTCGTTGCCTGCGGGAGCAGAGATGACAACCTTCTTGGCGCCGGCCTGGATATGAGCCTGCGATTTTGCCTTAGAGGTATAGAAACCGGTGCACTCGAGAACTACGTCCACGCCAAGTTCGCCCCAAGGAAGTTCTGCGGCGTTGGGCTTTGCGTAGATAGTGATTTCTTTTCCGTCGACGGTGATCGAACCCGGTTCAACTACAGTCTTGCCGTCTTCAGCGAGTACTGCGTCTTTGTGGGATACGGTGTGCTTGCCTTCGCCGAATTTGCCAGCGAAACCGCCCTGAGCCGTGTCATACTTCAACAGATGAGCAAGCATCTTGGGGCTTGTCAAGTCGTTAATGGCTACTACTTCATAGCCTTCTGCCTCGAACATCTGACGGAATGCGAGACGACCGATACGGCCGAAGCCGTTAATTGCAACTTTTGTCATAAGTACTTAATGAGTTAAAAGAATTATTTTTTAATGGTCTTGTTGTCCAGATTTTGAACCTAGTTTGGTTGAAAGAACATCAAATTCTTTTACCAAGCGCAAAATTACTTAAAATCTTTTTTATATTTGCATCAAAGGACAACAAAATCAAATTCTCACCTTAAAATTTTCCTATTATGAGTTTCATTAAAGAATTCAAAGAATTTGCTATGCGCGGCAACGTCATGGATATGGCTGTCGGCGTAATCATCGGCGGTGCTTTCGGAAAGATTGTTACTTCGCTTGTGGACGACGTAATCATGCCGTTAATCGGCGTATGCACTGGCGGCATAAACCTTGCCGAACTTAACGTGAAGGTAGGCGACGCACAGGTTACCTATGGCGCATTCATCCAGAACATTATTGACGTCCTGATTTTTGCCTTCTGCATCTTCTTGATGATTAAGGGCATGAACAAGCTTTCCAAGAAAGAGGAGCCGAAGGAAGAAGAAGCCGCTCCGGCCGAGCCCGAACCTACGAAGGAAGAAGTGCTTCTGACTCAGATTCGCGACCTTCTCGAAAAGAAGTAGTATGACGTCTGCTGCGACGGATGTTCCGTCGTCGGACAAGTCCGTCCTTCGCTTGAAGGGCGGACTTCTTTTTTTCTGCCCCACTATGGCGCTGGCCGTTTCAAGGCTTGGAATGTGCATTTCAAGGCTTGAAACGGCCATTTCAAGCCTTGAAACGGAACGGGCTGCTATGCGACGGAACGACTGGAACGGCATCCGCAAAAAAAGCGTGCAACCCCGTAATCGAGGTTGCACGCCTTGCGTGGGTCGGAACGGCTTGTCGGCCCGCTACTTCTTGGCTTCGCGCGGAAGGTCTAGCTGACCGGCATAGCCGATAGCGTCGCGGCGTACGGGAGTAACGCTGACGGACACTACGCCATTGTTGAAGAGGTCAATCTGCATGTCGTAAGTGTCTTCCATATTGGCCACGCGCAGAAAGACGGTATATCGCGTCTCGTCCAATTGTACGGCGCTGTAGCTCTTCATCTTCTCATTGAATGAAAGTCCCTGCGCACCGGTGTAGGCCATATTCATGGCGGCGTCACCGATATAGGGCATATCGCAGAACAAGGAGTCGCCTTTCACGCGGAGCGAGTAGCCGGGGTCTAACTTCCTGGCGCCGCTGCGGAGGGGCATGGCCTGCACGATTTTAACCTTGAAATCCTTCGAATAGACTTTCTGGCGGATGGTTTGCATCATGGCTGCCTGCTTTTCGGCTTTGGTGAGTTTCTTGGGCTTTGTGGTCTGTGCGCTCAGGCTTGCAGAGGCGAGCATTCCGAGGCATAAAATTGCCGAGAGGGCGAACATTCTTTTCATATCAAACGAATTTTCCTAAGTTTATATTACTTTTACAAGTTGATTCGTCATTTTGACTCTCAAAAATATTTGTAGTTTAGTTTTCGACCAAATTATTCGTCATAAAAAACTCAACCAATCCGAATGAAACGACTAATTCTGCTACTGGCCTGCCTGTGCGGTCTGCAAATGCTATCTGCACAGCGCACAAAGATATATGGAACGGTGCGCGACGCGGACGGCAAACCGGTTGAACTGGCCAACGTACGCATCCAGGGGACGGCGTTGCTGACGCTGACCGACCTGAAAGGACGCTACACGCTATTTGCCGAGTCGAAGGACTCGATGATTGTGGTGTTTTCGCAAGTGGGCTACTCGTCGAGAAGGCGTCTGCTGCAAAAGCCCGGCGACAGTGTCAAGGTGGACGCCGTACTTTATGAGGCAGGCCATACTATCGGTCAGGCAGAGATTATCGGCATGCGCCAACAGAACGCCACCATGCAAGATTTGAAGACCGACCAACTCGACTTTATGCCTTCGACCACCGGAAACGCCGTGGAAGAACTGGTGCAGTCGCAGGCCGGCGTGTCGACCCATAACGAACTGAGTTCGCAGTATAACGTGCGCGGCGGCTCCTTCGACGAAAACGTGGTCTACCTCAATGGCATCGAGATATACCGCCCCATGCTCGTGCGCAGCGGACAGCAGGAAGGACTCTCCATCATAAACCCCGACATGGTGCAACGCATCCGTTTCAGTTCGGGCGGCTATGAAGCCCGCTACGGCGACAAGATGTCGAGCGTGCTCGACATAACCTACAAGCGCCCCTCCCACTTCGAGGCGAAGATAAGTGCCGACCTGCTGGGCGCCAGCGGCTACATCGGCTGGGGAAACAAGCACGTGTCGCTCATGACGTCGGTGCGCTACAAGACCACGGGCTACCTGCTGGGCAGCCTCGATACGAAAGCCGAATACAAGCCCCGCTTCCTCGACTATCAGGCCTACCTGTCGTGGCGCCCGAGTGCGAAATGGGAAGTGGAACTGCTTGGAAACATTTCCGACAACAAGTACAAGTTCGTGCCCAAGAATCGCGAGACTTCATTCGGCACGCTGCTCGACCCGAAGACCTTTACCGTATATTTCGACGGTAACGAGAAAGACTACTACCGCACGTTCTTCGGCTCGGCATCCTTCACGCGCCATTTCAGTCCGACCACCTTTTTGGCGCTCCAACTATCAACCTTCACCACGCAAGAGCACGAGACCTACGACATCCAAGGCGAATACTGGCTGCAGGAGGCTACCGCACAGGAACAGATGGGCATCGGCACCTACATGGAGCATGCCCGAAACCGGCTCAAGGCACATGTCTACAACGCAGGTCTGCGCTTCGGAACGAAAACCGGCACCCACAAGGAGACAACCAATACGCACACACTGCTGGCTGGCTTCAACTTCCAGCGGCAAGACATCAACGACCACTCACGCGAATGGGAGATGCGCGACTCCACGGGCTATTCGCTGCCGTATAGCGCCGACGAACTCCGACTCATATACAGCCTGCACTCCGCCAACAAGATGTCGGCCAACCGCATAGAACTCTTCGCGCAAGACTCTTGGCGCAAGAGCACTCCGACCGGCCTGTTCGACCTTACCTACGGCTTGCGCTTCACCTACCTCGACTGGAACAAGGAAACGCTTATCTCGCCGCGTGCCAGCATTAGTTTCATACCTGCGAAGAACGACCATTGGACGTTCCGCTTTGCTACGGGCATGTATTATCAGGCGCCTTTCTACAAGGAACTGCGCGACACGTCGCTCGTCAACGGCATTGCCACGGTGCAACTCAACCGCGACATCAAGTCGCAGCGTTCCATCCACTTCGTGCTCGGAGGCGACTACAGTTTCAATATGTTCAACCGCCCGTTCAAGTTCACTGCCGAAGCCTACTATAAGCATCTCAACAACCTCAACCCGTACAGCGTCAACAATCTGCGCATCATCTACTACGGCCGCAATATGGCAAGCGGCTACGCGGCAGGCATCGACTTCAAGCTCTTCGGCGAATTTGTGCCGGGCGTCGACAGTTGGATTACTTTCTCGCTGATGAAGACCGAGGAAAAGATTGACGGCAAGAAAATACCACGCCCCACCGACCAGCGCTTTAACTTCTCGCTCTTCTTCTCGGACTACTTCCCCGGCTCCACGCGGTGGCGTGCCTCGCTGAAACTGATATTCGCCGGCGGCCTTCCCTTCGGTCCCCCCCACACGGAGCGCGACCAACAGACATTCCGCGCACCGGCCTACAAGCGCGTGGACCTCGACCTCAGCTACCGCCTGCTGAAATACGACCCCGACAAGACCCGCACCGGTATAAGGAAAGCCGTCAAGAACATTTGGCTCAGCCTGGAGTGCTTCAACCTTCTCGGCATCTCCAACGTCAATTCCTACTATTGGGTTACAGACATCAGCAACACGCAGTATGCCGTGCCCAACTACCTCACGGGACGCCGTATATCGGCCAAACTTACCTTCGAATTCTAACCTGCAAGCCACTCTCCCCAAAGCCCCACCCATGAAAAAGTCCATCCTCTCGACCCTGTTTCTAATGGCCGGCATCGCCACGGCCTATCCCCAGGCCAAGCCCGAACCGAAACCCTACGTCGAACCCAGCAGTCCGGAAGTGATTGATGCTACATTGTGGACCGAGGTGCCCGAAGGCATCCAGGGCGGCTGGGCGCTGGCCGACCAGCACCATCAGCGCCACGTGCCGCCCATCGACATGGTCGGAAACGATACGGTGCTCACGGTGTGGAAAGGTGAGAGAAACGGACTGCAGGCAGTAGTCTATTCGCGCGAGGCTGTCGGCGACCTCGAAGTGAGAGTGGCCGCCACCACGAGTAAGGCGCTGCGCGGACAGGTGCAGGCACACATCGTCAGATACCTGATTACCGACGCCTACCAAGCATGTGGCAACCACCCTACCGACTTGCCCCCATATCTGGTTGACGACATTCTCGACGATGCGGGCTACCTGCAGGTGGCCAGTTGCGAGACGCGGTCGCTGTGGCTTACGATAGAAGTGCCTGCCACTATCAAGACCGGCACCTACCGCACCGGATTGGAAATCTACTCTAAGAAGCAGAAGAAGGTGTTGGCCCAATTCAACGCCACCCTTAATGTCATCGACCGCACCCTGCCCCAACCGGCCGACTTCACGGCACACATCAACTTCTGGATGCAGCCTTACGCTACGTCGCGCTATTACGGCCTCACCCCCTATAGCCAGGAACACCTTGACACGCTTCGCCCGTACATGCAACTGCTTGCCCGCACCGGACAGAAGGTCGGCACCGCCATCCTTTTCTACGAGCCGTGGGGCGTGCAGAGTCACGACAAGTTCCAGCCCATGATTCACACCACGCTGAAGGCAGACGGCACATGGGAGTACGACTATGCCATCTTCGACCGCTGGGTGACGTTCCTGGAGTCGTGTGGCATCGACCGCCAAATCAATTGCTTCTCGATGGTGCCCTGGGACATGTCGTTCCGCTACTACGACGAGGCCACGCACTCCTATAAGAACCTCAAGACCACTACCGACACCGAGGAATATCGCAGTTTCTGGACCGTGTTCCTGCGCCACTTCGCCCGCCACCTGAAGGAAAAGGGCTGGTACGATAAGACCACGATTGCCATGGACGAGCGCGACCTGAAAGACATGCTCAATGCCTACGAAGTGGCCCAACAAGCCGTGCCGGGCATCAAGTTGTCGCTGGCCGGAAACTATCACACCGAACTGGCCGATAAGGTCTACGACTACTGCGTGGCCTACGGTCAGCACTTTACCGACGAGGAACTGGCTGCACGAAAGGCCAAGGGATGGATTACGACCACCTACAACTGCTGTTCCGAGGCGGCTCCGAACATTCTTGCCAACAGTCAGCCGGGCGAAGCCACCTATGTGCCGCTCTACTGCTTGGCCAACCAGTTTGACGGTTACCTTCGCTGGGCCTGGCAGAACTGGGCCGACGAACCGCTGACCGACAGCCGCTTCCGCATGTTCTCGCCGGGCGACACCTACTCCATCTACCCCGGACCGCGCAGTTCCGTCCGCTTCGAACGCTTCATACACGGCGTAGAAGCCTTCGAGAAAGCCACCTGGCTGCGCAACCACTTCGCCGAAACCCACAACGACGCCGCACTCAAGGCCCTCGACGAAATGCTGGCCAAGTTCAAGTCGTCCGACATTGAGCAGGCAGAGCACGCCCCCGTCCTGTTCCGGCAGATACAAGCCCTGCTCAACCAGCCCGCCGACCGATAGGCTGACCCGACGCTCCCACCCGCAGAGCGTACGCTGAAACACAACAATAATCCCGACGAGGTTCTCGTCGGGATTATTGTTTGGACATGTCCAACCGGGTAGGCGGCCAGCAACTATGCGCGATAAATCAGATAGGCCAGATAAACGGCATAGACGGCAATGAGACTCCAGCCCTCCCTGCGGTTGATTTCATATTTCGTATAGGAAAGCCACCACACAAGCAAGATGGTGCCCACCAGGACCGTGTAGTCGACAATCGAGATATCGGCAACCGAAATCGGCGTTACCAGACCGGACAAGCCCAGCACGAAGAGAATGTTGAACACATTCGAGCCAATCACGTTGCCAATGGCGATACCCGACTGCCCCTTCCGGGCAGCCACAATGCTGGTGGCAAGTTCCGGCAACGACGTGCCGCCAGCCACTATCGTAATGCCGATAAACGTCTCGTTTACACGCAAACTGCGGGCAATACTCGAAGCAGAGTCCACAAACAAATTACTGCCGAAAATCAGCATGGCCAGACCGCCCACGATAAAGGCGGCAAACTGCACATACCTCCACCCCGACAGTTTCTCATCGGCAACGGGCTGCACCGCAACGTCCTTTTTTCCGCCGCGTATGGTCAACACCATGAACACCACGAAACCGACCAGCAAGGCAATGCTGTCGATGCGTGAGATAGTGCCGTCGATGCAGAACACGCAGAGCGCCAACGTGGCCAATACGGCAAACGGCACGTCGCGCTTGATGGTGATGGGAAGAACTGGAATGACCGCCACCGCAGCCGAACATCCGACAATCAGCGTCGTATTGAACACATTCGAACCAATCACGTTGCCGAGCGCCAACCCGCTCGCGCCCTTCAAGGCCGATACGAAGGAGGTGAACAACTCAGGAGCCGACGTCCCCAACGACACAATCGTCAGGCCGATAACCAGTTCCGACACTTTCAGGGCACGCGCCAAACGGCTCGCCCCGTCGGTGAACAGGTCCGCGCCAACGAGCACCAAGGCCACGCCCACGATAAACAGTAATATATCCATTCGCTATGATTTCGTTCTATAACATGTTACACATCCAGGTCCGGCCACCCGGAAAATCCCATAATGCCATCCGAAAATTACATAATATAATTTCAAAATTGCATAATCGGATTCCGAAATTCCATAATGGCGCAGAAAAATTCCATAATGCAATCCGTCCGCCGGCCCATGCACCTACAAAAATAAAAAAGTCGGCAGACAAAATGAATTTGTCTGCCGACTAATTGCATAGAGACGTCAATCTCTAAGTCAATGCCTTACTCGGCGCGCAAGGTGAAACGACGGAATGCCGTTACGGTAAGTTCCTTGTCGGCTTGTTTGAGATAGTCGGCCACCGAGATCTTGCTGTCCTGAATAAACTCCTGTGCAAGAAGCGTAAAGTCCTTGTAGAATTTATTCATACGACCGTTGGCAATGTTCTGGAGCATCTGCTCGGGAAGACTGGCCAATTTGGCAGCAGCAACGTCGACTTTAATTTTACGAATCTCGTCGGCTTCTGCTTCAGTGATGTTTCCTTTGCGGATACCTTCCTCGATGTGCTCTTCATTCTCGGCGATGTAAAGATTAAAGCCGGCCTTCTTCAGAGCAGCCTCAACGGCTTTCTGAGCAAGTTCCTCTTTAGTCTTTTCAACGGCCACCTTGTACTCGTTATCCTTCACTTCCTGGGGAACACTATTCTCGTCGACAGCCACAGGATTCATTGCAGCCACCTGCATAGTAAGCTGGTGACCTTGCTCCTCGAACGGCTTGTTAAGCTGTACAAGCGTGCAGAGCGTATTGTTGTTCATGTGGTTGTAAGTATAGATGTTCTCGCCGGAAAGGGTAATGTAACCGTCAAGTTCCATCTTTTCGCCGGTAATACCCGAACGGTCGACAACTGCATCCTGCACCGTGCCGGCACCAAGCGGAAGTGCTTTCACTTCCTCGATGGTAGCACATTTTGCAGCCACGGCAGCGTCGAGAATGTCCTGAGTAAGCTTCACAAAGTCCTTGTTCGTTGCTACGAAGTCGGTCTCGCACTTCAGCGCGATGATAGCAGCGAAGCCATCGGCATATTTAACCAGCACACATCCGTTGGAGGTTTCGCGGTCGGAACGCTTGGCGGCAATAGCCTGACCCTTCTTTCGAACGATTTCTACGGCAGCCTCCAAATCGCCATCCGACTCTTGGAGCGCATTCTTACAGTCGCTCAAACCGGCACCAGTCAGTGTGCGGAGTTTCTTTATGAGTTCAATTGATACAGCCATTGTGTATGAAATTTAGTTTATTGAACAAAAATTTTTATTCGGCAGCAGCTTCCTCTGCATTATCGGCAGCAGGCTCCTCAGCGGCCTTCTCCTCGACGGGAGCATCCTTGCGGACACGAGCCACGCGCTTTCTGGGCGCCTTCTCGCCTTCCTGCTTGGCAGCAGCCTCTTCGTCGGCCTTTTCTACCTTGCGCTCGGCAAGACCTTCGGCTATTGCCTGGCAGCAAACGTCCAAGATGACGGCGATAGAGTCCTTTGCATCGTCATTTGCAGGGATAACGTAGTCGATGTTATTGGGATCGGAGTTGGTATCAACGATACCGAACACGGGAATACCCAGACGCTGTGCTTCCTTTACGGCAATGTGCTCTTTCATAACGTCAACCACGAAAAGGGCTGCGGGAAGACGATTCAAGTCGGCAATCGAGCCCAGGTTCTTCTCCAGCTTTGCACGCTGGCGGGAGATCTGGAGGATTTCGCGCTTTGAAAGATTTGCGTAAGTACCGTCGGCAGTCAGTTTGTCAATGTTGGCCATCTTTTTCACGGCCTTGCGAATGGTCGGGAAGTTAGTAAGCATTCCACCCGGCCAACGTTCAGCCACGTACGGCATTCCAACTTCAGTAGCCTTCTCTGCAATCAGTTCCTTGGCCTGTTTCTTTGTAGCTACAAATAATACGCGTTTTCCGCTCTTCGCAATCTGTTTGAGCGCTTCAGCAGCGATTTCAAGATTAGCAGCAGTCTTGTGAAGGTCTATGATATGGATACCGTTGCGCTCCATAAATATATAAGGAGCCATTGCGGGGTTCCACTTACGTTTGAGGTGTCCAAAGTGACAACCAGCCTCTAGTAGAGTTTCGAAACTAATTTTACTCATTTCGTTTAATTGTTTTTTATAATTCGTTTACTTTCTTGTGGGCTAAGAGATCTGTCGTAGCGGTTGCTGCGACGGACCATTTGATTTGTTTAACCAACCATCGGGTAGACAAAACCGTGCACAGGGGCGACAGGTTCGTTGTGTCGCGATGGTTTAGATACTAAACGTAACGGGCAAAGCCAATTCCGATTAACGTTTACTGAACTGGAAGCGACGACGTGCTTTGGGACGTCCCGGCTTCTTACGCTCTACAGCTCTCGGATCACGAGTCATGAATCCTTCCTTGCGAAGTGCAGCCTTATCTTCGGCATTCACTTTCACAAGAGCACGAGCGATGGCAAGACGAAGGGCCTGGCTCTGGCCAGTATAGCCTCCGCCGTTCAAATTGGCTTTGATATCATACTTTTCGAGTACGTCGAGCAACTGCAGGGGCTGCTTAACCACATACTGCAGTATGGTGCTGGGGAAATACTCGGTAAGATCGCGTTTGTTGATAGTGATTTTGCCAGTACCTTCTGTTAAGTAGACACGGGCAACGGCGCTTTTACGGCGACCAAGTGCATTAATTTGTTCCATCTGCGTTTACTTATTTATACTGGTTAATATCTATAACTTTTGGACTTTGGGCTTCGTGCTTATGTTCGCTGCCTGCGTATACATACAAATTGCTCAGCAATTTTACACCGAGACGGTTTTTGGGAAGCATGCCCTTTACTACGCGACGAAGAAGACGGTCGGCACCATTTGGCTTGGCCAGGATGCTGGCAGGCGTCTGTTCGCGCTGACCACCGGGATAGCCCGTATAGCTATAATAAATGCGATCGGTCATCTTGTTGCCGGTGATGCGAATCTTATCCGCGTTGATGATAATAACGTTGTCGCCGCAATCTACATGTGGAGTAAAACTGGGTTTGTACTTTCCACGAAGCAGTTTGGCTACTTTTGTGCAAAGACGACCTAATACCTGGTCCGTAGCGTCTACTACGACCCATTCTTTTTGTGCGGTCTCTTCGTTGACAGAAATGGTCTTGTAACTTAAAGTATCCACTTTCTTGTTGTTTTTAATTTGTAACTACAATTTTAAATTATTCCATTTTGCAAGGCAAACTCCTTACAACTCCGGCCAAAGAGACAATAAGGCTACACCTCGCCGGCAGCGCTAAGACACTGCCTGATAATAATCGGCGTGCAAAAGTAGTATTTCTCCACAATATGGCAAAGTGTTTTTAATACTTTTTTGCCTATTGATGAGCATATTTGACCGATTCCGACCGCAAGCCGTCCGGCCCCGTACTATAGTGTCTGCATGATTTCGGCAGGTGCGCGTCCTTCTTGCAGGAGTTTTTTCATCTGGTCCATATAGGGAGCCACGTGCGCAAAGAACTTCTTGTAGCCCTGGCACAAGTAGTTGTGCGACTCGTTGCCATAACGGTCGTGCCCGAAACGCAACCGCGGACATTCGCCGTGGCAAGCAAACAGCCATTCGCATTCTTTGCACTCTCGTGTCAGTCCGTCGCGCTTGTTGCGCCCGAATGCCTGCTGACGCGAACTCTGCGCCATCTCGAATAACGAGGTTTCGTAGATGTTTCCCAACTTGAACTCAGGGAAAACGAAATGGTCGCAACTGTAAACATCACCCTGGAACTCCATGGCCAAGGCGTGTCCGCAGGTTTCTGCCAGAGTGCAGACGCCTGGCATTACCCCTACCCAATTGGCCAGCGTGGCATCGAACAGCTGCACAAACATCTGCCCGACATCATGCCTGACCCACTCGTCGAAGATAGCACACAGGAAACTCCCCCATTGTTGCGGCGAAACGGAATAGGGTGTGGTCGACAGCTTCCCTTGTGTGACAGGCGTGGCTAGATGCCGGCCGTCGGCCGTTGCATATTCGCGTTCGACCACAGGAGTAAATTGCAGGAACTGGCAATGGACCTCGTCGCGAAAAAAACGATAGAAATCGAGCGGATAATCGGCATTATAGTCGTTGACCACGGCCAACGCGTTCCATTCCACCCCGTGTTTCTGCAGTATGCGTATGCCGCGCATCACCTGCATAAAAGTAGGCCGTCCCGTCCTTGTAGCCCGGTATTCGTCGTGGAACTCTTGCGGCCCGTCGATACTGACGCCGACCAGGAAGTTGTTTTTCTTAAGAAATTCCGCCCATTCGTCAGTCAGCAAGGTGCCGTTCGTCTGAATGGCATTATCTATATGCCGGCCGTTTGCATATTGTCGCTGCAACTCGAGTGCTCGCTTGTAGAAACTTAGGGGGCGCATCAGCGCCTCGCCACCGTGCCACGTAAAGAGCACATTGGGCGTAGGCTGCATGGCAATATACTCGCGAGTAAAGCGCTCGAGCAGTTCGTCGCTCATCGTGTGCTGCGACACGTTCCGATAGAGTTGTTTCTTTTCCGTATAGTAGCAGTACTCGCACGCCAGGTTGCAAAGCGCCCCGGCCGGCTTTGTCATCACGTAAGTCGGCAATTGGGCAATCCGGGCCGATACGGGATTTCCAGTCAAGCCAAATGGGTCGGCCGTGTCGGAAAATAAGAAACCGCGCTCCTCGTTATTCGAAGAGCGGGTTTCCGTATCCTTGGGTTCGAACGGACGCGGATGGTCGCCGTTGTCCCAATCGTTTTTATTCATTTGGCCGAATTACAGGTTGTCGCGTTCTACGTCTTTGAAGAAACGATAGGTTCCGTGCTTGATTTCCTCGCAGGCAGCTTCGTCGCAAACGATGATTCCGTGCGGATGCAACTGTAGCGATGATATCGTCCACATTTGCGTCACCGGACCCTCTACGGCAGCCTGCAGGGCGCGCGACTTATTGTGTCCGTTGCATAGGATAAGCACTTCCTTTGCACTCATCACGGTGCCGACGCCTACGGTCAAAGCCTGTGCGGGCACGTTGTCGGGATTGCCGCCAAAGAAACGGCTGTTGGCCACACGCGTGTCAGTCGTCAGCGTCTTGATGCGAGTGCGGCTGGACAGGCTCGAGCCGGGTTCGTTGAATGCGATATGGCCGTCAGGGCCTATGCCGCCGATGAACAAATCTATGCCACCGGCTGCAAGAATCTGTTGTTCGTAGCGAGCGCATTCTTCCAGCAGATTTTCGGCATTACCGTTCAGGATGTGAATATTCTCCTTTGGGCAGTCAATATGGGCAAAAAGATTTTCACGCATAAAGGAATGGTAACTCTCGGGGTGGTCTTCGGGCAGACCCACGTATTCGTCCATGTTGAACGTCACCACGTTCTTAAAACTTACACGGCCCTCCTCATAGGCCTTGATAAGTCCCTTGTACATACCTATGGGCGACGAGCCGGTAGGCAGACCAAGAATAAACGGATGCTCAGGGGTTGGATTTGCCGCATTGATTTTGTTTACGACATAGTTGGCTGCCCATTCGGAAAGGCGCTCATAGTTCGGTTCAATGATAACTCGCATAGTTGTTACGATAATATGATTGGTTGTTTATTATATGGTCTGCGGTTGACGAATAAAGATATAGCAAAAATACACATTTTAACCGCAACACGCCATACAAGTGCAAGAAAAATAATATTATCAGACTCGCGCGCTGTACACGGATTTTGTAAATTCGCATATCGTTATCCACCCCAACCATACTCTTTTCTATATTTTATGCTCTATTTCTTCATTGGCTTGTTAGTAGGCTTGCTGATAGCCTTGTCGGCAGGACTCTACTTCTATTCCAATCAACGAGCCGAACTGTCAGCCACGCAACGCGAACTCGAGTTGGAGCGCAGGCATGCTGCCGAAAACAAGGAATTCATCGAGGAAAACTTCCGCCAACAGATTGAATCGACCCAGACCGCACTCCAAACGACGGCCCGGAAGATGCTGTCGGAAAGCAAGAAAGAACTATCGGAGGGCAACAAGGAATCGATGGCCGACATCACTGCGCCATTGCGCGACGCCATTAAGGACATGCGCGAGGACATGATTAACAACAGCCGCGATGCAGCCCGTCAGGCCGCAGGACTTACGGCCGAGATAAAGAGCCTTACGGAAGCCAGCCATATGATAGGCGAACGCACCCAGATTCTGGCTGCCGCACTGCGCGGCGACGTCAAGAAACAAGGCAACTGGGGCGAACGCATCCTAACCCACCTTCTCGAGCGCGAAGGCCTCAAGGACGGAGTGGAATTTGACACGCAGGACAAACTGCGCAACATTCTGGGCGGCAAACTGCATAACGAGGACAGCGGCGCCGGCATGCTTCCCGATGCCATCCTCCACTACCCCAACCAACAAGACGTGGTTATCGATGCAAAGGTCTCGCTTAATGCGTTCTACGACTATCTGAGCGCCACCGACGACAAGGCACGCGAGAATGCACTCAAGGCACATCTGCGGAGTGTTCGCGACCAATACATGCGCCTGTCGAAGAAGAACTATGCAAACTATATTCTTCCGCCTCGCCGCGCCATTGAGTTTGTGGTCATGTTCGTGCCCAACGAAAGTGCACTTCAGCTTGCCATCGATGCCGACCCATCTATGTGGTACGAGGCCTTTGACCATCAGGTGCTGATTGCTGGAGAGCACAATCTGGCAGCCATCTTGCGAATTGTGGGAATAGCCTGGCGACAGTTCAAACAGGCCGAAAACCAGCAGCGCGTATTCCAAGTGGCCTCCGAACTATTGGACCGCCTGGGCGACTTTGCCCAACGCTACGCCAAAATAGGCGACAGCATCGACACCCTACGCAACAACTACGATTTTGCGTCCAAAAAACTGATTGAAGGCAGGCAGAGCGTAGTAAAAAAGGGAAACGAACTGAAAAAAATGGGCGTGAAGGAAAATCCCGCACGCCCCATTCCTCCGGCATTGCCCGATGTCGCCGACCTGCTTACGGACGAGCCGGAATAGCACCGAATTGCGTGCTGCCCGTCCGTTGTTCAGGTCCAGACCGTTGGCAGACTACCGAGCCAGCCGCTGCTGCAACTTTTTCACATATTTCTGACTGACCACATTGCGTTTCTGTGTAGTGTCGGCCTTATCGTAGGCCTGCCAAGCCGCCTGCGCCAGTTCTTTTTGATAGTTGGTGGCACGCTCGGCCCGTTCGGCTGTGGCTTTTTCAGCCTGAGGCTCGGCAAAAGCATGGCGATAGGATTTCAGTTCGCTCCAATATCCGCGCGTAAAATCGGGAAATGTCACGCTGGCACAGTTGTGGTCCATGGAAAGTGTACCCAATTCGCCCAGACAACACCACTCTGCCATGTCGTACACGTCCATGTCGAGCGGCAGTCCGTTCTGCAGGCAATAGACCAGCCTGCTGTCCATTACGAAGTCCATGCCACCGTGTCCGCCAATCTCTTTGGCATCTTTTCCGTAGCGTGCAAGTATCGGCGAGTAGTATTTTTTCTCCAGGGCAGCCGCCTCTTCTTTGGGAATGAACGCATGTCCGCTGAGGTCGTCAACCTTAGGTTGCGTGCCGGCGGCCTTCAACTGCTCGCTGCTCAAGGCATAACCCTCAACCGGATACTTGTTGGCAAAACCCTTCGTACCGGTCAGTTGATAGAGTCGGTTGTAGGGCTGCGGACTCATCACGTTGTGCTGTATTTCGATGACCTTTCCGTTTTCCGTTCGGATGAGCGTGGTCGTTGCATCGCCGTTGCGATAGACATCGGGGCGCTTTCCCGTCTTTTGCTCAACCCATTCGGGTCCGTGAACGGCCTTTGTGTCCATCGCCACGAGCAATTTCATCCGGTCGCCGCGATGTATGTCCAGAGCCTGCGCCACCGGACCGAGGCCATGGGTGGCATAGAGGTCGCCTCTGTTCTCCATGTTGTAGCGCATACGCCATCCGAGCACATCTGTGGAGTCGGTCTTCCAATAATAGTCCCAATAGGGGTCGAGATTATGGATGTAGGCACCTTGTGCCCGGATAATTTCGCCGAACACTCCGTGTTGCGCCATGTTGAGGGCATTCATCTCAAACCAGTCGTAGCAACAGTTCTCCAAGATAAAGCAATGGACGCGCTTCTGCTCGCTCAGGTTGATGAGGGTCCAGCATTGTTCCAGATTCATGGCTGTAGGCACTTCGACGGCCACATGTTTCCCCTGCTCCATCGCCATCTTGGCAATGGGGAAATGGTGGTTCCAGTCGGTTGCAATATACACGAGGTCGACATCGTCGCGAAGGCAGATGGCCTCATAGCCTTTTTCGCCGCTATACACGGCAGCCGGCAGTAGCGATGCCTCGCGCAGGATGCGCTGGCAGGCTTCGGCACGCGACTCTTCGTAGTCGCACAGCGCCACGACCTCTATGCCAGGAATATGCGACCATCGGGCCACGGCATCGGGGCCGCGCATGCCCAGGCCGACAAAGGCCACGCGCACATTCTCCAAAGCCGGCGTGGCAAGTTGCAATGCCGATTGCTGGCCTGCGGGACGTGCGGGGGTATCTACTACGATGGTGCCCTCGTCCCAATGCCATGTGGTCGAAGGCGAACGCGACTGGGCAAAACTGCACAGGCTAACTGCGGCTGCCCATGCAAAAAAAGATGCACGGAAATGGCTCTTCATTGCGCTAAACTGATTTTCTCGGTAAAGGATTTATGCAAATATAGGACTTTATAAGTGGCAGACCAATCGAAGCGACGGAATTGTGGCGCACAAAAAGTGCGCCGCGGCATGGCAATGTCGCGGCGCACCGTTGCTTATGTGTCTTGACGAAACGTCTTACTTGATGATGGCCTTCAGATACTTGTCGGCGTTCAGGGCGTTTTCGTTTTCGCTGTCAACCTTGAGCATGTCGTCCACATATTTGCGAGCCTTGCCCAGGATGGCGGGATTGTCGTTCGAGGTGTTGATGTAGTAAACGACGTTGTACCAGTCGGAGCGCAGACGAACGGACTCGTTCTCGTAGTCATCGCCCAACTTAACCAGCACCTGGTCGTAGAGAGCGCGAACCTCCTCGGAGAATTCGTCGGTCGTATTGATTACGGCACGATAGTAGGTGGGCTGGTAGTTAGTAGGCTGGCTGGCTTCAACAAGCTGGAACAGACGGTCGCCTTCCTTCACGTAGTAGGCCTTGTTCTCGGCGCTGACGCTCGATGCCTGACTGCCGTAGAGATAGAACAGAGCCAGTTTGAACGTGTCGGCCATGGCAGCCTCCTTGTCCTTCTTGGCAATGTAGTCCTTGAATATGTCAATAGCCTCACCGTATTGGCCATTGTTGCGCTTGTAGTTGGCCAACTTGCTCAGACCTTCAATCTTCGTGGGGTCTTTCTCTATGGCTTTTTCCATATACTGTACGGCAAGACCCATGTCACCCTTCATGTCGGAAGCATACTGTGCGGCATACTCGTAGTCAAGATAGGTGTAGACGGTGTCTACATAGGATGCGTCGTGCAGATAGGCGGAACTTGCCTCGGCAGCCTCAACGTCGTAGTTCTCAACATCGGAGAAGAAAATCATACGCTTGAACACCGGGCTCTTCGGCCAAAGTTCGTTGAACTTCTTGGCGTTGACCGAGAGGGCTTCGATATCGTGGTTGAGGTGAAGACTACTTACGTAGTTCTCAGCAGCGCCTTCGCTCTCCTTGCCCTTAGGCACGTTCTTGAAATATTCGGCATAGTACTTTGCGGCATCCTCGAACTCGTTCATGTTGTAATAGACGTCGGCCAGTTCCTTGTCGACTTCGTAGTTGTCGGGCTGGATTTCGCGAATCTTATTATACATGTCGATGGCCACATGCGGGTTCACGTTCTTATACACAAACGCGTTAAGCTGCATGGCCTGAGTGTTTTCGGGCTGGATGTTCAGAATTTCCTCGTACTTCTGACCTGCAGTTCCGTAGTCGCGACGTGCATAGGCCACTTCACCGGCAAAGAAAAGACCGGGAATATAGGTTGCGTCGTTCTGATAGACCTGGCGGGCGCAGAAGTTAGCCAACGAATAGACTTTGTTGTTCAGGAAGAAGTCGCCCACGCTGATGAGCTGGTCGTTGTTCTTCTTGATTTTTTTCATCATGGTCTGATAAAGTTTGTTTCCCTTTTCGGGGTCACTAAACTGCACATCAATAATCTGCTGGGCCAAAGCCTGCACATCGGGGGACATTGGTACGGGCGTGTAACCCTTGTTCGACTGTCCGTTAGAAGCCAGTACGCTCATAAAGAACACTGCGCTCATTACCAATGCATTGGTTAAAACTGCTTTCATGGTTTTAATAGTGTTATTATGGAATTATTTATTCTGATTCGATTATCCCGCAAAAGGTTTAATCAGTGGCGACCTATTTCGGGATTGTCTGCAAAGATACAAAAACTTTGTCTTTCGGCACTTTTCTTGTGAAATCTTGCCGAAAAAATGTGTTTTTCCCCGCAAAAGGTTTCATTTTTCAATACATACGTATCAAAATGGACCTCAAACTAATGGGCATTGACTGCACGCACCTGTACGGGCATGGTCGGGAGCAACTGTGAATTGTTGCAGAAGATGAGTTGCCCCTTCTGACCCTTGAGCCAGAAATAGAAATTGCGCTCCATCGACTTCGTACGCGGGTCGGTGGTGATGGCATAGACCGGACGGACGAGCGGATACTGCCCTGTGGCAATGTAATACTGATAGGGACGGAAATGTCGCTCGTCGGCGTTGCTGCGCGACACCATCATGACCTTGACAGGCAGCGAGTCGAAATTGGGAAGGACATTGGTGTCCTCGCGAAGCCAGTCGGTGCCGACCACTCCGATGGCGTTGGGATTTTGCTTCACGATTTCGATGACGGCCTTATTGGTGCCCTGCGCAAACACGTTGCCTTCGAGTTGGCGACCGCCACAGAGGCTGTCGCGCATATAGCGCACGGTGCTTGAAGCGCTGTTGTCGAACACCAGGCTTACGGGACCGCGCTTCTGCCCATGGGACAGTTGCTCCCACTTGGTGATGTCGCCGTTGACAATGCCTTTCAACTCTTCGAGCGAAATGATGCTGTCAGTGTTCTGCCGGTTGACGATGAGCGCAAACGCATCGGACGCAATCAGCGACTGCGAGGCGCTGTGGCCCGCAGCCAGTATCTTTTTCTTTTCGCCCTCGGTCAGCTTGCGCGTAACGATGGCCGAGCGCACACTGTCGGCCAGCAACAGCCGGAGCGCGGAGTCCTCGCTGCAATAAAGGGGCTGCATGTCGGCCTCTACATACGACAGGGCAAACTGCTGCACCTGCTCGGCCATAATCGGTTCGAACGTGGCATCGACAGCCACGCGCACTTCGTTACTGGTAAGCCAACTGTAGTCGGCCTTTTTGTCGGAACCACAAGCTGCCGTCAAAGCGACCGACAGCAAAAGGAGTAGATTGCGTTTCATTATAGTGATGGTTTGAACTGCAAATATAGTTAATCGGAATTGCTTTGCCGACGACCTCTTCCATAAGAAATCTTAAAAGATGCCGGCCTCACCGCGCCAAGTCGCGAATGAGGAAGCGAACAGGAACGGTAAACCAGACGGCAACCCTACGCCCCTTATCCCGAGCCGGCGTAAAACGCTTCAGCAACTTAACCACGCGGATGGCTTCAGCATCGCATTCCCTCGAAAGAGCCTTCCTCACTCTTGCGTCGCTTACGAAGCCGTCCTTGTCCACCTTCACGCCCAGCAGACAAACACCCTGAACGTTTCTTGCCAAGGCCGCTTCCGGATATGTGACAAGACTTGCCACATCGGCCATTAGAGCCTGCTCGCCACCCGGATAGGTAGCCGGCACTTCCACCTTGGCGTTGTCAAAGACCTCTTCTTTTTCCTGGGCACGGACCAACTGGACGGATAAAAAGCATAATGCAACAAAGAGTATCGACTTTCTGAACATAGCGTTTTGCTTATTGGATTGTTTCAAAAAACAAATATAGCACAATTATTAAATAATGGAATAACACCCGCGCGTATGCCGGCTGCCCGGTTCCATAATCGCGTCGGCAGATTGCATAATACAATCCCCCAATTGCATAATGGAATTTCCGCATCGCATAATGCAATTTTCGCACGGCATTATGGGCCAGAGCCGAACCATATTGACGCCGAAAAAAAATCCGAGGACTACGGCTCGGAACCATAATCCTCGGATTGTCTTTGTTCGTGGAATCGACCCGAAGGTCAATTCGCTCAGATTGTTTAACGAATCTGGAAACGCACGGGAAGGTTGAACCAAACGGCAACGGGATGACCCTGCTGCTTAGCGGGGATGAAGCGCTTCAGCGTCTTAACCACGCGGATGGCTTCAGCATCGCATTCCTTCGAAAGGCTCTTCTTCACTCTTACGTCGCTTACGGAACCGTCCTTGTCCACCTTGAAACGAAGCAGACAAACACCCTGAACTTCCTGCTCAATAGCAATCTCAGGATATTTCACGTGGCTGTTCACGTAGGCAAGCAGTGCTTGCTCTCCACCCGGATAGGTTGCGGGCACTTCCACCATGGCGTTGTCCTGGACTTCCTCTTTCTTCTTTTCGGTATTCGTACTACCGGCTTTCTGATCAGTCTTGAGGTCGTCAATAGTCTTGGTGGCGTTGTCGCTACCCTTAATGTCCATCGAAGCCACAGTAAACTTACTCTTCTGGACATCTTCCTGAGTCTTGAGTTCCTTTTGCTTTTCAACCTGATTGTCGTCAACAATCTTAGGAACGGTAAATTGGATAGAAGATTTAACCTCGACGATTTCCTCTTTGGGCTCTTCCTTTGGTTTGTCAATCTTCTTCTCCTCTTTCGGTTCTTCTTTCTTGAGTTCGGCAAATTCGGTTTCCATTTCGCTGTCACCGGCATCCGAACCGAGCAGATTCTTCACTTCCTGGAACGAAAAGGCTCCCAGAAGGATGGCTGCTACGGCCAGGATTACCCAGACTACGGCACGGAGCTGACGGCGTCCCTGATTGGCACGCAAACGATAAGCACCGTATTCCTTGTTACGTCCCTCAAAAACCAGGTCGCACCAATCTTTGGCGGTCAGATTAACTTTTGACATAATCTTTGATTTTCTTATCGTTTACTACTTCTTGTTCAGCCGGTCAATCTTTGCCTGATCCTGCGGCGTGAACTTGTCAATCACGTACTTACCGATGCTACAAATCTGCATCTCATCGAGAAGGTCAATCAAGTCCTTGTAGGTAGCTTTGTCAGAAGGTTTGATGATGACGCTTGGCGTATCTTCCGAGTTGCGTATCTCGGAGAGTTCCTTCTTATACTGCTCCTTGGCTTCAAGGGCTTTCTTGGGGTCGGAACTTTGCTGCGTGGCAAACTTTGCTTTCAGTTCTGCAACTTTCTCCTGGGCCGTGGCGTTGGCTTCCATAAGCATCGCGCGAACACCATCCTTGCCGTATTCGGTAGCCTCGAGATTGTCCTCGGCAGCATTACCCTTAAAGAAATACAGCTTACGGTCTTCGGCAATCATAATGGTGATAGCCTTCGACTCAGCCACCTGCGAGCGCGACTTATCATCGATGTCTTCCTTATCAGAAGGCATTACGATTTCCATAGTCTGCGGCTTCATCAGAGTAGTACAGAGCATAAAGAATGTAACGAGCAACATAATCATATCCACCATCGGCGTAAAGTCGACGCGGGCATTCATTTTCTTTTGTTTACTTCCTGCCATAATTTCTCAGATTTAATCTTCGCCGTTCTTGAGAGACGTTATAAGGTTATAACGGTTCTCGTGGATGCTGCGAAGAGAATTCATAACATTTTTAATTACAGCGTAGGGAGTCTTTTGGTCCGCTTTGATTGCAATGCGCATATTGTCGCCTGCAGCATCACGGGCTGCCTGAACCCATTCTTTGAGTTGGTCATTAGCACTGTCGCAAGGAATTCCAGCCTCGGCTTTCTGCAGAAGACTATTACGGTTTTCAGCAGGTGCGTCGAGCCAGCTCTTCATAAGGTCTTTCGAATAGCCGAAAGTAGGAGCCAACTGGAAAGCTTTGCGTTCGTCGGGAGTAAGCGTGCCCAATACTTTGTCAGCCATCTGACCCAGCACTTCCTTACTATCCATGGTCATGAACACCTTGCCGGACTGATTGTCGGCATTGGGGCGCACGAAGATGGTAAGCAGGTTGCTCTCTGGAATCTTGATTTCTGAAACAGAACCAGGCGTTACAACCTTGACAGGCTCTTCCTTTACAAACGTTGCAGTAAGCATAAAGAAGGTAAGCAGCAGGACCATCACATCGCTCATAGGCGTCATGTCTATGAACGTGTCTTGTTTTTTGATTTTAAATCGTCCCATATTGATTTGCTTTAGGTCTTAGAGTCTTTGACACTTTAAAACCGTACCTTATTTATGTTATTAGTGAGTTGCGTTGAAGGTCTGAACAATCGAGAAGCCTACTTCGTCAAGAGCAAAGGTCAGGCGGTCAATCTTGTTAGTGAAATAGTTGTAGGTAATAACTGCGAGCGCACCCGTTGCGATACCAGAGGCCGTGTTAACCAAGGCTTCAGAAATACCAGTAGCCAGTGCAGAAGAATCGGCGCCACCTTCGCCACCGCCCATAGCGGAGAACGAACGAATCATACCGATAACCGTACCGAGAAGACCAGTCAGAGTACCTAGGGTGATAATGGTACCAACGATGGGAAGGTTCTCCTGAAGCATCGGCATCTCGAGAGCGGTTGCTTCGTCAAGTGCTTTCTGGATAGAGAGTACTTTCTGGTCCTTCTCCAACTCGGTGTTGGCTTCCATTTCCTTATAGCGAGCGAGCGTTGCGCCTACTACGTTGGCAATAGAACCGCGCTGTGCGTCGCAAAGTTTCTGGGCCTTGTCGAGGTCCTTCTGAGCAAGAGCGGCCTTAATATCGGTCACAAACTTAGCAAGGCTGGTCTTTCCGTAAGCCGTACGGATAGCGAAGAAACGCTCAATTGCCAAAGCAAATACCGTAAACAACATGGTCCAAATCAGGGGCACAATGAATCCACCTTTATATACAGTACCAATAAGGTCACCTGTAATGGGGCTGAGGTCGCCATCTACCAAGAACATGAACGGTTTGCCCGACTCAGCTCCGCCTTGGAAGTGAGAAGTCTGACCGAATACGAACAAGAAGATGCAGACTGCAATTACGAAGCAGCAAAGAATCACTGCAAAACCTGATTTAATTCCCGTAAAGCCCTTGTTGGCTTTAGCCTTAGGAGCGCCCTTCGGGGCGGTTGCACTCTTAGGTGCGGTAGCATTTGTTGTTGCCATTGTGAATTTAATAATTGATTAGGTTATAATAAATGTGTTGTCTTTACATTGCAATAAACTGCGCCTGAAAAGGCTTATCGCACATTTGGGCACAATATTAAAAATTTTTGTTGGAACAATGGTATTTCTAAATCATAATTTTTTCTAAAATCATAAAAAAAGACTGTCCCCGTCTATTCTAATGTGGCAAAACTCGTTGATATACATCTTGCTAAATATAATTTGCGGGTTGAATGATTTTTTTAGAAAACAGTTTCTTGTATTCTTCCATAAAAAAATATATATATTTGCATAACCATAAACTCTAACCTTATGACCACACAAATCAATTGGGAAAAACTGGGCTTCGGATATATTACTACCGACTATAATGTCCGCACCCACTTTCACGATGGCAGATGGAGCGAGCCCGAAGTTACCGACGACTTCAATATTTCGCTCAGCATCGCTGCTACTTGCCTGCACTACGGGCAAGAGGCTTTTGAGGGATTGAAAGCCCGACGCTGCCCCGATGGCAAGGTTCGCATCTTCCGCCTCGAAGAAAACGCCGCCCGCCTCCAGTCTACGTCCCGAGGCATCGTTATGCCCGAAGTGCCCACCGAACTTTTCCGCGAAATGACCCTGAAAGTAGTGGAACTGAACAAGCGCTTCATTCCTCCCTACGAATCTGGCGCTTCGCTGTATATCCGGCCGCTCCTGATCGGTACTTCCGCACAGGTGGGTGTCAAGCCTTCCACCGAATACACCTTTCTGATGTTTGCAACTCCCGTTGGTCCGTATTTCAAAGGCGGATTTGCCACGAACGACTATGTGATAATGCGTCAGTTTGACCGCAGCGCTCCGCTCGGAACTGGCTGCTACAAGGTCGGAGGTAACTACGCCGCTTCGCTCTTAGCCAACCATATTGCTCACGAAAAGGGATATGCCGGCGAATTCTATTTGGACGCAAAGGAAAAGAAGTACATCGATGAATGCGGAGCCGCCAATTTCTACGGAATAAGGAACAACACCTACATAACCCCGAAGTCGACCTCGATACTGCCGTCCATCACGAACAAAAGCCTGCAGCAGGTGGCTCTCGACTTAGGCATGAAGGTCGAATGTCGGAGCGTTGAGGAAGAGGAACTGGCCACCTTCGAGGAAGCCGGCGCATGCGGAACGGCCGCAGTAATGAGTCCGATTAACCGAATAGACGACCTCGAGAAAGGCCTGTCATACCAAATCGCCAAAGACGGGAAACCTGGCCCCTTGAGTACGAAACTCTTCGAACGCCTTACGGGAATCATGTACGGCACGGAGCCCGACATCCACAACTGGAACACGGTGCTCGACATATAGGCACTTTTGCCACGCCAACCTTATAATTTAGGCCGTCATGTCTTGAGTCTGTGAAGATATGACGGCTTTCTTGTGTCTATTCATGCCGCCTTTTTCTTAACTTTGCGTCACTTTTCAACCTATGGACACATTCGACCTACACATTCTTGGCTGCGGCAGCGCAAAACCTATGTTGCGCCACTACCCAGCCGCCCAGATTCTGAACATTCACGGAAAACTTTATCTGATAGACTGCGGCGAGGGAACGCAACGCCAGTTGCACAAGGCCCACCTCAGTTTCTCCCGGATAAAAGCCATATTCATCACGCATCTGCATGGCGACCACTGCTTCGGCCTCATGGGCCTGCTTTCGACCATGTCGCTCGAAAAGCGCACCGACCCTATACACGTGTTCGGTCCGAAAGACGTGGTGACCTATTTCGAGCCCCAACTGAAATTCTACGCCGGGGCCATCCAGTTTCCCGTTATGCTGCACGCCGTCCCCACTACCGAATCGGCCTGCATCTTCGAGGACCGCAGTTTCCGCGTTACTACCATTCCCCTGAAGCATAGGGTCGAATGTTGTGGCTACCGTTTTGACGAGACGACTCCCCTTCCCCACATCCGGCGCGATATGATTGACTTCTACCAAATCCCTCACTATGCCATAAACGATATTAAGGAAGGGGCCGACTGGCATACGGCCGACGGCGAAGTCATTGCCCACGAGCGTCTGACCTATCCGGCCAGCGCACCGCGTGCCTATGCCTATTGCTCCGACACGGCTTTCTGTCCGCAGAACGCTCCGCTGCTCCAAAACCTCACGCTGCTGTACCACGAAGCCACTTATGCCAACAGCGAGGAGGAACATGCCCACCAAGTGGGCCATTCGACAGCGGCCGAAGCGGCACAGATGGCGGTGCTCACTAAGCCCAAGCAACTGCTCATCGGCCATTTCTCGTCGCGCTATAAGGACGACACGCTGCTCCTTGAAGAAGCCAGGCAAGTGTTCAGCGAAACCATCCTGGCCGACGAAGGACTATGCCTGTCGCTCGAATAAACCATTTTCCACCCCTATTTTGCAAATCCCCATTCCTATGCATACGAAAGAAGAAAAACTTGCTGCGTTCGGTCGCCTGCTTGACGTGATGGACACCCTACGCGAAAAATGTCCCTGGGACCACAAACAAACCAACGAGAGCCTGCGGGCGAACACCATCGAAGAGGTTTACGAACTGAGCACGGCACTTCTCAACGACAACGACAAAGAAATATGCAAAGAACTCGGCGACGTGCTGCTGCACATCGTGTTCTACGCAAAGATTGGACAGGAAAAGGAGCGGTTCGACATAGCCGACGTATGCAATGCCCTATGCGACAAACTCATCTACCGCCACCCGCACGTCTATCCCCCTACCGAAGGACCGCAATCGACGGCCTCGACAGCCGACGAGGTTATCAGCCAGTGGGAAAAATTGAAGACGCACGAAAAAGACGGAAACAAAACGGTGCTCAGCGGCGTGCCGCAGGCGCTGCCCTCTATCATCAAGGCCTACCGCATACAGGAAAAGGCAGCCGGCGTGGGCTTCGACTGGGAAAAGGCCGACGACGTGTGGCAGAAGGTCAAGGAAGAGATCGGCGAGTTTGAGCAAGCCGCCGCAGGGCTTACGAAGCAAGAGGCTGAAAAGGAGATGGGCGACGTCTTCTTTAGTCTGGTCAACGCGGCGCGCCTCTACCACCTCAATCCCGATAATGCGCTCGAGCACACCAACCGCAAATTTATCCGCCGCTTTACCTACGTAGAGCAGCAGCTAAGGCAAGCGGACAAGACCTTTGCAGATGTCTCGCTGGAAGATATGGACCGGCTCTGGAACGAGGCAAAGAAATCGGAACAGTAAGGTACGGGCGGCCCCGCCCACTACCGCATGCAAAAATTCCCTTATGCAACTTCAAAATTGCATAAGGGAATTTTCATATTGCATAATACAATTTTCAGATTGCATTATGCAATTTTTCGGCTGCATAATGCGCTATTCCTCCCGCGTATTGGTGGCGGCAAAAATGCGCTTGACGTGGTGGACGAACGAAGTCAGATTGTTCCACAGCCAGCGGCAAACGGTGCGAACCACCCTGGCGACGAACCGCACGACGGTAACGACCACATGTGCGGCTATCTGAATGACGCGATTGCCAACGGTCTTATTGAAGATGCGTGCCCAGTCGATGCGGAGGCCGTACTTGTCGACCAGCGCCCTATAGCCCGCCAGCCATATCAACGGCAAGGCCACGCCGGCCACTATGTAGAGCAAGAAAAACAAGTCCTTCCCCTCGCCTTCGTGTACCACCGTGTGGCAGCCGACCATATTCCACGGCAACTGCAACAGGCTGACCTTCAATATGCTTACGACACGGAACGCCAGCAAATGGAAAGCGAAGACATAGAGCGTCCGGTCGCCCACATAGGCCAGTCCATCGGCCAGCCAGCGCCATCCTTTTACGTCAATCATACGCGAAACCCACAGCAGGAACCCAAAACCGGCCACTCCGGCTATGGGAAGCGCTACCCACTGCGACAGTCGGGCCGCATGACCCATGCTTGTGGGAAAGAAATACGAACTGACGCAGAGATAGGCCAGGCATGCCACTACACTACATACTAACCACTTGTTTGTCAGCCATTTGTGCCAGTCTACCCGACGGTCGTACTGCGCAATCACATAGCCGCCCGCCATCAGCAGACAGCCCTGCAATTCGCGAAATCCGCCCTGCGCCACGCCGGTCATCTTCAATCCGTCCAGACATTGCCACAAACTCATCAGCACCATCATGGCAGCAATCGACCAACCTATCGTCGCGGGCGACAACTGCTGCTTGATGGCCGTTCCGACACGCTCTGTCAGTTTGTAGCATAGCAGGAACAGCAGGCTTCCCACGAACAACGCACGGAAAAACCAGAAGGCCCCGGCAAAAAACTCGTCGTAGCCCGACATATTAAAGACTATGCTCCACAGGCGTTGCCCGAACGCATGCCAGTCGTAAGGATGCAGCACGCCGCCTGCCGCATTGCCAAACTCTTCGTTAAGCAATCCGGTATAGAACCACAGGTTGTGGACCAGCAAGAAGAACAGGCTCCAACGCAGGAATGGCAGATAGAGCCGCGTGAACTTCCGCTCGACAAACAACCCCCACTCCGCAGCATGCTTCTCCTTGAAGAAATAGCCCGCACATAGGAAAAAGACCGGCACATGGAACTGAAAGACGAAATGGTTCAGTATGCCCGGCGCACCCGAATGGGAAATGACCACGCAGATTATGGCCAGCGCCTTGCAGATGGCGAAAGCACGATCGTGCGACGGCTTAGGTGCGGCAGTCGCAGCGGGTTGCGAGGCCGGCTGCGAAGGTTGCTGAAAAATGGTATTGTCGTTGTCAAAAAGATCCATATTCAAAAGAGATTATCGGTTAGAGGAACGGCCACAGGAATTGCCAGAACCAAGCACCAAAACGCTTCTTGCGCGAGAAACGGCTCTTCCAGGTCTCGTCGGTAAGTTGCCAGGCATCGTTTTCAACAGCCTTCTGATAGAAACGCAGGAACTCGAGCGTCGTGGCACGGTCGCACACGGCCACGTTGCACTCGAAGTCGGCCGTCAGACTGCGGCTGTCGAGGTTTGCACTGCCCATAAATGTCAGCACACTGTCAACCATCATCACTTTGCCGTGCTGGAAACCGTCTTCATAGAAATAGACCGTCGCACCACGCTTCATCAGCCGATGCACATTATGCTCCACGACGCGGGGAGTGATGGGTATGTCGCTTTTTGCCGACACCAGAATATTCAGTTTGACCCCGCGTTCCATCGCCTTACGAAACTCGCGGCGCAGATGGCGGCACAGGGTGAAATAGGGGTTCATCAGCGTGATTTCCGACTGAGCCGACCGTATGCCATAGATAAAAGCCTGGTGAATCTTACGGCGTGGCGCCGACGGACCTCGGCTCACCACGCCAAGCGTCTTCATTCCGCTCGTGGCAGTAGTGTCAGCACGCAGTCCACTGAAAAAATCGCGCCCGTCCTTATAGCCTGTGTAGAATTCCGGCCCCGACACGTGCTGACGAGTAGCAAAATTCCAGATTTCCAAGAACTCTTTTTGCAGGTCATTGACAATCTCGCCCTCAAGACGGGCATGGAAATCGCGCCAAGCACCCAGCTCAGGCTTTCCAACTATATAGTAGTCGGCCACGTTCATGCCGCCCGTGTAGGCCACAAGTCCGTCAATGACCACAATCTTGCGGTGGTCGCGCCGGAATATGTGATTGACATAGGGAAAGCGGATGGGATTGTAGCGCACAATCTCGATGCCCGACTCACGCAAGTCCTTGAGGTGTTTCTTGCGAAGCGGACGATCGTTCGACTTATTGCCGAAGTCGTCGACTAATATGCGCACGCTGACGCCCTGTGCCACACGCTCCTTCAACAAGGCAAACAATTCATTCGATATGGAGTCGTTGCGGAAGTTGAAATACTCCAGATGGATGCTCTTACGCGCCTGGCTCACCGCTCGGAACATATCGGCAAACTTCTCAGCGCCGGTTGAAAACAGCACAAAGCGATTATTGTCGGTAAAGCGCACGCCGTACGATTGCTCCATCGCCGCCCTGAACACAGAGTCCGCACGCACTTGCGCCCTTAGGCTGCAAGCCGACACAATAAAGTAGAGAAGCATTGGCCATAGAATCCAACGCTTCTGCAACTTACTGTCAAATTTTTGAATTACCATTCCCATTCTCAGAGTTTGGCACTGTTCGAATCAATTATTCCGAGCAACCGATTGTCGCTGTCTGTGACCAGAACGCAATGGATGTTGTGTTCGTCCAACAGACTGATAATCTCCGAAACTCTTGTGTTTGCCGACACGCAAATGGGATTCTTTGTCATAAGTTCGCCCACCCGCTTGTAGAGAAAGTCGTCGTGCAGAAGTTGAATGGCCCGCCGCGAATCGCCATCGGTCATCAGACCGACCACCTTATCGTCTTCCACGGCTACACAAATGCCCAGTCGGCCCTTCCCTATCTGCTTGAGCGCCTCGTCCATCTTCGTGTCGGGCGACACTATGGGAAGATTGTCGGAGCGCATGACCTCGCCGGCTTTCGTAAGCAAACGGCGGCCGAGTATACCTCCGGGATGGAATTGGGCAAAGTCTTTGGCCTGGAATCCGCGGGCGGACATCAGCGTGCAGGCAAGCGCGTCGCCCATGGCCAATTGGGCCGTCGTCGAAGAGGTGGGCGCCAGGCCGAGCGGACCGGTTTCCTTCTCCACATAAGTATTCAAGTGTACCGTCGAATAGCGAGCTAGGTCGGAATCCGGATTGCCCGACATTCCGATAATAGGTATCTGCTGCTCATGCAGGTAGGGCATGAAACGAAGCAGTTCGTCCGTCTGTCCAGAATTAGATATGGCCAGGACCACATCTTCCTTTCGGAAGACACCAAGGTCGCCATGGCAAACATCCAAGGGATTGATGAAAAAAGCCGGCGTACCCGTCGACGACATCGTTGCGGCAATCTTCGCCCCGATATGCCCGCTTTTTCCCACGCCTGTGACAATAAGTTTTCCCCTGCAGGAAAGGATTATCTCCACGGCTTTCTCAAACAGTGCGTCTATATGCGAGGCGAGTCCCTCTATCGCAGCCGCCTCGTCCCTTAGGCAAGTGAGCGCCACGTCTTTCCAGTTGTCTCTGTTCATAATAGTCTGCTTATGACTTCTTTAAGGTCTTTCAGATATAGCATATTCTTTCCGTCGCTCAGGGCTTCTTCCGGATTGGGATGAGTCTCGAAAAAGAAACCGTTCGCACCGAATGCCTTGGCAGCCATAGCCATTGCAGGCACATATTCGCGGTCTCCGGAAGTAGAACCCTTACCGCCGCCCGGACGCTGGACAGAATGCGTGCAATCCATGACTACCCGACTGGTCCAACGTTTCATCAGGGGGATGTTGCGGAAGTCCACCACGAGCGTATTATAGCCGAACGCGTTTCCCCGCTCACACAGCCACACATCGTCGGCTCCCGACTCACGGCACTTATTGACGGCATACTGCATATCATCGGCCGAGAGGAATTGCCCCTTCTTCACGTTGACAATACGCCCCGTTTGCGACGCTGCCACCAACAAATCGGTCTGGCGGCATAGGAAAGCCGGAATCTGCAGTATGTCGGCCACCTCGGACACAGGTGCTGCCTGCCAACTCTCGTGTATGTCTGTAGTGATTGAAAGGTCGTATTTCGATTTTACATCGGCCAACATCTGTAGGCCCTTGTCCAATCCGGGACCGCGAAAGGCCGACAGCGACGTACGGTTGGCCTTGTCGAAAGAAGCCTTAAACACGATGTCCACTCCAAGCGACTTGTTAATCTGCACCAGTTCTGCAGCAACGCAGTCCAACAGTTCGGCAGACTCAATGACACAAGGACCTGCGATGAAAACCGGTTTGCTCAGGTCGGAAAACTTATGCTCCATCTAAATTGTCTAATAGCATTAGGGTTGTTTTCGGGGGTGCTTGCCCGACGCATAGAGACACGAGGGCAAACGCCGTTGCTAAAATAGTCTAAAATCTTTGAAAACCATCACCGCATAATGGAGTTTTCTGCACAAACAGTGACGAAAACCCGAGAAAACATAAAATTTCATAGAAATACTATCGTTTTTTGCAAAAATGTTTATCTTTGCACCTAATCTATATGCGCATAGGCTCGCGCGAATATTCCACCTGAAGACTACTGCATGACAAGACTTCTACTCATCAGCCTTTTTTCCGTCATCCCCGTGTTCGGCGCCAACAACCTGTTGGCATCGGAGCGCACGGCTATGGCCGAATCGCACGCGAGCCTGGTGGGCGAAGAGCCCATACTGACCATCAACGGAAGCAATATCCGGGTGCAAAATGCGCAAGGCGAAACACTCGAAATCTATAATATCACCGGCCTGCGAGTCCTTTCCCGCAAAATAGACCGATACGATTTTACCGTTAGCCTCAAACTTCCGAAAGGATGCTATATTTTGAAGGTCGGCAAACTCGTTAGGAAATTCTCTATTGCCTGATTGCATCGACTCGTTTCACTATTCCATCTACCAACAGAATGGACTCGCTGACGCAACGCCTTAAGAACCCCGACACCCGCAGAGAGGCATTTGAAGAACTCGTAAAGACCCAGAGCCAAAACGTCTATCGAAACGTGCGGCGCATGGTCTATGACCACGAGGACACCAACGATGTGGTTCAAAATGTCTTTCTGAAAGCGTGGCTCTCCCTTGATTCCTTTCGTGGCGACGCACAACTGTCCACATGGCTCTATCGCATCGCTGTAAACGAGTCGCTGACATTTCTGTCCAAGAAGAAAAAAGAAATGTCAGTCTCTGTTGATGAAACCGATCTGGCTCAGACACTCCGAAGCGATACGTATTTCGACGGCGACGACGCACAAGCAAAACTGTTTGCCGCTATAGCCACCCTGCCCGATAAGCAGCGCGTCGTGTTCAACCTTAAATATTTTGAAGAGATGAAATATGAAGAGATGAGCCAAGTGCTAAACACCAGCGTCGGGGCACTAAAAGCGTCGTACCATTTTGCCGTGCAGAAAATCGAGGCATATATGAAGCAGCACGAATAAAAAATCGTCACGCCACATTAAACTTTCAGTCCACGTAACTATCAAAACAACAGAAACAAAAATACGACACCCACACCCCATATGCTTCCACAAAAGCCAGATAATGACCCCTTCAAGGTGCCCGCGGGCTATTTTGAACAACTACAAGAGCAAATTCTCGCTCGCATAGACGAGACAAGCGCTCCCAAGAAGAAACCCGCAAAGAACAAGTTCGTCATGCTGAAGCCGATTATGCGCTACGCAGCCGGCATAGCCGCATCAGTGGCCTTGTTCTTCCTGTTCACACAGAGCTACGAGCAGCGTGTCGCCAAGACCGCACAGACACAGACGCCCGACTATGAAGTGTCGAGTAATCTCTATATGGCAGGCATGAACGCCAACGAAATCTACGAATACATCGCTTCCGGCGACGATTCATCCTATAATTTCTATGAAGAGAATTAGCCTACTATTTATTTTCCTGTTTGCGCTCTCCGTTTCCACTATGGTGGCAAACGACGGGCCCGTACAGCATGTGAACGGCACTGCACAAAAAGTTCAGCGCAAGCCATCCGGAAGACGGTCGCACTTTGACCCGGTAAAGTTCAAGGCTCGCTTCGACGCCTATGTCATTGAACATCTCGGGACCAATAAGCAAGAAGCCGAAAAAATCCTTGTTCCCTATCACGAGATGCGTCAGATGCAGCGAAACAACGATGCAATCATCATGCGCATGCAGAAGAAACAAAAAGAAAGTGAGTGCGACGAAAAGGAAGCGGCCAAGGTGTTGAACGAAGTCCTTAAGCTGCGCGAGAAAAACAGTCAGCTGGAACTCAATTTCTACAAGAAACTGGCCAAGACCGTGAGTGCTAAGAAAATTTTGCACTTTCAGGCCATCGAAAAGTATTATTTCATGCACGAAATGAAACGCTTATCGAAATAGGCGGTCTATGGTCTTCACCTGCACCATATACAAAAAAGGGCTCCCGATTGGGAACCCTTTTTTGTTACCATTCTATCGGCCCGATTTGCTTCATCTGCCGCAAAATCCACTTTTGCCGCTTAAACATATAAGGCGAGGGCCGACTCGAACTATAACGCAACGGATTGGGAAGTGTAGCCGCGATGAGCGCACAGTCGGACTTTTTCAGTTGCAGGGCTGTACAGTGGAAATTTTCCTCAGCCACGGCCGCTGCTCCGTATATGCCGTCGCCCATCTCGATAGAGTTGACATACACCTCCATAATGCGCTCCTTCGACCACATGAGTTCGATGAGCACGGTGAAATAGGCTTCCAGTCCTTTTCTCAGCCACGATGACTGCGGCCATAGGAACACATTCTTGGCGGTCTGTTGCGTGATGGTGCTCCCCCCTCTCGTGCGCTTGCCCTCCAGGTTTTCGAGCGCGGCCTGCTGTATGGCATCCGCATCGAACCCACTATGCTTCAAAAACTTTTGGTCTTCGGACGCAATAACCGCCTGTGGCAAGTGCTTTGATATGGAGTCGAGTGGCATCCACTTATGGTGCAGCCGCATTTCCTCGCCCCGGGCGTGCTGCTGCATACAGCGAATGAGCATGAGCGGGGTGACTTTGACAGGGACCTCAAACCTCAGCACAAACACTGCGAGTAGCGACGAGCCGAAGAATAGGAGTACGGCGAAGCGCAACAAGCCCACGACTCGTCCCCATAGGGTTTTCGTTTGTTTTCGTTTAGCCATCGATACATTCTACAACAATTGCCCGAATCCTCGTAATCCGGGCAATCTGTTTTTGTTTGTCTCGCACCTGCCGCAGTATGCCACAGGGCGTTTGTCGGTTCGTATTAGAAGGGAAGGTCGCTGACCGGGTCGGCGGGTTCGGGAGCCGGACCGACGGGTGCCTCAGGGGCAGCCACGGGTGCCACTACGGGAGCAGCGCCGGCCTGGGCCGGAACCACATTCCAAGCGCGTATGTCGGTATAATAGCGGCCGTTGAATTCGCGAGCGTCGATGTCGAACGATACGCGGTACTCCTGACCAGCCTGAATATTGAACTGATTGATTTTGTCTTCGCCAAAAATGCTGAAGAATAGGCGGCGCGGATATTGCGAGTTACCCGTGTTGTATTCCAAAACGTACTCCTGTACCATCCAGTTGTTTCCGGACTTTTGCGATACGCCGCTACGTGCTTCTAATACTTGAATAATTTTACCTGAAAGTTCCATATTGTTATTTGTTTATTGTGTTGATTCGAAGCACAAAAGTACGACTTAATTCCATAATAGAGCCATACGATTGGCCAAAAGTTTTTTTGCCCCTACTTAAGAATCCCTCTCTTGTTGAGTTCGGCCGCATAGGCCGCAGCCACTTTTTGGTGGTCGCTATAATTTTCGGTGAAGACATGCGTATTGCTGAAGTCCGGATTCGCACACATATAGATGAAACGATGCTTCTCGGCATTCAGCACTGCATCGATGCTCTCGACAGAAGGCAGGCAGATAGGGCCCGGAGGGAGCCCTGCGTGGCGATAGGTATTGTAGGGGCTGTCGGTCTTAAGCAATGCGTTGGTTATGCGGCGCAGCGTGAAGTCGCCTACGGCAAATTTCACGGTCGGGTCGGCTTGCAGGGGCATGCCGCTATGGAGCCGGTTGAGATATAGTCCGGCTATGGTTGCTTTCTCTTTCTTTGCGGCGGTTTCCTGCTCCACAATCGACGCAAGCGTGATGACTTCGTCGGTCGAAAGTCCCAATGCTTCGGCACGGGCCTTGCGTGCATCGCTCCAAAAGGCCTCCGACTCTTTCTTCATACGGGTGAGAAACGACTGCGGACTTGCGGTCCAATAGACCTCATAGGTGTTGGGTATGAGCATGCATGGAAGACGCTCGGGCGTCGTACCTATTGCGGCCAAAGCCAGGGTATCGGAGAAAGCCAACAGGAAACTGTCGGCGGGCTGCTCTAATTGGCGGCCGAGGAACTCTGCCAGTTCGCCGGTTGTATGGAGTACGGGCAAAACCAACCTTACTGGCAACTGGCTGCCGTTGCGCATGTTCCGAAGCAACTGCAGCGCACTGGTACCCGACAGTCCGTAGCGCCCGACGCGTAGTCGGTCCTGACTACCGGTCAGTCGGACCAGCAGGCGAAACAGGCCCGCCTTGGCGGCAGACGATTCGTCGGCCAACTTGGCGGCAGTTGTGTCGAGGTTGTCCGTTTGCTCTACGAGGAACACCTTGTCTTTTTCATAGGACAACGGACTGAGCGTCAGATAACATACCGCCAACAGCAGCAAGGCCAATACGGCCGTTACGCCCCATAGGGTGCGGCGACGGACGGACGGCGAGAGGGATGACTTCATCAGAGTAAGGTTTTTGTTTCAATATGCAAAAATAGTTTTTCCGGCTTGAGTGGCAAAACACGAGCCGGTTTCTGCCCGAAAACGCCAACTTTCACTAAATTTGCCCCCTACTCACCACTCACAACTCGCAGAAACATGAAACTTGGCTGGGCCTTACTGTTTTTTCTGATGCCGCTGCTGGCCATCGGCTATGTGTCGTGGCATCTTTGGCAAATGCTTCCCCTGCAGCACACGGTTGCAAAGGTGCTTGTCAGTATGCTGCCGCTTGTGCTGACGGTTATTTCCGTCAGCCGCTTTGTCGTGGGCTACGACCACATGCCTTTGTCGCGAGCCGCCATTATGTACGAGTTTTGCACCTCGTGGCTCATCGTGCTGCTATATATAGTGCTGTCTCTGGTGGCCATTGACCTGCTGCGGCTGTGCCGGCTTGTGCCGGCCGACATCTTTGTGGGCAACGGACGACTCTTGGCCTTCCTCACGCTGGCCATTGGTGCGCTGCTGGTGTACGGCAACATCCACTACCACTATAAGTACCGCGAGGCGCTCACGCTTCCGGCCGACGGAAAGGTCGGCAAGGAACGCAAGATTGTACTGCTCAGCGACCTGCACCTCGGTTTCCACAACCGCGCAGCCGAGTTCAAGAAATGGGTAGAACTGATTAACCGCGAAAAAGCCGATGCCGTGCTGATTGCCGGCGATATCATAGACATCAGCGTCAAGCCTCTGTTGGAGGAGAACACGGCTGAACTATTCCGCTGCATCGAGGCGCCGGTCTATGCCTGCCTCGGAAACCACGAATACTTTAGCGGCAACAAGAAGGCCATGGACTTCTTCCGCGACGCACACATCCAACTGCTGCGCGACACTATGGCCGTGCTCTTCGACCAGGTTGCCGTGGTCGGACGCGACGACCGGAGCAATCGCCACCGCCGCAGTCTGGAAGAAATACTCAATGGCAGCGGGGTCGACCAGGCATCGGCGCGACCGTACACCATTCTGCTCGACCACCAGCCCTATCACCTGGAAGAGGCCGACAGTATGGGCATCGACTTCCAGTTTAGCGGCCACACGCACCACGGTCAGGTATGGCCGTTGTCGTGGATTACCGACGCCATCTACGAAGATGCGTTCGGACTGCATAGGCGCGACCACACCACCTACTATGTCACGTCGGGCATCGGTATTTGGGGCGGAAAATTTCGTATTGGCACCCGCTCGGAATACCTGGTTCTGACGCTGAAGCCCTGACATGCCCGGAAATTGCATAATGGGGCGCAAAAATTGCATTATATAATTTGAAAATTGCATTATGCGGCACGGAAATTGCATAATGCTTTTTTATTATTGCATAATACAATTTCAGAAAGGAACTATATGGAATTCAAACTCCCTTCGAGTTTTATGAAAATTCTGGCTGATTGCCGTGCCGAAGCCATTCGGCTGCAGCGAAAAAGCGTAGATGCGTGCTGCCTGCTCCTTGGCTTGCTCAAAGACAATAATAGCGCGCAGGCACAACTGCTGTCGCACATCGGCACCGACATAGCTGCCGTGATGAAAGAAGCCGAAGACAAACTCGCCACAAAGCCTGTCGATCCGATTGTCGACGAGAAAGACTGCAGCATGATAATGTTCGGTGAAGACAGCACCCGCCTCTTCCGGCTGGCCCTGCTGGAGGCACGCATGAGCGGTATGGAAGCCGACGGCCGGCACATGCTCCTGGCCATCTTGCACGACCAGTCCAACGATGCCCGCCACATATTGGAACACCACGGACTCAACTACAACCAAGTGATAGAGGAAACGCGCCAGGGCACTACGCGCTCGGCCTACACCTCGCCTGCTCCCGACGAGCCCGAGTCTCCCCTGCCCGGCCGCAACAATCAGCGCCAGGCACAGGCCGACAGTCCGACGCCGGAAAGCGACACGCCCATTCTCGACAACTATGGCAGCGACCTGACGCAACTGGCTGCCGACGGACAACTCGACCCCGTAGTCGGGCGCAACGACGAAATGCAGCGCGTAGCCCAGATTCTGTGCCGGCGCCGTAAGAACAACCCACTGCTCATCGGACAAGCCGGTGTGGGCAAGACAGCCGTGGTGGAAGGACTGGCTCAGCGCATCGTGGAACGCCGTGTTCCGCGGCTGTTGTTGGGCAAGCGCATCATTGCCATGCAGTTGGCCAACCTCGTGGCAGGCACCCAGTTCCGCGGACAATTCGAGGAACGACTCCGCAAACTAATCCAAGAAATCAAGTCGCATAAGGAAATCATCCTCTACATCGACGAAATCCACTCAATCATCGGTGCCGGCGGCGTGGAGGGCGGACTCGACGCAGCCAACATACTGAAGCCCGCACTCGCCAGAGGCGACATCCAGTGCATCGGAGCCACCACCATCGACGAATACAAGAAGAGCATCGAAAAAGACCGCGCCCTCGAACGCCGATTCCAGCACCTGATAGTCGAGCCCACGGACAAAGCCGATACGCTCACCATTCTGCAGCACATTTGCAAGCGCTACGAGGACCATCACCACGTGCGATACACCGACAAAGCACTTGCCGCCTGCGTGGCGCTTACGGAGCGATACGTGACCGACCGAGTTTTTCCCGATAAGGCCATTGATGCGCTCGACGAAGCCGGTAGCAGAAAAAGTTTAGTGGCTCAAAACACACCTAAAGAAATACTTAACCTGGAAGAGGCTATATCGCAGAAAGAGAAAGAAAAAAGCCAAGCAGCAAAAAGCGAGAACTACACCCTTGCCGCCGAGTTGCGCGACCAGATTAAAGCCATGAACGAGCAACTCCTACAAGCCACCGAGGCCTGGCAGCGGTCGAACGAAAGCGAAGCACAGGTCGTCGACGAAGAAGACATTGCCCACGTAGTGTCGCTCATAAGCGGCGTGCCCGTCCAGCGTATGACCGAGACTGAGACCCACCGGCTTCGCGAACTGAGGAACCGGCTGGCGCAGAAGGTGGTGGCTCAGAGCGACGCCATCGATAAGCTGTCGCGCTCGATTGTCCGCAACCGCATCGGCATAGCCAATCCCAACCGCCCCATCGGAACGTTCCTTTTCGTAGGACCCACGGGCGTCGGAAAGACTTATCTGGTGAAATGCCTCGCCGAAGAGATGTTTGGCAGCGCAGATGCCCTCATCCGTTTCGACATGAGTGAGTACGGCGAGCGCCACACAGTATCTCGACTCGTAGGAGCCCCTCCGGGATACGTGGGCTACGAAGAAGGCGGCCAACTGACCGAGAAAGTAAAGCGCCACCCCTATTCCGTCCTGCTACTGGACGAGATTGAAAAAGCACACCCCGACATCTTCAACACGCTCCTACAGGTGCTCGACGAAGGAAGGCTTACTGACGGGAACGGCAACACCGTCGACTTCCGCCACACCATAATCGTAATGACGTCAAACAGCGGCAGCCGCGAACTGAAAGACTTTGGCCGGAACGTGGGCTTCAATGCCACGGACGCCGAAGCCGTTTCGGCCGAAAAATCGGAGAAGATAATCCAAAAGGCCCTCAAGCGCCAGTTCGCGCCCGAATTCCTTAACCGGCTCGACGAAGTAATCTTCTTCAACCCGCTAACGGCCGACGACGCGAAAGACATAGCCCGCCTGCAGGTGGAACAGTTCCGCGAGCGCCTGAGCCAGTTGAACATCCGCGTCACCTTCGGTAAGCAGGTGTGCGACTTTATCGCAGCCAAAGGTTTCGACGTCCAATACGGCGCCCGGTCCATCGCACGCACCATCCAGACCTATCTCGAAAACGAAATCTCGGCCTTCCTCATCGAAAACGACCTCGTGGACCGCAGCACCCCGCTCCATCTGACCGTTTCGTGCCGTGAAGACCAAATAAAAGTGAAGAAGAACGCGAAAAAAGTGGCGAAAAGCGAAGAAAACGACTAACTTTGCAGTTTACAAGACAATCGCCATGAACCACATACGCAACTTCTGCATCATTGCCCATATCGACCACGGAAAAAGCACGCTGGCCGACCGCCTGTTGGAGCATACGAAAACCATAGCCGTCAATGAGGCACAGGTGCTCGATGATATGGAACTCGAGAAAGAGCGAGGAATCACCATCAAGAGCCATGCCATCCAGATGGAATATACGGCAAACGACGGACAGCCATATATACTCAATCTGATCGATACTCCGGGACACGTCGATTTCTCGTACGAAGTTTCCAGAAGCATAGCCGCCTGCGAAGGATGCCTGTTGCTCGTCGATTCAACCCAAGGCGTCCAGGCCCAGACCATATCCAACCTGTATATGGCCATAGAGCAAGACCTTGAAATCATACCCGTGCTGAGCAAGTGCGATATGATAAACTCCATGCCCGAGCAGGTAGAAGACGAAATCATTGAGCTGCTGGGCTGCAAGCGCGAGGAAATCGTGCACACCTCAGGCAAGACCGGCGAAGGCGTCGAAGAAATCCTCCAGCGCATCGTAGATGTCATCCCGCCTCCCAGTGGCGACGAATCAGCGCCCCTTCAGGCCATGATATTCGACTCTGTTTTCAATCCGTTCCGCGGCATCATCGCCTATTTCAAAATAGTGAACGGAAGCATCCGGCAGGGAGAAGAAGTCGTTTTCGTAAACACCAAGGAAAAATACATAGCCGACGAAATCGGCGTGCTTAAGATGGAACTGTCGCCGCGCAAGGAAATGCACTGTGGCGACGTCGGATACATCGTCAGCGGTATCAAATCGGCCACGGAGGTAAAGGTGGGCGACACCATCACCAGTGTAGCCAATCCGTGCAATAAGGCCATAGCCGGATTCGAGGAAGTAAAACCCATGGTGTTCGCGGGATTGTATCCGATAGAAACGGAAGATTTCGAGAACCTACGGTCCTGCCTGGAAAAACTACAGTTGAACGATGCCTCTCTGACCTTCCAACCGGAATCTTCGGTAGCGTTGGGATTTGGTTTCCGCTGTGGTTTCCTCGGATTACTCCATATGGATATCATACAGGAGCGTCTTGACCGCGAATTCAATATGAGCGTCATCACGACAGTACCTAACGTAAGCTACCATATCTTTGACAAGCACGGCGACATGATAGAGGTGCACAACCCGGCCGGTATGCCCGACATCACCGAGATAGAGCATATCGAGGAGCCCTATATCCGGGCGAGCATCATCACGCGTTCCGAATTTATAGGCCCTATTATGACGCTCTGCCTGAGTAAGCGCGGCGAGCTAGTGAAGCAAGAATATGTGTCGGGCGATAGGATTGAGATTCACTACGATATGCCCCTGGCCGAGATTGTCATCGACTTCTACGACAAACTAAAGTCCATTTCGAAGGGATATGCCTCGTTCGACTATCATCCCATAGAGTTCCGTCCGTCCAAACTTATCAAACTCGACATTCTTCTTAATGGAGAACCCGTCGATGCCCTTTCTACGCTCACACATGTCGACAATGCCGTCACGTTCGGCCGTCGGATGTGCGAGAAACTCAAGGAACTGCTTCCGCGCCAGCAGTTCGACATTGCCATACAAGCAGCTATCGGCGCAAAAATCATAGCCCGCGAAACGGTAAAACAGGTGCGCAAGGACGTTACAGCCAAGTGCTACGGCGGCGACATAAGCCGAAAGCGCAAGTTGCTTGAGAAACAAAAGCGCGGAAAGAAGAGAATGAAGCAGATCGGCAATGTGCAAGTTCCGCAGAAAGCCTTTCTCGCCGTCCTCAAACTTGACTAACTTTGCGACATAAGCAGATTATCCACCTCCCTAATTTTCCATATTGTGCTCATAGACATTCGCCACATCGACATTAAGCACGACGAAGACAACACACTCGTCGAGAATGTCAGCTTTACGGCCGAGGAAGGTTCCTTTACTTTTATCGTAGGTCGCGTAGGGGCCGGAAAGAGTACCCTACTGCGAACCATCCACGGCGAGTATCAACCCTACCGCTCCACCACTATTCCCGACGAAGAGGAGGCGGCGGTGAACGTGCTCGACTATGACCTGCTGAAAATCAAGCGCAGCAAACTCCAGGAACTGCGGCGTCAGGTCGGATATGTCTTTCAGAACTACCGGCTGCTCAGTGGCAAGACCATCGCGCAGAATCTTGGCTTCGTATTGCGTGCTACCGGATGGAAAGACAAGCAGCAAAGACTGGCACGCATCAATGAAGTGCTCAGCGCCGTCGGACTTTCCGACAAAGGCAACAAGTTTCCGCACGAACTGAGCGGCGGCGAGCAGCAGCGCGCCGCCATTGCGCGGGCGTTGCTCAATCATCCGAAAATATTGCTGGCAGACGAGCCCACGGGCAACCTTGACGTGGAGACCGGCAACCAGATTATCGACCTGCTCCATCGTGCCACCGAGCAGGGCACCGGTGTTGTCATCGTGACGCATAATCTGAGCCTGCTCAAGCGCCATGAAGCCACCGTCTATCATATTGCCGACAAGCAGCTCAAGCGTGTATCGGCCGACGAGGCTACGGCAATGGCCGAGCAGGACACCAAGAACGAGACGGCACAACCGTAAAACTTCCCACACCCACTATACCCCATGAAAGTTCTAAAGTTTGGCGGGACATCAGTAGGTTCCCCTCAACGAATGAAAGAGGTTTGCCAGATTTTTATGGCCGAGTCTGGAAACATCGTCGTATTGTCGGCCATGTCGGGAACCACCAATTCGCTGGTGGAAATAGCCGACTACCTGAAAAAAAGCAACACCGAAGCAGCAAGCCTCGTGGTCAACCAACTTCGCCAAAGATATGCACAGCACATAGCCGACCTCTACTCGACCGAACTGTGGCGTCAGCGTACGCAAGAGTTCGTGGACAGTGTTTTCTCTTTCCTGTTCTCGCTCGCCACCGTCCCGATGACCGAGGCCATTGAGAAACAGATTGTGGCACAAGGCGAAATCATCAGCACCAATATGGTGACCAACTACCTGCTTGAGCAAGGCCGCAAGGCGCAACTGCTCTCGGCGCTCGACTTTATGAAACTGAGCAAGAACGGCGAGCCCGACATCAACTACCTGCGCGAACACATTGGCCCGATTATCGAGCAGCACCACGATGCCGAGGTTTTCATCACGCAAGGCTTTATTGCCCGCAACGCCGACGGAGACGTCGACAACCTGCAGCGTGGCGGAAGCGACTACTCGGCGTGCCTGATTGGCGCGGCACTGAAGTGCGAAGAGATTCAAATATGGACCGACATCGACGGAATGCACAACAACGACCCGCGCTTCGTGGAATCGACTCAGCCCGTAAGGCAACTGAACTTCGAGGAAGCAGCCGAACTGGCCTACTTCGGTGCAAAAATCCTGCACCCCACGTGCATCCAGCCGGCGCGATATGCCGACGTGCCCGTCCGCCTGTTGAACACGATGGAGCCCTCGGCCCCCGGCACGATTATCAATAACGAGATGCGCCCCACCACTATCAAGGCCGTGGCGGCAAAGGACAACATCACCGCCATCAAAATCACGTCGTCGCGCATGTTGCTGGCATCGGGATTTCTGGTACAGGTGTGCAAGGTGTTCGAGCGCTATCACACCAGCGTCGATATGATTACGACCTCGGAAGTGGGCATCACGCTCAGCATCGATAATCGGACACATCTGGACGCCATTGTGAAGAAGCTCAAGCAATACGGCACCGTCGAGATAGACGACGACATGTGCATCGTTTGCGTAGTGGGCGATTTGCGCTGGGGTAACGTAAACTACGAGACGAAGATTCTGCAGGCGCTCAGCAACGTACCTATCCGCATGATTTCCTATGGCGGATGCAACCACAATATTTCGTTCCTCATACGCGCCCAAGACAAGAAGCGGGCCCTCAATGCCTTGAGCGAAAATCTCTTTTGATTTCACGCACGCCTAAGGCTCTGTGCGTCAGCCGATAGTGGCGGCGAAAAATTGTATAATACGATTTGGAAATTGCATTATGGGATTCCGAAATTCCATAATGCAATTTTTTTGCGCCATTATGTAATTTTTTCGTGGCATAATGCAATTTCGGCATCTCATTGGGAGCCTGAGAAACAGCATATTAGTGCGGTTTGACAAAATAATAGAAGCAAACTTGTTGCATAATGGGGCGCGAAACCAAAATAAATGCTTATCTTCGCAAGAACATCCACCCAAAGGGTGGAATCAGCATGTGGCCGCAGCGGCCTATCCCACCATCACGCAACACATTCCAACCATGCGACATCTTTCTGCAATCCTTCTGTGGCTGCTTCCGCTCGTAGCGGCAGTGGCTCAGGTCTATCCGTCGGCCTCGCCTGCCATGATTGTCACCGGACGTACGAGTTCGGGCGAGAACCTTGTCAACCAGGAGGTCTCTTCCTTCGACGGCAACGCTCCTCTTGAGGCCCGTTTCGAGGTTCGCCCCACCGACAACGAGGGCTATTCGGCCCGCTACGAGTGGCGTTTTTTCAAGGACAACGACACCAAGCCGTTCCTGACGCGGCTTGGCGTGGAGGAATTTACGGAGTACACGTTCAAGGAAAGCGGCTCTTTCAGCGTAAAACTGCTGGCCACGTTCACGCAAGGCACTACGGAAATCGAATATGAGCAGGACGTGCCGTTCGCCATAGCCATTGCCGAGTCCTACATAGAGGTGCCTAACGCTTTCTCCCCCAATCACGACACCATCAACGACACTTTCCACGTGAAGGATAATTACAGGAGCATCGTAGAGTTTCATGCCGCCGTCTACAACCGTTGGATGAAGAAAGTATACGAGTGGGACGACATCAACGGAGAGTGGGACGGAACCAGCGGAGGGCACGACGTGCCCGACGGTGCCTACTTCCTTCACATACGGGCTAAGGGTGCCGACGGCCATGTCTATAACATCAAGAAAACCATCTCGCTTGTACGCGGATACACCGAGACTATGCACTAAGCCGCCCGACCTGCCTATCGCCTTCCTATGACCAAGAAGCCATCCGCCAAGCCTGCACCCGCATCCGCTCCCGATTTCGGCGACTGGATTGAGGTTAGCGGCGCCCATGTCCACAATCTGAAGAACGTGGACGTGCGCCTGCCCCGGCACCGACTGTCCGTGGTCACCGGGCTTAGTGGCAGCGGCAAGAGTTCGCTGGCTTTTGACACACTCTATGCGGAAGGCCAACGGCGCTATATTGAAACCTTCTCGGCCTACGCACGCAATTTCCTCGACAACCTGGAGCGCCCCGACGTAGACTCCATCTCCGGACTGAGCCCGGTAATCTCCATCGAACAAAAAACGACGAATAAAAATCCGCGCTCGACCGTGGGAACCGTCACCGAGGTGTACGACTTCCTGCGACTGCTCTACGCCCGTGCCGGAACGGCCTATTCCTACCTTAGCGGCGAACCGATGGTCCGCTTCACCGAGGAACGAATCATCAACCTGTTCCTGTCCGACTACGAAGGGCACAAAGTGATGCTCCTGGCCCCGCTTGTACGCGGACGCAAGGGACACTATCACGAACTGTTCGAGAACATCCGCCGCAAAGGCTATCTGACCGTCCGCGTCGACGGAGAAATCCGCGAGATTGTCCGCGACATGCGCCTCGACCGCTATAAGACCCACGACGTCGAAGTGGTTATCGACAAACTCAAGATACAAAGCAAAGACCGCGAAAGACTCCAGAAAAGCCTGAAGGCAGCCCTGCAGCAAGGCAACGGACTGATGATGGCGCTCAATATGGACGACGGTTCGGTGAAGTATTACAGCAAGCGGCTCATGGACCCCGTGTCGGGACTGTCCTATCAGGAGCCTGCGCCCAATAACTTCTCGTTCAACTCTGCCCAGGGCGCCTGTCCGAAGTGCAACGGCCTCGGCTACGTGAATATCATCGACAAGGAAAAAGTCATTCCCGACACCAAACAAAGCATTTACAACGGCGGACTGGCCCCACTTGGCAAATACCGCAATACGCTTATCTTCTGGGAGATTGAGACCATTCTCGCGCAGCACGACTGCACACTCAAGACCCCTATTTGCGACCTTCCCGAACAGGCTCTCGACGACATCTTCAACGGAGTGGCCGACCGGCTGCGCATACCCTCGGCTCTGTCGCATACTACCGACGACCTATACGTGCAGTTCGACGGACTCGCAAAATATATCCGGCAGATGGCCGACACCGAGATGACCGCCGCCTCGCAGCGTTGGGCCGAACAGTTCTCCAAGGAAGCCGTCTGCCCGCAGTGTGAAGGAGCCCGCCTCAACCGCGAAGCGCTCTCCTACCGTATTGACGGCAAGAATATCGCCGAACTTTCCGACATGGACATCCGCGAACTCTACGAATGGCTCAAGGATGTCGAGACACGCATCGAGAAGCGTCAGGCAACCATTGCCCACGAAGTGCTCAAAGAAATAAGGGCACGCCTCCGCTTCATGTTAGATGTCGGTCTGGACTACCTGGCTCTCGGCCGCTCCGCACAGTCGCTTTCGGGCGGAGAAAGTCAGCGCATACGCCTGGCTACCCAGATCGGCTCGCAACTCATAAACGTGCTCTACATCCTCGACGAGCCTTCCATCGGATTGCACCAGCGCGACAACGTGCAACTCATTCGCTCGCTCCAGGAACTCCGCGACATGGGCAATAGCGTCATTGTTGTCGAGCACGACAAAGACATGATGCTGGCCGCCGACTATATAGTCGACATGGGCCCCTTGGCCGGCCGGCTCGGCGGACAGGTCATTTTCCAGGGAACCCCATCGGAACTGCTCAAGCAACACACCCTCACCGCCGACTACCTTACCGGGCGCAAGTGCATCCCCGTGCCATCGACGCGCCGCAAAGGCTCCGGCGAGAAAATCAAACTGCGCGGTGCCTGCGGAAACAACCTGAAGAACATCAACGTAGACTTTCCGCTCGGCACCTTTATCTGCGTGACCGGAGTCAGCGGCAGCGGAAAATCGACACTTATCAACGAAACCCTTCAGCCTATCTTCTCGCAGCATTTGTACCGTTCTCTCAAGTCGCCGATGCCCTACAAGAAATGCGAAGGACTTGACCTCGTGGACAAAATCGTAGCGGTAGACCAAAGTCCCATAGGCCGAACGCCCCGCTCCAACCCTGCAACCTACACGGGTGTCTTTAGCGACATCCGCAACCTATATGTCGATTTGCCCGAAGCAAAAATTCGTGGCTACAAAGCAGGCAGGTTCTCGTTCAACGTCAAGGGCGGACGCTGCGAAAACTGCAAGGGAAACGGCTACAAGACTATCGAGATGAACTTCATGCCCGATGTGCTCGTTCCGTGCGAGGAATGTCACGGCCGACGCTATAATCGCGAAACGCTGGAAGTGCGGTTCAAGGGAAAGAGCATTGCCGAGGTCCTGGACTTGACCATAAACAACGCCGTCGAATTCTTTGAGAACGTGCCTCACATCCTTCACAAGATAAAAGTCCTGCAAGACGTAGGCCTCGGTTACATAAAACTCGGCCAAAGCAGCACTACCCTGTCGGGCGGCGAGAGCCAGCGCGTGAAACTTGCCACGGAACTGTCGAAGCGCGACACAGGCAAGACTCTCTACATCCTTGACGAACCAACCACGGGCCTGCACTTCGAGGACATCCGCATACTGCTGAACGTGCTCAACCAACTGGTAGACCGCGGCAACACCGTGATTGTCATCGAACACAATATGGACGTCATCAAGTCGGCCGACTATATCATCGACATGGGACCAGAAGGCGGCCACGGCGGCGGAGAAATCGTCAGCCTCGGTACTCCCGAACAGATTGTCAAGAAAGGAAAAGGCCACACCGCGCCTTTTCTGGCCCGGGAACTCAAGCCCACGAAACAAAAAGTCACAAATAATAATTCTTAAATCTATCTAACATGTTTGAAGGTCAACCTAAAGGGCTCTACGCATTAGCCCTTGCCAACACCGGAGAGCGGTTCGGCTACTACACAATGATTGCCGTGTTTGCTTTGTTCCTGAAAGCGAACTTCGGCCTTGACCCGGGTTCCGCCGGCATTATCTACAGCTCGTTCCTGGGACTTGTCTATTTCCTTCCGCTTATCGGAGGTATTCTCGCCGATAAGTTTGGCTTTGGAAAGATGGTTACTATCGGCATCATCATCATGTTCGCCGGCTACCTGCTACTATCCATTCCGTTGAAAGCCGGCTCGGTCGAGTCGGTCGGATTCTACGCCATGCTGACAGCACTTGTGCTCATCAGTTTCGGAACGGGTCTTTTCAAGGGCAACCTACAGGTAATGGTAGGTAACCTTTACGACGAGGCCGGATTCTCGGACAAGCGCGACGCCGGCTTCTCCATTTTCTACATGGCCATAAACATCGGCGCACTTTTCGCCCCCACGGCAGCCGTCAAGATAAAGGAGTGGGCCGAAACTGCACTCGGCTATTCGAGCAACGATGCCTACCACTTCTCTTTCGCCGTGGCATGCGCCTCGCTCATACTCTCCATCCTGATTTACTACATCTTCCGCCCCACTTTCCGCCATGTGGAGGGCAACAAACCCAAGGCTGCGGTGGCCGACGATAAGGTTGTCGATGCAAAGACCGCTGTTCCCGAGCTGTCGCCTAAGGAAACCAAAGACCGCATCGTGGCTCTTTGCCTGGTGTTTACTGTGGTAATTTTCTTCTGGATGTCTTTCCACCAGAATGGCCTTACGCTGACGTTCTTTGCCGATGAGTTTACGCAGAAAACCTCTACGGGATTGCAGAGCATGGCTTTCGACGTCATCAACCTCGTATGCATCATCTTCATTGTCTATGCGCTGTTTGCCGTTTTCCAAAGCAAGACGAAAAGAGGCAGAGTCATCGCCGCCCTCGTCATAGTGGCAGCGGTCGCCATCTTGGTGTGGAAGGCGCAGCACATAAGCGGCGAGGTTGCCGTTGCCGCACCTATCTTCCAGCAGTTTAATCCGTTCTATGTAGTTGCCCTGACCCCCGTGAGCATGGCCATATTCAGTGCCTTGGCCAGCAAGGGTAAGGAACCCAGTGCACCTCGCAAGATTGCCTACGGCATGCTGGTGGCCGGCGTGGCCTACCTTATCATGGTAGCTGCCTCCAATGGTCTGCTCACGCCCAACGAGCAAAAAGCTGCAGGCGATGCGGCAACCTTTGCATCGGCTAATTGGCTGATTGGAACCTACCTGGTGCTCACGTTCGGCGAACTGTTGCTCTCGCCGATGGGCATATCGTTCGTGTCGAAAGTAGCGCCTCCCAAGTACAAAGGTATGATGATGGGCGGCTGGTTCGTAGCCACCGCCATCGGCAACTTCCTTGTGTCGGTCGGCGGCCTGCTCTGGGGCGACCTCCCGCTTGTAGTAGTGTGGAGCGTCTTTATCGGAGTCTGCCTGCTCAGTGCCCTGTTCATGTTTGCCATCATGAAGCGCCTCGAGAAAGTGTGCGCATAGACTGGCACCCCTATCCCACCCACAGGAATCGGCTTGGTGTCGGCTGACGCGAAGCCGATTCCTTTATCATTCAAGCACATGGAAGAAAAGCACCTTATCGTGTCGGAGGAAATCCGCAGGGTATGCCCGCAGTTCATAGGCGGAGCCGTCTATGCCACCTTCGTCAACACGCCCCACAGCGATGCACTGTGGGCAGAAATCTATGCGGCCGTCGACGAACTCCGTCGTGCCGAGACCATCGACAGCATCAAGCTGCTCAGTGGCATATCGGCCACGCGCCAAGCCTACAAGGCCTGCGGCAAAGACCCAAGCCGCTATCGTCCGAGCAACGAGCAACTGATTCGCCGGAGCCTGCAGGGAAAAGATTTGTGGTCGGTAAACACGGCGGTCGATATTGGCAATCTTGCCAGCCTGCGCTACCACTATAGCATCGGATGCTTCGACCTGCAGAAAATTGAGGGCGACACGGTCACGCTCAGCATCGGCCGCGCTGGAGAACCCTACGAGGGAATCGGACGTGGCGTGCTGAACATCGAAAACATGCCGGTCTATCGCGACGCCATAGGCGGCATCGGCACTCCTACCAGCGACAACGAGCGCACGAAGATGGACCTGGCCACCACCTCTATGCTTGCGGTGGTCAACGGCTATGACGGCAATCGGGAGCAGGTAGAAGCCTGTTGCCAGTGCCTTGCTGCAGCCGCCGAAAAGTATCTGGAGGCGCAGTGCCATACGTGCCTGTTCTGACACGTGCGGACTTCCAGCCGGCAACTGGCTGAAACGAAAGGGAGCGCGACTTACGTGGTCGCGCTCCCTATTTTTGCAAACTGACTATCTACTTCGTCGTTAATCTTCAACATCCATTCTGGCAGCAGGCGCTTGGCTTGCCGGACCAGGCTATCGGGCATTTCGCGGAAATAAGCGTAGGCCATGGGGGCAGCAATAGCGGCCAGCGTGTCGGCATCGCCGCCCAGCGCCACCGCCTTCTTCAGGCAATCGGTAAAACTGGTGCTGTCGATGAATGTGATAAGCGCAGCGGGCACGGTGTGCTGACATGTCTCGTCGAAGCGAAATCCGGGCTTTATCTGGTCATATGAAAAATTCTGCGCCGGGTAGTATTTCAGCAACACGTCGCGGCGAATGTCCTCGATGGTGGCTCCGTGCAGCAGTTTGTATATGGCAAGGGCCGTGGCCTGTGCGCCCTTTATGCCCTCGGGATGGTTGTGCGTGGGCAGGGCCGTAAGTTCAGCCTTGGCCAGACAATCGTCCTCGCTCCCGGCAAGGAAGGCGGCAGCGGCGCAACGCATGGCGCTGCCGTTTCCGAAACTGTTGTAGGGCCGATAGTCGGTCGTGTAGAGCCATGCGCGAAACCTTCCGCCATATCCGCGATTCGGATCTTGGCGACAGTGGCTCCAAAGGCTCTCGCCCATATCGCGACCGGTGAGCAGGCTCTCGGCGCAGGCGAACGTGCATACGCTGTCGTCGGTATAGTCGCTGCCGTCGGCCTCGAGGTCTATGAGGTCGTAGTCGGTCTGGGGGTCAAATTCGTAGGTAGAGCCACCGATGTCGCCGATGGCTACGCTTAGCAATAGGTTTTTCATGGGTTCAGGTTTAGTTGGTCTATGGCATCTTGGAGAATGTCTTGGTGGTCGAAGGCGAGGTCAGGCAAAGCCTCGAGCGCGAACCATCTGGCCTGCCGCGCATCGTCGGCTCCGCGCACCTCGGCCGGTTGGGTCCATCCGCAGAATGCCACGGTGATGGTGTATCCCCGTGGGTCGCGCGTAGGCGAGCCATAGGCGCCCACCTGCCGAAGGCCTGTCAGTTCAAGCCCCGTTTCTTCTTTCAGTTCTCTGCGTGCCGCCGCCTCAAGACTGCTGTCCGGCGCCAGTCCGCCCTCCTCTATCACGTTGACAAATCCGCCCGGCAGCGCCCAGCAACCCTTGTAGGGCTCAATGCCACGCTCCACCAGGAGCACATGTACCTTTCCGTCCAGACGGCAGAATACCACGTTGTCCACCGTGACCGACGGACGAGCGTACTTGTAGGTGTGGGGAAACGGCAACTCGCTGCGGTATTCGTAGCGGCTGTCCGAAAATTTCGGTTTCATAGGCTAACGAGTTGAGAGAAACGACGTGCGGATGTGTCATACAAAGATACGTAAAGTTTGGCTTATGTCCGCCATCAAGGCCCCGTTTGTATGCATACTGCTCTTTATAGATCGGAAAATTTTTGACTTTCCTCGACTTTGTTAAATTATGCTAAAACCACTTTCCATAAGGCGGGCAGAAAATGGCATTATGGAATCGGGAAATGCCATTATGCCGTCGCCAGATTGCCTTATGCAATTTTCGTGCGCCATAAGGCTATCGGCGCCTATCACGGCACATTCCGACGAAGAAAACAAACCGCCAACGCCCACGGCATAGGGCTATACGAAAAAAGGCACCCGTCGCCGGGCACCTTTACTATGACATTGTAAAGATAGTCAATCCTGCCGACTCCGGCAAGATGGCAATTTTCGCTAAACGGTAAGAAATTTTGACAGACCACTATGAATTCGGCCGCTTTCTGCCCGATGCGGAAAAACCGAACTACGCACGCGCGCGAAAAGAAATATGGTGGCACGCCTCTTCCCTATCAGAAAAAAACACTGTATATTCGCATCAAACTATAAACCCCATAACCATGTTAACTCCTCAAGACTACGCACAACTTGCCCAAAAACACATTTCGGAGCAACAACTCAACGAACAACTCGAACACTTCAAGCAGGGATTTCCATACCTAAAACTGGCCGGACCTGCTGAGGTGGGCACCGGCATCTGCCGCTTCAGCGACGACGAGACAGCCCGCTACGTCGAAGCCTGGGAGAAAGCCGTCCAGACGCTTAAGACGGTGAAATTCGTGCCTGCGAGCGGTGCCGCCAGCCGTATGTTCAAAGACCTGTTTGCCTATGTCGATGCCGACTACGAGCATCCGACGACCGACTTCGAAAAGGCCTTTTTCGCCCACATCCGCGACTTTGCCTTCTTCGAGCCACTCAACGACGCCTGCAAGCGACTTAACGGCGGACGCGACATTGCCGCACTCGTGGCCGACGGCGAAGAGAAAGCCGTGGTCAAGGTCCTGCTCACGTCCGACGGACTCAACTACGGCCAACTGCCTAAAGGCTTGCTGCTGTTCCATCGCTACGACGCACAGGTGCGCACCGCCGCCGAGGAACACTTGGTAGAAGGCGCACTCTACGCCAAGCAGGGCGACGGCCGCGTATGCATCCACTTCACCGTATCGGCCGAACACCAGGCACTCTTCGGGCAACTGATTGAAGCAAAGCGCCACGAATACGAACAACTGTTCGGCGTGAAATTCGACATAAGTTTCTCCCAGCAAAAAAGCAGCACCGACACCGTTGCAGCCACCGCCGACAACGAACCCTTCCGCAACGACGACGGAAGCCTGCTCTTCCGTCCGGGCGGACACGGCGCACTGATTGAGAACCTTAACGACATCGATGCCGACATAGTGTTCATCAAAAATATCGACAACGTGGTGCCCGACCGCCTAAAGCAACCGACCACCGACAATAAGAAATTCATCGCGGGCCTGCTGGCCGTGCTGCGCGAAAAGACCTTCGGCTATCTGCGCATACTGGAGTCGGGCCGATACACCGACGCGCAGATTGACGAGATGGCAGCCTTCCTGCAGAAAGACCTTTGCTGCGAACTGCCCGACGGACTGACGCGCGCGGAGCTGCCTGCCGTGCTCCGCGAGAAGTTCAACCGCCCGTTGCGCGTCTGCGGCATGGTGAAGAATGTCGGTGAGCCCGGCGGAGGCCCCTTCCGCGTCGTCAACGCCGACGGAACCGTGTCGCTGCAGATACTGGAGAGTTCGCAGATAGACCTCGGCAACGAACAGAGCCGCGCCTTCTTCGAAAAGGGAACCCACTTCAATCCGGTGGACCTCGTATGCTGCATCAAAGACTACAAGGGCCAACCGTTCCACCTACCCGACTTCGTCGACCCCGCCACAGGATTCATATCGCACAAGAGCAAGGCCGGACGCGAACTCAAGGCACTTGAGCTGCCGGGCCTTTGGAATGGAGCTATGAGCAACTGGAACACCGTATTCGTGGAAGTACCCCTCATCACCTTCAACCCCGTAAAAACCGTGAACGACCTCGTTCGCAACGAACATCAATAGACCATCCCCATGCAAAAACCATCTCTTATTGCACTGGCCTTTTGCGCCACGCTGTTTGCGCAAGCCCAAGACCTGAAGAAGTATTGGACCGACCCGACGCTCAATCGCATCAACACCGAAGCGCCCCGTTCCGACTTCTTCGCCTATGAAAGCATCGAAAAAGCCCTTGGCAACGACATGCAAGCCTCGAGCCGCTACCTGAACCTGGCTGGAACCTGGCGATTCAACTTTGTGAAGAACCACCAGGACGCTCCCGAAGAATTCTTCAAGCCCGGCTTCGACGACAAAGACTGGGTTGACTTCCCGGTGCCCGGACTTTTCGAGATGAACGGCTATGGCGACCCCACATACCGTAATGTGGGCTACGCATGGCATACGCAGTTCAAGAGCAATCCCCCATTTGTCGAGGAGGACAACAACTACACCGGCTCCTACCGTAAGGAAATCGTCGTGCCCGACACGTGGAGCGGACAGCAGATACTGTTGCACGTGGGCAGCGCAACGAGCAATCTGGCCGTGTGGGTAAACGGCGAGTTCGTAGGCTACTCGGAGGACAGCAAAGTTGCCGCCGAATTCGACCTGACCAAGTACCTGCAGACGGGAAAGAAGAACCTCATCGCCCTGCAGATTATGCGCTGGTGCGACGGCTCCTATCTCGAAGACCAGGACTTTTGGCGTTTCACCGGATTGGCACGCGACATCTATCTCTACAGCCGTCCGGTGGCCCACGTCGAGGATGTAAGAATCACGCCCGACCTCGTCAACAACTACCTCAACGGACGCCTCGACGTGCAGGTGCTTACGAAAAACGCGAAAGGCTGTCAGATAAACCTGTCGCTACTTGATGCCGACGGACGCCTCATTGCGGAGCGCAAGAATCTCTTTGCCAACGAGCAGGTGCTCGCCACTTTCAACCTGAAAAAGTTCATTGCGTGGACGGCCGAGACTCCTTATCTCTACCGCCTCCGTATCGATTTGATGAAGGACGGACAAGTCAGCCAGAGCATCGTGCAGAACGTCGGATTCCGTAAGGTGGAAATCAAAAACGCCCAACTTCTCGTCAACGGAAAGCCAGTTCTCATCAAAGGCGCCGATCGCCACGAGATGGACCCTTATACGGGCTATATTGTAACCAAGGAGCGGATGCTGCAGGACATTCAACTGATGAAGCAACATAATCTGAACGCCGTGCGCACCTGCCACTATCCCGATGACCCATTATGGTACGAACTCTGCGACCAATACGGCCTGTACATTACTGCCGAGGCAAATCTCGAAAGCCACGGCATGGGCTACGGCGAGACTACGCTGGCACGCGTGCCGATATGGGAACAGGCCCACATCGAGCGCAACCACCACAACATTGCCGTGCTGAAGAACCATCCGAGTATCATCGTGTGGAGCCTGGGCAATGAAGCCGGCTTCGGCGATAATTTCGTCAAGGCATACCACTATGTGAAGGACTACGACCACAGCAGGCCCGTGCAATATGAACGCGCCGGCGACGCCAAGGAAACGGACATCTACTGCCCGATGTATACCGGATACGACGGTTGCCGTAAGTACTCGGAAGACCCGAGCAGCTACCGTCCGCTCATCCTATGCGAATATGCCCACGCCATGGGCAACAGCGAGGGCGGCTTTAAGGAATACTGGGACCTCATACGCGAACTGCCGAAGTTCCAAGGCGGATACATCTGGGACTTTGTGGACCAGGGAATTTATGCCCACCGCGACGAGAACGGCACTATCGTAGTGGGCCGCGGACCTACGGAGAACGGCGAGCCGACCTTTGCCTACGGCGGCGACTTTGGCCGATATCCCGCCACGGACCACAATTTCAACTGCAACGGGTTCATCCGCCCCGACAGGACGCCTAATCCGACCGCAAGCGAGGTTCGCTATTTCTACCAGAATATTTGGAGCAAACTGCTCGACAAGAAGTCCGGAAAGATTGAAGTGTTCAATGAGCATTTCTTCCGCACCCTCGACAATGTCGAATTAGAGTGGACGGTGGAACACCTGGGCAACGTGGTAAGAAGTGGACGGGTGTCGAAGATTAAGGCCGGCCCGCAGCAGCGCACCACCCTGCTACTGAACAACTGGAAGGACCTGTCGTTCGATTCTGAGGCCACGCTCAACCTTTACTACCGCCTGAAGACCGACGAGCCGCTGCTGTCGAAAGGCTACACGGTGGCCCGCCAGCAAATCGTACTGCAACCCTACGCCTACGATATGGCGACGGACGACGTGACGGACGTGGCCGAGCGCATCAAGGTGGAAGACCACCTGAACTGGGTGACGCTGACCAGTGGCAATATGAGCGTGACGTTCGGCAAGGAAAAGGGATTCATCGACTATATCGACTACGCTGGCAAGCCCATGCTGGCCAACGGCTACTCGCTCGAGCCGACCTTCTGGCGGGCACCTACCGACAACGACTACGGTGCAGGATTCCAAAAGCGCTTTGCCGCCTGGAAGAATCCCGGACTTACGCTCACCGACTTCAAGGTGACGACCGACGAGCAGGGACACTGCGCCAAGGTGGTGGCTCTCTACGACCTGAAGGAGGCAGATGCCAAGCTGCAACTCAGTTACACGCTCGACCTATTCGGAGGCATCGACGTGGAGGAGGCACTTACCGTCAATCCCGAGGCAAAAGAGAAGCCGTACATCCCGCTCTTCGGCATGCAACTGGCTATGCCCAAGTCGTTCGATACGATTGACTACTACGGCCGCGGACCTGGAGAGTCGTATGCCGACAGGAAGGAAAGCGAGTTCATAGGCCATTTCGTACAGAAAGTATCGGACCAGTTCTTCGGATATGTGCGTCCGCAGGAAACCGGCAACAAGACCGACGTGCGCTACTTCAACGTGGTCAACGGAGCCGGAAACGGACTCGTATTCACCTCGGGCAGTTCGTTTGATGCCCAGGCACTGAACTATCTGACCGACGACCTGGACGGCGGCATGGTGAAGGAAGCCCGCCACATGCATGCCGGTGACCTGAAGCCTCGCCCGCTGACCGCCGTGCGTATCGCGCAGAAGCAGATGGGACTCGGATGCATCGACTCGTGGGGTGCCTGGCCCAAGCAGGAATATCTCATTCCCTACGCCGACCATACCTTCCGCTTCCACATCGGAGCCAAATAGGCAGCCCTCACTCTCATAGCCGCAAACTCGGGACTAACACACTGAGTTTGCGGTTTTTTTGTACTGTCCGATTATGAAATTTTGCAATATGTCGGACAACTATTATCTTTGCACAATATTGTGCGCCGAAAGCACTTGTGTCTTCCCGAAAAGACCGTTTCGGACGTCACGTTCACCAATTAAACGATTTATGGGCTCATTTCTTGCGCTTGTTTTCTTAGTAGTATTCATTTCCTTCACTTGCTCGATTCTCGAAGCAGCCCTCCTTTCGACCCCGATGTCGTTCATAACGATGCTCGAAGAGGAGAAATCGCGGTACGCAACCATCCTCAAAAAGTACAAGCAGGACATCGACAAGCCCATCTCGGCCATCCTGACCATCAACACTATCGCCAACACCGCCGGTGCCGCAGCAATCGGCGCAGTGGCCCAAGACCTCTGGGGAGCCAACTGGGTTGGCTGGGTGTCGGCCGGACTTACCTTCGTCATTCTCGTTTGTTCGGAAATCATACCTAAGACGCTCGGAGCAACCTATTGGCGCACCATCATCATTCCCGCCACTCCCGTCATACGCGGCCTGGTTGCCATCACCTACCCCTTTGTGCTGATGGCAGAGGCCATTACGAGTTTCCTCGACCGCGGCGAAACGCCCCAGTCGGTCAGTCGTGCCGAAGTGTCGGCCATGGTTTCCGTGGCGGCCGAAGAAGGTGTGTTCGAACAGAAGGAAGACAAGATGCTGCAGAATATGCTGAAACTTTCGCAAGTCAAGGCCCGCGAAATCATGACTCCCAGCAGCGTGGTCGAAATGGCCGACGAAGAAATGACCCTGCGTGAGTTCCACGCCAACGAGCAGTTCCAAACCTACTCGCGCATACCCGTGTTCAAAGACAACGACGACTTCATAACCGGCTACGTACTGCGGCAGACCATTCTCGAGAAACTTTCGGAAGACAAGTTCGACATGACGCTTGCCGACATAGTGCGCCCCATCCTCTCCTTTAGCGAAGACACCGACGTGTCGGACATCTGGGAGAAGATGCTCGAGAAGAAAGAACACATCTCTATCATCATCGACGAATTCGGCTGCCTGCGTGGCATCGTGACGATGGAAGACGTCATCGAGACAATGCTCGGCACCGAGATTGTCGACGAAAAAGACACCGTCACCGACATGCAGGAATATGCCCGCGAGCAATGGAAGGAAATGCAGCAGCAACAGGCCGAAGACGCCGAGGAAACAGCTGAAGGCACGGCCGAAGGCGACGGCACCGACGAGAAACCGGCCGAAAGCACCGACCCGGCCGATGCACCGGCCGACTAACGCCACCCTTCCACAGGAACGTCTGGAAATTGCATTATGGGATAGAAAAATTGCATAATCGGATACGAAAATTGCATTATGGAATCTGCGAATTCCATAATGCAATTTTTTTGTAGCATAATGCAATTTCTACCGCCGCGGTTTCTTCCGTCCCGCAGGCTTATGCGCACGGCCCTTTCCATAATGGCGCGCGCCGGCATCCCGCGGCTCGGGCACCGTGCCCCTATAGCCGCGACCGTAAAGCTTGTCAATCAGGTCGGGACGCCCCATGCGCTGCAGCTCGCGGATAATCTTCGCACGCTCCTCGCCCTTGTACCAGAAGAAGAACATACGCTGACGCAGTTTTTCGTCGGGCGTCTTGGCCGTAAACACAGGCTCGAGCGTGTAGGGATGGTAGCCGCTGGCCCATATCGTAGTGCTGACGGTCATCGGCGTAGGCGTGAAGTCCTGCACCTGCTCCAGATGGAAGTCGAGGTCCTTCGTGAGCGCCGCCAACTCGGCCATGTTCTCCGCGGTACACCCGGGATGGCTGCTGATGAAGTATGGAATGATTTGCTGCCTCAGTCCCGCCTCGCGGTTAATCTGGTCGAACACGCGCTTGAACTCGTAGAACAACTTGAACGACGGCTTTCTCATCACGTTCAATACGGCGTCGGACGTGTGCTCGGGTGCAACCTTCAGACGCCCGCTTACATGGTGCAGAATCAACTCGCGCGTGTATTCACGGGCATGTCGGTTGCACTCCTCGTCCTTAGACTGGTGCAGAAGCAAGTCATATCTGACACCGCTTCCCACGAACGATTTCTTCACTTCAGGCAGCGCGTCCACAGCGCGATAGATGTCGAGAAGCGGCCCATGGTCGGCGTTCAGGTTCGGACACACCTGCGGATGGATGCAAGAAGGACGCCGGCACTTCCGACAGACCTCCGCGTTTTTTCCCTTCATGCCGTACATGTTTGCCGAAGGACCTCCAAGGTCGGAAATATAGCCCCGGAAATCGGGAAGTTGCGCTATCTTCTTTACCTCGTTCAATATGCTCGTCTTAGAGCGCGAACTGATGAATTTTCCCTGGTGCGCCGAAATCGTACAGAAAGAGCAGCCGCCAAAACAGCCGCGGTGCAGACAAACAGAGAACTTTATCATCTCGTAAGCGGGAATCCGCTTTCCTTTATACTTGGGGTGAGGCAGCCGCGTATAGGGCAGGTCGAAACTATGGTCAATCTGCTCGGTTGTCAAGGGCGGGAACATCGGATTGACCACCAGCATCATGTCGCCAATAGGCTGCAGGATGCGATGTGGCTCCATGCGGTTGCTTTCTTCCTCCACGTGACGGAAATTTGCCGCGTAGTGCTTCGGGTTGATAAGGCAATCCTCGTGGCTGTAGAGCACGATGTCGTCCTCCCTAATGCCTCCGGGCACCTCGTCGGGCTTCTCGAGCGTCACCACCTGCCGAATGGGAAAACGGCGCAGCAACTGCCGAAACTCCCCTACGGTGGCATACGATTCGCGGCACTCGTGGAGCAGCTTGTCCTCCAAAAGATGGCAAAGCCTTGGCAACGGCATCTCGCCCATACCATATACGATGGCGTCCGCGCCACTTTCCACCAGAAAACTCGGACGGATGCGCTGCTCCCAATAATCGTAGTGAGTCACCCTGCGGAGCGACGCCTCAATACCACCGAGCACCACAGGCACGTCGGGGTACAGTTGCTTGAGAATCTTAGTATATACAAGGCTCGGATAGTCGGGCCGCATGTCATGACGGCCATCCGGACTGTAGGCATCCTCGGACCGAAGGCGGCGATTAGCCGTGTACTTGTTTACCATAGAGTCCATCGTTCCCGGCGATATGGCAAAAAACAACCGGGGCTTCCCAAGTTTCTTGAAGTCCCGGAAATCGCCGTGCCAGTCAGGCTGCGGAACAATTGCCACGCGGAAACCCTCGGCCTCGATAATGCGGCCCACCACTGCCCCGCCGAAAGAAGGATGGTCGATATAGGCATCGCCCGAAAAGAGTATGACGTCGAGATTTTCCCAACCTCGAAGTTCAACTTCCTTTCGGGTAGTAGGCAAAAAGTCGGTTAAACGGGCTTCCAAAAATATAGTGTTTTATCGTAGGTCAACGACAGTGATTCCTGCCCCGCCCATCTGGACGTGCTCGTCCGAGAAAGACTTGACGCCGGGTACGGTCTGCAGGTATTTCCTTACCAGGTCGCGCAACGCACCTGTTCCCGTGCCGTGGAGTATGCGTACTCGCTTCTGCTCCAACAGTATGGCATCATCAATGAAATGGGCAATCTCGTCAAGAGCGTCATCTCCGCGCAGACCGCGCAGGTCTATCTCCGGACGGAACTGCAGTTTGCGGTTATAGACGGCTTCCCTGGTCTGCTTACTTATGAATGTCGAGGTGACCGACAAGTTATTCTGCACCGGCTTCGATGCTTTTTCGAGGCGCGCCAGTGCCACGTTCGTGGTCATCACTCCAAACAGCACACGGGCTTGCTTGGCCGACAACTCCTGTATTTGTCCGACCGAATTCTGCCCTTGCAGCCGCACATAGTCGCCCACTTCGAAATCGACCGTCTTATGGGGCTTGGCGCCTGCATGGCTGTGCACCGCTGTGGCAGCGCCTTGCACGGCCGCCACCTTATTGGCCTCGCTGCGCTTATCGTTCTTTCGCTGCTGACGCCGCTTCACTTTCTCCAGTTTACGCTTTATCTGCTCCTCATCTGCGGAGTCGTGAAGGATTTGGTCTTTGTATTCGTTGAGTTCCTGGCGCAATTTCTGCGTGCGCTCCTTCTCTGCCTGCGCTTCCTTAATGGCCCGGATTGTATTCTCAATCTTTGCGTTCGACTCCTTAAGTAGCGTCTCGGCTTCAGCCTTGGCGCGGTCCATAACGCGCTTGCGCTCCTCACGGAACTGCTCCAGTTCGCGCTCGTAGTTATTCAGCGAAGCCTCAAGTTGCTTCTCCTGGGTGTGAACCTTTTGGCGCTTGTTTTCCCAATACATCTTGTCGCGCGCTATGTCTTGCAGATACTTGTCGCTCATAACGTAATCGCGCCCGACAAGGTCTTCAGCGTATTCTATCACGTCGCTGGGAATTCCTATCTTCTTTGCAATTTCAATGGCGAAACTGCTTCCGGGGTGTCCGATACGCAAAAGGAACAAAGGCTTCATCTGAGCGCGGTCGTAGAGCATGGCAGCGTTCACTACCGTTGGGCTGGATTCGGCAAAGCGCTTCAGATTTTGATAATGGGTGGTGATAATGCCATACACCTCGTTCTGAACGAAGCGGTTCATAATGGCTTCGGCCATTGCCCCACCGATTTGTGGCTCTGTGCCGCCACCAAATTCGTCGACCAATAATAGCGATTTCGGACCGCCCCGTCGCATCATCATTTTCAAGCCAAGAAGATGGCTGCTGTAGGTAGAAAGCTCGTTCTGCAAGTCTTGTTCGTCGCCAATCGATATGAAGATATCTTCGAAGATGCCTACCGTTGAATTTTCGGACATAGGTACGGGCATGCCGCATTGTACCATGTATTGCAACAACCCTACCGTTTTCAGACAAACCGATTTTCCGCCCGCGTTCGGACCGGAAATCAGCAGGATTCTCTGTTTTCCGCGCAAAGAGATGTCGAGAGGCACCTGCTTGCTATTATGGCGGTGGAGCGATTGCTGCAGAAGCGGATGAATGGCTTGGACCCAATCGATGGCGGGATAGTTCTTCAGTTCGGGCACAATAGCCTCGAACGTCTCGGAAAAGTTGGTCAGCGCTCTCAGATAGTCGATGTGGGCCAGGAAATGGAGCGACTGGAGCATATCCGTGGCAAACGGACGCACTTCGTTGGTCAGTTCAATCAGAATACGGACTATCTCGCGCTTTTCTGCCGACTTCAGTTCGCGAATCTTATTGTTCGCATCGACAACTGCGGCTGGTTCGATGAAAACCGTCTTGCCCGTGGCGCTTTCATCGTGGATGATGCCCTTTATCTTACGCTTCAGCGCCGGAGCAACGGGTATCACCAGTCTTCCATCACGCAACGTGGGCGTAACATCGCGGTCTATGTAACCTTCCTTTTGGGCCTCGGAGATTATCGTACGCAGACTGTGGGAAATTCCTCGGGTAGTGACCTCTATGTTATGGCGTATTTGCAGCAGGTCGGACGAAGCAGTGTCTTTCACCTTGCCGTATTTGTTGAGCACGGCATCTACGCGCTTGATGAACGCGGGAAAAGTCTTCACGTCACTGACCATCTGGGTCAGAGCAGGGTACTTCGGTTCGTTGTCCTCATTGGTCTGCTGAAAGAAATTGACCAAATCGCACACGCTGGTTAGCGATCGCTTCAAATCGAAGAGTTCCAGTTCCTCCAGATAGGTGCGTTCTGGCCTAATACGCAGGAGCGGCTGTCTTACATCGAAAAAGTTTTCCTCGTAAATATCCTCTTGCTCGTCAGTAAAGCGGGCAAAATCGCGCGCCTCCGACAAATTGCGCACAATCTCGGCATAGTCGGTAGAGAACCTAAGCCGGTTGTCCACCCACTCAGTGCCAAGCGTCGACATGCACCGCCCTTTGAGCTGTGTCCTTATTTCGTCGAAGCCTATCTTATGTTCAAAATTGTCGGGAAATATCATGTTGCGGCGGTCCGTAATGCCGTGGACCATGAGGCATATTCTTTCTTGAGTCGCAAATTTACGATTTTTCTGCGGAATTTGGAAATCATTTGACGCCATAGTGGCATCGGTCGGCTGAAGTGTTTTCCACAATCCTAAAAAAAGACCTGTCCGAAGCAAGACTTATGCTCGCTTCGGACAGGCGTGTTATCTCAGTCGGAATCAACCTGCTATCTGCGCAGGCCTGCATTCGATGCAGATGCAGCAGCGGGTGTCGGATTGTTGTTAATATTGAGTGCACGCGCAATGGCGTCGGCCAGCGATGCGTAATGGGCCTGCGTGGTCTTGTTGCCCTTTGCGTGAGCCAGCAACTTACTCAGGTCGGTCAGCGCTCCCAGTACTGCCGGGCGGGCGGACCGAGAAAGGTCCTTGGCCTGATAATAGTAGTTGATGAGAGTCTGCACGTAGTTTTGCTGCAGCGCCATGCGATAGCGCGACACGTCGGTTCCGGCCTTCACTTCCTTAAAGAGTTTCTCCGAAAGGTCGTCCAGATATTCCGCTGCGCTATATTCGGTCGTCATGCCGTCCAATTTTCTGGTGTTAAGCAAGCGCGACATCACGCCGTTACCTACTTGTATGGTCAGCGTCTGTACGTCGGGAACGAGCGACTTCACATAGTCTTCCTCGATAAGCCACTTGGGTTCGTCGAAGATATTCTTGTCGATGAAATCCAGACACTCTTTCTGGCGTGCCTTCGAGACATTCGTATAGACAATGCCGCCCTCGTCGATGGTGCGATAGTCCTTGTAGACGCCGCCGATATTGCCGATGACGTGGCCACAATATCGCAGCAACTGATTCGTGATGTGTCCGTAGATGCTCGTGATGTTCGTGCCGAAATTATCGTAGGCCTGATAGGTCCATTCGGGCAATGCCTTGACTTCGCGCTTGAGGTTGAGGATGCCATAGTAGGATGCTTTCACGGCATCGTCGCCCAGGTCCTCAGTCTGGCAGCGGCTGTCGTTTGTCCTATTGCTTTCGCCGTCGCCAAACCATATTCTCGGATTCGGATTGAGTTTCGAATCGACGCGGGCATTGGTCAGACGTTCGCGAATGATTTTTTCCATTTCGTAATGGTCGGACACGTCGTCATAAGCATTGAACATGGGACGATATCCCCACTCGATGGCCCATTTGTCGTAGTCGCCGATGCGGGGGAATATGCCCTTTTGCGAAATGCCGTCCTCGGGCTGCGCCACGTAGTTGAAACGTGCGTAGTCCATAATGCTCGGCGTGTGTCCGTTGGCCTCGACGAACGATTTGCTACGCAGCGAATCGACGGGGACGGTGCTGCTGGAGCCCATGTTATGGCGAAGTCCGAGCGTGTGCCCCACTTCGTGCGACGACACAAAGCGAATGAGTTGTCCCATAAGTTCGGTGTCGTACTTCATTTGGCGAGCAGCCTCGTCGATAGTTCCGGCCTGAATCATGTACCAGTCGTGAACCAAGGTCATCACGTTGTGGTACCAGCAGATATGGCTCTCGAGAATTTCGCCGGAGCGCGGGTCGTGCACATTAGGCCCGTAGGCGTTTTCCGTAGGCGAAGCCAGGTAGCGCACTACGCTGTAGCGTGCGTCCTCCATAGACATCGTCTTGTCGGAGTCGGGCCATTCGCGTGCCTGAATGGCATTTTTGAAGCCAGCCTTCTCAAACGCAACCTGCCAATCTTCGATTCCGGCAATCAGATAAGGTCGCCACTGCTTGGGTGTAGCCGGGTCGATGTAATAGACTATGGGCTTCTTGGGCTCCACCAGTTCGCCGCGCTTCATCTTCTCCATGTCGGCGCTGTCCTTTGGCTCCAGGCGCCAGCGCGTTATGAAGCGTTTGTTCTCCACGCGTTGCTGATAGTCGGAATAGTAGGTATAGCCGTCGGCGAAATAGCCTACGCGCGGATCGAACTGACGGGCGAGCATCGGCACCTTGGGCAGCAACACGAACGACACGTTGAGTCCGATGGTTACCTTACCGGTTGCCATTCCGGCCATGGTGCGCGAGTTCGGCGAAACGGCATAGGTCTTCACCGTACGCACTTCGGTGTTGAGCGGGAAGGTCTTTATGCTCTCGATATAGGACAGTTGGGGCATCATCTGGGTCAGTCCGAAACGCGTCTTGGTGTACGACGGCAACCCCAAGGCTCCGTTGTCCTCGCTAAAGAGTTGCGTCACCTTTATCTTATACGAGCCCTTGTTTTTTCCCTCTATCTTGAACGCAGCAATGATGGGGCTGGCGTTACTGATAGCCACTGCGCGGTTTATGGCGTTCAGCGTGTCGGACACATTGAGCACTATGCGCGAACGAAGCAGCAGTTTGTCGTCAGGCGACTTCTCGAAATAAACCGTCTGTTCGTTGGCGAGTTCTCCGGCGTAGTTGCTGGTTCCGCCGGGCATGGCGGTGTAGCGTACGGTAACGAGAAATTCGCGGCCGAGCAGCGAATCGGCTATCTCGAAGAAGTAGTCGTTTTCCTGCTTAGTCACGATGAACATCCCCTTTTGGGTTTCGGGCTTTCCGGCCGGTTTATCGGCCTTGCCCTTCGGGGCTTTCTTCTTAGAGGCCTTGCCTTGCGGGGCAGACTTGGGCATCTCCTTCTTCACTCCCCCATTGGGCAGACCGACAGGTCGCTGCGGCGGCTGTGCCATAGCAATGGAGAGCGAAAAGAGCAGGCAGAGCCCGGACAAAATCATTCTCTTCATAACACGTTGTATAATTTTAGTTGTCAATAGATTATTTCTTCGTGATTTCTTTGCTGAAACTCTCGAACGACTCCTCGAGCCTGCTGAGCTGGTAGGTCTTCAAACGCAGCGAAAACGTAGCCGGCAGACTGTCCACGCCAAAGTAGTGGCTCAGCACGCTTGCCATGTTGAAGCCGAAGCGCCCGCCGCGCTGCATGAGCAATATGCAGTAGTGGCGCATCTCCTCGGGTGTGGGGTCGTAGGACCGCAGTTCGTTGAAGAGCAAGTACGAGGCCACCACAGTGTCAATATGGATGAGCACAGCCAGACGGGCTTGCGCGTCGTCCACACAGAAGTTTTTCAGCAGAAAGCGGGCCTCGTCGACGGTGCGCACTATGGGCAGAAATGACGCGAGCAACTTTCGCCCGTCCACCTGTGTGGCGGTCTGCGCAAAGGCCGTCAGCGTGGGGCGGTCGAGTGCGATTCGGCCTTGTTCGTAAAGCACGCAGGCCGGCTTGACAAAGGTCATCAAGTATGCCTTAGGCTCATGCGGTACAAGTGTCGCGAATGCCGTCCAGAAAGCCTCGGGCTCGAGCCGGGGCAACAGTTTTTCGGAAAGCAGGTAGCCACTTGTGCGCCGCTCCGACACCGACAGGCTGTCGACCAGACTGCGCAACGCAGCGCCGTCACCGGCCTGCAGGCAGGCAAGCAGTCGCTGTTCGAGCACCGGATTATGTCGCTTGACTTCACTCATAGTCGCCCTGGGGCAGAAAACCACACTTTCGGCTCGTTTTCGCCCAACCCTTCAAAATTACATAATTGCGCGAATTTATTGCATTATACAATCAAAAAATTGCATTATACAATTTCAAAATTCCATAATGCAATTTTTCTGCGCCATAATGCAATATTTTGCCAACTCAGCGTTGCGAAAGCAACACCACGTTCTCCACGTGATGGGTATGCGGAAACATGTCCACGGGCTGGACCTTTTCCACTCGATAGCAGGCGTCCATGAGTGCAAGGTCGCGGGCCTGGGTGGCCGGATTACAACTCACATAGACCACACGCTTGGGAGCGGCCCGCAGAATAGTGGCCACGACATCGGGGTGCATGCCCGCACGCGGCGGGTCGGTGATGACGACGTCGGGGTGCCCGTATTCAGCCAGGAACTCGTCGTTGAGCACGTCCTTCATATCGCCCGCAAAGAATTTCATGTGCTCAAACCCGTTGAGGCGTGCGTTTTCCTTTGCGTCGACAATGGCCTCGGGCACGTATTCTATGCCGATGACCTCGCGGGCCTGTGCGGCCACGAAATTTGCAATGGTGCCCGTACCGGTATATAGGTCGTAAACTAATTCTTCACCCGTGAGTCCGGCAAAATCGCGCACTACGCGGTAGAGTTGATAGGCCTGCTCGGTGTTAGTCTGGTAGAAACTCTTGGGACCTACCTTGAACCGCAGGTTTTCCATGGTTTCGTAGATGAAATCACGGCCGGAATGGGTCAGCACATCGAGGTCGCCGATGGTATCGTTGCACTTGGTGTTGTTCACATAGAGCAGCGAAGTAATTTCGGGGAACTCGGCACGCACCCAGTCGAGCAATCTCACGGCTTCGGCCTGCTCCGCGTCGCTATGCCAGCAAAACTGGAACACAAGCATGAGTTCGCCGGTGGCCGAAGTACGAATCATCATGTTGCGAAGCAGCCCCTCCTGCCTGCGAAGGTCGAAGAAACTCAGTCCGTTACGGAGCGCATAGTCGCGAACGCCGTTTCGCAGCCGGTTATTGATGTCGTCCATCAGATAGCAGGTCTCTATATCGAGAATCTTATCGAAGGCGCCCGGAATGTGGAATCCCACCGCGTTCATATTGTCGAACGTCTCGCCACTCTTGACCTGCTCTTCAGTCAGCCATTTCTTGTTGGAAAAACCAAACTCCAACTTGTTGCGATAGGCCGTGGTATGGACGCTTCCGAGTATGGGCGAGATTTCGGGCAAATCGATTTTTCCGATTCGCGTAAGCACGTCCGCCACTTGTTGCTGCTTGTAGCGCAGTTGCTCCGCATAGGGCAGAATCTCCCACTTGCAACCGCCACAGACACCATAGTGCCGGCAAAACGGCTCTATGCGCCGGTCGGAATAGCGGTGGAAACGAACCGCCTTGGCCTCTGCGTAGGAGTGTTTCTTCTTCGTGAGTTGCAAATCGACAATGTCGCCCGGCACCACATAAGGCACAAACACGACCAAGTCGTTCACGCGGGCCAGCGCCTTGCCTTCAGCGGCCACGCCCGATATTTCTATCTGTTCAAGCAACGGAAGCGGTTTCTTCTTTCTGCTCATAAAACAATCTGTATTATAATTGGTTAAATGTCTTTTATTCTATTGTCAGTTTACCGCCTAATCCACTCATTCCGTCCGGTCCAGTTTCTCGTAAAAGCGAGCCACCAGTGTCGATACGGCATAGTCGCCCCGGCTGGTTTCAGGCACGCACACGAAGCCTTTGCGCGACCGGTTTTCGGACAGACGGACTTCGTAGCCGTCCACCCAAAGTTGGCGGTGACTGAGCAAGTGCTTCTGCTGCGCCATGACGGGCCGGAAGACGGCATCCTTAGGCAAGCGGGCTGCGGCAACGACCTCCGCCATGGCGGGTTGATGGTCGAAACGTAGTGTCAGGGGTTCGTAGAGTCCCTGCCAAATGTCGGCGTCGGTGCGCTTATGGAGCCAAATGCCAGCCGGCATGCGCACATAGAGCATCACAAGGAAAAGCGTCTGCACCCGTGTGGTGCGCGAGCGCACGGGCCACTCCGCGGCCGACTCCATACGGCAGGCCACGCACTGCTCCGTCATCGGACACGATTCGCATAGCGGCCCCTGAGGCAGGCACTGCAAGGCGCCGAAATCCATAATGGCCTGATTATAGTCGCCAGGTCTCTCGGCATCGATGAGTCGTTGGGCCAATTCGCTGAATAGCCGCTTGCCCTCGGTGGTGTCGATGGGCGTGTCGATGCCATAGTGGCGCGCCAGCACCCGATAGACATTGCCGTCGACTACAGCACGCCTCTCGCCCAGTGCAAAGGAAGCCACGGCCGCCGCGGTATAGGGTCCCACCCCACTCACCTGCAGCCATTCTTCGTAAGTAGCAGGCATGGCACCGCGAGCCACAATTTGCTGCGCCGCCTTATGCAGGTTGCGCGCACGCGAATAGTAGCCCAGCCCCTGCCATAGGTTCATGACCTGGTCGATATCGGCTTTGGCCAACGCCTCTATGGTGGGAAACGACTGCATAAACCGCTCGTAGTAGGGCAAGCCCTGGACGATGCGCGTCTGCTGCAAGATGATTTCGGAGAGCCAGATGCGATACGGGTCGGTAGTGGCACGCCACGGCAGATGGCGCCCGTGCTCACCGTACCATAATAGCAACGACCTCCTCCAACGGGCCACGTCGGAGGAGGATAGTTGCGGTGTATGTGCAGATTTCTTCAATTGTCGTGGAAGAGTTTGATCCGTTGCTCTTCGCTAAGGCGGCAGATGAGTAACTTACCGTCGTTTTCGGCTACCACATATCCGTCGAGTCCTTCCACTACTACTTCGCTGAACGACTTCGTGTGCACCACGCAGTGATGACTATCGAAGAACTTCACCTGACGGCCCACGGCGGCGTTGCCATGGTCGTCCTTGTCGAGTTCATTACGCAGCGAGGACCAAGTGCCGAGGTCGCTCCATCCGAAACTGGCCGGGCAAACGAAAATCTCGCCGGCTTTCTCGAGAATAGCGTAATCGACGGAGATGGGCTCGAGTTCCGCATAGACCGCATTGATGGCTGTCTGTTCATCTTCGGTGTCGTAGACATCTTGAAGCTTCTCGAAGGCAGCCGACATATCGGGGGCATATACGCGGAAGGCATTGACAATGGTAGAAACGCTCCAAATAAAAATGCCCGAGTTCCAGAAGTAGCCGTCTTGCGCGACATACTCTTCTGCAACCTCGAGCGAGGGCTTTTCCTTAAAGGCATCAACGCGGAAGATATTGCGCTTGCGCGACGAGGCATAGGAAAGGTCGGCCTTGATATAGCCATAGCCCGTTTCGGGGCGTGTGGGTTTTATGCCGATGGTGACAATCGAGTCGGTTTCCGAAGCAAATTCAAGCGTTTCCTGCACCACTTCGCGAAAACCAGCCACATCGGCAATGGTATGGTCGCTGGGCGAAACGATGATATTGGCCTTCGGGTCGACCATCTTTATGCGCCACGACACGTAGCAGATGCAAGGTGCCGTATTGCGACGGCAAGGCTCGAGCAACACATTCGACTTGGGAATCTCCGGCAACATCTCGTAGACGATGTCGGCATACTGCTCCGACGTCACTATCCAGACATTCTCTTTAGGTACTATACCCTCAAAACGTTCTATGGTCAACTGGAGCAGAGTCTTACCCACTCCGAGCACATCCAAGAACTGTTTGGGTTCCTGCGTACTGCTGAGCGGCCAAAATCGGCTCCCAACGCCACCAGCCATTATCACAAGGTGGTTCATATCAAGATGGTTTTAGGAAAAAGCGGTGTTATTTGGATGATGCCGCATCGGGCTTCGACGTTCCCTCAATATAGATGGGCACAAATCCGTTCTGCGCATTGGTGCGAACTACTACTTTCTTCTTGAAACTGCCCAGGAAGGTTCCTTTCGCATTGTACGTGACCACTACACGGCCCTTTGCATTGGGCTGAACGGGCTCTTTGGTGAAATCGGCCACCGTGCAGCCGCAAGAAGAGAAGGCCTGATGCACAACCAAGGGTTTGTCGCCGGTATTAGTAAACTCGAATACGGCCGTCTTGACCTGGCTCTCCGTGAAAGTACCCAAATCGATTTTGGTAGTGTCGAATTTGATGACAGCCTGTGAGAACGCCATCTGCGCCACAAAGACTACGGCAAACAAGAGTATGAAACGAAACTTTTTCATCACAATCTGATTGTTTAAGATAATTCTAACTGTATTTCTCAGCCACGAAACTCCGTGGCACATTATGTTTCCGAGCAAAAACACTTGCTCTAATTATGCGAAAATAGAAAGATTTCATAATAAGACGAATGAATCGGGCTGTTTTTTATGCTATTCTTTCTATAAAATGACTAATTTCGCGAGTAGTAGGCAACAAAAGTGCAACCGCACCGACGACGAAACAAGCACCATAAGCATGGATATCCACCCCACGGAAAAACCTGAGAAAATCATACTCGGCATTGACCCGGGCACCAACTATCTGGGCTACGGAGTGCTTCGCGTGGAGCAACGCAAGGTTGAAATGGTGGCAATGGGTATTATTGACATGCACAAAGTGGCTGACATCTACCTGAAACTAGGACGCATCTACGAGCGCGTTACGGGAATCATCGAATCGTACCTGCCCGACGAAATGGCAATCGAGGCCCCCTTCTTCGGAAAGAACGTGCAAAGTATGCTTAAGCTTGGGCGAGCACAGGGCGTGGCTATTGCCGCGGCCATCAGCAGGCAGGTTCCCATCCACGAGTACGCCCCGTTGAAAATAAAAATGGCCATCACCGGCAACGGTCAGGCAAGCAAGGAACAGGTGGCTTATATGATGCAGCGGACGCTCCATATTGCCGACGAACAAATGCTGAACCACATGGATGCAACCGACGCCTTGGCCGCCGCATATTGCCACTATTTGCAGGCCGGACACGACAACCGAACGGAAGGTGCCGCTCATTCGTGGAAAGCATTTATACAGCAAAACAAAGGTCGGGTTAGCGGACAAACCGCCGAGGGACGCGACCTGGCCGAACTGATTAACCGCAAACGAACCAAATAGTTATGAAAAGAATCTACTCGCTCATTTGGGCTATGGTCTTGTGCAGTGGCTGGCAAGTGGTCAGTGCGCAAGAAATCTATAATTTCGTGCTCGAAAATGCCACGCGGGTAGCCAATTCGCCCACGAGCAGTTTCACCCAATCGCGCGTGGCCCAGTTCAAGCGCACTACCCTAACCTACATCAAGTTGCAGGCGCTCGACAACATGACGGAACTATCGGGCCAATTTCTCGACAACCAGGCATTTTTCCTATCGGAATTCCTCGATGCCTACTTCCAGACGGCTTACACGTCAAAGAAGAAATCGCCCGAGAGGCTGAAAGAGATTGTCGAGATATTCCAGAACGCCAGTTTCCATAATCCGCTTTTCGACGACGATAATGTCAACGAGACACAAGCCTACGTGACAGAGCCAAACCATATCACGCCCTTCAGCACCAACACTGATTGGCAAAAAGCATATAATGAGGTTCGGGAAACCCTCGGACTGAAACGATAGCACGTCGGTTGCTGCCACACAAGGAAATAGCAATCCGCCTCCTTTCATTCCCGTGAAAAGAGGCGGATTGAAGTATTTGCGACTCGCTATACTGCAGCTACTTAATCAGATTGCCCAATATGTCGCGAGTAAGTTCTCGCGTCACGGTGCGAGTAGCCGCCGAGGTGGCGTTCTTGGTGATTTTACCGGTGACAGAGGTGTTCGATTTCGTCTTCTTACCGGTCACGGCATTTGATACGGCTGTACCGGCAATGGTAGCCAAAGTTGCAGTGACTGCAGTAACAATGGCTTTCAGCACTTTGGCCAAAAATCCGGTTTTCTTGCTCGTGCCTTTCTCTTTTGCCTTGGTGTTGGCCTCTTCCAGTTCGGCCTGCTCGGCTTCCTCCCTTTCCTTTTCTGCCATGATAATCTCAAATGCACTTTCGCGGTCCTCGGGCGTGTCGTACTTATGGGAAAGTGGAGAATTGCGTATGATGTCGAGTCGCTGGCCTTCGGTGATGGCGCCAATCTGACTCAGGGGGAACAAAATCTTTGCGCGCTCCACCACTTGGGGCGTACCCTTCTCGTCGAGGAATGACACAAGTGCCTCTCCGGTCTCCAACGTGGTGATTGCCTCGTAGGTGTTGAACGACTCGTTGGTCCTAAACGTGTCTGCTGCCGTCTTGACAGCCTTTTGATCCTTGGGAGTATAGGCCCGGAGCGCGTGCTGCACGCGGTTGCCAAGTTGACCGAGGATTATGTCGGGTATGTCGGTCGGGCTCTGGGTTACAAAGAAGATGCCAACCCCTTTACTGCGAATGAGCCTAATGACCTGCTCAATCTTGTCTCTCATGGCTTTCGACGTGTCCTCGAAAAGCATGTGGGCCTCGTCGAAGAAGAAAATCAACTTAGGCTTATCCAAATCGCCGACCTCGGGAAGCGTCGTATAGAGTTCAGATAGGAACCAAAGCAAGAAAGTTGAATAGAGTTTAGGCTGTAGCATCAGTTTGTCGGCCGCCAGCACATTCATGATTCCCTTTTCTCCGTCCTTCTGCAACAAATCCGTGATTTCAAACGACGGTTTTCCGAAGAACTTATTGCCGCCTTGGTCCTCCAGAGAAAGGAGTGAGCGCTGAATGGCACCCACGCTGGCAGCGGCTATGTTACCGTATTTAGCAGAAAACTCCTTGGCATGTTTCTGCACATAGTCGAGCATAGAACGAAGGTCCTTGATATCGTCCAGGAGCCAGCCTTTTTCATCGGCAATCCTATACACAATGTTCAAAACGCCCTCTTGCGTATCGTTCAGGCCAAGGATACGCGACAGAAGCAGCGGGCCCATCTGCGAGATAGTGGCTCTGATGGGATGGCCCTGCTCTCCATAAACGTCGAAGAACCTTACTGGGCAACCGGCAAACTGTGGATTTTCGATACCGAATTCAGGCATGCGCTTCTCTATAAAGCCAGACAACTGACCGGCCTGACTAATGCCGGAAAGGTCGCCTTTCATGTCGGCCATAAAGCATGGAACGCCCAGTTGGCAGAAACTTTCTGCGATAACCTGTAGGGTTACAGTCTTTCCTGTACCGGTGGCGCCAGCCACAAGTCCGTGACGGTTGGCCATCTTAGGCTGAATGGTCAATGCTCCCTTATCGGAGTGGGCAATATAAAGCCCGCGTTCATTGTCGTACATATTATATCGTATTAAAGTTTAAAGCTATGACTTTACAATAATAGTGCAAACCACTTAGATATCAAAGTTTTCAACCGAAAAACCGTTGCTAATACGGGAGGCGATACGACTGCAGACCGGTTGCCGTACGTATGGACACGGCCACACTGTCGCCCGCCTGAAGAAGTTCGTCGTAGGGACGCAAAGAAGCGCAAAAATGGATGGAACGGGTATAGAACGCATCGTCGCCATTCTGGTCGTGGTAGACATCTAAACGCAATAGGTTTCCCCCATTGGGATTGGCCTCAACGCCACGGTCCCACACGGCAAAGCGATGGCCAATGTCGCTCGGACCGGTAAGAAGGTCGAGTTTCATATTGACATACGCTCCGCCACGCCAAACGGCCACGACCGTAAGCGGGTCTTGCACGATGGCAGACGAATTGGTGCGGATGGCTTCAACGGTCAGTACGTCCTTCCTATTACCCAGCCACATACTTCCATCGTCGTAGAGCAGAACTGCCGCAAACACCCGGCGCACGGTATCGGGGTCGGAAAGCATCACCGTATTCACCGGCTCGTAGGCATGGTTATCATCGAAGACAACCTTTTCCACCTGTCCGTCGGGACCTGTCCATAAATCGACCAGGTCCTCGCGCCACGACGAAAGACGCCGTTCATCCTCGCTGCAAGCATACAACGAGAACACAGACAAGGCTACGAGCAACAGACGAATAGGTTTCATGGGCCACATCTTAGCAAATGGAATTACTCTTCATTGGCCTCAATCCAGTTGCCTACGGGATTGGCGTACATCGTAAGCAGGCGCTCCCGGAGGAAAGGCATGTCGGGATTGGGAAGTTCGATTTTCTCCAACTGCCCCGACACATATCGGTTGAACGCCTCGGTTTCCTGCGCGGAATACCGGTCGTGGAAACGCGACTGGCTATGTAGTTGGTCGAAGGCTATATAGTTGCCGGGGAAAAGCGAATAGTGTCGGTGGATTTCCTTGTCGATATGCTGCGAAAGCATGGGGAACAACTCAGCGCGAGGCACATCGCCGAGCGTATCAAGCCACTCGTTGACAGGCGGAGCCATGACAAACCGAATATGTCCCTTGCGCCCCATAATGCCTGTATGCATATTCTGCAAATCGTCGGCCTTTGACTTCTTAAATGCCGCGTCGTCGCGCTTTTGTTGGAACTCCTGCGCCTTCAAATAGTCGCATGGATCATATTCATACGAGATGGTGAGCGGCACGATATTCATCTCGCGCAAAGATGCTATGACATTGTCCGACCGCCCCATGGCAATCATCTTCAGCACACTGTCTTGCGTCCGGTCGGAACTGTCTTTTGCGCGACCCTCGCGTTGTGCAATCCAAAGGGAATGGTGTTTCTGCGTAATGACATAGTGCATATAGGCACTCAACCGTTGGCTGGCCAACAAGGTTTCGCGCAAATTCAAACCGCGCTGTACAATGAACGCACGATTTAGTCGGACAATGTGTTTTATCCAGTCGAAAATGAGCAAATTATCGCCTATTGCTATCTCGGCCGTATCGGGGAACTGGTTTCGAATAAGCAAGAAGCAAAGCAGTGCCGGGTCGAGAACGATATCGCGATGATTGGAAATGAAACTATAGGCTTGTGTCTTATCGGCAATAGCCGAATCGTCGAGCACCGCCCCCTCGCTGGCCGACTGCAAAAGGTTTTCGATGTAGGGGTAAAGGAAACTCTTCTGCACATCGAGAATTGTGGAGCATTGACTGGCTCTTTCCTTCAGGACCGCCAAAGATACGGACGGGAACAACGACTGCAAAACCTGGCAGAAACTGTCGTCGTCGAACAAAAGCGGAAGGACTTGCCGCAAATCGCTATCGTCGTAACTGCGAATCGCATCAAACTGAGCAGGAACAGTGTTCATCGTTGGTGGATTTACTGGTTATCTAATTTGCCCATTATGATGTCGGCCAACACTTCCGACATTTGAAGTTGGGCGGCACGGACTTGCTGCGGAATGAAACTTGTCGGTGTCATTCCGGGGGTGGTGTTGATTTCAAGCAGGTTGATTTCTTCCTGCCCCTTTGCGCCCGAGAGTATGTAGTCTATGCGAATGATGCCGTAGCAGCCCAGATATTTGTAGATGTCGCTTGTCATCTTCGATACGCGCTTGGCCGTTTCCGGTGCGATACGGGCAGGGGTGATTTCGCTTACCTGCCCCTCGTATTTAGCCTCGTAGTCGAAGAATTCGCGTTGGGTAACGACCTCGGTGATAGGGAAAACCACCACCTCGTCGCCCTTGCGATAGCAACCGCAAGTCACCTCGGTTCCTACCATAAGCCTTTCGGCCATTACCTCGTCGCTTTCGTTCATGGCCTTTGAGATGGCCGGCAGGAGTTCTTCCACTTGCTTCACCTTCGTAATGCCAAAGCTGCTTCCGCCTGCATTCGGCTTCACGAAGCAAGGCAGACCTATGCGCTCCACAATGCTTTCGGGCGTGGGCAACGGCTGATTCTTGCGGAAAAGCAGGCTGTCAGACACCTTCAATTCGGGAAATCCGCGCAAGAAGCCATTAAGCGCAAATTTGTTGAAGGTAAGCGATTCAATCAACAGACTACTCGTGGAGTAAGGCAGGCCTATCAGGTCGAAGTAGCCTTGAAGAATTCCGTTTTCTCCGGGAGTTCCGTGAATGGTAATATAGGCGAAATCGAAAGTATGATGTCCGTCGGAAGCCGTAAAGGAGAAATCGTTCTTGTCGATATCGCACCGCTCCGTCCCGTAATGCGCCTTCCAGTCTTTTCCTTTTAGTTCCACAATACAATAGTCGAATCTTCTGGCATCCATAAACGATGCGATGCCATTACCGCTGCACAACGAAACATCATGCTCCGACGAGTCGCCGCCAGCCACTATTGCCACAAAAGGTTTCTTGGTCTTCATATTCTTCTTGTGTTATTTTAATCCATTTATATAGGTCCGCCACCGCTCAATGAGTTGTGTCATATCCTGAGGCAGCGGCGAGGTGAAATCCATATCTTTTCCTCCGACGGGATGTGCAAACCCAAGTGTCTGAGCATGCAATGCCTGGCGCGGGCATACTTCGAAACAATTCCGAATGAAACTGTTGTAGGAAGCGGTCTGCAATCCGCGCAGAATCTTGTCGCCCTCGTAGCGAGCATCGTTGAACAGCGGATGTCCAATATGACGCATGTGTGCCCGAATCTGGTGCGTGCGTCCCGTCTCTAAGATACACTCCACAAGCGTTACGAAACGAAAACGCTCCACTACGCGATAGTGTGTTACGGCAGGCTTTCCGATTTCGGAGTCGGGCGGAAAGACTGCCATCTGTAGCCGGTCGGACGGATTGCGCCCGATGTTGCCCTCTATCCTACCCTCGTCTTCGCGGAAATCGCCCCAGACAAGTGCCAGATAACTCCGGCGCGACGTTTTGTTAAAGAACTGCAGTCCCAACTTCGTCTTGGCCTCCGGTGTCTTAGCTACAACGAGCAAGCCGCTCGTATCTTTATCAATACGATGCACAAGCCCCACGCTCGGGTCATTGGGGTCGTAGTCGGGGTCATCTTTCAGATGCCAGGCAAGTGCGTTGACCAATGTGCCCGTATAATTACCCACGCCAGGATGAACGACCAGACCGGCAGGCTTATTGACTACAATCAGGCTTTCATCCTCGTAGACGATGTCGAGAGGGATGTCTTCGGGCTGAATGCTATTGTCGTAGCGCGGCCGATTGAGAAGGATGGTGATTACATCGCCGGGCTTGACGCGGTAATTGCTCTTGATGGGCTCGTGATTGGCATGGATGAAGCCAGCCTTAGCGGCCTGCTGAATACGATTACGCGACGTGTCAGCAAGATGCAGGAACAAAAACTTATCTACACGAAGAAGACTCTGCCCCTTATCGGCCACTACGCGAAAATGCTCGTAGAGGCCTGCATTTTCCTCCTCGCTAAGTTCGCCACTATACCCGAGGCTGATGTCTTCGTTCGATTCCGTCACTTCCTTATGCTATTGGAGAGTTGAATAGTCTGCTTTTTATTGTTCTGCCTCGTCGATGAAGGGCTCCGTGGCCTCGAGGCTCTTTTCATATTCTTCCTGATCGACGAAATAGTCGGACTCGGAGGCTTCGTTATAGTCGTCTTGATTAAGTCCGTCGCCCACCACAAGGGTTAAGGGCAAGTCGGTGGAAACCCTTTCGCCTGCGACGACGTTTTTACCACGCGCTTCGATGCCATAGACCCAGTCTTTGTCGCCCGCAATGTATTTCGGTGCAGTGAGTTTGAATCCAAGTATCGTAAGTTTCGATTCGGCCTGCCTATAAGAACTATTGTTGGCTACATCGGGAATGGGCACCGCCGTAGCCTCGGCCGCGTTGATAGTCACATATACGTAGCGCCCAGCCTTGACTTTCTGCCCGGGAGCAATGGACTGCGCCAGCACTACATTGGCTGGCAGATTGCGCACATAACCCGTGTCTTGCACAACCACATACAGGCCTTTTTCCGAAAGTTGCTCTTTGGCCACCGCATAACTCTTCTTCTCCAGATTAGGCACTTCTATTTCTTCGTTATGATGCGTGTAGACATCTAAAAAGAAAAAGACTAAAACTAAAAGGACTATTGTAAGCAAAAGTGCGCCTAAGCAGTTGCCAAGCAAGAGTTTTCGATTTTCTTTCTTCATGATTAAGAAGATATATCAAGGGAACATTTCACCTAAATAGCAAAAATAAAGGAAAAGTGACTGAAAGACAAAAAGAGCTGCCACATTTTTGCGTGTGGCAACTCTTTTTTCAACGAGGGTCCTATCCGACGCCTCTGTTTGTCTTTCCGGCTACTATTTTTTGCCGTGTACTTCGTCAGAAACCGTCAGTTTCTTACGACCATGACGGCGACGCGATGCTAAGACACGGCGACCGTTGGCCGTCTGCATACGCTGACGAAAACCGTGCTTATTCTTTCTTTTGCGATTGTGGGGCTGAAATGTACGTTTCATAATCTTCTTATTCTTTTATTTTGTTTTTCCAGTCGATTTGAGCCCGTTTTTCTCAAAAGGGGCTTTCGGGTGGCAAAATTAGATAAAGATTTCCTAACTGCCAAACTCTTTTTGCTCAATTTTAACTTATCGGGCGCAAAATAATCTCATTCCGCACCCCTTGCCCGCTCATCCTACGCTTCGGAAAGACGGCGGTCGATGTCGGCCATAACCGACTCCTTGTCCACCGGATGGTGCCACAAGATGGTTTCATCCTTGGCAAACCAGGTCAGCTGCTTCTTGGCATAGACACGCGTATTCTTGGCTATGCGCTGTCTGGCAAAATCGAGTGTCCACTCGTTGTCCACCACGCGAAACAGTTCCTTGTAGCCCACCGTATTCAGCGAGTTGCACGCACGATAGGGCAACACGCGGCGAACCTCGTCCATCCAACCTGCTTCAAGCATCTGCCCCACCCTTGCATTGATGCGTTCGAACAGTTCACCACGCGGTCGGTTCAAACCAATTTTCACGATTCGGAAAGGACGCTCCTTCACCGAGTGCGTCCTATACGACGAGAACGGACGCCCCGTGGCATAGCAGATTTCCAAGGCATGAATTACCCGTTGCGTATTCCGCGGGTCCACCTCCTTATAATATATAGGGTCGAGCAGTTTGAGTTCGCTCAAAAGCGGGTCAAGTCCCTCGTCAGCATAGCGCTGCCGCACCGCAGTACGCACCTCCGCGTCCACGGAAGGCATATCGTCAATGCCCTTGCATATAGCATCGATATAGAGCATAGAACCTCCCGACATCAACGCCACGTCGTGCCGCTCGAAAAGTTGCTCAAGCAGCCGAATGGCATCTTCCTCGTAGCGGGCCGCACTGTAGTATTCATCAAGGGCCAACGTGCCGACAAAATAGTGCTTAACACGACGCAGCTGCTCCTGGGTGGGAGCAGCCGTGCCAATCGGTATGTCGCGATAAATCTGCCTCGAATCGGCGTTGAGTATCGGTGTCTGCAGGCGTTCGGCCAGTTCCAGACTCAGTTCGGTCTTTCCAACGCCCGTAGGCCCTAATAAGACGACCAGGGTTTTCACTCTTTAATACATGGAGTCGTCACTAATCTCGAACCCTTCCATATCGAGTTCGTCGTCATTATAGCCGAAGGCGTCGTCGAGTCCATCCTCTTCGAGCATTTCAGCCTCGCCGCCGACGGCACCCTTGAGTTGTGCCTCGGAAAGCGAGAAGTCGAGTTCGGCAATCTGCTTCGGCGCATTGCCTTTAGCCCGCAAGATTTTCGGCGCCTTAAGTTCCTCGCCGAAATCCACGTCGCTCACGCTCAGATAGAAACTTCTGTCGGAGAACGGGTCAAACACATACTCCAACCGCTGCCCCTTGTCGTCGAGAAACTCCGACAGACGGGTCGAGTCCATTACGAAGACGTCGTCGTCGATATTTGAAACGCCCATGTCTTCGCGTGTAACCTGTTCCTTGCGCTCCCAATCGTGATTGCAGATATAGAAACTGGTCATCTGGTCGTCGCCGTATCCGCACGACTCAAGCACAATTTTGTTCAGGTCGAGGAATGTGGCCTCACTATCTATGGCTATCTCGCGAAGGAAGCCATCAACCTCGTCACAGACGAATTTAATTTTCAGTATCATGGTTGTTGTCGTTCTGTTGCGTTATACGTTGTGCGTGCTACTTTATGATGCCCCGCTTTGAACTATGGATAAAGTCGAGAATGTAGTCGACTTCGCGCGAAGAGGGCACTTTCTCACGGATTTCCTCAAAACATTCCTGACGAAGTTTGCCGCTGTTGTAGAGGATGCGATAGACTTCGTGAATATTTTCAATAAGGTCGGGCTTAAAACCATGGCGGCGCAGGCCCACCAGATTGAGTCCGCAATAGGCAATCGGTTCGCGGGCCGCCATCGTATAGGGCGGAATGTCCTGGCTGGTACGCGAACCGCCACCCACCATTACGTAACTGCCGACACGGCAGAACTGATGAATCAGCACATTGGCGCTGATGACGGCAAAGTCGTCCACGACCACCTCGCCGGCTATCTTGGTCGAATTGCCTATAATGCAACCATTTCCGATGCATACGTCGTGGGCCACGTGCATACCCTCCATGAGCAGGTTGTTATTTCCCACTATGGTCTTGCCCTTGGCGGCCGTGCCTCGGTTTATGGTAACATTCTCGCGTATCTTGTTGTTGTTTCCTATCTCGGCCGTAGTCTCTTCGCCCTGAAACTTCAGGTCTTGCGGAATGGCACCGATGACTGCTCCGGGGAATACATGGTTGCCCGACCCCATGCGGGTGCCATCAAGCAGTGTGACATGGTTCATCAACTTATTGCCGTCGCCGATAATCACGTTCTTATCGATGAAGCAAAACGGCCCGATTTCACAATTTTCGCCTATAATCGCCTCGGGATGTACGAAAGCGAGATTACTTATCTGACTTGCCATAGTATTTCTGTATTATTGTTTCTTGTTTTCAATGATTTGCGCGGTAAAAGTGGCTTCCATCACCATGGTTTCTCCCACGAAGGCAAATCCGCGCATAGTGGCTATGCCATGATTCGGGGGCGACACGAGCGTAACCTTAAAGAGCAGCGTGTCGCCAGGCACTACCTTCTGCCGGAACTTAACCCCGTCAATCTTCAGAAAATAGGTAGAGTAGTTCTCTGGATTGACCACCGTGCTAAGTATGAGCAGTCCGCCGGCCTGAGCCATAGCTTCAATCTGAAGTACGCCGGGCATGACGGGTTCGTTAGGGAAATGACCCTGGAAGAAGGGTTCGTTGCCCGTTATATTCTTCATGGCAACCACATAGTCGGACCCCATCTCGATAACCTTATCAACCAGTTGCATCGGATAGCGGTGCGGAAGCAGTTCACGCACCTTGTTGATGTCCATCAAGGGTTTTTCGATGGGGTCGTAATGAGGCGCCTGAATCTCATGCTTGCGTATTTCGCGACGCATCTGGCGGGCAAATTTATTGTTGATGGTGTGGCCCGGCTTGGTAGCGATGATGCGTCCGCGTATAGGCCTTCCGATAAGTGCCATATCGCCGATGATGTCGAGAATCTTATGACGGGCCGGCTCGTTGTTCCACTTAAGTGGCCGCCTGTTCAGGTAGCCCATCTTCGTAGCGTCGCGGTGCTCTACATTCATCTGGTCGGCCAGCGCGTCAAGTTTCTCTTGCGACACCTGCCTCTCGTAGATGACTATCGCGTTGTCGAGGTCGCCTCCCTTTATGAGGCCGGCTGACAGGAGCGGTTCTATCTCGCGGACGAATACGAACGTGCGCGCAGAAGCTATTTCGGTGGGAAAATCATCTATGTTGTCGAGGGTGGCAAACTGGCTGCCCACGAACTCGGAGTCAAAGGAAAGCATGGCCGTGATACTGAAATCGTCGTCCGGCAATATGATGATGGACGAGCCGGTTTCCTCGTCGCGGAATTCCACCTTGCGCTTGATGACAAAGTAGTCCTTCTCGGCGCTTTGCTCTTGGCAGCCTACCTTTTGTATATTCTGAAGGAAAATTTCGGCGCTTCCGTCAAGGATGGGCAACTCGGGCCCGTTGACAGTCAACAAGCAGTTGTCGATGCCGCAGGCATAAAGTGCGGCCATGGCATGTTCAATCGTCGAACAGCGCACGTCGCCGTTGGCCACAACCGTACCGCGCGACGTGTCGACCACGTTCTCGGCCATCACGTCGATTATGGGCTCGCCCGGCAGGTCTATGCGCTGAATCTTATATCCGAAGTTCTCGGGAGCAGGATGAAAGGTTACCGTCAGGTTCAAGCCTGTATGCAGGCCCTTTCCATAAAGGGAGAAACTTCCTTTTAGCGTCTTTTGCTTAAACATATCTTGCGTTCTATTTTTCTTCCGAGCCGTTCGCTTCGGAAGTGTTGGCGTTTTTCTTGAGTTCGTTGACGTCTGCCCAAATCTGTGGCAGATTCTTAAAGGCGGCACTGCATCGTGCAAAGCTGCGGGCATCGAATGCCGGCGAACCAATGATGGTCTGGCCGGGCTTGCGCACATTTCCAGCGATTCCTGCCTGCGCGCCGCACTGGGTCCTATCGGCCACCTGAATATGTCCGGCCACTCCGACCTGACCTCCGAACATGCACCATTCTCCAACCTTGGTGCTGCCTGCCACACCGACTTGCGCCGACATGACCGTGTTCTGTCCGATGTCGCAGTTATGGGCAATCTGCACCAGATTGTCGAGTTTGACTCCGCTACGCACGATGGTGCTTCCCATCATTGAGCGGTCGACGCAGGCATTGGCGCCTATCTCGACATCGTCCTGGATAACCACGTTGCCTATCTGCGGAATCTTCTCGTAGGCCCCGTCTTTGGGCACAAAGCCAAAGCCGTCGGCTCCAATCACGCATCCGGCATGCAGGATGACGCGCTTTCCGACTTTACAGTCGTGATATACCGTCACGTTCGGATAGAGCGTGCTGCCCTCTCCTACTTCGGCACGAGCCTCCAACACAACATTGGCGTAGATTTGCGCACCGTTTCCGACCTTTACGCTTTCGCCCACATAGGCATGTGGTCCGACATAGGCGTCGTCAGCCACTTGTGCGCTGCTTTCTACCACGGCCGTGGGATGAACTCCCTTGCGCGGTTGATTCATTGCCTGCTCGTAGATGGCAAGCAACTGGGCGGCGCAGACGCGCGCATTCTCCACGCGAATCAGCGTAGGAGCCACCGGGCCTTCCACCTTGAAGTCACTATTCAGAACCACCACGCTGGCGGCTGTCGTATACAAGTGTTGCAGATAATGGTCGTCGTAGAGAAAGGCAATGGCTCCGGGAGCGCTGCCCTCAATCTTGCTGAAGGAGCAGACCTTGGCATCGGCATTGCCCTCAATGCTTCCGCCCAGCAGGTCGGCTATCTGTTTGGCTGTAAATTCCATATCGAGTTTTGTCTTTAGGTTTTGGTTCAATCTGAAAATGCCACAGGCACACAGGCGAAGCCTGCACGCCGAAAAAATTCCTATAGCACCTTGCAAAGATAATAAAATCAGTCTATAACTACAAATTTTCAAGTCCGACCATCTGTCCCGCCGGCATTTTTCCCCTCGAATTTCAAACGCATCCCTGTCCGACAAAACGGCCCGAACGGCATCCCAACCCCCAAAACCGACCTGAAAGGCAGTTGTATTATGTTGATTTACAACGTGATAATGTGACGCAAAAATTGCATAATGGAATCTCAAAATTGCATTATACAATCTGAAAATTCAATTATGCAATTTCAAAATTCAATTATACAATTTCGAGATTCCATAATTCTATTTTTGCACGAGCCTATTTGCTTGGTTGGTAGTCGAATTATTTGTAAACTTGCAAGCGTGAAATCCGACCGCACGACTACATACCTTCCCATCAAGGACTGGCAAGAGGACGACAGGCCCCGCGAAAAGCTCATCCACAAGGGGGCGCAGGCGCTTTCCAATGCCGAGTTGCTTGCTATCCTTATCGGCAGCGGCAGCCCGAGCGAGAGTGCCGTGTCGCTCACTAAGCGAATCATTGACGAGGTCGACGGCAGTCTGCGCAAACTGGGCAGATGCGACCTTGAAAGCCTTATGCAGTTCCGCGGCATCGGGCAGGCCAAAGCCGTCACGATAATGGCCGCGTGCGAGCTGAGCCGCCGGTGGTGCGAGGAAACGGCCAATCCACGCCCGCGCCTGCTTTCTTCGGCCGACGCCTATAACCTGGTGCGCCACCATCTCGGCGACCTGCCTCACGAAGAGTTTCACGCGCTGCTGCTGAACAACGGGCTGTACTGCCTGAAGGACGTAACCATTGGAAAAGGCGGGCTCAGCGCAACCGAGGTGGACGTGAGGCTCGTCGTACGCAGTGCACTCCTGCAGAACGCCACGGCTCTCATCGTCTGCCATAACCATCCGGGCGGGACGCTTACTCCGAGCCGCGCGGACGACCAGTTGACCGAGAAGATTGTCAAGGCCGCCCAACTGATGCAAATACGAATTATAGACCATTTGATAATTGGCGAAAACGGCTACTACAGTTATGCCGAGTCGGGTCGCCTGTAAACCAATCCAACCCCCTATGACACCCACCGAACGAACAGCCATTGAGGAACGCATCGTAGAGGTACTGAAAACCGTCTATGACCCCGAGATGCCCTTTGATATCTACAACCTCGGGCTCATCTATCGCATCGACCTGCACGACGACGGAAACCTTGAAATAGACATGACTCTCACCTCGCCCACCTGTCCGGCCAGCGAATTCATCGTAGAAGACGTCCGCCAGAAGGTCAGCACCGTCGAAGGAGTCAAAGAAGCACAGATAAACCTCGTATTCGAACCCGAATGGGACCGCGAAATGATGTCGGAGGAAACGAAACTCGACCTCGGACTCCTATAGCGCCCCACGAAACCATAGCCCCATGAAACCAATCTACTTTATCAGCGACGCACACCTCGGCAGTTGGGCCATCCAACACCGCCGCCAACAGGAACGCCGCCTCGTCAGTTTCCTCGACAGCATAAAGAACCACGCCGCCGCCATCTATCTGCTTGGCGACATCTTTGACTTCTGGCACGAGTACCGCTTCACCGTGCCCAAAGGCTATACGCGCCTGCTCGGCAAGATAAGCGAACTGACTGACAGCGGTATCGAAGTGCACTTCTTCACGGGCAACCACGACCTCTGGGTCCGTGATTATTTCGAACGCGAATGTGGCATGATTGTGCACCGCGAGATGAGCTGCACGACCGAACTATACGGCAAGCTGTTCTACCTGGCCCATGGCGACGGACTCGGTTCGGGCGACCGCAAATATAAGTTGCTCCGCTCCATTTTCCACAACCGCACCTGCCAACGCCTATTCGCCGCGCTGCATCCACGCTGGGGCATGTGGTTCGGACTGAAATGGGCCGAGAAAAGCCGTACAGGCCACGAAAACGCAGGCGGCGTGGTGCCGTTCCTGGGGGCCGACAAAGAGAAACTACTGCTGTTTGCCAAAGACTACCTAAAGAGCCACCCCGACATCAACTACTTCGTGTTCGGGCACAGGCACCTGCAACTCGACCACACGCTCTCCGACGACTGCCGCCTGTTGATTCTTGGCGACTGGATTACGCAGTTCACCTACGCCAAATATGACGGAAACCGGCTGACCTTGGAAAACTACGTCGAAGGCGAAAGCAATCCGTAGGAAGCCCTATGGCTGCCGCACAAAACAAGCGAGTCGAGGCAAGCACGTGCTTACTCCGACTCGCTTTTCTTTGGCTACCGGCCGCTACCTCGTCACTTCAACCACATGGGTGGGAGGCTGCTCGCGGTTTCTGCGCTCCGTCTGGCCGACAACGGCTTCCGCCAGTTCGGCAAATGCCTTGCCCACCGGATTTTCCTTGTCAAGGGCCGCCGGAACCCCTTCGTCGCCGCCTTCGCAAATGCCCTGAACGACAGGAATCTGCCCCAACAACGGCAACTGCATAGTGGCAGCCAGTTGCTTCACGCCCTCGCGGCCAAAGAGGTAGTACTTGTGCGTCGGCAGTTCAGCAGGCGTGAACCAGGACATATTTTCCACCAGTCCCAAAATGGGCACATTCACCTTGTCGTTCATATACATGTCGATGCCTTTCTTAGCATCAGCAAGCGCCACCGCCTGCGGCGTCGACACAATAACGGCGCCGGTGAGCGCAAGCGTCTGCAACAGCGTCAGGTGAATATCGGACGTGCCTGGCGGCGTGTCTAAAATGAAATAGTCCAAGTCGCCCCAGTCGGCATCGGCAATGAGTTGCTTGAGTGCATTACTGGCCATAGCGCCGCGCCAAAGCGTGGCGGTGTCGGGATTGACAAAGAAGCCGATTGACAATATCTTCACGCCGTATTTCTCGGCTGGAACAATCAGTTCGCGCCCGTCTTTTTCAATCATGAATATCTGCTCGTTCTCGAGATGGAACATTTTCGGCATACTGGGCCCGAAAATGTCGGCGTCGAGTAGTCCGACCTTGTAGCCGGCTTGTGCAAGCGCCACAGCCAAGTTGGCTGCCACGGTGCTCTTGCCTACTCCGCCCTTGCCCGAACTGACTGCCACGATATTGCGCACGTCGGGCAGGAGCTTGCCTGCTTCCGGCCTGGCCGCCTGACGGGTCCTCACGCTGATTGCCACGTTCAACGACTTATCGACAAAGGCATGCAAGGTGGCTTCTGCCGACTTCACGACTGACTTAATAAACGGGTCGGTCTCTTTCTCAAAGATTAGCGAGAACGACACGTTCATCCCATCAATGCGGATATTGTCGTCGACCATTTCGGCTTCGACCAGGTTTTTTCCGCTACCGGGATAGCGCACTTTCTCAAGTGCCTCGATAATTTGCTTCGGATAGACTGTTGTTGACATATTTGAATGGAGATATGATACTGATTTATTTGCCCATGTCGAGACCCGACCGCTTCTGGCGATTATAGGAGCGGTAGGTGTCATATTCAATCTCGACGTCAGGTTCCGTCAACGAACCCGTCGCAGGCAATGCAAACTGAAGATACTTTATGGTGATGCCGCGCTGGAGCCACTGCTGCTCGTAGTAGGTACGGATGTGGAGGATTTTGGCCTCGCTGTCGCTCAACGGCTCCGTGTAGATGTCCGTCAACTCACGCTTCAGCGGCAACTGGTTGGTGCGCACCACATATTGCGTATAGGTAAACAGAAACTGGCTGTCGGTTTTCAGGTGAATGAGTCCGTTGTCGACAAGCAGGTGCCTGTAGCGTTCGAGAAAATAGGTCGAGGTGAGCCGCTTCGTAGGCTTTTTCATCTGAGGGTCGCTGAACGTGAGCCATATCTCACTGACCTCGTTCGCCCCGAAGAAATAGTCGAGGAACTCAATACCCGTGCGCAAAAATGCCACGTTGGCAAGACCTTCGTCCAAGGCTTGCTTGGCGCCGGTCCACAGTCGTGCGCCCTTCAAGTCAACTCCGATAAAATTCTTGTCGGGGAACAATCGGGCCAAGGCAACGGTATATTCGCCACGGCCACAGCCCAGTTCGAGAACAATGGGATGGTCGTTGCCAAAAACTTTTGTGCCCCACTCGCCACGCCCTATCTCGACGTCGCCTTTCTTAAGTTTTTCGCCGGCGCGAACGGCCTTTTCCGGACACTGATAGACGTTCGGAAAGACTTCCAGGTCGGCGAATTTCGCCAGTTTATTCTTTCCCATCGTTCAGTAGGAGATTTACGTCGGTTTCCGTCTGCTTTAGTTTTTCCCGACAAAGCGCCAGCAGTTTTTTTGCCTCGGCCAGTTTGCCGGAAAGGGCGTCAAGATTGGTTTCTCCCTTCTCGAGTTCACCCACAAGTTCCTCCACGCGTGCAATGGCTTCTTCGTAAGTCAGTTCGTTGTGATTCATTTTATAATAATATGGTAGTTTCAATTTGGAAGGTTTGTTTCGCTCAACGGGTCAAACTCTGGGTTCGGCTCTACCCTTTCAACCGTGCTGTCAATAATGCCAACGGCCATCTGCGTACGGATTTTGGCGCCCGGCACAAGGTCTTTCACGTCGCGCACTATGTGGCCGTCGCTTGTCGTAATGCTATAGCCACGGCGCAGCATCTGGCGAGGGTCGTTCACCGTCAGCCGATGCTGCAGGTCGGTGATTTTGTTTTTTTCGTCGGCAAGTGCTTGCACAGCGGCCTTTTGCATCCGTGCCCAAGCCGTTTCGACACGCAAGTTCTCCGTTCCGACAATCCGCAAAGCCTGTTGGCTTAGTGCGTACTCCAGTTCTCTGAGACGGCTTCGCTGCAGTTGAAGGAAACGCAAATGGGCCACGTTGTAGCGCAACAGCAGTTGCTGGAGTCGGGCGTTATGTTGCTGGACAATCTGCAAGGCTTTCTGCCGCAGCGCATCGGCCAGTCCTTCCACCGTATCGTATTCGGACTGGCGCAGGGCTATGAGATAGGCCGCCACAGCCGTGGGAGTCTTCAGCCGGCTATGGGCAACCAGGTCCACCACGCTTTCGTCGCGTTCATGCCCTATCCCCGTGAGCACCGGCAACGGAAATTGTGCCACGTTAGACGCCAGTTCGTAGTCGTCGAAAGCACTTAGGTCCACCACCGAACCACCTCCACGAATAATTACCACGGCTTCCCACTGGTCGTCCTGGGCAATCTGCTCCAAAGCCTCCACGATGTCGGCGGCGGCCTGTCGGCCCTGCATGGCGCATGGGAATAGTTGCAGGTGGAAATGGTAGCCGGACTGGCTCAACTGTTGCATGAAATCGCCATAGCCTGCTGCCGTCTCGGCCGATATGATTGCCAAGCGCGACAACGGTCGCGGCATGGTCAGTTGTTTATTCAGTTCGAACACGCCTTCGTCCTGGAGACGCGCTATCGTTTCCTGTCGGCGCCGCGCCATATCGCCCAGCGAAAAAGACGGGTCGATATCCATGATATTCAGGCTGTAGCCGTATTGTTCGTGGAAGCAAATCTCGACTTCCACAAGAATTTTCATGCCCGCCTCTAAATTGCCACCCGTCACTCTGCGGAACTCGTTGGCAATAAGCGTGTAGTTTTCGCGCCAGATATGCGCCCGAGCCTGTGCAATTAAGCCCTGCCTCGGCGAGCGCTCAACAAGTTCCAAATAGCAATGCCTGTTGGCAGCCACACTAATCTGACTAATCTCGGCACATACCCAATACGATTCGGAGAAAGTCGCTTCGAGCGACTCCCTTACCATATTGTTCAGTTCAAACAGCGATGCGGCTTGCGACATAGGGACTTAGAGTTGTGGAAAAGTTCCATGGAGCCTTGGCATAAAGATGACATGATAAAGACCCCTTCGGTATGCAAAAATAAACGAAACGGTCGAATATTCCATTATGCAATCGTCCAAAACCACCTTTCATCCGACACCCCTGAACTTTGCGCCGATAGTTTCCCCTACCGCCTATTTTGCAAAAACTATTGGGAAAATAGGCCCTTATACTTAATTTTTGTCTATCTTCGCAGTTTAAACACATATACTATTTATGTCAGACAAAATATACCTTACAGGCGACCGCCCCACAGGTCGTCTTCACATCGGTCACTATGTAGGCTCTCTGAAACGCCGTGTTGAGATTCAGGAATCCGAGGACTACAAGAAACTTTTCATATTCATTGCCGATGCACAAGCATTGACCGACAACATAGATAACCCCGAAAAAGTCCGTCAGAATGTGATAGAAGTCGCTTTGGACTACTTGTCGGTCGGTCTGAACCCCGAAAAATCCACGCTCTTTATCCAAAGCCAGATTCCCGAACTGACTGAGCTCAGTTTCTACTTCATGGACCTTGTCACCGTAAGCCGATTGCAGCGCAACCCTACGGTGAAGACCGAGATTCATATGCGAGGCTTTGACGCAAGCATACCCGTAGGCTTTTTCACCTATCCCATCAGCCAGGCGGCCGATATAACCGCCTTCAAGGCTACTCACGTCCCCGTGGGCGAAGATCAGAAACCGATGCTGGAGCAGACGGTCGAAATCGTGCGCCGTTTTAACTACATCTACGGTAATACCCTCGTCGAACCCAAGATTGTGCTGCCGCAGAACAATGCTTGTCTGCGCCTGCCCGGTACGGACGGCAAGGCAAAGATGAGTAAGAGCCTTGGAAACTGCATTTATCTTTCCGAAGAACCCAAGGAACTCAAGCAGAAAGTCATGTCGATGTACACCGACCCCCTGCATATCCATGTGGAAGACCCCGGGCATCTGGAAGGCAACTCTGTTTTCACCTACCTGGACGCATTTTGCCGTCCGGAACACTTTGCTGAATTCTGGCCCGACTATGCTTCGCTCGACGAGGTTAAGGAACACTACCAGAAAGGTGGGTTGGGCGACATGAAAGTAAAGAAGTTCCTGAACAACATCTTACAGGCCGAACTCGAACCCATACGCAATCGTCGCGCTGCCTTCGAGAAAGACATTCCCGCCGTATACGAAATGCTGCGGAAAGGTACGGAAGAGGCCCGCAACGTTGCTGCGCAGACGCTCAGCGAGGTCAAGCGCGCTATGAAAATAAACTATTTCGACGACGCCGAACTCATTGCCGAGCAAAGCAAGCGTTTCCAGAACCCATAGTCCGTCCGCTACGCCATGTTCACTATCAACTGCCGACAGACGCTTGTTGAATTCCCCCGCCCCGCGGTGATGGGGATTGTGAACATTACCCCCGATTCGTTTTATTCGGAGAGCCGCACCGAAAGCATCGACCAGATTGTCGCTCGCATACAGCAAGTCGTCGCAGAAGGCGCAGATATCATCGACATAGGTGCATGCAGCACGCGGCCTGACGGTGATTTTGCCTCCGAGCAAGAAGAAATCGACCGGCTGCGCCGTGCACTGCCCGTGATCAAGCAAGTTGCTCCCGACGCGCTCCTTTCTGTCGACACGTTCCGCAGTCAGGTAGCCAAAATGTGCGTGGAAGAATTCGGAGCCGATATTGTCAACGACATCTCGGGCGGGAGTCTTGACCGCGACATGTATCGCACAGTGGCACGACTCCGTGTTCCCTATGTGCTCACCCATTATCCATGCACACAGAACAACCGGATTGACACCGCCGATACGACCGCCGTCATGCCCGACCTGTTGCGCTATTTTGCAGAACGCATACAGAAACTCCACAGCCTTGGCGCGGCCGACGTAATCATTGACCCAGGCTTCGGCTTCGGTAAGACACTGGACCAGAACTACGAGGTGCTGGCCTGCCTGGCCGACCTGCAAGTGTTCAACCTACCCGTCCTGGCTGGCGTGTCGCGCAAATCGATGGTTCACAAACTGCTGTCGGTCAGCCCCATTGACTCGCTCAACGGGACGACGGCCCTCCATATGCTCTGCCTTATGCAGGGTGCGCAAATACTGCGTGTCCACGACGTGAAGGCCGCCCGCGAAGCCATAAAGATTTATTCCACCTATCAACAATCCAAAGAAACCCATGTTCAACTTTGACATCAAAGCCGCCATCGATATTCTACTCGTGGCCATCCTGCTCTACTATGTATGGAAGGTTATGAAGCAGTCGCGCGCTGCCAACATCTTCAACGGCATCATGATTTTCGTGGTAGTATGGGTATTGCTTTCGCGCGTTTTCGAGTTGCAACTCATCGGCAGCATTCTCGACAACCTCATGAGCATTGGTGCGCTGGCCCTGGTCGTATTGTTCGCGGAAGAAATCCGCCACTTCTTCTCCACCATCGGTAGCCAGCAAAACACCCGCCATATCTTTACGTTCTTCAAGAATAAGAAACAAGACCATTCGCACCGCACGCAGATTCTTCCCATAGTGATGGCGTGCCTGAGCATGAGCCGGCAGAAAATCGGCGCACTGATTGTCATCGAGCGCAACGTCGGACTGGGCGAATACATAGAGAGCGGCGAAAACATCGATGCTACAATCAGCCAGCGTCTCATAGAAAACATTTTCTTCAAGAATAGTCCGCTCCACGACGGGGCAATTATCATCAGCCAGGGCCGACTTAAGGCCGCGGGCTGCATACTTCCCGTGTCGCACAACGATGAAATACCCAAGCACCTCGGACTTCGCCACCGCTCGGCCTTGGGCATCTCCGAAAAGAGCGACTGCATTGCCATCTGCGTCTCGGAAGAAACCGGAGAAATCAGCATTGCCAACGAACGCGAGTTGCGTCTGGGACTCTCCTACGAAGAACTCGAGCAAGAACTCACCCGCAACTGGGTGGACCAATAGCCCGTCAAACCACATTATTTCGTATTCAGTTAGAAACCCATTATCTTTGCCTGTCGCAACCGACCAATTCACCCTTACAACCGACTAACAAAAACACAACTCTCATAATGCGCAAGTTTAAGCATATCAAAATCATCCGCCTGCACCATGAAGGCACCCACACCCTCTTTCTCGTTGGGTTCGGGCTCCTTCTTCTCAACGTGCTGGCCTATTACACGATGAAGGATGTCGCCCCGTCTGTCTTCTACATCACGTTGGGCATCAGCATATTCCTATACGCCGTCATCGTAAACTTCTTCCGTTGTCCCATCCGCGTATTCAACGGAGAGAGAGAAAACTCCGTGGTGGCTGCAGCCGACGGTAAAGTGGTGGTCGTAGAGGAAACCGAAGAGAAAGAATACTTCCACGACCGCCGAATCATGGTCAGCATCTTTATGTCAGTAACCAATGTGCATGCCAACTGGTTCCCCGTGAACGGCACCATAAAGAAGGTGGAGCATCAGAGCGGCAATTTCTACAAGGCATGGCTCCCCAAGTCCTCGACAGAGAACGAACGTTCCACCATCATTATCGAGACGCCCGACGGCCAAGAAGTATTGGTGCGCCAGATAGCCGGAGCCGTCGCCCGCCGCATAGTAACCTATGCACAGGAGGGTGACTCGTGCTTCATCGACGAACATCTGGGATTCATTAAGTTTGGTTCGCGCGTCGACGTCTATCTGCCCATCGGCTCGGACATATTTGTCGAACTGGGCCAGCGTACTGTCGGCAACGAGACCGTCATTGCCCGGCTGAACCCATAGGCTTGCCGTTTGTGTCATAAGTCCTTCCGCCCGAAGGCTCCTTTTCCCATCAAGATGCCATGAAAAAACTTTATTCCCTACCTAACTGCATCACGTGCTGCAACTTGCTGTGCGGCGCCGTAGCCTGCTATTTTGCCTTTCAGGCATCCTACGGACTCGCATTCCTGTTTATCGTGGCCGGAGCCATATTCGACTTCTTCGACGGATTTGCAGCCCGCCTCATCAACCAGTCTTCTCCCATCGGAAAAGAACTCGACTCGCTGGCCGACATTATCACATTCGGGCTTGCCCCAAGCGCCGCCGTATTCAGCCTGCTGCAACAGCAGTGCGCCACTATCAGTTCGCCCGCAGCCCCCTATCTGCCGTTTGCCGCCCTACTGATGGCCGCATTTTCGGCATTGCGCCTCGCAAAGTTCAACCTCGACGAGCGCCAGACAATGGGGTTCATCGGACTTCCCACGCCAGCCAATGCGCTTTTCTGGATTTCGCTGGTCTATTGCTTTGGCCCGTCAATTCCCCAGACCCTGACATCGGTCGCCGTGCTTATCATAGGCGTCGTCGTGGCAGGGTTTCTGCTCGTTGGCGAAGTGCCGATGTTCGCGCTCAAGTTCAAGAATTTCGGTTGGTCCGACAATGCCACCCGCTACCTTTTCATAGCAGCCTCGGCCGTTATGCTGTGCGTATTCCGCGAGGCCGCATTCTGCTACATCATCCCCCTCTATATCCTCATCTCCGTCGGATTGACCGTCTTCGCCAAGCAGCAGTCATAAACCCCGCTTTCGCCCATGCGTGCCGTCTTCGGATGCTTTCTGGCCATAGTGGTCGTGTTCGCCTTGCTGGTGGTGTTGCTCCCGCTCATAGGCGCCCAACTCCTTTTCACACGTCTCCGGCAACCACGCACCCATGCGGGTCGTCCGCAAAACGATGCGGCAGCCTCGTCGCATAAGGAGGACGATGCGGCGGCCGCCAATCGCAAGATTTACCGCAGTGACGAGGGCGAATATGTCGACTATACCGAGATTTCCGACAAGTAATCCCCTTGCATTTCTCCCACTCCTCAACCCCTTTTCCCGTGAAATACTCCTTTATCATACCGGTATACAACCGGCCCGACGAAGTGGCCGAACTGTTAGACAGTCTTTGCCGCCAGACCTGCAAGGACTTCGAAGTGATTGTCGTAGAAGACGGTTCGCAGGTGCCTTGCGAGGACGTGGTCAACCGTTTTGCCGACCGCCTTCCCGTTCGCTATCTCAACAAGCCTAACAGCGGCCCCGGACAGAGCCGCAACTACGGAGTGGAACGTGCCTCGGGCGACTACGTGCTCATACTCGACTCCGATGTCGTATTGCCCGACGGATACGTGCAAGCCGTCGACGACGCGCTAAGCCAGTCCGACACCGATGCCTTCGGGGGGCCCGACAGCGCACATCCGTCGTTCACACCCACGCAAAAGGCTATCAACTACGCCATGACCTCCTTTTTCACCACCGGAGGCATCCGTGGCGGCAAACGCAAACTCGACCGGTTCTTTCCACGGTCGTTCAACATGGGAATAAAGCGCCACGTCTACACTCGTCTGGGCGGTTTCTCGAAAATGCGCTTCGGCGAGGACATCGACTTCTCCTATCGCATTGTTGAAGCAGGCTTCACGACCCGCCTCCTACCCGACGCGTGGGTATGGCATAAGCGCCGCACCAATTTCCGCAAGTTCTTCAAGCAAGTCCATAACTCGGGCATTGCCCGCATACACCTGACGCGCCGCCACCCTGGCACGCTCAAGATTGTCCACCTGCTGCCGGCCGCCTTCACGCTGGGCTGCGCCGTGCTCATAGCCGGGTCGCCGTTTTGCCTATGGGCGCTGCTTCCGCTATTGCTATTCGCCCTCATCGTAGGTATCGATGCGTCGGTCCGCAACCGCTCGCTCCGCATCGGAACGCTTGCCATCGGAGCGTCGTTCATACAGCTCTGGGGCTACGGCACAGGCTTCTTGCGGGCCTGGTGGAATTGCTACGTGCTGGGCAAGCCTGAATTCAACGCATTCGAAAAGACTTTCTACCAATAGGCCGCACGAGGCGGTCGCACGCATAGTGGGAACAGTCGGCAGACTGCTCCCATTTTTTTGCACCATAAGGCCCGTTTCCGTTTCAAACCTTGGAATGTGCATTTCAGGGCTTGGAATGCGCGTTTCAAGCCTTGGAATGAAAAATTGCATAATGCAATGGGTAAAAAATTGCCACTACTCGCCATTTTTTTATAATTTTGCAACCGATAAAAAATGCCTTTCTTAAAAAGCAAACAATAGTACACGATGAATATATCATTGAAATGGCTGAAAGAATATGTCGATTTTGACCTTTCAGCAGAAGAGACAGCCGCCGCCCTGACCTCCATCGGCCTCGAAGTAGAAGGTCTGGAAGAAGTACCGGCCATCCGCGGCGGACTAAAAGGATTGGTGACCGCCGAAGTATTGTCGTGCGAGCCGCATCCCGACAGCGACCACATGCACGTATGCCGCGTGAACATCGGCCAGGACGAGCCGGTCCAAATTGTATGCGGAGCGCCCAACGTGGCTACGGGACAGAAGGTGATTGTGGCTACAATCGGCACGAAGCTCTATGACGGCGACCAGGAGTTCACTATCAAGAAGTCGAAACTTCGTGGCGTGGAGAGCTTCGGTATGATTTGCGCCGAGGACGAGATTGGCATCGGCACCGACCATAACGGCATCATCGTGCTGCCCGCCGACACGGCCGCAGGCATCCCTGCCGCCACCTACTACAACCTTGAGAGTGACTATTTGCTCGAGATTGGCATCACGCCCAACCGTGCCGACGCCTGCTCGCACTACGGCGTGGCCCGCGACCTCTATGCGTGGCTCGTGCGCCAAGGTGTCCAGACCCAATTGAAGCGTCCCGACGTGTCGGCGTTCAAGGTTGACAACCACGACCTGCCCATCGACATTGAAATTGAAGCCTCCGAGGCATGCCCGCGCTATTGCGGCGTGACGCTGACCGGATGCCGCGTGGCCGAAAGTCCGAAGTGGCTGCAGGAACGCCTGACTGCCATCGGCCTGCGACCCATCAACAACATCGTGGACATAACCAACTACGTAATGATGGCATTCGGCCAGCCGCTGCACTGCTTCGACGCCGACATGGTAAAGGGCCGCAAGGTGATTGTAAAGACCCTGCCCGAGGGAACGCCCTTCGTCACGCTCGACGGCATAGAGCACAAGCTCAGCAACCACGACCTGGCTATTTGCAACGCCGAGGAACCGATGTGCATCGCAGGCGTGTTTGGCGGAAAAGGCAGTGGAACCTACGAAAACACCACCAACATCCTGTTCGAAAGCGCCTACTTCAATCCGACATGGATACGCAAGAGCGCCCGGCGCCACGGATTGAACACCGATGCAAGCTTCCGTTTCGAGAGAGGCATAGACCCCGACGGACAAGTATATGCTATCAAGGTGGCAGCCCTGTTGGCGCAAGAACTGGCAGGCGGCAAAGTGAGCATGGAAATATGCGACGTCAAGGCCAAAGAGATACCGCAGAGCTTCTCCATAGAACTGTCGTTGCAGTACCTGCGCGACCTGGCCGGCGCCTCTATTCCCCTCGACACGGTCAAGAAGATTCTGCGCGCACTCGAAATCCGAATTGAGCAGGAGAACGAGCAATCGCTCCGCCTGCGCGTGCCGGCCTACCGCGTCGACGTGCAGCGCCCGTGCGACATAGTAGAAGAAATTCTGCGCATATACGGATACAACAACATTGCCATCCCGTCGCAGATTACCTCGTGCCAAACCATCGAAAACGAAGTCGACCGGAGCCAGAAACTGCAGAAACGCATCGCCGACCAACTCGTGGGCCAGGGTTTCAATGAGATTCTCAACAACTCGCTTACGAAGTCGGCCTACTATGCCGACCTGCAGGCCCTGCCGGCCAATCGGCTCGTGATGCTGCTCAATCCGCTCAGCCAAGACCTCAATGCCATGCGCCAGAGCCTGCTCTTTGGCGGTCTGGAGAGCCTTGCCCGCAACGTCAACCGTAAGGCCACCGACCTGCGCTTCTTTGAGTTCGGCAACTGCTATAGCTTCGACGCCTCCAAGCGCCAGGCCACGGCCCCGGAAGCCCAGTCGGGCGAACGACAGGAAGAGGCTCATCACATGACGGCATACGACGAGAAACTGCACCTCGGTTTGTGGCTGACCGGAAACCGGATTTCCAACAGCTGGGCCCATGCCAATCAGCCCGCCACCGTATTCGAACTCAAGGCATACGCCTACGACGTGCTGATGCGCTTAGGCATCGACCTGCAAACCCTGCAGACGGCCCACTCCACCAACGACATCTTCAGCCACGGCCTAAGCGTGAGCGACCGCAACGGCAAGTTGCTGCTCGAATTCGGTATCGTTACGAAGAAACTCACCGCACCTTTCGGCCTGGAGAACGACGTCTTCTATGCCGACTTCTGCTGGAACGCACTGATGCAAGCCACCCGCAAGCACAAGGTAGAGTTCAGCGAACTGAGCAAATACCCGGCCGTGTTCCGCGACCTGGCTCTCTTGGTGGACAAGTCCGTCGAGTTTGCCCAGATTGAGCAGATTGTGCTTCGCGCCGATAAGCGAATTGTGAAGAGCGTAAAGCTATTCGACGTCTACGAAGGCAAAAACCTTGAGGCCGGCAAGAAAAGCTACGCCATCAATATCGTGTTACAGGACGACACGCATACCATGAACGAAAAGCAGGTAGAAGCCGTCATGAAGAAGATTGTTTCCTCGCTGACGCACCAGCTTTCCGCCCAACTCCGCTAATCATTCCATCAAACCAATAAACACATTTTCCTATGGGAAGAGCATTTGAATACAGAAAAGCCACCAAACTGAAACGTTGGGGGCACATGGCAAAAACCTTCACTAAGATTGGCAAGCAAATCGCTATCGCCGTCAAGGCTGGAGGGCCGGAACCAGAGAACAACCCCGCACTTCGCGCCATCATTGCTACGGCAAAGCACGAAAACATGCCTAAGGACAACATCGAGCGTGCTATAAAGAACGCAATGGGTAAGGACCAGAGCGAATACAAACCTATGACCTACGAGGGCTACGGACCTCACGGCATAGCCATCTTTGTAGATACGCTGACCGATAATACCACGCGCACAGTAGGCGATGTCCGCTCTATCTTCAATAAGTTCAACGGCAACTTGGGCACGATGGGCTCGCTCGCTTTCCTATTCGACCACAAAAGCGTCTTTACCTTCAAGAAAAAAGACGATGTGGACATGGACGAGCTCATACTCGACCTGATTGACTACGGCGTGGAAGACGAATTTGACGAGGATGAAGAGGAAAACAGCATTACCATCTACGGCGACCCGAAGAGCTTCAGCGAAATCCAGAAGCACCTCGAGGAAAACGGCTTTGAGATACTGAGCGCCGAGTTTACCTACATTCCCAACGACCTTAAGGAAGTGACCGACGAGCAGCGCGAAACCATCGACAAAATGGTTGAAAGACTCGAAGAGTTCGACGATGTGCAGACGGTATATACGAACATGAAGCCTGCCGAATAGGAAACATGCGCAAAACCATCGACTATCCGACCAAAGGTACGTGCTCCACGCTCATACATCTTGAGGTGGAGGACGGCATCATACGCGAAGTTCAGTTTACAGGCGGCTGCAACGGCAACCTGAAAGGCATCTGCTCGCTGGTGAAAGGCTTGCCGACGCAACAGGTGCTGGAACGCCTCGAAGGCATCAACTGCCGCGAGCGCGGCACCTCTTGTCCCGACCAGTTGTCGCGTGCCATCCGTGCGCTCGACGCTCAAGCCGACTGACAACCCCACCCCACGGCCTATGCGCATACTTCTATTAGGCGACTACAGTAATGTGCATGCTACCTTGGCCAAGGCTTTGCGTGCAGAAGGCCACAATGTGACCCTGGCCTCCGATGGGGATGGCTGGAAGGACTATGACCGCGACGTCGACCTCCACAGGTCGGCGTCGGGTTGCTTATCGGACGCACGCTGGCTGGCCCGCCTGCTGAAATGCTTCTGCGGTTTTCGCGGCTATGACGTAGTGCAGTTGGTCAACCCCGTATTCCTGCCGCTACGGGCCGAGCGCATATGGCCGTTCTACCGTTATCTGCGGCGCCACAACAAAAGCGTGTTCCTCGGCGCCTTCGGCATGGACCACTATTATGTAAAGGCGTGTGTCGAGACAAAAGCCTTCCGCTACAGCGACTTTAACATCGGCGACAAGAAGCGCACCTATTCCGAAAACGACACATGGATTGCCGACTGGTTGCACGGCCCCAAGGGCGAACTCAACAAGCGCATGGCAGCCGATGTCGACGGCATCGTCACGGGGCTCTATGAATACGACGCGTCGTATTGGCCCTTCTATGCCGACAAGACTCGGTTCATCCCCTTCCCCATTGCCCTGCCCGCACAAGTCAACGAGCCCTATCGGCCCGACCGGCCTATGCGGATTTTCGTAGGCATACAGGAACGCCGAAGTGCCTACAAGGGAACCGACCTACTGCAACGCGCACTACGGCGACTGGCCGCCGAGCAGCCCGCACAGGTGGAAGCCGTCGAGGCCGTAAGCCTGCCGTTCGACGAATATGTGAAACGCTTGCAGACGGCCGACGTGCTACTCGACCAAATATACTCCTACACGCCGGCCATGAATGCCCTGGAAGCAATGGCCCATGGCATGGCGGTGGTGAGCGGTGGCGAGCCCGAGAACTATACGCTGCTCGGCTGCCACGACCTTCGCCCCATCGTCAACGTGCCTCCCACCGAGGAGGGCGCCTATGAAACGCTCCGGCAACTCGTTGCCAACCGCGCCGAACTGCCTCGCCTGCAGCGGGAAAGCCGGGAATACATCGAACGCTACCACGACTCGCGGCTCGTGGCACAGGCGTATGTCGAGTTTTGGACTTCGCACGGCGCAGGCCCGCAGACTCATGCCACTGAATAAGAAACCTACCGATTCACACGCTCAACCTATGGAAACAGCCGAACTCTACCAACTCTTCCTGCAACATCCCGTCGTCACCACCGATACGCGCGATTGTCCGCCCGACTCGCTCTTCTTCGCCCTGCGCGGAGAGACCTTCAACGGTAACCGTTTTGCCGACCAGGCCCTCAAGGCCGGTTGCGCCTATGCCATTGTCGACGACGCCGAGGTGGCTCGCACCAATCCGCACTTCATTCTGGTGGACGACACACTCAAGGCTCTGCAGGAATTGGCCCGCTATCATCGCCGCCAACTGGGTCTGCCTGTCATACAGATTACCGGCACCAACGGAAAGACTACTACGAAAGAACTGGTGAGCACGGTTTTGTCTGAAAAGTATAAGGTGCTGTTCACGCAAGGCAATTTCAACAACCACATCGGAGTGCCCAAGACGCTGCTCCGCCTGTCGGAAACCGACGAGATTGCCGTGGTCGAGAGCGGCGCGAACCATCCCGGCGAGATTGCCACCCTTGCCCGCATCATCGACGCGGACTACGGGCTCATCACCAATATCGGCAAGGCCCATCTCGAAGGCTTCGGCTCGTACGAGGGTGTGATACGGACCAAAGGTGAACTCTTCGACTTCCTCCGCACGAAGCAGGGCAGCCGCATCTTCCTCCACGCCGACAACCCCATACTCCAGCCCATTGCGCACGACCTGCCGGCCTACACATACGGCGCACCCGCACACGACTTCGACATTGAAGGCGAGGTGGTGGCCTGCAATCCCTATCTGCAGCTGCGTTGGCGCAAGCGAGGCGACAACTGGCACGTGGTGCAGACCCGACTCGTGGGGGCCTACAACCTCGAAAACGTCCTGGCCGCCGCTGCCGTGGGCACATACTTCAAGGTTTCGCCCGAGCAAATCGACCATGCGCTCGAACACTACCAGCCTACCAACCACCGCAGCGAACTGATGCAGACGGAGCATAACCGCCTCATCGTCGACGCCTATAATGCCAACCCGACCAGCATGGCTGCCGCCGTGGAGAACTTCCGGCTGATGGAGCATCCTAAGAAACTGGCCATATTGGGCGCCATGAGAGAACTGGGCGAGGCAGAAGCCGAGGAGCACCAGAGCCTCATCGACCGTCTCCATACGCTGTCCGACACCGAGGTGTGGCTCGTCGGCGAGGAGTTCGCTCCCTTTGCCGGCGACTATAGGCTCTTTGCCGACTACGACGACGTGAAGCGCTACCTCGAGGCACATCCCGTGGCCGACCACCTTATCCTGATCAAAGGCAGCAATTCCAACCGCCTCTATCTGCTGCCTCCGCTGCTATAGGTCGGCACGGCGCAAAAATTGCATTATACAATCGGAAAATTGCATAATTGAATTTCGAAATTGCATAATGGAATTTTCAAATTGCATTATGCAATTTTTTCGTCCCATTATGTAATTTTGCAACCCCATATATCACTAATAATCAAACCCATAGAAACATGAAGAACGGACTATTCCTCGCGTTCGCACTCCTATGCGCCCCGACGACGGCACAGGTGCCCCCCACCGACCCCATATCGGCACACATCGACCCGACCGTGCGCCCGCAAGACGACTTCTTCCAATATGCCAACGGCACCTGGCTGAAGGCCAACGCCATACCGGCCAGCGAGCAGGAAAACGGCATTTTCAAGACCATCCAGGACACGGTCGACGCGCAGGTCTATCGCATCTGCCTGCAGGCCGTGGAAAAACGCCATCCCTTTGGTTCGGCCAAGCAGAAAATCGGCGATTTCTACTACACTGCCATGGACAGCGCCACAAGCAACCGTGAAGGCATCGCGCCGCTCCGCGACGACCTGGCACGCCTCAAGGATATCGACTCGCCCGACAAGCTGCTCGTGGCCACCGCCTATGTACAACTCGTGTCGGGCAGCCCGTTCTTCAGTTTCTACGTGGGTCAGGACGAGAAAGACTCTGAACTGAACACGCTGCATATCGGCCAGGGCGGCCTTACCCTTCCCGACCGCCGCTACTATATGGAAGACGACGCGCAGAACCTGTCGGCGCGACAGGCATTCCACACCTACGCCGCCACGCTCTTCAGGGCCATGGGCGAAACCGAGTCCGACGCCACTGCGGCAGCCACCGACGTGCTGACCGTCGAGCATGCGCTGGCCAAGACAAGTCGCCCGCGCGAAGACACCCGCGACCCGTTCACCAACTACTTTATGATGAGCGTCGACTCGCTGCGGCTTCTCACCCCGCAGTTCTATTGGCCCGCCTTCTTCCGCGAAGTAGGGCTGGAGAAAGTCGGCCGTGTCGTCGTAGAGCAGCCCGATTTCCTCCAGGGCCTCAACGACATGCTCGCGCAACTGCCCACAGCCACGCTGCGCAACTATCTGCGCTTCCACTATCTCGACGGGCTGGCCGCCTATGCCGGCGACTCGCTCTACGAAGCCAGTTTCAACTTCTATTCACGCGCATTGCGCGGAGTCGAGCAACCACGCCCCCGCTGGAAACGAGCCGTCAGCATCACTAACAGCATATTGGGCGACCTCGTCGGACAAATCTACGTGGACGAATACCTGCCCAAGGGAACCAAAGAAAAGTTCGTCGAGATTGGAAATGCCGTGCGGCAGGAATTTGCCATACGCATAAAAAACCTCAGCTGGATGAGCGCCGACACCAAGCATAAGGCCCTCGACAAACTCAACGCCGTAAACATGAAACTGGCCTATCCCGACAAGTGGAAAGACCTTTCGCGGCTCCACATCACCCGCACTTCCTACCTGAAGAATATGATGGCCTACAGAAAGTGGAGTTCGCAGCGCAACCTCGATAAGCTCGGACAGCCCGTGGACCGCGACGAGTGGCACATGCAGCCACAAACCTACAACGCCTACTATAGTCCGTCGAACAACGAGATTTGCATCCCGGGATGCAATATCATCGTGCCCGGGTTTGACGGCATGCCCGACGACGCCGTCCTATACGCCATCATCGGAGGCACGTTCGGCCACGAGATAACCCACGGCTTCGACGACCAAGGATGCCTGTTCGACAAGAAAGGCAACCTCGAAAACTGGTGGACCACGGCCGACAAGGAACAGTTCGATAAGCGCACGCAGCAGATTGTGCGTCAGTTCGACGAATTCTATATTACCGACAGCCTGCACATCAACGGCTCGCTCACGCAAGGCGAGAACATCGCCGACCTGGGCGGTGTAGTCGTGGCACTCGAAGCCTATAAGAAGACATCCGAGTATCGGAGCGGGCAGCCCATCCATGGTCTGACGCCGCTGCAGCGCTTTTTCCACGGATATGCCCTTGCGTGGATGGAACAACTGCGTCCGGAAGCCCTGCAGAACCAGGTGAAGAGCAACGAGCACGCTCCGGCCAAGTGGCGCGTCAATGGTCCGCTCGCCAACATCAACGACTTCTACGAAGCCTATAGCCTCAGACCCGCTGACCACATGTATCGCGCCCCAAAAGACCGCATTGTCATCTGGTAAGTAAGGTTTTTCGCAGCCAATAGCCCATTTTTGAGGCAGTTCTATTATCTTTGCGACCGAAAAATTGAACAAACTAACATTTATATCCCTATGATCAAATCACAAGACATTAAGAAAGGAACCTGCATCCGTCTGGATGGCAAACTCTACTTTTGCATCGATTTCCTTCACGTTAAGCCCGGTAAAGGCAATACGATTATGCGCACGACCCTCAAAGACGTCGTTTCAGGCCGCGTGCTTGAAAAGCGTTTCAATATCGGCGAGGCCCTCGAAGACGTTCGCGTAGAACGCCGCCCCTATCAGTACTCCTACGCCGAGGGTGACACGCTCCACTTCCTCAATCAGGAGACCTGGGACGACGTGGTTATCGCCCACGACCTCGTTACCGGCGTCGACTACATGAAGGAAGGCGACGTGGTGGAAGTAGTAAGCGACGCATCGTCCGATACCATCCTCTTCGCCGAAATGCCTGTCAAGACGAAACTCAAGGTTGTCTACACGGAACCCGGACTCAAGGGCGACACCGCTACTAACACCACCAAGCCCGCTAAGGTCGAGACCGGCGTGGAAGTTCGCGTGCCCCTGTTCATCAACGAAGGCGAAATTATCGAAATAGATACCCGCGACGGCTCCTATCTGAACCGCGTAAAAGCCTAATCCGCCAGGCCGCAACCCATGCGACCGGCCCACACCGACTATGGAAATACTTGAAAACCTTATAGCACGCGCCCGCTCCAACCGCCAGCGCATCGTCTTGCCCGAGGCCGAGGAAGAGCGCACTATCAAAGCTGCCGACAAAGCCCTGGCCGACGGCCTGGCCGATATAGTGCTCATCGGAAATCCCAACGTAATCCAGAAACACGTCGAGAACTTCGGACTCACACACATATCGGCCGCCACGATTATCGACCCCGAAAACAATCCGAAGTCCGAGGAATATGCCCAACTCCTGCAGAAACTGCGCGAAAAGAAAGGCATGACCATCGAACAAGCACGCGAACTGGTCAAGAACCCCCTCTATCTGGGCTGCCTCATTATCAAGAGCGGCGACGCCGACGGACAAATCAGCGGAGCCCTCAGCACTACCGGCGAAACATTACGGCCCGCCCTGCAAATTATCAAATGCGCTCCGGGCATTACATGCGTCAGCGGAGCCATGTTGCTTATCACGCAGGCCCAGGAATACGGAGATAACGGCGTATTAGTCATGAGCGACGTGGCCGTAACTCCGATGCCTACGTCGGAACAACTCGCACAATTTGCCTACTGCACGGCACAAACCGCCCAGGCAGTAGCTGGCATCGAACAGCCCCGTATTGCCATGCTCAGCTTCTCCACGAAAGGAAGCGCGAAGCACGAGGTTGTCGACAAAGTGGTCGAAGCTGCGCAGATAGCCAAGACTACTTGGCCCGAACTGAATATTGACGGCGAACTGCAAGCCGATGCCGCGCTCGTGCCCAGCGTTGGTGAGAAGAAAGCCAAAGGCAGTCCGATTGCAGGACACGCCAATGTGCTCATCGCTCCTAATCTGGAAGTCGGAAACATCGGTTACAAACTCGTGCAGCGCCTTGGCGGAGCCGTGGCCATCGGACCTATCCTCCAGGGCATCGCTCGCCCGGTGAACGACCTCAGTCGCGGCTGCTCGGTGGACGACATCTACTATATGATTGCCATAACCTCTTGCCAGGCACAAGCCGCCAAGCAATAGGTCGCTCGAGGCAACCGAACCGCACTATAAGCCAACCGACAGACACCGCAGTCTGCCGGTTGGCTTTCTTTATGTCGCAGCCACCCTGCCTATTTCCGGCCGAAAACCGCAATTTCGACCACTTTCGCATGTGGCTGCCACAGTTTTTCATTAACTTCGCGCAGCAATAAAAACCAAAACAATCTACCCACATGAAAATCCTTGTAATCAATTGCGGTAGCTCGTCCATCAAATACAAGCTCTACGAGATGGACAGCAAAAGCGTGCTGGCTGCCGGCGGTATCGAAAAAATCGGTTTGCCCGGCTCGTTCCTCAAAGCCACGCTTCCGAGCGGCGAAAAACATATCATCGAGAAAGACTGCCCTACGCACACCGAGGGCATCAAGTTGATGTTCGACACCCTGACCGACCCGCAAATCGGCGCCATTAAGAACCTGAACGAAATCTCGGCAGCCGGCCACCGGATTGTGGCTGGCGGAATCTACACCGAGAGTCAAATCGTCACGCCCGAACTGCTTGAGGGCTGGAAACCCTATATGGAACTTGCGCCCCTGCATAGTCCCGCCCACCTGAAGGGATATCTGGCCGTGAAGGATATGCTTCCCGACCTGCCGCAGGTATTTGTGTTCGACACCGCCTTTCATCAGACCATGCCGCCTAAGGCTTTCATGTACGCCCTCCCTTATCGCTACTACACCGATATGCACATCCGTCGCTACGGCGCACATGGCACCAGCCACCGCTATGTAACGGGCCGGGCCGGCGAGTTTCTGGGCTTCGACCCCAAAGACGTGCGCATGATAACCTGTCATATCGGCAACGGCGCCAGTGTATCGGCCATCGACCACGGACGTTGCGTCGACACCAGTATGGGTCTGACTCCGCTTGAGGGAGTTATGATGGGAACGCGTACTGGCGACATCGACTCGTCCGCTATTCTTTACATCATGGAGCGTGAAAAGCAGACGCCCGAGGAGGCTGTCGACCTGCTCAACAAGCAGAGCGGCGTGCTCGGTATTTCGGGAATCAGCAGCGATATGCGCGAGATTGAAGAAGCCGTGAGTCGCGGCGACGAACGAGCCATCTTGGCCATGGAAATGTATAACTATCGAATCAAGAAATACATCGGAGCCTATGCCGCAGTAATGGGCGGCGTCGACGTCATAGTCTTCACGGCCGGAGTAGGCGAGCATCAGCCCACGATGCGGTCGGGTGCGCTCGAAGGACTCGAGTTCCTCGGCATCAAACTTGACTTGCAGAAAAACGCAGCCTGCAACGGCGACGAGACCATTATCTCGGCACCCGACAGCAAGGTGACGGTGGCTGTCATCCCTACCGACGAGGAACTGCTCATAGCCTCCGACACGCTCAAGCTTGTCAGCCAGGCATAACTGCCTATGCACCGCCCGCAGACCGCTATGCAGCGGACCGGCAACCCAATGGAACCGACCGGTTTCTCCAACCTGCCTACGGGCGGAAAAGAGAAATCGGTCGGTTTCATTATGCAATTATGTAAAAGAATTTCGTAACTTTGTTTTTGCATAATGCGACGGGCACATCCGTAGCGGTTTCCGGCCGCCTTCCCTATCGCCCTGCCGCACTTAACCCTTCAACCATTCTGACCATGCTTGTAGCCCCCTCATTGCTCTCGGCAAACTTCGGACAACTCGATGCTGAAATCGAAATGCTCAATACCAGCGAAGCCGACTGGTATCATCTCGACGTGATGGACGGAGTTTTCGTCCCGAACATCTCGTTTGGTTTCCCCGTTATGGAGGCCATTGCAAAAATAGCACGCCGCCCGCTCGACGTCCACCTTATGACGGTCGCTCCCGAGAAGTATGTGGAGCGCGTGGCAAGACTCGGAGCGAAGGTTATGAACGTGCACTACGAAGCCTGCACCCACCTTCACCGCACCTTGCAGGAGATACGGGCCGCGGGCATGCAGACTGCCGTCACGCTCAACCCTCATACGCCCGTCGAGGTGCTTTGCGACGTGCTGGAGGACGTGGACGTAGCCATGCTGATGGGAGTAAACCCGGGCTTCGGCGGACAGAAATTCATCCCCCATACGCTGGCCAAGACAGAACGCCTGCGCCGGTTCATCGATGCCAATGGGCTGGCCACGCAGATAGAGATTGACGGAGGAGTGAACCGCGAGACGGCTCCGCAGCTCCTTGCCGCCGGTGCCGACATCCTCGTAGCCGGCAGCGCGGTCTTTAAGGCGGCCGACCCGCAGGCAGAAATCAGCCACTACAAACACCTTGCCTAAGCCTATGACTATGCCCTCTGCCCTGCCCGCCCTGTCGCTGACGTCGCCCATACAGGCGCGAATCCGCGACATTGCCCCCGAAGTCGAGAAGACTATCGCCGCCGCGCAGCGCATAGTAGTGGTGGGGCACCGCAGCCCCGACGGCGACGCAATGGGCGCTTGCCTGGCCTGGGCCGACTATCTGACCGCGCGGGGCAAGCAGGCCAGCGTGGTCATGCCCAATGCCTTTCCCGACTTTCTGGCCTGGATGCCCGGAGCCGACAAGGTGATGCTCCACGACCACCAGGCCGCACGCGCCGAGGCCCTTCTGGCGCAGGCCGACCTCATTTGCCTGCTCGACTTCAACTGCATCAGCCGCCTGCAGCAACTGGGCGCCGTCATCGAGCAGTCTCGCGCGCGCCGGTTGATGGTTGACCACCACTTAGGCCCCGACCCTTCAGCCGCACAACTCATTGTGAGCGAGCCGCAGGCCAGTGCCACCTGCGAACTGGTGGCGCGCCTGCTCATCGAAATCGGCGGGACCGACGCCATCAACGGCCGCATGGCCACCAACCTCTATTGCGGACTGATGACCGATACGGGCGCATTCACCTTCAACAGCACCCATCCCGACATATTCCTATTGGTGGCGCTGTTCCTGCAGCGCGGCGTTGACAAAGACAAGATTTACCGCTACGTCTATCACTCCTACTCCACCGACCGCCTACGCCTGCAGGGCTACGTACTATACGAGAAAGTCCGTTTCTATGCCGGCAACCACGCCAGCCTGTTCGCCCTGACGCGCGACGAGATGAAACGCTTCCGCTTCATACGCGGCGACGGCGAGGGCCTTGTCAACCTGCCCCTGCAAGTGCGTGGCGTGAAACTGAGCATCAGCCTGCGCGAAGACACCGAACTGGACGTCGTGCGCGTATCCCTGCGCAGCGTCGACAGTTTTCCATGCAACAAGATGGCCGAACAGTTCTTCAACGGCGGCGGACACCTCAACGCCAGTGGCGGACAATTGGACATGAGCATAGATGAGGCCATCCGCGTGGCAGAACAGGCCATCGAAGCCTTCAAAGAACTTTTGTAGCGCCGCGCATAAGCCTGTCAATCAGCCCGATAAGACAGCCCGAAAATTGTATTATACAATCTCAAAATTGCATTATGCAATTTGAAAATTCAATTATGTAATTTTCAGATTTCATAATGCAATATTTTTGTCCGATTATGAAAAATTTTTGCCCCCTTACCTATCAAAATCAACCGAACATTCCATTATTGAATGGAAATATAGTAACTTCGCGTCGGATTATTCACCCACTCAACCCGCATATCAAACATGGATGAACTCAAACACATAAAAAACGCACTCATATCGGTCTATCACAAAGACGGGCTCGACGAACTGCTGGCCCTGCTGCACCGCGAGGGAGTGCGCCTCCTGTCGACCGGCGGCACGCAGCAATACATTGAGTCGCTGGGCTATCCGTGCGCAAAGGTCGAAGACCTGACCGGCTATCCCTCGATTCTGGGCGGACGGGTCAAGACGCTCCATCCGAAAGTGTTCGGCGGCATACTGGCCCGACAGAACTTCTCCGACGACCAAGCCGACATGGCCGCCTACGCCATAGCACCCATCGACCTGGTCATCGTCGACCTCTATCCGTTTGAAGATACCGTAGCCCAACAGGCCTCGGAGAGCGAAATCGTAGAAAAGATTGACATAGGCGGAATAAGCCTCATACGCGCCGCCGCAAAGAACTTCCGCGACGTGGTAATCATTCCGTCGAAGGCACAGTATAACACCCTCAAGCAACTGCTCGTGAGCCGCGGCGCCAACACCACGCTGGCCGACCGCCAGGCCCTGGCCGAGGAAGCCTTTGCCGTCAGCAGCCACTACGACACAGCCATCTGCCAGTGGTTTTCAACCCTGAACAAGTCAACCAAATAAACACATACAAGAACATTCCCATGGGATTCTTCAGCAAACTATTCTCATTCACCCAGGAACTGGCCATGGACCTGGGCACCGCCAATACCATCATCATAGCCGATGGTGAAATTGCCGTGAACGAGCCGTCTGTCGTGGCACTCAACAATAACACGAAGCAAATGATGGCGGTGGGCCAGCGCGCCAAACTGATGTATGAAAAGACAAACGATAAGATTCGCGTCATACGTCCGTTGCGCGACGGCGTAATTGCCGACTTCGCAGCCTGCGAGGAAATGATTCGCGGCCTCATCAAGATGGTCCACAGCGGCAAGCGCCTCTTCTCGCCCTCCCTGCGTATGGTGATTGGCGTTCCGAGCGGCTCGACCGAAGTTGAACTACGCGCCGTGCGCGACAGCGCCGAGCACGCTGGCGGCCGCGACGTCTATCTGATCTACGAGCCTATGGCAGCCGCCATCGGCGTAGGCATCGACGTCAACGCCCCCGAGGGAAACATGATAGTCGATATTGGTGGTGGCACCACCGAGATTGCTGTCATCTCGCTGGGCGGCATCGTCAGCAACAACTCTATTAAGATGGCCGGCGACGACTTTACCAACGACATACGCGACTATATGAGCCGCCAGCACAACGTGCGCATCAGCGAGCGCATGGCAGAGCGCATCAAAATCAACGTAGGCGCCGCCCTGACCGACCTCGGTGCCGACGCGCCCGATGACTATACCGTCATCGGTCCTAATAAAATCACGGCAATGCCTATGACCGTGCCCGTGTGCTATCAGGAAATCGCCCACTGCCTCGAGAAAAGCATCTCGCGCATCGAGCAGGCCATCATGAACGCATTAGAGGCCACGCCCCCCGAACTATATGCCAACATCGTTAAGAACGGCATTTACCTGACAGGTGGCGGCGCCCTGCTGCGCGGATTAGACAAGCGACTCACCGACAAGATTAACATCCCGTTCCACGTAGCCGAGGATCCGCTTTTGTGCGTAGCAAAAGGCACGGGCGAAGCACTTGCCCACCTCAACGACTATGAATGCCTGATGCGCTAACCGCCATCGGGACGAACGCACTGTCATACGAGTTGATGGGTCTGGTCCGACTCACCAACTCGTTAAGTGTATAGACCGACCGCACAAACCTATCCAACCACATCTCCGCAGCGATGAAAGCATTCCTTGACTTTCTAGTCCGTTTCCACCACTTCTTCCTGTTCCTGCTGCTCGAAGCCGTCAGCCTGCTACTGCTCTTCCGCTTCAACAGCTTCCAGGGCAGCGTCTGGTTTACTGCAGCCAACGGCGTGGCCGCATCTGTCAACCGGATGTACGGAGATGCCGTGGCCTACACCAAACTTCAGGACGTCAACAAGCAACTGACGGCCAACAACGTGCTGTTAAGCAAGGAAAACGAACTGTTGCGCGAGCAGATTGCCAGCGCCACGGCCGACACGACACAGACCTTCCGGCTCATGCAAGACCGCCTTCGCGACGCGCGACTGATTGCCGCCACCGTCGTATCGAACTCCACGCAGAAAGAAGACAACTATCTGGTCATAGACCGCGGCGAGGCCGACGGCATACGGCCCGAGATGGGCGTCGTAGGCGGAAACGGAGTCGTGGGAATAGTCTATCTGACCAGCCCCCACTATTCGCTGGTCGTTCCGATTATCAACCAGAAGTCCACCATATCGTGCCGAGTCCGCGGTACACGCTATTTCGGTTCGCTAACCTGGGAAAAAGGCAACGTGCGCCGTGCCTTCGTGGACGACATACCGCGCTATGCAAGCGTGCAAAAGGGTTCGGTGATTGAAACAAGCGGCTATAGTTCGATATTCCCGCCGGGCCTGTTCGTAGGCCGCGTCTCCGGAGTCAGAAACTCCCCCGACGGACAATCCTATCGGTTGGACATACTGCTTGGAACGAACTTTGCGAACATTCGCGACGTGTTCGTCATCAGCAACTCCTACAAGGCCGAGATTGACACCCTGCAACTGCGCGCCTACACGGCACAAGACGAATAACCCATACTCCTATCGACTCGCACCATGGCCAAACTGATTTTTTCGCGCATCGGATGGTTTCTCTTCCTAATGCTCCTGCAAATTTTCATATTCAACCACATCCACATTGCAGGAGTAGCCACCGCGTTCGCCTATATCTACCTGCTGCTGATACTTCCCAACCAGACGCCCAAGAGTCTTTACGTCCTGACGGGCTTTGCAATGGGCCTGATAGTCGATGTGTTCAACAACACCCCCGGAGTTTCTGCCGCAGCCACCACGCTTGTCGGGCTGGCGGTCCCGTATATGTTCCAGTTGCTCCGCGACAAGGACGAGGACGACGATGCCATCGTCACACCCGGCGCACATTCGCTCGGATGGGCCGGATTTACCTATCTCGCCCTCACGTGCAGCCTGCTGCAATGCCTTGTCTTCTTCATTGTAGAAAACTTCAGTTTCTCCACGCCACTCGTGCTGCTGATTGAAATTGCAGGCAGCACGGCGTTCACCCTGGCAGTAATCCTGCTGTTCGAGTGGGTAAGACATTCCGCCCACCGCTAAGCCGACTCACAACCCATGAGCGCCAACAGTTTCCAAAATAGAAAATTCGTGGTAGGTACCATCATCGTGGGTATCGTACTGGTTTTTCTGTTGCGACTGGCATCGCTCCAACTGCTTAGCGAGGACTTCAAGAAAACAGCCGACTCCAATGCGTTCAGAAAAGAGATTATCTATCCGTCGAGAGGACTGATATTCGACCGCAACGATAGCCTGATGGTCTATAACGAGCCCTCGTACAACATCCTCATAACGATGAACGAGCAAATCGGTATCGACACGCTCGACTTCTGCCGCGCAATTGGCATCACCAAAGACTTCTACATCGAAAGATGCGCCGAAATCAAGGACCGCAGTAAGAATCCCGGCTACAGTCGCTATACTCCGCAACTGTTTCTCGCACATATCCCCCAGGACGAGTTTTCCCTGCTCCAAGAGAAATTATTTCGCTTTCCGGGCTTCAGTGCCGAGAAACGAAGCATCCGTCGCTATGCCACGCATGTGGCTGCCCACGTGCTGGGCGATATTGGAGAGGTCGGCCCCAATGATATCGAGGAAGACCCCTACTATCAGGGCGGCGACTTAATCGGCAAACTCGGCATAGAACGCTCTTACGAGCAACAGTTGCGCGGAGAAAAAGGCCTGCGCATCCTTCTTCGCGACGTGCACGGCCGTACCAAGGGCCGCTACCAGAATGGCGCGTACGACAAGCAGCCAGTTCCGGGCCGCAACCTCACGTTGAGCATCGACCTCGAACTACAAGAACTGGCTGAGCGACTATTGGAGGGAAAACTGGGTGCCATCGTAGCCATCGAGCCCTCTACCGGAGAAATTCTCTGCATGGCTTCGTCGCCCACTTACGACCCCGGAAAAATGACGGGAAGGGAGCGGTCGACGATGCACCATATCCTGTCGACCGACCACCGCAAGCCGCTGCTCAACCGCGCTATCATGGGCATGTATCCCCCAGGCTCTACATTCAAGATTACGCAGGCTCTGCTCGGATTGCAGGAAGGAATCATCGACCCCAATACGTCGTTTTTCCCGTGCAGCCATGGTTTCAACTACAAGGGCCTGCATCTGGGCTGCCACGGCCATGCTTCGCCCATCAATCTCGTTCCGGCCATCGGAACCAGCTGTAATGCCTATTTCTGCTGGAATCTTTACAAAATGTTCGCTAATCGGAAGAAGTACCCTACCGTACAGGACGCGATGACGCGATGGAAGGACCATCTGGTCAGAATGGGCTACGGCTACAAACTCGGCATCGACCTGCCCGGAGAAAAGCGCGGCATGATTCCAAATGCCGACTATTACGACAACGCATACCGCTCCGGATGGAATGCACTGACCGTCGTGTCGATATCCATAGGCCAGGGCGAGGTCACAGCCACTCCGCTGCAGATTGCCAACCTTGCCGCGCAGGTTGCCAATAGGGGCTACTACTACATCCCCCACGTAGTCCACAAAATCCAAGACGCCCAGATTGACACCACCTACACGCGCCGCCACTACACTATGGTCGACGAGAAATGGTATAATTACGCCGTGGCAGGCATGCGGCGCGCCGTGCTCGGAGGTACGTGCAAGGGAGCCAACTTGCCTGGGATAGAAGTCTGCGGAAAGACCGGAACGGCCCAGAACCGCGGCCAAGACCACAGCGCCTTTATGGGATTTGCCCCGATGGACAATCCGAAGATTGCCGTGGCCGTATATGTCGAGAACGGAGGTTTTGGCGCCACCTACGGAGTACCGCTCGGCGCACTGATTATGGAGAAGTATTTGAACGGACGACTATCGGCTGCGTCGGAAGCACGTGCCCGGAGTTTCCAGAACAGGCACATCTACTACGGGAACTATGAGCGATAGCACGATTCGAAATACCGTGGCGCGAGCCGACTGGTTGGCCATCATGCTCATCATTATGCTGGTGGTCTGCGGGTGGTTTACCATTTGCGGAGCCAGTAATGAAATCGGCGACACCGACTTCTTCTCCTGGTCCACGCGAAGCGGAAAGCAACTGGTTTGGATAGGCTGTTCGGCCGTACTTGCCTTGTTTCTGCTGCTGCTCGACGACCGCTATTTCGACATGCTTGCCCCGCTGCTCTACGTGGCTATGGTCGGGGTGCTCTTCATAACGCCGTTCGTGGCGAAAGACATCAAGGGCTCACATTCATGGATATCTCTGGGCGTGGTCAATATTCAGCCGGCCGAGTTTGCCAAGTGTACGACGGCACTGATGGTTGCCAAGCTCATCAGCAAGTATGGATTTTCGCTGGCCGACAATCGCAACTTGTTCCAGGCCATTGGCATCGTCCTGCTTCCCATGGCGCTGATTGTCTTGCAGAAGGAAACCGGCTCGGCCCTCGTCTATTTTGCGTTTTTCCTCATGTTCTATCGCGAGGGAATGCCGGGCAGCATCCTGTTTACTGCCGTGGCGGCGGTCACCTACTTTGTCGTAGGCATACGCTTTGCCAACGACGTGCTTCCCTACACCACGGGTTCCGTCGGACAGTTCGTGGTGCTCGGACTGATTTGGCTGTTCACCTCAATCATGGTGGCGGTCTATGGAAAGGTCGAGCATTGCAAGCGGCTGCTGCTCTACGGCGCCGTGGTCCAGGCCATAGCATGGCTGGCCAGCCGCTTCATCCATCCGTTCGACATCGCATGGGTGCAGATTGCCGGCATTATCGTGATGGCCGCCTACATCGTGTGGATTGCCCTCGGCGAGCGCGTTCGCCCCTACTACTATATTGCCGCCTTCGCACTGGGCTCTACGGTGTTCCTCTACGGAGCCGATTTTGCGCTGAACAATATTCTCGGTGCCCACCAGCGTACTCGCATCAACGTGTTGCTCGGCATTGAGAACGACCCTACAGGCGCGGGCTACAACGTAAACCAGTCGAAGATTGCCATCGGCTCAGGCGGACTGACCGGCAAGGGGTTCATGAACGGCACGCAGACTAAGTTGAAATACGTGCCGGAGCAAGATACCGACTTCATCTTCTGTACCGTGGGCGAAGAGCAGGGATTTGCAGGCAGCGCCGTCGTGTTGTTTCTCTACACAGCTCTCCTGCTGCGGCTTCTCTATCTAAGCGAGCGGCAGTCCACCACTTTCGGGCGCGTCTTCGGATATAGCGTGCTGTCCATTCTGCTATTCCACGTGTTCATCAACATAGGCATGGTGATGGGCCTCACGCCCGTCATCGGCATTCCGCTACCCTTCTTCAGTTACGGCGGTTCGTCGCTGTGGGGTTTCACCCTGCTGCTGTTCATCTTCCTGCGCATCGACGCGCGCGACAGTCTCCGACGCTAAACCAACTTTATGGAATCGAACAAGCCACATAGTCCCATCTACCTCTTCCTGCTCGTGTTGCTGCTGACGGCAGCCATCTTGTGGGCCATTGTCTTGCTGAAGACGTCGACCGACGCCGTCAAGCAACTGCCCGCCTATAGCGCCCAGGAAGCCCCCATAGTGGTGCCCGACACGAGCCTCGAGCCGCAGGCGCTGCCCATAGTGGCCGACACCGCCGCCACTATCGAGCCCGAGCCGGCAGAGCGGGATATGCGTGCCCCCTACGAGGCTGGCTACGAAGACGGCTACATCATCGGCCTCGACGACGGTGCCGCCCACGACGAGTTCCGACTCTACGACGAAGACAGCAGTTTTCCCACGCAGCAGGAACGCGACACCTACAAGCGCGGCTATCGCGACGGCTACCACAAGGGATTTGCCGACGGCGAGGCCGGCAAGCATTTCGGCATCGGATAGCGGCACACGGCCACGCGACCCTCGCGTGTCAACATTTTTCCCACCTGCGGGCAAAACGAGGGGTTGCACCGGTCGGAAAGTTTTTGTAACTTCACTTACGAATAAGGGAAGTGCCTCGCAAGGGCGCTTCCCTGCTTTTTGCCCCTATCCGATCGGCTCCGCCGCCTATTCCGGCCGAAAAATCCGATTATGGGACGGCCCGATTGCATAATGCCGTTTCGCCATCCGACTATCGCATTTTTCCGCCTCATAATCGCTCCGGCACATCGCATTATGCAATTTCCGCGCAGATGGCTCACCGAGAAATTTAACATAGTTTAACCTTTTCGGAAAATGTCAATAATTTTCCACTTTTTCCGTCGGATGCCGCGGCGGGTCAAAGCACCGTCCCCGCACCCCTGCTCTGCCGTCTGTCCGGAGTACGAAAGAAGCGCCTGCAGCCATCGGGCCACAGGCGCGTATAAGGGTTTCTGCCGGTAGGCGCGACGTGCGCTCCTGCCTCAGCGTCGTATGGTCATTTCGTCGAGCACATAGCCGGCGCCACCATACGTGTCGACAATCCAAAGCACGTAGCGTATGTCGACATTGATGCAGCGCTGCAGGGCCGCATTATAGGCGAAGTCGGAAGCCAGGCTCTCTATGTTGCCGTCAAAGGCCAAGCCGATGAGTTCGCCCTTGGCGTTCATCACGGGCGAGCCGCTGTTGCCGCCGGTGATATCGTTGTCGGTCAGGAAGCAGGCAGGCATCTTGCCGTCGGGACGTGCATACTGGCCGAAGTTGCCTTGCGCGAACAGGTTGCGTAAGGGTTCGTCGATAATGTAGTCGACATCCTTCGGATTCTCCTTTTCAAACATGCCGTCCACCACGGTACGGTAGTCGTAGCTTACGGCATCGCGCGGCGAGTAGGCCTTGACGTGTCCGTAGGTCAGTCGCATGGTGAAATTGGCATCGGGCGGCGTCTGGAACTGATTCATCTCCATGATGCCGCGCGTATAGATTTTCGACAGATGCTGGTTCAGGCGGTTGAAGCGACCGTAGCTCGCCATCAGTTCGCCAGGCACGCGCTCGTTCATCACCTGCACGCCCGGGTTGTTCATAAGCACTTCGGCCGACGGGTGCTTCATAAACTCGTCGAAGGCCTCCACGCTGCACAGCACGCCGCCGTTGCGAGTCTGCGCAAGGCGTTCCACCTGCCGGTTGATATATTGCTTGGAAACGTCGAGGCGCACATTCTGCTGAATGATGGGTGCAACCAGGTCGATGTAGCGATATGCCTTCGCGATGGCCTCACTGTCGGCCAGGCTGGCGCGTAGTCGGGCGGCATTGACCTGTACGAGCGAGTCGTTGCCTTCTTCCAAGGCCCGGCCGAGTCCAGCCGCAGCGCGGTAGTCGTAGCCGGGATTCAGGCCGCTCATTCCGAAACTTACGAGCGACACGTCGTAGAGGCTGTCGCTATATGCCTTCTCCAAATCGTCAAGGCGCCTGAGGCTGGAAGCCAGTTCCGAGCCGGTGCTCTTGGCGTAGGCGTACTTCAGAAGCCGCTCGTCCACGAGACGCTTCTTATCAATCAGATGCGTCTTACGGACCGACTCGATGGCGCCGCCGTATTTTTTCACCATATTGCCGAGCGAGAAGTTGGAATTCTGCATGGCCAGGCGCACCGAATCGTTGCGTGCCATCTCCTTGCGGTTCTGCTCGAGCACAGACTCGCCCACCAGCACGACGGGAGCATACTCGGCCTCCATGCGCAGTTTCAGTTGCGAGGCCGAAAGATAGCGGTCGGTGCTTCCGGGGAAGCCCATAATCATGGCATAGTCGCCCTCCTTCAGGTCGCGGAGCGATATGTGGAGATACTTGTCGCGGTGGAGCGGCACATTGTCGGCCGAATAGGCAGCAGGATTGCCGTCCTTGTCGGCATAGATGCGGAACATGGCAAAGTCGGCATTGTGGCGCGGCCACACCCAGTTGTCCTGATTTTGGCCAAACTGACCGATTTGCAAGGGCGGGTTGGCCACCAGTCGCACGTCGCGATAGGTCTGCGTGAATATGGCGTAGAACTCGTTGCCGCCGTAGAACACATTGATGTCGGCGCTGACGCCCGGCACGTCCTTCCACTTCGACTCGGCCAGTATCTTCTCGTTGAGCGGGCCAAGGAACCGACGGCTCTGCATGGCATACTCATCGACGCCGCCTATGCGAGCCTGCTCCTCGACAAACTTCGTGACGTCCTCCACACCGAGCACAAACGTGAAAGTCAGGTGCGGCACCGGGAGTTCCTCTTTTATCGAATGGGCAAAATAGCCATCCTGCAGATAGTTGGCCTCGAGCGTGCTCATGGCATGCACATAACTGTAGCCGCAATGGTTGTTGGTGAGCACAAGTCCGTTGGGCGAAACGACCTCACCCGTACAGCCTCCGCCAAACACGCCTACTGCGTCTTTGAGCGAGGCTTGCGTCTCGCTGTAAACCTCTTCGGCCTTGAGTTTCAGTCCGGCTTTCTTCAGCGAGTCAGCAAGATGCTGCTGCTTCATAAGGGCCAGAAACCACATACCTCCGTCGGCCTTAGCCACCAGTGCCGAACAGAGAAGGAATGCCATAAGGCAAAAAGTTTTTTTCATATTGATGAGAATAGGTTGATTAGAACGGATAGCCGATTGCAAAGTGGAAGTTGAGTCCGTCACGGAACTTCTCGAGATTGTAGAAGCCACGCTTGCCGGTGTCATAAGGCGCATGCAGTCCGATGCCTACGTCGAAGCGTAAGACAAGGAAGCTGAGGTCGTAGCGCAAGCCCGCACCGGTGCCCACGGCTATGTATTTGAGATTTTTGCCCGATATCTGAGCGTTGGGACGCATCGGGTCGTCGCGCATGAGCCACACGTTGCCCGCGTCGGCAAAGATGGCGCCGTGGAGCGAACCGAAAAGCCGCATCCGCAGTTCGGCATTAGCCTCGAGCTTGAAGTCGCCGGTCTGGTCGATATAGGCATACTTGCGGTTGTCGCTGCGATACGGGCCGGGACCTATGCTGCGCACGGCAAAGCCCCTAACGCTATTGGCTCCGCCTACGTAGAACTGTTCGGCATAGGGCGCCACGAGCTGGTTGCCATAGCTCCAGATGGCGCCGGCAAAGAAACGCGTGGCTATACGGAAGCGCTCGCCAAACGGCACGGAGTAGCGTGCCTCGAACGTGGTCTTCAGAAACTGCGCAAACGGACTGCCGAGTATCTTCTTACCCTGCTGCGAGAACTTCTTGCCCGCAATGGCAAAGATGCCCGACGTGACGTTGCCCGCCTCCTTGGCAAACAACTGAATCATCAGGCTGTTGCGGTGCGACTCCGAACTCGTATAGGTGAACAAGTAACTCATCGAAGGAATGTACTGGTCGCGCATCGAAGTGTATAGGGCCGGATTGGCGTCCATTATTTCCTTGAACTCGTCCGACGTATGAATGATATTGTCGAAGTCGATGTTCAGCGGCGTAAGTTCGTGCAGCACCGTGGCCTTCTTATGCCAGTTGTAGGTAAGTCCGAGACCCGCCGACACCAGCGTGAAGAAACTCGACCTACGACGCCAGTCCACATCGACAGCCACCGTGGTTTCGGCCGGGAAACGCAGGCGGCGGCGCGAAATGAACGGCGCATAGAAGCGCGGGAAGTGCAAGGAGAGTTGCGCGCCCAGTTCGTAACTGTTCAACTGGCTCCGCTTGACTCCCTTGGCCGCATGCAACTGCCACTCGTATGAGCCAAAAATCTTGAACGACAATTTTTCGCCGCCGCGGAACGCATTAATCTTATTGATGGTATAGGACAGTCCGGGGCCAAGTTGGTCGTTGCTCTTCAGCGTAGCGTTCATTTCCAGATTCGAATTGAACGGCTTGTCGAGAAGTGCGGTCACATAGAGGTCGAGCGTATCGCACGAAGCGGCCGTATCACGCGGCACATAGTTCACATCGAGTTGGCTGAACACACCTATGCGGTTCAGTTTCTCAAGCGTAGCCCGCTGGTCGGTCATACTATAGGGCTCGCCATGCCTGTGGGTGATGGCGTGGCGCCACATATTGGCACGCAACGGCATCTTGTTGCCTCCGTACTGATAGGTATAGTTTCGGCGCGTGCGGGTCTTGTCGAGTCGGTCGCGCTCATTACGGCGCATGGCCACAATCACGTTGCCCATATACCACGGATGATTGGCCCGCTCCGACACCATAGGCGAAGGCTGCACTTGCAGCTGCACATAGCCCCGGCGCATAAGCGTGTCGGCCTTGTAGGCAGTGAAATTGTCCTCCCAGTAGTAGTAGCCGTTCTCGCGGAACAGGTTGCCGAGCCGCGTGCGTTCGTTGGCGAGGTTTACCACACTGAAAGCGTCGCCCGACCTAAGCAGACGGTCGTCCATGCTGCTGGAAACAAGTTGTTGCTGGGCCGGCGTGAAGCGCAGGTAGGCAATGGAATCCAGCCGCGATAGCGGACCCACCTGGACATTATACTTGATTTTGGCCTTCTTGGGGTTCTTCTGCGGAAGAATCTCGTAGTCGACCTTTCCCCTAAAGAAACCATAGTTTTCGAGTGTGTTCTGCGCCACCTTGACTCTGGTAGCGGGCGACACGGTAGAGATAAGCACCGGCGCGCCGGCAAAATTCTTGAACATCCACTTGCCGAATTTCCCCTTGGAATTAACAAACATGTTGTAAAACCAAAGTTCGAACTGCAAAGGAGAGCGCAACGACGACGAGCCAAAGAGCGCATTGTTGGGCGCATAGGCCAGCACGGCTCCAACCTCGGACTTGGCGGTCTTCAGTGCCTCGCGCAGCACCGCCTGTCCCTCGGCGTCGGCCGTGGAACTATTGTCCACAACCACGTCCCCGTCGTCGCGGCGCACATTGGCAAGGTCCGAGAGCGAAGACGTACCCGACAGCACATCGGAAACGGTGTTTACGACATCGCCAATGGTGGTGATGACGCCCACACTGTCGCGCCGAATCTTACGGCTGTGCTGCGGAACCTGCGAATAGTCGATTTTGTCAATACCCACATAGAGCGTCTCGCCTTCGGGCAGATGCGACGTCGTCGAACAGCCCGACAAGAGTGCCAGCGTAGCCCACATGGGCAATATATATAGGAGCGTTTTTCTCATATAGCGATGTGCATAGATTGCAATGGTTTCTATCGGGCGGGCCTTATGGAGTCGGTCGGTACCTCAGGCACCGGCTTGACACGCACAGGCTCTTTCTTTTTCCAGAATATGAACAGGTCGCCAAACTTCTCGGCCTTGCGGCGAACCGAATAGCCTACGCCTGTCTTCGTCAGTTGTCCCTCGAGCGGGTCTTGTAGGTCGCGATCGTAGAATACGCGGACGAACCTGGACGCGCCTTTGTTGATTCGATACTCTACCGAAACATTGTTGATGATGCTTTCGGCGTGGTTGTCGGCATCGGCCCCCGACGAAACGCGTCCACCTATAATCACGCGGATGCGGTCGTCCCAAAATCTCTTAGCAAACTGGAAACTGTAATCCGTAGTCTGCGTACCCACTGCACTGGTGCCCGACTCAATTCCGAAGTTGATGTCGATGGTTTTGAGTGCGGAACCGGCAATGTTCTGTATCTCACTTTGCAGGAAAGCATTCAGGGCGTTGCTCATCTTAAAGCCGCTGGTCATGCTGCTATTGTCGGTGATGTACATCCCTGTGGCCATCATCGCTACGGCAACCTTCGTGCGCTGCTCCTGCGACATGGAGGCCAATTGGTTTTGGGTGTCGATGTCTTCGGGGGCGTCAATCGTAAATTCAAGTCCCATCTGGTCGAGCGGCTTTGTCAGTTTGACACCTACGTCAAAGGCAACGGTACGTTGCTGGGTATCGTCGCTCACCGTGGCTTTCATCCGCTCCGTGGCCACAATATTGAGCGTTGGATTGCCTGGCTCGCCCGTGAAGTCGACGGTGCTGCCCTGCGCTATGTTAAAGGTGCGGAGCGGTATGATAGGCATCTCGTAGTTCAACTGCCCCTCCTGCACGGTCAGCCTACCCGTAAGTCGCGTTTCGCCTTGCTCGGTGAGGCGCAGCGTAAGATCGCCGCCGCCCACCATATCGACATAGCTTTTTCCGTCCTCAGTAAGGAAGCAATGGAAGCGTGCCGCATCGCTGATACCTATTCCGAGAACCATGTTCATGCTGTTCGACGAAACGACAACCGGTTCGGGCTCGGCCTCCGGATTCGTGAAATCGACAAACTGCACAATGTCTTCCAGTCGGTTCTCCATGGCCAGCGGCGAATCCCTTAGGATATAAGTCACGTCGGTATTGTCGAGCACGTCGAGTTTACCGCGAATGTTCATTTTGTCCACCGTGCCGGTCAGCGAGCCTATGAAGTCGGCATACAACTTACCGAAGACGAGCGACTTGGCTTGCTTTTCGGCATTGATGAGTTCGAAATTCTTAGCCCGCATAGTGAGGTCGAGCGCGATGTGGTCCAGGCGCGACGCGTCGACAGTTCCGTTGACCACAAGCGGGTTGTTTCCTTTTGACCGCAGGTTGTAGTCGGTGAAACGGAGCTTCGAATCGCGGATGGGCACATTGATGCTGTCCAGTTGAAAGTCGAAACCGTACACGTCGGAGTAGACGTGGGTGTCGCCCATATTGAGAGCGCCGTTGAGCTTGGGACTGCCAACGGTTCCGCTTATGTCGAAGTTGCCGGCAGCCGTTCCCTTGAACGCCACGTCGGTGCCTTCCATAAATCCGTTAAGCAAGGCCATCGGGAAGTCGTAGAGCGTGCCGTCGGCCTTTATCGTTTCGTCCTGGTCGTAATAGGTACCCTCGGCAGTCATCACTTCCCGGTCGCCGGTCGATAGGATGGCCGAGGCGTAGTGCGTGTTTCCGCCCTGCGGCATATAAGTGATATCGGCGCCAAGACGGCCGAACGGTGTGCCTTCATATTCGAATCCGTCGGCTTGCAGGGTGGCCATGGCCGTGAAGTCGGTGTGATTTTCGTTGATGTGTATGTCGCCCGACAACAGGCCCTTCATATCGGGCATATAGGGTACGATTGCCGACAGTTCGCCAAGGTTTACGTGATGGAGCGACAAGGTAATGTCGTTGACGGAGTCATTTCCGGTGGAGAAAACCTTTAGTCCGGTTCCGTCGTCCGCAAGTAAGTCGATGTCGGCAAATAGTTCCTTGTTCTTTCCTAAGAACACGTAGTTGTCGGAGTTAATTGTGAAGTCGCGGTACGCCAGTATCGGATGCTGCGGATAGAGCGACAAGCGGATGCCCCTATCGACAAGGAAGTCGGCACGCGCACCTATATTCAGCGCCTCTATGCCTTCCGCATCGAAGAACCTGGCGCCAATCTGCGCGGCGTCGCCTCGCAACTGACCGTCTAATCGGGCCTCGAACTTATTCTTATTGCGCGGCGAATCGTTCTTGACCAATCCATTCAGAAGTATGCCGGTCGAATCCTGATCTACTTTCAGATTGACGCGATCAAAGACCATTCCCTTTGCCACAAGCGAGTCGATGCGCATCTCCCCTTCCAGTCCGCTCACCGGATGGGTGTGCAGGTCCACAAGTGCCGTGTTGTATTCCACACCGTTTAATCGGAGGTACTGATAGAACGGATTTCGGCGCGAAGCCTCCAAATGGATGTCGGCGTCAGGCAGTTCGTTCTTGAGTGCCCAGTAGTCAAGCGAGCGGTCGGCAAGTTGTTTCTGAAGCAGAGAGGTAAACTTGTTCACCTGCGACATAAGGCTCTGGAGGTCGCCCTTAGTCGAGGCATTCAGCAAGAGGTCGCCACTGTTCAGCCGCACGTGGGTCGTGTCGTGCGCCGTAGTGAAATTGAACGCGATGTCCTGTGTCGTAAATCCGCGGTCGGGAGCAGAAAAGAAAATGTTGCCCACATCGCCGCTGACGTTCATATCCGACAGGTTGGAAGCCATATCGAACTTGACATTTACATTGCCGCCGGCCACCATTTCCTCGTCCGTCAGTCCGAGGGCCTTAAGGTTCAGTTTCTCAAAATTACCGCGCAACCGTCCATCCCAACGATTTCCCAACTTTGCTGTGAGTTGTCCGTTGCCGGCAAGGAGCGAGTTGTCGCCTTCAAAGTCTACCTGCGCATTTCCATTCTTCAGCCGCGCATCGAGAGCCAGATTGTCGAGGTCATAACCCTCGAAACTGAATTTGTCAATATCCGCCTTGGCTGTCAGTTGGGCCTTTGGCGAGAGTACATCGAAGTGGTGGCCGATCGCACTGACTTTTCCAGTCAGCCGACCGGCTTTCGTGCCCACCAGGAAGTTCGACACGGGGAAAGAACGGCTGTCGATGCTGGCCGTATAGGTTTCGGCGGCCAGGTTGGCTTTGGCCTTGACGGCCATCTTACCGCCCTGCTGCGACACGATAGTGTTGATGTCGTAGTTGTCGCCGTTAAATGCCAATTGGCCGGTGGCGTTGGTTGAGGCGGGTATTCTGACACTTCCCTTCATAGCCGGAACGAACTGCTGGGCTACGCTGTTGAACGAGGGCCCCGTGGTAAGGTTGAAGTCGATATTGCCACGCGGATTCTTGCCAGTCATGTCGTTCAGTGTGCCTTTGGTCGTGGCCACGAAAACGGATGGCATTTCTGCACGCAGACTTTTAATGCGCAGATTGTCCATATTTCCGCCCACCCTTCCTTGTACATGCAGGTTGCGGTTCGGATAGTTTCGGAGCACATCCTTAGGCAGGAAGTCCTTGCCAAGGCGCTTCACGTCGGCCGGAGCCAGATCGGCGTCGATATTCAGGTCTAAGTCGCTCCCGCCTATATTGCCCGACTCCAAGGCACTCCACGGCAAGTCGATAGCCATATTCACCGTCGAGTTTCCACTCTTCACCGACAGCGAAGGCAGTTTCACTCGCTCGCTGTCTAAATACAACGGGCCGGACACATTGTCCACCGACAGCCCGCTACGTTCGCGCAGCGATGCCGAACGGATGCCGGCACGCAGTTGTCCTTTCGGATTGTAGGAGAGCGTGTCTAACTTTACGTTGATATCTTCCACCACGATATTGTCGGGGTCAAACGAACCCGGCTGATTATCGGGTGAAAACGGATTCCACTTCCGCAGTTCGGCCATCTTATCGGAATAGGCCAGCGCATTGCGCCGACGGTTCGTTTCCGTATTGACCTTGTCGGCAGGCAACGGCGGAACCGGCTGTTTCTCGGTCCACTCGCCGGCCAGTCCCTTGGCATTGTATGCCGCAGCCGACTTTTCTATGTTCAGGTGCTTGAAACTATAGTTTCCGCTACCGGTGTCGAAGCGTCCCTCAATGAGTTCGGCCTTTTCGATATTGGCCGCCACCCACTTCATATGGCGCGGTGCCGGAAGGTCGGCAGGTAGCGACTCCATGGCCAGGCGTACATGCGAATCAGATAAGGTGGCCTTGTCGACGGCTATGTCCCAATGCGCCGCACTCTTATCGGCGTCGTCGAGCACCGTATCGGTCAGGACCACGGCCAAATCCGACTCACGCAAATCTACCGTGGGGACGACCACTTTCTCCGTCTTCCAGTTGAAGCCGCGTAATTGGGCCGACAGTTTACCCACGTTGCCGCAGATGCGCGTATTACCTACCAGGTCGCGAGTATCTATCTTCGACACATACAGGCTTATGCCGTTGACGTTGGCCTGCCCTTTAAACAACGGAAAGACCTCTACGTCGAAACGGGCGGTGCGGGCATTAAGAAGCGTATCTCCCTTGTCGGCCACCACAAGTCCGTTCAAGTCGAAATCTAAAGGGAAGCGCAGGCGCACATTATCCAAGGTCACGTCGAAACCCGTAGTCTTGGAAATTTTTTCCGTAGCGATGTGAGCCGCCCACCGCTGTATAGGCGGCACGTACAACAATGCGGCCAAAACGACAAATAAGAGTATCGGTGTCAAAAATAGCCACAGCAACACCTTAGCTATTTTTTTACTATTCTTAGACTGTAGAAAACCCATGTTAGGCAAACCATTCGCACCGCAGCCCATACTTCCGATTGGCCACTATTATGCATTATAAAAGCAAAATTAGAACAAATTGGCAAATGCGCTACTATTCAACGAATTCTTTTCTTTGAAAAAATTATCGCATTATGCAATCTTTTGAAAAAACCGCTTATCTTTGCAACGTGAACCATTTGTCCAGACACATCTACCGACTACTGACGCAGCACAATTGTGTAATTGTGCCCGACCTCGGTGGCTTCGTTGCGCAACACCAAAGTGCGCACTACGACGACAATGAGGGCATATTTCTTCCCCCTTGTCGCATCGTGTGTTTTAATGCGCAACTCACGCTGAACGATGGTTTGCTCGTGCAGTCGTATATGCAGGACGAAGGCCTTAGTTTTGCCGATGCGTCGCAGCGTGTTTCCGACGACGTCGCCTATCTGCAACAGCAGTTGGAAAGCGAAGGTGCCGTGGAACTCGTGAACATCGGCCGACTGACCCTTGCTGCCGACCAGCGCATCCTTTTTGAATCCGAGCAGGCCTCGCTGACCACTCCGCGCCTTTATGGACTGGAAAACTTCTCGCTCGACCGCATTGAGAAAGAAACATCCGAGCCCGCAGCCGTTGCTGTGGCCGCCGTCGACAAGTCCGACGAGCCGGCCACGACGAACCACGACGACCGCAACTACACTATTCGCATCAACCGCGAGTTTGCCAACTACGTGGCCGCGGCTATGGTGGCACTCGTCTGCTACTTTGCGTGGATGATTCCCTCTACGGAGCGTTCGGACGTCCATACTGCCCAGATTGTTTCGGACATATTCTTTTCGCCCGTCACCCTGTCGGCCCCATCACCCGATGCCGTAGCGTCGGAGGCTTCCACTATGCCGCAGGCCGAGACGGCAGTAGCTGCCGAAACACCGCAAGGCAATGCCGCCCAAGCCGATGCTCCTGTCGCCCGAAAGGTCTACACCATCGTGTTGGCCTCGCAGGTTTCGCAGCACAACGCGAAGACTTTTGTCGAGAAACTGGCTGGCAACGGCTTCAACGACGCCCGGATTGTGGAAAAGAAGTTCCGCCGCGTGGTGTACGGCAGTTATGTCAGCGAAAACGATGCGTACAACGCACTGAGAGCCCTACGCCAGCAGTCGAAAGACTTCAGCGAGGCGTGGATAATGCCCCTTTCCCAATAGAATTCCTTATCTGATGAAACGCTTGCGTTGTCCTAAATGCGACGAGGCCATACTCTTCGACGAGACCCGCTATGAGCCCGGACGCGTACTCATATTCGAGTGTCCGGAATGCCACAAGCAGTTCCGCCTCCGCATGCCGCAATCGGCCGACGCCACCGATGCTCAGACCGATGCGCCTGTCGTCCACGGCTCCCTGACGGTGCTCGAGAACGACTTCCAAGTGAAAACCGTCATACCGCTCTATGAAGGCGAAAACGTCATAGGCCGCCACGTGCGAGGTACGCAGGCCAACGCCGCATTCAAGACGGTAGATCCGAGCATCGATACTACCCACTGCCGGCTCCGCGTGAAAATCGACCGGCACAACGGCGATGCACGCTTCTATCTGGCTGACGCGCCCTCGAACACCGGCACTTTCGTGCAGGGCGAACTGCTTGGCGACCGCGAACAGAAACTTCTCGACGACGGCGCCGTTATAAATATAGGAGCCGCCACCCTGATTTTCGAAATCAACCATGAAATCCATCCGTAGTCATTTACTCTGGGCTCTGCTCCTGTTTGCCTGCGCCATGCCGACCATGGCTCAGGACCGCGCAAAGGTCGATTCGGCCTATTGTGCCCACTTCTACAGCGAGTCGATAAAGGCCGACTTCTACCTGAACCCGTACGAGGCCGCCATCACCGTACCGGGCTACGAATTCATAGGCAAGACGCACGGTTTCCTGCGCGGCCGCAACAGTGCCAACCTCTATGGCGTCTGGTTTGTGCTTAGCGTGAAACCGGTTCATAACGGCCTGCGCCTGCGCCTTGCCAACGACACCGGGGCCGACTCGCAAACCGTCACGCTGCAAGCCGATGCCGACGGCAACCTGCGTTGGACGTCGGAGGGCCATAACAACCTGACCCGGGCCGAGGGACGCAAGCTCGTGAAACTCCCTGCTAAACTAAATTTCAAGCGAATAGACTATTTATAGCCTATTGGTGCAAAAAAACGCCCGAAATATTTTGCACTTTTGCATTATGAAATTATTTTTGCACTCGCAAAAGCGGTTAAGCTGCATACTAAGGAAGTTTGGGTGAGTGGCTGAAACCAGCAGTTTGCTAAACTGCCGTACGGGTAACCGTACCGGGGGTTCGAATCCCCCAGCTTCCGCTTCTGCAACATCAGAACAACCTATTGATTGGCGCTTTCGTCTAGCGGCTAGGACACATGCCTCTCACGCATGGAACACGGGTTCGATTCCCGTAGGCGCTACAAAAAATCCATCAAACCGAGCAATCGTTTGATGGATTTGTTTTTTGCGTGCTAACGTCCGTCGACCACGCCGGGGTCATCGTCGGCTCCGGGCGTGCCCGTATCGTTGTGACCTCCGCCGCCGTTGCCGCCGCCGCCGCTACCGCTGCCGCCGTCCTCGAGGAACTCGTAGTCGAAAATATCGGTTATGCCCGCCACGCGGAAGTAAGAGTTGAGATAGCCGAAGATGCAGATGCGGGCATGCAGGTAGTCCGGATTGTCGTAGAGGTTCAGCAACTCGCGCCAGTTGTCGCCGGAAGTGCTCAGTTTCACGGGCATCGTACGGCTTGGGTCGGTTTCTGCGGGGTCGTCGGCCAATAGCATGTTCGCGTTGGGGCCGTCGGCAGGCAGGCCGAACTGTGCTCCCGACAGCGAGGTGCCTTTTATGTAGCCGACGATGTAGCCTGTCACCAGCACCGACTGTTCGGTCTCGACGCCAGCCAGAATGTCGGCCACGGTGTAGGCAGGTGTCGAATCGCCGTCTGCGCCTTCGCCGCTGCCCGAGCCACCGAGTTCGTCGAGGTCTATTTTTTCGCAGCCGAAGAACAGGGTCGTCAGCGCAAGGAGCATCGCCATTTTTTCCAAGGTCCGCAGCATGGTCGTGTCGCTATATGTGTTCGTCCGTCCCGTCGATGGGCGGAATGTTTTTCAAAAGGTTGTAGAGTCGCTGCACGGGCAGTCCCATCACGTTGAAGTAACTTCCCTCGATACGCTCTACGGCGATGAGTCCAATCCAGTCTTGCACGCCGTAAGAGCCTGCTTTGTCGAGCGGAATGTATTGGTCGACGTACGAGCATATCTCGTCTTCGCTCAGATTGGCAAAGGTCACGTCGGTGGTGGCCACGAGGCTTCGCTCGATGCCGTTGGTCAGCACGCAGACGCCAGTAGAAACCTTGTGCGTGCGTCCCGACAATTCGCGCAGCATATCCTTGGCGTGGTCGAGACTATGGGGCTTGCCGAAGATTCGGCTGTCGAGCGACACGATGGTATCGGCGGTGATGACGAGGTCGTTGGGCTGCATGAGGCTGCGATAGGCGTCGGCCTTCTTGCGAGCCACATAGTGGGCCACCTCTTCGTAGTCCAGTCCCTCAGGATAGGTCTCGTCGATGCCGGCAAGCGAGCGCACCTGAAAACTGAGTCCCAGCCGTTGCAGGAGTTCCTTGCGCCGTGGCGAATTGCTTGCCAGGTAGATATGGTATCCTTTCAGATTTTCCAACATAGCGGTTCCGTCGTTTGCTTGTTCCCTGCTACCAGCCGAAAGCCTTCTCGGACGCGGCCCATGTGCCGTGGGCCCGCATGATTTGCTCGAGCACGTCGCGCACGCAGCCGTGGCCGCCGTCGTACGGACTGACATAGGTGGCCGCTGCACGCACCTCGGCAGCGGCATCGTGGGGGCACGCCGCACATCCACAGGCCTCCATCACCGGAAGATCGGGAATGTCGTCGCCCATATAGACCACCTCGTCGCCCGAAACGCCAATTTCGTCGCACCACTTACGGAACGTGTCTATCTTATAGGACACGCCCATGTACACATGCTGGATGCCCAGGTAGGCATAGCGCTCCTCGACGGCCTTGCTCTTGCCGCCGCTGATGATGGCTATCTGCAGCCCGTGGCGAGCCGCCAACTGGAGCGCATAGCCGTCTTTGATGTTGGCCGTACGGCACGGCTGGCCGGAGGCATCGAGCGACACGACGTTGCAACTGAGCACTCCGTCCACATCCAAGGCAATGGCCTTCACTTTCTTAAGGTCGTAGGGTATCATCTTTGCTGAACAGGCGCACACGACGGCCCTGGCGGTCTGTCGCACAGAGACGCGGCGCACTTCGATAGCAAAAATAAGCAATCTCTTTGCACAAACGAAAAATTGCATAATACTTTTCAAAAATTGCATAATGGAATTTCAAAATTGCATAATGGAATTCTGAAATTGCATAATGCAATTTTTCTGCGCCATAATGCAATTTGCGAGGTACATAGCGCCATGCCCCCACCCCGCTATGGCAGCGGCCTGCGACACCGTCGGCAAAGCCTGCCCAAACGGGCAAGGCGAAGATTTCGCAGCCACGTGTGCCGCGTTTCGGCGGAAACTTGTAACTTTGCCGCTACAACACACACAAAAAACCCATTCAATGATGTCATTCCTTAATCTGTTCAGAAAGAAAAGAGCAGACAGCGACAAGTCGTGGCGTGTAGGCGGCATCGAGGACTTTGTCACGCTCATCCGCGTCTATTACCAGGCCCAGATAGCCCAGCAACTGGGCATCTCCAACCTGGCCGCGCTGCCCGACCTCCGCATCTTCAAGCAAACGCTCCACGTGCAAACCGTCAACAACCGCCTCGGACTGGGCGAACGCAATAAGTGCCGCCAGATGCTCACCAGCATCTACGGCGTCAAGGACGAGTTTTTCCCCGAAATCGATAATTCCATCAAGAAAAACTGCCGCAACATGCAGCAGATGCAGCAATATCTCTACTCGTTCCAGGGATTTACGCAAGAATTGATGATGGTTGTAGGCACGCTGATGAAGTGGAAGTTCCGCGTTCCTTCGTTCATGAAAAAGGCACTGCGGGCCTTCACCGAGAAAACCATACACGACGTGCTCACTAAAAACGACTTCAAAGACGCAGCCACCCAGCAAAGCGCCTTCCGCATACGCCAGCAGCAGAAGCAACTTGGCTATTCCGAAGAATGGATGAGCGAATACGTCTACCACGTTATCTCGCTGGCCAAGAAAGAACCCAAGGCCGACGAAAAAGCCGAGCAACTCACCCGCAAAAACAAGAAATAGCCCCGACGGACTACGGCCCCGCCTTTTCCGACAGGAACGCCGCCGTATTCCACGGAAATTTATAATTTTGCCACGCCGTTGCGGTAATAGCTCAGTTGGTAGAGCGTCGGCTTCCCAAGCCGAAAGTCGCGGGTTCGAGTCCCGTTTACCGCTCACATAGGCGTACGGCGCCACCGGACATAAGAGAGCCGCCTGCCCCATAAGGACAGGCGGCTCTCTGCGTATGGTGCCGGCTACTTGTCGAGGTCTATCAGTTCGTAAGCCTTCGTTCCGAGCCCGATAGTCTCGGCATAGTCCACGATGTAAGTTCCGTGCTGGCGGTTAATGCGTCGGATGAGCGGCTGGTTGTCGTCGCCCGGACGTCCCTCATAGTTGAACACCTTGTCCAGACAGGCCTTGTCGAGCGCCACAGGATCGAGGCTGGCCATGATGCCCATGTCGCGAAGCGCAGGTGCCTCGGGCGAGCCGTCGCAATCGCAGTCTACGCTCAGATTATTCATCACGTTGATGTAGATGACACGTCCTCCGAAATAGTTGTGTACGGCTTGCGCGGCCGAAGCCATAGACTCGAGGAAAAGGTCCTGTGTAGGCCCTGCGGCCAAGTATTCCCTCGTCCAGGCCTTCGAGGCATCGTCGGTCTTTCCAGCGGTGTGTATGTAGGCTTTGCCTGCCGTCGAGGCCACGCCGATACTGGCATTTTTCAACACACCGCCGAAACCGCCCATCGCATGCCCCTTGAAGTGCGCCAGGTTTATCATAAAGTCGTAGTTGCCTAAGTGGTCGCCCACGATGTCGTATTTAATATGCTTGCGGTCCTTGACGGGGATGCGCATTTGTCCGTACTCGTCCATGATATCTACGGCGAAGATGCTGTCAAATCCGTGCTCGTGGATGGTTTGCCAATGCTTTCCCACATCCTGACGGGTTCCTCCGTAGGCCGTACAGCACTCCACGATGGTTCCATTGACCTCCTCCACCAGCCCACGGATGAGCGTCGGGCGCAGATAGTGGTTGTTGCCGCCTTCACCTGTCGAGATTTTCACGGCCACGCGTCCGGCAGCCTCAACGCCCAATGCCTTATAGACCTTTACCAATGACTCGGGCGTAATGTCCTTGGTAAAATACACTTTCGACTGTGCCGAAAGTCCTGCGCATAGGACACTCAGCAGCAGAAACAGACTAAACTTCTTCATATATAGCGCGATTATGGTTTGCCTCAATTCTCCGACAAATATAAATAATAGTCGGCAGCCAACCGACTATTACCCAACTATTTTGCAAAGGTCAGCACGAAACGGGGCATATAGCAACCGGCCACGCAAACGGGTTGCGTAGCGGAAGGCCACGTGGCGTCGAGCAAGAGGTCGGTGCGGCGGTGCAGGCGTATCTGCGAAATGGTCAGGTCGGATTGTTCTTCGACGCGCTTGAACACGGCTTCCTTGGCGCTCCATAGCAGCGTCGCCATACGCGCATCGGGAGCGAACTCGCGCAACTCGTCGTCGCTCAGGAAACGACGGGCCAGCCGAAGCGCACGAGGGTCGTAGGCCTCCACGTCCATACCGTGCGCGAACGGAGCCAGCGACATGGCCACGAACGGGCCCGTGTCGGAAATGGAGAGATGCCATGGCGTGGGCTCGCTGCCCGATGCCGTGGCCAGACAAGGCCGTCCCTCCGGCGTATAGACTATGGTGAAATTCTCGCCCAGCACCTGCAACAACAGCGCACGTGCGGCCAATCGCTCGGCACGCCGCTTCTCACTGCGGAATCCACTAAGTTCCTCCTCATAGCGACGCAGAGCCGGAAACGACTCCATTAGTTCGCGGGCCGTCTCCGTAAGGTGCCAGAAAAAAAACTGCGGGACACCGTTAGAAAGGAAGTTCGTCGCTGTCGGCTGAAGGTTGAGACGCGGCACTTTCGATGGGTTGTTGAGGGGTTTCAGGCTGCGCCGCCGCTTCGCTATTACGGTAGTTGAAAATCTCTATGCGCGTTCCCCACACCTCAGTGATGTATCGAACGTTGCCATTCTTGTCCGTATAACTTCGCGTACGCAATTCGCCTTCTACATATAACTTATCGCCTTTCCGCACAAATCTTTCCACTGTCTTTGCCTGCTCGCGCCAAAGGAGAATATTATGCCATTCGGTGCGCTCAGGCACTTGCGTGCCGTTGGGCAAGGTGTAGCCGGGCGTGGTAGTGGCCAATGTGAAACTTGCCGTACACACTCCCTCGGCCACATAGCGGATTAGGGGCTCTTTGCCCACGTTTCCGATTAACATGACTCTGTTTAGGCTCATGACGATAAGAGTTTTTCTATCTTATCCTGTCGGCGGCGCGCACAAGTGCCTCGTCGCGGGCGATGGCACGGCTGGCCAGCCACAGGAAAAGTTCGGAGACCAGCGGAAGCAGTATGCTCCAGTCGTACTCCTTATTATGAAAAGCAAACACAGCAAAGGCAATGACCTGCAGGCTGCACAAAGTCATCCACAGGCCGCACATGCGCTTCTGGCGCATACGGTTGCGGAAGGCGAACACGGTCAGAAAGCACGCGATGGCTATCAGCCCGCTTGCCACGACCCACGCCCTGCCTGGCTGCATAGGGAAAAAGATGGAAATGGCCGAAACGATTCCGGCCAATAATAAGTAAACGCTCTGTATGCGCTGTATCATATTTCTGTGGGATTATCGCCCTGCCCTGCCGCACGGGCCTGTGAACCGACGGCACGAACTGGCGTGCGGACAGACTATTCGTCGAGGTTGTCTCTATCCTTCGCCGGATTTTTGTAATAGATTTTGTCGTGCAAAAATTCGTCGGTGGCGATGAGAGTCGGTTTCGGCAGTTTCTCGTAATACTTCGATATTTCGATTTGCTCGCGGTTCTCGAACACTTCCTCAAGGTTTTCGTTCGAATGGGCAAACTCCTTGAGTTTTTTGTTAAGGTCTTCCTTCATCTGGCTTGCGATTTGGTTGGCTCGCTTAGACATGATGACGACGCTCTCATAGATGTTTCCCGTTCCGCGTGCGAAATCCATCACGTTGTGGGTTACGGTGTTGGTTGGAGCTTTACTGTTTTTGTAGTCCATATTCTTGTTGTTTATTCTGATTGTTTTCTGAATCGCTCGGGTACGGATTCGTAGAGTTTGGTGGCTTCCTTGCGATAGGAGGACTCGGGGTATTCGTTGAGGAATCCGTAGTATTCGTCGATGGCATTGGAGTAGCGCTCTTCCTGACGGGCCGGCACGCTGTTTTTAGCATACTCGAACTTGGCGCGAACCACAAGTATGGCAAATTCTTCGCGGCGGTTGCTGTAAGGAAAGTCGCGTATGGCGTTTTCTGCGGTTACGATGCAGGCCTGATAGTTGCCGTTGACGCCGTTGCCGATGTAGCTGCCCAGGTCATAGTAGAGCTTGGCGGTGAGATACTGCTTCTCCACCAGTTTGTCTTGCAGTTCGAAGATTTTACTTTGCGCGCTTTCGCGAAGACTGCTGGTCGGATAGGAATCAAGGAATTCCTGGAACATCCGAATGGCGTCCATCGTCTCAGACTGGTCGAGTTTGGGCTCAGGAGTAGCAAGATAAAGCGCAACGGCGGCATTGAACTGCGCCTCTTCGGCAAACAGGCCGTTGGGATAGGCCTCGTAGTATTTCTTAAAGTAGGCCGAGGCACCGCCATAGCTCTTTGAGCGGAGCTGAGCCATGGCTGCCAGATATAGTGCCTCTTCGCCGTATTCCGTACCCTTCAGCGACTGCAGACATTGGTCGAGCAGCAGGTAGGCACGGTTGTACTGGCCCTCGGCATAGATTTGCTTGGCGGCCTCATACTTATATAGGAAATCGCGTGTCTTGTAGATGTTATTATAACTGCCGCACGACGACAGTACAAGCCACAACGATAGGAATGCAATGAGATGCTTGCGCATAGTAAAGACAATTTGGGCACAAAAATACAGATTTTTATTGAAACGGCTGACATTTCTATGCCTTTTGCCCACTTTTTATCTATTTTTTTTGATTTCCGGAGCAAAATGTGGCGCTTCGCGGCCCGCAAGATGATAAAAGCGTGGCAAATGTTTGGTCAAGAAACGCAAGAAACCGTAACTTTGCATAACGGAATAGGCGCAGACGCGCACGCAACCATCTTTTTTTCAACGTTCAAACCCTCGATTTATGTCGATTTATATCCTTCTGCTCTTTCTCATAGGCGTGGTGCTCATCTCCACCGAGCAAATCCACCGCGCCAACAAGGCCGCCGTCGCCATGTTTATCGGCGTGTTGTGCTGGATTGTGTACCTGTGTTTCGGCACCGACTTCGTGACCGCCGAGCACGGACAGGACTTCCGCGACCTTATGGCGGCCGACGGGGCCACCATCGGAGGAGTCAAGGACTATATCGCGCAGCATCTGTTCCTAAACTATTTCATCCAGGCGGCCAACCTCGTGCTGTTTCTCATAGCCACGATGACCATTGTCGAGGTGCTCGACAACAACGGGTGCTTCGACTTCCTGCAAAGGTTGCTCTACACGCGCAGTCCGCGCCGCTTTCTTTGGGTCACGGCTATTGTAACGTTTCTGCTCTCCGCTAATCTGGACAACCTGACCACGGCCTGCCTGATGCTTGCCGTATCGCACTCGCTCATTCCCGAAGGCCGCCTGCGCTTTGCCTTTGGTTGTGCCATCGTACTTGCCGCCAACTGCGGCGGTGCCTTTACGGTGATTGGCGACACCACGAGTCTGGCGCTCTGGAACAGCGGCCTGGTCGAGCCGACGCTCTATGCCGCACGCCTGGCCCTGCCTTGCCTGGCCGTGTTCGTAGTGACCACCTGGCTCATACAACGGAGTCTTCCGCGCACCATGCGGACCTCGCGCTACACGCTCCCCTACCGCGGCGACGACACGCGCCTCAACTACACGCAGCGCATTATCCTGTTCGTCGTGGGCATAGGCGGACTTTGGTTCATTCCCACATTCCACCGAATCACACATCTGCCGGCCTTTCTCGGAGCCTTATGCGTGCTCGCATTCCTATGGATTGTCAACGAAATCAGCAACCGCCACTTGATTGGCACGGACTACATGGTGCGCAAAAGGCAGCCCCAGGCCCTGCAGCACCAGAACCTGCAGAACATTCTCTTTGTGATAGGCCTCACGCTGATGATAGGAGCCGTCGAGGAGTCGGGCTTTTTCCGCGACTTGTGCGGTTGGGTCGACACACACACCCATAGCGCCTATCTGGTGGGCACTTGCGCCGGCGTATTGTCGGCATTCAGCAACAACGTGGCCATAGTCTTCACCAGCATGCAGACCTTCTCCCACTCCACGGCCGAGTTCGCCCAGCCCGGAGGCCAGTTGTGGCCCCTGCTGAGCTACTGCACCGCCATCGGAGGCACCTTGCTCCCGTTCGGCACATTGGCCGGCTTCGCGCTATGGCGCATCGAGGGCGTCACGCTACGCTGGTACGTCGCCCACTTCCTGCCCAAACTGCTGGCAGGAGCACTCTGCGGAGGCGTGGTATTCTGGATTTGCAACACGCTCCTATAGCATCGCCCCGCACCACCGACACACCCATCGGTCCGAACCGTCCGCGGTTCGGGCCGATTTTGTTTTCAGTCCATCGTATCACATTGTCAGCCAGCCACATAATCACACCCGAAAATTGCATTATGGAATCGAAAAATTCAATTATACAATCTGAAAATTGCATTATGCAATCTGAAAATCCGATTATGCAATTTCAGCCCCTCCCAATTCGCCCAGCCGGCAACCTTATGCGACCCCGCCGAAAAACCGCTAACTGACTGAACGAAAGTATGCTACCGCGACAATACATACCCGCGCCGACAAATACTCCTAAAAAACGCGCGCGAATTCGTACGGATTTGACCATTTTTACCTATCTTTGCACCAAATTGTTAAACCATGGAAAAGAACTCCCCTATAAAATCCGGCAAAATCTCGCAGATTATCGGTCCGGTGATTGACGTGTCGTTCGACACTAACGGCCTTCCCGCCTCTGAAGTACTCCCCAAAATCCACGAAGCCCTTGAAGTGACCCATCCCGATGGGCGCAAAATCATCATCGAAGTGCAGCAGCACCTCGGCGAAGACACCGTGCGCACCGTTGCTATGGACAACACCGACGGCCTTATGCGCGGCCTCGAGGTGAAAGCCCTCGGCGCCCCCATCACCATGCCCACGGGCGAACAGATTAAGGGACGCATGATGAACGTTATCGGCGACACCATCGACGGCCTCCGTCCGGTTGACAAGACTGGCAACGCCTACCCCATCCACCGCGAAGCCCCCGACTTCCAAGAGCTGAAGACCAGCCAGGAAGTGCTCTACACCGGCATCAAGGTAATCGACCTGCTCGAGCCCTACTCAAAGGGCGGCAAGACCGGCCTCTTCGGCGGCGCAGGCGTGGGCAAGACCGTGCTCATTATGGAATTGATCAACAACATCGCCAAGGGCCACGACGGCTTCTCCGTGTTTGCCGGCGTGGGTGAGCGAACCCGCGAGGGCAACGACCTCTTGCGCGAAATGATTGAGTCGGGCGTCATCAAGTATGGCAAGGAGTTCACCGAAGCCATGGAACGCGGCGAATGGGACCTTACGAAAGTCGACTACGACGAAGTGGCCAAGAGCCAGGCTACGCTTGTCTACGGACAGATGAATGAGCCGCCCGGAGCGCGCTCGAGCGTAGCGCTGTCGGGACTTTCCATCGCCGAATCGTTCCGCGATGCCGGCGCAGCCGAGGGCAAACAGACCGACATCCTATTCTTCATCGACAACATTTTCCGTTTCACCCAGGCCGGTTCCGAGGTATCCGCTCTGCTCGGACGCATGCCGTCGGCCGTAGGCTACCAGCCCACGCTGGCCAGTGAGATGGGAGCGATGCAGGAGCGTATCACGTCGACCAAGAACGGCTCTATCACATCGATACAGGCCGTATATGTGCCCGCCGACGACCTTACCGACCCCGCACCCGCCACTACCTTCACCCACCTCGACGCCACCACCGTGCTGAGCCGTAAGATTACGGAGCTGGGCATCTATCCCGCCGTCGACCCGCTCGCATCCACGTCGCGAATTCTCGACCCGAACATCGTCGGACAAGAGCACTACGACTGCGCACAACGCGTCAAACAAATCCTTCAGAAGTACAACGAACTCCAGGACATTATCGCCATCCTCGGCATGGACGAGTTGTCGGACGAAGACAAACTGACCGTGAACCGCGCCCGCCGCGTGCAGCGCTTCCTCTCCCAGCCGTTCACCGTTGCAGAGAAGTTTACGGGCGTTGCAGGCGTGATGGTTCCCATCGAAGAAGTCATCCGCGGATTTAACATGATACTTGACGGCGAAGTGGACTATCTTCCCGAACAGGCCTTCCTTAACGTCGGCACAATCGACGACGCAATAGAAAAAGGACGCAAACTTCTGGAAAGCGCTAAATAAAGATGGCGAAAGAAATCACAAAGAAACAAGGCAACTCCGTAGAGTGGAACGTCGTTCCCAACAGGCTGCACGTCACCATCGTATCGCCCGAGAACGTCTTGTTCGAGGCGCAGGCCGACTCCATAGTCGTGCCGGGCGAGAAAGGACGCTTTGAGATTCTCAAGGGGCACGCCCCCATCATCTCGAGCCTCTCTGCCGGCATCATCACCTGCACGGGCGACGAGAACTTTGAGCAAGCCGTCAAAGGCGGCTTCGTCGAAGTGGCCCAGAATAAAGTATCCATCTGCGTAGAACTCTAACCAACCGATGACACCGACGACCCACACATTGCTACAATACCCCCGCTCGATAGCCGCCGTCACGTCGGCCCTCTCCATAGTGGCCATCGTGCTCTACGCCATCGAGTCGCAATATTGCAAGCAGGCCGCCGACTATCCGCGTGCCCTGTGGCTCATCGTCGTAATACCGCTCGTCTGCTTCGCACTGCTTTCGGTGCTCGAACTTAAGGCCACCGAACGACAGCGCCGTAGCCAGAGCCCCACGCTCATTGGCACCTATATGCTCTTCAAGGGCATACGCCTGCTGCTCACCCTGGCCGCCATACTGGCCTATGTGATGCTCGGCGGCCCCCTACATATCCTCTTCGTCATCAACGTAGGAATCTTCTTCCTCGTCAGTCTTATCGGCACAAGCCTATGCCACATCAAGGCCGAACGACAGCGCGACGACGAAGCATGATGCAACAGAAACACACACCTATGAACATACTCAAGAAAATAAGCCTTGTCGGATGCTTCTTCCTTGCAGGAATCGGCACGCTTACCGCGCAGCACGAAACCACGCCCGAAGCAAAGCCCGTCGACGTGCAAGAAATCGTTTTCAGCCACCTGAGCGACGCTTACGACTGGCATATCACCACCTGGAACGGGAAACACATCAGCATCTACCTCCCGGTGATTGTCAAGCACCACCAAGGCGGCTGGGAGATATTCTCGTCGAAGCGGCTGCATGAGGAAGGCCACCACTACAACGGCTTCTACATCGACGAGAACCGCAAAGGCAAAATCTACGAAGAAGGATACGACGACAGGCCTTGGGACCTGTCCATCACCAAAGACGTGCTGCAGATTTGGATAAACATCTTCATCCTGCTCATAATCTTCATCCCCTGTGCCCGCTGGTACAAGAAGCACGACATAACGAAAGAAGCGCCGAAGGGCTTTGTCGGCGCCATTGAGACTTTGACCATGTACATCCACGACGATGTAATCAAAAGTTGCATAGGCGAAAAACACTACAAGCCCTACGCACCCTACTTGTTGACGGTGTTCTTCTTCCTTTTCATTACCAATCTGATGGGCCTGATACCCATCTTCCCCGGCGGAGCCAACGTGACGGGCAACATCTCCATCACGTTCCTGCTCGCCTTTATCACATTCCTGCTCGTCAATATCTTCGGCAGCAAACACTACTGGAAAGAAATCCTCTGGCCTGATGTGCCAATGCTCATCAAGTGCCCGATTCCGCTCATGCCCGTGGTAGAAATCATCGGCATATTCACAAAACCCTTCGCGCTTATGGTGCGACTGTTCGCCAACATGTTCGGCGGCCACACCATCATCCTGTCGCTCACCTGCCTAATCTTCATCACCTTTGGCATAAGCAAAGAGATGGGCACGTCCATGACCTTCGTCAGCTTCCTGATGCTGCTGTTCATGAACTGCCTCGAACTGCTCGTTGCCTTCCTCCAGGCATACATCTTCACCATGCTCAGCGCCATCTTCATAGGACTGGCCCACCCGCAGCACGAAGAAAACTAAACACAACCCCGTAGCCATGAACACCCTAAGCAAGACACTGATGACCATCCTAATCCTGGCCGCCGTTGCCGTAATGGGCGTCGGAATCGGCTATATGGGACCCGTCGGCATCATAGCCGCCGGAGCCGTCTTCACCTTGCTACTCCTTATATATATAAGCCTACAGAAAAAGACACCTGTCGAACCCGCCGCTCCCACGGCCACCCTCGACGACAGCATAGCCCAATATGGCGAGCCGCTTAACATCGTCGTCGTCAACCCGATGCGCAGCAACGAGCCCATAGGCGCACTGCTCGACTACCCCAACATTCTGGTGTACGACCATACGGCCATCGAAAAGGCTCGTATTACGGCCGTCACGTTCAACAATGCCGCCGTCGCACAGTTGCCCGACTCCTACCAACTGCTCATTGTAGTCGACGGACAAGACCATCCCGTGCACGTGCCCCTCGGCAACGACATCGAATGGGCCAAGGATGTCTACCGACAGGTCGCAACTCTGCTTCAAACGAAATAACATTAAATAATAACCACTTAAAAAACTCAGAATTATGTTCGCAATTTTAGAAGCTGCCGCCGCTGCAGCAGGACTTGCAAAGATGGGCGCCGGATTTGGCGCAGGTTTAGCCACGATTGGTGCTGGTTTAGGCATCGGTAAGATTGGCGGTTCGGCCATGGAGGCTATCGCACGCCAGCCGGAAGTAAAGGGAAGCATCATGACCAACATGATTATCGCCGCTGGTCTTATTGAAGGTGTTGCCCTCTTTGCCGTAGTTGTCTGCTTCCTTGCCATCAACCAGTAAGCCACAGACCTGACAAGGGAAACCACCACTTAACAAACACAAAGAACAAACCTGTCAAAAATGGGAAATTTGCCATCCATACTTACTCCGGACTTCGGTCTGATGTTCTGGATGCTATTGTCTTTTTTGGTAGTGTTTCTGGTGCTGGCATTCTTTGCCTTTCCCACCATCACAAAGGCGGTGGAGGAGCGCAAGAACTTTATCGACGATTCGCTTAAGAACGCCCGTCTGGCCAATGAGAAACTGGCCGGCATCAAGGCGCAGAGCGACCAAATCCTAAAGGAAGCCAGCGAGAAGCAAGCCCGAATCATCCAAGAGGCAATGGCCACAAAGGAGCACATTATCGCCGAGGCTCGCGGAAAGGCGCAACAAGAGGGTGCGCAAATCATAGAGGAGGCCCAGAGCCACATCGTGGCCGAAAAGGAGCGCGTGTTGCGAGATGCGCGTAGCCAGGTGGCCAACCTCTCTGTCCAGATTGCCGAAAAACTGCTGCAAGAAAAACTTCAGTCCAACGAAGAGCAGGAAAAGTATCTGGAACGCATTCTCAACAATATGGAGTAGACTCGCCGCATACGGTTCTGCCGGAGCCCCCTACTCCCTTCCATCACTCACCCCATTAAACCACTCAGACGCAATATGGACATAGGCGTTATAGCAAGCCGATACGCAAAGACACTGCTCAAATTTGCCACGGAAAACAAAGAAGAGGATGCCGTGTACGAGGAAATGCACAGCCTGAGCCAGGCATTTCTGGCACAGCCCGTGCTTCAGCCCACGCTCAACAATCCGGTCGTCACCGACCAGCAGAAAATCGACGTGCTCCAGGCAGCCATCGGCGGCGAGCATGCGTGCTCGCTGTCCACATCCAAGTTTTTCGAACTGGTTGTAGGCAACCGCCGCACCGAGCAGATGGTGTTCATTGCCAATGCCTATATGTCGGCCTACCTGAAGGCAAAGAACATTGTCCGCGGCAAGCTCACCCTGGCCGCGCCCGTAAGCGAATCGACCCAGGAGCGCCTGAAAAAGGTGGTTGAGGAAAAGGTACGGACCAACTTGCTATTCGAAACAGCCATCGACCCCGACCTGAAGGGAGGATTCATACTCCAGTACGACACCTATCGCTATGATGCGAGCCTGAAAGCCCAACTTGCACGCTTGCAACGCGAACTTTCATAGCCGCCTCACAGAGCAGTCTAACCATTACATCATTTCACTTCACTCCATCCCAAACAAAATGCCTAACAACATTAACCCAAGCGAAGTTTCCGATATCCTATTGAAAAAACTGCAGGATATCAACTCCAACATACAATTCGAAGAAATTGGCACCGTACTCACCATCGGCGATGGCGTAGCGCGAATCTACGGCCTGACGAATGTGACCGAGAACGAGCTTATCGAGTTCGAGAACGGCGTTATGGGCGTAGCCATGAACCTTGAGGAAGACAACGTGGGAGCCGTGCTGATGGGTCCTTCCGAAGGCATAAAAGAAGGCCAGAGCGTGAAACGCACCGGAAAGGTAGCCTCCATCGAAGTTTGCGACAGCATGTTGGGCCGTGTCATAAACCCGCTGGGCCAGCCGCTTGACGGAGGCCCCGCCATCGAGGGCGAGAAATTTCTCATGCCTCTCGACCGCAAGGCCCCGGGCGTGATTTATCGCCAGCCCGTAAGCCAGGCGCTCCAGACGGGACTGAAAGCCGTCGACTCCATGATACCTATCGGCCGCGGTCAGCGTGAACTTATCATCGGCGACCGCCAGACCGGCAAGACGGCCATTGCCATCGACACGATTATCAATCAGAAGGAAAACTACGAGAAGGGCGACCCCGTGTACTGTATTTATGTGGCCATCGGCCAAAAGGCTTCGACCGTGGCTGCTACGGTAAACACGCTGAAGCAGTTTGGCGCCATGCCCTACACCATTGTCGTGTCGGCAACCGCCTCTGAGCCGGCCGCCCTGCAGTATTTTGCACCGTTTGCCGGTGCTGCCATCGGCGAATACTTCCGCGACCGCGGCTTGCACGCCCTTGTTGTCTACGACGATCTCTCTAAGCAGGCCGTGGCCTACCGTGAGGTTTCGCTCATCCTGCGTCGTCCGTCCGGACGCGAGGCGTACCCCGGAGACGTTTTCTACTTGCACTCGCGCCTGCTGGAGCGTGCTGCAAAGATTAATGCCCAGGACGAAGTCGCACGCCAGATGAACGACCTGCCCGCATGCATGCAGGGAAAAGTTAAAGGCGGCGGTTCGCTCACTGCACTGCCTATCATCGAGACGCAAGCAGGCGACGTGTCGGCCTACATACCGACCAACGTCATTTCCATTACCGACGGTCAGATTTACCTTGACACCAATCTGTTCAACCGCGGCCAGCGCCCCGCTATCGACGTCGGAATCTCCGTCAGCCGTGTGGGAGGCGCCGCTCAGATTAAGAGCATGAAAAAAGTGGCAGGCACGCTGAAGATTGACCAAGCCCAATACCGCGAGCTCGAAGCCTTTGCGAAGTTCTCCTCGGACATGGACGCCGTCACCGCTATGACCATCGACCGCGGCCGCAAGAACAACCAGTTGCTCATACAGAAGCAGTACAGCCCCATGGCCGTAGAAGACCAGGTGGCAATCCTCTACTGCGGCATCAACGGCCTGTTGCGCAACATCCCCGTCGAGAAAGTGGAAGACTTCCAGACCAACTTCCTGCAACTCGTTCACAGCAACGAGCGCGAGAGCATTCTCGAGCCCATTGCCAAGGGTAACCTGACCAAAGAAGTAACCGACCGAATCGAAAAAGTGGCTGCCGACGTGGCCGAACAGTACAAATAATGCCGTCGCTAAAAGAAGTCAAAAACCGGATTAATTCCGTCAACTCCACGCGCAAGATTACGAGCGCGATGAAGATGGTTGCGAGCGCGAAGCTCCATGGGGCGCAGAAACTCATCGAGAACATGCAGCCCTACCAGCATCGCATCGAACGCGTCATGCAGGCGCTCATCGCCACGCTTGATGCCGACGTGCAGTCGGCCTATGCCGTCGAACGCCCCGTCAATCGCGTGGCCGTCATTGTGCTGACCTCCAACTCGAGCCTATGCGGTGCGTTCAACAGCAACGTCATCCGACTGCTCGACAAGCGGGTGGAAACCTACAAGAAGTCGGGCGTGACCATCGACACCGTCTATGCCATCGGCCGAAAAGGTGCCGAAGCCGCCCAGAAGAAGGGACTCCCCGTCAAGGCCGACTATAACGCACTGCTCGACCACACCAACTACGAAGCCACCACCCTGTTGGCCGAAGAGATTATGCAGCGGTTCGTCGACGGCGAGATAGACCATGTCGACCTCATCTACCAGCATTTCGTGTCGACCGGTAAGCAAGTGCTCACCGAAGACACTTTCCTGCCTGCCGAGGTGGCTTCCACCGACGCACAGGCCGGTGCCGCTGGCGGACAGATGCTTCTCGACTACATCGTCGAGCCTTCGAAGGAGGAACTCATCACTAAACTCATTCCGCGCGCCTTGCATCTGAAACTCTACACCGCTCTGCTCGACAGTCTGGCCTCGGAACATGCCGCACGCGTCGTTGCCATGCAAGTGGCCACCGACAATGCCGACGAAATGCTCCACGACCTGACGCTGCAGTACAACAAGACGCGCCAGCAGGCCATTACAGCCGAACTGCTCGACATAGTGGGCGGCTCGATGCAATAGGCCCGGCGACGCCATCCATACCACTGTCGGCTCGTTCCCCTCGGGGGACGGGCCGATTTTCGTAGGCGGCAATGTCAAATAAACTTAAAATGAGCCGGCAAATCGGCCTTTTTCGCTACCTTTGTAAGTTGTCGGACGCGCCCCATAGCCGCCTGCGAAAATTGCATAATGGCATCGAAAAATTGCATAATACAATTTCGAAATTGCATAATGGAATTTTCAAATTGCATAATGCAATTTTCGCGTCCCATAACACACTGATTTCATAGCACTTACAAGCCTGCCGAAATGCTTTCCGCCCAAAACCTCGCCATAGAGTTCAGCGACCGCACCCTATTCCGCGACCTCTCCTTCGTCATCAACCCGAAGGAGCGCGTAGCGCTGGTGGGCCGCAATGGTGCGGGAAAATCGACGCTGCTAAAGGTGCTGGCCGGCTTGCAGCGCCCGACGTCGGGAAGCGTGGCCGTGGACAACGACACCACTATCGGCTATCTGCCGCAGGTCATGCAACTGGCCGACGACACTACGGTGCGCTGCGAGACGGAAAAGGTCTTCGACCACCTGCAGCGGCTTGCCGGCCAGATTGACAGCGACCGCCGCGCATTGGCCGAACGCACCGACACGGACAGCGCCGACTATATGCGGCTCGTAGAGCGTTTCTCGCATCTTAGCGAGCGCTACCGGCTCATAGGCGGCGACAACTATCAGGCCGAACTGGAGCGCACGCTGCTCGGACTGGGTTTCGAGCCGGCCGACCTCGACCGCCCCACCAAAGAGTTCAGCGGCGGATGGCGCATGCGTATCGAACTGGCCAAAATCCTGTTGCAGCGCCCCGACATCCTGCTGCTCGACGAGCCCACCAACCACCTCGACATCGAAAGCATAGCCTGGCTCGAGCAGCAACTGGTCAGAAGCGGATGCAGCGTAGTGCTCGTGAGCCACGACCGCGTGTTCCTGAACCGCGTCACGCAGCGCACCATGGAAATATCGTGCGGACGGCTCTACGACTACCGCGTGGCCTACGACGACTTCGTGCGGCTGCGCACCGAGCGCCGCGAACAGCAATTGCGCGCCTATGAGAACCAGCAAAAGGAGATTGCCGACATCAAGGACTTCATTGAGCGGTTCCGCTACAAGCCTACAAAGGCCGTGCAGGTGCAGAGCCGCATCAAGCAACTCAATAAAATCGTCCCGATAGAGATTGACGACGTCGAGCGCGACGAACTTCACCTGAAATTTCCGCCCTGCCTGCGCAGCGGCGACTATCCGCTCGTCTGCGACGACGTTTCCAAGTCGTACGGCGACCATTGCGTGTTCCGGCACGTCGGTCTGACGCTCCGGCGCGGCGATAAGGTGGCGTTCGTGGGTAAGAACGGCGAGGGAAAGAGCACGCTTGTCAAGTGCATCATGCGTGAAATCGACCACGACGGCACGCTGAAAATCGCGCAGAACGTGCAAATCGGCTACTATGCCCAAAATCAGGCCCAGTTGCTCGATGACAACCTGACCGTCTATGAGACTATCGACCAGGTGGCTACGGGCGACGTGCGCCTGCATCTGCGCGACATATTGGGAGCCTTTATGTTCGGCGGCCCCGCAAGCGACAAAAAAGTCAAGGTGCTTAGCGGCGGCGAGCGTAGCAGGCTCGCCATGATTCGCCTCCTGCTTCAGCCCGTCAACTTCCTTATCCTCGACGAGCCCACCAACCACCTCGACATGCGCACCAAGGACGTGCTCAAGGAAGCCCTGCTCGCCTTCGACGGCACACTCATCGTCGTGAGCCACGACCGCGGATTCCTCGACGGACTGGCCACGCGCATCTACGAGTTCCACCATGCCACCGTCAGCGAGCATATCGGCGACATCTACGACTACCTTCGCAAAAAGCAACTCGACGACCTGCGCGACTACAACACCTATAAGTCCGACCCGCAGCCCGCAGAAGCCGAGCCGCCCTCGCAGGGAAAACAGTCCTACGAAGCACAAAAAGAGCAGCAACGCCTGCTTCGCCGCGCAGAGAAACGCGTGGCCGAAGCCGAAGCTGCAGTAGCCGACAAGGAACAAGCCATCGCCGCACTCGAAGAACAGATCGCCACACCCGAAGGCGCCTCCGACAGCCAACTAGCACAGGACTACGTCGCCCTGCAAAAGGAACTCGAAGCCGCCATGGCTGAATGGGAAGCCGCAGAAGAAGACTATCAACAAACAAAAGCCATATGAAAAAAATTCTAATCCTCATCGCTATGACCACAATAAGCCTGTCGGTCGCTGCGCAAACCAACTCCACCGGCCTCAACACGCAAGGCATGGACACCTCGGTCAAACCCGGCACCGACTTCTACGAATTTGCCGGCGGCAACTGGATCAAGCAACATCCGCTTACTCCCGAGTTCAGCCGCTACGGCCAATTCAACGTCCTCTCGGAGAACAATCAGAAACAAATACGCGACCTCATCACCGAACTGGCTTCCACGCCCCAGGAACAAGGCAGTCTGGGCCAGAAAATCGGTTCGCTCTACAAACTGGCCATGGACAGCGTGCGCCGCAACCAAGAAGGCTACGAGCCCATCAAGCCCGTGCTCCGCAAAGTCTATGACATCCGCTCGCGCCAGGAATACCAACTCGTCATGGCACAGTTGGAACGCCGCGGAATAGGCGCCATGATGTTCGGCATCGGTATCGGAGCCGACCTCCGCAATGCCGCGCAGAACATTGTCGGCATCGGACAGGGCGGCCTCTCTATGGGTGAGCGCGACTACTACCTCAACGACGACGAGCCCACCGCGAAAGTGCGCGACGCCTACCGCCAATACGTCAAGCAACTATTCCTGCTGACCGGCGACACCGACGAAGCCGCCGAGAAGAAGATGAACGACGTCCTCGCCATAGAGACCCGCATCGCCAAGGCCAGCTATTCGGCCACCCAGATGCGCGACGTTGAAGGAAACTACCACAAGATGACCTACAACGACCTCGTGGTGAACTATCCCGGCATCGACTGGGGCAACATCCTGCTGGCCATAGGCTACCCCACCGTCGCACAAGTCGACCTGAACCAGCCCGAACCCATCCTCGAAGTAGGAAAAATCCTGCAAGACACTCCCCTCGAATCACTCAAGAACTATGCCGCCTTCAAAGTCATTGACGATGCCGCCAATGCCTTGGACGACCAGTTCCGCGAAGCAAGTTTCAACTTCTACTCCAAGACAATGAACGGCGCCGAGGAAGACCGTCCGCGATGGAAGCGTGCCGTCAGCGTGGTCGAAGGAGTCCTGGGCATGGCCGTCGGCAAAATGTACGTCGAGAAGTATTTCCCCGAATCGTCCAAGCAACGCATGCTCGAACTGGTGGGCAACCTGCAGCAGGCACTCGGCGAGAGAATTCAGGCAAGCACATGGATGAGCGACGACACCAAGCAGAAAGCACTCGAGAAACTAAGCACGTTCTACGTGAAGATAGGCTACCCTGACAAGTGGAAAGACTACTCCGCCCTCACCATCGACGAAGACCTCTCCTACTACGAGAACCTGGCCAACGCCGCCGAGTTCTCGATTGCCGACGTTATCGCACGCAAAGCCAACAAGCCCACCACGAAAGACGAGTGGTTCATGACGCCGCAGACCGTTAATGCCTACTACAATCCCACTACCAACGAAATCTGTTTCCCAGCAGGCATCCTTCAGCCGCCCTTCTTCAATCCCGCAGCCGATGATGCCGTCAACTACGGCGCTATTGGCGTTGTCATAGGCCACGAGATGACCCACGGATTCGACGACCAAGGCAGCCAGTTCGATAAGGACGGCAACCTCAGCAACTGGTGGACCGAGGCCGACAAGAAACATTTCGAGGAACGCACCAAGGTCATGGAACAGTTCTTCAATAAAATCGAAGTGCTCCCCGGCATGTACGCCAACGGAAAACTGACCCTCGGCGAAAACATAGCCGACAACGGCGGCCTTAACGTAGCCTATCAGGCCCTGCAAAACGCCATGAAGAAAAATCCCCTGTCGAAAGCCGACGGATATACGCCCGAGCAGCGCTTCTTCATATCCTACGGATTCGTTTGGTCGCAGAACATACGCGAAGAACAACTCCGCCAATTCAACAAGACCGACCCGCACTCGCCGGGCCGCTGGCGCGTAAACGGTGCCCTGCCTCAAATCGACGCTTGGTATAAGGCATTCAACATAACCAAGCGCGACCCGCTCTTCGTGCCCAAGAAAAACCGCGTCGATGTCTGGTAAGACCTGCCGACCCCATAAACCGACAAAAATTCCGAAAAAGCACGTGCAAAAATTTCCCTTTGCCGCTGGCCGAGAGTAAATTCGCACGCATCCAACCCATAAGAACCAACCGTATGACAACCGCAGAATTGCGCGAACTGAACATGCGCATCGAAGCCGAGACGGGCTTCCTGACCGATTTGCGCGAGGGAATGCGCCACCGCATCATCGGACAAGAGCGCCTGACCGAGTTGCTGCTCACAGGCCTGCTCAGCGGCGGCCACATCCTATTGGAAGGCGTTCCCGGCCTTGCCAAAACGCTCGCCGTCAAAACCCTTTCGGCGCTCATCGACGGCCAATTCAGCCGCATCCAGTTCACGCCCGACCTTTTGCCTGCCGATTTGGTCGGCACCATAGTCTATTCGCAGCACGAAGAAGCTTTCCGCACCAAAAAAGGCCCCGTGTTCGCCAACTTCATATTGGCCGACGAAATCAACCGCGCACCCGCCAAAGTGCAGAGCGCACTTCTCGAAGCAATGGAAGAACATCAGGTCACGATAGGCGATGAAACCTTCGCGCTGCCTAATCCGTTCCTCGTACTGGCCACGCAAAACCCCATCGACCAAGAAGGAACCTACGCATTGCCCGAAGCTCAGGTCGACCGCTTTATGCTAAAAGCCATCGTCGACTATCCGGCAAAGAACGACGAGGTGGCAATCATCCGAGGCCACCTGTCGGGTGAAATCAAAGAAGCCATCCGCCCCGTCGTAAGCCTGTCCGACATCCTGCATGCACGGCAGGTGGTGGCCGACATCTACTTAGATGAGAGCATCGCCTACTATATTGCCGACCTAGTGAACGCTACCCGGCGGCCGGCCGAATATGGACTCGACGAACTGCAACGGTATATCACCTTCGGGGCCAGTCCGCGTGCCAGCATCAATATGGCGCTGGCCGCACGCACCACGGCTTTCCTGCACCGACGTGGCTACGTGGTGCCGGAAGACGTACACGAGGTGGCCTACGAAGTAATGCGCCACCGCATCGGACTGACCTACGAGGCCGAAGCCGACGAGGTGTCGAGCGACACGATTATCGCGTCAATTGTCAACAAAGTGAAAGTGCCCTAAGCCACCGGGGCCGTTGCGCACAAACCTATTTAGCCAGTGGATAGTCAGGAACTGTTTCGCCGCGTCAGGCACATCGAGATAAAGACAAAAGCCTTGACGCAAAACATCTTTGCCGGCGAGTACCATAGCGCCTTCAAGGGGCATGGCATGTCGTTTGCCGAGGTGCGCGAGTATATTGCCGGCGACGACGTGAGGGACATCGACTGGAACGTCACGGCCCGAACGGGGCGGCCGCATATCAAGCTCTACGAAGAAGAGCGCGAACTGACCGTCATGCTACTGATTGACGTCAGCGCGAGCCAGCAGTTTGGCACCCGCAGACAGACGCAGCAGGACACGGCTATCGAGGCGGCCGCCACGCTGGCATTTTCGGCGCTGCAGAATAACGACAAAATCGGGGCCATCTATTTCAGCGACCGGATTGAGAAGTTTATCCCGCCGAAGAAAGGCCGGAAGCACGTGCTCTATATTCTTCGCGAGATGCTCGACATTACCCCCACCGGCACCGATACAGACCTGAACGTGGGGCTCGAGTATTTCCTGCGAACCACTAAGCGGAGCAGCATCGCCTTCCTGTTTTCCGATTTCCTCGATAAGCACGACTATTCGAAAAACCTGAACATTGCGGCCAAAAAGCACGACCTCGTGGCGGTACAACTATCCGACCCGTTCGCGCAACAGTTGCCCGACGTCGGACTGCTGACCCTTCGCGACGCCGAAACGGGAACCACGCAGTTGGTAGACACTTCCAGCCCGAGAGTACGGTCGGCTCATTCCGCATGGTGGCACCAGAAACTGCAGGGCATAGACCAATTACTGCAGAAGTGCGGCATCGACCACACACTGCTCTATACGGACGGTGACACCACGCAGGCTCTGCTCCGATTGTTCAAACATCGCTCCTGAAAACCCCCATGAACGCACGCATACTCCTATCGTTCCTGACAGCATGGCTGACCTTCGCAGTGCCTTCCCTATCGCAGGCGCAGGTCATAGTAGACGCCGCGCTCGACAGTGCCGACATTCTGATTGGCGAACAGGCCACGCTCACCGTCAAAGTATGTGCCGACAAGGGACAGCGCGTGGTCTTCCCCGAATACTCCGAAGAGCAGCCGCTCCAGACAGGCATCGAGGTGGTCCGGACCAACAAACCCGACACCACGTGGCTCAACGAGGGCCGCAGGATGGAGGTGTCGGTGCGCTACCTTATCACCAGTTTCGACAGCACCCTCTATTCGCTGCATCCCTATGTGATGGTCGACAACGACACGATGTGGTCGCGCGATGTCGTAGGCTTGCGCGTCAACACCGTCGAGGTGGACACGGTTCACATAGACCAGTTCAACGGTCCGAACGGCCCCGTCGACGACCCGTTTACCTTCGAGTGGCGCTACTGGCTCGTGGCATTCCTTTTGTTCCCGCTGCTGGCCCTGTTCGTGCTTTGCCTGCGCCGGCTGAAGAATCGGAAACCGGAAGTGAGGCGTGTAGTCGTCATGCCGCCCGAACCTGCCCACCGCAAGGCCCTTGCCGTGCTCGAACAGGTGAATACGGCAAACCTGCGCGAAGCATACGAAACCATTTCCGACTGCATCCGCGGCTATCTGCACGAACGTTTCGGCGTGCTCACCTATGAGCGCGTGACCGACGAGATACTGGCTGCCATGCACGACCGCCTTACGCCCCAGCAGAACCGTCTCCTGACCGACGTGCTCACTACTTCCGACCTCGTGAAGTTTGCCAAATACCAGAGCAACCATGCCGAACTCGAACAGGTGCTCGAAGGTGCCAAGGAACTCGTTCGCCTCACTCTCGACCACGAGGCCGAGAACAGGCAGCCTAAGGTCACCTACGTGAAGGTGGGCGAGATTGAACTGGCCCGCAAGCGCCGTCGCTGGGAGGTGCTGACCTGGCTGCTCGGAGCCCTTTGCTTCGGCTGGCTCGCCTACCTCTGCTACGAGATCTACTACATATTCTTCTAACCCGCATACTGCCGCCCGTCCATAAGTGCCGACCATGACTTTCGCCTATCCTCTCATACTGTGGCTATTGCTGTTGTGCGTGCCAATTGTGCTATGGCACTATCTGGTGCGACGGCATCGCCGGCCCACGCTGCAGGTGTCCACCACCGATGCCTATGCCGACATGAAACCCACATGGCGTAGCCGCCTGGCCGAACTGCCTTTCTGGCTCCGGCTCCTATGCTTCGCGCTGGTGGTAGTGGTATTGGCGCGACCGCAAACCCATTCCTCGCTCACGAACAAGGAAACCGAAGGCATCGACATATTGCTTGCCGTCGACATATCGACCTCCATGCTCACGCCCGACTTGCAGCCGAGCCGAATAGAGGCCGCCAAGAAAATGGCACTGGAGTTCATCAACAGCCGGCCAAACGACCGAATCGGGCTCGTACTCTTCGGCGGCGAAGCCTTCCTGCAATGCCCGCTGACCACCGACCACGCTACGCTGCTCAGTATGTTCCAGAACATCACGTGCCGCTGGCAGGAAGCCGGCATCATTGCACCGGGCACGGCCATTGGCATGGGCATCAGCTCGTCTATCAGCCATCTGCAGACAAGCCAGGCCAAGAGCAAGGTCGTTATACTGCTGACTGACGGCGAGAACAACGCGGGCGAGATATCGCCACTTACAGCCGCCGAGATGGCTCAGCAGAGCGACGTGCGTATTTACACCATCCTGGTGGGTACGAACGGCGTCACCAATCAGGCGGTGGCCGTGCTGCCCAACGGAGAAGTCTACTCGGCACCCATTGACACCAGCGTCGACCCCTCGACACTGAAGGAAATAGCCCGACTGACCGGCGGACTCTTCTATGCCGCCGACAGCAACGACCGACTTCGCGACATATACAAAGACATTGACAAACTGGAGAAGACTAAACTCCAACTCATCAATAAGGACCAGCGCCACGAGGTCTATCAACCCTTTGCGCTGCTGGCTCTCATCGTGCTGCTGCTCGAACTCCTGCTCCGGCACACGCTGTGGCGCCGGCTGCCCGAATAGGCGCCGTCCGCACCCCCATAACCCCACCGACTCAAACGACCATGTTCCGCTTCGAAAGTCCTGCATTTCTCTACCTGCTCCTGCTCATACCGGTGCTGACGGTGCTCTACTGGCTGTCGGCCCGCCGTCGCCGCAGGACCGAACGACGCTTGGCCGACGACGCAATGCTGTCGCACCTGTCCGTAGGCACGTCGCCCGGACGCCGACACTTTCGCTTTGCGCTGATACTTGCGGTCGTCGCGCTGATGGCACTGATGCTGGCACGCCCGCAATACGGACTCTCCACCCACAAGCAGACCAAGCAGGGCATCGAAGTAGCCGTCATGCTCGACGTATCGAACTCCATGCTCGCACAAGACGCCAGTCCGAACCGACTACAACGCAGCAAGCGCCTGCTTCTATCGCTCGTCGATGCACTGCAGAACGACCGCGTCGCCCTGGGCATCTTCGCCGGCGAAGCCTATCCGCAACTGCCGCTAACCACCGACCGCGGCGCCGCCAAACTATTCATCCAGACGCTATCTACGGGCACCGTGACGTCGCAAGGCACAAACCTCGCCGCCGCACTCGAACTGGCCGACCACAGCTTTAGCCAACAGACCGACGTGGGCCGTGCCATCGTTGTCATCACCGATGCCGAGGACCATCTGGGCAATGCGGCCGAAGCCGCCGCCCAAGTTGCCGACAACGGCCGTAAGATTTTCGTGCTGGGCATCGGCACGGCCGAAGGAGCCCCCATACCTACAGCTGCCGGCAACCTGCTCGACGACGAGGGCCATACGGTCGTCAGCCGGCTCAACGAGGAACTGGCCCGCGAGGTGGCTCAGGCCGGCAACGGGCTCTATCTGCACGTGGACGACGATAACAGCGCCCAGCAAATACTGCTCGACGAACTGGGCAAACTAAAGAAGAGCAGCGTGACCGAAGCCTTCGACGAGCGCAACGAACAGTTCCCCCTCTTCGCACTCGCCATCCTCCTGCTGCTCGGACTCGACTTCCTGCTGTTCGACGAGCGCAACCGCTGGCTGGAACGCTTCCACCTGTTCGACCGAGCCACCCACAAATCATGACCATGAAGAAGACGCTTGCCATCCTACTGCTCCTGCTCGCTCCCACCCTGACGTGGGCGCAGACTGCCAGTTGGCGCCACATGCACCACGGCAACAGAGACTTCAACCATAATCGCTTCGACCAGGCCGAGCAACACTATCTGCAAGCCCTCAAGGCCAACGAAAAGAATGCTCGTGCACTGTTCGACCTGGCCGATGCCTATCTGGCAAAGGGCAATACGCAGGCCGCGCTGAAGAAGTTTGAGGAAGCCGCCAAACTTGAAACCGACCCCATCTATAGGAGCATGTCGTTCCACAACCAAGGCGTCATCTACCAGACCGCTGCCGCCAAGAGCCAGCAGCAAGAACGCCAGCAATACCTGCGACAGGCCATCGACTGCTATAAGCAGGCACTCCGCAACGACCCTCACGACGATGCCACCCGCTATAACCTCGCCCTGTGCCAGAAACAACTCAAAGACGAGGAGCAGAAAGGCGGCGGAAACCAAAATCAGCCACAGCCGCAAAGCCCCGACAAACAGAAGCAACCCAGTCAGCAGCAGCAGCAGTCGGCACAAGACGAGCAGCAGCAGGCTCGCTCCAAGCAGCAACTCGAGCAACTGCTCAACCTCACTAAGCAGGCCGAGCAACGCGCCCGCGAAAAAGTCGACAATGCCCGTCGGCGCAGCCAGTCGAACGGCAAGAACTGGTAGACGCCATAAGCCGGCAGCCCCACCGCACAGAAGCACCGGAAAATTCCATAATCGGACCGAAAAATTGCATTATGGAATAAAATTATTGCATAATAGAATTTTCAAATTGCATTATACAATTTCACGATTGCATAATGCAATTTTTTCATCCCATTATGCCATTTTCCCACACCCCTTTCCGACCGCGCATAAAAGAGGGTCGGCCGAAGAGTAAACACTCTCCGACCGACCTGTTGCATAGCATGGCGGCGCAGCAGCACTATAGGCCCTGCATCCGCAACGGGCCTCTTAGATGACGCCCTGGGCCAGCATGGCGTTAGCCACCTTCATGAAGCCTGCGATATTAGCGCCGCGAACATAGTTGATATAGCCGTCGGCGTCTTTGCCGTACTGCAGGCACTGAGCATGGACGTCGCTCATAATCTGATGCAGGTAGCGGTCCACTTCTTCGGCGGTCCAGCTGATGTGCATGGCGTTCTGGGTCATTTCAAGGCCCGACGTAGCCACGCCACCGGAGTTGGCAGCCTTACCAGGAGCGAACGGCAGCTTGTGACCGATGAAGTAGTCGATAGCCTCGGCCGTGCAGCCCATGTTGCTGACTTCTACGACGAACTGAACGCCGTTGTCAACCAGGTGCTTGGCATCTTCCTCGCCCAACTCGTTCTGAGTGGCGCAAGGCATAGCGATGTCCACCTTCACCTCCCAAGGCTTGCGTCCGGGCACGAAGGTTGCCGACGGATACTTCTCGGCATAGGGAGCCACTACATCGTTGCCGCTGGCACGAAGTTCGAGCATGTATTCGTTTTTCTCGCCGGAAATGCCTTCGGGATCATATACGTAGCCGTCAGGTCCGGAGATCGTAACAACTTTAGCGCCCAATTCGTTGGCTTTCTTGACAGCGCCCCAGGCCACATTGCCGAATCCGCTGACTGCAATGGTCTTGCCCTTGATGGTAGTACCGGCGTCGGCCAGCATCTGCTCGAGGAAGTAGCAAGCACCGAAGCCCGTAGCCTCAGGACGAAGGATTGAGCCGCCGAACTCCATGCCCTTGCCGGTCAGCGTACCCGTATGCTCGTGCGTGAGCTTCTTGTACATGCCGAAGAGGTAGCCAACTTCGCGTCCGCCTACACCGATGTCGCCGGCGGGTACGTCCATGTTCGGACCGAGTACTTTGTGAGCCTCAATCATAAAGCTCTGGCAGAAACGCATAATCTCGGCGTCGCTCTTGCCGCGTGGTGCGAAGTCGGAACCGCCCTTTGCGCCGCCCATGGGCAGAGTTGTCAGCGCGTTCTTAAAGGTTTGTTCGAAACCCAAGAACTTAAGGATGGAAAGCGTTACCGACGGGTGGAAGCGCAAGCCACCTTTGTACGGGCCAATGGCGTTGTTAAACTGCACGCGATAGCCCAAGTTTACATGAACTTCGCCCTGGTCGTCGGTCCAAGGCACACGGAACGTCAGAATACGGTCGGGTTCAACCAGACGCTCGATGATTTTGGCTTTTTCAAACTCGGGGTGCTCGTTATATACTTGCTCGATAGAGAGAAGTACCTCGCGCACGGCTTGCAAATACTCCTTTTCGCCTGGGTGCTTAACCTCAAGCTCCTGAAGAATCTTTTCAGTTTTCATAAGAAATACGGTTTTAGTAAGGTTAACTAATAAGAGAATTGTCTGTCGTTAGGATGCGTGGCTGTCCCACCCTGATGTTGGCCGCCCGCACTATGCGATGCGCGGCAAGTGGGCTCGTATTCACAAATGCAAATATAAATTCGATTATGCGAAAAAAGTATTTCATAATCCTTTTTATTAAAAAAAATTTTTTTTGCCTGCCTACGGCATGCTCCCCTATGCTGCCGGCAACGTGAATAGTGGCATCGGCTGATTTTTCTGAAAAATTTTGGTCGGAATAAATAAAACATATACTTTTGCATCGCTTTTGAAACGAAAGCCATATTGTATCAATCAGGCCGATTAGCTCAACTGAATAGAGCATCTGACTACGGATCAGAAGGTTATAGGTTTGAATCCTATATCGGTCACTTTGAAAAAACAGGCTTATAGCACGGCCGATTAGCTCAACTGAATAGAGCATCTGACTACGGATCAGAAGGTTATAGGTTTGAATCCTATATCGGTCACATAAAGCAAACGTTCCTCTTTCTAAGCGCACAGTCGCCGGGAAAGAGGATTTTTTTGCCAAAAACTTAAAAACGCACCGGCATAATTGCCCTATTATTGCGTTTTCCCATTATTTTTGCATCTATAATAACGGAATCATGAAACAACTATTTCGAAGCCTTACCCTGCTCCTTCTCGTGCTGCCGCTGTTCAGTGGCTGCAACGACAACTATTATCCGGAAATGACGCTCGGCAATAAAGCCTGGCGCGTGGTCGAAGTGGTGGGTGTGTCGCCCTATCAGCGCAACGACATTCTCTACTTCTATCGCAACGGCGACTTCGAGTTTCGGGGCCCAGGTGGCTTGAACGAAACGGGAATATGGCGCGTCGTGGGCCACAGGCTTGAGTTGTCGTTCGACGGCTCCCGCCTCCCCGTCGACATCGAGGCACCTATGCCCATACTCGACGGAGGCTATGCCGTGCTCGACTGCTACGACTACGGATACAACAGTCGCTACACGCTGCGCATCGTGGCTGAGCACGACCTCTATTACGACTACTATTAGACCGCCTATGAAGCCGGTGCGCGCACTCATCCTGTCGGTGCTCGCCCTATTGTTGCTGGCACAGCCCATAGCGGCCCAGCGCAACAGGACGCTCACCCAGCAGATTCGGACTTTGCAAGTGCAAAATCTGAGTCGCGACTGGGGATTGCCCATAGTGCGCCTCGACAGCAACGACCAACTTCTCGTCTCATTCGACTATATGGACGAGGAATACCATAGGTTCGTCTACAAGATAGTCCATCTGACGGCCGACTTCGAACCAACCGCCGACCTATTCGAAAGCGATTTTGTGGCAAACACCGCCGAAACCGAACCGATTGACGATTACGAGGAAAGCATGAATACGATTACGCACTACGTACACTATCAGTTTGCCTTCCCCAACATAAATGTGCGGCCGCGCCTCTCGGGAAACTATCGCATCGACATACTTCTCGACGAAGACGACGAGCCCACACCGGTGGCCCAAGTATATTTCGCCGTGCTCGACAGTCAGGTGGGCGCCGGCATCGGAGTGACCACCGACACCGATATCGATTGGAACCGGAACCACCAGCAAGTGGAACTGCATCTCACTACTCCGAGCCTCGAAGTGGTGGACCCCCAGTCCGAACTATACGTGGTCGTGCTCCAAAACAAGCGGTGGGACAACGCCGCCATAAACCCGCCGGCCACCCACATAGGCAACCACGAATACCGGTGGTTCCACTCGCGCCCGCTCATATTCGAGGCCGGCAACGAGTACCGCCGGTTCGAGATGCTCTCTACGCGCTACCCCGGCATCGGACTCGAACGCATGCAATGGTTTGCCCCATTCTACCACGCCACAGTCTTCGCCGACGAAACCCGCCCCAACTATCTCTACGAGCAAGACATAAACGGCCGCTTCGTAGTCCGCACCGAAGACAACACCGATGCGGCCAGCGAGTCGGAATATGCATGGGTCCACTTTACCCTGGACTGCGACGAGATTAAAGGTTCCGACGTCTATGTAGACGGCGACTTCTCGGACAACAGGTTCCTGCCGGCCAACCGACTGGAATATAACGCAAGCCGAGGGGCCTATGAAGGCGCCGTGTTCCTCAAGACCGGCTACTACAACTACCATTACCTGACCGTGCGCCACGGCGAAACCGAAGGCCACACCTATGCCACCGAAGGCAACCACTATCAAACCGAAAACGAATATGATGCGCTCATCTACTACAAGCGTCGGGGCAGCCGCTACTGGCAACTTGTGGGACACGCTCATAGCGACTTCAAACTGACCCAATGACATGACACCTAACCGCAGGTTCCTATCCATAGTTCTCAGTCTGCTGCTGGCCTCCCCCATAATCGCGCAGACCAAGACCCCGGCACCCACCGCGCCGTCGGCTATTGCAAAATCGTATGCTGACAGCGTCAGTGCGCTGATTAGCCGTTTTTCCAACTGGCACTATAATGAGCCCGACACACTGAGCAATCCTTATTATTTCCCGCTCTTTACTGCGCCCACCTACTACGGAGGCGCGGTGAAAAACCAGTTTTCCATGCCGTCGGAACCCTCGAGGCTTCTTACCGAACTACGCATGGAAGCCATCAGCAAGGCATTGGCGCAGACCTACAGCCAAAGCCCGTGGCTCGTCGGCAAGCAGCAAGTGGAAGCCAGCCCAAAGGCCTCTGTCGAAACTCCTGTCGTAGTGCTGCCCAAGGCCGACATATCGAAGCCGGCAACCGACGTGTCGGTCGTTCCCGACGAGATTCCCTCGGCTCCGCTTGACATCGACATCAAGAAGCCAAACTTCTGGAGTTTCCCGCTTAACTTCTCGTTCCAACTGATGCAGAACTACGTCTCGTCGAACTGGTATAAGGGCGGAGAAAGCAATCGTTCGTTCCTGGCGTCCTTGGTTGCGCAGGCAAACTACGATAACAAGCAGAAATTCATCTTTAACAACAAGCTGGAGGCTAAGTTTGGCCTTCAGAGTTCCCGTTCCGACACCCAACACAAGTATAAGACCAACTACGACCTGATTCGCCTGACGAACGAAGTGGGCTTGCGTGCCTCGAAACACTGGTACTATTCGGTCATGCTACAGAGTTGGACGCAATTCTCAGCGGGCTACAAGAAGAACGACCCCAAGGTCTATTCCGATTTCCTATCGCCGTTTGAGTCGCTCCTTACGTTCGGTATGAAATACACCTTCACATCGAAGAACAAGAAGTTCACCATCAACGCCAACATATCGCCGCTGGCCTGCGACTTTATCTACGTGAGTTGGCCGAGCCTCGAAACCGCCTTCGGCCTAAAGGAGGGCCACCACACCAAGTTTGAAGTGGGTAGCAACATTACGGCCACCTACAACTGGACTATCTGGAAAAACATTTCGTGGGAGGGCCGCATCTACTACTATACGAACTACAAGCGGAGCATCATCGAATGGGAAAACACCATCAACCTGAAGATTAACCGCTTCCTTTCTACGCAGATATTCCTCTATCCTCGCTTCGACGATGGCGTTCCCCGTGTAGGCGACAAAGGATTCTTCCAGTTCAAGGAGTATCTTTCGGTCGGATTTGACATGTCTTTCTTCTAGTACGCTTATGATTGACAGAAACACCATAGAGCGAATCATCTCGGCCGCTAATATCGTCGACGTAGTGGGCGAATATGTCACGTTGCGCAAGGCAGGTGCCAACTATAAAGGCCTATGTCCTTTCCACAACGAAAAGACCCCCTCGTTCGTCGTATTCCCCTCCAGCCAGCGATGCAAGTGTTTCGGCTGCGGAAAAGGCGGCAATGCCATCCATTTTCTTATGGAGATGGACCAGCTGACCTATCCCGAGGCCATCAAGCGGCTCGGAAAGCGCTACGGCATAGAGGTGCGCGAACGCGAGCTTAGCGACGAGGAGCGTGCCCTGCAGTCGGAGCGCGAAAGCATGTTCATCGTCAACGAGTGGGCCATGAAATGGTTCGAGACCAATATGCAGTCCACCGACGAAGGCAAGACCGTTGGCCTGTCGTACTTTCGCAGCCGCGGACTGCGCGATGATATCATCGAAAAGTTCCATTTAGGCTACTCGCCCGAGCGTATCGACGCGCTGTCGAAGGCGGCCGTCGAAGCAGGCTATAAGAGCGTCTATCTGCAGAAGACGGGGCTCAGTCTCGAAAGCAGTTCGCACCGGCTCATTGACCGCTACCACGGACGCGTCATATACCCCGTCCGAAACATATCAGGCAAGGTCGTGGCATTTGGCGGGCGCATCCTGAGCCAGCGCAAGGACGTAGGAAAATACGTCAACTCGCCGCAGTCGGAAATCTACGACAAATCGCGCGAGCTGTATGGACTTTTCGAAGCGAAGAAAGCCATTGTCAAGCAAGACTGCTGTTTTCTGGTCGAGGGCTATATGGATGTCATCTCGATGCACCAGAGCGGCATTGAAAACGTAGTGGCCAGCAGCGGCACGTCACTGACCCATCCGCAGATACACCTGCTCCACCGCTTCACTCGCAATATCACGGTGCTCTACGACGGCGACGCAGCGGGAATTCACGCCTCGTTGCGCGGCATCGACATGCTTCTGGAAGAAGGCATGAATATCCGCGTGCTGCTTTTGCCTGACGGCGACGACCCCGACAGTTTCGCACGGAAGCACAGCGCCGAGGAATTCCGCAACTACATTGAAGCGCACCAGACCGACTTTATCGATTTCAAGAGCCGCCTGCTACTTGCCGACGTAGGCAACGACCCTATCAAGCGGGCCAGCGTGATTACCGACATCGTGCATAGCATTTCGGTGGTTCCCGACGGCATTGTGCGCCAGACCTACGCACATCAGTGCGCACGGCTCTTTGGCCTGCGCGAAGAAGCCATACTTGCCGAGATAACCAAGCAACGCGACCAGGCAGCCCGCAGTCGGAACAACGCCGCCAACGCAGAAGCCGAGAGCGCCGAGAGTGTACCCGTTGTGCCGCAGGGAGAAACCGCCACGATGCGCCCCGAAACCAACAAGATTGAACTGGCCGAGCACCTGCTCATCACTGACGTCATCCGCCACGGTGCCGAAACGCTTGCGTCCGATGGCGAAAACGGCGCCGAACTCAAGGTCGTGGACTACGTGCAGCAAGAACTGGGCGTGGACGACCTCGTGCTGCAGACTCCGCTCTATCGGCTCGTGCTGCAAGAGGCAGCCAGTGCCGTGGCACAGGGAAAAAACAACCTGCTGTCTTATTTCGCCGCCCACCCCGACCCTGAGTTCAGCAAACTTGCCTTGGAACTCGGCGACGAAGATGAGATGGTCAAGGCCAACCGCATTATGCGCTACGACAACGAGAAGGCCTTCCTGGCCGACCGCATGGTGCAGCTGATTAACGACTATAAGTTCGTGCTCGTCGAGACAAAGTTGTCGAAACTCCGCAAGGAACTCGCACAGATTCCGCCCAGCGAAACGGCCCGTATGATGGAGGTGCTGACCGAAATCAACTCGCTCATGCCCGTGCAGCAAGCCCTGGCGAAAGTCTGCACGCGCACCATCGCCCGGTAGCCCGCTTTCATCGGAGCCCGCCACCCATCTGTTCCACCGCCGCCCTGTAGGGCCTTGCGGTGGAATTTGTTTTTCCGGCCAGTCCTCCGTTCCGTCAACCGAATTGAGCAAATTCCACACAAATCGGACCGTGTTTTGAGCCAAAACGATAAAATTGCATAATGCAATGTGGCTCTCAGCGCACTTTTTCGTAAATTCGCGCGCAGATAAACCTATATGACATGGCAAAAGAACTAAAAGATCTTACGAAGAGAAGCACCGACTATTCACGTTGGTATAACGAACTGGTCGTCAAGGCCGACCTGGCAGAGCAAAGCGACGTGCGAGGTTGCATGGTCATAAAGCCCTACGGCTACGCCATATGGGAACGCATGCAGCAGACCCTCGACCAGATGTTTAAGGAAACCGGAGTGCAGAATGTCTACTTTCCGCTACTCATTCCGAAGTCGTTCCTGTCGAAAGAGGCCGAGCACGTGAAAGGCTTCGCAAAAGAATGCGCCGTAGTGACCCACTACCGCCTCAAAAGCAACGAGGCTGGCGACGCCGTCGTAGTGGACCCCGAAGCACGCCTTGAGGAAGAGCTGATTATCCGCCCGACCAGCGAGACTACGATATGGAACACCTACCGGAAGTGGATACATTCGTGGCGCGACCTCCCACTTCTCTGCAACCAGTGGTGCAATGTCATGCGATGGGAAATGCGTACGCGCCTGTTCCTGCGTACGAGCGAATTCCTGTGGCAAGAAGGCCACACCGCCCACGCCACCCGCGAAGAGGCCGAAGCACGCGCCAGGCAGATGCTCGAGGTGTATGCCGACTTTGCCGAGCGCTATCTGGCCATTCCCGTGGTGCAGGGCGTGAAAAGTGAGACCGAGCGTTTTGCAGGTGCCCTCGACACCTACACCATCGAGGCCATGATGCAAGACGGAAAGGCCCTGCAGAGCGGCACGAGCCACTTCCTGGGCCAGAACTTCGGCAAGGCGTTCAACGTGCAGTTCGTCGACAAGGAAAACAAACTCGACTATGCGTGGGCCACAAGCTGGGGCGTCAGCACCCGCCTGATGGGAGCCCTCATCATGGTACACAGCGACGACAACGGCCTTGTGCTGCCTCCCCACCTTGCTCCGATACAGGTGGTCATCGTTCCTATCTACAAGACCGCCGAAGAACTCGAGCAACTCAACAAGCGCCTCGGCGAAATCAGCGACAACCTGCGCCAACTCGGCATTCGCGTCAAATACGACAACGCCGAGAACAAGCGTCCGGGCTTCAAGTTTGCCGACTACGAACTGAAGGGCGTGCCCGTGCGACTGGTCATGGGACCGAACGACCTGAAGAACAACACCATCGAACTGATGCGCCGCGATACACTTGAGAAGGAAACAATCGACGCCACGGGCATAGAGGCCTACGTGAAGAACCTGCTCGAGGAAATCCAGACCAACATCTTCACCAAGGCAAAGACCTATCTCGACAGCCACATCTTCGAGTGCAACAACTACGACGAGTTCAAGGAACGCGTAAAGGACGGCGGCTTCTTCCTATGCCCCTGGGACGGCACCGCCGAGACCGAGGCACAAATCAAGGCCGAGACGCAGGCCACCATACGCTGCGTGCCGTTCGACGTAAGCCAGGACAATCCGGGCACCGACATGGTGAGCGGAAAGCCCGCCAAATACCGCGTGCTCATAGCCCGAAGCTACTAACACATAACACAGTCCGAAAATTGCATTATGAAATCGAAAAATTGCATAATGGAATTTTGAAATTGCATAATTGAATTTTGAAATTGTATAATCGGATTTTTTCATTGCATTATCGGATTTTCTCCCACCTCATTTTGCTCGCTGCAATCCTTATTGTAGCGGGCAAAATGCCCCTTTGTGCCCAGCGCGTGCTCAAGCCCGTGCACATCTTCCTGCAGCAAAACAAGCCATCGGAGGCACTTGCCGAGGTGAAGCGCCTCGTTGCCGACCCGAAGGCCATGACGCTGCCCAAACTCTACGACTACGGCGTCGAGGCCAATACGCGCCTCTACGACAAGTATAACGAGAAGATGTATCTGAAACAGGCTTCCGACACGGCCGCCTTTTTCCGCACCACCTACGATATTTTCGCCTACGCCCTCAAGTGCGACTCGCTCGAGCAAGCCGCGGCGACCGAGGGAAAGAAACTGAACTTCCGCAAGAAGAACAGTCCGCTGCTGCGGCTCTACTATCCCAACCTGCTGGTGGGCACTCACTATTTCTATCGCCACCGCGACTACGCCACGGCCAACCAGTTTGCACGCATGGGGCACCTCGTTCCCACCACCGACCTGTGGGGCGCAGACAGCCTGACTACTGCCACGCAAAACTACCACAGCAACGCCTCGCTGGCCATACTGTCGTACTACCGCCTCGGACAGGCCGACCGCATCGACCCCTACTTGCCGGCCGCACTTTCCGACAGCAGCCGGCTCCGCGAGGCCGTGCTCCGCGTGGCCAGCACCGCAGCCGCCGCAAAAGGCGACAGTGCCCTGCAGCTGCAATACCTGCAGACCGGGCTGCACGACTATCCCGCGAGCCGCTACTTCTTCGACCAAACGACCGACTACTACCTGGCGCGCGGCGACTACGGCACCGTCCGTCGGCTGGCCACGGAAATGGCAGCAACCGACTCGCTCAACACCCATTTCCTCGCCACGCTGACCTACGCCCACCTTTGCCTGGGCGACAACCGCAAGGCCATAGCCACGGGCAAGCATCTGCTGAGCCTCGACACTGCCAACGTCGAAGCCAACTACTATGTGGGGATGGCCTACTGCAACGAGGCTGCCAAAATCGAACTGCCCACCAACATCAACCATAAGCGCTACAAGACGCTGCTCGAACAGCGCCGCTCGCTCTATAAGTCGGCACGCACCTATCTCGAAGCCTACCGCCGGCAGCAACCTGCCGACAGCGCACACTGGGCACCTCTGCTCTACCGCGTGTATCTTGAACTGAACGAAGGACGCAAGTTCGACGAGATTGAACGCATCCTTGCACAACCCGCATCATGAAACCCACCCAACCCATCATAGACCGCTCGCAGACCCCATACGGGGCCCTTCCGTTCGACAAGGTGACGCTCCCGCAAATCGAGCAGGCCATCGAGCAGGGACTTGCCGCATTCCGGCACGACCTTGCCGCCATCTGCCAACAACCCGAAGCACCCACCTTTGCCAACACGATTGAGGCATACGAGCGTATCGGCAACTCGCTCGACGAAGCCGTGTCCATGCTCAACATGCTCGAAAGCGCACAGTCGGATGAAGCCGTCGAACAACTCGCTGAGCGCGTCATGCCCCACGTTTCGATGGTGCTGTCGGAAAGCGTACACGAATTCCCACTTTGGGAACGCGTCCGACAAGTCGCCGACAATCCGCCGGCCGACCTGACCCCCGAACAGAAAACCCTGCTCGACGAAACCGTCAGTTCGCTGGTTCGGTCGGGATGCACCTTGCCGAAAGACAAGCAACAGCAGTTTCGTCAACTGGGTGCGCAACTCACGAAGCACACCGGCGACTTTTCGCGCAATCTGCTTCACGCCAAAAAAGACTTCAGCCTCCACCTGACGCGCGCCACCGACCTGAAAGGCCTTCCGCGCATCCACTGGGCGGCTGCCCGTATGGCCGCGAAAGAAAGAGGACTCAAAGGCTGGCTCTTCACGCTCGATGCGCCGTCGTACTCCCCCTTTATGACCCACGCCGACAATCGGCAGTTGCGCAAGCGCCTCTATATGGCCCAGCAAACCCTTTGCACCGCCGGGTCGGACTACGACAACGAGCCGTTAGTCCGTCAGTTGCTCAGCGAACGCCACGAAGCGGCCCGGCTGCTCGGCTACACCGACTACGCCACCTATGTGCTCACGCGGCGCATGGCGCAGACGCCCGCCGAAGTGGAGCAGTTCCTCCGGCAACTCACTCGCGCCTATCTGCCGCGGGCTCGCCGCGAGGTGAAAGCCGTGCGCGAAGAAGCACGCAAGGACGGCATCCGCGTCATGCAACCTTGGGACTTCGCCTACTACTCGCATCGGCTCCGCAAACGCCGTTTCAACCTCGACGCCGAGCAACTTCGCCCCTACTTCACCTATGAAAATGTGCGGGAAGGCATTTTCCAACTGGCAAACCGCCTTTATGGCATCCGCTTCGAAAGGGTTGCCGACGTGCCCGTCTATGACAAAGAAGTGGAGACTTACCGCGTGGACGACTCCGACGGCAGCATGCTCGGACTGCTCTATGTCGACCCCTTCCCCCGTAAGGGAAAACAAGGCGGGGCCTGGATGACCAACCTGACCCAGCAATTTGCAGACGGCGACCATAGTCAGCGCCCGCACGTGGCTATTGTGATGAACCTGACGCGCCCTGCTGCCGACCGGCCCTCCCTGCTCACGCTCGGCGAGGTCAACACCTTCCTCCACGAGTTCGGACATGCGCTCCACGGCCTCTTTGCCAACACGCGCTACGGCAGTCTGAGCGGCACCAACGTCTATTGGGACTTCGTCGAACTGCCCTCGCAGTTCATGGAGAACTATACACGCGAGGCCGACTTCCTCACCACCTTTGCACGCCACTATCAGACAGGCGAGCCCCTCCCGGAAAAACTGCTGGAGAAAGTCCGCCGCTCGCAGCGGTTTATGGCCGCCTACGCCTGCATCCGACAAATCAGCTTCGGCCTGCTCGACATGGCCCTCTACCATAGAGATGCCCCCTTCAAAGGCAATCTGGAAGAACTGGAACATACTACATGGCGCCCCATCCAACTGCTTCGACACCCGAAAGGCACTTGCATGACCGTGCAGTTCAGCCACATCATGGCAGGCGGCTATGCGGCCGGCTACTACTCCTATAAATGGGCCGAGACACTCGATGCCGACGCGTTCAGCCTCTTTCAGGAGAAAGGACTGTATAATCGCAGCGTCGCCGAGAAGTTCCGGCGCGAGATACTGGAACGCGGCGGCACCGAACATCCCATGACACTCTATCAGCGCTTCCGCGGCCGCAAGCCAAGCATCGATGCCCTGCTCCGGCGCGACGGCATCCTCCCATCCCACTCATAATCTTCCACACCATGAAAGACGAGAAACTCGACAAACGCTACCTCCGAATGGCACAGATATGGGCCGAAAACTCCTATTGCGAACGCCGACACGTGGGTGCACTTATCGTCAAAGACAAAATGATTATCAGCGACGGCTACAACGGCACGCCGTCGGGCTTTGAGAATATCTGCGAAGACGAAAACAACGTCACCAAGCCCTACGTGCTTCATGCCGAGGCCAACGCCATTACGAAAATTGCCCGCTCGAACAACAACTCCGACGGCGCCACGCTCTACGTGACCGACTCGCCCTGCATCGAGTGCGCCAAACTTATCATCCAGGCCGGCATCAAGCGCCTCGTCTATTGCCACAACTACCGGCTCAGCGACGGCATCGACCTGCTGCGCCGCGCCGGCATCGAAGTCAAGCAAGTAAGCCTCGACGACTGACCTCCACCTATTCTCCCGACACACATCCCCCATGACCCAGCAACAAGGACGCTTCCTCCCGCTCATCGTAGCCATCAGCATCATCATCGGCATATTGGTGGGCACGCTCTCCGCCTCGCTCTTCTCAAAAGGACGGCTCAACGTGTTCCACTCATCCAGCAACAAACTCACCGACCTGTTCTACCTGGTCAACGATGAGTATGTCGACTCCGTCAGCATACCCGGACTGGTCGAAAAGTCGCTACCCATCATCCTGCAACAGTTAGACCCGCACTCGGTCTATATTAGTCCGCAAGAAGTGGAAAGCAGCATGCAGGACCTCGAAGGCAGTTTCTCGGGCGTTGGTGTGCAGTTTACCATCTATCACGATACGGTGCGCGTGGTTAGCGTAGTGAAAGGCGGTCCTTCCGAAAGCGCGGGAATCAAAGCGGGCGACAAAATCGTCAACGTCGACGGCAAACCGTTCGTGGGCGATAGCCTGACAAACGACCTCGTAATGAAAAACCTCAAAGGCAAGAAGGGGTCGACCGTCAAACTGCAGATTCTGCGCAACGGGCAGGACAAGCCGCTGCATTTCAGCATCAACCGCGGCGACGTGCCTGTCAACAGCATCAGCGCAGCCTACAAACTCGACGACAACACAGGCTACATACGCATCAACACTTTCGGAAAATACACCTTCTCCGAGTTCTGGACCGCCATGGCGAAACTCTGCGACCAGCACATAGACAACCTCGTGCTCGACCTGCGCGGAAATCCCGGCGGATATATGCAGCCCGCCATCCAGATAGCCAACGAGTTTCTGAAGAAAGACCAACTGATAGTCTACACCGAGGGCCGCAAATCGCCGCGCGAGGATTTTCGCTGCAACGGCCGTGGTGCCTATCAAGAACTCCCACTTGTCGTGCTCGTCGACGAGACCAGCGCATCGGCAAGTGAAATCTTGTCGGGCGCACTGCAGGACAACGACCGCGCCACCATAGTGGGACGGCGTACGTTCGGCAAGGGACTCGTGCAGGTGCCCATCGAATTCAACGACGGTAGCATGGTGCGACTCACCACAGCACGCTATTACACCCCGAGCGGCCGTTGCGTGCAGAAACCCTATAAGCCCGGCGAAGACGAAGAGTATTTTGCCGACCTGCTGATGCGCGAGCAGCACGGCGAGTTCTATAGCGCCGACAGCATACATATTGAAGGCGAAACCTATCAAACTCTTCTCGGACGCACCGTCTATGGCGGCGGCGGAATAATGCCCGACGTCTTCACGCCGGCCGATACGATAGGCATAACCCCTTATTTCCGCGACGCATACATCGGCGGGTACATCTTCCAATTTGCCTACGATTTCACCGACCGACACCGCAAAGAACTCGAGAAAATTAGCGAGGAGAAAGAACTGACCGACTTCCTGAACCGCCACAATATCGTCGGCGACTTTGCCACTTATGCCGAGAAAAACGGACTAAAGCGCAACACCGCCCAACTTATGAAGTCGGCCACCCTGTTTAAGAAGCACCTCACGGGCAGTATCATCAACGACGTTTTGGGCGAGGAAGCCACCTACATGTTCCAAAACCACGGCGATGCCACCGTGCAAAAAGCCCTTCAGCTTGTCCGCGATGGACGCACCTTCCCTGTCGTCGAGCAGAAAGCGGCTCGCTTGGCGCCAGCACACGCCCGGGGTGTCATGCTGCCCTATTCCGTCTTCGGCCACCATGGTGCCGGCATGGCAAACGCCTATGCCCCGTGTCCCTACCTGCTCAGTCCCTACGCCCTATGTCCGTACTCTCGAAACAAGCGCTTCGACATCGCATAAAAACCACTTATGGCACGCTGACCGACCAACAGCGGGCAGACTGGGACCTCGAACTTGCGGAGCGGCTGGCCCGCCATACGCGTTTCGAGAAGGCTCAGACCGTATTGGCGTTCTATTCCATCGCCAACGAACCCGACACCCATCGACTGTGCGAACTATGGTATCGGCAGAAAACCCTGTTGCTGCCCAAGGTGGAAGGCAAGCAACTTGAACTGCGCCTATACGAAGGTCCCGACTCGCTTACGAAAGGAGCCTATGGCATCATGGAACCCACGGGAAAGCCCTTCGACAAAATCGGAAAGATTGACCTAGCCATTGTCCCCGGTATGGCATTCACCCGCAACGGGCTCCGGCTGGGGCGCGGCGGCGGTTTCTATGACCGGTTGCTGGCTCGGCCCGACTGGCAGGCCTATACGATTGGATTCTGCTACCCGTTCCAAGTGGTCGACGACCTAACCGTCGAACCGTTCGACCGACCTGTCGACGAAGTGATGGCGCCGTAGCCGACAAGGGTCGGTTGTAGCGAACAACACCCTTACTTGCCACACGCAGAAAGCAAACTTCGGCCGAAGAATAAAAATCTTTTCGGCCGACTTCATTTTAATGCCTGCATATCCGAATAGGTTGCGATTTTTTCTTATCTTTACCTCGGTGAATGCCACCAAGGTCTCACCTCGTCCCCCAATGCCCTGCCTCGGCAGGCTTATACAACCAACCTATTAGATATGGAGCCCCTGAAACACGAATGCGGCGTGGCGCTTGTCCGACTGCGTAAGCCTCTTGAATACTATGTCGAAAAATATGGTTCATGGACCTACGGACTGGACAAACTATACCTGATGATGGAAAAAGAGCACAATCGCGGACAAGAAGGCGCCGGATTGGCTTGCGTCAAAATGAAAGCGCAACCCGGAGAAGAGATGATTTACCGCGAAAGGGAGCTGGGCGCACAGGGCATAGAGAAGATTTTTGCTGCAGTAAAGGACCGAATTGCCAAATACTCTCCCAAGCAGCAGTCCGACCTTGATTTCGTAAAACATCATCTCCCCTACGCCGGAGAGATTTATATGGGCCACTTGCGGTATGCTACAACCGGCAAACGTGGCCTTAATTATATCCATCCATTCTTAAGGCGTTCGAACTGGCGAGCAAAGAACCTGTGCATTTGTGCCAACTTCAACATGACAAATGTAGAGGAAATCTTTGACAACATAGCCCAAACAGGTCAGCACCCAAGGATGATGTCCGACACCTATATCATGCTTGAACAACTGGGGCACCGGCTCGACCGCGAGAGTGAGCGACTGTTCCAACAGGCTATGCAAGAAGGACTGAGCGGACTCGAAGTGACCGAATACATTGAGAAGCACATCGACCTGAGCCACATGCTGAGCGAAACGGCCCACCTCTGGGACGGAGGCTATGCGGTGTTGGGCGTCACAGGTAGCGGAGAGAGCTTTGCCATACGCGACCCGTGGGGAATCAGACCTTGTTTCTGGTACATGGACGATGAAATCTTCGCCGTCGCTTCAGAAAGACCCGTGTTGCAGACTTCATTCGGACTGGAGAAAGACGAAGTGAACGAACTCGAACCAGGCATGGCCCTACTGATGAATCAGGTCGGCGAACTGCGTAAGCAACAAATACTGGAGCCCAAGCCTCTGGCCGCATGCTCCTTTGAGCGCGTCTATTTCAGCCGTGGTTCCGATGCCGACATCTATCAGGAACGCAAACAACTGGGACACTCGCTGGTCGAAGACGTATTGAAAGCCGTTGACTACGATATTGAAAACACGGTTTTCTCATTCATTCCGAACACGGCCGAGATTGCGTACTACGGAATGATTGAGGGACTGGAGCAATATAATAATGAGTTGAAACTGCGCGAACTGGATGCGCTCTACAAGACCCGTGAAGCCACTCCCGAGAAGGTTTCTGCCATCCTGAACCGCCGTGTCCGCTCCGAGAAAGTGGCCTGGAAAGACATCAAGATGCGCACTTTCATCGCCGAGGGCGATAATCGGCGCAGCCTGGCCGGACATGTCTACGACGTGACCTACGATGTCGTCCGACCCTATAAGGACAATCTGGTGGTAATTGATGACAGCATCGTGCGGGGTACTACCTTGCGCGAGAGCATCCTTCGCATCCTCGACCAGCTCCATCCGAAACGCATCGTAGTGGTCAGCAGTTCGCCACAAGTCCGCTATCCCGACTTCTACGGCATAGATATGTCCGGACTGGACGAGTTTATCGCGTTCCGCGCCGCTGTCTCGCTGCTGCAAAAGCAGGGAAACCACGCGCTGCTCTATCAGACCTATCTGCAATGCAAGGAACAACTCCATCTGCCCAAGGAAATGCAGACAGAGGTGGTCCGCAACATCTACAAGCCCTTTACTGCCGATGAAATCTCCCAGGAAATTTGCCGGCTGCTCCGTTCCGACGACCTGAAGGCCGATGTCCGGCTCGTATTCCAAAGTCTGGAAGGCCTGCACAAGGCATGTCCGCAGTCGCCCGGCGATTGGTATTTCTCGGGCCACTATCCCACGCCCGGCGGCATCAAGCGCGTCAACGAGGCCTATATTCATTTCTACGAAAAAGAAATGCAGGACCAACTGCTTCCACTGACATAATCACACCATGCGTAAAGTAACCCTCACACTCAACAACGGCATATGCTTCCACGGCACATCCTTCGGCGCCGACAAACCTGCCACAGGCGAAGTAGTCTTTAACACCGCCATGACCGGCTATGTGGAAAGCATGACCGACCCTTCCTATGCCGGACAACTTATGGTTCTGACCTTCCCTCTCATTGGAAACTACGGAGTGCCCGATGTGGCACAGACCGACTCCTATGGCATCGAGCAGTTTGCCGAGAGCGGACGCATACATATCGAGGCTCTCATCGTGTGCGACTATAGTGAGAACTTCTCCCACTGGAATGCCTCCGAGAGTCTAGCTGCTTGGCTCCGGCGCGAGGGAGTCACCGGCATCTGCGGCATTGATACGCGTGAACTGACCAAAGTGTTGCGTGAAAACGGCGTGACCACCGGAAAGATTACCTTTGACGACGAAAACGAAACCATAGCCGACGCTGCCTACGAAACGACCAACTACGTGGCGCAGGTATCGTGTCGCGAGGTCATCCGCTACAACGAAGGCGCAGAAAAGACCGTCGTGCTCGTAGATTGCGGCGTCAAGAACAACATATTACGCTGTCTGCTCCGACGCGGCGTGGAAGTGGTGCGCGTGCCTTGGGACTACGACTTCAACACACTGCCCTGCGACGGATTGTTCCTTGCCAACGGCCCCGGAAACCCCGAAACTTGCGTAAAGACCGTGGAGCATATTCGCCGCTTTATGCAACGGCCCGACACCAAGCCCATCATGGGTATTTGCATGGGCAACCAACTTCTTGCAAAGGCTGCCGGCGCCGACATCTTTAAGTTGAAATACGGTCATCGTAGCCACAATCAGCCCGTCAGACTCGTAGGCACGAACAAGTGCTTCATCACGAGCCAGAACCACGGCTATGCGGTCGATGCAAGTACGTTGCCGAGCGACTGGAGTCCCCTCTTCGAAAACATGAACGACCAATCGAACGAGGGCATCCGTCATGCCAGCCAGCCGTGGTATAGCGTGCAGTTCCACCCCGAAGCCGTCGGCGGACCGCACGATACGGAATTCCTGTTCGACGACTTTATCAATATACTCTAATAGCCTACCAACCCTCACCCCTATCATGTCAGCCAACGACACCCCACTACAAAAAGTTTTGCTACTCGGCTCCGGCGCCCTGAAGATTGGAGAGGCCGGCGAGTTTGACTACTCCGGTTCTCAGGCACTCAAAGCGCTCAAAGAAGAAGGCATACAGACCGTGCTGATTAATCCGAACATCGCAACGGTCCAGACAAGCGACGGATTTGCCGATAAAATCTATTTCCTTCCCGTTACGCCCCACTTCGTGGAGGAAGTAATCATCAAGGAACGCCCTCAAGGCATCCTGTTGGCCTTTGGCGGTCAGACAGCCCTCAACTGCGGCGTACAACTGCATAAGATGGGCATCCTCGAGAAACATGGTGTCCGCGTGCTCGGCACACCTATCGAGGCCATCATCAATACAGAAGACCGGGAATACTTTGTAGAGAAACTGGACGAGATTGATGTAAAAACAATCTCCAGTGTAGCCTGCGAAAACATCGAGCAGACGCGTCAGGCCGCCAGCACCCTTGGCTATCCCGTCATATTGCGTGCCGCCTATGCCTTAGGAGGACTGGGGTCAGGCTTCTGCAACAACGAGGAAGAACTGAACGTCCTGGCCGAAAAAGCCTTCGCCTTCTCGCCGCAAGTATTGGTCGAGAAGAGCCTAAAGGGTTGGAAAGAGATAGAATACGAGGTCGTGCGCGACCAATATGACAACTGCATCACCGTATGCAACATGGAGAACTTTGATCCGTTGGGCATACATACGGGAGAGAGCATTGTCATTGCCCCATCGCAGACGCTGACCAATGCAGAATACCAGAAACTCAGAAGTCTGAGCATCAAAATCGTAAGACACTTTGGCATTGTCGGAGAATGCAACGTTCAGTACGCACTCGACCCTAATTCCGAAGAATATCGGGTCATTGAAGTGAATGCACGCCTGAGCCGGTCGTCGGCACTGGCCTCGAAGGCCACAGGCTACCCGCTTGCCTTCGTAGCCGCCAAGTTGGGACTCGGATATGGTCTGTTCGACCTAAAAAACTCGGTGACCAAGAATACAAGTGCCTTCTTCGAACCGGCACTCGACTACGTAGTCTGCAAAATCCCACGCTGGGACCTCGGCAAGTTCCACGGAGTGACCCACGAGTTAGGCTCGAGCATGAAGTCCGTAGGCGAAGTGATGGCCATCGGACGCACGTTCGAGGAAGCCATACAGAAAGGAATCCGCATGGTGGGCCTGGGACTCCACGGCTTTGTCGGAAACAAGGAACTGAAGATTAAAGACATCGACGGCAGTCTGAAAACGCCCACCGACAAGCGCATCCTCGTCATTGAGAAAGCCTTGTTCGACGGCTACACGGTTGACCAGATTCACGACCTTACGAAAATCGACAAGTGGTTCCTATATAAACTGCAGCACATCTACGACATCAACCGCGAACTCAAGGTCTGCGGTGCGCTCGACCGTCTGGACGACGAACTGCTCCGTCGGGCCAAGGTGTACGGCTTTACCGACTTCCAGATAGCCCGTGCCCTCGGCATGGAGAAGCATACCGACATCGAGCAGGCTAGTCTCGACGTCCGACAGCGCCGTCGTGCCAGCGGCATCGTGCCGTTTGTCAAGCAAATCGATACGCTGGCAGCCGAATATCCCGCGCAGACCAACTACCTCTACCTGACCTATGCGGCCACGGCCCACGACGTCGTGTTCGACAAGTCGGTGCCCTCGGTCGTTGTGCTTGGCTCCGGCGCCTATCGTATAGGCTCGTCGGTCGAGTTCGACTGGTGTAGCGTCCAGGCGCTCATGACCATTCGCAAGCAAGGCTATCGCAGCATCATGGTCAACTATAATCCCGAGACGGTATCTACGGACTACGACATTTGCGACCGACTCTATTTCGACGAACTCACCTTTGAGCGTGTGCTTGATATTGCCGAACTTGAAATGCCCTATGGCCTCATTCTGTCGACAGGCGGCCAGATTCCGCAGAACCTTGCCGTGCGCCTCGACAAGCAAGGCATCCCCCTGCTCGGTACGCAGGCACGCTACATCGACAATGCCGAGGACCGCGAGCAGTTCTCTGCCATGCTCGGCCGTATTGGCGTCGACCAGCCGGCCTGGCGTGCGCTCACCACGAAAGAAGACATCGCTGCCTTCATCAATGAGGTGGGCTTCCCGGTGCTTGTCAGACCGTCATACGTGCTTTCGGGTGCGGCAATGAACGTTTGCAGCAACAACGACGAACTGGAAAGATTCCTGCAACTGGCTACCGATGTCTCGAAAAAGCATCCCGTGGTCGTGAGCAAGTTCCTTCAAAACGCGAAAGAAGTGGAAATGGATGCCGTGGCCAAGGACGGCGAGATTGTGGCCTATGCCATCAGCGAGCACATCGAGTTTGCCGGCGTACACTCAGGTGATGCCACCATACAGTTCCCTCCGCAGAAACTATACATCGAGACCGCCCGACGCATCAAAAAGATTTCCCGACAGATTGCACGCGAGCTCCACATCTGCGGACCTTTCAACATCCAGTTCCTGGCCAAGGAAAACGACATCAAGGTTATCGAATGCAACCTCCGCGCAAGCCGAAGTTTCCCCTTCGTAAGCAAAGTGCTCAAGATTAACCTCATCGAACTGGCCACCAAAATCATGCTGGACGTTCCCTTCGAGAAACCGTCCAAGAATCTGTTCGACCTCGACTATGTAGGTATCAAGGCGAGCCAGTTCTCCTTCAACCGCCTGCAGAACGCCGACCCCGTGCTTGGTGTCGATATGGTATCGACGGGCGAAGTAGGCTGTCTGGGCGAGGACACCCGTGCCGCGCTGCTGAAGGCCATGCTCTCCGTCGGTCACCGACTGCCCGAGAAGGCCATTCTCCTATCGTCAGGAAACATCAAAGAGAAGGCCGAGATGCTTGCCGCCTCGCACATGCTGGCAGAACGCGGGTTCGCCATCTATGCCACTGAGGGCACAAGCCGTTTCTTGAGCGAAAACCACATTCCCAATACGCGAGTCTACTGGCCCACCGAGGAAGGAAATCCCCAGATTATCGACCTGCTCCACCAGCACAAGATAGACCTCGTCATCAACATTCCGCGCGACCTTTCGTCAAAGGAACTGACCAACGGACGCCGTGTGCGCCGCGCGGCCGTAGACCTCAACATCCCTCTCATTACGAACGCACGCTTGGCGGCCGCATACATCAACGCATTCTGCACGCTTCCGCTCTCCGAACTCGACATAAAGAGTTGGGACGAGTATTAAACCCATGCCGACTGGCTTCTTGCCGGTCGTGAACACACGGCAGCCTGTCGGCCAACCTATTGCATCCTATGAAACGCCTCTATTTGTTCTTCGCCGCACTATTCTTCTGCCTCCTCCCTCTCTCGGGCCAGGTGCTCAAAGTAGGCAGTTACAATATCCGCTACCACAACGCCGCCGACTCGATAAGGGGCAACGCCTGGTCGCAACGGGGTCCGCACGTGGCCGGTATTCTCAACTACGAGCAGCCCGATGTGTTTGGCGCACAGGAAGTGCTTGTCGACCAACTCCATAATCTGCTGGCGTGGTTACCCGGATACGGCTACATCGGCGTGGGTCGCGACGACGGAAAAGAGGCAGGCGAATATGCCGCCATCTTCTATCGCAAGGAAAAGGTCCGTCTGCTCGATTCGGGCCACTTCTGGCTGAGCGAAAATCCCACGGTTCCCGGCCTGGGCTGGGATGCCGTCTGCGTGCGCATCTGTTCGTGGGGACGATTCAAGCATCTGGCCAGCGGCAAGAAGTTCTATTTCTTCAATCTGCACATGGACCACGTGGGCACAACTGCCCGGCGCGAGGCCGCACGACTGGTGGTCGAAAAAATCCGACAGATTGCCAAGGGCGCACCCGTAGTGCTGACGGGCGACTTCAACGTCGACCAGCACAACGAGATTTACGAAATCTTCACGCACAGCGGACTGCTGGCCGACTCCTATATCGTGGCCGAACAGCGCTTTAGCCCCAACGGCACTTTCAACAGTTTCGACCCCGACTTGCTTACCGAGAGCCGCATCGACCATATCTTCGTGTCGCCTTCGACGGAGGTAATGCACTATGCCGTACGCACCGACTGCTATTGGTCGCTTGCCGGCAACGAGGGGACCGTGGTCACTAAGAAAGGAAACGATGCACCGCAGGAAATCAGCCTGCAGACCTACGAGCGCAGGTTGCCGTCGGACCACTACCCCGTGTTTGCACGCATTCGTATAAGATAGCCGGCTACAACGCCTGCTGCGTGGCTTGAGCCACCAAGCCTTCTATCGGGTTTTTCAGCACTTTTCCCACTGAAAAACCCTTTTCTTTTGCCTTGTCGTGCAGTTCTGCCTCGAAAGCGGCGGCCAATCCGCCCACAAAACTGACCGTCTGTGCTGAGTCGCCGTATTGCCGGACCACACGCTCGAAGAATCGCTCGAACTCCTTGTCCATCATTTGGCGGACACCGGCCAACTGGCGGTTTTCAATCAGAAAATAGGCAAACGAAGCCAGATAGCGCTGCGGAGTACGCGAGCGATAGACATTTTCAATAATCGTTTCGTAGGACAGGTCGGGATAGTCGATGGCAAACTTATGAGCCACGTCATCGGGCAAGAGGCCTTTTATGTAGTCGGACACCAATTGGCGGCCGAGGGTGGCTCCGCTGGCCTCGTCGCCTAAGATAAATCCGCCGGCTGCCACTTGCCGCACAATCTGCCCGCCTTGCCACAGGCAACTGTTCGAGCCTGTGCCCAGGATGCATACGATGCCGTCGGTCTTTCCGCAGGTTGCCTGCGCGGCGCCCACCATGTCGCTGTCGACCACCCATTCGTCGATGTCGAGCCAAGCCAGATGGCGCTGCAAGAGTCCGAGCATCGTGTCACGACCAATGCCGCGGCAACCGGCCCCATAGTAGCGCAAGCGAAGCGGACCGCTCACGCCTTTCTCGCGCATAAGGCCGACGGCCGATTGCATGCGTCGGTCGAGTTCGTCTGTCTGCATCGTAAGCGGATTCAAGCCCTCCGACTTGAACACTTCATAGCGGGGTCCGTCGACAAAAGCCCAGTCGGTGGACGTTCCACCGGCATCGGCAAGCAGCAACTTATGATACATGGTTGTCAATCTTTAGCGTTTGAGCATCAGCGGCGCCTTCAGCGGTAGGAAATCCATTTTTATGGCGCCCACCCTACAAAAGTAAAACTTTCTGACTACTTTTACTATCGCAAACCATTTACATTCGCAAATTCCACTAAAATTTCCATATCTATGCTATTCCGACGAATTGCTTTCCTGTGGGCTATCTGCGCCATTGCCGCACTTGCCCACGCACAAGACCTTAACATCATTCCGCGCCCGCAGCAAGCCACGCTCGGCAAGGGCACCTATCGGTTCACCGCACAGACGCGCGTGGTGGCACCTCAGGCCGATGCCGCCGAAGTGGCGGACTTTTTCTGCGAAACCGTAGCCCACGCCACGGGTGCACAGCTGGCTCGGACGGCAAAAGCCTCCGGCCAGTCGATTTCCTTCCTCATCAATCCCAATTTGAAGGAGAAAGAGGGCTATCGCCTTACGGTGGGCAAGAAGGCCATAACGATTGAGGGCGCTACGTCCGACGGACTGTTCTACGGCATGCAGAGCCTGCTGCAGTTGTGCCCTGCCGAGGTCGAAGGCTACGGCACTGCCGGCCCCGACTTCTGCTGGACGCTTCCGGTGGTTACCATCGTCGACCAGCCCCGCTTTGCCTATCGCGGCGTGCATATCGACCCGTGCCGCCACTTCCTGCCTGTCAGCTATGTGAAGAAGCAAATCGACATGCTGGCCAAGTATAAGATTAACAAAATCCATTGGCACCTGACAGAGGACCAGGCTTGGCGCATAGAAATCAAGAAATATCCCGAACTGACCACGATTGGCAGCCAGCGCCTCGAAGCCGAGGGCAACGTGCATAAGGGTTTCTACACGCAGGAAGAGGCTCGCGAAGTGGTGGCCTATGCCAAGTCGCGCCACATCGAGGTGATTCCCGAACTTGAAATACCGGGCCACGAACTGGCAGCCATCTCTGCCTACCCGCACCTGTCGTGCCGGCAACAACCCATCACGCCGCGCATCATCTGGGGCGTGGAAGACATCGTCATGTGCCCCGGACGCGAGGACATGTTCGTGTTCCTGAAGGACGTCATTGACGAACTGACCGACATCTTCCCCTCGCCCATCTATCACATTGGCGGCGACGAGAGTCCGCGAGGCGAGTGGAAAAACTGCCCCAACTGCCAGAAGCGCATGAAGGACCTCGGACTCGAACGCGAAGCCCAGTTGCAGGACTACATCATCGAGCGCGTGGGCAACTACCTCGCCTCGAAGGGCAAGACCTTCATTGGCTGGAACGAGATACTCGAAGGCGGCAACCTGCATAAGGACGCCATCGTCATGTCGTGGTGGGACGTGAAAGGCGGTATCGAAGCTGCCCGCAAGGGCCACTACGCCGTCATGACCCCAAGCGACCAGGGCTACTACTTCGACCACTACCAGGGCGACCTCATGCAGGAGCCCACAGCCATAGGCGGCTACTCGCCCATATCGAAGGTATATGCCTACGACCCCATGCCGCAGGAACTGAAGGGTACGGAACTCGAGAAATACATACTCGGCGTGCAGGGAAACACCTGGAGCGAATACATCACCAGCCCGCGCATAGCCGAATATCGCCTCTATCCGCGCGCGTTGGCCTTGGCCGAGGTGGCGTGGACCAATGCCGAACGCAAAGACTATAAGGACTTCTGCCGACGCCTCGACGACGACGCCACAAAGCGCCTTGTAGCCCACCACGTCAACCTTCATATTCCGCAGCCCTCGCCCGTAGGCATCCAGTCGAACCGGCTTGCGTTCATCGACAACCGCACCGTGGCGCTCGAGACCACGCGCCCGCTGACCATCGTCTATACGACCGACGGCACCGACCCCACTCCGCAGTCGCCCGTCTATAGCAAACCGCTGTCGCTCAGCCGCACCACCGTGCTGAAGGCGGCCTGCCTGCTGCCCAACGGACTGATGAGCGGCGTGCGCACGCTGAAGGTTGAAAAGCAAGAGCCCCTCTGCGGCACCGGAGCCGACCACCGGCAGAAAGCACTGGCCCACCTCTACAAAACCGAGGTGCGCTCGCTCGAACAACTGGGCACGCTCTGCCCCGACAGCGTGTTCGCCGTCGAGACGCTTAGCGGACTGCAGAAAATCTACGACATGCCGGCCGACTTCCGCAACGTCGACCACTACACGCTGATGGTCGACGGCTCGTTCTTCGTGCCCGAGACGGGAGTCTATGAGTTCTCCACCACCAATGCCACGCTGGCCATCGACGGCATAGGCCTCGTCAACAACACGGGCATCTATGCGCCGCGCGACACACGCGAAAACACCGAGATAGCCCTCGAAAAAGGCTACCACACCTTCCGCACGGTGTTCATCGGCGGCATATTCGGTGGCTTCCCCACCTACTGGAACGACACGAAGGTGCGCTGGCGTCCGTCGATGGGCGAATGGACCGACCTCAACGTCGAAAAATAAGGACAAGCCCGTCCGACACACACGCAAGACCCTCCTGCCGAGCCACGCAGGAGGGTCTTTTTTGCCGGCCATAGAGCCGCCCGAAAATCGCATTATGCAACCCAAAAATTGCATTATACAATCTCGAAATTATATAATGCAATTCTGAAATTCCATAATGCAATCGGCCGATTGCATTATGGCGCAGGACAGCCCGCCTATTCTTTTTTCAGCACCACCGCGCTTCGGGCCGGCACGTATAGTTGGAGCCAGCCTTTTCCGTCGCGGTGCAGCAGCGGGTCATAGTTGGTGAAATGGCGTACACTGTCGTCGGCGAGCCCATGTCCGCCGAACGCGGCGGCATCAGTATCGAGCACGACGCTATACGTGCCTTCGGGCATCATGAAACCATAGTCCACGAAACTCTGCGTGGGGTTGAAATTGAACACAAAGAGATAGTCGCCGCGACTGAAGGCCAAAATCTGGTCGCCATCGTTGTGCCAGACCTCGCGAACGGGCAAGCGGCGATAATCCGGCAGGCTCTTCACCACTTCGAGCATGGCGCGGTCGAAGTCGCCCAGGTAGTGGTAGAGCAAGTTGGGGTTGTCGACCAGGTTCCACTGGCGGCGGGCATACTTGTGGCTCCAGCCGTTTCCCTCGCGCGGGAAGTCAATCCATTCGGGGTGGCCAAACTCGTTGCCCATAAAGTTGAGGTAGCCTCCGGTAGAGGAAGCGACTGTCACGAGCCTAATCATCTTGTGAAGGGCCAGTCCGCGCTCGGCCGTCCCATTCTCGTCGCCCTTTTGGAAGTGCCAATACATGTCGGCATCTACTAAACGGAAGATTATGGTCTTGTCGCCGACCAGCGCCTGGTCGTGACTCTCGCAGTAGCTTATGACGCGCTCCGAGGCACGGTGGTTGGTGAGTTCCCAGAGTATGCTGCTGGGCTTCCAGTCCTCATCGCGGAGTTCCTTGATAGTCTTAATCCAGAAGTCGGGTATGTTCATGGCCAGGCGGTAGTCGAAGCCGTAGCCTCCGCTTGTGAAAGGCTCGGCCAGGCCAGGCATGCCGCTCACTTCCTCGGCAATGGTGATGGCTTGGCGCTTCACCTCGTGCACGAGCAGGTTCGAGAGCGTCAGATAGGTAATGGCGTTGTCGTCCTGGTGACCGTTGAAATAGTCGCCGTAGCCATTAAAGTCCTCGCCCAACCCATGGCTGTAGTAAAGCATCGAGGTTACGCCGTCGTATCTGAATCCGTCGAAGTTGAACTCCGTGAGCCAGTATTTGCAATTAGAGAGCAGGAAATGGATGACCTCGTTCTTTCCGTAGTCGAAACAGAGGCTGTCCCACGCGGGATGCTCGCGCCGGTCGCCGCCGTAGAAGTATTGGCACGGGTCGCCGGCCAGGTTGCCCAGTCCCTCAATCTCGTTCTTCACGGCATGGCTCTGAACCAGGTCCATGATAACGGCAATGCCCTGTGCGTGGGCCTCGTCGATGAGCCGCTTTAGGGATTCGGGCGTACCGAAGCGACTGGACGGCGCAAAGAACGAAGATACGTGGTAGCCGAAACTTCCGTAGTACGGATGCTCCTGTATGGCCATTATCTGCAAGCAGTTGTATCCGTCGGCCACAATACGCGGCAGGATTTTCTCACGAAACTCGTCGTAGGTGCCCACCTTCTCCGCGTCCTGAGCCATACCGATGTGACACTCATAAATAAGCAACGGGTTTCGCTGAGGGCGGAACCGCTTAATGCGAAAGCGATAGGGCTTGGCAGGTGCCCACACCTGCGCCGAGAATATCTTGGTCTGGTCGTCCTGCACCACGCGCCGGCACCATGCCGGTATGCGCTCGCCGCAGCCGCCGTTCCAATAGACTTTCATCTTATAGAGGTCGCCGTGGCGCAATGCCTCGCGGGGCAATGCCAGTTGCCAGTTGCCCGACGCGCCTATGCGCTGCAGTTCGTACTCGGGTTTCTCGGCCCATTGGCTAAAGTCGCCAATCAGGAAGATACGCGTGGCGTTGGGCGCCCACTCTCTGAACACCCATCCCTCGGAGGTCTGATGCAAACCGAAGTACAAATGGCCGTCGGCAAAGTCGGAAAGCGTCTGCTTGCCGCCCTGCGTCAGTTCGTCCAACTTGCGCAGGGCCTGACTGTGGCGACCTTCTATGGCCGCAGCATAAGGTTCGAGCCAGGCGTCATCCCTAAGCATCTTCAAACTACTCTTCGACACGCGTCGAACACTGCGCTTCCGCGCCACTGCAGACTTCTTCTGCCCGGACTCTTGCTTCATCGTAAAAAAATGTTTGAGTTATTTCTCGACAAGTTTGCCACGCCGATAGGTTTCTTTGCGCAACGCATTCCCGTTCTTATCATAAACGACAAAGGCGCCGTTCATCTCGTTGGCCTCAAAGGTGCCCACGTAGCGGGTGCCGTCGGGCTTGACGAGAGTGCCCTTGCCGTGCTTCTGATTGTTGAGGAATCCGCCTCTGTAGCGGTCGCCTTTTTCCACGCGAAGAGTGCCTTCGCCGTTCGGCTTGTCGTCCTTCCACGCACCCTGGTACTCGTAGGCATTATTCCGCTTGTAGGTGCCCGTACCACTGCGTTTTCCGTCGACCCAATCGCCCGTGTAGGTGGCAACTCCCTTCCAGGTGTAGACGCCATGGCCGTGGTGCTCGCCATTACGGAACTGTCCGACATAAGTGTCGCCCTTGGCGTAGGTAAAAGTACCCTCGCCCGTACGCACTCCCTTGCGGTATTCGCCCTGATAGGTGTCGCCGTTCTTGAACTTATACACGCCGCGGCCGTCCATGAGGTCGTTCTGCCAATCGCCGGTGTAGGTGTCACCGTTGCTATAGCGGAACGTACCTTTTCCTTGCCGCACGTTGCCTACCCAATGACCGTCGTATGAAGAACCGTCCTTCCAGTCGAAGACACCCTTGCCCTCTTTCTTGTCCTTGACCCAAGAGCCCTTGTAATAGGCGCCGTTCTTGTAGGTATAAGTGCCCTCGCCATGGCGCACGTTGGCCTCCCAATTGCCATTATACACGGCACCGTCGTAATAGTGCATCACACCATGACCCTTACGCACATTTCTGTACCAAGAGCCTTCGTAGCGGTTGTTATTGACAAAGTAGAAGGTTCCCTTACCGTGCGGCACGTCCTGATACCAGTCGCCGTCGTATTTCTCGCCGTTGGTGTACATCATGACGCCCTTTCCCTGGCGCTTGCCCTTGAAGTAGGCGCCCTCGTAGGTGTCGCCGTTCTTGAACATAGTGCGCCCCTTGCCGTGGGGCTTGCCGCCGAAGAGGTCGCCCGAGTAAATGGAGCCGTCCCTAAAGACATAGGAGCCCACCTCGAGTTTCTGGGCCGACAACGCCAGCGCAGTGAAAAAAGCAAATAGGAAAATGACGTTTTTGCGTATCATGATGTAATGTTTTTTAATGGAGAAAGTCAGCAAACAGCTACGGTGCAACGGCCGCCTAATCGAACAGCGACTCGGCATCGCCCGAATAGCCTCCGCCACTGTCGCCTGCGCCGTCGCCACCCTCGGCCACCTCGCCTTCAATATAGCCGGCGCCGCCTATACTGTCGCGCGCCACCACAGGGAAGTCGAACTTGTCGGTAGGCGAATACCCCAGCGACTTATCGGCATAGACGCTGTTCATGAAATAGGCAAACACGGGCAACGCCATAGTGGCGCCTTGTCCCATGGCCGTATTGTTGAAGTGTATGTCTCGGTCTTCGCCGCCCACCCAAGTGGCAGCAATCAGTCGGGGCGTGATGCCGACAAACCAGCCGTCACTGTTGTTGTTGGTCGTACCGGTTTTTCCAGCCAGGTCGCCCGGAACGTTGTAGCGGTGGCGTAGTCGGCCGCCGGTGCCGCCTTCTACGACGCCCTTCAACATAGAAAGCATCTCGTAACTGCTATTCTCCGAAATGGTTTCAGTAAAGATGGGAAGGAATTCAGCCAGCAAATTGCCCGCGCTATCCTCGATTCGGCTGACAACCAAAGGCGTCGTGCGCAGACCCTTATTGACGAACATGGTATATCCGCCGGCCAGTTCGCTGACCGTGATGTCGCAAGTGCCCAGACAAAGCGCCAGCGACGGATAAAGTTCGCGTTCGGCCACACCAACCCGATGCAAGAAATCAACCAGGCGGTATCCGGTCGGATCGACGTGCGCCATCAGGTTGGCAGTAACCCAGTTGTTCGACTGAGCCAGTCCCCAGCGCAAAGAAACGGTCTCGCCCATTCTTGCCTTAGAGCCGTTGCGCGGAGTCCAGCCGCCGTAGTTGACAGGTGCGTTGAGCATGCCGCTTTCTGGCGTCATGCCGTCCTCCATGGCCATGGCATAGACAAACGGCTTCATAGTAGAGCCTATTTGCCTACGTCCGACAGAAACCATGTCGTACTGGAAATGGCTGAAATCTATGCCGCCGACGTAGGCCTTTACGTAGCCGGTCTGCGGCTCAATGGCCATCATGCCGGCGCGTAGGAAACTCTTATAGTAGCGTATGGAGTCCATCGGCGACATAATGGTGTCGCGCTCTCCGCGGTAGGAGAAGACACTCATCGATACGGGTTTGGCAAATTCCTTGCGGATGTCCGACTCGGAAAGTCCGTCGGCCTTGAGGGCTCGATAGCGGTCGCTCTGCTTAGCTGCCCTCCAAAGAATTTGGTCGATTTGTTTTTCCGACAGATTGGTCGTATATGGGAAGCGGGATGAACCGCTTTTCTGGCGGTTGAACTCTGTTTGCAGGTACTTGCCCACGTGCTTCTGGACGGCTTCCTCGGCATATTGCTGCATGCGAGAGTCGATGGTAGAATAAATACGCAGGCCGTCGGTGTAGAGATTATACGACGAGCCGTCGGCCTTACGGTTTTTGTTGCACCAACCATATATCGGATTGGTTTCCCAGGCTATCGAGTCCTGGTAAAACTCCTGGTCTTGCCACTGGTTATAGTCGGCACGCTCAGGCTTGCGGGCCATCATAATGCGACGCAGATATTCGCGCAGATAAGTGGCCAACCCATTACGATGGTCTGTGCGGTGGAAATTCAGTGCGAGTTCTTCCGATTTGGCCGACGCGGCCTCTGCTTCGGTTATATAACCCTTTTTCACCATCCTATCAAGCACTAGGTTGCGCCGCTCTTTAGTGCGCTCCGGGCTCCTTACGGGATTGTAGTAGGACGGGTTGTTGCACATGCCGACAAGCATGGCGCTCTCGGCAAGCGTTAGTTCGTGGGGACTTTTGTTAAAGTAAATCTTCGCGGCGCTTTTGATGCCGACTGCCGAGTAAAGGAAATCGAAGTAGTTGAGGTAGAGCGTGAGGATTTCCTCCTTGGTATAGATTTTTTCGATTTCGATGGCAATCACCCACTCTACGGGTTTCTGAAAAAGTCGCTGTATTGTGTTTCTGGCGGTCGCAGAATAGAGTTGCTTGGCTAATTGCTGCGTCACCGTGCTGCCTCCTCCGGCAGAATGCTGTCCGAGCAATCCGCGCTTTACAATGGCGCGCAGCAGTCCGCGTCCGTCAATTCCGCTGTGGTCATAGAAGCGGTTGTCCTCGGTAGCCACCAACGCTTTGAACACATAGGGCGAGATGCTGTCATGTGGCGCAAAGACGCGGTTTTCGTTTATGGAATAGGTGCCCAGTTGCTTTCCGTCGGCCGAAATCACCTGCGAGGCATAGTGGTCGATAGGGTTCTGCAGTTCCTGCAATGAGGGCATGTAGCCAATGATACCGTATTTGACGAGTATGTAGCCTAAAACTATCAGCAGAACTATGGCTCCGTAAGCCAGCCAAAAGATTTTAGTTAGTTTCATAAGGGTGATTTTCCGCAACACAGTAGCTACTGCATCTTGCGCGTATTTGGGCAAATATAATGAATATGGATGGAACTGACATCATTTTTATGTTTTTTAAGTGACTTATGAAAGAAAAAGCAAGGAGGCGCAGAATGGTCTGCACCTCCTTGCTAAGGTTGAATGGCTATGGGAAACCTATCCCTTGATGGCTGCGATGCCCGGAAGCACCTTGCCTTCGATGGCTTCCAATAGTGCGCCGCCACCGGTGGATATGTAACTTACCTGATCGGCCATACCGAATTTGTTGATACATGCCACGCTGTCGCCACCGCCAATAAGCGAGAATGCTCCGTTGGCTGTGGCTTTGGCAATTGCCTCAGCAATGGCGCGCGATCCGGCTGTGAAATTGTCAAATTCGAATACGCCGGCAGGGCCGTTCCATAGTATTGTCTTTGCATTTTCTATGGCCGAGGCAAAAAGTTTGCGTGTTTCCGGACCGGCATCCAAGCCTTCCCAGCCTTCGGGAATATTGTTTGCGGGACAAACTTGGGTATTGCAGTCGTTAGAAAAGTTGTCGCCGGCCACACAATCGGTGCCGAGAACCAGATTGACTCCCTTTTCTTTGGCAAGTTTAATGACATTGAGGGCTACGTCAAGCTTGTCTTCTTCGCAAATTGAGTTGCCTACGTTTCCGCCAAGGGCTTTGGCAAATGTGTAGGTCATTCCGCCGCACAAAATAAGATTGTCGACCTTGCCGAGTAGGTTTTCGATAATTCCTATCTTGGTACTTACCTTCGAACCACCCATGATTGCGGTGAAAGGACGCTTGATGTTGGAAAGCACATTATCAACGGCCGTCACTTCTTTCTCCATCAGGTAGCCAAGTAGTTTGTGCTCGGCGTCAAAATAGTCGGCGATGACAGCCGTACTGGCATGTTTGCGGTGAGCCGTACCGAATGCATCCATTACGTAATAGTCGGCATAGGAAGCAAGGGTCTTTGCAAATTCTTTTTGGCGTTCGGCCATTTCTGCCTTAGCGGCTTTGTAGTTGGGGTCGTCCTTTTCGATGCCAACAGGCTTGCCCTCTTCTTCGGGATAGAAGCGAAGGTTCTCAAGCAATAGGGCCTGACCCGGTTGCAACTTGGCAACGGCATCCTGGGCTTTTGCACAGTCGGGGGCAAAGGCTACGGGAACGCCGAGTGCAGCACTTACGGCCTCGGTAATCTGTCCGAGCGAAAACTTGGGGTTTACTTTTCCTTTGGGCTTGCCCATGTGGCTCATAATAATAAGGGCGCCTCCGTCGGCAAGTACTTTCTTCAGGGTAGGAAGTGCGCCGCGTATGCGAGTGTCATCGGTTATCTGGCCAGCCTCATTAAGGGGCACGTTGAAATCTACGCGGACAATCACTTTTGAACCTTGGAAATTTACTTCGTTGATAGTCATAATGTCTGGTGTTATAATTGAACTTAAAAATTTTCCCATGCAAAGATAGCGCAAAGCAGTAAAATAGTCAAATTCAATTATGATAATTAAGGCTGCGACAAGGAAAAGTGGCTATTTGCCAAGCATCTGCCCCATTTAGAACTGGAAGTAGATAAATGGTCTTATTTCAGCAGCCTGCATGCAAATGACGGCATAAATTACCACCACGACTGTGACCACTTTGACTGCCACAGGAACCTGAGTGATTATGCCTGCAGTCATCCGGTCTATTCTGTCGGGCAGCAACTGACCGATAAATGCCAGGACCGTAAGCATAAGCACTTGCCAGTAGGCGGAAATGACGGCGGTTATATTCGTCCAGGATGAAATGTCTATTGCACTGCCGATCATCGAAAGGGCTGTCGTCACGGAGTCGGCTCTGAAAAATACAAAGGTCAGGCAAACGAAATGGAAAGTGACTGCTATGGCCAGCAATCTCCTTATTTTGGGTCCGAAAGGAAGTTCAAACGGCTTGTTTTCTGCCCACCATTTGTGCAGACAAAGGGCTGTTCCGTGCATTGCCCCCCAGAGCACGAAATTCCAAGCCGCCCCGTGCCACAGACCACCGAGAAGCATGGTGGCAAAAAGGTTGATTGAGCGCCTCGCCTTACCTTTCCGGTTGCCACCTAAAGAGATGTAGACATAATCCCTTAACCAAGTAGACAAGGATATATGCCAACGGCGCCAGAAGTCTGTTACGGAAACCGCCTTGAATGGGGAACGGAAGTTGTCGCCTAACTTGAATCCCAACAGCAAGGCAATTCCTATAGCCATGTCGCTGTAGCCAGAGAAATCGCAATAGATTTGGACGGTATAGCCATACATGGCAAACAGGTTCTCTATGCTCGTGTAAAGTTGCGGGCTGTCAAAAACACGGTCGACAAAGTTGACGCTGATATAGTCGGATATGATGGTCTTTTTAATAAGTCCGGCGAGTATGAGAAACAGGCCACGGCCCAGCATCTCTTCACTGACGAACACTTTCTGCCTGATTTGCGGAATGAAGTCTCTTGCTTTCACAATCGGGCCCGCCACAAGTTGCGGAAAGAACGACACATAGAACGCATAGTCAAGCAACGAGCGCAACGGCCTTATCTGTCCCCGATACACATCTATCGTATAACTCAGCGACTGAAACGTAAAGAAAGAAATGCCTACGGGAAGCACTATGTCGAAAGGCGAAAATTCGTGTCCGAATAGCGAGCTGAAAGATGCAAAAAGGAAATTGGTGTACTTAAAGTATCCCAACAACGCCAGATCCAGGGCAATGCTCAATGTGACCCATAGTTTCCGCCGGTTTCTGTGGAGTGTGCTCCCAATGCGTAAAGCAATCAGGAAATCGGACAGTGTAACCAGCGCAAGCAACAGGAAACACCAACCGCCAGACTTATAGTAGAAATAATAAGAAAAGGCAACTACAAACACCAGCCTTATGCGGTCGCGCTTCAACAGTAAGGTATAGACGCACAGGAAGCCTACAAACAACCACATGAATAGTCCGCTGCTGAAAATCATCGGAGCTTCGGAATGGAATGACAGTTCATTCCACAGATTGGACATTTCAACAAATAAACACATCGTATTAATTCATTTTACACTTAGACATTTTCACTCATTCGTCGGTTCTGTCGGGCAGACACATTCGCTTTTCAAAAAATTCAACAATGCAATGGCCAAATAGCTTCCCTGCATCCGATAGCCTTCCTTGGTGTAATGGACTTTATCTGGCCTGAAAAAGCCGGCCCGATACCACCATCGCGCATCGCCACCCGACAATGCATTCATATCCCAGGCGCACAGCTGCCTTTGTTTCGCCACTTTCAGCATTTCATCGGCCAACATTCGCGTACGAGGATTTGGTTGACTCACACCATAACGCCTCCAATAAGAACCCGGCGGTGTAGTCAGCAATACCACGGCTTTCGGAGCCAATTCGAAGATGTTGTCAATCAAATGACTAAGATTTTTTGCAAACCGCTCGGCAGTCAGATTGTAGTCGTGGCTTTCATTGGTTCCGAACGACACGATAATAAGGTCGGGGCTCTCTTGGAGAAGTTGTTTCAAGTCTGCTTTCAGCAAGAAACTCACGCAAGTGGCTCCATTGATGCCGTGATAGGAATAGGTCCAATGGGGATGCGCGCAAAGCAACGTATCGCGCACGGCTGCAGGAAAGAACTGTCCGCGCACATGACTGTCGCCGAGGTGAACAATATGGAGATTTTCGTTGCTGCCCCACAGCTCGCGCAGACTGTCCGGGTTTTGCACAAAAACATGAAGTTGCAATGCCGAATCAGGTCGGACGGCTGTGGACGGCTGAGCGTTCAATTTCATACTACACATAAGTAACAAACTCACAAAAAGTATTTTACCATTCATTTTTCCCTGCTATTTTTCAATTCTTTCGTCATATTGCTCTTTCCCATACTGCAACGCGTCAAAAAGCCTTTTGGCCAGCATGTCGCCTCCACGGAAATTGATGTGCAGGTAGTCTTTGTTGGCAAGCGAAGGAGTTGTCCTGACCATTTTGACCATGCTGTTTTCGCCACCCATAGCACTGTAAAGGTTCCAGAAGGCGATGTGTTCGTCTTGTGCCAACTTATGTTGCGCTTCCACCATCGCCTTGACGCCGGGCATAGTCTTGGTGACGCCGTCGCGGTCTTTTACGCCACGGTCGCCCATGCTTACCAGCAGAACGGCCGCGTTGGGATACAGTTTCTTTATGGCCTCGACCGATTGCTTAAACACGCGCACAAATCCGCTATAGTCTGTCGAGCGGGGCTGGCAGAAATTCATTCCATACTGCAGTATGATCAAGTCGTAAGGCCGTGCTTTTGCAAAATCGGAGGCTATGAGCGAGTCACATTTGTGCAGATGGAAGCCGGAACTGCCTCGCAGCGAAAAGTTGTCCACACTAATGCCTTTCTTTCCGTCTAATGCCACGCCGTAGAACACGTCGCTCTGATTGGCAACAGGCACCTTCCATTTGCCACAACTGCCTTTCCGCTCGATGCTTATGTGTTGCAAGCCAGCTTTTCCCTGAAGTTGAAATGTCTCTGGCTGCATATCGTCCACAGCAGCTTCCAGTCTGAGCCCCAGAGGGGTTTGCAGATAGATGGAAAAGACTTCGGTGGTGTCAAGACTGGCGTGGAAATCCGTACCTTTGAGTTCGACGCTGGCACCACTTGTCGGAACGAAATAATAGCCTGAGAGCCATGCTTTTTCGTTATCGTATTTCCCTTTCATCACACAATAATCGGCAAATCCAGCCGTGTTCTGCTTGATTGTCGGCCTGAATTTGTCGGCTACCGACTGGATTTTGACAAATCCTACACCACTTCCGCCATATTGATGCTGCAAAAGTTCGCGCAACCGCCCGATTAGAATGTCGCCCTCTATGAAAGAGTCGCCAAACACGGCCACACGCACATTTTCCTTTGAGCGAAGTGCTTCGTAGAACAGGTCCATTCCCCTGCCCGACTGCTCTTCATAGTCAAAGATAGATTCGATGCCCGCCTTTGTCTGTGACGATTTCGGGCGCAAGGCCGGCATCGTTTCCTCGGCGTCTTCTTTCGGCTCACGGTTCAGCAGGTCGGAAAAAATATTAATGGGTCGCACATGGAGAGCATCCCACACGCGGTTTGGCACAAGCGACAATGTCGCCAACAACAGTAGTGTACAAACCGCAAGCAGCACTACTGACTTCGTTTGGTTTTTCATATCGTTTTACTGAATTATTCTGGTGCAAAATTGCATTCCTAAACCAAATAATTCCACGGCGAAATCTGTCGGCTGTACGAACTGGCGGTTTGGCTGTACGAATTCAATTTGCAACCGCACAATGGCGTCCGTCACTACTTCAGACAAGCCTGCCGCCACGCCTTATATACATAAAAGAGGAACAGGGAAAAAGTTGTTTTCCCTGTTCCTCTTTACTTAAAACTGCGGTATGTCGCCCGGCTTCTTAACGGTCTATTTCCGGCGCCATACCAGGTAGGATGCCACATCTGGGTGTTTCGCGTCGATGTCGCCAGTTTCGTAGCGGCGGCCGGTCTTGTCGCAAGCCCACCGTACGGCATGCGCGCTTCCCATAAGCGAAATGGCCGTTTCCACGTGGAGTGCCACCAAAACCTCCGCAAACTGCTCGTTGGTAATGGCGGTTTGCGAATCGATGACATAATAATGGCCGTCAATCAAACAAAGGCCTCTGTGCACAGAGCGTTGCTTTCGGTCGGGAGCCACAATCTGTCCGTCTTCCACAAGGGCAAACTGGCGGAAAAAGTCGCCGTTTTCGGTCACACATTGCTCGAAATAGGGCGTGGTAAGGGCCTTTCCGATGAACATATTGCCGTTGAGGAGTGCGCAATAGCCCTGTTTCGATTTCGACTTCGACAAGATTTCGCCCCGATAGACGAAGGCGCCGACCACTTCGATGTTTTTGCCTTCATATCCGTAGTCGGCCGCCATGGCAGCCAGCACGATGGTGGTGTCATTAGGGGAAATGTTGCCCATGACTAGTTCCGGGACGGCTTCGACAGGCTTGAATATCTGAAGCGGTATTCTGTTGATGACGGTGTCGGACACTTCCGTATACGAGTTCTGTGGGTCAACCGAGCGCAACGTGTCTACCATCACGCGGTTCACGGCTATCGGTTCTTCGGGCTCTGGTGCAGGCTGTTCCGACCGTGGCAGCAGCATAAAACACAGTGCCACCGCCGCGAGCAACAGGAGTGCCGCCAGCCACCACCGCTTGCGTGGCTGTGCAGGTGGGTTGGCCGACGATTTGTCTGCCCCTTCCGTGCCGGCAGGTGCTTCGCCTGAACCGATTACACGGATTTCGTCGTCGTTCAATTCATTGTATTTTGCCATAAGTATCCTCCAAATGTTGTTTAAGTGCCTTCAGTGCTTCGCGAGATGGGGTGAGCGCATATTTTTTGTCTGTGCGGTCGAGCAGGACAAGGCGCTGACGTGGCACGCTGATACTGCAAATATAGTGTTCGTTAACGATATAGTTCCGGCCGATACGGATAAAGCGGCGTGCGTTATCGGGCATCTGGCCTGCAATCATCTGTTCGAGTTGTCCGAGTTGGAAACCTACGAGAAAGTCTTCCCCGCCCGAGGTGTGGATATGCGAATAGTTTCCTTCGGCCGATATGTAAACAATCTGGCCGGAGGTAAAACGGAACAGCTCCGTGGTGGTCATGCATATCAGATGCTCTTCCATCGTCAATCCTGTCTTATTCGCAATCCGTATGGTGGTTTGTCGGTGTGTGACTGTGGGGCGTGTCGCCACGTGGCTACTTGGCCTTCACTTGCAAGGGGCCTTTGCAAAAGTCCTTCAGCCCGCAGTCGAGGCACTTGGGGCGTTGGGCCGTACAAGTATAGCGTCCGTGCAAAAGTAGCCAAAAATGTGCATGGCCCACGTCCACGTCGTCGATTAGTGGGCGCAGGGCCTGTTCGACCTTATAGGGGGTGTTGGCCGTCTTAGGCACGAAGCCGAGCCTATGGGCCACGCGGAAGACGTGCGTATCGACGGCGAGAGCAGCCTGCCCGAAGGCTACGGCAAGTACGACATTAGCGGTCTTGCGTCCGACGCCTGGCAGCCGGGTAAGGTCGTCGAGACTGGCAGGCACGGTGCCGTCGAATTCGTCCACCAGCATGCGGGCCAGTCCGCTTAGGTGGGCGGCCTTGCTGTTGGGGTAACTGACCGACTGGATATAGGGGAACAGTTCGTCGGCCGATGCCGTGGCCATGGAGGCCGCATCCGGATAGGCGGCAAATAGGGCCGGCGTCACACTGTTCACTCGCTTGTCGGTGCACTGGGCGGAAAGCACCGTGGCCACCAGCAGCTGGAAGGGCGTGGCATAGTGGAGTTCGGTCTCCACCACGCCGAACCGCGGGCCCAGATAGTCGAGCACACGGCGCATGCGTTCCTTTTGGTTCTTACGACTGGCGTACGGCATGGGGCAACGGAGATTATGGCTGCTCGAAGTGGCGAAGGCGGGCAATGTACTTGCCCAGGATGTCGAATTCAAGGTTTACGACCGTGCCCACCTCGATGGCGTGAAAGTTTGTATAGTCGTAGGTGTAGGGAATGATACTGACCTTGAACGACGAGTCGGTCGGGTCAATCACGGTGAGGCTTACGCCGTTGACGGTGACGCTGCCTTTGTCGACGCAGAAGTATCCGCGCTGCGCCATGGTCCGGTCGGCCTCGTAGGAGAAGGTATAGACATGGCTGCCGTCTACGTCTTCCACGGCGGTGCATACGGCCGTCTGGTCGACGTGCCCTTGCACGATGTGGCCGTCCAGTCGGCCGTTCATTTTCATGGAGCGCTCCACGTTGACTTCATCGCCCTCCTTGAGGAGTCCAAGGTTCGAACGGCGTAGCGTCTCGTCCATCGCGGTGACCACATAGCGGCGTCCGTCGGTGCGGACCACCGTCAGGCATACGCCATTGTGCGACACGCTCTGGTCAATATGCAAGGGTTCGTCGTAAGGGCTCTCGAGGGTGAAATGCACATTGGTGCCTTCGTGCTCGAGGGCAACTACGCGAGCCATTCCCTCTACAATTCCACAAAACATAGCTTCAGGGTTTCTATTTGAGTATTACGGATGGTCGGCGGGTATAGTGATAGCGTTTTCCGCTACGGCCCACGGCCGACAACTCGCGGGCGGTGTACGACTCGATGCGGACGGTATCGTCGGCAATAATGAGCTGGGCATTGACGATATGCCAAGGGTCGGTGACCATAGCGAGGTCGGTGAGGTTGACAGCACGGTCGACGCTCGGCATATCGGTGCCGGCGCCACGCACGGTAAGCGCGAATCGGTCGCCCTCGCGGTCGAGGTTGCCCCATATTTCGCCCTGCTTGCCGTTGCCCTCGCGGTCGAGCTCAAGCGTATCGCCCTGCTCGGTGCAGACCACGAAGGTGGACATGCCAAAGTCGAGGCTGCGGGCATATATCGTAGAGTCGGCCAGCACGAGCGTCTTGCCGCTGTCGGCCGCCAGGCTGTCGCCCGAAGCCTCGGACGTCCGGCCACCTCCGCACGACATGAACGGCCACACCGCCGTCAGGCCCAGCAGGAACACTATGGAAAAGGCTGATTTCTTCATGGTTGCGAACACTTAGGTCATTCGCTTGCGAAGTTACGAAAATCGGGCACGAAAATCCCATTATGAAACGAAAATATTGCATAATGGAATTTCAAAATTGCATAATTGAATTTTCAGATTGCATAATGCAATTTTTTTATCCGATTATGCAATTTCCAGGCCCTATCATTCCGTCTGCTCCCACCCCACAGCCACGGGCCGGAAACAGGTTGGGGCGCACCCATTTCGCCTAAAAACGCACCCGCTCCATAAAAAAACATAGTTTTTTCTGTGCCAATCAAAAGATTATCACTAACTTCGCGCCGTTTTTAACTCACTTTATTGTTTAACCCCTAACGCAAGTGTTGAACGCCGCCCATCCGTGCGGGCTCTTCCTTGCAAAATTTATCCGTTTAATCTTATGATAGATTACAAAAACATTCAGCCGCTCGACGACTTCGATTGGAACGCGTATGAGAACAATACGCTCGAAACGAAGGAAAGCAAGGAGCAGACTGAACAAGCCTATGCCGAAACGCTTGGAAAGGTAAACGAAAACGAAGTAGTAGAAGGCAAGGTCATCTCCATTAACAAACGCGAAGTTGTCGTAAGCATTGGCTTCAAGAGCGACGGTATCGTGCCCGTAAGCGAGTTCCGCTACAACCCCGAACTTAAGGTTGGCGACCCCGTAGAGGTATATATCGAAAATCAGGAGGACAAGCGCGGCCAACTTATCCTGTCGCACAAGAAGGCACGCCTGAGCAAGGCATGGGATCGCGTAAACAAAGCCCTCGAAGACAAGGAAATCATCAAAGGCTTCATAAAGTGCCGCACCAAGGGTGGTATGATTGTCGACGTATTCGGTATTGAGGCATTCCTGCCCGGTAGCCAAATCGACCTGAAGCCCATTCGCGACTACGACGTATTCGTTGGAAAGACGATGGAATTCCAAGTTGTCAAAATCAACCAGGAATATAAGAACGTAGTAGTTAGTCACAAGGCACTGATTGAGGCAGAACTCGAAGCACAGAAGCAAGAAATCATTTCGAAGCTCGAGAAGGGTCAGGTACTTGAAGGCACCGTCAAGAACATTGCATCCTACGGCGCATTCATTGACCTCGGTGGCGTGGATGGTCTGATACACATTACCGACCTGAGCTGGGGTCGCGTGAACGATCCGCACGAAGTTGTCGAGCTCGACCAGAAACTTAACGTCGTAATTCTCGATTTCGACGAAGAGAAGAAGCGCATTGCACTCGGACTGAAGCAACTTACGCCTCATCCCTGGGATGCTCTCGACCCCGACCTCAAGGTTGGCGACAAAGTGCACGGTAAGGTTGTCGTAATGGCCGACTACGGTGCATTCGTAGAAGTAGCCCCCAGCGTAGAAGGTCTGATCCACGTGAGCGAAATGAGTTGGAGCCAACACCTTCGCAGTGCACAGGATTTCCTTAAAGTAGGCGACGAAGTGGATGCCGTTATTCTGACGCTCGACCGCGAAAGCCGAAAGATGAGCCTCGGTATCAAGCAGCTCAAAGAAGACCCCTGGAAGGACATCGAAAGTAAGTACCCCATCGGTTCGAAGCACACCGGCAAGGTTCGCAACTTCACCAGCTTCGGCATCTTTGTGGAACTGGAAGAAGGCGTTGACGGACTGATTCACATCTCCGACCTGTCGTGGACCAAGAAGATTAAGCACCCCTCTGAGTTTACGCAGCTGGGCGCCGACATTGAGGTAGTGGTTCTCGAAATAGACACCGAGGGCCGTCGCCTTAGCCTCGGCCACAAGCAGCTGGAGGAAAATCCCTGGGATGCCTTTGAAGGAACGTTTACCGTAGGTAGCGTGCACGAAGGCACCATTACCGAACTCGTAGAGAAAGGTGCCATGGTTCAGCTCGAATATGGCGTCGAGGGATTTGTAGCCGCCAAGCAGCTGCAGAAGGAAGATGGCTCCAAGGCCGCCGAAGGTGAGAAACTGCCCTTCAAGGTTTTGGAATTCAACAAGGATAGCCATCGCATCGTCCTCAGTCATACGCGCACGTTCGAGGAGCCTGAGCGCAAGGAACGCAAGGCTGCCGCTCCCAAGAAGGAAGAAGGCCCGAAGATTCAGAATCAGGCCGCCACAAACTCCCTTGGCGACAACGACGCTCTCGCTGCGCTGAAAGCACAGATGGACCAAGAATAATTCTTGCATAAAGATATTCGCTAATACGACAGGAGGCCCGATTCGTTCGAGCCTCCTGTTTTTTTGCGTGCTTTTTCACTAATTTTGCACCATAACCGCATCGAACGGCACGATGAGCCTACTGAACCGAATCCTCGACTTTGTGAAAAACTGGACGCTGCCCGTGGCCATCACCATAGGCACGGCGGCCTATCTCCTATTCCACCTGACGCCGAGCCTCGATGCGGCCGGCGACGTCTTCTATCGGGTGTTCAACGTAGTGCTTCCCGTGGGGCTGTTCATCACGCTTTTCATCTCCTACTGTAAGATTGACTTTCGGCAGATACGCATTGCACGCTGGCATCTGGCTGTGCTGGGCGCGCAGGTGCTGTTGATTGGACTGACCACCCTATTGGCGCTCGGCCTCGAAGGGTCCCATCCGCAGGCCAAACTGGTTTGCGAGGCGCTGCTGACTTGTTTCATCGCGCCATGTGCCACCGCCGCGCCGATTGTAACCTACAAGATTGGCGGCGACCTGAACTCCGTGACGACATTCATGTTGATTTCGTGCCTGCTGGCTTCCTTTGCCATTCCGGCCCTGTTCCCGCTGCTCGAACCCCACGCGCATCTGTCGTTTCTGTCCACCTTCGGCACGATTATCTACAAGATTTCGCTCATCACCGTATTGTCGATGTTCGCGGCATGGTTGGTGCGCCACGCGGCTCCGACGTTCCACGCCGCCGTACTGCGCCAGCGCAACCTGGCCTACTACAGTTGGTCGTTTTGCTTGTCGATTACGTCGGGAATAACGGTGCGCAACCTCGTGGGATGCCTCTCGCAGCCGCACATGCTTATGGTCATCGCGCTCTTGTCGCTGGCGGTGTGCATCTTCCAGTTCGCGCTGGGCCGCCTCATAGGGCGCCGCTTCGGCATGACGGTGACGGCGGGCCAGGCGATGTTCCAGAAGAACACGGGCCTTGCCATCTGGGTGGCCAACATGTATCTGTCGCCCATCAGCACGGTGGGAGCCGGCAGTTACGTAGTCTGGCAGAATCTCATCAATAGCTACGAACTCTGGCGCAGTCGCAAAGACGGCACCGACTCTTAGGTGCCGGTCCACTCCATATTATATATATATAGCAAGCGAGCCCCCACTTCGGTGGAGGCTCGCTTCTTTTGACTCACTGAATAGTCGTGTCGGCCTACTTCAGTTTGGTGTAGCCATATTTGCTGGCAGCGCCGAGCTCTTCCTCAATGCGGATGAGCTGGTTGTACTTGGCCATGCGGTCGGTGCGGCTCATAGAACCGGTCTTAATCTGTCCGCTGTTCGTGGCCACTGCGATGTCGGCGATGGTTGTATCTTCGGTTTCGCCGCTGCGATGGCTCGTCACGGTCGTATATCCGTGGCGGTGGGCCATTTCAATAGCGTCGAGGGTCTCGGTAAGGGAGCCTATCTGATTTACCTTAATCAGGATGCTGTTGCCTGCGCCCATCTGAATGCCTTTCTGGAGGAATTTCACGTTAGTAACGAACAAGTCGTCGCCAACAAGTTGGCAGCGGTCGCCGATAGCCTCGGTCAGTTTAACCCAGTTATCCCAGTCGTTCTCATCAAGTCCGTCCTCGATGCTGTCAATAGGATACTTGGTGATAAGTTCCTCGAGGTATTTGATTTGTTCCTCGGCCGAGAGTTTCTTGCCGTTGGGGTCTTTTTTCTTGCCGTTCTTCAGCTGGCGATAGTCGTAGAACCACTTGCCATCTTCCTGCACTGCAAATTCGGAAGCGGCGCAGTCCATGGCAATCTTGACATCCTTGCCCGGTTCATAGCCGGCGTCCTTGATAGCCTGGATGATGCTGTCGAGTGCATCTTCGATTCCGTTGAAGTTAGGTGCGAATCCGCCCTCATCACCTACGGCTGTGCTCAGGCCACGGCCTTTCAGCAACTTAGCAAGGGCATGGAACACTTCGGCACCCATACGGATGCTTTCCTTGATAGAGGAAGCGCCAACCGGACGAATCATGAATTCCTGGAAGGCAATGGGAGCGTCGGAGTGGGCACCGCCGTTGATGATGTTCATCATCGGAACGGGCAACGTGTAGGCGTTGCAGCCACCGATGTAGCGGTAGAGCGGCAATCCGAGAGCCTTGGCGGCAGCCTGTGCCGAGGCAAGGCTCACGCCGAGTATGGCGTTGGCACCGAGCTTGCTCTTGGTGGGCGTGCCATCAAGGGCAATCATCTTCTGGTCAAGCGCGCGCTGTGCGAACACGCAGTCGCCCTGCAATGCCGGTGCGATGATTTCGTTTACGTTACTTACGGCCTTCAGCACGCCTTTGCCAAGGTAGCGCTTCTTGTCGCCGTCGCGAAGTTCAAGGGCTTCGTTTTCACCGGTGGAAGCACCCGACGGAACAGCGGCGCGTCCCATCACTCCGTTTTCCAACGTAACTTCTACTTCTACCGTAGGATTTCCACGAGAGTCGAGGATTTCCCTTGCGTGAATCTTTTCAATTTTCATAGACTAAAGTTTTATAAATTGATGAATAAGTATTCTCAGTCCGTCGGACAGGCCTGTCGGTCCGCTTGCCAGACCCCGGCCCGTCTTCGCGTGCAAAATTACAAGATTTTATTATATAAAAAAAGAAGTTGCATCACTTCTGACACAACTTCCCTGTTTTTTCGTGGGCGCTGACGGATTCGAACCGCCGACCCTCTGCTTGTAAGGCAGACGCTCTAAACCAGCTGAGCTAAGCGCCCGTTCGGTGCAAAAGCGGTGCAAAAGTAGAAAATTAGACAATACGTGCCAAACTTTTTGCAATTTTTTTCCGCGAACGCGTTTCCTGTCCGTCCGACACAGTTTTCTGTCCGCTTCATAAACTCACTGAAACACAACACTATACAACACGAAAAATTGCATTATGCAATTTAAAAATCCCATAATGCAATTTCGATATTGTATAATTGAATTTTACGATTGTATAATGCAATTTTCCGACGGCATTATACAATTTTCACGCTTCCCTATCTTGTTGATTTACAACACGCTTCGACGCCCCTACTCCATAGTGTCGAGCAGGTGCCGGAGTTGGCTGACGATGGCGGCATCGGTCTGGCGGTGGCAAAAGGTTGTTCTCAGCGCGGGCGAACTCTTGCAATGGTCCGCGCCGTCCGGACTGCTGACTATAATCTCTGTCGATGCGCTGGAATGGACGGCCGCGACGCCGGTCTCGCTTACGATACGGACCACGTTGTCGGGGCGCACGTTGCCGGCGGCTATGATTTCGAGGTCGTCGCCCCATTCTTTCTGCATGCATTTCAGTAGCGGAATGCCAACCAAGGCAGTGCCGGCCGTGCCGGAGGTCAGCAGCCGCTTGCATCCCAGTTCGACGACGGTTTTGGCATCTTCTCTGATGCAGCGGCACTGGTCGATGGCGCGATGGAAGGTCACGGGCAATCCGTCGGCCGCATCTATGAGCCGGCGCATGGCTTCGGTGTCGATTTCGCCCGTAGTCTTGAGTGCACCGGTCACGATGCCGTGGGCGCCCATCTTATGCGCGAAACGGATGTCGGCCTCCATCAGCCGCAGTTCATCGTCGCTATACACGAAATTACCGCCACGCGGACGTATCAGCACGTTGCGCACGATGTCTATCTGCTGCGACTGCTCGAGAAATCCGGCCGACGGCGTCAGTCCATCCTCGCCGAGGGCGCAGCAAAGTTCCACCCTGTCGGCACCTCCTTCGCAGGCGGCAACCAGACTGTTAAAATCGCAACAACAAATTTCAAGTTTGACCATAAGTTTGTGTATATTTGCAAAAGCAGACGCGTGTGCACTGCGAAAATAGAAAAATCTGCTTGCATTCCCATTGCCTATGAAGAAAGTTTTGCGCGACCTGCGCGTTGGCGAGGTGTCGTTTCCCAACGCGAGCCACTTGCTGCTCCGCCTCGTTAGCGAAGAGGTTCTCCCACCCATCGTGCCGGGCCAGTTTGTAGAGGTTCAGTGCCCCACCTCGGGCCAAACGATGCTCAGGCGCCCCATCTCGATTCACTATGCCGACCCCGAGGGCCGCGCCATAGGCCTGCTCATCCACTGCGTAGGCGAAGGCACGCGCTCGCTGGCATCTCTGCACGTGGGCGACACGGTTAGTTGCCTGTTTCCGTTAGGCAACGGCTTCACACTGCCGTCGGGCCGGCAGCGCTGCCTGCTGGTGGGCGGCGGAGTAGGTTCGGCGCCGCTACTACAACTGGGCCGCGAACTCAGCCAAATGGGCCACAGCGTCACATTCCTGTTGGGCGGCAAGACCGCCGACGACCTTCTGTGCCTCGATGCCTACCGCCCGTTCGGACGCCTATGCCTGACCACCGAAGACGGTTCGCTCGGCACGAAAGGATTTGTCACGCAGCACGACGTCATAGCCGAGCCGTTCGACCTCATACAGACCTGCGGGCCCCGCCCCATGATGCAGGCCGTCAGTCGCCTGGCCCGCGAGCGTGGCATAAGGTGCGAGGTCAGCCTGGAAAACCTCATGGCCTGCGGCATGGGCGCCTGCCTCTGCTGCGTAGAGAACACCTCGCAAGGCCACCGTTGCGTATGCACCGACGGCCCCGTCTTCGACTCGCGCGACCTGCTTTGGACCTAATTTCATACCGCTCTCAACCTGCACCCCTATGGCAAACCTACATACCTCCCTCGGAACGCTCCAACTGCAAAACCCCGTGATGACCGCCTCGGGCACTTTCGGCTACGGCCTTGAGTTTGCCGACATCGTCAGGCTCGACCGCCTCGGCGCCATCATCGTGAAAGGCACCACCCTTGAGCCGCGCGAAGGAAACCCCTACCCGCGCATGGCCGAAACCGCGCAGGGAATGCTCAACTGCGTCGGACTGCAGAACAAGGGGGTAGCCTACTTCTGCGAGCATATCTATCCACAAGTGCGCACCATCGGCACGCACGTCATCGTAAACGTGTCGGGCCACTCCATAGAGAGCTATGCCGCCTGCGCCGAGCAACTGGCTGCGCTGACCGACATACCGGCCATCGAACTAAACATTTCGTGCCCCAACGTGAAGGAAGGTGGCATGGCCTTTGGCACGTCGGCCAAGAGCGCCGCAGAAGTGGTGCGCGAAGTGAGGCGCGTCTATCCGAAGACCTTGATAGTGAAACTGTCGCCCAACGTGACCGACATAGCCGAGATTGCCCGCGCCGCCGAGGCCGAAGGTGCCGACGCCGTGTCGCTCATCAACACGCTGCTCGGTATGGCTATCGACATAGAGAAGCGGCAGCCCAAACTGAGCATCGGTACAGGCGGACTGAGCGGCCCTGCCGTCAAGCCGGTAGCCGTTCGCATGGTGTGGCAAGTGGCTAAGGCTGTGAAAATACCCATCGTAGGGCTTGGCGGCATCAGTAGCGTGGCCGACGCCGTCGAGTTTATGATGGCGGGAGCCAGTGCCATACAGATAGGCACCGCCAATTTCGTGCAGCCCGATATTTCGGAGCGCATAGCCGACGGACTCAGCGACTGGCTCGACGCACACGGCTGCACCGATGTACGCGAAATAATAGGAGCCGCCCTCTAAAAAAGAAGGCAGCCCCCTATTCGCTTTTCCAAAATAATTATGACCCCACTGCACAGCCCAAGGCCGTCTACCGACCGCTTTGGGCTATCATCACGCGCAGTCGCTCGTTGAAGTCGACCGCCTTATAGAGTTGCTCTATAGTCAGGTGCATACGATAGACCCAATGCTGATTGGGATTGGCCGGATTGTTGATTTGCTCGGCGGCCATATCGTCGCGACGCAGCGATGCATCGAGCGCCATCCAATCTTGCCATGCCAGCAGGCACAGCATAGAGCCCGACTGCAAGTGGTGGGCTACTACGGCCCGACAGATGGCTGCCGTAGCCTCGGCAGGCGGTTCACCCGTCTCGCCCATATAGTCGTGCCAGAACGCCGCACGGCCCTCGGCGTCGGCATGCCACCACAGTCGGAACGGAGCCATGTCGTGCGTGGCAATGGTAGCCACCGACCGATAGGGATAAGTCTCGGGCACCGCAAAGCGAACGCCCGTCTGCTTGGGCATCGACTGAATTTCGAGCGTAAGTATGTGCAAGCGGTCGAGAACTGGTTTCACGCAGGACGGCACAAAGCCCAGGTCCTCGGCGCAAGGCAGCATCCAGTCGGACGGCATATAGCGCGTGACGGCATCAAGTTTGCGCTGCCCCATCTGCCCCCAGAAATCGTTGTGGCGAAGATGGAAAAAGTCGTGATGCAAGGCATCGAAGGCCCTTTGCTGGTCGGCCGGAAGTGCGGCATAGGCCTGCGTGGCCTGCGCATTGATGGCCGGATGGAAAAGTGCCTCATTCTGGCTGTCGGCAATGAAGAGAACGTCGGCCACAGCCTCCAGCAGCACCGCACGCACCTTGCCCTCGGGCACCCTGCGGACCACGTCGCGCTGGCAAGCCACCTCGGGGCGAAGCGTATAGTAGCCTCCCTCCTTTTGGAAATAGGCCGCAAGGGCGGAACTATCGGCCCGCTCGGCAAGCCGTGCCAACTGCCGCTCCGAAAAGTGCGGACGCGTGTAGAGCATAGGCGGAAGCGTGAATCCGTGGGCTGCAATCTCGCCGCTCGACAATGGCAGCGCTGGACGGAAACGGCCCAGCGTGCCCCACAACTGATTGGAGGGAATCTCCCATATGCGGAAAAATCCGAGCACGTGGTCGAGCCGATAGGCATCAAAGTAGCGTTGCATGACGGCAAGGCGCTGCCGCCACCACGCATAGTTGTCGGCCGCCATCGCCTCCCAGTCGTAGGTGGGAAAACCCCAGTTCTGCCCCTCGCGAGCGAAGTAGTCGGGCGGCGCACCGGCCTGTCCGTCGAAATGATAGAGGTGCGGATTGACCCAGGCATCGGCGCTGTTCGGACTGACGCCAATCGGAATGTCGCCCTTAAGAATGACGCCGCGACTGCGGGCAAATTCGTGGGCACGACTCAACTGGCAATGGAGCAGATACTGCACCCAACTCCAGAAACGCGCGGCCCGCTCGGCCTCCTTACGGTGGACCGAAAGATATTGGTCGGGCTCGCGCCAGGCACGGAAGTCGGCCGTAGAAAACGCATCGCGCAAGAAACAAAAACGCGCATAGTCGGGCAGCCAACCGCTGTTGTCGCGGCAGAACTCGGAGAAATCGGCCTGGCGCATTATGGCCGGACCTTTTTCCACGAAGAGTTCGCTGAGGAACTGCAGTTTGAGCCGCAGCACCTCCTCGAAGCGCACGGAGGCCGCCGTATTGAGTTCGGCCGCCTCATCCTTGACCCGCGCGAAAGCACGGCTCCCGCTCCACTCGCCAAGGTCGAGATAGACTGGATGCAGCGCATATACGGAAATGGGATTATAGGGATAGCTGTCGCGCCAAGTGCGCGTGGCCGTCGTATCGTTGACGGGAAGAATCTGAACGGCCCGCATGCCGCAATGTGCCGCCCAGCCGACAAAGGCCATTAGGTCGGAAAAGTCGCCGATGCCTTGGCTGCGCTCGCTGCGCAGACTAAACACGGGAATCACTACTCCGGCACCGCGCCAGAGCGGCAGTCCGAGCCGCGGCGACGAGTCGTTGTGGACCACCGCCGTATCGGCATCGGCCGACACATAGGGCAGCCGGCGGTTTTCGCCCTCTTCCCAGACGACGTCCGAGGGATTGGTCTCGCTCTGAAGCACATATTTATAATAGGCACGCTCCTGGAAATCGTCGGGGGAAAGCGGCCACACATATTCATAAGTGTCGCTGGGCTGCAACTTATGAGCGCGTTCGGGAACCCACTGCCCCATTCGCTCCGAACTGCCCAGCAAGGCCCACCGATAGCCCTGCGGAGCAGGAAGCGCACGCAGCACGAGCAGACAACGGCCCTGCTGACGCGTGCGACGGCGCTGCGGCATGGCTTGTCCGAACAGCGTCTGCGTGAACGCCTTGCTCAGAAACTCGGAAGGGATGCCCTGCTCGGTCCAAGTGTCGGACAAGAACAGCGACTTGCGCCGCCGAATCATCAGACGGCGATGCGGACAGTTTTCGCTGCGCAGCACACCCCGGGCCTCGTCGTCGATGCGATAGGCATAGTCAATCCAGCGCACACTGGCGGGCAACGACAACTCAGCCTGCCAGTGGCGGCCGTCGTGCGTATGGAGTTTGAGCAACTGGTCGTGGCCGGTGTCGGTGCGATAGGCCAGGCACACGTTTTCACCCCAGCGCGTCTGATAGTCGATATGGAAATGAAGTAGGCTCATAGGCGGATATTTCAACTCAATAATGGCAAATATAGTAAAAACACGGCAACTCGCTGAAAAAATAAGCCCGCCGTCGCAAAAATTGGAAATTTCGGACGAAAACATTTGGAATGTGCGGCAAAACCACGTATCTTCGCTCAAAAGACACAAGACCGCTGCTCCCTTGGCGTAGGACCGCACGTAGCAGGACTTGACACTGAAGACAACCCATAAGGGACTGCAACGATTCGATCGGGATACTCATCAAATAAATACTACTTACCGAGAACGTTTGCCCTGTTCAATGGCGTGCCAACACGCTCCGGCGGAGTTGGATTACAGAGACTTGGCGACACTCAAATCTTTTCTTACTCGGAGTTTCATCACATCATCGTTGCAGTCTTTTTTTTATAGAAAAAACAAGCAAAATAATTTCATTAATTAAAAAAGAACTAAATTCGCCAAAGACGAAGACCGAAACTACAGGCCCATGGACGAAAACCTGACCGACATTGCCCAACTCATCGAAAGCGGCGCAACGACAGAAGCCATCGACAGACTGAACGGCCTGTTTGCCGGTCATCCATGTCCCGCCCAGCTGCACTATCTGAAAGGGAAAGCACTGATGAAACAGTCGGCATGGGGCGAGGCCATAAGCCAGTTTCGCCAGGCCCGCATGCTGGAGCCCGACGGACCGGCCGCAGAAGCCGAGAACATGCTGCTGGACATCATGGACTTCTATAACAAAGACATGTACAACCAGTAGGGGCCGCTCCCGCCACAAGCCTTCTAACTCATCTCTTTGAAACACATAACAATTACCTAAATCACTATGGGAAAAATGAGAGGAGCCGTCGTCGTAGATGAAGCACGCTGCAAAGGATGCAACCTTTGCGTCGTGGCATGTCCGACCGACTCGTTAAAACTATCAGCAGGCGAAGTGAACCACCGCGGTTACGCTTTCTGCCAACAAGTGAATCCGGACGTATGTACAGGCTGCAGCAGCTGCGCCATAGTATGCCCGGACGGGTGTCTTACCGTCTATAGAAAAAAGGAGGACTGACATTATGGCACAAGAAAGAGAAGTTTTGCTAATGAAGGGAAACGAAGCCATTGCACACGCAGCCATTCGCTGCGGATGCGACGGATATTTCGGCTACCCTATCACTCCACAGTCTGAAGTACTCGAAACGCTGGCCGAGCTTAAGCCATGGGAAACCACCGGTATGGTGGTGGTCCAGGCCGAAAGCGAAGTTGCCTCCATCAATATGCTGTATGGCGGCGGCGGTACCGGAAAGCGCGTCATGACAAGTTCTTCGAGCCCGGGCGTGGCTCTGATGCAAGAAGGCATCGCCTACATGGCCGGTGCAGAAGTACCGGGCCTGATTGTTAACGTACAGCGCGGCGGCCCCGGACTGGGCACCATCCAGCCTTCCCAAAGCGACTACTACCAAGCAACGCGCGGCGGCGGCAACGGAGACTACCATGTCATCGTTCTTGCCCCCAACAGCGTGCAAGAAATGGCCGATTTCGTGGACCTTGGCTTCGAACTGGCCTTCCGCTACCGCAATCCGGCCATGATACTGTCGGACGGCGTCATCGGACAGATGATGGAAAAGGTTGTATTGCCCCCTCAGAAACCCCGACGCACCGACGAGGAAATTTATGCCGAGTGCCCGTGGGCAAGCAACGGCCACGGACTGAAAACACGCGGACCGCAAGTGATTACCTCGCTCGAACTCGACCCCGCCGTTATGGAGCAGCGCAACCTGCACCTGCAAGCGAAATACAAGCAAGTCGAAGAAAACGAAGTGCGCTTTGAATCGACCGGTTGCGAAGATGCCGAATACGCCATCGTAGCCTTCGGGTCGGCTTCGCGTATCGCACAGAAAGCCATCGAGACCCTGCGCAACAACGGCACTAAGGTGGGCCTCTTCCGGCCTATCACCCTGTGGCCGTTCCCCAAGAAAGCCATCCACGACTTGGCACAACGGGTCAAGGGCATACTGGTGGTGGAAATCAACGCAGGCATGATGGTCTACGACGTAGAGAACGCCGCCGAGCACTGCGTACCTATCCGTCAGTTTGGCCGCTTGGGCGGAATTGTTCCCGACCCCGACGAAATCGTCGAAGCAATGGAGCAACTCAAACAAGTATGCTGCAAATAACTCCATATATTATATGACCGAGGAAGAAAGACAGTTTCTGGAAGAAGTCAAAGCCGGCGAACACACCCGTCAGCAGAAACAGGCCGACAGCATAAAGGAGCAGCGCAACCTGATGCTCCGCAACGTGCTCAACACAGTGTTCATACTGCTCGCGCTTATCGCAATGGTCTGCATCGGGCTGGGAAAATTCCAGCACCACGGCAGTCTCATGCAGATGGGACTGATTATCGGAATCGTTGCCGTATTGGTCAAGATGGTAGAAGCCACCATGCGCCTCTCGACAATGAGACGCAAGCCCAGGCAACCACACCGTTTCTCCGACCAATAGAACCGCCGCCCGAAACCCCTTCGACACCGGTCAGGCAAATAGTATAAGACACAGATTAAACCACATTACTATGTTAACCCGAGAAGAAATCATACAACCGCAGAACCTTGTGGCCGAAAAACCCGCCCTAATGAATAACGTGGACATGCACTATTGTCCCGGATGTTCCCACGGAGTGGTCCACAAGTTAGTTGCAGAAGTCATTGCCGAAATGGGACTGGAAGAAAAGACTATCGGCATCAGTCCCGTGGGCTGCGCAGTTTTTGCCTACAGGTACATCGACATCGATTGGCAAGAGGCAGCGCACGGAAGAGCACCCGCATTGGCCACGGCCTGTAAGAGATTGTGGCCCGACAGGCTCGTATTCACCTACCAGGGGGACGGAGACCTCGCCTGCATAGGCACGGCCGAAACTATCCATGCCCTGAACCGCGGCGAAAATATCACAATCATCTTCATCAATAACGCCATCTACGGTATGACTGGCGGACAGATGGCTCCGACTACCCTTCTGGGCATGAAAACGGCCACCTGCCCCTACGGAAGAGACCCGCGGCTCCACGGCTATCCCCTAAAAATCACTGAAATAGCCGCACAGCTCGAGGGAACGGCCTACGTGACCCGCCAGAGCGTCCACAGCGTCGCCGCCATCAGGAAGTGCAAGAAAGCCATACGCCACGCCTTCGAGAACTCCATGCAGGGAAAAGGCTCCAACCTGGTCGAAGTGGTTTCCACTTGCAATTCCGGCTGGAAGATGAACCCCGTGAAAGCCAACGAATGGATGGAAGAGCATATGTTTGACTATTATCACGTGGGCGACCTCAAAGACACCGAAGTTATACGCTAACCAATTCACACTACTATGAAAGAAGAAATCATCATATCAGGATTTGGCGGACAGGGCGTCCTGTCAATGGGCAAGATACTTGCCTACGCAGGTTTGATGGAGGGAAAGGAAGTTTCCTGGATGCCTGCGTACGGACCGGAGCAACGTGGCGGCACGGCCAACGTTACGGTCATCATCAGCGATGATAAAATCTCTTCACCCATCTTGAGCAGCTACGACACGGCCATATTGCTCAACCAGCCTTCACTGGACAAGTTCCAGCCGAAAGTAAAGGCCGGAGGTGCGCTCATATACGACAGTTTCGGAATTATCGACAAGCCGACACGCCCCGATATCGATTCATACTGCATCACGGCCATGAGCACCGCGGCAGAAATGAAAATGATGAAAACCTTTAACATGATGGTGCTCGGAGGCTTCCTGAAGATTCATCCGATAGTCAGCATCGAGAGCGTCATGAAGGCGCTGAAGAAAACCCTACCCGAACGCCACTGGCCCCTACTGCCCATGAATGAGCAGGCTATTCTGAAAGGAATGGAAATTATTCACCACCAATAAAACCTAACGAAAATGACCAGCAAGAAAGACCTGAAGAAAGTCGTCAAGCACATCTGCTCCGAACTCCTTACCGACTGCGTAGCCCTGAGCCTCTGCGACGGAAAGCCCATTGATGGACTCGACGACATCGCAGCAGATATCATCCAGACGAATAACGACTACGTCAAGCGCCTCAGTCATGTCGAAAAAGGCAGCGAGCGCGTCTTCTTCAAGAAATATCGCCAGGAGTTCATTGACCATGTCAACGAACTCTCGCATAAGATAGAGGAACTATTCGTCAGCAAGGCCGGTGAAGAATAGCAGACCTGTACGGCCAACCCGCTAACCTAAAACGCGACACGAGCCTCCAAGCAGCTCGAATGTCGCGTTTTAGCAGTTGATTACCCTTACCTTCAAACTCCACTGATGTATCAGAAAATCTGTCGACTAATACTCTTCCGCTGGCTGGGCTGGACCTACGACCTTTCCCTGCCCGAACGCCCGAAGTGCATACTCTGCGTGGCGCCTCACACCAGCAACTGGGACTTCGTCCTTGGCGAAGTGTTCTACGGAGCCATCGGACGCAAGTCGGGCTTTATGATGAAGAAGAATTGGTTCTTCTGGCCACTCGGCGTGCTGTTGCGGCGCATCGGAGGCATACCCGTAGAGCGCAAGAAGCATACGAGCCTGACCGACGCCGTAGCCGAGATTGCCCGCAACTCTGACACGTTCCACCTTGCCATAACCCCCGAGGGTACTCGCAAGAAGGTCGACACGTGGAAGCGAGGCTTCTACGTCATTGCCCTTAAGGCATCTATTCCCATCCAACTCTACGCACTCGACTACGCCCACAAAAAAATCGTCTGCACACGGGAAATCATCCCCGACGAAGCACTTATGGAGCAGCACATGCGTGAAATCATGGACTACTATAAGCCCTTCTGCGGACGCCATCCCGAAAAATTCCAAGTCGAATCGTTCTAATCGCACAACTACCTATGACTCTATTCGTTGCCCTATTGTCCGTTTTTCTGCCGCATAGTCTGGCCGTCGCATCCGACACAGACAGCGTGGCAGTGGCCGTTGAGACATTTTTCCAAGACTATTGCGCCGACAACTACCGCCACTTCGGCACGCTGGCCGCCGACAGTTTTCGCGTCGATACGGCTTCGAAAACGCTGACTATATACTGCAACGAGGCCTTTTCATCGCAGTCGCTGACTCAGTCCATCGTCGACCAGGCCTATCGCACCATCCGCCAGCAACTGCCGCAGGACCTGCGCAACTATTCCATTGCCCTGCGCTCCAACCGAGGCTATCTCATCGACGAACTGGTGCCTTTTTCCAGCCGTTCGCTGCCTGTCAGCGGTGCACGCGTCTGGGAAAGCAGCCTGCTGCAGCCTGCGCCATGGGTAAAGAACGTGTCGCGTCCGCTGACGCCCTACTTGGGACTGAACGGCCGACACCTCTATATCTATCCAAGCCACGGCCGCTATTTCGACGGACAGAGATGGAAGTGGCAACGCCCGTCGCTCTATAGCACTACCGAGGACCTCCTGACGCAGAGCATCGTCTATCCGTTCCTCTTCCCCATGCTCGAGAACGCCGGAGCCATTGTCTACAGTGCGCGCGAAAGAGATACGCAGACGTCCGAGGTAGTGGTCGACAACGACCAGCCCGCAACCGGCGGAGCCTATAAGGAGAACTCCGAAAGCGGCCGTGCCTGGCACACGATGAGAGACCAAACCGGTTTCCGCCACCCCGACAGTCTGCTGACAGACCAGTGCAATCCGTTCACGCAAGGTTCCGTGCGCTTTGCACGATCCACCAGCGACTCCATCCCATCGGCCTATGCCATCTGGCAACCGTCCATCCCGAAGGAAGGCGACTACGCTGTCTATGTGTCATACGCCACCCACAACCGAAGCATAAGCGACGCGCACTATAGCGTACACCATGCAGGCGGCACCACCCACTTTCTAGTCAATCAGCAAATGGGAGGCTCCACCTGGGTATATCTGGGCACGTTCCACTTTATGCAAGGCACCGACGACGACGGGTATGTCATTCTCACCAACGAGAGCCGGGAGACGGGCATAGTCACCGCCGACGCCGTGAGGTTCGGGGGCGGCATGGGAAATATCTCGCGCGGCGCCGCCGGCTGTAGCAGTTTTCCGCGTTTCCTTGAGGCTGCCCGCTATCAGGCTCAGTGGTGCGGAGCCCCCGATTCTGTCTATTACACGGAGCATGGCCGCAACGACTACAACGACGACCTGCGCGTGCGGGCCAACATGGTCAACTGGTTGGGCGGTGGAAGCACCTACCAGCCTTATGCCACCGGAAAGAAAGTGCCCTTCGAACTGGCCTTAGCCATACACAGCGACGCCGGCACACTGGCCCGCGACAAATTTTTCGGCACTCTCGCCATCTGCACCACACAGCCGCCGGCCGATTCGCTTGCCGCTGGCCACAGCGGACTGTTCGAGTCGGGCCAGTCGCGCCTCATGTCGCACGACCTGGCCGACATGCTGAAGAACAGCATAGCCACCGACCTTCAGCGCTACGGCTTGTCGTGGCCGATGCGAGAGACGTGGGACCGCAACTACGCTGAGACGCGCATGCCCCACCTGCCTTCGGCCATCATCGAGACACTTTCGCACCAGAACTTCCGCGACATGAGTCTGGCCCATACGCCGCAGTTCAAGTTCGCCCTTGCGCGTAGTCTGTATAAGGGCATATTGCACTATGTCTATGCCTCGCACGAGTGGGGAGAACCCGTGGTACAGCCGCTGCCCGTAAGCCATTTCTCGGCCGTGCTTACCGAAGCGGCCGACAGCGTAGTGCTGTCGTGGCAACCCACCGTCGATTCGCTCGAGGCCTCGGCCGTCCCCACCGACTACATAGTCTATACGTCGCACGACATGCAAGGGCTGGCCTTCGACAACGGATTTCCGACACAGGGGGCCACTCGCGTGACGCTGCCGCTGCAACCCGGCCGCCAATACAACTTCCGCGTGACGGCCAGCAACGCAGGTGGCGAAAGTTTTCCTTCTGAAACGCTCAGCGTCTACCGCTCCTCCAGGCCGCGCGGACAGATACTGCTGGTCGATGCCTTTACGCAACTCTCCGGACCGGCCGTCGTGTGCAGCGGCGACAGCCTAGGTGTCGATTTGCAGACCGATCCCGGCGTCCCCTACCATTCTTCCTGGGCATTCTCGGGCCAGCAAACCAAGTTCACGCAGCCACGTGCCGACATCAACTCCGGACTTGAACGTACGGGCGACGAACTTCGGGGCAACTACTTCAACCAAAGTGCGCTCCACTGCCATGCCATCGCCGAGGACGGCCGCTACCACGTGTCGAGCACATCGGTGCGTGCCGCCGAAAGCCTCGACTGGCAACGCTTCCAACTGGTCGACTATTTTGCCGGACTGTCCTATCGTCAGGCAAATGCGCCCGTTCCGTCGGCCGCATTCACATCGGCCATGCAGAAAAAGATTGACGGCTATACGCAACATGGGGGACACGTCTTTGCCAGCGGCATGGCTGTTGGTTCCGATATGCAGTCCGAACCGGACCGCGACTTTCTGCACCGCGTGTTCTTCTGCCAGTTCGACCGCATAAACCCCTACCCCCAGAAACTGCTTACCGGCCTCAGCACGACCTTCGAGTTTAACCTCGACAGCACTTCCGTCTATCCGCCCCTGCCTCGCGTCGACGAGTTGCTGCCCATCTCGTCCGAATCGTTCTGCTTCATCACCTACGCCAACGGACATTCGGCCGGAGTGGCTGCCCAGACGGCCTCGCACAACGCGGCCCTCATCGGATTCCCCTTCTGTTCGCTCCGCTTCGACCAGCAGGCCGACTTCATGCACGCACTCCTGTCGTTCTTGCTCGTCAAGTAGGAACGCGACTTCCTATGGCGCTTATTTTTCTCAATTTTGCGAGGAAAATAAGCGCTATTTCGTATTTTTGCATAATAGTATAGCCAATTAACAAACACCTCCAGTCGTACTGGATGCCTATATGCTGCTGTTTTTCTACAACATAGTAGTGGTCGTGGCCTTTGCATTGCTCCGGATGGCCAAACCTTTCATGCGACACGACAGCAAGATTCGCCGTTTCATATATGGCCAGCAACGTGTCATGCACCGCCTCGAAGCCATCCGGTCGGACCTAGCCAACGAGCGCATCATCTGGGTGCATGCCTCCTCCTACGGCGAATACAACATCATACGCCCTGTACTTCAGCAAATAAGGGAAAAGACCCCCTACAAGATTCTCTTCACGTTTTTCTCAGTCACGGGCATCGACACCCTTGCCGGCTGGACCATCAACCAAAGCCAGGCCGACCACATCCTTTACCTTCCGCTCGACAGCCGCAGTCGCGTCCGCCAGTTCCTCGATGCCGTCAAGCCCGAGAAAGCAGTCTTTGTCAAATCGGAGTTCTGGCCCAACTATCTCCATGCGTTGCGCCAGCGCCGCATACCCACCTATCTGGTGTCGGCAGTGGTTTCCGACCGTTCAGCCCTATTGCGTTGGTACGGACACCTGTTGTTTGGCGAAGCCGTCAAGACCTTTACCCATGCAACCACGCTGAGCGAGGTTTCGCTGCGCAACATGCAGAAAGCCGGCATAGAAAACGCCGAACTTTCGGGCGACCCGCTCTTCGACTATGTGGCTACCATGGCTCAGCGCGACTATAGCAACCCCATCGTCGAACGCTTCCTCCAGAGCGCAGGCGGACGCCTGTTCATCTGCGGAAGTATCAACGACGCCAACGACCTCGAACTCGTCAGCCATCTGGCAAAGAAACATCCCGACACGAAGTTCCTTTTCGTCCCCCACGAAGTCAGTTCGCGCCGATTGTGGACGATTGAGAGCCACACGCAGGGACGTTCGAAGCGCTATTCGCTTTGCACCGACCAGGAAGACTTTTCCGCCACCCAGATTCTCATTATCGATTTCGTAGGAGCCCTTTCGCGCCTCTATCGCTACGGCACGTGGGCCTACGTGGGAGGCGGATTCACGCCGCTCATCCACAGCATCATCGAGCCCGTAGCCTACGGACTGCCCGTAGCCTTCGGCCCGCGAATTGAGAAGCATATCACGCCGCGCCAAGTGGCCGCCATCGGTGTGGGCACCATTGTGCAGTCGGCCGACGACATCGACCAGTGGTTCACTGCGCTTAAGCACGCCGACGACAAGTTGGCCGACATCCGCGAAAAAGCCATGCGCTACACGCGGCAGAACCAGGGAGCGACCCAGCACATCGTGCAACTCATCTGCCAATAAGTCCGCTGCATGAAACAAACGCTCGTCCTCGCCCCCTTGCGCCTGCTGGCGCTGCTGCCGCTTAGCGTGCTCTACGTGCTCAGCGATGCCGTGGCCTGCCTGCTCTATCATGTGGTCCGCTACCGCCGTCACACCGTCGACGACAACCTGCGCCGCTCGCTGCCCCATCTTTCCGACAGCCAGCGCCGACGGGTAGCCAGGCGCTTCTACCGTCACCTGGCCGACGTCGTGGTAGAAACCGTCAAACTGCTCCACATCAGCGACCGGCAACTCCAACGCCGCATCGAGGTGCGCAATGCCGAACTCATCGACCAGGCTGCCGCCCACGGACAGTCTACGCTGCTCTATCTAGGTCATTATGCCAACTGGGAATGGGTGCAGGCCATCACGTTCCACTGCACCTTGCCCGAACTCAGAGGCGAGGTCTACCGGCCGCTCCACGACTCCAATTTCGACAAACTGCTGCTCACCATACGCAGCCGCTTCTTCCCCAACCAGCTCATACCGCAGGCGCGGGTCGCCCGCACGCTGCTATCGACCCATCAGAGCGGCAAGACGTTCTGCATCGGACTCATCTCCGACCAAAGGCCCCACATCGAGCATCCCTCGCATACGATGCAGTTTCTTTCGCAAGAGACCGGCTTCATCACCGGCGGCGAAGAAATCGGCAACCGCGTCGGCGCACAGTTTCTCTATATCGACATCGAGAAGACAAGGCGCGGGCACTACCGCCTGACCCTGCAGCCGATAGAGCCGAGCCACACGCAGACCGACTACCCCATCTCCGAACAATTTATGAAAATGCTGGAACAGTCCATCCTACGCCAACCCGAACTGTGGCTATGGTCGCACAAACGTTGGCTCCACCAGCAGCAATCTTCAACCCATAAGCCATGAAAATCATTTGTGTAATCCCTGCACGCGCCGAATCGACGCGCTTTTTTGAAAAGCCTCTGGCCAAAATCCTCAATAAGCCCATGATACAGTGGGTTTACGAACACTGCAAGGCCGTTCCCGAATTCAGCCAGGTCTATGTGGCCACCGACAGCGATAAGATTGCCGACGCATGCAAGCAGTTCGGCGCCGAGGTAGTCATGACCGCATCCACCCACGATACCGCCACCGAGCGGCTCTACGAGGTTTCCACCAAAATCGACGCAGACCTCTACGTGATGGTCAATGGCGACGAGCCGCTACTTACGCGCGACGCCATCGTGCAGTGCATCCCCGACACGATAGGCGACGAACTCTACGTGTCGAACCTTATGACCGACTTCGACAATCCCGTGGAGGTGGTCGACAGCACCAACCTCAAGATAGTCACCAACAAGAACAACCGCTGCCTCTTTATCTCGCGCAGTCCCATCCCCTTCCCGAAGGGCAACATGGACTATGTCTTCCACAAGTTCGTCGGCGTAGGCGCTTTCAACCGCAAGGCACTCGACTTCTACCATAATACGCCGCGCGGACCCATTGAGAAAATCGAGGAGAACGACTCTTTCCGCTTCATCGAGAACGAGGTGCCCATCTACTACTATAACTGCCACTGCAAGTCGCTCTCAGTTGACAACAAGAAAGACATTGCCGGCGTCGAGCACTACCTTCAGAAACTCGGATTAGACAAATAAGCCACCCTGCCGTGTCGTTCAGCCTGACCCTACAACCCTCATTCGAGCAACTGCGTCCCGTCATGCAGCACGTTCCGGCTATGATGGCCGGCGACGAAGGCGTGGTATTGCTCGACGGACGAAACCTGATAAAGAAGTTCGAGATTGAACCGGGATTTTGGATTAACGTGAAGCGCTACCACAAGCCCCGGTTCTTCAACAAACTGGTCTACTCGCTCCGCCTGCGCAAGCCCAAGGGACTCCGCGCCTACATCTACCCCGACAAGTTGGCCAAAATCGGCATCTACTCGCCCGAGTCCATCGCCTACATAGAGGAACGCAGCCACGGACTCATCGGCTACACCTACTTCGTAAGCATGCAGATTGACTACGAGCACCAGTGCTACGAGTTTGCCGACCTCGACGTCGAAAAGTCCGGCGAACTGATTCGTGCCTTTGCCGCCTTTGCCGCCAAGTTGCACAAAGGCAAGATGATGCACCGCGACTTCTCGCCGGGCAACATCCTGTGGACGCAGCGCGACGGCAAATACATCTTCGCGCTTATCGACACCAACCAGATGCGCTTCGGACGGGTCGGCATGCGCCTCGGATGCGCCAACTTCGCCCGCCTCTACGGCCACAAGCCGTTCTTCCGCGCCCTGGCCACGGCATACGCCGACGAGCGCCACTTTCCCGCCGACGAGTGCATCCGCCTGATGCTCCGCTACCGCCAGCGCTTCTGGAAACGCTATATGCGCCGCAAGCCGGAGAAAGTAGTCTGGGACGTCGACCTTTGACCCGCTGCACGCCTCCATAGTCCGACCCATGCCCACCCTGGACCCATACACCATTTTCATAATGCGACAGAAAAATTCCATTATACAATTTTGAAATTGCATAATGGAATTTTTAAATTGCATAATCCAATTTTCACATTCGAAATATGTATCTTAGCACGCAAAAAAGCATGAAAAAAGTCAAAGGTATTCTCATTATCATCTTAGCGGCGGTCTTGCTTGAGGTCATGTTAGGCATACAATATTATAGTATGCATGACATGATGAGCGAACAGTTGGAGAAACGCGCCGAGAGCGAGTTGACACTGAAGGCTATCTTGATTAAGAACATGCTTAACCAAACAGAGAACGCCTTGGAGGATTATGTTTGGGATTTACGTCAAAGATTTGGTAAGCCTGACTCCATAGACCTTGTTGCCAAGTCGCTCCTATCGACCAATCCTGAAATAGTCAATTGCTGGATAGCATTCACTCCTTATTATTATTCGCAGAAAGGACGCTTGTTTGAGCCATGTGCAAAACGCCAGGGAGAGATAATCAAGACAGACCAAGTTGGCGGAGAGAAACATGACTATACGCTTATGGAACATTACCGTGAGGCTGCTGAGAGCAGTGATTATCACTGGACAGACCCCTATTTCGATGAAATTATCGTTACGACTTGTTCTAAGGCTATCCGTGATGGTCGTGACAGTTTGATATGTGTGTTTGGTGCGGATCTCTCATTGAAATGGTTGAACGACACGTTGAACGTCAGGCACATTTTCCCATCTTCGTTCATTATGCTTTTGACGGAGGAAGGCAAAATCATCATGCCACAGCCGTCCGAGGGAGATAAAAGTGAGATTAGCCAAAAACTTACCACGTTTATTAACGACAGTAGTGTGGTGAGAACGAACAGCAAGAGTGGCAGGACAAAAATCATCCGTTTCAGTTCCGATGAGGTAGGAGACGACGGATGTGTGTTCTATGCCAACATGAGAGGGAAGCCACATTGGCAACTTGCGGTGGTCTGCTATGACCGCGAAGTGTATGCACAACTTTATAAACTGCGGTTGCGTTTCCTATTGCTCAACCTATTGGGTTTTGGTGTCTTGTTATTCATGGTGGAACGTTATGCCCTCAATGTGCTGAAGTTGCAAAAGACAACATTGGAACAAAGCCGTATCAACAATGATTTGCATATTGCGAATAAGATACAAACGGCCATGTTACCGGAAAAAGAATTGGTAGACGAGCATGTTGAGGTGGCTGGTAAACTCATCCCTGCCAAGCAAGTGGGTGGCGACTTGTATGAGTTTTTAGTCCGCAATGAAAAGCTGTTTTTCTGCATTGGCGACGTTTCGGGCAAAGGCATCCCATCCGCGCTTATCATGGCGATGACCCAGGCTATCTTCCGTGTAATATCCATTCGTGAGAACAACCCCGCCCGCATCATGGAAGACATCAATGGCATGGCTTGCCGGAACAATAAGTCAAATATGTTTGCCACGCTTTTCATTGGCGTTCTCGACCTCCCGACGGGTCATTTGCGCTATTGCAACGCAGGACACGACCTACCTTTAATCATCAATCAAGAGGTAAGCAAATTGAATGCCCATGCCAATTTGCCCGTGGGGGTATTCAGTGACACCAAATATGAGATGCAGGAAGAACGCCTGTCGCCAAATACCATATTGTTTCTTTACACGGATGGATTGACAGAGACCATCAATATGAAGCGGGAGCAGTTTGGCATAGGGCGTGTTGTGACAACGTTCCATGAATTGCGCACAACACCTACCGTCAACCAATTGCTTGACAAGATGACGGATATTGTCGTCGAATATATGGATGGGGCGGAGCAAAGGGACGACCTTACCCTGTTTGCCATTCGTTACAAAGGTGAACAAAATAGCGACCAGATATTAGACGAGAGCCTTGTCGTGTCAAATGACATTCAGGAGTTGAAGCAGCTCAAGTCTTTTCTCCTTTCTTCTTTTGAGAAAATAGATGTATCACAAACGATGGTGTCACAACTAAGACTTGCCTTGGAGGAGACAATTGTGAACATCATGAACTATGCCTACCCTAATGACAAGAAAGGTGATATTCTAATCAATATGAAATATGATGGCAAGGCGATTAGGTTTGTCATTACCGACGAAGGCGTGGCATTCGACCCCACGCAAGCGGCAGAGGTCGATACGACACTCTCCGCCAAAGACCGTCCCATCGGCGGACTGGGCATCTTATTGGTGCGTGAGTTAATGGACACGGTGAATTATGAGCGCATTGACGACAAGAATGTGCTTACCTTGAAGAAGTTAGTTAATTAGTTATTGAGTTCTCACGAACTCACAAACGTATAAACTTATCACACAAATGAAAACAAACATTGAGAAAAAAGATGGCAAGACCATTGTCACACTTGAGGGAGAACTTGACACAATGGCTGCCAATGAGGTGGAAAACGCCTTGAAACCACTTATGGAATCACAAGGCGAAGAGATTATCATTGAATGTAAGGGATTGGAATACATTGCATCCAGTGGATTGCGTATATTGCTCAGCATATTGAAAAACGTCATGGCGACTGGCGGCTCTATAACCCTTAGAAACGTGAATGATGACATCAAGAATGTATTTAACCTTACGGGATTTGTCAAACTTTTCAAGTTTGAGTGAAAAGTGTAGGATATTCGTCTTGACATCATTTGCTTGGATGTCGATGGGTCATGTGTATGGTGACAATGCGCTACGAGATACACTGACCCATGAAAATCAATTGGTTGTCAATGCGCAACTCATGACACGTGGCGAAATCAGAAAAGGAGGACTGCCAGAAGTGAATGGCAACATAGAGGATAGGGCTAATTTCATATTTGAGCGGTCGCGCCTGTCAATAGACTTTGAGAAAACGTGGCTTGAGACGAACCTCACAGCCCAGCATTCCAGTGTATGGGGACAAAAGGGCAGCGGTAGTCTTAATATTTATGAGGCTTGGGTGAAGCTGAAGACCAAGAGTGGTATGTTTGCAAAAATAGGTCGTCAGGAATTGAATTACGATGATGAGCGCATCTTGGGCCGTAACGACTGGGCAATGGCGGCATTGTCGCATGATGTCTTAAAACTTGGCTATGAGGGTTATGGGCATAAGGCACATGCCATCTTGGCATATAACCAAAGGGCAGAAAATATTAAAGGTGGAACCGTCTATCGTTCTGACGATGGGGCGCAGCCTTACAAGACTATGCAGACCGTATGGTATCATTATGATGTGCCACGAATGCCATTGGGCGTGTCGTTGCTTTTCATGAACATCGGGATGGAAGAAAGCGAAGCCCTTGAACCCAAGACCGAGTTCCAGCAACTATTTGGCGGGTATGTCACTTTCAGTCCACGCCAATGGAATGTTGAAGGCTCTTTCTATTATCAGACGGGCCATGACGAGTTCAGCATTCCCATCCGCGCCTTTATGGGAAGCTTGAAAGCCACTTATCGACCTTCGACCAACTATTCTTTATTTGCGGGCTATGACTACTTGAGTGGTGATGATAATCCCATTGTTCCCCAAAAAGGCAGCATTGGATTGGTACAGCATAAGACGGTGAAAGGCTTTAGCACCGTCTATGGCTCTCATCACCAATTCTATGGGGCTATGGACTTCTTCTATGTCAGTGCTTATTATGGTGGTTATACGCCAGGACTTCAGAATCTCTTTGTCGGTGGCAACTACTCTCCGGTGAAAAACTTATCGCTGACAGCCAACTATCATTATCTGTCAGTGACAAGCAAGATACCAGAAGCCAAGAGGTCGCTTGGCCATGAGATAGAATTGTCAGCATCATACGCAATTATGAAGGAGGCTCGTGTCAGCATGGGCTATTCTTATATGCACGGAACAAGCACCTTGGAGCGTCTCCAGCGCGTCGAAGGGAAGAACCATTTACAATGGGGATGGTTGATGCTTTCCGTCAATCCAAGAATTTTCACGACAAAATGGTAAATAAAATTACGAAACCATGAAACGATTTACACCATTAACCAAATCACAGTTAGGTATATATATCGAGTGTATGAACCATCTCGATGAACCTTACTACAATCTACCTTATTTATATATATTGGATAAGAGCCTTGATGGAATGCGCCTTTGCCAAGCCGTGGAAACGGCTGTCAAGGCACACCCAACGCTCTTCACCCGTATCATACAGGATGAAGACGGCGAACCAAAACAGACCATAGACATGGAAAATGAGGAGTGGACGCTTTCCATTGAAAAAGTGGAAGACATCAACCAGGTCAAGAACCAACTCATCCAACCATACGATATCTTGGGTGGAAGGCTGTTTCACATCCGCCTGTTCCAAGACGCAGAACAGTTCTATTTGTTCATCGACTATCACCATATCATAGTCGATGGCACGTCAATGAGCATCATGCTGCATGACATCGAAAGGGCTTACCAAGGTGAAGACATCGAGAAGGAAGGAGTCACTTTGGAGGAAATCGCCTTTGAGGAGTTTGAGGAACGCGAGAAACCTATCTTTGAAGAGGCTAAACAATGGTATGCGAAGAATTTTGATTGTAGTGACACATTCACGCAATTGATGCCCGACCTTGAGAATTCACGCCACCAAGAGGATAGCATGTTGTTGACTCTCGCCATCGACCCAAATCGTGTGGCGGCTTTTTGCCAAGAGAATGGCATTTTCAAGAGTACCTTGTTTACATCTGCCTATTCATTCTTGCTTTGCAAATTCAATAACGAGCAAGAGTCATTATTCACTACTGTTTACAATGGCCGTCGTGACAAGCGGATGAACCATACCGTGGGAATGTTTGTGAAGACATTGCCCGTTTATGCGAAGTATGATAAAGACACTACGGTAATTGAATTCTTGAGGGCAGGGCAGGAGCAAATGCGCGGTTGCCGACAGTACGATATTTATTCGTTTGGCGACGTGATGGCTGACTTGAAGTTGCAAAGCAATTCCATGTTTGCCTGGCACGGAATGTTGTTTTCCGATGAGCAATTGATGGGGAAGCCAATGAAGGCGGAACGCCTTGGCAACAGTACCCTTGATGCCTCGCTTTATCTAAAAGCCTTCGTCTTGGGCGGACATTACCAAGTGAAAGCCGAATATAATGCCAATGAGTATTCGCAGGAACTCATCAGCCAATTCCTCCAGAGCTATGAGGCTGTCGTTAATGGTTTCTTATCGGCAGGATATTTGAGCGACATTGACATTTCCACGGATAAACAAGTAGAGTTGTTAGATAGTTTTAATCGTCAAGACGTGGACTATGACGATACGCAGACCATCGTGTCGTTGTTCCGTAGACAAGCAGAGAAAACGCCGCAGGCAACGGCAGTGGTGTATAAGGGCAAGAGATTTACATACGCCGATGTCAATGACATGAGTGACCGCATTGCCTGTCGGATAGCATCGATGGGCTTGGGAACAGAAGATGTGGTGTCAATCCTTATTCCACGTTCAGAGTGGATGGTCATCGCATCATTGGGTGTATTGAAGGCTGGTTGTGGTTATCAGCCTTTAGACCCCACCTATCCGAAAGAGCGGTTAAACTTCATGATGCAAGATGCCAACGCCAAGTTGCTCATTGCCGATGGGGAATTGCGTCCCATCGTCGATGAATATCAAGGAGATGTATTACTGATCGAAGATGGAAAGATGAAGATGGAAGGAGATGTCGTACACTGTCATCTTGCATCGGAAATCACTCCTGACAATCTTTTCATCATGCTATATACATCTGGCTCTACGGGTATTCCCAAGGGTTGTCAGTTGACACACGGCAACCTTGTCGCTTTTTGCCATTGGTATCAACGCTTCTATGAGTTGAAACCGGGGCATTGTGTGGCGGCTTACGCCAGTTATGGGTTCGATGCTTCGATGATGGATATGTATCCAGCGCTTACAAGTGGGGCTTGTGTGCATATTATCCCGGAAGAGTTGCGTCTTGACTTGATGGCATTGAATGACTACTTTGAACAAAATAGCATCACCCATTCCTTCATGACAACGCAAGTGGGGTATCAGTTTGCAACCAGCATAGACAACCATTCGCTGCTCTATCTTTCCACGGGAGGAGAGAAATTAGCACCGATGGCACCGCCCACAGGCTACAAGTTTTACAATGTTTATGGCCCTACGGAGTGTACCATCTTCACGACGGCTTACCATCTTCGTGAACAGATGAAGGAAATACCCATTGGCAAGCCACTCGAAAACATGCGTCTCTATATTGTAGACCAACAAGGACATCGCCTGCCAGTAGGTGCTGCGGGTGAGTTGTGGGTATCGGGACCACAGGTAAGCCGTGGCTATCTGAATCGGCCAGATAAGACGGCGGAGGTATATATTGACAATCCCTTTACGGATGAAAGGAAATATCGGCGTGTCTATCGTACGGGCGACATCGTGCGATACTTGCCAAGCGGTGACATCCAGTTTGTCGGTCGTCGGGATGGGCAGGTGAAGATACGCGGATTCCGCATTGAGCTGAAAGAGGTGGAAGGCATCATCCGCCAATTCCCCAACATCAAGGATGCCACGGTGCAGGCCTTTGACGAGGATGGCGGCGGGAAATTCATAGCTGCCTATATCGTCAGTGACCAGCAGATAGACATTGAATCCCTCAACCAGTTTATCCTTGACGAGAAGCCTCCTTACATGGTACCCGCCGTGACGATGCAAATCGACGCCATCCCGCTCAACCAAAACCAGAAGGTGAATAAGCGGGCTTTGCCAAAACCTGAGAAAAAGTCGATGGATATAGAAGCCGTGAATATCCCTATGAATGTTTTGGAAGAGGAACTTCACGGGATGGTTGCCGCTATCGTGGGCAATGGTGACTTCGGCGTGACCACTCCTTTGGGATATGCGGGGCTTACCTCTATCTCTGCCATTAAATTGGCGGTGCAGGTGAATAAGCGTTATCATGTGGCACTCGACTCCAAGTCGTTGGTGAAGAGCGGCTCTCTGCAAACGATAGAAAATGACATCTTGAAAGAACTATTGAGTCAAGGAGGTGTTCAAGAGTCAAAGAGTTCTGACAATAGTACGACAAATGAGTCTACTGTTCCCCTTTCATACGCCCAAACGGGAGTGTATTTCGATTGTTTGAGAAATCCCACCTCCACCTTATATAATATACCTTATCTCCTCACGTTTCCGGCAGGGACCAATGCCACGGCATTAAGCAATGCCGTGAAGCAAGTTGTCGAATGTCATCCCGAACTGGGTGTCCACTTCTCTACCCAAGGGGAACAAATAGTGCAGACTTTGGAAGATAGTGTTCCCGTGGAAGTCGTGACTACCCAGATGAGTGATGGGGAATTGGAAAAATACAAGTCGGAGTTCGTCCGTCCGTTCAATTTACAGAAAGCCCCGCTCTATCGTTTTGAAGTGGTGGAAACACCCACTGCCGTCCATCTGCTGATGGATGTGCATCATCTGTTGTTTGATGGTGGGTCGGCTGACTTATTCATTCGTCAACTTTGTTCTGTGGTTGAGGGTAACAGCATAGATAAAGAAGATTATAGTTATTTCAATTTCGTGGTAGACCAGCAAGCCGCCGCAGATGGCGAAACGTTTGCCGCTTCTCGCCAGTTCTTTGCCGATAGATTGCAATCATGTGAGGGTGCAAGTGAAATTCCTGCCGACTTACCAAAGACCGACCAGCAGGGATTCATCGGCGAGGCTGTCTGTCTGGTAGACCATGACAAGGCCATAGCTTTCTGTCGCCAGCAGGAGATTACGCCGGCACATCTTTATCTTGCTGCCGTCAGCTATGTTGTATCACGTTACATCAACAGTCGCGACGTTTACCTCAGCACTGTCAGCAGCGGACGCTCTAACCTGAAGATTGCCGATACGGTGGGTATGTTTGTCAATACCCTTGCCCTCAGTCTGAAGATTGACGATGTGACGGTGGCCGACTATCTGCATCAAGTCAGCAACACCTTTGACGAGACGCTACGCCACGAGGACTATCCTTTCGCCCGTATTGCTGCCGACTACGGTTTCCATCCCGCCATTGCCTACGCTTACCAAGTGGGTGTGTTGTCGAAATATACAGTTCATGGGCAACCTGTCGGACAGGAGCTGTTGGAGTTGAATGTGCCGAAGTTTAAGTTGAATATCAAGATAGAGTCGCGTGGGGTGGTGGTGCAATATGATGATGCCCTCTATTCCGTCCGTTTGGGCAATGCCATAGCCGAGAGCATCGTGGCTGTTGCCGAGCGCATGATAGCCCAACCACAAGCGAAAGTACGCCAGCTCTCTATCATCAGCGAAAACCAAGAAGAGGAGTTAGGCCATCTGCGTCAGGTGGCTACGGGTGAGGCTCCATTTAAGTTGTTCCATGAGTGTATCAGCTACTATGCCCATCAGTCACCGGGACAGGAGGCATTGGTTGCTTGCGACGCCACATATAGTTATAAGGAAATGGACGAACTGACGAATCGCATCGCCAATGGCTTGCACAAGCGTGGTGTCAAGACTGGCGACCGTATCGCCCTGTTGCTGCCACGTACCAGTCGGCTGATTCTCTCGCTCTTCGGCGTGTTGAAAGTTGGTGCCGCCTATATCCCCTGCGACCCTGACTATCCAGAGGATCGCGTGAAACTGATTCTTGAGGATAGCGAGGCAAAACTGATTATCACACCTGAATTAGCAGAAGAGTTGTTGCAGACGGATGATGCCTCGCAGCCGCAGACAGATGTCACCCCTGAAGATCTTGCATACCTTATTTATACCAGTGGCTCCACGGGTCGCCCCAAGGGAGTGATGTTGCGCCATGCGGGTATCTGCAACTACCTCTATGGACATCCGGCAAATGTCTTTGCCAATGCCGTGCTGACAGATACCACACGCATCCTCAGCGTCACCACCATCTCGTTTGATGCCGCCCTGCAAGATATCGGTATGGCCTACTATAATGGTAAGACGCTCATTGTTGCCACAGAGGAACAAGCCAACAACCCACTCGACTTGGCTCAACTCATCAAGACACAGCATATTAACATGGTGAGTGGTACGCCTTCGCGTTGGCAGACCTGGCTTACCAGCGAGGACTTCTGCGATGCCATCAGCCAAGTGAAGATCTGCCGTGCGGGTGGTGAGAAATTCTCCGACCAATTGTTGCAACAGATGCACGGCATCACCAAGGCACGTATCTTCAATTGCTATGGTCCCACGGAGATTACCGTGGCGTCGAACAATGCCGAACTGACCAATGCCAAGACCGCCACCGTCGGGAAGCCACAGTTGAACGTGAAGGAGTTTATCGTCGATACAGACGGCAACGAACTGCCAGTGGGTGTCGTTGGCGAGCTTTATATCGGCGGTCGTGGTGTGGCTCGCGGCTATAACAACCTTGACGATATGACCCGCGAGCGTTTCGTGGAATACCACGGCGAGCGCATCTATAAGTCGGGCGACTATGCTAAGTGGTTGCCTGATGGAAATGTCATGATTCTCGGACGTACCGACCATCAGATTAAGTTGCGCGGCTTGCGCATCGAACTCGGCGAGATAGAGAATGTAATGTTAAGGGTGGAAGGCATGAAGAAGGTGGTCATCGTCATTCGCAAACTCAACGACAAAGAACACCTCTGCGCCTACTATACCGCAGAACATGAGATAGTTCCCAACGAACTGAAAGCCGAGATTTCCAAGAGTCTGACACAATATATGGTGCCTACGGCCTACCTCCAACTGAAGGAAATGCCGATGACACCCAACGGTAAGACTGACATCAAGGCACTGCCCGAGCCGCAACTGGCCATTAGTGGCGACTATGAGGCACCCGCCACTGACACAGAGCGGACGTTCTGTAATATCTTCGCCACCATCTTACAGATGGATAAGGTGGGAGCCACAGACAATTTCTTTGAGTTGGGAGGGACATCATTGGTCGTTACACGTGTCATCATCGAGGCAGACAAGGCAGGGTTGCATGTGGCTTATGGGGACGTGTTCGCCCATCCCACGCCAAGGCAATTGGCAAGCCAGTTTGAATCGGCGGATGAAAAGAAATCCCTGGGCGACTCCGAAATAGCTGATTACGACTATTCGGCCATCAATCATCTCTTGCAGCAAAACAATCTGACGATGTTCCGTAAGGGGCAGCGGCAGCCCATTGGTAATGTCTTGCTGACAGGAGCAACGGGCTATCTCGGCATCCATATTCTTCGTGAACTCATCGATTCCGATGCCTCGAACATCTATTGCTTGGTGAGAGGCAAGAACCAAGAGGCGGCGGAGAGCCGTCTACGGACGCTTCTCTACTATTATTTCTCCGACTCCTTCAAGGGTCTCATAGGCACTCGCCTCCATGTAGTGTTGGGCGATGTGACTGGAAATATTGACGAGAGCCTGCCTATCGACACGGTTTTCAATTGCGCTGCCATCGTCAAGCATTTCTCCGAGGGTACGGAGATAGAGGACGTGAACATCGGAGGGGCGCAGCGGTGTGTGGACTTCTGCATCAAGAAGGGCGCACGGCTCATCCATGTCTCCACGGCAAGTACGCGCGGATTGTGGGCTGGAGAGGTGAAGGATGACATCTTTACCGAGCAACGACTCTACATGGGGCAATATCTTGGCAACAAGTATATCTACTCTAAGTTTATGGCTGAACGCCTTATCCTCGATGCCGTTGCCCAGCATGGGCTACATGCGAAGATCATGCGTGTGGGAAACCTTGCCGCCCGGAGTACCGACGGCGAGTTCCAGGCCAATTTCTCCACCAACTCCTTCATGGGTCGTATCAAGGTGTATAACATGCTTGGCTGCTGTCCATACGGGATGAGAAACAAGAGCGTGGAGTTCTCGCCCATCAACGAGGTGGCTCATGCCATCGTGTTATTGGCGACCACGCCGAGGGAATGCACCGTGTTCCATCCTTATAACATCCATGGCCAGTTCCTTGGCGATGTGTTGATGGGGCTGACGACAGTGGGCGATGGCGTGCGTTTCGTGGAGCAAGACGACTTTGATGCCGCCATGCAACAAGCCAAGGACGACCCGCAGAAAGCCCGCCAAATGGCAAGCCTGTTGGCTTATCAAGACATGGCACACGGGCAGAAGACCACCGATGTGCGCCGCGACAACGACTATACCACGCAGGTACTCTATCGCTTGGGCTTCTCCTGGTCGCCCACGTCATGGGATTATGTCGAGCGTATGCTCACCGCCATCGGTGGGTTTGGCTTCTTCGATTGATTTTAGTAGGGTAATTATTTATGGTGATAGTTGATGCCAACTCATCATTTGAGGATAGTCAAAGCCGCTTGGACGAGTTGTCCAAAAGGCTTGGACGACTCGTCCAAAGCCTTTGGACGGGCATCAACCGATATATTAGTTCTTAAGTTCTCACAAACTTGCGAAATGAAAAATGAAGAGTCATCCCTGTTTTACAGGTTTCTTTGGGCCTATATCCTCGTTGCCCTCTCGGGTTGTTTAGGGAATGTGGTCGATGGCATCATCGTAGGCAACCTCATCGACAAGGATGGTGTCAGTGCCATTAATCTCTCCAAACCCATCGTCCAGTTTATCTTTACGCTCCATTTGCTCATCAATGCGGGTGCCGGAATGCTTGTGGGATACGCGTTGGGGAGGAACGATGTTGGGGAGGCGCGTAGATTTTTTTCCCGCTCGTTGGCACTCAGCGTGGGGTTGGGGCTTGTCATCACGCTCCTTGGTGGCATCGTCTTCCCTGCGGATATATCGCGGTTGCTGTGCAGCGATGACGTGATTCGTCCCTTGGCATTCCAATATATGCAAGTATTGCTCATAGGTTCGCCCGCTTATATCTTGATGTGGGGACTCTCTACAATGGTGGGTGTTGATGGCAGCCCGCAGCTTGTCTCCGTTGCGGTTATCGTGGACAATGCCGTCAATCTTTGCCTCGACATCGTTTTCATCCAACTATTCGGGTGGGGTATCACGGGGTCTTCGGCGGCTACCATCGTGGGTCATCTTGTGGGAATAGCTATCTTGCTGACCCATTGGCGGAGGCATCGTAGGCTTTTACCCATCATCGAAACGAAGAGCTTGGTGGCATCGTGGCGACGTATCGTCGGACAGGGCGCACCTTTGGCGTTGGCTTCTGTCTGCTTGACGCTGCTCCTGCTCTCAGCCAATACCATTGTCCTCTCCACGGCGGGCAGCGTGGGAATATTCGTCTTTGCCGTTTGCATGAACCTATTGCAGGTCTACAACCTTTTCATTTCGGGTACCTGCCAAACGTTACAATCGCTCGGTGCCATCACGATTGGTAAGAACGACAGTGATGGATTCCGTGCCGTGTTGCGCCGTGCCTTCCGTTTTATCACCGTTTCCATGGTGGTGACGTGTTTGTTGGTGTGGGTCTTCCCCGGTACGATAGCCCGTCTGTTCGGTGCCACGGAGGAGGTGGTGATAGCGGAGTGCAGTCATGCATTGCGTATCTTTGCCCTGAGTTTCATTCCGTTCTGTTACATCTACGTGCTGATGATAGTGTATAAGCTGTATAAGCAGCATCGAATGGCGTTGTTTATCTCGTTGGCTCTGTCGCTTACGGTAATCCCCGTTATGTGGCTGATGGCGCATTACCTGCCCTCTGGCTTGTGGTATAGTTACCTTGTGGCATACGTGTTGGAGGCGATAGCCATCGTCATTCTTCACAAGGCAACACATGTGGAATTGAAATTAGTTGATTAGTTATTGAGTTCTCACAAACTCACAAACTCATAAACTTATAATCTCACAAATTCATTATAAGGAGGGATGGTCTATATTGACGATAATCCACAGGAAATCGACGTGGCAGAGGCTCTTTCTGTCGTCAGCCAGCAACGGCGCGACCATTCATTGCGCTATCTGAGGGAGCATGATAGGCGGCTATCGCTGTCGGCTTACCTACTCTTGCAGAAGGCCTTGCGACAAGAATATGGCATCTTCGAGCCGCCCCTCTTCTCTTTTACGCCACAAGGGAAGCCCCTGTTGAGGGATCACCCTGATATTCATTTTAGCCTCAGCCATTGCTGCCAGGCTGCCGTTTGTGCCGTCGATAGCCGCCCTGTGGGCATTGATATTGAGAGTGTCGATGCGTATGATCCCGCCCTTGTTGCCGTCACCATGAGCGGAAAGGAGCAAGAAACCATTGCCCAAGCCCCTTTTCCCGCCGTGGCATTCATCCGTTTCTGGACGATGAAGGAAAGCCTGTTGAAGTTTTTGGGAGAGGGATTGGTGGCAGGGCGGCTGCCCTCTATCCTTGACACGAGCATCCCCCACCATTTCATTACCCGTGAGAATATGGCATCGGGATATGTCTACACCGTGTGCGAGAGCGGAATATGAGCAAAAAATGAGGGAAAACAAGCTTTTTGGAGTATATTTTCGTGTTATTCCATAAAAAATGGTAATTTTGTATGGGGCAAAATAGAGCTAAAAAAGTGAAGTCTGGGGGTAATATATCGATGAAGGCAGATGCTGATATGGTTATGAGAAAACTTGCACAAAACCCCTCTTTTTGTGGTTTACAAAAGTTAAATACATTAAATCTTCATTCTTTTTGTCCTTCACAGAATCCACGTCGACACTTTTCTACCGTTTAACACACAAGTCGTTGATATAAAACGACTTACAAATACCATAATTGAATTTACCACCGGCACCGACAAACACGCTCACAACGGCCTCATACGGCCCGAGAAAGCCATCCGGCTGCCACCGCATACTATGAAACCAACCCGCAACCGCCTGCTCGTGGTCCGCCTCTCGGCCCTTGGCGACGTCGCCATGACCATTCCGGCCATCTACTCGCTCGCACGCCAGCATCCCGAAGTCGAAGTGTGCGTGCTCACCGAGCAAAAATTCGCCAGCCTCTTCCTCGAGCCCCCCGCCAACCTGCGACTGATTGACTACACACGCCAGCGCTTCAGCGGCATAGGCGGCTGGTGGCGCTTGTGCCGGATGCTGCAAAAAGAGCACTTTGCAGCCGTCGCCGACCTACACAACGTGCTCCGCACATGGCTCGTCGATGCGTGGTTCATAGTCCACGGCGTGCGCACGGCCATGCTGCCCAAGCGCCGCAGCGAGCGACCCGCCATCCTCAAGGGCAAAACCACCGCCGAACCGTTCGTCGAGCGCTACTACAACGTGTTCCGCCGCCTCGGCTACGACCTGCAGCCCGACTTCGCAGGCTTCTTTGCCGACCAGTCCGCCGCACCGGCCGCCAACGCCGGCAAGCGCTTCCGAATCGGACTCGCACCCTTTGCCCGCTATACGAACAAGACCTACCCCATAACGCTCACCGAGAAAGTCATCGACCTGCTCAACCGCCGCAGCGACACCGACATCTACCTCTTTGGCGGAGGAAAGCGCGAGACCGACCTCTTCCGCGACTGGCAGAAGCGATTCGCCCACGTCGTATACATCTCGGGCGACAAGACCCTGGCCGACGAACTGGCGCTTATGCATTCGCTCGACACGATGGTCAGCATGGACTCCGCCAATATGCACCTGGCCAGCCTCACCGGCACGCGCGTCGTCTCGCTATGGGGCAGCACCACGCCGCAATGTGGATTTCTCGGATGGAAGCAACAGCCCGACGACGCCCTCTGTGCCGCGCTGCCGTGCCAGCCGTGCACCATCAGCGGCAGTCCGACGTGCCAACGCAAAGACCTCGCCTGTCTCCACGCCATAAGTCCCGACACCGTGGTTGAAGCCATCTTCAGGCAGCGCCCATAGGACGGCCCGCACACATCCCCCGAACAACCTTAAATCAAATAACGATGGCAACCATCCAACTAAACGAAAAAGGCTCCCGCCACATGGAAGTGACCGACGAGAACCTGCAGACAATCGACAAGTACAACCTTTTCGACACGCTCATAGACAGCCACGGCTACGTGACCGACGACACGCTCGAACGCCTGCGCCTGACCGTTCGCTCGCTTATAGCCTCGTCACACGGCAATACGCGGCCGCTCCTGAACCTTTGCCTCGACGTCATCTACGACCCACATTTCAAGGCGTTCAGCCTTGGACAACTGGCCGAACTCTATGCCCAGTGGAAAAAGGAGCATTGCCCGCAACTGCCCACCGAACTTTTCTGACCCCAACCCACGCCTATGCGCAAATGGCTCTGGATTGCATTCCTGCTGGCCATGCCCCTCGGCCTGCAGGCACAAGTAGCCGGCTACGACTTCCACGACTTCGCGGCCGAATACCTGGACGATGAGAATGCCGAATACTACGAGACGCTCGAAGAACTGGCACTCCATCCCATCGACCTTAACTCCGCCACAAAACCCGACCTCCTGCAACTGCCGTTCATAAGCGAGCAGCAGGCCGACGCTATCCTGGCCTACCGCAACAAGCACCACCGCTTCGCCTCGATAGGCGAACTGCAGTTCATCCCCGAGCTGTCGCACTCCGACAGGCTCCATCTGTCGGTCTTCACCGTCTGCCGACCGCCTGCCATAGGCAAACCCACCTTTCGCGACAACTGGCTGAGCGGACAGCACGAACTTTCCGTCCACGCCGACATTCCCTTCTACAAGCGCGAGGGATTCAGAAACAATGCCTATAATGGCGCAACCATAGGCCACCAACTGCGCTACCGATACCAGCACGAAAACCGCACGCACTACGGACTGACACTCAAAAACGACCCCGGCGAGCCCTTCGCCAAGCGGGGAAACTATCCCTACGACGCACTGATGTTCTACGTGCACCATCGCAGCCGCAACGACCAGTGGGAATGGCTCGCCGGCGACTATCGCGTCGGCATAGGGCAAGGACTGGCATTCGGACAGAACCGATACAACTCCAAGCAGACCTTGCTGGATGCCGCGCAGACCGGTGCCGACGTGTTCAAGCCCTACACCTCAGCCAGCCAGGACGGGTTCTTCCGCGGAGCTGCACTGGCCTACCGGTGGAAAGGCCTGCAGGTGGCGGCCATGGCATCGTTCCGCCGGCTCGATGCCCGTCTCGACAACGACACCGCACGCACCTTGCTGACCACCGGATACCACCGCACCGACGCCGAACTGGCGCAACGCCGCAACCTGCACAACCTGACGGCCGCCATCCATGTGGCCTACGTCCATGCCATAGGTAGCCTGAGCCTCACGTCCTACTATTCGCACTACAACCACTACATAGCGCCCACACCGCGCGTCTACAACGTCCACTACCTACGCGGAAAGTCGGCGGCAGGACTCTCGCTGGCCTACAGCCTAAACCTGCACAACCTCACCATTAGCGGCGAGGCGGCTGCCGACAAGCATTTCAACCTGGCCATAGTCAACCGCATCGACTGGAAGCCCTTCAACGCACTCTCGCTAATCCTGCAGCACCGCAGCCTCGCTGCCGCCTACGTGGCCCCCTATGCCCGCGTCACGCAGTCCAACAGTCAGCCGCAGAACGAGCATGGCGTCTATCTCGGCGTCAAATATGCGTTCCGACGCCATTGGGAACTGAGCGCCTATGCCGATTGGGCCCATTTCCCGCAACCCACTTTCTACGCATCGCAAACCGCTACGGCATGGCAGTTCTATGCCCAGGCCAAATACACCTACAACCGCCAGAACAGCGTCCTGTTGCGCTACACCGGAAAAGCACAGCAGCGAGACGTTACAGGCTACGACGGACTCATTGAATACGCCCAGACACACCGACTGCGCCTGCAACTGAATCAGGTCATAGGCCGCTTCGACATCCACCCCGCGTTCGACGCCAGTTTCACAGGCAGTCAGACCACAGACCACCGCATGGGCTACATGGCTTCCCTACGCGCCAACTACACACCGCTCGACTGCCTGAAGATAGGTGCCTACGGCGCTTTCTTCCATACCGACGACTACGCCACCCGACTCTATTCCTACGAGCCTTCCCTGCGCTACGGCTCTGCCAACCAGGCCTTCTACTACCACGGACTACGCGCCGCCGCCACCCTGCAGTACAAACTCAATCGCCACATAGCCCTCGCGGCCAAGGTCGGCTATCTGCACTACTTCAACCGTCGTCAAATCAGTTCGGGCAACCAACTCATCGACGCCAACCATAAGACCGACCTGCAGCTCGAGGTAGTATGGCGGCCGTAAACCCATCCCCGCAGGCCACGCCATAAGCCTCATTCCCAGCCACTTTAAGGCACAAAAAAATTGCATTATGGAATCTGTAAATTCCATAATGCAATTCGCAGATTGTATAATGCAATTTCGCGGTCGCATAATGCAATTTATCAATTCCATTATGCAATTTTTCAGCCTCACTATGAGCCACTTACAGCGCACTCACAAATCGGCCTGAACGCATAGGCTACTCGGCCGTAGGAGTGAAGCTCTCGTAGGTTCCGTCGTCGAAGAACACGCGAATCTCCTTGATTTTAGCCTTCGCAGCCACCTGCACGCCCACAGGCTCGACCGCTGCGCCCACACCGCTATAGGACGGCGCTGCAACCTTATGCACCGGCTCCGCAACCGTCGCAAACGGCTCGGCAGAATCGAGCGAGAACAGCATATCGTCGGCAGGCTCGGCCATTCCGCCTACGCCCTCGTCCGACACGATAGGGGAGCCGGCCGAAAAGTCATTTTCGCCCGCATTTGCCCCGTCATTTTCCACAGTCACGCCACTTCCGTCGACATACATCTCACCCTCGCCAAACTGCAACCAGTACAGACTGATTTGCGGAAAACTCTTGTGAATTGCCTGCACGTGTTTGAAAGTTGGGTTCGTGCGTCCGGTAAAAATTGTTGACAATGAACTCGGCGAAATTCCCAGTCGCCCGGCAAAGTCGCGCTGCGATAAATTGAGTTGCTCCATGAGAAAATGGATGCGGTCTTTGAGTTCCATATCGATAGGTTTTTTCAATGAATAATCTGGTCGGTCCGGCCACAAAATCCGAGTGATAAAACTGAAAATTTCAGCAGATTTTCAGCCCATACCCCCGATTTTTTGCACAATTGCAAAGTTAAAACGCAAAAATGAAAACTCAAAACCAAACAAAAACTAATTTCATTAAAATGCAAAATAATATTCCACGCAAAACAAAAAGTCAAATTCACAATTCACACTTTCAAACCGAACCGTACCATACGCATCTGGAGCGATTTCATAATGCAACATCTCGAAACTACTATAGTCAAATTTTGTAATTTGTTGGTTTATTTTCCCCTAATACGCAAATCGGACGATACTTTAATACAATATCCCACTTTCCTTATAGAATCGGCGCAAACCATTACAGTTTCGCTTCACTACTTTATATTATACGAACTGATTTTAAACATTTTACGCGATTTTATTACAAAACGATAAAAATTGATATTCAAATCTGCACGCATAAACAGCCTATCCAGCGGCACCATATTCAAGTTTGTAAATCTACATATTGAAATTTACATTTTCATAAAAACTCACAGGGATTGCTTCTGTGTTTTGCCTGATTTTGATGATGAAAATGTAAAATTAAATTGTGTTTTGTGTTTACAAAATAAGATTCCGCCCCACCCTGACAAGCCATTTTTGAAACACTCCCGTCGTTTCGCCCAGTTGTACGAAGAAACAATTTTGCGCGAGCCACAAAAACCAAAATTCCACGCATATTGTTCATTTTCAGCATTATAGAACGAAAATAATGGATATAGAAATTCGTCGGAAAAATTGAGAAAATGCCCATTTTGCTACTTAAGAGATAGCAAAACAATGGTTTTACGATGGTTTGGAACCACCTTTCCCGGTTGAAAACAGTGAAATTCACATTTTCAACCCCTATTTTCATCTACCAGAATGAGCAGTCGGGCTCCCCCATACTCCCCCACTCCGGCAGTCTGCTGTTCTGCCTGGACTACCCCCCGAAATCTACCTGCACAGATGGGGTATGAACCGACTGAATAAGGTAGGAAAAATTTTGACAACTTTTTGAGCAGTTTTCCATACCGCTTTTCTCCCACCCCACTATGGCAGTCGCGACAACAGTATGGGCGCAGCCGGAGATGAGCGGGAAAATTTTTCGTATCCTACTCCACCCTGTCCACCCGAGTATAAAAATTTCCGGTTGAACGTGAATTTCCGTCCAACCGGTAAGAAAAAATTTTCGGCGTATATTTCAGAAAAAATTTTTCAGTCGGAAATACGCGAAAATTTCAGGGGTCTAATCGTGCAGGATAAAGAAGTAGAGTTCCTTCATAATGTCGCCGGCCGATGCGCCGCCACTCTCGACGCCTTTGCTCTTTGCGTCGGCACGCCGTATAGCCGAAAGAATCTGCATCACCTTGCGGGCCGAATATCTCTGCATGGCCGGAATCAGCGACATCTTGGCAGAATACGGTGCCATACCGGTGAACGCCGAAAGGCCTGCGGGAGTCTTGTCGGGGCTATAGTAGGCGAGCATCAGCATAGAGAAGAAGCCCGACAGGCTGGGCAAAATCTTCTGCGGCGGGTTTGCCTTCGGGTTTTTGTCGAAGTAGTCGGCAATGCGCATAACTTTCTGCACGTTTTTCACGGCCAAGGCGTCGCGCAGTTCAAAGATGTTGTACTCCTTGCTTATGCCCACGTTGTCGGCCACGATGTTGCGCGTGATGACGTTCGTCTTTCCGGCCAGTGCAATAAGCAACTTGTCGAGTTCGCCTGCCATGCGGTTCAAATCGAAGCCGATGTGCTCGCAAATCATAGAGACGGCGTCGGCCTCGGCAGATACTCCGCGCTGACGCAAATAGGAGATGACGAAGCCGCTCAGTTGGTTGTCGTAGCGAAGTCTGGGCGACTCGAACAGCACTGCCTTCTTCTCGATGGCCCCAGCCACCTTCGTGCGGCGGTCTATGGTGCCGTGCTTGTAGCACATTATGAGGATGGTGGACGGTTGCGGTTGTTCGAGATAGGTTCCTAAGGCGTCGAGTCCGCCCAACTGTTGTGCCTCGCGCACTACTACGACCAATCGCTGCGCCCCCATAGGAAAGCCGCGTGCGGTATCGACCACCTGGTTGATATCTGCGTCGGCGCCGAAGAGCGTGATAAGGTTGAAATCGCGCTCGAAAGGCTCGAGGGCCAGTTCGACAAGTTTGTCGGCCAGCAGGTCGATGTAATAGCTCTCCTCGCCCATCAGAAAATAGACGGGCTTAAAGTTTCCGGCCTGTGCCTCGGCAACAATTTCGTCGTAGCACTGTTGTGTGGAGACGCTTGCTTTCTTTGCCATCTGGTTGGATAGTTGGATGAAACGGTTGGCGTATGTGCCGGCTACCAGTCGTACTTCAAATGACGCACGGTACTGCGCTTTCCGATGATTAGCTGCATGGCCTCGATGCCGATGCGTACGTGTGTCTCGACGAAGTTGGCTGTAATTTTCTTGTCGCTTGCTTCTGTCTTCACGCCCTCGGGTGTCATCGGGTTGTCGGATACGAGCAGCAGCGCGCCGGTGGGTATGTGGTTGTAGAAACCACAGGTGAACAGCGTGGCAGTCTCCATGTCTACGCCCATGGCACGCGTGTCGCGCAGCAACTGCTTAAAGCGCTCGTCGTGCTCCCATACGCGGCGGTTGGTGGTGTATATGGTTCCGGTCCAATAGTCTTGGTTGTTGTTTCGGAGGGCGGTAGAAACGGCTCGCTGCAACATGAATGCGGGCAGCGAGGGTACTTCTTTGGGGAAATAGTCGTCGCTTGTTCCCTCGCCGCGTATGCCGGCCAGCGGGAGAATATAGTCGCCCAGTCCGGTTTTCTCTGAGATGCCGCCGCACTTGCCTAAGAAAAGGCACGCCTTGGGCTTGATGGCGCTCAGGAGGTCCATGATAAGTGCTGCATTGGGACTGCCTATGCCGAAATTGATCATGGTAATATCGTCGTGGGTTACGGCTCTCATGTTGGAGTCGTATTCCGTCGGCTCGGCCCCCGTGAGTTTGCAGAAGATATCAATATAGTTGTTGAAGTTTGTAAGCAGTATGTGGCTGCCGAAATAGTCGAGCGGCTTGCCGGTATAGCGCTGCAGCCAGTTGCCTACGATTTTTTCGCGGTTTACCATAAGTTTGTTTAATTTCGCATTGAAGTTCCTCCTCCTGCGCCTATGGGCTGAGGAGATTTCATAATGCTAAATTACGACAGATGGGTCGGAAAGCAAAATGGAAAGTGTATTTTGACCCATGCAACGAAGTGAATTGTGAAAAACCTGCCTTTTCCAGCGCTCAACCTGCCTGCCGCCGAACTGCGCATTCGTCGGACAGAAGCCGATGCCTATGAGGTGTTCGACTTTCTACGTCGGCGCTATGTAAAACTCACTCCCGAGGAGTGGGTGCGCCAGCATTTCACGCATTTTCTGGTGGAGGAGCGCGGATTTCCTGCGGGACTGCTGGGCAACGAAGTATGCGTCGAGGTCAACGGAGCACGCCGCCGCTGCGACAGTCTGTTGTTCGACCGCCAAGGCCTGCGTCCCCGTCTGATTGCAGAGTACAAAGCGCCGACGGTGGTGCTGACGCAGGACGTCTTCACACAGATTCAGTCGTACAACAGCGTGCTGCGGGCCGACTACCTGGTGGTGTCGAACGGACTGACGCACTATGTGTGCCGGATGGACTATGCAACGGCCCGCCCGGAGTTTCTGGCCGACATACCGCACTATGAGGCGCTCTGACGGCATCGGCCTGGCACAAAAAAATAAAAGAAAGGAGAGCTATTCTCCTTTCTTTTATTTTACGAACCGGCACAGCGGAGTTCGCATGTGAGTTCCTTTCGGAACTTCGTCTAACCAATTAACCTAAACTACAAAACCTTTTAGTCAAAACACCTTTTGACATCGCCGCCATCTTTGTGGCGAGGCCGCATATAACCCTCTTGCGGGCACTTGCACCAAGGTTGCGGACGGCGAGCGGGCGGATTGTCATTCGTATGTCTGTGCCAAACAATCCGAATTCCCACGCAACAAATATAGGTACTATTCTGCAACAACAAAATCTTTTTGTAATTTTTTTTGCAATTTTTCTGCCATTTCGCTGAATTTTTGAATTTTTCGGTTACAAAATCCACTTTTTCTTGTCGTTTATGCAACGAAACGGCATCTTAGTCCTGCCAGCCGGACGACCGCTGGCACAGACAAAAAAATAGTCCGCCGAACCTGGTTCGACGGACTTAGCTTTTCCTAACTTAATAGTTTAGGTAGCTTTCCTAGGTGCTAAATATTATTCAGCAGCAGGAGCTTCAACAGCAGCAGCGGTGTCAGCAGCAGCGGTATCAACAGCAGCGCTGTCTTCTACTACTACTACGCTGTCGGTATCAGCTACTTCTTCAGCAGCCTGATTCTGGTTACCGCAAGATGCGAAAGAGATAGCTGCGAAAGCTACGAACAAGAAAACTAACTTTTTCATTTGTTTCAAAGTTTTTAAGTGTAAAACAATCAATTGCTTTTATTAAAACACTGCAAAAGTATATCGGAGTGGAAAGGTATGGCAACTATTGGGATGAATTTTCTTTGTTTTCGCGCAATTATTAACATTTTTTAGCACATATTGCCACATGACTATATCAAAATGGGGTGATTTTGTACAATTATGGGTCGATTTCGGGGGTGTGTCCCAGGCGGGCGGTGCATGGTTGGAGGGCGGGATTTTCATAGGGCAGCCGGTGGCTTCCCTGCCGGGCCTGCAGATTGCATTATGGAATCGGAAAATTGCATAATGGGATTTGGAAATTGCATTATGGAATTTTGAAATTGTATTATGCAATTTTCGGATTGTATTATGGAATTTCGGGGTTGGACGGGCGGACGTGGTCGGCGGCCTCGCGCGCACGTATATATAAATATGGTGTCGATTTGTTTGATATTCTGACGAAAAGGCATTACCTTTGCGTCAGAATATGAAAATTAAGGAAGTAGTCGCTACCCTTGAAAGGTTCGCGCCTCTGCCGCTGCAGGAGAGCTACGATAATGCCGGCTTGCAGATTGGATTAACAGAAGCGGAAAGTTCAGGGGTATTATTGTGTCTGGACGTCACGGAAGACGTCCTGGAGGAAGCACTGTCGCTGGGGTGCAATACGGTGGTGAGCCATCACCCTCTGCTTTTCCGTGCGCTGCGCCGTCTGACCGACGAGTCGATGGTGGAACGCTGCGTGCGGATGGCTGTAAAGAACGACTTGTCTGTTTACTCGGCGCACACGAACCTTGACAACGCGCGCGGAGGAGTAAACTTCCAGATGGCCGACCTATTGGGCCTGGAGGATGTGGACTTTCTCCGTCCGGCAGAAGGCATGGACGGCGGCAGCGGCATAGTGGGCCGCCTGGCCGAGCCTATGCCGATGGAGCGTTTTCTGAGGGAGGTGCAGGACACGTTTGGCGTGGACTGCCTGTTCCATAATCGCACGAGCAAGTCGCAGATTGCCTCGGTGGCATACTGCGGCGGTGCGGGCGCGTTTCTGCTTGGCGACGCGCTGCGCATGGGCGTTGACGCGTTCCTGACGGGCGAGATGGGCTACCACGACTATTTCGGCGTGGAGGACGACATATTGATTGGCGTGCTCGGACACTACCAGAGCGAGCGCTACACGATGAGCCTGCTGCGCCGCATACTGTCGGAGGCGCATCCCACGCTCCCCATCTACGAGACTACGGTGAACACGAATCCGATAAAATATCTTTATTAAACACACTATTATGCCAAAGAAAATTGACCCAGCAGAAATGCCCATGGAAGACAAGCTGAAGAATCTGTACTTGCTGCAGACGACGCTGTCGGAAATAGACAAAATCAAACAACTACGCGGCGAGCTGCCCCTGGAAGTACAGGACCTGGAGGACGAAATAGCCGGACTGACCACTCGCGTAAGCAAGATGGAGGAAGAAATAGCCGCGCTCGAAGCCGAAAGCAAGAAGAACAAGGGCATCATAGAGCAGGCCCAGCTGGCCATAAACCGCTACAACGAGCAGATAAACAACGTGGCCAACAACCGCGAGTACGACCTGCTCAAGAAAGAGCTGGAGTTCCAGGAACTCGAGGTGAAGGTTCAGCAGAAGCACATCGACGAGGCCACGGCAAAGATTCACGAGAAAAAAGAACTGATCGACGCGTGCCAGAAGACGATAGCCGAGCGCACGTCGGACCTCGACGTGAAGAAGGCCGAGCTCGAGGACATCGTGGCAGAGACCCGCATGGAAGAAGAGAAGCTGCGCGAGAAGAGCAAAGGCATCGAGGCCACCATCGAGCCCCGACTGCTGGCTTCGTTTAAGCGAATCCGCCACAACAGTCGCAACGGACTCGGCATGGTATACGTGCAACGCGATTCCTGCGGCGGATGCTTCAACAAGATTCCGCCTCAGCGCCAGCTCGATATTCGCATGCGCAAGAAAGTGATTGTGTGCGAATACTGCGGCCGTATTTTGATTGACCCCGAACTGGCCGGCATGCAGACCGACAAGCCCGTGGAGGAAAAGCCCAAGCGTAAGCGCTCCACCACTAAGAAGGCCGCCACGGCCAAGAAGGCTGCCGAGCAGCCCGAGGAAGCCGTCGAGGCATAAGTCGGCGACACAAAAAGAGAAAGCCCACTTGCACTGCTGTGCGAGTGGGCTTTTCGGTGGGTGCCTTGTGGGACTCGAACCCACGACATTCAGAACCACAATCTGACGCTCTAACCAACTGAACTAAAGGCACCATCAAGATGGCTCCCTTACGGAAGCGGGTGCAAAGATAAGGTTATTTCGGCATTTGCAAAACTTTTTTGGAAAAATTGTTTGATTTTCGGGCGAAAAACCGGCTTCTCTTGTCCCGCCGCATAGGCACGCCCGCCCGCAAAACCGACATTTTCGGCCCGAACCGCATGACGCCCGCACGCCCCAAAGACAAGCGCTCCCGCCCACCTGCATGGTAGACGGGAGCGCCCGTGTGTCAGCCCGGCCTAATGGAACTTCTCGGCCAGCCGCTTGATTTCGGCGCCGGGAGACTTCTGCTCGTAGAGGATGGAATAGACCGCGTTGAGGATAGGTGCCTCCACGTGGAAATGTTCATTAACCGCGTGCATGCAAGATGCGCCGTAATAGCCCTCGGCAATCATCTCCATCTCGATTTGAGCGGCCTTTACGCTGTAGCCACGCCCAATCATGGTGCCGAAGATACGGTTGCGCGAGAAATTGCTATAGGAAGTCACCAGCAGGTCGCCCATGTAGGCCGAGTCGGTTATGCAGCGAGGCAGCGGATAGATGGCGCGGAGAAACTTCTCCATCTCCTGAGCCGCGTTGACAGTGAGAACGGCCTGGAAGTTATCGCCCAATCCGAGTCCGCTACAGATGCCTGCGGCGATGGCATATACATTCTTGAGCACAGAAGCATACTCTATGCCGATTACGTCGAGGGCCGTCTTGGTTTTCACATAGTCCGAGGCAAAAAGCGAGGCCAGCGACTGGCTAAGTTCCTCGTCGGCGCTGCCGAAAGTAAGGTACGTCAGTCGGTTCATAGCCACTTCCTCGGCATGACTAGGGCCTCCGATGACAGCAATCTGCGATTCGGGAACGTTATAGATGGCGCGGAAAAACTCACTGACCACCATCTCCTCTTCAGGCACAATTCCCTTGATGGCAGTAACAATGTTCTTGTCGGTAAGTTTCTGCCGGAGTTTCCGAAGATGCGACGTGAAGTAAGGCGAGGGCGTCACGAAAATCAGCGTATCGGCCCGCTTGACCGCCTCGTTGATGTCGGTGGTGAAACTTATGCGGTTGACGTCGAACCTTACGCCGGTGAGATATTGCGGGTTGTGACCGGTCCGCTGGAACTCGCTGATGGTGTCTTTGCGCCTCATATACCATACGAGGTCAGGCGTTTTCTCCAACACCATCTTCGCAATGGCCGTTGCCCAACTGCCGCTGCCCAATACGGCTATTTTTCCGATTTTCTTCATAAGATGGTCGGCTGAGGGGAAAAGGATTAGTCTTGCTTAGTCCAACGCTCGACCACGTCCAAGGCAGGACGCTCGAGGTCGGTCAGGCCTTTGTAGCGCTTCAACAGTTCGGCCAGTTGCTGCTGCACCTTCTGCGGATTGGCATCCTTGAGGTCGGACACCAGGTTATAGCCCAGTCGCTGCAGGGCAGGCACCATCTCCCCGGGCACGCCAATGGCGGCGAAAGCCTCGACGGAGTCGTGGAGCACTTTCTTCTCCGGACGCATCTGCGGGAAGAACAACACCTCCTGTATGAACGCGTTTCCGGTCATCAGCATAACCAGACGGTCGATGCCGATACCGATGCCGCTCGTCGGAGGCATGCCGTACTGCAGGGCACGCAAGAAATCCTGGTCGATGAACATAGCTTCGTCGTCTCCCTTTGCGCTAAGCTGCAATTGGTCTTGGAAGCGCTCCTCCTGGTCTATCGGGTCGTTCAGCTCGCTATAGGCGTTGGCCAGTTCCTTACCGTTGACCATCAATTCGAAGCGCTCCGTGAGCGACGGATTACTGCGATGTTTCTTGGTGAGCGGAGACATTTCGATGGGGTAGTCAGTAATAAACGTAGGCTGTATGAACGTGCCTTCGCAGAACGCTCCGAACAATTCGTCTATCAACTTGCCCTTGCCCATCGTACTATCTGTTTCGACGCCGAGCTTATTGCAGATGTCGCGAACCTCGTCCTCCGACTTGCCGTCAAGGTCGTAGCCGGTCTTTTCTTTGATGGCCTCAAGAATTGGCAGGCGGCGATAGGGCGCCTTAAAGCTTATCGTGTGGCCGTCAATATCGACTTCGGTCGTGCCATTGGCAGCCAGGCAGATTTGCTCGAGCAGTTGCTCGGTGAAACTCATCATCCAGTTGTAATCCTTATACTGCACGTAGAGTTCCATACAGGTAAACTCGGGGTTGTGGTTCTTGTCCATTCCCTCGTTACGGAAATTCTTGCCGATTTCATATACTCCCTCGAAACCGCCTACGATAAGGCGCTTGAGGTATAGTTCGGTGGCTATGCGCAAGTACAGGTCGATGTCGAGGCTGTTATGGTGCGTGATGAACGGACGGGCGCTTGCTCCGCCGGGAATAGACTGCAGGATGGGAGTCTCCACCTCTGTGTAGCCGGCCTTGTCGAGCAGGCTTCGCAGCGTACTTACCACGACGGCGCGCTTACGGAACGTTTCCTTTACATTCGGGTTGACAATCAGATCCACATAGCGCTGGCGATATCGGAGTTCGGGATCGGAGAATCCGTCGTACACCTCGCCGTCTTTCTCCTTGACCACAGGCAGGGGTCTAAGGCTCTTCGACAGGAGTTTTATCGACTTGGCGTGGACGCTTATCTCGCCGGTCTGCGTCTTGAATACGTAGCCTTCGACGCCTATGAAGTCGCCCAGGTCGAGCAGTTTCTTGAACACTTTGTTATAGAGGTCCTTGTCTTCGTCGGGACAAATGTCGTCGCGCGTTATGTAGACTTGGATTCTGCCTTTCGAGTCGAGCAGTTCGGCAAAGCTTGCCTTGCCCATCACGCGCCGGCTCATCAGTCGGCCTGCAATCTTGACGGGTCGGAGTTCTTCTGCATTTTCGTCGAACTGGCTTTTGATATCATCGGAATAGGCCGTGACCTCAAACTCCTCTGCGGGATAGGGATTGATGCCCATCTCGCGCAATTCTGCAAGGGCTTGCCGGCGGCCAACTTCTTGTTCGCTAAGTTCAAAGATATTCATACTTATATATTATATAGGTGCATAGATACGCGGCGCAAAGTTAGCGAAGAAAACGCTTATGGTGAAAATCTGACCGTCATAATTTCACTCGTATCGGATTATTCTATAATTTCGCAACAGTTTTCAACTATTTTCCACACGGCACTTTCCCCTATGGCATATACTAAAATCTATCCGTCGAAAGAACTTGCGAAAATCAAGGCCTGGGCGCTGGAGCAGCAGGACAGCCTTCCTGCCGACCTGCAACTTGACACGGCCGTCTATCTGCCCGATTTGCGTCGGACGGTCGGACATCTAGTCGAAGTGATCGATGCCCACGGCTCGCACCCCGCGTTCTACGGCGAGATTGAACTGCTGTTCCGCATCCGCGAGGCACTGGAATCTGCCCGTTAATCCCTCAAGCAACCCTACCCCACGATGATTTCCATTCAGAACAAAGATGCGCTTGTCGTCTACAGCGGCGGACAGGATTCCACCACCTGCCTGTTCTGGGCTCTGAAGCATTTTGAGCACGTTTCGGCCGTCTGCTTCGACTACGGCCAAAAGCACGTGGCCGAAACCGATATCGCCCGCGCCATTGCCGCCGAGGCCGGAGTCGACTTCACGCTCCTGCACTCCGGGCTCATAGGCCACATTGGCCGCAACTCACTCACCTACAACGACCTCATAATGGACGAGGACAAGCCCGAGGAGGGCTCGCCCAACACGTTCGTGCCCGGCCGCAACATGTTCTTCCTGAGCATTGCCGCCGTAGTGGCACGCGAACGCGGCATACGCCACCTGGTCACGGGAGTTTCTCAAGCCGACTTCTCCGGCTATCCCGACTGCCGCGACTCCTTTATCCGCAGCCTGAACGTGACGCTAAACCTGGCAATGGACGAACAATTCGTCCTACACACCCCACTCATGTGGCTCGACAAGTGTCAGACCTGGGCGCTGGCCGATAGCCTGGGCGTGCTAGACCTGGTGCGCGAGCGCACGCTGACTTGCTACAATTCCGTACCAGGCGACGGCTGCGGCAGATGTCCGGCCTGCAAACTGCGCCGACGCGGACTCGAAGAATACAACGCACTCAAAGCGGCCGGAATGTCGCCCGAAGACGTCATGCGCATGGAGCATGAGCACGACGACGAAGCCGCTTTCGACCTATAAACCTATCCCCCATGTCAAGAGAACAAGACCATCTGCAGGCACTCGGCAAGAAAACCGTCTACAAGTCGGACTATGCGCCCGAGGTGCTTGAGACGTTTGAGAACAAGCATAAGGAAAACGACTACTGGGTACGCTTCAACTGCCCGGAGTTTACGAGCCTGTGCCCCATCACAGGGCAGCCCGACTTTGCCGAGGTCCGAATCAGCTACATCCCCGACCAACGGATGGTGGAGAGTAAGAGTCTGAAGCTCTACCTATTCAGCTTCCGCAACCACGGCGACTTCCACGAGGACTGCATAAACACCATCATGAAAGACCTTGTGCGGCTGATGGACCCGAAGTACATCGAGGTGACGGGGCTCTTTACTCCGCGCGGAGGCATCAGCATCTATCCCTACGCCAACTACGGTCGCGAGGGCACTAAATATGCCGAGCTGGCCGAATACCGCATGCGCCACCACGACCTGTAATACCCTGCGCCATGACCATACAAGCATCCAGAATATGGCATTTCCTAACGCGCCACAAGGTGCTTTGGGTATGCCTGCTCTTTATTATCGTCGTCGGATTCGTCGACCGGAACAGCTACCTGGCCCGCTATCGCATCCACAAGCATAATGCCGAGCTGCAGCGCCAAATTGACGAGGCCGAGGCCGCCTATGCCGCCGACAGCAAGGCCCTGCGCCAGCTCAAGGAAGACCCTGAGGCCGTCGAAGAGGTGGCCCGCGTGCGCCTGTTCATGAAGAACGACGACGAAGACGTCTATGTAATCGACAATCAGCCATGAGCATCAAGTCCACTCTCCTGTCGGCCGCGCTCATAGCAGGCGGCATCCTGCTGCTTGCAGGCGCCTCGGCTCCGCTCCTTGGTTTCGACGAGCACACGGCCCTATGGCTGCTGGCTCCGGGCGGCGTGCTGTTTGCCCTCAGCCAAGTGCTGTCGCCCCTCCCCGTAAGCAATCCCGTCATCCGCAGGCTCCGGCTGCAACAGTTGCTCGGGGCGCTGCTGCTGGTCGTAAGCCCCGTGCTGCTCTACACGCACCTGCACGCCATTCCCCCATTCCGCGGCGGCGAGTGGAAGATTGCGCTCATCCTGGCAGCCGTCTTCGAGATTTACACCGCGTTCCGGCTGCCCGCCGAGACCGACAAGGCCATGCGCGGCAAGGACTCCGCCGAATAGGCTGCCGTCGCGTGCGGCCGCCGCATCATGACACCGACCTGCAGGTCGCCATCGCAAGAATGGCGGCCTGTTTTGTTTAAAAATCGTTAAATCGGTGCGCAAAATGCTATAAAACACTAAAAATCAGAAATTATGTCGGTCGGCGAGGCCAATGTTTGAGGTCGGTGCGGTATATTTGCACCAACTCGTAACCCACAGAAGGAAGAACATGAAACGGTGGCGCCAGTTCACATCCCTATGCAGCCTGCTCATCCTGTGCGGGTGCGCCGGCCAGTATAATATAGCCGGCAACAGCAGCGTGCCCGTGCTCGACGGCAACATGCTCTACCTGACCGTGAAGACCGACGCCGACGGCAAGACCGATATCGACTCGTGCAAGGTGGTACACGGGTCGTTCCGCTTCAACGGCGACATCGACAGCGTCTGCATCGCCCGCGTCTACATGGGCAACGAAAGCATCCTGCCCGTAGTGCTCGAGAACGGCAACCTTACGATTACCGTCGACAACATCAGCCAGCGCGTCAGCGGCAGTCCGCTCAACGAGCGCCTCTACGACTTCTACAAGAAGCAGAACCGCCTCGAGACCAAGATGTGGCGCCTCCAGCAGCGTGCCATACGCCAGGTGCGCGAAGGCCATAGCATGGCCGACGTCGAGAAGAAGTTTACGAAGCAGGCCATGAAGATACAGGCCGACGCCGAGGAACTCGAAACCGAATTCCTTAAGAAAAACGCCGGCAACGTGCTCGGGCCTGGCTACTTCCAAATGGTGTGCGAGCAATATGCCGTTCCGACCGTCACCGACCGCATGGCCCGCATGCTCGAACAACTGCCGCCCGAATTTTTCGAACACCCCTTCGTGCGCTCCTACCTGAGGCGTGCCTCCTACAATCCGTTCAGCTATCCGGTGCGCATACCGCAGAAGACCGCAAAATAAGCCCCACGAAGCGGCGCATACGCCTGTAGGCCAGCCACATAGGAAAGCACCAAAATTGCATAATACAATCCGAAAATTGCATAATGGAATTTTGAAATTGCATAATACAATCTGCAAATTGCATAATTGAATTTTTCGATTCCATTATGCAATTTTTTTGCCCCATATCCGGAGCCTGGCGGGCCATAGCGGCACTCAAACGCACTATAATTTGTCGCTTCCACACAATTATACTACCTTTGCAAGGATTTATAGCATCCCTACGCACATGGGCACCCACCTACTGATAGACATAGGCAACAGCCGCGCCAAGGCAAGCATCCGCCGCGGCGAAGAATGGCTTGCCTCGACAAGCTGGACCGACAACGACGCCAAAGCCATCGGCCAACTGATTGCCGCGTACCATCCGACGGCCTGCGCGCTGTCGAACGTGGGCCGACCGCGACCCGAACTGGAGCGTGCGTTGCGGCAGGCCGACGTGTCCGTGCTTCGGGTGGACGGCACTACGCCGTCGCCCGTCAGGCAGGCAGCCGCGTCGCTCGGAGCCGACCAACTGGCCGCCATCGTAGGCGCCATGGCGCTGAAGCCCGACACCGACCTGCTCGTGATAGACTCGGGCACGTGCCTGACCTATGACTTCGTGGCCGCCGACGGACGCCTGCTCGGAGTGAACATTTCACCGGGCCTGTATCTGCGGCTCCAGGCCATGCACGACCATACGGCGCTGCTGCCGCTGGTCTCTCCCGACGGAGAAGTGCCCGCCATGGGCTACGACACCGAGACGGCCATGCGCTCCGGCGCGGTGCTGGGCATACGCCACGAGATAGAGGGCGCCATTGCCCAGTCCCTCCGCCACAACCCACGGATGCACGTGTTCCTGACAGGCGGCGACCGCTTCTCGTTCAACGACCTGCCGGCCGACCGCATAAGCATCGAGCCGCGCCTTGTAGAGATTGGTCTCGACGCCCTGCTCGCCTATAACCACCTCACATAAGCCATCAACCGACAAGACAATCATACGCACCATGAAGAAACTCCTCACGACGCTCCTCATAAGCAGCCTGGCCCTGAGCCTTGGCGCACAGACTAACGGCAGCAACTCGCCCTACTCGCGCTACGGCATAGGCCTGCTGAACAACCGCGCCGGCGCCGCCGCCACCGGCATGGCCGGCACGGGCATAGCCATGCGCAACAACCGCGACATCAACCCGCTCAACGCAGCCAGTTTCTCGGCCGTCGACTCACTGACGTTCCTGTTTGACGCAGGCATGGCACTGCAGAACGGCAACCTGCGCGAGAACGGCCAAAGCATCAACGCCCACAACACCAGCCTCGACTATGTCAACATAGCATTCCGCGCCTTCAAGAACCTCGGCGTGGCCGCCGGCATACAGCCCATCTCGACCATCGGCTATGAGATGAAGCAGTCCAATACTTACTGGGCCTCGACCGGCGAACAAACGCAGACGAGCACCTATTACGGCGACGGCGGCCTCCATGCAGCCTACCTGGGCCTCGGATGGCAGCCCGTGAAGGGCCTTTCCATCGGCGCAAGCGGCGGATACATGTGGGGAGAAGCCGTCAATGCCATCACGGCCACCTTTAGCGAATCGTCGGTAAGCTCGCGCGAACGCTCATACAACTCACATCTGCACTCGTACAAACTCGACTTCGGCCTGCAATATGCGCTGCGCGTCAACAAAAACCACACGCTCACGCTTGGAATGACCTACGGACTGGGCCACGGCATGAAGGGCTCGGCCAGCTACTACGACACGCAAGGCTCGCTCTCGGGCATGGTGGGCGACACCATCGTCGTGCGCAACGCCTTCGAATGGCCCCACTCCTTCGGCGTAGGCCTGGCATGGAACTACAAGGAAAAACTGCGCGTGGGCTTTGACTACACGCTCACGAAATGGGGCAAGTGCAAAGTTCCCAACCTCGAGTCGGACGGCACCGCCGTGGTGTACAGAACCCGCACGGGCCTGCTGAAAGACGAGCATAAGTTCTCGGCCGGCGCCGAGTACATAGCCCATCCCGACGGACTCCGCTGGTACCAGCTCATACGCTACCGCCTCGGCGTGGCCATGCGCACCCCCTACACCATCATCGGCGACCACGACGGTCCCTCGTCCTACCTCGTCAGCTTCGGCGCAGCCATTCCCGTCATAAACTCCTACAACACCAGGTGCCTCGTGAACATCGGCGCCCAGTACGAACACGTGCGTCCCAAGGTGTCAGGCATGCTCAAGGAGCACTACCTGCGCATCTGCATAGGCATCACCTTCAACGAAATGTGGTTCGCCAAATGGAAAGCCGAATAAACCGGTTCGGACTTCGGCACCTCGGCCCGCTCTCCATAGTGGCACTGATTGGCCTGACGGCGTTGGCGGCCTGCCAGAAAGACACACCGCCCATAGGCACCCTCGGCGAGCCCCGCGACTCGGCCGCAGTGATGATTACCAACGGTGTGTCGAAACTCATCTCCGACTCCGGCGTCATGCGCTACCGCGTAATTGCCGAGAGATGGGAGGTGTACGACCACACCACGCCCCCGCGTCAGTATTTCCCCAAGGGACTTTTCCTCCAGCGCTTCGACAACAACTTCCGCATGGACCTGTACGTCGAGGCCGATAGCGCGTGGTGCTACAACTCGAACCTGTGGAAACTCAAGGGGCACGTACTCATCAACGACCTTGGACCGCAGCGCACCTTCCGCACGGAAGAACTGTTCTGGGACATGCAGCAGCACTGCTTCTACTCGAACATCTACATCAAGATAAGCGAGCCGGAGCGCGAAATAGCCGGCGACCGCTTCTGGTCAAACGAAAAAATGACAAACTACCGCCTGGCGCGCAGCAGCGGCTTCATGCCGATGCCCGACAGTAGCGACAACGGTCCGCAGGCCAATGGCACCGGCACCGCCAACAGCGACTCGGCCCGGCAAGTCGTTCGCTCCGCACCGCAAGCCGTTCCCCGGCGCAGATAACCCCGCCCCGCACACCGGCTACACTCCTATTATTATAAAATAATAAGCCGATTTTTCGGTTTTTCATAATGCAAGTGCTATTTTTGCGCGCGAAACGGCCCCCCAAAAGCCTATCACACACCGACACAATAAAAAAATAAATACACACAATTAACAATGGCAGCATTACAATCCATTAGAAAAAGAGGAGGCCTGTTGATCGGCATCATCGGCCTTGGTCTGCTGGCTTTCATAGCAGGCGACTATTTCAAGAGTGCTGAAATCCTCACCAACAACAAGCGCCAGAAAGTGGGCGAGATATTCGGAGAGACGCTCAAGTACCCCGACTATCAGGAAAAGGTCGACGAACTGACCGAAATCTTTAAGTTCATGAAAATGACCCAAGGCCAAGGCAACACCCTGACCGACGAGGAGCAAGACCAGGTACGCGTACAGGTCTGGGAGAACTTCAAGAAGAACGTCGTCCTTAGCAAAGAGGCCGAAAAGGCAGGCATCAAAGTCACCGAAGACGACATAAAGAACGCCTTGAACCTCGGACAGGCCAACAGCCTTCAACTCCTGGCCCGCATCTTTACCAACCCGCAGAACTACCAGTTCGACGTCACCAAGTTCCAAGCCTTCCTGAAGGAATACGATACGAACGTGACCAACATGATGCGCCAAGGCCAGACGGAAGCCGTCGACCAGTATCGCCAGATAAAGCGCGTGTGCGACTACTCGCTCGAACAGCTTCGCAACGAACTCCTCGAGCAGAAAGTCTATATGCTCGCCGCCCAGTCGATAATCTCGAACAAGGTTATCGCCAAGTACGAGTTCGACAAGCGTAACATCCTGACCGACGCCAACGTGGCCTGCATCCCCTACGCTACCGTAGCCGACAAGGACGTCAAGATTACCGACGCCGACCTCAAGGCCGCCTACAAGGCCCATAAGGACCTGCCCTTCTTCCGCAACCTGTCGAAGAGCGCCGACCTCAGTCTGATCGACGTGCAAGTAGTTCCGAGCGACACCGACCGTGCCGCGCTCGAACAGGAGATGGCCGCCATCCAGAACCAGCTTAGCGCAGGCGAAGACGTAGCTACCGTGGTCAATGGCAGTAAGACCGTCTATCCGTATGTCAATCTGGCACAGAGCAAGAAGGCATTTGAGCAAATGCCCGACGTGGCTGAGGCCCTCGACGCTATGGCCGTCGGCAGCGTGAAGCCAGTTTACTACAACGAACAGGATAACACCTACACAACGCTCAAGCTTATCGACAAGATTCAGGCACCCGACAGCGTGCAGTACAGCAGCATCTTCGCCGTGGCACAGACCCCCGAGGAAAGCAAACTGTTGGCCGACAGCATAATGACGGCCCTTCAGGGCGGCGCTGCCTTCGACGAACTCGCTAAAAAGTACGGCCAGACCGGAGACACGACCTGGGTATCGTCGGCACAGTACGAAGGCGCACACATCGCTATGGACGACGCCACCTTCTTTACCGCGCTGAACACCTTGCCCGTCGGCTTCCACCGCCTCTCCCTCTCGCAGGGCGACTTCATCATCAACATCGTCAGCAAGAAGAACGTAGTGACCAAGTACAACCTGGCCGTCGTTAAATGCCCGCTGCAATTCTCCAAGCAGACCTACAACAAGGCTCTCAACGAACTCAACCGCTTCCTTGCCAATAACCACGACGTGAACAGCTTTGTGAAGAACGCCGCCAAGGCAGGCTACGTAATCCAGCCCGTGGACGCCTACGCCCAGAGCAACCTCCAAATCCAGCTTGGCATAGGTGGCAGCCGCACGAAAGAAGCATTCAAGTGGGTGTTCGACGAGGCTAAACCCGGACAAGTCAGCAACATCTACGAATGCGGCCGTGACAACGACCACTTGCTCGTTATCGGCGTTCGAAACATCAATAAGGACGACGTGCTTCCCTTGGAAAACCAGGGCGTACGCACTTATCTGACCCAGCTTGTCAAGCGCGAGAAGAAGCAAGCCATATTGCAGGAGCGCCTGAAAGCAGTCAAGGAATTCGCGCAAGCCACCCAGCAGCCCGGCGTACTGACCGACACGCTCAAAGACCAGACCCTCTACTCGTTTGCCACTATGCAGCCGGTCGGCGTGCATGAGACAAAAGTTTCGGGCGCTATCTCGAAACTCCAGAAGGGCCAGAAATCGGGCGCCATCTATGGTGCGGCCGGCGTGTACTACGTAGAAGTAACCGACAAGCACAATGGTGCAGAGACCTACAACGAAGCCACCGAGAAACAGGGCATTGTTTCGCGCCTGATGCAGACGCTCATCTCGCAGAGCCCCTATGGCGGCGCACAAGAAGTGCTGTTGCAGCGACTCATGTATCAGAAGGGTGACGTAGAAGACTTCCTCTATCGCTTCTAAGCACTAATCTATTCATCCACAAAGCGGGCTAACCGATGTAAAAAGGCAACATGCCTGCGCATCGAAGCCCGCTTTTTCTTTTTCACACCATTCCACCCAACCACTCCATCACGCCACAGCGGCATCAACCTATCATGGAAAACCTTCACATAGACCTTTCAAAAGCACTCTCGTTCTTTCCCGCCAACGCCATAGACGAACTCCGCCAGCCCATAGCCGAAGCCCATCAGGCCTTAGAACAAGGCACCTGCAAGGGTAACGACTTCATCGGTTGGCTACACTGGCCGACGTCTCTCACCCCCGAATTCCTGCACGACATAGAGCAGACCGCCCACAACCTTCGCGCACTGTGCGACGTCATAGTCGTGGCCGGCATCGGCGGTAGCTATCTCGGCGCCAAGGCCGTCGTCGACGCCCTTTCCAATAGTTTCGGCTGGCTCCAGACCGAGAACGGACAGCCCGTCATACTCTTCGCCGGCAACAACATTAGCGAAGACTATCTCTTCGAACTCCAGTCGTTCCTCCGCACCAAGCGCTTCGGCATCATCAATATCTCGAAGAGCGGCACCACTACCGAAACGGCACTGGCCTTCCGACTTCTGCGCAGCCAGTGCGAGGCTCAGCGCGGATTGGACGAGGCTCGCCGCGTGATTGTGGCTGTTACCGACGCCAAGAAAGGTGCGGCCCGCACGATGGCTACTAAGGAAGGCTACAAGAGCTATGTGATTCCTGACAACATCGGCGGCCGCTTCTCGGTGCTCACGGCTGTCGGACTGCTGCCCATTGCCTGCGCTGGATTCAACATTGTGAAACTCGTCGAGGGTGCGGCCGCCATGGAACGCCTTTGTGCCACCGCGCCGTTCGACAGCAATCCCGCCGAACAGTATGCCGCCGTGCGCAACCTGCTCTATCGCAACGGCAAGAAGATAGAACTTTTGGCCAACTACCAACCCAAACTCCATTCGATTGCCGAATGGTGGAAGCAACTCTACGGCGAGAGCGAGGGAAAAGATGGCTTGGGCCTCTTCCCCGCATCGGTCGACTTGACGACAGACCTGCACTCCATGGGACAATACATACAGGAAGGCGAGCGCACCTTGTTCGAAACAGTTGTCAGCATAGGCAAACCGGCCCACGAAGTCTATTTCCCCACCGACGAGGAGAATCTTGACGGCCTGAACTTCCTTGCCGGCAAGCACGTGGACGAAGTAAACAAGATGGCCGAACTGGGCACACGCATCGCCCATATTGACGGCGGCGTGCCCAATCTGCTCATCAGTCTGCCCGAACTGACGGAGTACTACGTCGGACAGTTGCTCTATTTCTTCGAACTGGGTTGCGGACTGAGCGGAGGCGTGCTCGGCGTCAATCCCTTTAACCAGCCCGGCGTCGAGGCCTATAAGAAAAACATGTTCGCCCTTCTGGGCAAGCCGGGCTACGAGGCTGAGACCGCAGCCATCAGACAACGCCTCGGACTCTAACCTTCCACCCATCCAAACCGCTATCCGATGAACCCATCCAACCAGAGTGCCCACCGCGAGTGGGGTTCGTTTCGCCCGAAAGCCGTACTCTTCGACATGGACGGCGTGCTTTTCGACTCGATGCCCGGACATGCCGTCTGCTGGGAACAGACTTTCCAGAAATACGGCCTGCATGCCAACGCCTACGATGCTTTTCTGCACGAAGGACGAACGGGCGAGGGCATCATAAACCAGTTCGCCGTGACCGACTGGGGCAGAGAGGCCACGAAAGAAGAGGTGGCTGAGATTTACGCATACAAGAGCCAACTGTTTAACCAATTGCCCGAATCGAAAAAGATGGCCGGCGCGCAGGAACTACTTGAGTTGGTCAAGCAATGCGGTATGAAAATCCTCGTGGTCACAGGCAGCGGACAGGCTTCGCTACTCTCGCGGCTCGAGACCAACTACCCCGGCATCTTCAAGCCCGAGTGGATTGTCAGCAGCAAAGACTGCGAGCGCGGCAAGCCGTTCCCCGACCCCTATCTGCTTGGCTTGGAGCGCGGCGGCATAAGCGCCTCCGAAGCCATCGTGGTGGAAAACGCTCCCTTGGGCGTAGAAGCAGCCGTGAAGGCCGGCATCTTCACTGTGGGCGTCAATACCGGACCGCTGCCCGAGCAACTGCTGGCGCAGGCCGGTGCTTCGGTCGTACTGCCGTCTATGAGTGCGCTGGCCGAACTTTGGCGGACCACCTATCTCTAAACTCTCACCCCCCAACTCCCCTATTCTCCCATGAGCCACACCGAACCTTCCCGCCCGAAACGCCTTGCCATCGTCGTGCCCTGCTATAACGAGAGCGAAGTGCTCCCCCTTTCCGTTCCGCGCCTGCTTGCTGTGTGCAAAAAGGTGCGCGACACGTTGGCCCTGGAGCCTTGCGTGCTCTTCGTCGACGATGGTTCTGCCGACCAAACCTGGGACATCATCGAGCGCGAGGCACAGGCATCGCCCTATGTACGCGGCCTGAAACTGGCCCATAACGTCGGCCATCAGCATGCCCTCTGGGCCGGCATGGAGTGGGCAGTTGCACACGCCGACGTGGCTGTGACCATCGACGCCGACCTGCAAGACGACGAGCATGTCATTCTGCAGATGGTGCGCCACTATCTCGACGGCGCCGACATCGTCTATGGCGTTCGCGAGCAGCGCATTGGCGACGGATTCTTCAAGCGCACCACGGCGCAGGCCTACTATCGGTTCATGCGCGCCTATGGCATCGACCTGGTCTATAACCATGCCGACTTCCGCCTGCTTTCCAACCGTGCGCTGAAGGCGCTCACGGCCTATTCCGAGCGCAATCTGTTCCTGCGCGGCATGGTTCGCCAGCTCGGACTGCCTTCGGCCGTCGTCACCTATAATCAGAATCCACGGAAAGCCGGCACCACCAAGTATCCGCCACGCAAGATGCTGAGCCTGGCCATAGACGGACTGACCTCGTTCTCCGTGCGACCGATTCACCTCACGTTCTACGCCGGCATCATCTGTATGCTCATCGCCGTCGTCACCATCATCATGGCGTTTGTCAAGCATCTGATGGGCCACACCATAACAGGCTGGACCAGCCTGATTATGTCGCTGTGGTTCATCGGCGGACTGGTGCTCATGAGCCTCGGCATCATCGGCGAATACGTCGGAAAAATCTACATCGAGGTAAAGCAACGCCCCCGATACCTTATAGAAAAGGAAGTCGGAGACGCTTCGGAGCAATAGCCGCCACGCGGTCAGCGGCTGAATGCATAGAGCAGCAAGTTCTGCCTATTGTGCCGGTTGTCGTGACTGATATGGTGGAAGTTGATGCATGGCTCCAGGCGCACGTCCGGATAGCGTTGCCGGAACACGGCCGCGTCCTTTTCCCCCACCAGCAAATAGCCCTTCTGTGCAGTAGCATCGAAGGGCTTTACGCGTCCTTCGAGGTAGAAGTTTATCTGATAGAAATGGAGCATGCCCGTAGGCTCGTCGAGAAACGAATAGACGGGAGCCTCGGCCGCATAGGGCTCCATGACGGCGGCACACGCCTTGTCGCTCTTTTGGTTTAGCAACGGCGGCAGCACCATGGCATCGGCCAGCAGAAAGGCCAATACGGCATTGTAGAGCACCTGCGACAGCGGCCGCCCGAAGGCGTTGAGCGTATAGAACGCATAGACGGCCGCCACCACCGCAGCGAGCCACGTCCACTCCGCATAGGCCGGCACGTGCTGATAGGCCATGGCCGCCTCGCCCAGGCCTATGCGCTCGAGCCAGCCCATAGGCACCACGCCCATCTGCACCAGCATCAGGGCCACGAACACCATGCTGACGACCACGGCCAGCATCGTGGCAAACGCGCCGAGCCACTTGCGGCGGTGCGCCTGCATCCATTCGAGCAGTTGCGCTATGAACCACGCCACAAACGGATAGACGGGCAACACATAGACACTGCGCTTGCTCTTCGGTATAAGATAGAAGCCCACCACCACTGCGATGGCCAGCCAGCTCAGCAGGTCGGCGTCGTCCATCTGCCGCAGTCGCTGCCCGAAAGCCTGCCACCACGACCGTGTCCATAGTAGCAGTCGGCGCCAGGCCTTGCGAGGCACGAAGCAGAGCGCACCCACCGCCACGATGGAGAATGGCAGCAGTCCGCTCAATAGTTGGGGCACGTAGTAGAACACGCCGTGCTCGTGCGAGGAATAGGGCATCTTGCCCAGAAATCGGAGCACGTTTTCCTCATAGACCATATACAGGAACGCATCACCGCCCTGTCGCCACGCGGCCGCATACCACACGGCCGGCAGCACCATGGCCGACGCGAACAGCAGTGCCATGCGCCACGCCACGGCCCAGAAACCACTCCCGCGCAGCCACATCCACACCGCCACCACCATCAGCGGCAGCACGATGCCTACGAAACCTTTTGTCAGCATACCGCCGCTCATCAGCACCACGGCACCTATCGGCCATCCGCGCAGATGTCGCTCGGCCGCCCACTTATAGAGTTCGCAGGTGGCAGCCACCATGCAGCAGGTCAGAAGCATGTCCACGCGGCAACTCACTGCCGTGCGGTGGAGTTCGAAGGTGCACAGCAGGCACACGCTTGCGATGAAGGCCGTCGAGGCCTTGCCGCGGCGCGAAAAGAACAGGAAACAATACACCGCCAGCGCGATGGCAGCCAGTGCCGAGGGCATGCGGGCCGACAACTCGGTCACCTGCCCGAACGGCAGTGAGCACAGGGCCGCCATCCAATGGAAGAGAGGCGGTTTGTAGGCAATGTCGCCGCCGTTGTTAAGCGGAAGCACCCAGTTGCCTGTCTGGAGCATCGACTGGCTTACGACCGCCTCGCGTGGCTCGCCCACCGTGTTAAAGTCCGTAATGCCCAGAAACGGCAGCAGGGTCAGCACGGCCAGCAGCAGCAGGCTGACGGCCTGGCGACGGCGCAGAACAGAAGGAAGGCTTATCACTTGCGCCATGGCTGCAGTCGGCTTAGAGCAGGTCCTCGTCGGGACGCGGTGTGTGCGGTTTCTCCTCGGCGGCATCCGCCTCGGGCAGGCCGCCTTCGGGGGCGAAGTCGTAGTCGTCATAGTCGTCGGCCGCCGTAGCAGGCTCCACGGCGTCGGCAGCGGTGGCGGCCGCCTCGTCGGAACCGGACTCTATGCCGGTCTCTGCCTCGCGCTGCGCGCGCTCAATGGCTTCCTCGTCGGTCTCGCGCATCTTCGGCTCGGGAACAGCGTCCATCTCTTCGTCGTCGCACTCGGCCAGCGCCTTTGCCTGGGCGCGGCGGAACGCATGTATCTGCCATGCCGACCAAAGTTCGAGCAGTGCATAGGCCACACAGCCCGCGCCGAGGATGCGAGGCAACAGGTCGGCCACGAAACCGGGCTGTATGAGCGCCAGCAGGCCGGCCGCGAACGTCACTACGGGCAACACGTACGAAGGTCCGCTCACGCGAATGCCTTCCACGTGCATCTGGTAGCGGATGAACAACTGAAACGCGCCGGCCACTATGAGCAGCGCGCCCAGGATATAGACGATGGCGTCGACAAAGGGCATCGGGCGCACAAGCAATACGATGCCGAACGCACCCGTAGCCAGGCCGAGCGCACCCATAAGCACGGACTCTACCGAGCCCTTCTCCTTGCGGAAAACACTAAGGATGGCCACCAGTCCAAGCAGCAAGAGCAGGCCGCCGCCTATCTGGGCCATGAGTCGGACCGCATCGTGCGGAATGGCGATTAGCACAATGCCTGCCGCCAATATGACAAGCGCACGCAGGCACATGGATTTTACCGAGTTGGTCATGGTGTGTAAGTTGGTTTGCGTATGATAGTAGGGGCAAACTTACCGCTTTTCGCGCAAACCACGCGCCTTTCAGCCCACAATTTTATGCCGTCGGACCGCTCCGGCCGTGACGCCACAAAATTGCATAATCCGACAGAAAAATCGCATAATGCAATTCGCCGATTGCATAATACAATTTAGAAATTCCATTATGCAATTTCGCGGCTCCATAATGCAATTTCCCGCCGCCACGGCGCCCCACGAAAACGGCCCCGCTCTCTCGAACGGGGCCGCTATGCAGTCTGCCTGCGCCACGGAGGCTTAGAAGTGCAGGTCGATGCCGATGCCTATCACGTCGTTCGTGCGGTCGAAGCGCTCCTTGCCGGCGAGCTGTCCCTGCATGACGCGATTGTCCACGTCGGCCACGATGGCCTGGTACCTATCGGGGGCAATCAGTTGCTCCTGGGCAGCGAAGCCCGCGATATTCTTCATGGTCTGGCCGAGTCCGTAGTACTCGCTGTGGACCTTGTTCTTCGAATAGTAGAACGTCTTGAAGTACGACAGGTTGATACCTACGTGCTCGCTGACCTTATATTTCACGCCCAGTCCCAAAGAATAGCTGCTGCTGCTGAAACTTAGGTCGCTGAGATACTCGCCTCCCTTTCCGAAGCCGTAGTTGGTCAATTGGCCGCCGAGGCTTGCGGTGAGTTTGTCGGTAATGTCGTACTCGACGCCAGCCAGCACTTCCCACGTATTGCTCTTGAGTTTCTTCTGCTTATTCTCGTACTGGTGCGCCTGCTTGTCGAAATAGTAGTGCATACTGGCATTCACGCGCAGACGAGGGGTGAATTCGTAGCCCACACCCACGCCCAGGAATCCAGGCATATCGCCCTCGACCACCTGACCGTCGACGAACTCGGCCACATTGTTCAGCAACTGTGCCTGCTGGACAGTCGTGGTGGAAGAATTCTTCGGATGGAGCCGAGTCTTAAACTCGTAGCGTGCACCCACGTTCCATTTGCCGTGGTGCCAGTGCAGTCCGATGACAGGTGCCACGCCCCAGGCCTGCTGGTCGGCGTTCACCTCTACCTGGCTTACCATGTCGCGCATCTTCTCAAGGGTGAGCGCCTGCTGGCTCATGCCCATGTTAGCAAGCATAGCGGCCGACGCGTCGAGCAACTGGCCAGCCTCCACTTGCGTACCGGCAGGAATCACTTGCCCGTTGACCGGAAGCGGCTGGGCCGTGAAAAGCTGGATGTCCTTTACGTAGCCGTAGTAGTTGCTACTGGCGCGAACCAGTCGCACGCCGACGCTGACGCTCAACTCGGGCGTAATCTTGTAGCCGACGCCCACCTGCGCTCCGAAGTAGAACTGCTTGCCGCGCATGTAGGTGTTCATGCCGTAGCGGTTGGTCACAAGGTCGCCCATGCCCATGGCGTTGGTCAGCGCATTAAGCGCGGTGGGCATCACCGATACCACACTCTCGAACGAGCCAAGGCCGTTGTCGAACGTGCACTTGCCGCCGCCACCAATCACACCGAAATGGAACGAGCCGAACCACTTGTCGCCCACGTAGGCAAAGTCGAGAGCCGGGATGATAGGCGCCGTGGCCTTTCCCTTATACTTTTTCGTCATCTGCCCGTTGTTGTCCATGCCGTAGGCAAAGGCACCGAACGTCGTCTCTACGGTACGCGTCTGAAACGCACTCTGATTGTTGAACGCAAAATGGAAACCTTTTTTCAAGAAGCCAATTCCGGCCGGATTGTAGTAGGCTCCCTCTATGGAGATGTATGCCTCTTGCGCCGGCATGCGCAGAAACGAAGCCGAATGATTGGTGTTTGTCAGTATGCCACCGGCATAACCACTTGCGCCACAAAGCATCAGCGCAGAAGCAAGGATAATTCTTTTCATAAAAAATAGTTTTTATCGTTGTAAAACGCGGCAAATATATAATGGAATGCTCAAACTGCCAAATATTGTGCACTTATAGCGGCACAAATCGGACAAAAGTGTGCAAAATGATAGGTCTGCCTTGCAATACGCCTATAGTTTGCGCCTAATTCACAATGGCGTCGCCTCCGACCCCTGAAATGTGGAAAAAAGATAGTATCTTCGCGCCGAAAACGAATATCGCACCAACATGTTTGAAAATCTTAGCGACAGACTCGAAAGGTCTTTCAAGATACTGAAAGGTGAAGGCCGCATCACCGAGATTAACGTGGCCGAGACCCTTAAGGACGTGCGCCGCGCTCTGCTTGACGCCGACGTCAACTATAAGGTGGCCAAGGAATTCACCAACCGCGTCAAGGAAAAAGCCCTGGGCCAGAACGTGCTCACCGCTGTAAAGCCCGGACAACTCTTTGTAAAAATCATACACGACGAGTTGACCGAACTCATGGGTGGTTCCGCCGCCGAACTCCGAACTGACGAGCGCCCCACCGTCATATTGATGTCGGGCCTGCAAGGTTCCGGTAAGACGACAATGAGCGGCAAACTGGCCTATTTCCTTAAGAACAAGCGCAACAAGCGCGTGCTGCTGGTGGCTTGCGACGTCTACCGCCCCGCCGCCATAGAGCAGCTGAACGTCTTAGGTAGCCAACTCGACGTTCCCGTATTCAGCGAGCCCGACAGCACCGACCCCGTGGCCATTGCAACCCATGCCCTGGCCGAGGCAAGGCAGAAAGAATACGGCGTCGTAATCGTCGACACCGCCGGCCGCCTTGCAGTGGACGAGCAGATGATGCAGGAAATCGCCGCCATAAAGAACGCCATCCATCCCACCGAGACACTCTTCGTGGTCGATAGTATGACCGGCCAGGACGCCGTAAATACCGCCAAGGAGTTCAATGACCGCCTCGACTTCGACGGAGTTGTGCTCACAAAACTCGACGGCGACACGCGCGGAGGTGCCGCACTGTCAATCCGCACCGTAGTGCAGAAGCCCATCAAGTTTATCGGAACCGGCGAAAAGCTTGAGGCACTCGACATTTTCCACCCCGAACGAATGGCCGACCGTATTCTCGGCATGGGCGACGTAGTGTCGCTGGTCGAAAGGGCGCAGGAACAGTTCGACGAGGCCGAGGCGCGAAAGATTCAGCGTAAGATACAGAAGAATCAGTTTGACTTCGAAGACTTCCTGAACCAGATACAGCAAATCAAGAAGATGGGAAACATCAAAGACCTTGCCGCGATGATTCCCGGCGTAGGCAAAGCGCTCAAAGACATAGACATCGACGACGACGCCTTTAAGTCGATAGAAGCGATGATAGGTTCTATGACGCCGCAGGAAAGACATCGGCCCGAATTGCTCAACACCAGCCGGCGCACGCGAATAGCCCGCGGCTCGGGAACTACCCTGCAGGAAGTCAACCGCTTTATCAAGCAGTTTGAGCAGATGCGCAAGATGATGAAGGCCGTTACGGGAAACAAGATGGCCAATATGCTGTCGCGCATGCCTAATATGAACCCATTCGGAAAACGATAGAAACCTATGGAACCCATTATTCTTGACGGAAAAAAGACGGCCGCGGCCATCCAGCAGCGTATTGCCCGCGAGGTGGAACTTATGGTGCAGGCCGGCTGCAAGCGCCCGCACCTGGCTGCCATACTGGTGGGCAACGACGGCGGTAGCAAAACCTACGTGGCCAATAAGGTGCAGGCTTGCAAGCTGTGCGGATTCGAGTCGACGCTTATCGAGCTCGCCGACACCATCAGCGAGGCCGAACTTTTGGCCGAGGTGCAGCGCCTGAACTCCGACGCGTCGGTCGACGGCTTTATCGTGCAGCTTCCTTTGCCCAAGCACATCGACGAAAGAAAGGTGATTGAGGCCATCGACTATAGGAAAGACGTCGACGGCTTTACCACCGAGAACGCCGGAAGGCTCGCGCTGGGACTTCCGGGCTTTCTGTCGGCCACGCCGAAAGGCATCTTCGAACTCTTGAAGCACTACGGCGTCGAAACCTCGGGCAAGCACGTCGTCATCATAGGGCGGAGCAACATCGTGGGTAAGCCGCTGGCCAGCCTGATGCTGCAGAAATCCTACGCCAATGCGACCGTGACCGTTTGCCATAGCGCCACGGAGCATCTGGCGGACCTGTGCCGCCAGGCCGATATTCTGGTGGCCGCCATCGGTAGGCCGCGCTTTGTCACCTCGGACATGGTGAAGGATGGGGCCGTGGTGGTGGACGTCGGCACTACGCGAGTGCCCGACGCGACCCGCGAACGAGGCTGGCGCCTATGCGGAGACGTCGACTTCGACAGTGTGGCGCCGAAATGCGCCTATATCACGCCGGTGCCGGGCGGTGTTGGGCCCATGACCATCAGCATGCTTATGCTGAACACCCTATCGGCTGCCAAGCACGAATACTTCGACTGAGGCACGCCTCGGACCCACAAACCGACGGCCCTATGGAGCAAATCTGCTTCGTAGGGCCGTCGGTTTGTGGGCGGGTGCGGCTACAGGTTTTCCCTGAAATAGTCGGTGATGCGCTTAAAGAGGTGGCGCCGGGTATTACCGCCGTTGATGAAATGATTGCGGTTGGTGTAGACTTGCATATCGAACTGTTTGCCGGCCTGCACCAGTGCCTCGCTATATTCGGCGCAGTTGCGGAAATGCACGTTGTCGTCGGCCAGGCCGTGCACCAGCAGCAGGCTGCCACTGAGTTGCGCGGCGCGGGAAATGGGATTGAGGTCGTAGCCCTTGTTCTCCTGCGGCGTGCGCATATAGCGCTCGGTATATACCGTATCGTAGTATTTCCAGTTAGTAGGCGCTGCGACGGCTACACCGCACTTGAACACGGGGCGTCCCTCGCTCATCGACATGAGCGTATTGAATCCGCCGTAGCTCCAGCCCCATATTCCGATGCGACTGTTGTCGACGTAGGGAAGACTGCCCAGATAGATTGCAGCCTCGACTTGGTCCTTCGACTCCTTATCGCCCAGGTTGAGATAGGTACACTTCTCGAAATCGGTACCGCGATAGCCGGTTCCGCGACCATCGACGCAGGCCACCAGATAGCCTTGCTGGGCCATGTAACTCTCGAACACGCCTCCGCCATAGAAGCCCAGGCTCCACGCATCGGCCACCTCTTGCGAACCGGGGCCGGAATACTGGTAGAGGATTATGGGGTATTTCTGCGCGGGGTCGAAGTCGGCCGGCTTCACCATCCAGCCGTTCAGTTGCACGCCTTCCGTCGTGGTGAAGGTGAAGAATTCCTTCGTGCCTCCCTCTTCGGCCACGCGGCGCGACAGTTCGGCGTTGTCCACGAGTGGCTTGAGCACGCGTCCGGCTGCGTCGCACAGGCTGACAACGGGCGCGGTGGCGGCGTTGCTGTAGGTGTGGACGAAATAGCGATAGTTGCGCGAGAAGAGGGCGCTATGGGTGCCGGGCTCGGCCGTGAGTTTGCGGGCTCCGCGTCGGTCGGCCACGTAGACGGCCCTACGCAGCGGACCGCCGTCAGTAGTGGCGTAGTAGCACTTGTCGGTCTTGCGGTCGTAGCCATAGAAGGCGGTGACTTCTTCCTGCCCGCTGGTGAGCGGCCGTATAAGCGTGCCGTCGAGCCGGTAGAGGTAGAGTTGCGAATGGCGGGTGCGCTCGGACTGCATCACGAAGCAGTCGTCGAAGAAGGCAAGGTTGGCATAGGCTTCCTCCTTTATATATTCGGGCTCGCTCTCGGTGAGCATCAGCGCCACGGTGCCGTCGGCCGGGTTGGCCGTGTAGATTTTCATCAGGTTCTGGTGGCGGTTGAGCGTGACTATGGCCATCTTCGAGGGGTCGGGGGTGGCCATGAGGCGGGGTATGTAGCCGTCGGTGTCGACGGGCACTTGCAGTTGGCAGGTGGCTCCGGTCGGCAGGTTGTATGCCTTCACCGTGACGGCCGAATTGACTTGTCCGGGCACGGGATACTTGTAGTCCATTGAGCCGGGGTAGGTGTCGTTGGCCTCGATAGTGGGCCGCGCTCCCTTGTACATGGCAATGTGGTAGAGAGGTACGCGGCTCTCGTCGTAGCGTATCCAGCAGAGCGCGTTGCCGTCGGCACTGAAGCAGAAACTCTGGTTGGTGGAGAATTCCTCCTCGTAGACCCAGTCGGGAATGCCGTTGATTATTTTTCCGGGACAGCCGTCGTCGGTCAGCCTGCGGGGTTGGCGGTCGCCGGCAAGGTCGACCAGGTAGAGGTCGTTATGGCGTGCGAAGGCCACCTTCGTACCGTCGGGTGAGAAGGTGGGTGCCTGCTCGCCTCCCTCGGCGGTCAGGGCGAAGAACTCCTTGGTCTGCACGTCGTAGACATAGTAGTCGGCTGTGAACGAGCGGCGGTAGATGCGCTGCGTGTTGGTCTGGAGCAGCATGAGGCGCTCGTCGGCCGAGAGCACGTAGCCGTCGATGCGGCTGAGCGTGGCGGGGCCTTTCGCCTCGGAGGCGTCGAAGAGGACGGCCGTGCGTTCGCCCGTGCGAAACGAGTTGCGCTCCACCAGCCTGCCGCCCTGGCTGAGTTGCGTATAGGTGTGACCGTCGGCAGCGGGGCGCAGGCCGTAGATGCCTCGGGCGCCGAAGCGTCCGTCAACGATGTCGTCGAGGTTCCAAGTGGTCTGGGCTTGCAGGCCGGTAGCGGCCAGCGACAGCATAAGCAGGGTGCCGAAGAGTCGGCCGATGTGTCGGTGTGTCATAAGCAAAATGGTTTTCCGCATGCTAATTTAGTTCGTTTTCTCCAAACCGCAGCCCTGTGCGGCGGCCAATCCTGAAAATTGCATTATGGGACGGAAAAATTGCATAATCGGATTTCGAAATTGTATTATGGAATTTTGAAATTGCATTATGGAATTTTCGGATTGCATTATGCAATTTGCGGGCAGGACAGGCAAGCGTGGCGGCGGAATCGCCTTTTCGGCAGGAAAGGCCGTGACCGAGGCCCGAAAAATTAGGAAGAATGGCGCGTTCTTTGTAACTTTGCCAGACAAACCATTTTGCCCATGGACACAGATAAGACCGCACGCCTGTCGTTCCGTTTCACCGTCGAGCCCTACACGGAGGACGCCACGGGATGCCTATCGTGGAGCACGCTTGGCAACCAGCTTCTGCGCAGCGCAGGGCACCACGCGTCGGCAAACGGGTTCGGCTACGACCAACTCATAAGCCACAATCTGGTGTGGGTACTGTCGCGCCTCGTCGTGGTTATGGACGAGCGCCCGCGCACCGGCCAGTCGTACACCATCACTACGTGGGTGAAGAGTTGCTTCCGCCAATTCACCGAGCGCCTCTTCGAAGTGGCCGACGCCAACGGCCGGCCGATGGGCCACGCCTATAGCATCTGGGCCGCCATAGACTACACGACGCGCCAGCCTATCGACCTGGCCGAACTGCCCGACGGCGGCTTTGGCGAGATACTGCTGCCGTCGCCAGAGTTCCCCATAGCGGGCGCCTCAAGGCTGCGGCTGCGCAACGCCGTGCAGCAAGGCGAGCGCCGCATGGGATTCAGCGACCTCGACATAAACGGCCACGTCAATTCGATGCGATACCTCGAACTGTGCCTCGACCTTTTCGATGCCGACTACTATCGCTCCAACCCGCTGCACCGCATCGAACTGCACTTTGCCAACGAAACCTACTGCGGCGACCTGCTTAGCGTATGGCACGAGCCAGCCGCCGACCGCCAGCACCTTATCGAAATCAAGAAAGACGGAGCCGTCGTCGTGCGCGCCTTGCTCGACAGCACCTCCGACAATACCCCAGCCCCATGAAACACTCCCTTTCGTTCCTGACCCTGCTGACCGCCTTCGCACTCGTAGCCTGCGGTCCGAAATCCAACGGCAACGCCGACGCATCCGGCTCCGGCGAGTCGGCCGAAGCATCCGAGCCGAACCCCTCATCGTCGCCTCAGACGCAGACACAGACCTACACGCTTGCCGGCAAGCCCTACGCGGTGGAACTGCAGCGGCAACCGGCCAAAAACGAGCCCACAGTGACCGACGAGTTTGGCACCGTGTTCTACGACAGCGAGGTGTGGGTGCGCATCAAGGCCACCCCGGCCGACAGCACGCTCTTCGAGCATCGCTTCACCAAGTCCGACTTCCGCAGCCATATCCCCGCCGCCGTCTACGATAGGTTCGTGCTCCACGGCATGGCCTTCTCGAGCGGCACCACGGGCACCGACGCCTTCAGGCTTGGCGCACAGGTCGGCGAGCCTGGCATGTCGGGCGAAGGGCCAGCCTTCGTCGTGGCCATCTCCCTCGACGGCACCATACAGATTATCCCCGACGACAACGACCCCAGCATGCCCGACGCTCCGGCCGACCTCGGCGACTAAACCCCGCTCCCCCTGCCCTGCTGCCCTATGACCACGCCCCGCAACCCACTCCTCGGACTCAAAGCCACCTTCCGCACGCTCGGCTGCAAACTCAACTTCGCCGAGACCTCGGCACTTGCCGACCGACTGAAGGCAGAAGGCGTCAGCGAAGCGGCTCCCGGCGAGACGGCCGACCTTTGTGTGGTCAACACCTGCAGTGTTACGGAAACAGCCGATAGTAAGTGCCGCCAAACCATCCGACATATCGTCCGCGAACACCCGTCGGCCTTCGTCGTCGTAATGGGATGCTACGCACAACTAAAGCCCGACGAAGTGGCCCGACTGGAGGGCGTGGACCTCGTAGTAGGCACCGAGCAGAAAGCACGCATCATCGACCTCGTGAAGCAAGGCCTGCTGAAGCGCCAGACTATGGACGACGGCCACAACCTGCACGAAGCCGTGGCCACCCCTATGCGCGACATCCGCACCTTCGTGCCAAGCTGCTCGCGCGGCAACCGCACGCGCTATTTCCTTAAGGTGCAGGACGGCTGCAACTACTTCTGCACCTACTGCACCATCCCCGCCGCCCGCGGCCGTAGCCGAAACGGCTCCATCGCTATGCTGGCCGACCAGGCAAGGCGTGCCGCCGACGCAGGCGCAAAAGAAATCGTGCTGACCGGCGTGAATATCGGCGACTACGGCCGTTCTACCGGCGAAGACCTCCTTTCGCTGCTCCGCGAACTGGACACCGTCGAGGGAATTGAACGCTACCGCATCTCGTCAATAGAGCCCAATCTGCTCACCGAACCGATTATCGAGTTCTGCGCACAGTCGCGCGCGTTCATGCCCCACTTCCACATCCCGCTGCAATGCGGCAACGACGAGGTGCTACGCCTCATGCGGCGCCGCTACACTACCGAACTGTTCGCCAGCCGCGTCGAACGAATCCACGCGCTTATGCCCGACGCATTTATCGGGGTGGACGTCATCGTCGGCATGCGCGGAGAGACCGACAGCCTGTTCGAGCAGGCCTATGCCTTTATCAAGGGGCTCGACGTGAGCCAGTTGCACGTGTTCAACTACTCCGAACGGCCCGGCACAAAGGCGTTGCAGATTCCTCACAAAGTGTCGCCGGCCGAAAGGCAAAGCCGCAGTCGCCGCCTCATAGAACTGTCGGAGCGCAAGCGCCTGGCGTTCTACCGCCGGCATATCGGCCAGACGCGCCCCGTGCTCTGGGAGCAGTCGGCCATAGGCGCGCCGATGCACGGCTTTACCGACAACTACATCCGCATAGAGTTGCCCGAGGCACGCACCGACCTCGACAACCAGATATCTATGGTGCGGCTCGGCAGCCTTACGCCCGACCAACAATCGCTTATCGCCGCAGAATGAAACGTATTGCCATCGTCATACTCAACTGGAACGGCAGCGCCATGCTCCGTCGTTTTCTGCCCAATGTCCTTGCCAACTCGCTGCAGGACGCAGACGTCTACGTGGCCGACAATGCCTCGACCGACGACTCTGTTGCCCTGCTCACGGCCGACTATCCCGACGTGCCGCTCATCCGGCTTGCCGAGAACTACGGCTTTGCTGAGGGCTACAATCAGGCTCTGAAAGACCTGCCGCACGAACTTTTCCTGCTGCTGAACTCGGACGTGGAAACGACGCCTAACTGGCTCGGCCCGCTGCTGGCTTACATGGACGCGCACCCCGAGGTGGCCGCCGTGCAGCCTAAGATTCGCTCCGAGCGCCATAGGGAACAGTTTGAATATGCGGGGGCCGCCGGCGGCTATCTCGACCTTTTCGGCTACCCCTACTGTCGGGGGCGCGCATTCGATACGGTCGAGGACGACAAGGGCCAGTATGACGAGCCACAGGCCTGTTTCTGGGCCACGGGCGCCGCACTTCTCATCCGGCGCGACGACTATGCCGGCGTGGGCGGCCTTGATGCGCGCTTCTTTGCCCATCAGGAGGAGATAGACCTCTGTTGGCGGCTCCGGTCGCGCGGTCGCGGCGTGGCGTGCGTGCCTCAGAGCGTGGTGTTCCACGTAGGTGGCGGCACGCTGGGACCTGGCAATCCGCGAAAGACCTATCTGAACTTCCGCAACAACCTGCTTCTGCTCTACAAGAACCTTCCGGCCGACCGGCTGCACCGGGTCATGCGCTGGCGCTTCGTGTTGGACTACGTGGCAGCCCTTAAGTTCGTGCTCACGGGCGAGGCAGGCCACGCCAAGGCCGTATGGTGTGCGCGCCGAGACTACGGCCGCATGCGCAAGGAATTCCTTTCCGACCGCGAAGCCAACTTGCGTGCCGCCGTGCTTCCGTCCATTCCGGAGCAACGGCCGTGCTCGCTGCTCGCCGCCTACTATCTGCGCGGCCGCAAGACTTTCGACCAAATTTTCCGACTATGACATCTACCGACCATACCGACCAGCCGGCCGAAACCGCTGCCGCAGAGCCGGCTCTCTACCTGATTCCGTGCCAGATATCCGAGGCGCCGCTCGACGACGTGCTGCCGCCGCTCAACCGCGCTATCGTGCTCGGCATCCGCCACTTTATTGTCGAGGAAGTGCGTACGGCCCGCCGTTTCCTGAAGCAACTTGACCGCTCAATCGATATTGACGCGCTCACGTTCTATCCGATGGGCAAGCATGCCGATGCCTCGCGTTTTTCTGCCTACCTGGAGCCGCTGCGCAAAGGCCAGTCGGTGGGAGTGATTAGCGAGGCGGGCTGTCCGGCTGTAGCCGACCCCGGCGCCGTCGTAGTAGGCATTGCGCAGCGAGAAGGGCTGAAGGTGGTGCCACTCGTAGGGCCGTCGTCCATCCTGCTATGCCTGATGGCCAGCGGCTTCAACGGACAGAGTTTTTCGTTTGTAGGCTACCTGCCCATCGATAGCGCCGAGCGCCAGAAGCGGCTCCGCCAACTCGAAAGCCGCTCGGCGCAGGAGCAGCAGACGCAGTTGTTCATCGAGACGCCGTTCCGCAACGCGCGGCTCTTTGGCGACCTGCTCCATGCTCTTAGGCCCGACACGCGCCTGTGCATTGCCAGCGGCCTTACCGGCCAGAAAGCGCTGGTGCGCACTATGACCATGCGCCAGTGGAAGCAGCAGGGGCTGCCCGACATAGGCAAGACGCCCACGGTGTTTGCCATCTACGCCGGCAAGTAAGCCAAACCGATTCACAATCCATACATACACGACACGATGAAGAAGAACATTGGAAACTACAATGCTGCCTTTCCCACGCCCATAGTGGTGGTGGGCGCCATGACCGACGGGCGGCCCAACTGGTTTGAGGTGGCCTGGTGCGGCATAGGCGACCGCGACCTCGTCACGCTGAGCGTGGAGGAGAGCCACGAGACCTGCCGCGGCATCTTTGCCGACAAACGGCTGAGCATAAGCCTGTGCGACGAGGCCCTGCTGCCGCGGGCCGACTACGTGGGCATTGTCAGCGGAAAGAAGGTGGACAAGAGCGGAGTGTTCGCTTGGACGCCCGGCGAACTCGGTGCCCCCATCCCCGACGACGCACCCGTGAGCATGGAGTGCGAACTTGTCGACACCTACAAGCAACACGGCATGTGCCTGCTCATTTGCCGCGTCCGAAACACCTATGTCGACGAGCAATACCTCGACGAGAAGCAGAAGGTGGACTATTCGCGCCTCAAGCCCGTGCTTTTCGAGCCGCGCTTCCGCTATCTGCTCACCGGCAAGGACCTCGGCCCGTGCATCGAACCCGGTCGCGCACTGCAGAAGCACTTGACTGAAAACCAATAGCATAGGCCAACCCCGAAATGGCATAATTGAATCTGAAAATTGCATAATGCCATTTCGAAATTCCATAATGCAATTCTGCGATTGCATAATTGCATTTTTTCGTCCCATAATTGAATTTTCCGAAACGCGTATATGTCTGTAAATCTGCATAGTCTGGTGGCCGAATATGCCAAGCAGCCCACGGTGGCAGCCCTGGGGAAAGTGGTGGGAAGCGGGTCGCCTCGGGTGGCATGTCTGTCGGGGCTGCAAGGAAGCAGCGCGGCCGTGGTGTTTGCCGCCTTGCGCGAGCGCAGAGTAAAGCGCCGCCCGCTGCTGTTCCTGCTGAACGATGAGGAAGAGGCCGGCTATTTCTACCACGACCTTATGCAACTGACCGACGCGCCCGACCTGCTGTTCTTCCCGTCGTCGTTTCGGCGCGCAGTGAAGTATGGGCAGCGCGACGCCGCCAATGAAATCCTGCGCACCGACGTGCTCAACCGGCTGGCCGAAGGAGCCGACAGCCTGGCCATCGTGACCTATCCGGCTGCCGTCAGCGAACTCGTGGCCGACAAGTCCGACCTCTCGGCCCACACCATCCACCTGGAGCGCGACACCACGCACGACCTGCCCGAACTGGAGCACCGGCTGCTCGAACTGGGCTTCCGCCGCACCGACTACGTCTATGAGCCGGGCGAATTTGCCGTACGCGGCAGCATACTCGACGTGTTCTCCTTCTCGTCGGAATACCCCTACCGAATCGATTTCTTCGGCGACGACATCGACAGCATACGCACGTTCGAGGTGCAGACGCAGCTGTCGCGCGAGCAGATAGACACGGCCGACATCGTGTTTAACATATCGGAAAAAGAAACGCCCACGTCGCGGTTCACCGACTTCCTGCCGGCCGACACCCTGCTCGTGGTGCGCAACATCGACTTCGTGGCCGATACGCTGAACCAGATTTTCGACGACGGCTTCGCCCAGCAGGCCCACGCCATAGAGGCCGACAAGAAAGCGCAGGCCGAATGGGAAATCTACGAGGACGAACAGGCTCCTCGCAAAGGGTCGCCGACCCGAAGCACCCTGCAGGAGAACAGCGGCGCCGACCTCGACCGCAACAGCCTGCTCACTCAGGCCGAGCCGCTGATGCAGGCGCTGCGCAACTACCAACGCATCGAACTGGCGCACCGTCCGTCCGACGAGGCCCGTACGACCATCGCCTTCGAGACCACGGCCCAGCCCATCTTCCATAAGAACTTCGACCTGCTGCTCCAGTCGCTCGAGCAGTTCAAGGCAGAAGGCTACGGCGTGTATATCTGCGCCGACAGCGCCAAGCAGAACGAGCGACTCCGCAACATATTCGACGAAATGCGGCCCGCATCGGACAGCCCGGCCCGAGCCATTTTCACCCCCGTGGCACGCACGCTGCACGAAGGCTTCGCCGACGCACAGGCCCGCATGTGCTTCTTCACCGACCACCAGATATTCGACCGCTTCCACAAGTACAGCCTGAAGAACGACCACGCACGCGACTCGAAAATGGCGCTTACGCTGAAGGAACTCATGCAGTTCCAACCGGGCGACTACCTCGTGCACATCGACCACGGCATAGGCCAGTTCGCCGGCCTCGTAAGGATGCCCGCCAGCGACGGCAGCCAGCAGGAGATGATCAAACTCATCTACCAGAACGACGACGTGGTGTTCGTGTCGATCCACGCGCTGCACAAGCTCAGCAAGTACAAGGGAAAAGACGGCACGGCTCCGCGGCTCAGCAAACTGGGCACCGGCGCGTGGGAGAAGATGAAGTCGCGCACGAAGAAGAAGATAAAAGACATTGCCCGCGACCTGATACGCCTCTACTCACAACGTCGCGAAGAGAAGGGCTATGCGTTCAGCCACGACACCTTTCTTCAGCACGAGTTGGAGGCTGGTTTCGCCTACGAAGATACTCCCGACCAACTGCGCGTCACTCAGGAGGTGAAGGCCGATATGGAAAGCCAGCGGCCGATGGATCGCCTGGTGTGCGGCGACGTAGGTTTCGGCAAAACCGAGATTGCCGTGCGCGCCGCCCTTAAGGCTGCGGTGGACAACAAGCAGGTTGCGGTGCTCGTGCCTACTACGGTGCTCGCCTTGCAGCATTACAGGACCTTCGCCGACCGACTTCGCAACTTCCCGGTCCGTGTAGAATATCTGTCGCGGGCTCGCAGCACCGCACAGGTCAAAGAAATCGTTGCCGGACTGGCTGACGGAAGCGTGCAGGTAGTTGTCGGCACGCACAAGCTCATTGGCCGGAACGTGCGTTTCAAGGATCTGGGCCTGCTGATTATTGACGAGGAGCAAAAGTTCGGTGTTGCCGTCAAGGAGAAGCTGAGACAGCTGAAGACAAGCGTAGACACGCTGACGATGTCAGCCACCCCCATACCGCGGACCCTGCAGTTTTCGCTGATGGGAGCCCGCGACCTTTCGATCATACAGACCCCGCCGCCCAACCGACGGCCCATCCAGACGGAAATACACACGTTCCACCACGACATCATAGCCGAGGCCGTCAACTTCGAATTGGCGCGCAACGGCCAGACGTTCATCGTGACCAACCGCATAAGCGCCCTGCCCCGCCTGCGCGACCTGGTGAAGAAATACGTGCCCGACGCGCGCGTCGCCATAGGCCACGGCCAGATGGCGCCGGCCGAACTGGAGCAGATTATAGTGGACTTCATCAACCACGACTACGACGTGCTCATCTCCACCACGATTGTGGAGAACGGCATCGACATTCCGAACGTGAACACCATACTCATCGACGCGGCGCATAAGTTCGGGCTCAGCGACCTCCATCAGATGCGCGGACGCGTGGGTCGCAGCGACCGCAAGGCCTTCTGCTATCTGCTGGCGCCACCGCTCTCGCTGCTCAAAGACGACGCGCGCCGACGGCTGGAAGCCATCGAAAACTTCAGCGACCTTGGGTCGGGCATCCACATCGCTATGCAAGACCTCGACATCCGCGGCGCCGGCAATCTTCTGGGCGCCGAACAGAGCGGCTTCATAGCCGACCTGGGCTACGAGGCCTATCAGAAGATTCTGTCGGAGGCAGTGAGCGAACTGAAGAACGAAGAGTTTGCCGACCTCTATAAGGACGACCTGCAGCAGAACCGGCTCACGGGCGACCTGTTCGTAGAAGAATGCAACGTGGAGTGCGACCTCCACGCCTATCTGCCCGAAACCTACGTGCCCGGTGCTGCCGAGCGCATGTCGCTCTATCGCGAACTCGACGGCCTCAGCACCTCCGAGCAGATTGACGCCTTCCGCAGTCGCATGGAAGACCGCTTCGGCCCCATTCCCCTTGAGGGCGAGGAACTGCTGCGCATCGTGCCACTCCGCCAGATAGGCCGCAAGGTGGGCGCCGAAAAGATTGTGCTGCGCCAGAGCCGCCTCGTGCTCTACTTCGTAAGCAACACCGCCAGCCCCTTCTATCAGAGCGCCACGTTCGACCGCATCATCGACTACGCCACCCGCCATTTCCGCCAATGCGAACTGAAAGAGACCAACGGCAAGCGGCGCATGAGCGTGCGCAACGTTTGCAGCGTGGCCGAAGCACTTGCCACCCTCGAAGAAATGGCAGGCATCCGATAGTTTTGCAAATTTGTAGGCGAAAACCGCCCCACTTCAACATAATTGCTTACCTTTGCACCTCGATAACACGGCTCCGTAGCTTAGCTGAATAGAGCGTCAGATTCCGGTTCTGAAGGTCCTGGGTTTGAATCCCAGCGGGGTCACTTAACAAGAAGGTCCTGCCTATGCACAAGGCAGGGCTATTTTTTTAGCCGAACGAGGCCAGAAAAAAGTTCTGAAGGTCCTGGGTTTGAATCCCAGCGGGGTCACTTAACAAGAAGGTCCTGCCTATGCACAAGGCAGGGCTATTTTTTTAGCCGAACGAGGCCAGAAAAAAGTTCTGAA
>JAFUTC010000005.1 GCA_017471505.1 Alloprevotella sp.
CCTGCCTAACCAGGGTGTATACATCCTTTCCATCGTGAAGGACGGCAAACTATACAACGGATACAAGTTCATTCGCCAGTAAGGCGACCAACTTGCCCGCCCATTCCCCAAAGGCTCCGCTCCGGCGGAGCCTTTTTTCGTGCCGGACCACACTGCCGCGTCAATATTTTTTACCTTTTTGCAAAAAAAACCCCCTTGCACCATTCGGAAAAATTGGCTATTTTTACCATAGCATAAGGAAAGCGGCCTGCGGGCCGCTTTTTGCGTTCACCGACCATAGTCCGACCCGAGAAAACCACCATTTTTTCGGCGTTATCCCATAATCCAATCCGCCGATTCCATTATGCAATTTTCGGGTGCCATAATCCGATTTTTCTGTCGCATTATGCAAGCGACGCAAAAACCATTCGCATCCAGATTTAAGATTATTTAACCTTTGCGCCAAATGTCAATAAAAATCCACCCAAAAGGCCTGCCGTTTCGCACCCCGAACCCGCCGTCGCGGCAGACAGGCATAGAATTATGGCGCATCGTTGTCGGCAGAAAGCAAAGATTTGTGTAAATTTGAAACCCAGAAATTCAAACCACTATAACGATGACAACAGACACTATCACCAAGACGCTGCGCGACAACGCGGCAGCGCGCTGGACAGCCCTACTGCTGCTTGCGCTGGGCATGTTCTGCAGTTACATTTTCATGGACATCCTGTCGCCCATCAAAGACTTGCTGGAGTCTTCGCCCAACCTCGGATGGAGTTCGACCGCGTTCGGCACCGAGGAGAGCGCCGAAGTGTTCCTCAACGTGTTCGTATTCTTCCTAATCTTCGCGGGAATCATCCTCGACAAGATGGGAGTGCGCTTCACCGCCGTCCTGTCGGGCGCCGTGATGCTGGTGGGTGCCTGCATCAAGTGGTATGCCGTTTCCGACGCCTTTGTCGGCACCGCGCTCGATACTTGGTTCACCAACCATCTGAATTATATTCCCATCTTCGACGAGTTGGGCGTGTCGCCATTCTACCAGGGCATGCCGGCAAGTGCTAAGCTGGCAGCCTGCGGCTTTATGCTTTTCGGCTGCGGCGTCGAGATGGCAGGCATCACCGTGAGCCGAGGCATCGTCAAATGGTTCAAGGGCCGCGAAATGGCACTGGCCATGGGCAGCGAAATGGCACTGGCGCGCCTGGGCGTGGCTACTTGCATGATATTCTCGCCTTACTTTGCCAAACTGGGCGGACAAATCAGCGTAAGCCGCGCCGTAGCCTTCGGCGTGGTACTGATGTGCATCGCACTTATCATGTTTATTGTCTATTTCTTTATGGACAGCAAACTCGACAAACAGACCGGCGAGGCCGAAGAAAAGGACGACCCGTTCAAAGTAAGCGACATTGGCAAGATTCTGACCAACAAAGGCTTCTGGCTCGTATCGTTGCTGTGCGTACTCTACTACAGCGCCATCTTCCCCTTCCAGAAATATGCCGTGAACATGCTGCAATGCAACCTCACGCTTACGAAACCCGAAGAAGGCTCGTTCTGGGCCGGCGACTCCGTAGCCATCTGGCAATACGGCATAATGATCGTAGTAGCCGCCACCGCCTTCATGAGCAACTTCATGAAAAAGGACAAGGCCGCCAAATATGGACTGCTCTGCGTGTCTATTGCCGCACTCGTATGCTATTGCTACATGGGCTATATGCGCCAGTCCGCCGAGAGCGTATTCGCCGTCTTTCCGCTCCTCGCAGTAGGCATCACGCCCATCCTGGGCAACTATGTCGACCACAAAGGCAAGGCCGCCTCGATGCTCGTATTGGGCTCGCTGCTCCTCATATTCTGTCACCTGACATTTGCCTTCATCCTGCCCCTGTTCAAGACCAGCACCATCGGAGGAATCATCATTGCCTACATTACCATACTCGTCCTCGGCGCTTCCTTCTCGCTCGTGCCCGCCGCACTATGGCCCAGCGTGCCCAAACTGGTCGATTCCAAGATTATCGGTAGCGCCTACGCCCTGATATTCTGGATTCAGAACATCGGACTATGGCTCTTCCCCCTCGCCATAGGCAAAGTGCTCGACCACACGAACCCCGGCGTCACCGACCCTACTAAGTACGACTACACATGGCCCCTCGTCATGCTCGCATGCCTCGGAGTTGCCGCACTGCTTATCGGACTGTATCTCAAGGTAGTTGACCGCAGCAAGCACTACGGCCTCGAAGAGCCCAACATAAAGAATTAAGCCCACAAACTCATTCCACATAGCAAACGCTCCCCTCAGCGGGAGTGTTTGCTTATAGCCTCCTCCCAAATGACAACCCGCAGACTCAACGACTCCGTCCTGGCACGCTGGAGCGTGTTGCTGATAGTGTCGTTCACCATGATGTTCGGCTACATCATTACCGACATCCTCTCGCCGCTTGAGACCATGCTCGAAGCCCCCTATGCCGCAGGCGGACTGGGCTGGACCAGCACCGAATACGGACTATACTCCGGCGCCTACGGATTCTTCAATGTGTTCCTGCTCATGCTCTTCGTGAGCGGACTCATATTGGACAAGATGGGCGAACGCTTCACCGGCACGCTGGCATGCGTGCTCATGGTCGTCGGCGTATTCACCAAATACTATGCCGTATGCTACGTGTCGCCCGAACAAACAACCTCATTCGGCATCTCCCTGTTCGGCCTTGGCACCACAGGCCTCCGCACGCAGGTGCTTATGGCATCGGCCGGCTTCGCCCTCTTCGGCGTCGGCTGTGAGATGGTCGGCATCAGCATCAACAAGGTGATGGTCAAATGGTTTACGGGACACGAAATCGCCCTTGCCATGGGATTTCAGGTGGCTATGGCACGCATCGGCACCGTTATGGCGCTGAGCCTCAGCCCAAAGATTGCCGCCCACTGGACACTATCCACCCCCCTGCTTGTCGGACTTGTGCTCGTGTGCATCGGACTGATGATTTACCTGGTCTATGGCGTCATGGACATCCGATTGGAGCGCCAGTTGAAAACTACCGTCGACGAATCGGAAAAGTTCCACCTCAGCGACATTCTCATAACACTGCGCAGCCGCGGCTTTTGGCTCATCACGCTCATCTGCCTGTTTTTCTACTGTGGCATCCGTCCTTTCCTCAAATTCGCCAGTAAACTGATGGTGGTCAAATATGGCATCGACCCAGAGACCGCGGGCATCATCGTGGCACTCCTACCCTTCACGGCCATACCACTCACACCGCTGTTCGGCTACCTTATCGACCGCTTCGGCAAGGGCGCATCTGTCATGGTGGCCGGTACGGCAATGCTCACGCTTAGCCACATCTGTTTCTCGCTACCACTGCACTCGCCGGCCGTCGCCATAGTCACGATAGTTGTCTTGGGCGTGGCATTCTCGCTCTTGCCAAGCGCACTGTGGCCCAGCATACCGAAAATCATTCCTCTGAAGCGTCTGGGAACAGCCTACTCGATGGTCTTCTACATTCAGAATATCGGACTGACACTCGTGCCTATGGGAATAGGCTACATCAACGGCCAAGACCCGAGTTTCACTACCGCCATGGGCATTTTCTCCTTCCTCGGCGCTCTCGGCATAGCATGCGCCGTGCTGCTGCTCCGTGCCGACAAGCGCGAGCACTATGGACTGCAGAAACCCAATATCTGAACCGCCCCACACACCTATACGACACCCCATGAAAAATATGATAGACTTTTTTCTGACTGAGGAAAACTACGAAAACGCACTCCGCTGGGCCGACGACCCTATCCTGCGACGCATCTTCATTATCAGCGCCCATCCCCGCACGGACATTGTGCATCCGAAAATGGAGGTTGTTGAGTCGGAAGACATTACTTCCGCCCGGTTTCTGGCGCGGATAGCCGAAAAAGCCACGGCTCCCTATCTGCTGCTCCACCTTTCGGGCCAGCAACTCGGACTTCGCTACCGGTGCCTGGAGCGAATGGTGCAAGTGGCCGAACAAAACAAGGCCTTGCTCCTATATGCCGACCGCTACGATAATGGCAAGCCGCATCCGGTAATAGACTATCAGGCCGGAAGTCTGCGCAACGACTTCGATTTCGGCAACCTGTGGCTCGTCAGGACTGATGCGCTGCACAACTTCATCGGACAAGGCGGCTGCCAGAGCCACATCGTGGTCGGCGGGCTCTATGCGCTGCGCCTGTTCATAAGCCGCCACGGAAACATCTGCCATCTGCGCGAATATCTCTACGATAGCGCCGAGACAGACCTGCGTCGGAGCGGCGAAAAACAGTTTGACTACGTAGATCCGCGTAATGAGGCTGTGCAGCAGGAGTATGAAATCATCTGCACCGACCATCTGAAGAAGACGGGCGCCTATCTGAATCCCGAACTGTATGACACCCTGCCGTCGGAGGAAGGCGAAACCTATCCGGTGGAGGCTTCTGTCGTCATACCGGTCTATAATCGCGCCCGGACCATCGGTGATGCCATCGAAAGCGTGCTGTCGCAGCAGACGACATTCCCATTCAATATTCTCGTAGTCGATAACCACTCGACCGACGGCACAAGCGAAGCCGTCGAACGCTTTAAGGACGACAGCCGCGTCGTACACCTGCAGCCCGAACGCACAGACCTGGGAATTGGCGGATGCTGGGATTTTGCCGTGCGCGACCATCGCTGTGGCCGCTATGCCGTTCAGTTGGACTCGGACGACCTATATAGCAGTCCGAAGACCTTGCAAACCATCGTAGAGAAGTTTCGCGAAGCGCCGTATGCTATGGTCATCGGCTCATACCGTATGGTAAACTTCCAACTCGACACACTTCCGCCGGGACTCATCAGTCACGCCGAATGGACCGATAACAACGGGCGCAACAATGCCCTTCGCATCAACGGACTGGGCGCACCTCGCGCCTTCCGCACCAGTGTTATACGCCAGCAAGGCTTTCCCAACACGTCGTACGGCGAAGATTATGCCGTAGGACTGGCTCTGTCGCGCCGATTCCGTATTGGCCGCATCTTCGACGAACTTTATCTGTGCCGCCGCTGGGATGGAAATTCTGACTCCGACCTTAGCATCGACCAACAAAATAAGCACAACACCTACAAGGACTCGCTGCGCACGCAGGAACTCAATGCCCGCCGGCAGCGCGTCGATGCTTTCAGCCAGCCTGTCAATGCGGCGAGCGTGGAACACTTCTTCGATTGCCAACTGAAGGCGTGGCCCGAAGCCGCCCAACGATTCCGCGACCTGACCGAACAGGTGCAGCAGCGCGAGCTCGTAAGCGAGTCGCTCCGCTTCACCCTCCAGTTCAATCCGGCGCGTATCGTATCGACCGGCGCCACCGTGACGCGCGAGGCCATCAGTAAGCGGCCGTGCTTCCTCTGTAAGGACAACCGTCCGCAGGAACAGGCTGTATGCGGATGCCTCGGCTATATTGAACTGTTGGTCAATCCGTTCCCCATATTGCCGCATCATCTGACGCTGTCGCACCATTCACACAAGCCGCAGCGCTTTGCTCCGCTCTGGCAGCCCATGGCACGCTTCGCCTACGACAATGCTTCGGCGCTGGTGTTCTACAACGGTGCCCGATGCGGCGCTTCTGCGCCCGACCACGCCCATTTTCAGGCAGTGGAGAAAGGACATACGCCGCTGGAGCACTATGTGGCCGCACCAGAAGGCGTGCGCATACCGCTGAAGACGTATGACGGCGACACGCAACTCAGTCTGCTGCGCGGCTATGCTTGTCCGGCTCTCCTGCTCGAGGGTCAAGACCTGACTTCGCTCCATCGCGCCGTCGAAGAGGTGATTGCCGCATTGCCGTGCGACCCCGACCGCGACGAACCCGATATGAACGTACTCGTGTGGAACGTTGCGGCCGACGACCACGCCCCTGCCGCTCTGCGCGTAGCCATTCTGCCGCGTGCAAAGCACCGTCCCGACTGCTACTATGCCGAAGATGCCGGGCAGCGCCTCGTTTCACCGGGCGCACTCGATATGGCCGGACTCATCGTAACCCCTCGCAAGGACGACTTCGACGGACTCACCGCCCAGGAAGTCCGCAGCATTTTGGAAGAGGTCGGAGTCACGGACGAACAAATCAACAACGTGGTCCAACACCTTTGTGAAAAATAGAAAATGAAGGAACCCGTCGTCCACGTAGGTATTATGAGCGCCGCAGAGGTGGCGTTGCAGTTGCAGACTCCCTACTGCTGCAACGGCACGCAACTGTGCGGTCCGCTGAAGGCAGAGGTCTGCGACGGCCAGATAGTATGCGGCCCGCTCGTGGCACAGCAACTGCACTTCGAGCCGACGGACGAACAGGGACGTTTCTGTATCGAGAATGTGGTCATTGGTGTCCAATTCCACTGGCAGCGCCTGCAATCGCAGACCTTCCAAGGTGCATTGACGCTCCGGCTTATCGAAGGAAACATACAAATTATCAACGAAGTGCGTGCAGAAGACTATCTGCGCAGCGTCATAGGCAGCGAGATGAACTCGACGGCATCGGCCGAACTGCTGAAGGCACATGCCGTCATATCGCGCAGTTGGCTGCTCTGCCGCATCCTTCGCGACAATCCGCTGGAACCGTTTCCCATTGAGCACGACGATGCCAGCGACACCGCAGACCGCATCGTGCGCTGGTATGGCCGTGACGAACACACGGACTACGATGTGTGCGCCGACGACCACTGTCAGCGCTACCAAGGCATCGGACACGTCGTTCCGCAAGCCGTCGATGCCGCTATAGAAGCCACTCGCGGCATGGTGCTCACCTATGAGGGCAGCGTGTGCGACGCACGTTTCTACAAGTGCTGCGGAGGTGCTACCGAAACCTACCCTACGGCGTGGGAACAGCGCCATGTGCCCTATCTGCAGGCCGTGCGCGACGACAAAGACCAGCAACCGCTGCCCGACCTGACCAAGGAAACCGAGGCACAAGCCTGGATTGCGGCGGCCCCCGACTGTTTCTGCCACACCGACGACCCTGCCCTGCTCCGACAGGTGCTGAACGACTACGACCTCGAAACCTCCGATTTCTTCCGGTGGCAGGTGCATCTGTCGCAAGAACAGTTGCAACAGTTGCTGCTGCATAAGTCCGGCATCGATTTCGGCGACATATTCGCGCTCAACCCCCTCGAACGCGGCAAAAGCGGACGCATCTCACTGCTCGAGATAGTCGGCTCGAAGCGCACGGTGCGTGTAGGCAAGGAACTGGAGATTAGAAAATGGCTGTCGGACAGTCATCTCTATAGTTCAGCCTTTTGGGTGGAGACGGGCAACGACGGTACAGACGTCCCACCCTATTTCGTGCTCCACGGCGCCGGATGGGGCCACGGCGTAGGACTATGCCAAATTGGCGCTGCTGCCATGGGCGCACAAGGATATGAATACGACCAAATCCTATCACACTACTATCCACACACTACAATAACTAAAATCTATGAATGAACTGAAAACCATTGAACAACCCGCTCGCGCGGGCCGAAATCCTTGGTCGTGGGTGCCCACGCTATACTTTGCTGAGGGCATTCCCTACGTAATCGTGATGACCATCGCCGTGGTAATGTACAAAAGACTCGGGCTGAGCAACGAACAGATAGCCCTCTACACTTCGTGGCTCTATCTTCCGTGGGTCATTAAGCCCTTCTGGAGCCCCGTGGTAGAACTATTCAAGACCGAACGCATCTGGATTGTGCTGACCCAGTTGCTGTCGGGCGCCGCCATGGCCGGAGTGGCGTTTACGATAAATGCACCCAACTACGTGCAATGGACTCTGGCTTTCTTCTGGCTCATGGCGTTCAGTTCGGCTACACACGACATTGCCGCCGACGGCTTCTATCTCTATGCCCTTAACGAACACGAACAGAGCATATTCGTGGGCATCCGCAGCACGTTCTACCGCATATCGATGATTGTGGGACAGGGCGTGCTCATAGCCTTCGCCGGCAACATGGAAACCTTCACGCGCGACCCGAACCGCGCCTGGACCATCACGTTTATGGTGGCGGCCGCGGGCTACCTGCTCCTGTTCCTGTGGCACTGGTTTATATTGCCGAACCCCAAAAAGACGAACGACAACCCCGCTACCTTGCATTCGCCCATAGGAAGTTTCAGCGAGACACTCGTGTCGTTTTTCCGCAAGCCCCACATCCTGTCGGCGCTCTTCTTCATGCTCTGCTACCGGTTGCCCGAGGCGCTGCTCGTGAAGATATGCCCGCTGTTCCTTCTCGACAAGAAACTGGAAGGCGGCCTTGAACTGACAACCGCCGAGTTGGGACTCGTGCAGGGAACCATTGGCGTAATCGGCCTGACGATAGGCGGCATACTCGGCGGACTGCTCGTGGCCAGTTGCGGCTTTAAGAAAAGCCTGTGGCCCATGGTGGCAGCCATCACTGTGCCCGACCTCGTGTATATCATCCTGGCCTACTGGCAACCCGACAACCTCATACTGGTCAGCACCTGTATCGGGCTGGAGCAGTTCGGCTACGGATTCGGATTTACGGCCTACATGGTGTTCCTCATGTACTTTGCGCAAGGCCATTCGAAGACCGCGCACTATGCTTTCTGTACGGGATTCATGGCGCTGAGCATGATGCTGCCCGGCATGATAGCCGGCTACCTGCAAGAAGCCGTGGGCTACCTGAATTTCTTTATCATAGTGATGGTGTTGACGGGTATAACCGTGCTGGCCTCCGCGCTAATCCACATAGAAGGCGACTACGGAAAAGAAACGGATTAGTCTGTAGTTCAGCCGCATAGGAAGCGCAAAAAATTGCATTATAGCGCAGAAAAATTGCATAATACAATCTCGAAATTGTATTATGCAATTTTCATATCCGATTATGTAATTTTTCTGCGCCATTATGCGGCAGAACGGCTTTCTATTCGACGGTCGCAAAACCCCTATTCTGCCGGCTTTTCCCACTGAAATCCGGCTCCAGAATGCCGCAGTGCGCCTTCGTCGGACAACTGCTGCAGCACTGCCGCCACATGCGACTGCGAAATGCCATTGAAATGGAACTCGGCCGGAAGGTGGACGGCTCCGTCGGCAAGTACCCGCATGACGGCTTTCCGGGCCTGCTTGACGGCGAGAGTATGGTCGGCATTGGCCAGGCAGACATCGCACTGCCCGCAATCGTGGTCGTTGACCTCGCCAAAATAGTCGAGCAACATGCGCGAGCGGCACGTGTCATCGGACAAGGCATAGCGGATGACAGCCTCTATGCGCTGCTCCAGGTCGGCCTTGCGGTCGGCATAGACCTCGGGCGGAAAGCGCAGTTCGTCCTCGCTGAGCCTCCGCTGCACAAAGGCCACGCGCGGCACGCGCTTCATGGGAACGTAGTGGATGATGCGCTGATGGTTGAGTCCCTTGAGAATCTGATAGACAAACTCCGTGCGCAGCCGGCAAGTCTCGGCAATAAACTGCTCGTCTATGTTCACATAATTGGTGAACAGGCCTGAATAGTTGCGCAACAATGCCATGACCACCTGCTCGCCTCCGGTTGTGTCGTGGTAGCGGTAGAGTCCCTCGCGCGACGTGAGGAAGATGAGCCGCGAACTGGACTCGTCCTCCTCGCGATAGTCGATATAGCCGGCGCGAGTGAGAATGCGCAACGCACTCTCTACCACCGAGGGGAAATACTTGAAGTTTCGGCAAAAATCCTCTACCTGAAATTCGCGCACCGTGCCCTGTCCCTCGCCAAGCGGTATCTGCAGATAGTAGGTAATATCGGTATATATCTTGCGAATGGTGTCGAGGGGCGGATAGGCATCGGTCACACGGCGGCGAAGGCTGCGCACATCGTTGCCATTATAGAGCAGCACGGCATACGACTTCAACCTATCGCGACCTGCCCGGCCCGCTTCCTGGAAATAGGCCTCTATCGAATCGGGCACGTTGAGATGGACCACCAGACGGACATCGGGCTTGTCAATGCCCATACCGAAAGCGTTGGTAGCCACCATTACGCGTACATCGCCCTGCTTCCAGGCTTTCTGACGCATGTCTTTGTCGATGCTCGTGATGCCTGCGTGATAGGCCAAGGCCCTGATGCCATTTTCGTTGAGCCACTTGGCCACATCCTCAGCCTGCTGTCGCATGTGCACATAGACGATGGCACTGCCAGCCACACTGCGCAGGATGTGAAGGAGTTGCGCCGTCTTGTCCTCGGCCTGACGAACCACGTAAGCGAGGTTGGTTCGCTCAAAACTCATGCTATGGACCACGGCATTGGGGCGGAAGCCGAGTTGACGGCAAATGTCGTCGACAACCTGTTTCGTGGCAGTAGCCGTAAGGGCCAGCACCGGCACGTTGGGATGCGACTGACGCACCTGCCCTATCTGCAGATAGGAGGGACGGAAGTCGTAGCCCCACTGGCTGATGCAGTGTGCCTCGTCGACGACGATGTAAGACAGCGTCATAAAGCGCAATTTCTGCTGAAACGTCTCCGACAGCAGCCGCTCAGGCGACACGTAGAGCAACTTATAGGCCCCAAACGCCGCATTATCGAGCGTACGGTGAATGTCGTGCTTATCCATGCCCGAATAGATGGCCGCGGCTGGCAACCCTTGCTCGCGCAAATGCTCGATTTGGTCTTTCATCAGCGAGATAAGCGGCGACACTACCAGGCAAGTTCCCTCGCCCAGCAGTGCAGGCACCTGGAACGTGAGGCTCTTTCCTCCGCCCGTGGGCATCAGTCCGAGCACGTCGCGCCCCGCCACCACGTCGCGTATGATGTCGAGTTGTATGCCCCGAAACGAGTCGTAGCCCCAGTTTTCCCGGAGCACACGAACGAAATCGCTATCGGTGTATGCCGTGGCCATAGGGTCTATTCGCAGGGACGTATGTCAATAATCTGCAACTGCACGTCGCCCTTTCGATGGGAATTCTCCTCAATCGTATAGCAAATATCGAACGCGCGGCGTGTCTTGATGTAGCGGGCCTGACTGCTTTGCCCGAAGGCTATGCCATTGAGCACGTTGGTGCTTTTGTTATCGACCAGTTCGAGTTTGATATGCTCCTGGCCCCGGCCCACTACCTTGCTCGTGCCGTAATCGTAGACATGGCGCGTGCAGAATATGGGCCGTGGATTGTCGGGCCCGAAAGGAGCAAACCGCCTTAGCTGCTTGTAGAAGTCGAAGGTGATGTCCTTGAAATCGAGTACGGCATCAATGTCGAGAGTGGGCTGCACCTGTTGGGTGGATATGTAGGTATCGACATAGGTCTCGAAACGGCGTGTGAACTCGGGTACATTCTCTACCTTCATCGACAGTCCAACCGCATAGGCATGGCCGCCGAAATTCTCCAACAGGTCTTCGCAACTCTGCACGGCTCGATAGATGTCGAAACCCGATACGCTGCGGGCCGAGCCAGTGGCAAGTCCCTCGCTCTCGGTAAGTACGACGACAGGCCGATAATACTGTTCGGTGAGGCGACTGGCCACGATGCCGATGACACCTTTGTGCCACTCGGGATTGAAGACCACGAAACCACGGCGACTATCGACGTCGGGCAACTGGCTTACGCTGTCGATGGCCTCCTCGGTGATGCGACGGTCGAGGTCCTTGCGCATCTCGTTGAAGATATTGATGCGATGTGCCATCTCTACCGCAGCCGAATAGTCATGCTCGATGAGGAGTTGCACGGCACCCGAACCGTTCTGTACCCTACCGGCCGCATTGAGTCGGGGACCAATCTTGAAGATAATATCATTGAGGGTAAGTTCGCGCTCCGACAAACCACACAACTCGATGATGGCTTGCAAACCGACAGACGGGTTGCTATTCAAGCGCCTAAGTCCGTGCCAGGCAAGGATGCGGTTCTCACCCATGATGGGCACGATGTCGGTGGCGATGCTTACGGCACAGAGGTCGAGGAGCTCCATAAGTTGGTTGAACTCAATGCCGTTGTTCGAGGCAAAGGCCTGCATGAACTTGAAGCCTACGCCGCAGCCCGACAGGTTGTCGGCCGGATAGGTATTGTCGAGGCGTTTGGGATTGAGGATGGCTACGGCCGGCGGCAAGATGTCGTCGGGCACATGATGGTCGCAGATGATAAAATCGATACCCAGGCTTTTGGCATAGCCAATCTCCTCGATGGCCTTGATACCACAATCGAGTACGATGATGAGCTTGACTCCGGTTTCGTAGGCATAGTCGATTCCCTTATGAGAAATGCCGTAGCCTTCCTCATAGCGGTCGGGAATGTAGAAATCGAGGTTGGAATAGTAGCGATAGAGAAACTTATAGACCAAGGCCACGGCCGTGCAGCCGTCCACGTCGTAGTCGCCATAGATGAGTATGCGTTCTTTGCGGGCCATGGCCTCGTTGAGGCGCTGAACCGCTATTTGCATGTCGTTCATCAGAAATGGGTCGTACAACTCGGTCAACTGGGGCCGGAAGAAATGCTTGACCTGCGAAGCGGCATCGAAGCCTCGCTCCACAAGCAGCGGGCCCAGACAGGGATGAATGCCCACCTCTGCAGCCAAACCTCTCGCCTGCTCCTCATCTATATCGCCATAGGACTTGAAATTCCATTTGTACTGCATTATATATCATTTTTCTTATTTGGCTATAGAGGTATATACATTTGCTAAATTATACAATTTTCGCCAAGTATGGGTTTCCGAAAAACAGAAAAGCATCAGTCCGCCCAAAAATCGGCATAAAAAAGTTCCCCACAGTAATTCTGCGGGGAACTGAAAAAGTTTTGAACCGATATTAGTAGTTCGGGAAGTTGTTCGTTACCGAAGCGGGATCCCACCATAGGCGAGTAGCCTGCTTGTCCGGACCTCCAAGAGCCTTGATACCGGTTTCTTCGATATCGCGGATATCAGCATCGGAACTGCCCGGGAAAATCGGACGACGAATGATGTCGCCGTAGTGCAGACTGCCGTCACCATCCTCAGGATTGAGTACCGGGAACAGTTTCGGATAGCCCGTACGACGCAGTTCGGTATACATCTCAGGACTTGTGGGGAACAAGGCAAGATACTTCTGGGTAATAATCTTCTCGAGCTTGGTCTCGTTGTCGTCGGCTTCGTCCCAAGCCACGCCAATCTTCGTTACACTTTCCATGTCGTCGGCATAGCCAAGCGGGTCGGTCCATGTGAACGGAGTGGGCTCGGTCTGAGCGAGGTAAGCATCTACGAGAGCGTCGTAGTTGACATCGGGACTTTCGTGACGGAACAGACTGGCGTGACGGATACCTGCCTCATAGAATTCCTGAGCAGTGCCGCCCATGTCCCATCCACGTACGGCACCTTCGGCACGCAGGAATTCAACCTCCGACAGTTTTACAATGTAGAAGGGGAATTCAGAACCGATGATGCTGGGGTGGTCGATGTCGCCACTGGTGGAGAAGCGACTGAATGCCACATAAGGATTGCCACCGAGAGCCTGGCCGAAACCAGTGCGCTCACCGTCGCGGATACCACAGTTGCGAGTGCCCTTTTCAAGAATGTCACCGGTCTGCTCGTTGAGGATGTCGGCGAAGTTCTTGTCGATAAAGTAAGTCAGATACGGGTGGTTCAGACTGGTCATCAACGACTCGAGAGAAGCGCTGATACGCTGGTCGTTCCAAACGTTCATAATCTGGTTGAGCGGGTTGAAGTTCACGTCGATAACGGGGTCAACCTTGATTTCCTGCTCATAGGTCTCAACAACGCCATCGCGAATGGCTTCCTCAGCCCACTTGCGGCATACACCGTCATCGTAGTCGATAGCAATGCGCTGCAAGTCTTCGTCCACCTGAATGACACGGGTGAGGTGCATAGCCATACGCAGTTTCAGCGAGTTGGCCATACGAATCAACAAATCCATCTTCTGTGCCTGATAGGCAGTCGGACTCCAGAACGGGAAACGATTGAGCAAGAGCTGGTCAACCTTCTCCTGGTACCAATCGGGACGGCTGTCGTAATTCTTCAGACGGGCAACAATCGTGTCGATGTTAGCCTCTACGTTCACGTAGATAGTGAAGAGGTCGTTGTATGTAAACGGAGACTCCTGCTTGTTGGACTTGTAGTCCAAGAACGGCATAGCACCATACATATCAACCGTTTCGATAGCTGCAAAGTCGAAGAACAACAGGGCGATAGCCTTGATTTCAGGAATAGAGTCTATATCGGGATGGTTGAGCAAAGGCACTGCACCATTCTTAACCGAAATGAAACCACTCCACGGGCCAGAGTTGTAGGCCGTGTGATAGCAACTAAGTTTATCGTCGCCATATGCAAAGTCCTGGTGAGGTATCATGCCCCACTGCGACCAACCGTCAACAGAGTTAGTAAATACATACTGGTAAGCATGCTCTACTGGCGTTCCACCATCCTTACCGCCACGCATTCCATAAACACCGCCATGGAAAGCGTCGAAAGGATCGCTGATGTTGTTCATTGCCGTGTTCAAGTTAGCAAGAGTCTTACATGCTTCAACAGGAATGCTGTCAGCCTTTCCATGATAGACAACATCATCGATGGTATGAGTGGTCGAGTTGAAGTTGTCACCCGGCTCATCATAGTCAAGGCAAGAAGAAAGACCAAAAGCTACGAATGCAACCGGCAGATATAACAGAATTTTTTTAGCGTTCATGTTCGTAGATTTAGAAATTAAGTTTCAAAGAAATACCATAAGAACGTGTGGAAGGCAACGTGAAGTTCTCAAATGCTGCAAGACCGCGTGCCGTGGACTGAGTGATATCAGGATCCGTGGGGCTGTCCTTATAAAGGAAGAACAGGTTGCGAGCAATGAACGACAGTGTCAGGTTCTTATTTTCACCGATAAGGTTACGGAAGGTGTAACCCAGAGAGAGTTCACGCAAACGGAAGTTTGTGGCATTGTATACATAGTTACCCGGGCAGTTGCGGCTTACAAAACGATAGTAAGACTCGATATCAACGAGACGGTTGCTTCCGTCGGGCAGATACATGGCGAGTTTTCCGCTCGGAGTGTAAAGGTTATTAGCCTCTGCATACATGCGAGCGTCTGCAGTGCGCTGCGAGTTACCGATACGGTCAAGTTCAGCCTCGGTCAAGGAGATTACCTTACCACCGATACGACCGGAAATCAAGAAGTAGAGCTGGAAGTCTTTGTAAGAAATCGTGTTGCTCCAACCAAGCTGGTACTTGGAGTTCATGTTACCAATATACTTGCCGTAAACCTTGTTCTTCTGCGTTTCAAGCAAAGGAAGGTTGTCGCTCGTGGTCTTGTAGGTACCGTCTTCGTTATATTGGAAATCAGTTACGAACATGTCGCCTACGGAACCACCTTCACGATAGCGGACACGTACGCCTGCTACGTCGGTGTAAACGAGCTTCTCCTTACCGGTCTGTTCTTCGTAAACGGTTTCAATAATCTTGTTGTTGTTCAACGAGAAGTTAGCCTGGGTCTTCCAACGCCAATCATCACCGAAGCGGAAGTTGTAACCGAGCGTTACTTCGACACCACGGTTGCGAATACGACCGCTGTTTACAGGCTCACTCAGACCAGAAGCGTTGTTGGCAATCATGTACTGGTTCTTAGATACCGTGTTATAGAACGATACATCCAAGTTCAGGTTCTGATTGAAGAACAACATTTCCAAACCAGTTTCGAACGATGCCAGTTTCTCAGGACGAGGATTCTTGAACTGAGCAAAGGTGTTCGAAGTCATAGCACCTGTGGAGAGGTTTACAGAAGAAGAAGAGTAAACGATATTAGGTATGGAGTTACCAACTTCAGAGTAAGAAATACGATACTTCATGTAGCTGATAGGCTCCGGCATCTTGAACAGACTCGAAAGAATGGCCGATGCACCGACGCCAAAGTATCCGTAGTTGTCGGGAGTACCACGATCCTTGAACTGACGGAAGGCGCGATACCAGTCACGACGATAAGAACCATCAATATAGATGAGTTCCTTCCAACCAAGTTGTGCGGTAAATAGGGCTGCCTTGTCCCAGTTGCTGGAACGGCTTGTGCTGGTCACACCAGGACCACCAGAGCTTACTTCAAAGATGTTTACTTGGTCATAAACCTGACGGCGGTTGCCATCAAAATAGGTTGCACTGGTAATATTAGAACTTTCCGTGCGCCCCTTAACAACGTGACCTACCCAACCTGCAGTTGCGCTTACGCTCCAGTCTTCGTTGAACACTTTGTCGTAAGAAAGCAAGTAGTCGGTATAGATTTCCGTGCTGCGGGAATGACTGTACCAATAGCGACCGTAGTTCTCCATCGATGCAGCCAGATAAGTCGTAGCGTAACGCTTAGACTCGTTGCTTGCCCAAGCATGGTCGAAGCTGGCACGAGCCTGGAAACTCAGACCACCAAAGAGATCGATCTTACCGGTAAAGGTACCGTAGGCACGGTCTTCCTTCTGCTTGGAAACATTCTGACGTGTCAGCCAGTAGGGGTTATTCTGAGCAGCAGAGGTATAAGCCCACTGTTGCATCGGACCGGAGAGGGGCACATTCAGAGAAATGTAGTCGTAAACTACACCGCCGCCCGGCTGTACAACCTGACCGTCGTAGATGTAACGGAAGTCATAAATCTTACAGCCCTCTACGTTGTCGTCGAAGTCCATATACGGATCCCACCAGTTGTAGTCGATACCGTCCGAAAGGTTAACGGCGCGGTAGATAGACTGCGAACCGGAGTACCACTGACCCTGAGCTACGTAGTTGTTGCGATAGTAGTTCATGTCAATGTTACGGGGTGCCGTGTACATGTGGTATATCGGGTTCAGGATACGACCACCACCGGGACGGTTGCGCGTAACTGTCTGAACATAGTTCAAAGATGCGTCAATCTGAACGCGATCCCACAGCTTGCAGCTCTGACGGAACGCAAACGTATTACGGTTGTACGAATTCTCTTCTATCATACCCTTAGCGTGCGAGTTTGCATAGGAGAAGTAGGACTTAATCTTGTCCGTACCACCCGAAAGAGAAATCGAGTTGTTGGTCGTTACGCCAAGACGATAGAAATCTTTCACATCGTCGTTGGCATAGTTGCGGAGGTGAACACCGTGAGTTTGCGACGTCGTGTAGTTTTCAAGACCGGCGTTGGTTGCGTCGAACGCCAGGATCGGCGTATCCGTCACGCGGCCACCCCAAGAAGAAGTGCCCAGCGAATAGAGACCGCCGCTTGCAGGCGTTACGGAAGCACCGTACACGTCTTGAATATCAGGAAGCAAGAAAGGCTTCTCGAAAGTCACGTTAGAGGTGAAGTTCACATCCAGGCGGCCTTCCTTACCTTTCTTAGTCGTAATCATCAACACACCGTTGGCAGCAGCCGAACCGTAAAGGGCAGCAGCGTTGGCACCCTTCAGCACGTTGACCGATTCAATATCGTCACCGTTAATCATCGAGAGCGCGTCACCACCTTCAGACTGACCGTAGTTGATATCCAAGGAACTAATGCGGCCAGATACGGAGTTTGTCATAGGAACACCATCCACGACAATCAGAGGATCACTACTACCGAGGATTGACTTAACACCACGAAGCGTAATCTTAGACGCACCACCGGCACCACCAGCACTCGGGCTAATCGTAATACCAGCGACTTTACCTTCGATGGAGTTCACGAAGTTTACGTCCTGAACTTTCATGATGTCATCACTCTTAATCTGCTGGGTAGAATAGGTCAGCGACTTTTCTTTACGCACGATACCCATAGCCGTAACCACAGCCTCGTTCAGAGTGTTTTCGGCTTCCTCAAGAACCACATTTACGACATCGCCCGTAACCTTGACGTTCTGAGTGCCATAGCCAATCAAGCCAATCTTTAGTGTAGCGCCAGCGGGAACACCTTTCAGTGTGAAAGAACCGTTGTCGTCCACAATTGTCATAGTCTTAGTTCCAACGACTACAACCGTTGCGCCCGATGCAGGCTCACCCGTAGCAAGTTTCACTGTGCCGCGCACAGTTTGCGTTTGCTGAACTTCCTTCACAGCCTTTGAATCGATGGACGCAGCGTTGATGCTTCCACCGGCCATAAGCGCAAAGACCAGCAAAATGCTAACATTTTTCATAGAAATTAACATTAAAAATTACAGATGATTGATAAGAATTTATGTTGTATTTGTGTCTGCTTGAGAGTGCAATATATGCACATTTTGCATAATGTAACTGACAAAAGTAACTCTAAAATAAAACCGAGCAAAAGATTTATTAAAAAAAAACAATTTTTTGCCCAACTTGTTCCATTATGCAGTCATAAATCTTAATAAAGTGAAAAATAACGGCAACTATCTGGAAAACTTGTAACTTTGCCTTCGTATGAAGAACACGTCTTTTCCTGCGCCATTTTACCGCGCATTTTTTTTGTGGACCCTATTTCTGCTTTTTTCTGCCGGACCTTCGGTTTCGGCCCAGTATGACACACCGTTGCGCAACTATGCCGCGGTGGTCAATCCCTTTATTGGCACCGATTTTACCGGCAATACCTATCCCGGAGCCCAGTCGCCTTTCGGAATGGTACAACTGTCGCCCGACAACGGACTACCCGGATGGGACCGCATCGCCGGCTATTTCTATCCCGACTCTACGATAGCAGGCTTCAGCCATACGCACCTGCTCGGCACGGGTGCTGGAGATCTCTACGACATATCGTTCCTACCTGTCACCCTACCACTTCGCGAGTCGGAGCAGCCACTTGGCGTTCACTCTCGCTTTTCACACAGCGAGGAACACGCTGAGGCTGGTTTCTATCGCGTACACCTGAGCGATTATAATATTGATGTCGAACTGACGGCCACGGAGCGTGTCGGCGTGCAACGCTACACCTTCCCGACCCAACAGGGACTGGTCATCCTCAACCTTGTGAAGGCCATGAACTGGGACCGGACACTCGACTGCCAGATAAGGCAGGTGGACAGCGTCACCATCGAAGGATGGCGTTTCTCCGACGGATGGGCCCGCAACCAAAAGGTCTATTTCCGCACGCGTTTCTCGTCGCCCATCCGCCATATCGAGTGGCAGAACGACTCGCTCTTCCACCACGGTCTGGCACACTTGTCGTTCGACCTGCCTACGAAGCAACTCACCGTCTGCACGGCATTGTCGCCCGTGAGTCTTGACGGGGCCGCCAAGAACCTTGCAGCAGAGTGCCCCACTATCGACTTCGACCACACACGCCGCCTTGTTCAGAACAAGTGGAACCAGTTGCTCAGCCGGATAGAGATAACCACAAGCAACCCCGTACAGACCGAGATTTTCTATACGGCACTCTACCATGCCCTATCGGCTCCCACCATCTTCTCCGACGTCGATGGTGGCTACCGCGGCCCGGACGGTCAGACGCATATCGCGCAAGGCTGGACCAACTACTCCACCCTTTCTCTCTGGGACACATTCCGTGCCGCCCACCCGCTCTACACCATTTTGTGCCCCGAACGGATTGACGACTTCGTGCAGTCGTTCCTCCACTTTGAGCAGCAGCACGGCCGCCTTCCAGTGTGGCCGCTTCAGGGCAGCGAAACGGACATGATGATTGGCTACCACGCTGTGCCCGTATTGGTCGATGCCTGTCTGAAAGGCCTCACGACGGTCAATCCTATGGACGTGCTCCGGGCCTGCGTACGCACTGCCAACGACACCACTTATCGCGACATCGACAAGTATCTTCGCCTGGGCTACATCCCTTACGACTGCGGAAAGGCTATGAACGACGACGACTGGTCGCTTTCGCGCACGATGGAGTATAGTTACGACGACGCGTGCATTGCGCGACTGGCCCGCCATCTCGGACAAGACAGCATAGCGCGCGTGTTTGAAAATCGGGCCAAGTACTACCGCAACCTCTTCGACAAAGATGCCGACTTCTTCGTGCCTCGCAACAGCCGGGGCGACTATCAGGTCGACTTCAAGTCCGATGCCTACACCGCCCATGTCTGCGAGAGCAACGCATGGCAATACTATTGGTCCGTGCCCCACGACATCGCCGGACTCATCCGACTATCGGGCGGAAAGAAAGCCTTTGAGCGCAAACTTGACTGCTTCTTCTCCTCCAACCCAAGTGCCGACGACGAACTGCCGCTATTCTCCACCGGCATGATTGGACAATACGTCCACGGCAACGAACCTTGCCACCACGTAGCCTATCTATACAACGCGGTGGGCAAGCCCGAGAAGTCGCAACGCATCTTGCGCAAAATCATGTCGGAACTCTATACGGCCACTCCGGCCGGACTTTGTGGCAACGAGGACTGTGGACAGATGTCGTCGTGGTATGTGCTTTCGTCGCTGGGCTTCTATCCGGTCGACCCGGCCGACGGACGCTACGACCTGGGGGCTCCGCTTTTTGAGCAGGCCGTGATTCATCTGCCCGAGGGGAAACGCCTTGTCGTCAAAGCCGACGGTGCAGCCGAGGGAAAAGTCTTTACCCGCCATCGTTTCAACGGTCAGAAAGTCCGCCGCTATACCGTTTCCGATGCCCAACTCCGTCGGGGCGGCACACTCGAGTTTCTCCCTTAGATTTGCGCATATTCATTTACTCAACTACATAAAACTATCGTTTTCGTCAATATGAAAAAAACACTTTCTGCCTTATGCCTGCTGTTCGTCAGCACACTTGCATGGGCACAAACCGACTACGTGGCCTATGTAAACCCACTTGTCGGCACCGAATCGTCGTTCGAACTGTCCACTGGCAATACCTATCCGGCCATTGCCATGCCTTGGGGCATGAACGCCTGGGTAGCCCAAACCGGAAAGAACGGCGACGGCTGGCAATACACCTACAATGCCAAGAAAATTCGCGGTTTCAAACAGACGCACCAGCCCAGTCCGTGGATTAACGACTATGGCGTGTTCTCGCTCATGCCGGTGGTGGGCGCACCGGTCTTTCAGGAAGAGCAGCGGGCCAGTTGGTTCTCGCACAAGGCCGAGGTGGCACAGCCGCACTACTATCGTGTCTATCTGGCCGATTACGACGTGACGGCCGAAGTGGCTCCCACGAGTCGCGCCGCCGTGTTGCGCTTCAGTTTTCCAGACTCCGACAAATCGTTTGTCGTATTGGATGCGTTCGACCATGGTTCGTATGTACAGATTCTCCCCGACCAGCGCCGCATCGTAGGCTACTCCACGCGAAACAGCGGTGGTGTGACTGACAATTTCAAAAACTATTTCGTCATCGAGTTCGACCAGCCGTTCACGTACATAGCCACGGCCAGCGGCGACACGCTCCGCGAGGGTCAGACCACGCAGTTGTCCGACCACGCCCAGGCCATCGTGGGTTTCACCACCACGAAGTCGCGCCCCGTCATAGTGAAGGTGGCCTCTTCGTTTATCGATGCCGCACAGGCCGAGCGCAACCTGAAAGAAGTCGCAAAACTCTCGTTCGACCAAGTAAGGCAACAGGGCCACAAGGCTTGGAACGATGCGTTGGGACGTATCGAAGTGAGCGGCGGTACCACCGACCAACTTCGCACGTTCTACTCGTGCCTCTATCGGGCCTTACTTTTCCCGCGCACGTTCTACGAACTCAACGAGAAGTCTAAGCCCGTGCACTATAGTCCGCACGACGGAATGGTTCACAAAGGCTATTTCTACACCGACACGGGTTTCTGGGACACTTTCCGCTGCCTGTTTCCGCTGCTGAACCTTGTCTATCCCGACGAGAGTCTGAAGATGCAGGAAGGCTTGCTCCACGTCTACGAGGAGAGTGGGTTCTTCCCCGAATGGGCAAGTCCCGGCCACCGCGGCTGCATGGTGGGCAACAACTCGGCCAGCGTGCTGACCGACGCCTATGTGAAAGGCGTGCGCGTGAGCCGTCCGGAACTGCTTTTCGAGGGGCTGCTGGTCAGCGCGAACGGTGTGCATCCCACCGTGTCCTCCACTGGCCGACTGGGCTTTGAGGAATACAACCGGCTGGGCTACGTGCCGTGCGACATCCATATCAATGAAAGCGCCGCGCGTACCTTGGAATACTGCTACGATGACTGGTGCATTCTCCAGATGGCCAAGCAACTCGGCAAGTCAAGGGATGTGGTCAGCATGCTTCAGGAGCGCACGCAGAACTACCGCAACCTGTTCGACAAGACTAGCGGGCTGATGCGCGGCAAGCAGAAAGACGGCCGCTTCGAGACTCCGTTCTCGCCAACCAAGTGGGGCGGCGTGTTCACCGAAGGCAATGCGTGGCACTACACCTGGAGCGTCTTCCACGATGTCAACGGACTGATGCAACTGATGGGTGGCCGCGACAAGTTTGCCGCCAAGATGGACAGCGTGTTCATACTTCCGCCCGTATTCGACGATTCCTACTACGGACAAGTCATTCACGAGATTCGCGAGATGCAGATAATGAACATGGGACAGTATGCCCACGGCAATCAGCCCATCCAGCATTTCATCTATCTCTACGACTGGGCCGGACAGCCCTGGAAAGCCCAGCAGCGCCTGCGCGAGGTGATGGACAAACTCTATACGCCCAATCCCGACGGCTATTGCGGCGACGAAGACAACGGGCAGACCAGCGCGTGGTACGTATTCTCCGCACTCGGATTCTACCCCGTCTGCCCCGGCACGACGCAGTATGCGCTCGGCGCTCCGCTCTTCCGCCACGCTGCCATACATCTTCCCAACGGCCACACGGTGGAGATAGACGCTCCGGACAACTCGGCGCAGAACTTCTACGTGAAAGACCTGCAACTGAACGGCAAGTCGTACGACAAGAACTATCTGGAACACTACGACCTGCTGAAAGGCGCACGCCTGAACTTCCAGATGGCCGACAAGCCTAACAAGAAGCGCGGCACGAGCCGCAAAGCCATGCCCTACTCCTATACGAAGTAAGGCAGACCTACTTCCATCGAATCACCGCATCGTGCAGCGTTCCTGTTGCACGATGCGGTGATTTTTTTGCATGCTCATGCCGCCGCACTGCATTATGGAAGGGAAAATTCGCATTATGGAATTTTGAAATTGCATAATCCAATCGGCAGATTGCATAAGGCAATTTCTCCACGCCATTATGCAATTTCAGGGTTCTACTATGCCAACACGAAAATGCCGGCCTGCCCCAAAGGACAGGTCGGCATTTTCTTTGCAGTTCGATTATGCGACAGCCCGGTGCCTAAAGCACGCTGAGCGAGTCGATATAGGAGTAGCACACGCCCATAATGCCGAACAGCACTACACCGATGGTGCAAATGACGAGAGCGGCACGCGTGCCGTTGTCGGAACGGAATGTGGCGATGGGCGACTCGTTTTTCTTGATGTACATCGCCTTCACGATGAGCAGATAATAGTAGAGCGACAACACCGTGTTTATCAAGGCAATCAACACGAGCCACTGATAGCCGGCGTTGAATGCTGCCATGAAGATGAAGAACTTGCTGAACATTCCGGCGAAAGGAGGTATGCCTGCCAAGGAGAAGAGGCACAGCGTCATCAAGAATGACAGTTTCGGATTGGTATTATAGAGTCCGTCGTAGTCATCGATGCGTATCTTTCCGCTCTGCTGCTCGATGACGTTAATCACGGCAAATGCTCCGAGATTGGCCACCATGTAGACGAGCAGGTAATAGACAAGGGCTGTCTGACCCTGCGCCGTGCCGCCCATAACGCCCAACACGAGATAGCCCGCCTGCGAAATGGCCGAGAAAGCCATGAATCGCTTCAGGTTCTGCTGCTGGATGGCGAAGAGGTTGGCAATGGTGATGGACGCAATAATAATCCAGAACAAGGCGCGGTTCCACTCGGAAGCCAGGTCGGAGGCCCCAAAGGCTTTCGTAAGCACGGTGAACAGCACAAAGGCTGCGCTACCCTTACTGATAACGCTGAGGTACGACGTTACAATGGTGGGAGCACCCTGATAGGTGTCGGCCGTCCAAAGGTGGAACGGAACCAGACTAATCTTAAAGCCCATTCCCGACAGGAAGAACGTCAGGCCGACCAGGCTCATCAGCGAACGCGACGACAACTGGGCTCCAATCAGGTCGAAGTAGAGCGTGCCCGTAGCGCCATAGATGAGCGAGATGCCGTATAGTAGCAGACCGCTGGAGAAGATGGCCAGCAGCACAAACTTCGCACCGGCCTCGGCGCTTTCATAGCGATATTTGTCGAAGGCTACCAAGGCGGCCATCGGCACACTGGCCATTTCGAGTCCGATAAAGAACATCAGGAAATGTCCGCTTGATATCATCAAATACATGCCCAACAAGGTGAACAGCGTGATAAGGTAGAACTCGCCACGCTTTACCTGGTTTTCCGGACGGCTAAGCCATCCGCCAGCCATCAGAAACACCACGAGTGTTCCCACATTGAGAACCGACTTGACCACTGTCATCATGGCCGAATGCTGATACATTCCGCCAAAGGCGCTGGTGACTTCCATCGAACCGTTAAGGCACGGCAGCAGATTGACAAGCGTGTGCACCGTGAACAGGCACAAAACGACCCATGCTATCGGCGACTTGGCCGACGGCTCTAACTGCTCGCCTTCTTTTGGCTCACGACACAGGAACAGGTCGGCCAGGAACACAAGGAGAATTACGAGCAACAGACTCAACTCCTCGGTCATATAAAGAAACTGTGAGTAATCCATATATATATTAGTCTTTTTTCAGCATATTCTACATGAACGGATTCAAAGATAGGTCGGCAGCATAGGCCGTGATATGGTTGACGATAGGAGCAACGCCTCCGTCAATCATCGAACTTATCCAGAACGGAGCCACGCCCAGTCCGGCAATGGCGGCCACCAGACAAATCACGGCAAGGCGCTCTTCCCATGTGGCATCCGATAGTTTCAGATGGTGCTCGTCGGTGCAGACGCCGTAGAGAATCTTACCCACCAGTCGGAGAATATAGACGGCAGTGATGACGATACTCGTACAAGCCGCAATGGTCAGTACGCGATGGAACGTGTCGGCTTGGGCAAACGAACCTACAAATATGGTCATCTCAGCCACAAAGCCGCTGAAGCCGGGCAAGCCAAGGTTGGCAAGACCCGCAATCACATAGCACACTGACAGGAAAGGCATGATGCGCATCAAACCCGTCATCTCGCGAATGTCGCGGGTATGCGTGCGACCATAAATCATACCGATGAGCGCAAAGAACAGGGCCGTCGTCAAACCGTGCGAGAGCATCTGCAGCACAGCACCCGTAGCCGCTACCTGATTGATCATCAGAATGCCGAACAACACCAGTCCGCAGTGCGATACCGACGAGTAGGCATTGATGTACTTAAGGTCGGTCTGCACACAGGCCGAGAAAGCACCATAGACCACAGAAATGCCGGTCAGGATGAGGAAAATCCAACCCAGGTCCTGCGCAGCCTGCGGCATGAGGAACATGGCAATGCGGAAGCAGCCGTATCCACCGAGTTTCATCAACACACCTGCGTGCAGCATCGATACTGCCGTCGGCGCAGAGGCATGACCGTCGGGGCTCCATGTGTGGAAGGGGAAAAGCGCTCCCAATACGCCGAAACCGGCAAAGGTGAGCGGGAACCAGATATGTTGTTGCGCCAGCGCAATGGCATGCGCGCCGTTGGCCTGGTGGGCAATGTCGAGGATGTTCATGGTCTGTGCACCGGCGCCATAGAAGATGCCGAAAATGCCACACATCAGGAATGCCGAGCCGCCCATCAGCATAAGCGTCAGTTTCATGGCGGCATATTCCTTCGGACCCGTACCCCACACGCCAATGAGCAAGTACATCGGAATGAGAGCAACCTCGTAGAACATGAACATGGCAAACATGTCGATGGTTATGAAGAACCCGAACACACCGGCCGACAGGAGCGTGAACCAAAGGAAGTATTCCTTGTTCATATTCCACGACACAAACGTGCCGGTGAACACGATAATCGACGAGAGCAACAGCATGGCCACGGAAATGCCGTCCACGCCTACCGCATATTTAATATGAAGCGGAGTAATCCAATCGAGCGATGCAGTGAAAAGCATTTCGGCCGTGTTGCCGGCAGCGCGTTCCTGAAGGAAAAGTATCGTGAGTACTACGGAAAGTACAAGCAGACAACTGCTGCCCACTACCATCACGCTGCGAATGCCTTTCTGACCCTTCACCAGCCACAAGCCAAGCAGCATCAAGACTGGAATCAGTACAAATATTGATAGGAAATTCATAGTTGTGGCGGTTTAGAGAATCATTATAAATAGGATGATGATGGCTCCAAGGAAGAAAATGAACGCATACTTTTGGATGGCGCCGCTTTGGAAGCCTCTGATGTTAAATCCAAGTTCGTGAGTTCCCCACGCCAGGAAGTTGAAGAATCCGTCGATAATGTGACGGTCGAACCAGGCAAGGGGTTTCGAGATGTACTTGAAGATAATCTGATGGGTTACATACTGATAGACCTCATCCAGATAGAAGCGCTTGTAGGCCCACTGATGCAGTCGGGGCGCAGCCGCCTTCATCTTCTCGGCCACAGGCTGTTTCTCTCCCTTATAAATATAGGTGGCAAGCGCAATCGAGACAAGCGCGATGGCACAACTTTTGGCACCGAGCATCCAATCGAAGTGCGCCAGGAAATCGTACGACATACCGTCGGCGCTCACTAACTTGCCAAAAGGAATGAAGCCTGCCACACACGTGATGAGCGTTAGGAAAATCAAGGGGAACGTCATTGTCCATTCACACTCATGGGGAACGTGAGCCTCATGATGCTCCTTGTTTTCTGTACCCCAGAAGATGCCGTAGTAGAGGCGGAACATATAGAACGCTGTCATAGCGGCAATTCCCGTCATAATCCATCCCATCCACGGACTGTAGGCAAAACTTGCCGACAATATCTCGTCTTTCGAGAAGAAACCCGAGAAGGGCGGAATTCCCGAAATGGCCAAGCAGGCAATCAGGAAGGTCCAGTGGGTTATGGGCATATACTTGCGCATGCCTCCCATCATCGACATGTCATTGCTGTGTACGGCATGAATCAGACAACCCGCACAAAGGAAGAGCGTTGCCTTAAACATGGCGTGGGTAAATAGGTGGAACATCGACGCCATATAGCCGAGGCTGCCGTGATGTTCGTGGCCCGTGACCATTTCCGTACATACGCCGAGCGCCACCATCATGAAGGCAATCTGCGAAATCGTGGAGAATGCCAGCACGCGCTTGATGTCCGTTTGCGCACAAGCAACTGCAGCTGCATAGAACGCCGTGAACGCGCCGACCCAAGCCACCACGTGGAGCGTATCGGGGGCATATTGTATCCAAAGCGGGAACATGCGGGCTACCTGATAGACACCGGCAACGACCATCGTTGCCGCGTGAATCAAGGCACTAACCGGTGTCGGGCCTTCCATGGCATCAGGCAACCAGATGTGTAGCGGGAACATCGCACTCTTACCGGCACCACCCACAAACATCAGGAACAATGCGGTGGGAAGTATAAAAGCGGCTCCGGCAATATTGCGAGCATTCTCGGCATCTACGAAATCGAAACTGAACGTCTTGGCATAGAATCCGTAGATTAGGATACCAATCAGGAAGAACATGTCGGCAAAGCGCGTCACTATGAATGCCTTCTTCGAGGCCGCGATGGCAGCCTTCAAGGTATAGAAGAATCCGATGAGCAGATAGGACGATACGCCCACGAGTTCCCAAAACAGGTACATCTGGAAGATGTTCGTGGCCACAACCAAGCCCAGCATCGACATGGTAAAGAGGCTCAGGAACGCGTAATAGCGCTGGAAGCCACGCTCGCCATGCATATAGCCGAACGAATAGATGTGCACCATTAGGCTGACCGTGGAGATGACTATCAGCATAACGACGGAAATCGGGTCAAGTAAGATGCCCATGTCGAAATGCAATTCTCCAAGCGGAAGCCACGTGACATTGATGGGAACAAGTGCCTGATAGACACCGTCAACTCGTGGCATGCTGAAATATTGGAACGCTGTGTAGTAGGACAACACAGCAACCACGCCCAGAACCGACGTGCCCACCAGTCCTGCTGCCTTATGGCTCAACTTGTGGCCAGCCAGTCCCAAGAACAGGAACGAGGCCAGCGGAAGCAGCAGAATAAGAAGGGTAAATATAAATTGATTTTCCATGTTTCGTTCATTATGCGGTTACCACTTCATTTTCTCTAATTTCTCCACCGAAATATCTTTCAGCGAACGATAGATATTTATCATGATGGCAATGGCAATGGCGCTTTCGGCTGCAGTTATCGCAATGGAGAACAGCGTAAAGAAAAAGCCATCCACGTTTTGCCCGTTGAACAAGAGTCGGTTGAAAACGGCGAAATTGATATCGGCCGCATTCAACATCAGTTCGATGGAGAGCAAAATGGCCAACGTACTGCGGCGCGTGATAAAGCCGAAGATTCCGGCAAACATCATCACAGCCGATAGTATAAGTAGACAATTTATCTGTATCATAGTGTCAGTTTTTATCTTTTACGTGCAATTACCAAAGCGGCTACAATGCAGGCAAGCAACAATACGGAAACTGCCTCGAAAGGTAGAAGATATCCGCCGTCGCCGGTAGAGAGCATCTTGCTGCCTACTTCGCTCAGTTTCAATACGCCTTCGTTGGGGGCCGACAAGGCCTCTGCCTGGAACTGATACTTCATGATGCCCAGCACGAATATGGCTAGACCTACGAGGCATAGCAGAAGGGTCGAGAAGATTTTCGACTTGCTGTTCTTGCTTAGTTGGTCTTTCCGTCCGCGGGTCAACAAGATAGCAAACACATAGAGAACGACTACGCCGCCTGCATAAACCATCAGTTGCACGGCACCCAGGAAAGTGTAACCCATCAGGAAATACAAACCCGCCGTTCCAAGCAACGCAAAGAACAGATAGGTCGCCGCACGCAATATGCTTTTCGTCACCACACAGGCTATGGATGAGAAAAGAATCAGTGCAGCCAAAATGAAGAACATTATATTAAAGGAGTCCATAGTTTCTTTTGAGTTTACTGATTATTAGACGTTTCAATAGCAGCGGGTTTCGGCGCGGCAGGCTTGGCCACCGGCTTCCGTTCCTGGCACTTGCTGCCGGGCTGGTTAAGTTGCTTGATCAATTTGCTACGGTCGAACACTGCGTTCTCAAAACTCTGGTCGAAATCGATGGCATTCTGCGGGCATACGCGCACGCAAACCATACAATACATACAGATGCCTTGGTCGTAGATATACTTGTCAAGCACTTTCTTTTTCTTTCCGTCGACTTCCTCGGTGCGCGACGTCACGGTGATAGAGCCGTTGGGACAGTTGGTCATGCAAAGTCCGCAGGCTATACACTTGTGTTCGTTTTCCTCGTTGTGGGGCATCACCAGACTACCGCGAAAACGGTCGAACATTACGAGCGTTTCCCTGTTCTCAGGATACTGCTCCGTAATCTTCTTGGTGAAGAATTCGCGCATAGTGGTCTTCAAACCGACACATAGGGTCTTGAGTCCACCGAACAGTCCTTGTATATAATTGTTATTTTCCATGGCACGTTTAGTTTATGTTGATTCCAAGACCAAGTACGACAACCAGTGCCATCAGCAGCAAGTTAAACAGGCTGATAGGCATCAAGTATTTCCACTCAAGCGAAAGAATGTGGTCTATACGCAAGCGGGGGAACGTCCATCTTTCCCACATCAGAAGCAATACGACGAAGAACGTCTTGCCTACGAACCAAACGAATCCGGGAATCAGGTCCATCACTCCGTTAAAGCCGTCGAGCCCTGCGATATGCAAGGGAGCCCAACCGCCAAGGAAGATGGTTGATGCAATACCGGCGGCAATAAACAGGTTCAGATATTCGGCCAGATAGTAGTAGCCGAAGTGCATGCCGGAGTATTCCGTGTGGTAACCGGCCGTAAGTTCGCTCTCGCCCTCAGGCAGGTCGAACGGACCACGATTACACTCTGCGTTGCCAGCAATAAGATAGACGATGAATGCTATCAGGGCGGGGATATGACCGCGTATGATGTTCCATCCGTTGTCATACTGCTGCTGTACAATCTCTGAGATTTGCATCGTTCCGGTAAGGGCCACCATGGTCAGCATGGTCAGACCGATTGAAATCTCATAGCTGATGAGCTGTGCACCGGCACGCATAGCGCCAATCATCGGATATTTACTGTTACTACCCAGTCCAGCCAGCAAAATACCCACGACTCCAATGCTCGACACGGCGAGCATGAAAAAAATTCCGATATTGAAGTCGATGATATGTCCGCCCTTGTTCCACGGCAGACAGGCAAAAGTAAGCATAGATGCCGTCACAACCAAATAGGGGGCAAGGTCGTGCAGGAATCGGTCGGACTTGCGCATCCGGATGATTTCCTTCTGCAACATTTTGAATACGTCGCTGAAAACCTGCAATAGTCCCCACTTACCTACACGGTTCGGACCGAGTCGGCACTGAAAGAACGCACAAATTTTTCGCTCCAAATAAATCAGGACAATAGCAAAGACGGCATACAGCGTAATGATGATGAGCGCCACCAATACCGACTCAATCAGTATGGCTGCCCATTCCGGCAAAATGCCCAGCATCCACTCGTGCAACGCCGTTGTCCAATTCTGTAAGTCAAACATATATGTGTTGTTTTTTATTACGTGAGTTGATTGAATAGACTTATCGGTCGATATCAGGCACCACATAGTCGAGAGTGCCGTTGATGGCCATCATATCGGCTATCAATTCGTCGCGACAAGCCTTGTCCATGATGGCAACCAAGGGAAGTCCGGTCGAACGATAGTGCATGCGGTAAGGACTCTTGTCGCCCTTGCTCTCGACAAAGACACCGAACTCGCCACGACTGCCTTCCACTGCGCTGTAATAAGTGCCTTCGGGCAGTTTAATGATGGGCTTGGTTTTTGTCTGATACGTTCCTTCGGGAATATTATCGACAAGTTGCTCGATGATATGCAGACTCTGCTCTATCTCATCCATACGATTCAACAGACGGGCATAACTGTCGCCTTCCGTACGCAGCACTTCGCTAAACTCGACCTTGTCATAGGTGGCATAGGGTGCGTGCTTGCGGACATCGTTGCTCCAGCCGGACGCACGGCCCGTGGGACCGGTGCAACCGCCGGAGATGACGTCTTCCTTACTCAACACGCCCACGCCAATAAGACGGTTGCGGGCAATCACGTTGTTGATGAAGATGTCGTAATACTCCTTTATATTTTTACGCATATAAGGGATAAATGCCTTTACGTGCTTCTGGAAGTCGGGGTGGATGTCGTGCGCCAGTCCGCCAATCATGTTGTAATTCAATATGAGTCGGCCGCCGCAGGTCTCCTCAAATATGTCGAGCACACGTTCGCGGTCGCGGAATCCATACAGGAATGCCGTCGTGGCACCCATGTCCTGACACAGACAAGAGAAGAAAAGGATGTGCGAGTCAATACGCTGTAGTTCGTCCATTATGGTGCGGACATATTGCACACGCTCGCTGACCTCTATACCTGCCGCCTTCTCGATAGCCATACACAAAGCGTGACGGCTCTGCATGGCGCCCAGATAATCCATACGGTCTGTCAGCGCCAAGGTCTGCGGATAGGTGTAGGACTCATTGAGTTTCTCGATGCCGCGATGGATGTATCCGAGGATGGGGTCTATTTTCTTGATACGCTCACCTTCCAATGCCACACGGAAATGGAGCACGCCGTGGGTTGAGGGGTGTTGCGGGCCGATGTTGACCACATAATCTTCCGGACTGAAGACGATGTGTTCGGTTTCATGGACCTGTCCGTCGGCATCGCAGTCGTATTGGGTTGTCTTATCGGCATAGACGAAGTTGTTCATACGAAGGTCGTTCTGCTCCTCGGGCTTGTCGTCCTTGCGCATGGGGTATCCTACCCAGTCCTCACGCAGGAACACACGGCGCATATCGGGATGTCCGAGGAAGCGTATGCCGTAGAAGTCGAACACTTCGCGTTCGTAGATGTTGGCTATGTCCCACAGGTCGGAAACCGTAGGCAGGAACGGGTTTTCCCTATCCTTTGCCACAGCCTTAATATAGGCTCGCTTGCCTGTAGTAGTGGACCATAGATTATATACGCAACCCAGACCTTCTTCTCCCCAGTCCTCGCCTGTGATAAGTTCCAAGAAATCCATGCCCTCCTCATTTTTCAGACGGAGCATTTCGCCGTGGAGTTTTTCCGGCTCCACCAGGGTGGAAACTACGAGGTTTTCTGCGGGAACGGCTTCGGGGACAACTGCAGGCTTGGCCGGTGCGGCGGCTGCCTCTGCCTGTGGCTTGACAGGCTTGTTTTGGATGGTTTCTTCCATATCTTATTCCGTTAAAAAGCCGTTAGGCCTGTTCTTGATTCTTTACAATCTCGTCCTCTTGCTTGCGAATTTCCTTAAGCGATAAGGGCGACTTTTCCTTGCGGTTAGTAGTGCCGAAGAAATTCTCGGCCTTCACCTTGCGTTGCAGTTGCATCATTCCGTACAAGAAACTTTCCGGACGCGGAGGACAGCCGGGCACATAGACATCTACGGGGATAATCTTGTCCACACCCTGCACCACGTGGTAAGACTTAGTAAACGGACCGCCGGCAATGGCGCAGCCGCCGATGGCAACCACATATTTCGGGTCGGCCATTTGGTCGTAGAGTCGGCGCAATACGGGAGCCATCTTGTGGGTTATGGTACCGTTCACCAATATAACGTCGGCCTGACGGGGACTATTGCGGGTTACCTCGAATCCAAAGCGAGCGATGTCGTAGCGGGCGGCACAGACGGCCATAAACTCAATTCCGCAGCAACTGGTGGCAAATGTCAGCGGCCACAACGAATTGCTGCGTCCCCAGTCTAATAGGTCATCGAGTTTGCGTACGATTACGTTGACGCCGTTCTGGTTGAGTTCTTCGACAAGTTTCTCAAACGTCTCGTTGTCCTTAAACTCTTCGTAAGGAATACTTTTTATTTTCGGTCTTTTCGGTTTCATTGCCATCTCAAAGCCCCTTTCCTCCAGGCATAGGCCAAGCCCAGAATTAGAATGAATATGAAAAACAATGCGCTCACCAGGCCCACCGGACCGAGAGAGCGCATGACAACTGCCCATGGAAATAGGAACATGGTTTCTACATCAAACATCAGAAAGAGGATGGCAAAGAGATAGTAACCTACGCGGAACTGCATCCACGTTTGTCCTCGGGTTGGAATTCCGCACTCAAAGGCCTCGTCTTTCTGGGCATTGAAACTGCGCGGAGCGATTAGGTTGGCCAACACTATCACTACGCCCACGAATGCCAGTCCTGTCACAATAGTCGTGACAAACAAGGTAAAATTCATAGTTGTTATGGTGAAATTTTATATAATATGCTTAAGGTTAGACGCGGCGGGGTCTCCGCCCCGGTCAATCGGGCAAAATTCGCACGCCATAGGCGGACACTTTTCCCAATTAGATGCAAAAATAGAACAAAACCGCTAATCTACCAACTACTGCATAATAGAATTTCATTCTATAATTGCGCGGACCGACACCTCGCAAGGTTCCGAAAGTTTCGTTTTTTCTCTTTTCCTGCTCAATTTCACAAAATATGGGTTACCTTCACAGCCGAAACGATGGCATCGCAGTTTGGCCACATTGGTCCCGCATGCCACCCTTTTTGCCTGCCCTATGCTCTATTTGGTACCTACTCCTGTTGGCAATCTTGAGGACATCACGTTGCGTGCCCTTCGCATTTTGAAAGAGGTCGATGTGGTGTTGGCAGAAGACACGCGAACCAGCGGACTTCTGCTTAAGCATTTCGACATCCAGGCTAAGTTTTTCTCCCACCATAAGTTCAACGAACACCAGACGGCTTCGCTGCTGGCATCGCGCATGGCTGCCGGCGAGCAGATGGCTCTGGTCAGCGACGCGGGTACTCCGGCCATTTCCGACCCCGGATTTATGCTCGTGCGTGCCTGTATAGAGAAAGGCGTTGAAGTGCAATGCCTGCCTGGACCTACGGCTTTCGTGCCGGCGCTGGCGGTTTCCGGATTGCCTTGCGAGCGCTTTGCGTTTGAAGGTTTCTTGCCTCAGAAGAAAGGACGTGCCTCGCGCTTTGCAGAACTGGCCGACGAGGCGCGCACCATGATATTCTACGAGTCGCCCTACCGCGTCGTGAAGACGCTGAGCCAGATGGCCGAGGCTTGGGGCGGTGAGCGCCGCTGTGCCGTATGCCGCGAAATCTCAAAGATACACGAAGAGTGCGTGCGCGGTACGCTGCAGGAAGTATGCAGCCACTTTCAGACCAACGAGCCGCGCGGAGAGTTCGTCATATTGGTGGAAGGTGTCAACCGCACGGCCAAGAAAGGCCGGTTAAACGAAAAAAAAGAAGACAAGTCTTAAAAACATAGCGACCACAAAGTCGTATTTCATTCATTAACAGACAAACAATTTTAGCGATATGACTAGCAAACTCCACACACTGACCTTTGCGCTCGCCGCACTATTTGTTGCATCGTTCTCATCGTGCGACACGTTGCTACAAAAGAAAAACGCAGCCGACGACCCGATGGCTGCGCAGATTGACTCGCTCAAAAATGCGCTCGAAGCATCGAAGAACGAGACAAATGACTTGATGAACACGGTGGACGAGATTCAGACGTGCTTCCGAGAGATTAACGAAGCCGAAGGTATAGTGACCACGCAGATAGCCCAAGGCGAGGCGTCGAAACAACAGGCCATCATCGACAACATCCTACTCATCAAGGAAAAGATGACGCTTAATCGCAAACTGATTGACAGTCTGCGCGAACAACTGCGCAGTTCGAAGGGCACGAACGATAAGATGAAGAACACGCTCGAGGAGATGGTAAATAATTTCCAGAAGCAACTCGACGAGAAATCGGCTCAAATCGAAGAATTGCAGGCTGAACTCAAGAAGAAGGACATCCGCATACAGGAGCAGGACGAACAAATCAGTTCGCTCAACGAGAATGTCAACAGCCTCGCCCAAAGCAACGAGGAGCAGGCCAAGTCAATCGAGGCACAGGACGAGCGCCTGCACACGGCCTACTATGCATTCGGTCTGAAGAAGGAACTGAAGAAACTCCACATCATTGAAGACGGCGAAGTGCTGCGTTCTTCCAACTTCAACCCAAGCTATTTTACCAAGATTGACTATCGCGCCACGAAGGTTATTCCGTTGCGTTCGAAGAGTGCAAAGATTCTGACGAGCCATCCGGCCGACTCCTACACGCTCAACCGCGAGGCAAACAACGAATACACCCTTCGCATCCAAGACCCCGACCGTTTCTGGAGCGTAAGCAAATATCTGGTCATCGTCGTCAAGTAACACCTAAACACTTGCCACTATGAAAAAGTATCACATCATTGCGCTGGCTCTGCTCATGCTAAGTGTGCAGAGTTGCACCACCGGCCAATTTGCGGGCACCACTACCGGCGGATTTCTCGGCGGTATGGTGGGCTCAGCCATCGGTGGCATCATGGGCGGTCCGCGTGGCCGCGACGCCGGTATCATTATAGGAGCCGCCACGGGTGCGGCCATAGGAGCCGCTGCCACGGCACCTAAGGACCAGGACGACCGCGATTACCGCCGGTCCTACCCTTCTCGCTCGTCGCAACGCGGTCAGGTGGTCGTGCAGCCAAGGGAATATGGAATACTCGATATTGCCAATGTCGAGTTTGACGACTACAACCGCAACGGCATCCTTGAAAGCGGCGAACCGGCCTACCTGATTGTCGACATCTATAATCGCAGCAACCGCTACGTGTCCGACATCACGCCGCGCATCCGTTGCAGCAACTCGTCGGTCAGCATTTCGTCGTCGGCCACCATATTGGGCATCGAGCCAGGCCAGGGCATCCGCTACCGGGCATCCATCCGCTCGCCGCGCCGCCTACGCAACGGCTCCGTAAGTTTCCGCATTGAACTCCCCGACGGCACTACCCGCAGTTTCAGCATACGCACGCGGCGGTAGCCCCATTCCTGTCGATTCGCACAATTACGGAAAATCCCCACTGCATCGTCGCAGCGGGGATTTTTCGTATGAAGTCGGCGCACAGGCCGGGACTATGAGACAACATTCGTAGGCTTTCCCTCCAGAAATGCCTTGAGGTTGCCCACCGACGTATCCATCAGTCGCTTGCGAGCCTCGTAACTGGTCCAGCCGATATGCGGCGTGACGTAGCAGCGCGGTGCCTGGAGCAAGGGGTTAGTGGCGCAGGGCGGTTCCTCTATGATGGCATCGAGGCAGGCGGCTCCCAGATGGCCGGACTCCAGCACCTCAATGAGTGCCGCCTCGTCCACCAGTCCGCCTCGACTGGTGTTCACGAGTATGGCACCCTTCTTCATCGACAGCAACCTTTCGCGGCTGACCATGCCTTGGGTGTCGGCGCAGAGCGGACAGTGAAGGCTCACGAAATCGGCCTCGCGGAACAGCGCATCCAAGTCGGTCCGAACCACCCCATCGGGCAACGACTGCTGAGACTTAGAGGTTGCGGCCAGCACCTTCATCTGCATGCCCAGCGCCATGTGCATCAGGGCCGACCCGATATGTCCGAGCCCCACGATTCCGAGTTGCTTGCCCGCAAGTTCCACTATCGGACGGTCGCAAGGATAGTCGGGGCTGCCATGCCATTGTCCCCGACGCACCTGACGGACATAGTGGTCAACGTGCGTAGTGGCGTTGAGCAGGTGGCCCATTGCCATCTGCGCCACGGCTTGGCTGCTGTAGGCCGGCACATTGCTCACGACGATGCCGAGCCGCTGGGCGGCAGGCAGGTCTATGACGTTCACACCAGTGGCAAGCACGTTGACGAACCGGAGCCGCGGAAGCCTCGACAGCATCGTGGCATCGAGCCGCACCTTATTGGTCATGACCACGTCGGCCTCGCGGATGCGCTCAAAGGTCTGCTCGGGCAACGTGCGCTCATAGACGGTCAGGTCGCCCAAAGCCTCCATGTCGCTCCACGACAGGTCGCCCGGATTGCCCGCATAGCCGTCGAGCACCACAATCTTAGGTCGCTGCATGATTAGTGAAGGATTAGTATCAGGAGATCAATGACTGTCAGCACATTGCCCAGCGCCAGGATGAGCACTCCCCATTTCTCCCAGCCGCGGCGATAGATGTCGAGACCGAAGAAAAAGGTCAGTGCCGGCACCAGCCAAAGCAAGTTGGCACACACATAGAGCAACAGCCGCACAAGTGCATGACTGCTGGTGCCGAACGGCGCGATGCCGCCAAACAGGAAGAACACGCTGAGCAGCACAGGTATCAGATTGAAAAATGCAAGGGCAAGCACCCAACGGGGAAAGTCTTTCATCGTTCGATTACGGTAAGGGGCATGTTTGTTTGACTTTACAAAAGTACATAAACACTCTCTTTCCAACGCATTAAACTGTCAAATTTTCACCGCCGACGCACCTGCCTGGAAATTGCATTATGAAACCGAAAAATTGCATTATGAAATAAAAAAATTGGATTATACAATTTCAAAATTGCATAATCCAATTTTCAGATTGTATTATGGAATTTTCCAAGCCACCTATATCATCTGTTCGTCAGGCAGTTATCTGTCGAAAGGCGGCTATATGCCCCATATGTTCCGTAAGATTCCCCAGAGAAAATAGAGGGTCAGATAGGCATAGAGCACATATCGGTGGTGGGTAAAGGCTCGGATGCGTTCGCGCCACGGTCCGCCAGGCAGGCACTCGCCCACCACGAGCGCCGCCACATAGGGCAGCACGAGAAAGAGGAACCAGTTGTAGTTCCACGCCTCTACGAAACGGCCGTGCAACAAGGCATGGGCGGCACGCTGAAACCCGCACGACGGACATTGCAGCCCGGTGGCGGCATGTAGCAGGCACTTCGGCGCCCACGCGTTGGCGGTGGGGTCGAACAAGGCGGTCATGGCGAGCCATGCCATAAGGCCTATGGCCAGACACATAAACCAGAAGGCGGGTTTCCTATAAAACATCATCTGCCATACGGGACTGTCTGCACAAATCGCAGGCCGGCACTCTTGCCCAAGCGTGCGGCAAAAGCACCGGCCCGTGTTGTCAGTGTGCAGAACTAATTTCTACTTCTTCGGGGCGTTCTTCAGGGTTGCGAGCACAAACTTCCAGTATTTTGCCACACTGGGAATGTTGCAGCGCTCGTTGGGTGTGTGCGGAGAACGCAGGGTCGGACCGAAGGAAACCATGTCCATCTTCGGATATTTGGCTCCGATGACGCCGCACTCCAGTCCGGCATGCACAACCTGTACGCGGCTCTCCTGACCGAAGAGTTCTTTGTACAGTTTGCTCATTATGGCCACAATTTCGCTTTGGGGATTGGGCTGCCATGCGGGATATGCGTGGTCGTAGGTCACCTTCATGCCAGCCATAAGGAAGGCCGACTCGATGGTTTCAGCACAGCATTCGCGCATACTGTCGCGGCTTGAGCGGACAAGTACCACGAACTTGGCCTTTCCACCGCCAATCTCGACGATGCCAAGGTTCGACGAGGTCTCGACAATATGGGGCACCTCGGGAATCATACGCATCACGCCGTTATGACAGGCACAGAGCGCATCTACCAAGTTGTCCTGAATCTCTACGGGCACCTGCTTCTCGGGCAGAGCCACCTCTTCGGCCACCAGTTCGAGGTTTTTCTCTACTACGGCATACTCGTCGGCGAAAACCTTGCGCCAGTCGGTCACACATTCTTCCATGAAGGCTTCTACATTCTCCTTCGGAAGCGTCAGCACTACCTCGGCGCGATTGGGAATGGCGTTGCGCATGTTGCCACCTTCCCAGCAGCACAGACGAGCCTCGAAATTGGCAATGGCATCCTGCACGAGGCGTGCCATCAGTTTGTTGGCGTTGGCACGACCTTCGTTGATTTCCAGACCACTATGTCCGCCAAACAGTCCTTTGAGGGTCACCTTGACAGCCACGTCCTCCGGGTCGGTCGGAACCTCTTCGTAGGTCAGTTCTGCGTTCTGATTGACGCCACCTGCCGAGCCCACAATCATCTGGCCCTCGGTCTCGTCGTCGAGGTTAAGGAGAATCTCGCCCTTGAGCGTGTCGCAGGCCATGTGCTCTACGCCGTACATCGTTGTCTCCTCATCGGCGGTGATAAAGCCTTCGAGCGGACCGTGGGGAATAGTGTCGTCCTCGAAGATGCCCATGATGGTGGCCACAGCCATACCGTCGTCGGAGCCAAGCGTAGTGCCCTTGGCCTTTACCCAGTCGCCGTCAATCCACGTCTGTATGGGGTCGGTCTCGAAGTTATGGGTGCTTTCCTTTGTCTTTTGCGGAACCATGTCCATGTGGCCCTGAAGCGTCAGCGTCTTACGGTCTTCCATGCCCGGAGTAGCCGGCTTGTACATCAGGATATTGCCGGCCTCGTCCTTGAAGGCCTCAATGGCGTGTTCCTTTGCCCAGTCGAGCAGGAACTTCTGAACCTTTTCCAAATGGCCGCTCGGACGCGGAACTTGGGTCAGCAAATCGAAATTTTTCCAGATTGCCTCTGGCTGCAAATGCTTAATCTCGCTCATAATAATAAGATTTTAGGGTTTATTTTCATTTGTTTTGTTTCGCAGGTTAAAGCGCAGAAATCCGAACACGCCCAGCAGCACCACCAACCCCGTCTGAACCGTGTGGACCACGAGGGCAAAATTGATGGCGCTTACTTCGGCCACGCCGTAGAGCACGAGCATCGTCTTGACCGCAAAGTGCCACGGCCCCGCCCCATTAGGAGTGGGCACCAACACGGCAAACGAACCGATGCAGAATATAAGGAAGGCGGCCGACAGCGATATGTGGCTCGTGAATTCGAAGCAGAAGAACGCCACGTAGAAGTGCAGGAAGTAGCAAAAGCTTATGCCGAAACTCATCAGCACGTAGAGTGGCAGGTTTTTCACGCCCCGAAGCGACAACAGTCCCGACTTGAGATTGTCGAGAAAGTCGCGGAAGCGCGAAAACCGTGAGTAAATCAGATAGACGACCGTGCCCACAATGGCTGCCACGCAGATGGCCGTCACCAAGTAGCCCGTAGCCGTGAACCGGCCTAAGAAACTGCCCACGTCCATACCGGTGGTGTGGACGAACTTTATCATCAAAGGAATTTGCAGCAAGAAGGCCACCGCCGTCATTATAAGCATGACCAGCGAATCGACGATGCGCTCAGTAATCACGGTACCGAGCGATTTCGAGAACGACACGCCGTCGGACTTCTTTATGGCGCCGCACCGCGAAATCTCGCCAATGCGCGGAACCACAAGGCTGGCTGCATAACTCATAAAGATGGCGTCCTCGCAACTGGTGCGGCGCGGATGCTCGCCTATCGGAGCCAGCGCCATCCTCCATCTCCAGGCGCGCAACTGCTGTGCCAACACGCCAAACACAAAGGAAAACAGCATCCAGCCCCATTTCATCTCGGTGGACAACGAATGGTAGAATTCATTCCAATCATTGCCGCGATACATCCACCATAGGATGCCGGCGCCGAGCATAAAGGGCAAAGTAAGTTTGAGTATCTTGAGGAAAATTTTCACAAATTCAATACTTTTGCATCCGATAGTTAGCAAAAATAAGTAAAAAACAATTATTGCGCAAAATATGAGTGTGCATAACTCTCCCCGACTTTCGAACGTACGCCCCAAGAAAAATCTCGGACAGCACTTTCTGACCGACTTGAACGTGGCCCGGCGCATTGCCGACACCGTAGATGCCTGCCCCGATCTGCCCATTCTCGAGGTGGGCCCCGGCATGGGCGTGCTGACACAATACTTATTGGAGAAGAAACGCCCGTTGAAAGTGGTGGAAATAGACCGCGAGAGCGTGGCATACCTGAACAACCGCTGGTCCGAACTGTCGGACGCCATCCTTTCGGCCGACTTTTTGCGCATGGACCTGTCCGACGTGTTCGACGGACAGCCTTTCGTACTGACAGGCAACTACCCCTACGACATTTCCAGTCAGATTTTTTTCAAAATGCTCGACAATCGGCCACTCGTACCTTGCTGCACTGGCATGATACAGCACGAGATGGCCGCTCGCATAGCCGCATCGCCCGGCACCAAAGACTACGGCATCCTCAGCGTACTGCTCCAACTGTGGTACGATATCGAATATTGCTTTGGCGTAGAGCCTGGCGTCTTCAACCCGCCACCAAAAGTGCGGAGCGCCGTATTTATCATGCGCCGCAACAGTCGCACCGAGGCAGGCTGTAATGAAAAACTGCTGAAACGCATTGTAAAGTTCACGTTCCAGCAACGCCGGAAAATGCTGCGCGTCAGTCTGCGCTCCCTACTCAGTCAGATTGACTGCGACAATAAGTACGCCGCCGACCACACCGCATTTCTTTCGCGCCCCGACCTTACCAAGCGTCCGGAGCAACTGTCGGTGGACGACTTTGTATCACTCTGCAACGACATTGAAGCCGAAACGGCCGCGAAAGCACTATAAAACGGTTCCGTCCGGCAAGTTTATGAGCCCGTTGGTTGGGCATAATCTTTTTTCTGCGTACCTTCGCACCCGATAAAAGTAATTTTGGGGGTGCCACGACTCTTGCGTGGCTGAGAACATACCCTTACGAACTGAACCGGATAATGCCGGCGTAGTCAATAAATTTATTTTCAATCGGACGCATAAGTGTTCGGCGTCCCACAAAAATCCGTTTTATGAGACACACTCTTCTGTGGTGCGGTCTGCTTATGGCCTCAATCGGCGCTACCGCACAAACCGTTGCATCCGACGACTCTATCGTACAGCAAAAACTTCAGGAAGCAACGATTATAGCCACCCGCGCATCGAAAACTACGCCCATGGCCTACACAAACCTGTCGCGTCAATCCCTGCAAGCCATCAACTACGGCGTCGACGTACCCTATCTGCTGCTCCAAACCCCTAACGTGACGGCAGCAAGCGACGCCGGAGCCGGAATAGGCTACACCTATCTGCGAATACGCGGCACCGACCCCACCCGCATAAACATAACCACCAACGGAATACCTATCAACGACTCGGAGAGCAATAATCTCTATTGGGTCGATATGGGCGATTTCGCCTCGAGCCTTGGCAGCATCCAAATACAGCGTGGCGTAGGCACAAGCACCAACGGTTCCGGCGCATTCGGCGCAAGTATCAACCTGCAGACCGAAGCCATTCCCTCAAAACCTTCATTGAAAATCGACCTCAGTGGTGGTGCCTACGGAACCCATAAGGAGACCGTGTCGTTCACCACGGGCATCTTCGCCAATCACTGGGGCGTCAGCGGACGCCTCTCTAATATAGGCACGCAAGGCTTTATCCGTCGCGCAAGGGCCAATCTGAATTCCTATTTCCTCCAAGCCAGCTACTTCTCTGACAATACGATAGTGAAGTTTATCACTTTCAATGGTTTCGAACGTACTTATCATGCCTGGGACTATGCTACCCGCGAACAAATGGATACGTACGGACGCAGATACAACCCTTCCGGTAAATACACCGACGATGACGGAAACACGGCCTTCTATAAAAACCAGTTGGACGACTATCAGCAGCAGCACTATCAACTTTACTGGACCCAGCACCTGCCTAAAAACCTGATATGGAATATGGCACTCCACTACACGTATGGTAAAGGCTACTACGAGACTTATAAGACCAACCGGAAACTCTATGAGTACAATCTGCAAAACCCTATTGCCAGCCGGTCCGACCTGGTGCGCAAGAAAAACAGCGGTGCCCATTTCTACGGAACCACCTTCTCGCTCAGCCACACAGACCAGAAAATGACCGCCATCATAGGCGGAGCCTACAACCACTATATCGGAAACCACTGGGGCAACGTGCTCTGGGCACGCGAACTTGGCGGAACGCTCGACCCCATACCCGAATACTACCGAAACCGCGCCCACAAGCACGACTTCAATATATACGAACGCACCGAATACGAACTTCTGCACGGACTCAACCTATATGCCGACCTGCAGTACCGCTTTGTCGACTACAAAATGTATGGGCCGACCGACGAGTTCAATGGTCCGGACGACCAAATCCGCTTCAATTTCCGAAACAAGTTCCATTTCTTCAATCCCAAGGCAGGTATATTCTATCGCATCACTCCCAGCCACACCGCCTATCTTTCTTACGCCATGGCCCATAAGGAACCCACCCGAAACGACTATGAAGCTGCCCTGTGGGGACCGGAACCGCGCAGCGAACGCCTAAACGATTTTGAACTTGGATACCGCTATCAGTCGGAAAAATTCTCCGCCGGCATCAATTTCTACTACATGTTCTACAAAGACCAGTTCGTGCTGACCGGAGAACAGGACGACCAAGGCGAGATGATAGCAGCCAACGTGGGAAAAAGTTATCGGCGAGGCGTAGAGATTACTGCCGCCTGGCAACCATTCCGTTGGTTCCGCTGGGATGCCAATGTGTCGTGGAGCCACAACCGTGCGAAAGACATGATGGTCAGTCTTGACAACACGTCTGCCCCATATAATCTGGGCGACACCCCACTTCCGTTCTCGCCCAACGTAGTTTTCAACAACGCACTGGCTTTTAAGTACAAAGGCTTCAATGCCACGCTCCGCACGCAGTATGTTTCGCGCCAGTTCATGACTACTACCGGCATGAAATCGTATGACGACAACGGAAAGAACGTCAGTCTGGTCTTAGACCCCTATTGCGTGTCCGACCTCGACCTGTCGTACTCGTTCAAGCAACTGCACTTCTGCAAGGACCTGACTTTGGGAGTGACCGTTTACAATATTTTCAACAAGCACTACGAGGCTAATGGCAGCGCATACACCGCCCTTCGGATGGGACAAAATGGTCACGCAGAAGGCTATCAGGATTCCGACTGGAACAGCTACGCAGTTTTCTCTGCCCAAGCCCCTGCTCACGTAATGGCACACTTTAGCATCACGTTCTAAGTCTATGTGGTCGGACCTCATCACGTTCTGGCAAACTCATAACCTGCTGATACTCGATGCCACAGGTACGATTCTCGGCCTCATCTACCTCTATCTGGAGTATAAGGCCAACGTGTGGCTGTGGCTCATATCGATGGTCATGCCGGCCATTGACCTCTTTGTCTATTTCAAGGCCGGACTCTACGCCGACTTTGGCATGGCCATCTACTACCTAATGATAGCGATCTATGGGTGGGTAATGTGGACCCGCAAGTCGAAGCAAACGCACAAGAATCTGCTTCCCATCAGCCACGTGCCTATGCGACAGGGCATCGGAGCAGGCCTGTCGTTCCTCATGCTATGGGGAGTCATCTATTTCATACTCGTGCGCTTCACCAACAGCACTGTTCCCGTTCAGGACGGCTTCTGCAATGCGCTGAGCATAGTAGCCCTCTGGATGCTTGCACGGAAGTATGTCGAGCAATGGCTATTGTGGCTGGTGGCAGATGCGCTGTTCTGTGTTCTCTACATAAACAAGGGTGTGCCGTTCCACGGACTCCTATACGGATTCTATACGGTGATGGCCGTGTTCGGCTATCGCAATTGGCTGCGACTTATGAAAGCAGCAAAATGACCTTATTTGCTCTAACTTGCAGTCTATTCCATATTTTTAGCGTAACTTCGCGCACGAAAATTTTATAAGGCAATTTTGCCAGACAACCCGCAAACACATTCATATCAATATGATGACAGCCAACGAAATTCGCGAATCATTCAAGACCTATTTCCAACAACACAATCACCTGGTAGTGCCGTCGGCTCCGATGGTGGTGAAAGACGACCCCACCCTGATGTTCACCAACGCAGGTATGAACCAGTTCAAGGACATCATACTTGGCAATGCCGAGCCCAAGTGTCGCCGCCAAACCGACTCTCAGAAATGTCTGCGCGTCAGTGGCAAGCACAACGACCTCGAAGAAGTGGGCCACGACAACTATCACCACACCATGTTCGAAATGCTTGGCAACTGGAGTTTCGGAGATTATTTCAAGGAAGAGGCTATAGAACTGGCGTACGGCTATCTGGTTGACACGTTGCACATCGACCCGAAAGACTTGTACGTGACTGTCTTCGAAGGCTCCAAGGAAGAAGGGCTGGAACGCGATGACGAGGCTGCACAGATTTGGGCCCGCCATTTCCCGGAGTCGCACATCATCAACGGCAATAAGCACGACAATTTCTGGGAAATGGGTGATACCGGTCCCTGCGGACCTTGCTCCGAAATCCATATTGACAGCCGCTCGGAAGCCGAGAAGGCCGCCGTGCCAGGCAGTGAACTGGTCAACAAAGACAATCCGCAGGTCATCGAAATCTGGAATCTCGTATTCATGCAATATAACCGCAAGGCTGACGGCAGTCTTGAGCCGCTACCCAACCGTGTAATCGACACGGGTATGGGTTTCGAGCGCCTCTGCCGCGTATTGCAGGGAAAGACAAGCAACTACGACACCGACGTATTCCAGCCCATTCTGAAGAAAATAGGCGAACTTTCGGGCACCACCTACGGCCACGATGAAAAAACTGACGTGGCCATGCGTGTGGTAGCAGACCATCTGCGCGCCATTGCCTTCTCCATCGCCGACGGACAGTTACCCTCGAACGCAAAGGCAGGCTACGTAATCCGCCGCATATTGCGCCGCGCCGTACGCTATGCCTACACGTTCCTCGGACAGAAGCAGGCGTTCATCCACAAACTTGTTCCGACGCTTGTGGCCGAGATGGGAGCCGCCTACCCTGAGCTGCCGAAGCAGCAGACGCTCATCACGCGCGTCATCCTTGAGGAGGAAGAGAGTTTCCTTCGCACGCTGTCAACCGGCATAAGCATGCTCGACGACCTGATGGAAGAAACGCGCCGCCAGAACAGTGACACGCTCGACGGCAAAAAGGCTTTCACGCTGTTCGATACCTATGGTTTCCCGCTCGACCTTACTCAACTCATCTGCACCGAACACGGGCTCAAGGTGGACGAGGAAGCCTTCCAGGTGGAAATGCAAAAGCAGAAAGAACGCGCTCGCAATGCCGCACAGGTCACTGCCGGCGACTGGGTTGTGCTGTCGGAGGGCGAAACGCAATTCGTGGGTTGGGACGCCACTGAGGCCGACACGCAAATACTACGCTACCGCCGCGTCGAGCAGAAGAAGCAAACCTACTACGAGATAGTGCTTTCGGTCAGTCCGTTCTATGCCGAGATGGGCGGCCAAGTGGGCGACAAAGGTATCCTACGCAGCGCCAACGAAACCATACAGATATTCGACACGAAGCGTGAGAACAATTTGCCCATCCACCTTACTCGCAATCTGCCCGAGCAGCCCTCGGCCACGTTCCATGCAGAAGTAAACGTGCAAGCCCGTCGTGCCAGCGAGGCCAACCATACGGCCACTCACCTGCTCGACGAAGCGCTCCGCGAGGTGCTGGGCACGCACGTAGAGCAAAAGGGTTCGCTCGTGACGCCCGATTATCTGCGCTTCGACTTCTCACATTTCCAGAAGGTGACCAATGAAGAACTGCGCCAGGTAGAGCGCATCGTCAACCGCCATATTCGCGAGGACCTGCCCCTGCAGGAATTCCGCGAACTGCCTATTGACGAGGCCAAAAAGATGGGAGCTATCGCGTTGTTTGGCGAGAAATATGGCGACACCGTACGCGTGGTCCGCTTCGGAAACAGCGTGGAACTCTGTGGCGGATGCCACGCGCAGAGTACCGGCCGTATTGGCATATTCCGCATCATTAGCGAGGCGAGCGTGGCCGCAGGCATCCGTCGCATCGAGGCTATTACGGGCATGGAAGCCGAAGAGTTGTGCTACACTCAGAGCGACCTGCTGCGCCACTTGCGTGAGTTGTTCAACAACGCCAAAGACCTGGAGAGTGCCATCTATACGGCTCTGGAAGAAAACACCCAACTCAAAGGCCAGGTGGACGATTATATGAAACAGCGCATCGGTGAAATGCGCACGAGCCTCGTGGAAAATGCCGAGGAAATCAATGGCATCCGCGTGGTGAAGAGTATCATCCCCACGCAACTTAAGCCCGAAGACGTCAAGGACCTTGCCTTCCAGATAAGCGGCCAACTTCCCGAAAAAATGCTTTGCGTCATCGGCTGCAGCCACGAAGGAAAACCGTCGCTCACCGTGATAATCAGCAAAGACCTCGTGGCCGAACGTCAGTTGAACGCTGGCCAGCTCGTGCGCGAGGCAGCCAAACTCATACAGGGCGGTGGTGGCGGAGCCCCCCACTTTGCCACGGCTGGAGGCAAGGACATCAATGGTCTGGAAGCCGCGGTTGATAAAGTGTTGGAACTGGCTCTCTAAGCCGTCCGCAGACTTACCCGAAAATTGCATTATGCCGTTGAATTATTGCATAATGCAATCTGAAAATTCAATAATGCAATTTCGAAATTGTATTATTGAATTTTTTTGTCCCATAATGCCGCAGGAGCACAGCATAAGGCTGTTTTCGGACAGCTACTTGTGCTTGCTGTAACTCCTTATGGCCCAAACGGCCATCACACTGCCGCAGCCTGCCAACATAGCTATCTGGCGCGATATGTCGGCGAAGCCTCCGCCTCGGACGAACACCGTTCGGATGGCATCAATGAAATAGTGCATGGGGTTAATGTAAGTGGTCAGGTAGGCCCAGTCAGGCATCGAGCGCGTAGGCGTAAACAGGCCGCTGAGTAGCATCAGGCACACTACAAAGAACCACATGACCAGCATGGCCTGTAGCATCGTGTCGGAATAGTTGGAAATGACCAGGCCCAACGAAGAAAAGAACAGCGCCAACAGGGCCGCGAGCAGATAGACCAGCCAGAGCGACCCCTGGCAGGTTATTCCGTAAACGGCCCACGACAGTACGAAACAAACCGACAGCACAATGAGCGCAATTATCCAATAGGGAATGAGTTTCGATAGGATAAACGCCCACTTGCTCACGGGCGTCACGTTGATTTGCTCAATGGTTCCGCGTTCTTTCTCGCCCACTATGTTCAGCGCAGGGAGAAATCCGCAGAGCATCATAACCAGTATGCCCATCAGCGCAGGAATCATATATACCTTATAGTCCTGATGCTTGTTGTAGAGGTTGAGCGTCGCCACCTTTGCCTGCAACGCACTCATCGAAGGCTCCACCTGCGCCGTCACAATCTGCGACAGGTAGGAAGCGCCTATTGACCCTTTCGTGCCATTGACCGAGTTGGCCGCCACAAGCACCTGCGGCTTTTTCCCCATAGCCAGGTCGCGGCCGTAACGGGGCGGTATGACCAGCACCACGTCCACGCCACGCGTCTCAATATGCTTCAGCGCCGTCGCATACGACTCGCTCTGCCCCGCAAAGACAAAGTAGCGGCTTGCCTCGATGCGGTGGACGATTTGCTGCGACTGCGTGCTGCGGTCATTATCGACCACCTCCACCACAATGTTCTTCACCTCCATATTCATGACCCACGGCATGACACACATAATCATGATGGGGAACAGCAATATGATTTTCGGCATGAAACTATTACGCCGAATCTGCAGGAACTCTTTTTGTATCAGAAACGAGAGGGTCATACGGACAGACGACGGTTAAACTTTTTCAGAGCAACGAACAGCAACACGGCAGTCATGGCCGCCAGCACCGCTACTTCCTGGCGCACTTCGGCCACACCCACGCCCATAATCATTAGTTTGCGCATGGCCTGAATGTAATAGCGAGGCGGAACGACAGCCGCCACATATTGAAGCACACGTGGCATCGACTCCACCGGAAACAACATGCCCGACAGCATCACCGTAGGCAAAAGCAACACCATGGCCGACACGAGAAGCGCCACAAACTGAGTCTGGGCGAAATTGCTTATGAGCATCCCCAGCGAAAGTGCCAAGAGAATGTATAGCAGCGAAATGGCTACAATCCAGAACAGCGAACCGGCCAACGGCACATGGAGCACCGTGGCCGCAATAGTGAGGATGGAGGCCAGTATGGTCAGCGCCAGCACCATGTAGGGCACCACCTTCGCCACGATAATCATCAGCGGCCGCACAGGCGACACGAGCAGCACCTCCATAGTGCCCTGCTCCTTTTCGCGTACAATCGACACCGACGTCATCATCGCACAAATCAGTAGGAGCAGCATGCCCATGATGGCGGGTACGAAATTGTAGGAAGAGCGCATCTGCGGATTGTAGAGCATCTTGGTGTTGACCGACGGCGCCGATGTATTGAGCAATACGCCCGTGGCATAGTTGGTCCACTGCTGTGCCATGTTCGGGTCAGAGCCATCTACCAGAAACTGTAAGCCGCTTTTCTGCGAGGCGAAGCGCGGTCCGAACACGATAGCCATATCGGCCCGCTGGCTGCGCAAGGCCTGCTCGGCAGCCGCACTGCTCTCCACAATGCCCACCATATCGAAATACTCGGAAACAGCCAGCCGGTCGACGGCCTGACGCGTCTGGTGGTCCATCGAACTGCTCACCACCACTACGCGCACATTCTTCACGTCGTTCGTAATGGCAAAGCCGAAGATAACCATAAGCACCACTGGCATCACAAAGAGTATCAGCATCGTGCGCTTATCGCGCACAATGTGAAGCGTTTCTTTCCGCACAAAACTGAAGAATCTTTTCATCGCCGTGCCTATTCTGCCGACCGCCGTGCCTGTCGCGCCAACAGCGTGAACACATGGTCCAAGTCGGGTTGATTATACTTTTGCGTGAGTTCCGACAGAGTGCCTATTGCCTCAATCTTTCCATCGACCATAATGCTTATGCGGTCGCAATATTCAGCCTCGTCCATGTAGTGCGTCGTAACGAAAACGGTAATTCCACTATCGGCAGCGTCATAGATGAGTTGCCAAAACTGTCGTCGCGTAGCCGGGTCGACGCCTCCCGTAGGCTCGTCGAGGAACACGATATCGGGATGATGGAAAATGCTTACGACAAACGCCAGTTTCTGCTTCCATCCCAACGGAAGCGACCCCACAATGTCGTCCTTGTGCGCTGCAAATTCCAGGCGCTCCAGCACCTCGTGCGTCTTTTCACGAATCTGTCGGCGGCTCATACCATAGATGCCGGCGAAGAGCCTTATGTTTTCGGACACGGTCAGGTCGTCGTACAGCGAGAATCTTTGGCTCATGTACCCGATGTGGCTCTTGATTTTCTCGTAGTCGGTGCCCAGGTCAAATCCGGCTACCTGACCGGTTCCCGCCGTAGGCTTGCTCAACCCCGCCAATATGCGCATGGCCGTTGTCTTACCCGCACCATTTGATCCGAGAAACCCGAAGATTTCTCCGCGCTTCACCTGGAAAGATATGCCATCGACGGCGTGAAACGAACCAAAGGCTTTCACCAGATTTTGCACTTCTATGGCCACCTCCGACGGCCGTAGCGATTCGGGCGTTCCTTCCTTCGATTCGTGCAACAGGCCTGACGGACGGAAAATGTGGGAGAACTCGGCCAGCACCTTGTCAGGTGTCCCAATGCTACGCACGCTCCCCTCTTGCAGAAAGGCAATGCGGTCGCACTGGCTTATCTCGTCGAGATAGGGCGTTGACACCACAATAGTCATGCCCTTGGCCTTGAGCGACTGCAGTATTTCCCAGAATTCCTTGCGCGATACAGGGTCCACGCCAGTAGTGGGCTCGTCGAGAAACAATATGCTCGGGTCGTGAATCAGCGCACACGACAGTGCCAACTTCTGTTTCATGCCACCCGACAAAGCACCCACGCGCCGGTTGCTGAAGCGTTCTATCTGCGAATAGATGGCCTCGACACTCGCACGTCTGGCCTCCAGCGACGTGCCATAGAGCGTAGCGAAGAAGCGGATGTTCTCTTCGACCGAAAGGTCTTGATAGAGTGAGAACCGGCCAGGCATGTAGCCCACAATCCTTCGGATGTCGTTCAGTTGGCCTACGACGTCGAACCCCTCGACCGTGGCACAACCCGAATCGAGCAGCAAAAGCGTGCAGAGGATGCGGAAAAGCGTCGATTTGCCTGCCCCGTCGGGACCGATTAGGCCGAAAATCTCGCCTTTCTCTATGTACAGACTCACCTGCCTAAGTGCCTGTACCGGCCCGTAAGTCTTGCTGACGTCTTTCACTATGACGGCATCCATCACCACTTCACTTCTCCGTACATTCCTATTTTGACGAACCCATCGTTCTCGACCGAAATTTTCACGGCATAGACCAAGTCGGCCCGCTCATCGTCGGTCAAAATGGTTTTAGGCGTAAACTCCGACTTACTCGAAATCCATGCCACCTTGCCCTTATAGGCTTGGCGCTGGCCACTACCATAGTCGGCAAAGACCTCGACTTCCTGCCCGACCTTCACTTGCTGCAACTGGGCCGAAGTGACATAGGCACGCAGGAACATATGGTCGGTGTCGGCCATTTTGAACAGCGCCTTTCCCATAGCCACATATTCGCCCTGCTCTACATACTTTTCAATCACTACTCCATCCGTCGGCACCATCACACGGCACTTCTTCAGTTGGTCATAAAGTTGCCGCATCTGGACATCGGTGGTCTGAATCTGCTTGTTAAGCGACTCGGTCGATTGGCGAAGGGTGGACGTCTGCGCCTCAAGTTGTTTCTGCAGCACGCGTACTTGGTTGTTCGCATCGTCGAGGCTTTTGCTTGGTGCCGCACCGTCTTTCACCAGTTCCGAATAGCGCTGTTGCTCCAGACGTGCCTTCGCCAGTTGCTCGCGAGTGGCGGCTATCTGAGCCTGCGTATCGGGGCGCTGACTGGCATACACTTCCTTGGTGGAAGCCAGTTGCTGCAACTTGAGCCAAACCTGCGCGGTGTCGACAAGTCCCACTTGCTGGCCGGCAGCATAGCGTTCGCCTTCCGTCACTTGGAGCGACAGCAGCGCCCCATTCTGCTCGGCATAGACTGTAGTCTCGGTGGCCTCGAAAGTGCCTGTGGCGTCGTAGGCCTTCTCAGTCTTACGGCATCCTGCCACAAGTAGCAGGGCACACACTACAAAGATTGCTTTTCGTATCATTGTGGTCTCGGTTAGTTATTGAGTGTATATCGTAAGTCGTATAGTTCCTTCAGCATCTCAATCCTATGAATCGAGCGGTTCAGACTGGCGGAGTTCTCGTTGTAAATATCGCGCACGAAATCATGTATGTCGATGATTCCGTGGGCAAGTTTCGAAGCAGCCGCCTTGCGTATGGAACCGCGAAGACGCACTATCTCGTCGTCGTCGGCCAGCATGCGCTGATAGCGGTCCACATTGGCACGGCCCTGTGCCTGCTCGATGCGGTTGTCGAACTCGAACATATCGCGCCGGTTCATAGTCAGGTCGCGCTGCAGGTCAATCTTCGAACGGTCGTTCTTGCGTGTATAGAACGCACCGATATTCCAGGTCAGGCGCAGGCCGATGGTCCCGTTCAGACTCATACGATGCTGCACCATGTCCTTAAACATATTGTAGCCTGGATAGCCGTAATAGCCCGACGCGAACAGGTTGAGGCGCGGCAGCAGGTTGGCATGCAGCAGTTTCTCCTGCGCGTCGAGCAGTTTGAGTTGCTCATCGTACAATTTCAGTTCCGGCCGCCGGCTTTCAATAGTAGTTTCAATCGGCGCAGGTTCGACAAGAGTGTCCACGCTTATGCCACAGAGCAGTTGCAGCACCGATTTCCACATAGAACGTTGGCTTGTCAGTTCGTCGGCCACTTGCTTGGCGGCAAGATGCTCTGCCACGATGGTATGGAAGTCACTTTCCGAGGCAGTGCCGTGTCGGAACATCTTGCCCAAGGTTTCTTCGTTGACACGCAACACTTCCTGCAACTCGCGGTTCAGACTTATCTTTTCATCCAATAGTAGCAGGCCGAAATACAACTCGTTGACACGCTTGCGCAAACCATAGATGCCCACGTCGATTTGTGCTTTATCGACGTGGCCCTGTTGCATCGCCACCTCGCGCTGCTGTTTGATGGCGCTTCCATCATACAAGGTCTGACTTACGTCTATGCCAATCCGATATTGGTCTTTCTTCAGCCCGCGTATGTCAAGCCCCATCTGGTTGAGCATAGTCCGCATCTCGTCGGGCCAAGACACTACGTCGCTCTGCACACTGGCCTGAGCCGACACGCTTATCTGCGGTAGCCAGCCCTTTTGGATGTTCGACAACGTGAACTGGGTTGTTTTCTCTACCAGGCTGTATTGGCGTACCAGCGGGTAGTTGCGTGCCGCCGCCTCTTGACATTCCTCCAGCGTCTGGCTCATCGCCACCGCCGGCATAAACATGAGAGCAAAGAGTATGGGTTTCATTGTCTGCACAATATTCTGATTTCTAATTGCAAATTTGTAATGGATTCGCCGGATTATCCTTATCAAAAAATCCTTTGTTATGTTCGTTTTGTACACAAAACTACCATTTCTGCTACCTAATACGCCCAATCTGTGTTATATTTGAACCGAAACCCACAATTATGCCATGCGAAAAAACGTCAAGACGTTCGACCTCTCCATGCTTCAGGAGATTGTGACCCATACGGAAGTTTCCACCGACGAGGTGGTTTACAATCCACACTTCGCGCTGGTCAATCACAGCAATACGCGTATGTTTCGGTATGTGGCGGGCAAGGGCGAGCCTCTTAGCATCAACGACTACCGGCTCGGACTAATCGTCAGCGGCGAGGCACATGCCAGCATCAATCTCATTGAGCGGCACATCAAGAAAGGCAGCATTGTCTTCTTTGCCCCCGGAAGCATCGTGCACCCCCATCGTTTCAGCGACGACCTCTGCATCCGCGGATTCGCACTGTTCGACGAGTTACCCTTTTCGAACCACCTGCTACCCGAAATCTGCCGCGGAATGGTGCGCGACTTCCAAATGTCGGTAGATGCGACTACGTTCGGACTCCTCGGCAATATGCTGGACGTGCTTTGGAAACTGGCACATGCCGACCCCTTTGCTCCGACGGTGTTCAACAGTATGGTGGCCACCTATTTCAACTTGTTCAACCACCTTTACCTAAAGCGCCAGGAACAGACCCCGGCACCTTCGCATCAGACCGATATTTTCAATCGTTTCATCCAACTGGTAAACAGTGAATACCGCCGTCAACATAACTTGTCGTACTATGCCGGACGCCTGTTTCTCACGCAGCGTTATCTGGGCAATATCGTAAAGCGCGTGAGCGGTACTACGGCCAAGGCATGGATTGACCGTGCATTGCTGACAGAGGCAAAAATCATGCTGCGCCATACGGACATGCCCGTGGGGGACATTGCCGACGCGTTGCACTTCTCTAATCCGGCGTTTTTCTGCAAGTATTTCCGTCGGCTGAATGGATGTTCGCCACTCGACTACCGCAATGGATGACGGGCAGACCCGCCCATAAAGAAAAAACACCGTGTCCTCTGCGTAGAACACGGTGCTTTTTGTTGGACGGACCATGAATTAGAGTCCGAGAACATACCTGGCAACCTCAAACTCCTTGTCGTCGCCCATGTGCTTACCCAGGTCGTCAGAAATCTTTATGCACTTGCGCCACGACTGGTTCTGATTGATGCGGCAGCGCCCCAATTTCATCACGATGTTAGCCGGACGGAAGCCGGTGTCGTTGGTCAGATTGGTTCCGATACCAGCGCTGACGCGCACCTTACCCTTGAAGTAGTCGGCCACGCGCTTGTATTTCTCGAAGTTAAGCGCATTGCTGAACACGATAGTCTTGGTGGTCGGGTCGATACCGAGTTCCTTGTAGCGGGCTATGATTTTGTCGCCTACCTCTAACTCGTCGCCCGAATCCTGGCGCACGCCGTCGAACAACTTGGCGTATTTGCGCGAGAAGTTCTTCAGGAATACGTCGGTCGTAAGCGTATCAATCAGGCAGATACCCAAGTCGCCGTCGTAGGTACGCACCCAGTCGCGCATGCCCAGGTAGTTGGCCTCCTGATAGCCCCAGCAAGCCGCGTGGAACATAATCCACTCGTGGGGGAAGGTGCCGACGGGCATCATGCCGTACTTCATGGCCAGATGGACATTGCTGGTGCCCACACAGTTTATCGGGCAACGCTCTTTGAGGCGTACTACGATTTGCTCGTGTAAGGCAAATGAGAAGCGGCGGCGTGTTCCGAACTCGCTGAACTTGAGTCCTTCGCGGTTGGCCATATCGATTTTGGCATCAAGACGGGCCAACGCATCGGCCACATTGGCTTCGTTGCCCTGCATGCGGTTGCGCAACTCGGCCACAATAGCGAGCAGGGGCACTTCATAGAGCGTAACCTTGTAGAGTCGGTCGGTCACCTCAATATGCAGGTGATTTTCGCTGTCCAGACTGATTTCCACCTTGTCGGCATCGAAGTGGAAACTGGTAAGCCATTCCCAATACATTTTCGGAATATAGCGCACATGCTTACCCAGCCATTCCTGCTCGGACGGCGTAAGCGACACTTTCGACAGGTCGGCCACCTCGCGGCGCAACTGGCTGACAAACTCGTCGGTGTAGGCGGTATGGTCGCGGTCGGTAAAGACGAAGGTGCCTTCCGCATCGGGATAGAGTTTCAGGTAGGCGTAACTGGTCGAGAACTTATAGAGGTCAGTGTCGAGAATAGAGGGAATAATCATAGCCTTTGGATTTTAGGATGTTCAACGTATTTCAAGGTTTGCGTACTCGCGGGTGTGTTCGTCGAGCAACTTGCAAAACTGTGCCTCGTCTATCGAAGCGATGCCGGGACCGTAGAGGACCAGTCGGCGGGGCTTTGCCTTGAGCAGGTTTATCGTGGTTTCCATCACGCAGTAGTCGCCAGCGATGCCCATCACCCAAAGTTCCTTGTCGGCAAAACGCTTCGGCACAACGGAAAACGCGCCGTACTCTTCCATTTTCGGGTTGCTTCCCTTAGTTACCACCTCGTAGGGGATGCCAAGTTTGAGAATGGTCTGCATGAGGCGGTCGTGGATGGCGGCTCCCCGCGAGTGTTGCACGCAATGTGGGGGCCACGGACCTCCCTGAGCCACAAATGAACAGTGGTTGCTGGGATGCCAGTCGGCCGTAAGCACGACACGGTCGATGAGTGCCGCATTCTTACGCAGGAAACGGCAGGTCTGGGTCACGGCCTTATTGCCGCCATTGACGGCAAGGGCGCCTTTCTCGCAAAAGTCATACTGCTCGTCGACAATCACTACTGTGAAACGTGTGGGGACAGTTTTCTGCTTTGGTTTTGCCATGATTGTAAGCGTTTATGGGGTTCAGATTTTTTGAAGTTCTATGTAGTCGATGTCGGGCATAGGACCGTCGGCATTGAACAGACGGATGCGACTGCAACCCTTCGGCAAATGGACGCGAAAGGTGATGGTTGCGCCTTGCACCACGGCCGACTCGGCAAGCACGCTCGTAGTGGAGGTCTGGCTGCCTATCTGCACGTTCACTTTGCCGTTGGCACCGACTCCCGTCTTTATGGTGAGCAGATAGTCGCCGCCCTTTTTGCTATATACATCACGCCAGACGAGGTCGTTGTCCTCGCTTCCGCCAAGATGGGCCACGCGAAATCCGCCCGAGCACGATGGGTCGGACTCGTAGGTGCCGTTGCCCGCCACAAGCGGATTGACAAGTTCTTGGTAATTGCTGATGTAGGCAGTTTCAGCCTCGTAGCGGCGGCGCTCAAGTCGTTTGTCGCCACGGAGGCGATAGATGCGCGTGCCGTGAGCAGGCACCTCCACCGTCAGGCTGTCGGTCAACCGCCCCACCATGCTATGGGTGAACAGGTCGCGCACACGGATGCGGCCGCCGAGGTCGATGCGGTCGAAACGCACCACTACGCGCTGCACCGTGTCGGTAGGATTGTAAACGGCCACTGCACGGGTTTTTCCAAACTGCTTTTTCAAATCCTTGGCCAGCACATAGCAGCCCTGCTGGAAGTCGCAGAGGTAGGCCTGCTGATGGAGCCGGTCCTGATTGAGCGCTATGAGTTCGGTGTTTTTCAGCAGACTGAGCGTGGCGGGCTTTATGGTGCGCAAGTCGCAGCCTATGAGCAGCGGCGATGCCATTATGCACCACATGCCGAAGTGGGTCTTGTCCTCATCGTCGGTCAATGAGCGGCCCACTTCCAACATATCCATGTCGTTGTAATGTCCGTCGCGGCAATAGGCCGACATATAGAGATTTTCGGCCAAAATGTCTTTCACCGACTGCCAGGCATCGTAGATGTCGCCCGTAGTACGCCATGAGAATGCCACGTCGTTCACCCAGTTGCCCGGATAGTTCCATCGGCACACGTTCATACGCACATCGCGGCGCCCCGTATGGCGCAGGGCCTCGGCAATGGCGGTGTAGCGCTCGCGAGGGTCGAGGTCGAGGCGGTCGCGGTTGTCCTTGGCACTGGCACCGCAGTAGTCGACCTTGATAAAGTCGAATCCACAGTCAAGGAAGTAGAAGTCGATGTCGCGCTGGTCGAAGCGGTAGAGACCCACATTGACAGCGATGGTATCTCCGCCCCAGTAGTTGCCGCACGTATTGGCTCCGGCATCGCTATAGATGCCGGCTTTCAGACCACGGCGATGCAGATAGTCGACCATGGGGCGCAGACCGTTTGGAAAGCGTTGCGGATGGATAAGCAGTTCGCCGGTTTCCATATCACGGCCGCCGAAGAATCCGTCGTCGAGATTGATGTGGTCGTAGCCTACGCGGCGCAGGCCGGTGCTTATGAGCGCATCGCCCTGCTCGCACATCAGCGACTCGGACACTTGCAGTCCGAACGTATTCCACGAACTCCAGCCCATAGTCGGACCGTCCTGTGCGACGACGGCTATGGTGGTCAGCAAGGATGCAAGTAGGACTAACGGACGGCGCATGGTTCTATTCGGCCACCCAAGCCTTCAGCGTGTCGGCAGTAGCCTGATTGAGCAGACGGCCTTCCTTCCACTGGAGGTTGGGATAGGCGGCTTTCAGGTCGTTGCAGGCTTTTTCGATCGTACTGCCGCCCGAAGTGGCAAACGGTATAAGGGTCTTGCCCTGCAGGTCGTAGGTCTCGACGAACGTGTTGATGATAGTGGGCGCTGTGTACCACCAGATGGGGAAACCGATATAGATGGTTTCGTAGGCCGACAGGTCGGCGGTGGTGTCGGCTAATGCAGGGCGGCTCGAGAGGTCTTGCATTTCGAGCGTGGAGCGCGATTGTTTGTCGGTCCAGTCGAGGTCGGCTTTCGTATAGGGCTGCGCCGGAGCGATTTCATAGAGGTCGGCGCCGGCTACTTCGGCCAGTTGCTCGGCCACACCTTTCGTCACGCCCGAAGCCGAGAAGTAGGCCACGAGGGTTTTGGTTTCGGTGGCGGCAGCTTCTTTGTTTTCCTTACGGGGAGAGCAGGCTACGCAGGCACAAGCCATCAGTAGCACGGCAGCAAAAACGAATTTTCTCATAGAGGTGTGCAATTGGTTGGTTAATGATGAAAATGTAGCCAAAATAAAGAAGAATGCGCCACATAGACAAACTTTTCGCCCGATTTGTGAGCCGCGCCGATGCGCGCCACCGCACTTTCTCCGCCACGGACAGGCAAAGCCGACAGAACTGCCTATGTGTCAATTATTTTGTATTTTTGTGACGCAAAGCAGGTCGTGCTTTCGCCAAATTCTGACGCACCAATTTTCATGAGACCTATTTCTTTCAGCTTTCTTTTGGCATTTGCGGCCGCGCTTCCCGTGACGGCGCAACACTTGCCCGATTCTACCGACATCTTCTTCGAACATACCGTCGAGGGCGAGGCTGTCGTCACCGGACTGACGGGCCGGACACGGCTGAAGAACTCGCCCGCACCGATGCTGCTGCTTTCGGCCCACGACCTGGTCCACTCTTCGGGCCAGCACATTGTCGACATTCTGGCACGCGAGCCGGGAATGGCGCAGGTCACCACTGGCAGCAGCATTGCCAAGCCCATCATTCGCGGACTGGGCTATAACCGCATCGTGTGCCTCAGCGACGGCGTCCGACAGGAAGGTCAGCAGTGGGGCGACGAGCATGGTCTGGAGTTAGACGGCAGCAGCGTCCATTCGATAGAAGTGGTCAAGGGGCCCGCCAGCCTGATGTACGGTTCCGATGCCATGGCCGGCGCCGTGCTTTTCCACGCCAATCCGGTCAGAGCCGAAGGGGAACACGGCGGCAGCATAGAGGCAGGCTACCAGACCAACAGCGGACTGTGGAACTACTCGCTCAACTACGGCGGCAACTCGCGCGGACTGGTGTGGGACATACGCTGGTCGCAGAAAAGGTCGCACGCCTACCACAACAAGTCCGACGGCTACGTGCCCGGCACTCAGGTGGGCGAATTTGCCGCACGCGCAATGGTCGGTCTGCAAAAGGCGTGGGGACACAGCCACCTCATCGTGAGCTCCTACCATATCACGCCGAGCATCAGCGAGGGCGAACGCGACGATGCCACGGGACAGTTGCTCGCGCCCGACGGTTGGACGCCTCATTCCTACGGCAAAGGGCTCCCCTTTCAGCGTGTCCGCCACCACAAACTCGTTTCCGACAACGCCTTTCGCCTTGGTCCGGGCACACTGAACCTTGTGGCAGGCTATCAGCAAAACCGCAGGCAGGAATTTGAAGAGACGGCGGCAGACTACGACCTGTTCTTCCTGCTCCACACACTGACCTACGACCTTCGCTACCAGTTCGCCCCCGCCGACGGATGGCAACTGGCGGCAGGACTCCAAGGCATGTATCAGCAATCGGACAACAAAGGCGAGGAAGTGCTTATTCCAGCCTACCGCCTGAACGACGAAGGCGTCTTTCTGACAGGCCAGCGCACGCAGGGCAAGTTCACTTTCAGCGGCGGCCTGCGCTACGACCACCGCCACCTGCATGGCAAACCGCTGGCCGACGGCGACGCGTGGCGCTTTCCCATGCTCCGCCGCCACTTCGACGGACTGACGGGAAGCCTGGGCGCAGTGTTTCGCGCACACGACAATCTGAACATCCGCCTGAACCTGGCTCGCGGATTTCGCGCGCCCAATGTGGCCGAGCTGGCTACGGACGGCGTCCACGAAGGCACGCAACGCTACGAAAAAGGCCTTTCCACGCTCCATGCCGAGCACAGTCTGCAAACCGACCTCGGACTCGACTACGCCAACCGCTATGTGTCGCTCCAGGTTGCCTTGTTTCTGAACCGCATCGACCACTATATTTTTGCAGCCCGCACTGCCGAAACCATCGGCGGCCGTCCTGTCTACCAGTATGCGCAGGGCGACGCCCGCCTGTGGGGCTTTGAGTGCGGACTCGACTGGCATCCCGTCCACAGCCTCCATCTGCTCAACACGTTCTCCTATGTCAATGCCGTGCAACTGCATCAGCCTGCCGACACCAAGTATCTGCCCCTCACGCCGGCCCCTCGCTGGACAGCAGAAGTGAAGTGGGAAATCGTGCACCACCATGTCGGCGTCGGACACTCCCCGCTGGGCCTCACCAACGCCTACGCGTCGGCCAACCTCGCCTGCCACCTGCGCCAGCGCCACTACTACCGTGCCGACCACACCGAAACCGCCACGCCGTCCTATACGCTGGTCGGACTGTCGGTAGGCACCGACCTGACCTGGCACGGACGCAAGCGGGCCGAGCTCCATCTGAGCCTCGACAATCTGCTCAACCGCGCCTACCAAGACCATCTCAGCCGCCTGAAATATATGGGTTTCAACCCGCAGACCGGTCGCACCGGCATGTGCAACCCCGGCCGCAGCTTCAATCTGCGCCTCGTCGTGCCGTTTTAGCCGCCTGGCGGCCTCCGCCATACGTTCAGCCCATAATTGCCATCCACTTGTGGAAAACCAGGAGCATTCAAGGCAAACCGGGTAATAAGCGACGCAGAGGCGAGGTCTGTTATCGACAGATATAATAATGAACATCCCGAAAGCCGTGTTGAATACGATTTCGAGCGCGAGAAGGGCAAAAAAATAGCCGATAAGAATTGGATTCTTACGGCTTATGATGAAACGTCAGCTGATAGTGAGAGCCCTGTCGCTACCAATGAAAGCCTCGCTGGGCCGGCTACTGATGTTTCTGCGGGCAAAATTAGTGTATCTTCCGCAGACGGCAAAGGAAACGGTGGGTTGTAACAGCCTTTGACAATGACAAGATAGAAAAGCAAAAAGAAGCATCCGCCGCTACCCGAGTAACCCCTAACGGCAATAAAGGAGGCAGGGCTGTCGCCTCCGATGCTTCTTCTGCCGGCAAAGGCGCGGATAATTCTCCAAATGGGCAAGGGAACGGCGGTAAAACTTCTTCGAAAGCGAAGATAGGTGATGTGGGTGAGCGTTTGGCAGGTGCTCGTAAGGACATGCGTATGCGGACACAGCGACGGGACAGCGGATACTGGATATGGTGAATGGTAAAGATGCTGCTTTAGGCAAGGCACAAAAAAGAGCAGTCGAGACCGTCTCCGTATCTTCTAATGAAGAACATCAACAAACCGCCATCTCAACTGCTGCTGGTGCAAAGGTATTAAAGAATCTTGATAATCTTGCAAACGAGTTAGATAATTTAACGCAAAATCCCGTAAAAACATTCCTTGGCGATATAGCAAAATCAATCCCGATGCCTTGATGCACCGTTTCTATGGTGTAGCCAATATCGACGGCGTTGATTATCGTGTTATGACCTTGATGAAAGAGGAAAATAAAGCAAAACGCGGCAATGGCATTCACTCATACGAGGTACAAAAAATCGAAGTGCTCGACGAAGAAACGCCGAACACTTCGAATGGTGTGGGTACGCTTAATAGCGAGCTTGAAGGGTATCCGCTTGCAAAGGTAATAAAAGATGCGGAAACAGCAATAGCCTCAGACGGAAAAATTCGGAAACAGAAGGTTTCGCCTGTGTTCTACTCCAATGCTGAAAGGGATGGTGTACGTTACACCATACTGACAGAGAAAAAAGGAGACAAGGAAACATTTTGGGATTTTTATACAAACAAAAAAACATCGCAGCCCGCACGTAAAACACACTCCGAAGAGGCACGTGACATTGACAAAAGCGATGTTTCGGGTGCAATGTTACAGAAAGTATCCGGGAAAGACAAGGAAAGTGAGAAAAAAAATGACGATGCCACTGTGACCGATGCGTTCAAGGACCGGTTCGGCGGACGGGAGGACGACCCTGATGAAGCGAGCAAGGTCGTTAACGAGGACGGCCAGCCTCAATATGACAAGGTGTCGCCGGAGCGCACACATAAGTTTATATTTGAAGAACTGGGTTTTGACGAGGAGGAAGCCAGTGGTATTGTAGCAGAGAACGTCAAGGAGAAGCAAAAGGCCCTTGACGCGCTGATGAAGCGACAGCCGAAGCCTATTGCGGACGTCATGAAGTTTAAGCAGCAGAAAGATGCGTGGCAGGCAAAGGTGGAACAGGCGCAAAAAGAACTGGACTACTGGAAGCAGGTGGACGATGTGCAGAAACAACGCGAGGCAGGGCGCATGCAGGAAGAGGAAGAAACCGCTCCTGTAGAAAATGCCACGGAAGAAAATGGGTTCGTTCCTTCGGAGCGAAACAATGAACTCCGTAAGACGGCAGATGAGCATGCCGAACGCCTTGAGGCACTCAAGGAGCAAAGTGAAGAACTGCGCGACGAGATAGCACAACTCACGGAACAAAGAAAGAAAGCGCGTGGAAACAGGCGCAAAGAGATTGAGGCTAAACTTGAAGACCTTAAGAGCCAGTTGCGCGAACTCAACAAGCAAATTGACGAGGCAGATGAATTGGCGTACGATGCCAACAATGCCTGGAATGATGTGAACTCCGAAGAGTTGATGGAGCATTTCCGCGGCATGGATACCGAAGAGCTGGAACGCATGGCCGAAAAGAAAAAGGCATCTGCGCGTAATGATGAAGAGTTGTATGGTGATGACGAGTATAATGCCATCATCGATGTCTTATCGGAGCGGGACACTACGGATAAAAAAGAATACGCAAATGAATACGAAAAAGACAACGCAGAGGGAACCGTCGACACCGAAGGCGGACTCAAGCAAAACGAACTTTCCGAGGAGCTTCTGTCTGAAGGTTGGCGGAATATATTGCACCTTCTCGGACGACGTGTCGGACGACGAATTGAAGTCGTTTCTGGTGAGGAACTGAAGAGGTTGACCGGTCAAGGAAACGCGAACGGCGCATACGACCCGAACACGAATACCATCTACCTGAATGCCGACAGGGTGCATGACGAGGAAGGTCTGCAACGGTTTGTGGCAGGGCATGAGATGACGCACGCCATCAAGACGGACAATGACCCACGCGTGTGGGACGCATTCGTGGAGACGGTTAAGGAGGCTATGGGCGAGGACTTTGCCAACGAGTTCGCGTCGTTGCGCGACAGGTATGACCGCGCCTACGAGCAAGCCAACAAGGAGCGGGCGCAGAGAGGACTGCCACCGTACCGCACGCTGACGGATGCTGAAGTAGAAGAGGAGGTATGCGCGAACTGGGCAGGCAGACACATGCTCACGGACCAAGAGGCTGTCCGCAGGATTGTGGATAAGGCAGAGGCTGCCGGTGCAGACCCCGTGAGCCTGACGCAGAAAATCCTTAAATGGATTAACGAGACTCTTGCTACCCTGCGCAATATGCTTAAGGGTGGCAGCGACGTGACCGCGCAAGTGCGTGCCATGGAACAGGCCAAGGCGTTGTGGCAGCAGATGTATGACGTGTCGGTGGCCAAGCGCAATGCGATGAAGGAGGTAGGCACGAGCATTGATGGTGTCGGCAAGGATGCCAGGTTGTCGTTATCGTCCATCGTAGAGGGTGCGGGATTCGAGACGAAGGTGGTGGACAAGGATGGCACGGAGCGTGTGCTCACGGACGAGGAAGGGAATGTGGCCTTCAGACTGGGCGAAAAAGAGTTCAGTGCGAAGCACCCCATCGCCGTAAGGGACATCAAGGGCAACAAGGACTGTGCCCTCAACTACCTCGTGGAAGACGCACTGCACTTCAAGACCGTCAGTCAGCATCAAGCCGAGAAAATCTACCAACAATACGCGACGGTGCTCAACGCATTCCTGAAGATGGGTGCGAAGGATGTCGGCGGTGCGACGGCTATGACCGATGCCTGGCAGTATGTGGCAGACACTGTCTACCGCACTGTGGCCCCGAACAGCGACGACCAATATATCAAGTCGCTGGACATCACGCGCGTGTGCAAAAAGAACGAGGCCGTCATCAAGGCCATCAGCGAGTTGCAGGTAAGACAGGGATACGGAGTGACTCCTGGACAGATACTTGACTTGTACTACAACACGATAGACAAGGGTTATCAGGTGCCTTGTCCGGTGTGCTATGTGTTCTCGCGTTATGTGCGTAACGGACGGTATGCTACGGCAGCCGTCAACGGATTCAAGGTCTACGGCGACCATCTGCCCAGCGGCAAAGACCCGTGGACCGTGGAGCAATGGCAAGCGGAGGAAGAGAGACTGCGCAGTCAGAACAAGGACTTTGAGAAGGAACTCAAGGCTGCCGATGAACTGTGCGTAAGCTTCGGCACACGCATGGATGAGAAGATGGACGAGTTGCGCAATGCCAAGACCGATGAGGAGAAAGACCGCATCAAGGCGGAGATGGCACAACTGGACAACGACTACCGCAAGGCGAATCAGGTATGGCAGGCAAAGGCATTGTCGGTGTGGATTAAGAGCTTTGTGCTTGAGTCCAGACGCGGTCGTGTGCAACTGCGCAAGGATGCAAGGACGCCAGAGGATATGGAAGACTTCCTGGCGCATGCCATGGACCTTCGTAGAACCTCGGAGACCATGAGGGTCTATCCGGGCATACAGCGCATGCGTAAGGCGGCTGGCAGTGCAGGAGGCAAGGAGATAACCTTCGTGAGCAACAACAACCTTGGTGAGGTAGTGTCGGGTCTTGGCGTAGCGAACCCCGGTGCGCAATATGCCAACTGGTATCAGACTGCCGCGAACGCCACGACGGACAAGGAGCGGGCTACCGCCAGAAGAATGGCAATGAAATCGTTTGAAAACGCGATGAAGTATATTGCCGCACAGAACCTGCGTGGTGGTGTGCGTATGTGGTCGTGGAGCGACAACCTTGAGCGGCTGTCGCCCGACGTAGCGGTCAACCTGATGCAGGTGGAACTGCTCGGCGGTGGCATGCAGACCTACAGCAAGCAGCTCGAGGGCATTGAGCTGGTTGGCTCGATGGGTGCCTATGTGAATGGGTCGCTGATGGCCAAGGACAACGGCTACAGGGTAGTAGGCAAAGACCAAGTGGAAGAACGCGATGGTCGGCTTGTGCTGAAGACGGCTATCACGGAAGACATAGAAGAGCATCTGCCACGGAAGCGTGGTGGCGGTGTCAGGAAGGTGACGCGCGTATTGGCGGACGAAGGGTCGCCCATCTATGAAGAAGATGGCAAGATGTATGTGGGCATCTTTGACGATGTCATCGGCATAGACCCCCATGGACGCGAAGAAGACGGCAAGAAGAAGATTGGTCTGTTCGGACTGAATAAGCTGTACGACCGAGTGGGCAACATCATTGTGGGTCTGAACGACCTGCATATACGCACGATGCTGAACGACTCGCGTATCTTCTTCGTTATTCCCTGGCATGCGAGCGGTGCGGTGAACCACATCCTCAAAGAGACCATGCGCTTCCTGGGGCAGGGTGATGTCAAGAGTACCGACTACACCAAGATGCAGGAAGAGCACAGGTATGGCAATCAAGACCCCATTGAGGAGAAAGTGCGTGCGTTCTATGAGCGTTGGTATAGCCGCCAAGGCAAGAAGTATGCTTGCGGATTGGAGGGTGGCGTTGACAGCAGTCAGCCGACCTTGAGCGCAAGTCAGCAGCACTACCGCGACCTGCGTAGGCTGATATTCGACGATGCGTTCTCGAAGCCTTTTGACAAGTTCGCCAAGGACTACCCGGAGGCTATTGCATGGGTCGCTGAAAGCCATCCCGAACTGACCGGTGAGGAGATACGTAGCTACCTGCTCGACGAAATCAGGAATGATGAGTTCCTTGGGCAGACATACAGGGAGGTGCAAGATGCCGGTGTCAAGATGACCGGCAATGACAACAAGTACATCTATCCGTACGAATACTGGGACACCGCAAGTACCTTTGAGACGGCTGGCGTGAACAACGGCCGCTACATCGAATACTGCCGCAGGATGGGTGTGAGACCCAAGTTCAGCGGTGTGTGGGGTGGCGAAGAGGGCCATCGGTCCACTGGCGACTTTACGGACTGCGAAGGCTACTGGAAGTTGCTCATTGACCGCAGGATGTATGACAGGGATGGTCGCTACCAGCGGATGACCCCGATAGATAGCGGTGGTTTCCGTGAGGAGATGATTGACCCTGCGAAGACTCGCGACCGCTTCCACCCCACCGAGGTGGCAGACGATCCAGGTATTGACGAGATTGTGGATGCCACCATGGAGCAGGAGAGCAAGCGACTGGTTGGCGGTGATGTCCAATACGAATACGGCAAGGATGTGGAGCAGTCTGTCCAAGGCGAGGCCGCCATGCCGGAGGAACAGCAGGTGAAGTTCTCGCTGGTGGAGGATGAGGCGGAGATTGACCGCCTTGACAAGGAAGAGCACGAAAAGGCCTTCCGCACGGTGATACTCAAGGACGACGGAGGTTTTGCCAGTCCCATGGGCACGAGGCTAAAGAACAAGGGTAAGGCGGCCAGAGCCACCGCACCTTTTGAGCTCGGCAAATGGGAGAAGAGCGATGAGAACCTCGACCTTGTGGACGAGAACGGCAAGATTGATATTGTCAAGGAAACAGGCGGCTCGCTGAAGGTTGACTATAATCCGTATATACACTTGCGCCCTGATGCAGTGAATATGCAGTTTGACGAGGCGTGGAATCGTCCGAACCTTGTATATATCGAGACGGCTTACCCGACGAGCGAACTCACGAGTGGCTATCATGCAGAGAAGGCCAAGAAGAGCGTGGGTCGTACGCCGTGGACTGGTGGTGACCTCATTCTGTCGCGGTGGGACAAGCCACTGCGCATCGTTCCCTGGGAAGAGGTTGCCGACCAATGGGCGCAGAGTGATGCCGTGCAGAAGAAGATAAAGCGATATGGCGGCATACCGTTCAAGAAGGTGTCGCCGCAGATGAGAGACCCTCTCGTGGAGCGTGGCGTCAAGATTCTTCCTCCGACGGCGAAGGACGGCAAGGCATGCCGTCAGGCTTATGAGGAATGGATGGCAAGCAGCGACCAAACGAGGTTCAGCCTTACTGATGAGATGCGTGAGATTGAGACAAAGGCCAAGGAAGGCAAGTATCTTGGCAAGGCACCGAACGGCGAGAAGAGTGACCTTGAGACGAGGAAGCAATGGCTGGAGGTGCGCACGAAGAACTTCAAGGACTTCTTCGGCGACTGGGAGGCGAGTGCTCTATACAAGATGGCACAGGAAGCGATTTCAACGAAGCAGCATGCTGGAACATATCGTTTTACGCCTGAAGAGAAGCTTAAAAAGAAGTTGGAAAATCTAACAGGTCATCCCATCAATGGCGTGATAATTGAATCAAGTCGCATTATACACGTAGACAAACATCATGGTGAGGGTGAGGACCAACGTGGACAAATAGACATCACGGCTGAAGATATAGCCTTGCTGCCATATTATCTCAATAATTATGATGCAATAATCCCAAATCCACAATATGACACCAACGAGGGACGAGCATACACTGTTTACAAGAGAATAAACGGTGTGGTAGTGGTAGGAACGATTGAGATAGGGAAAACGGGTATGGCCGTAGCCACAGAATTTAAGAAAAAGGTGGCAGATGTTCAGATGTACAATGCCCCCGAACTTAACGCCCTGGACGCCTCTGCCATTGCAAAGGTAAAAAAAGAAATTCTGAAACTCAAAGAGAATTTTGAAAATTCTTCCAAGGTTGTGGATGAGAACGGCGAGCCGCTGGTGGTGTATAATGCTAACGCAGTTGACGCGGACACTATTGGCGAAGAGGTTCAGGTTCCCATCAACCGCTTTGACAGAGACATTGCCCACGATGGTTTTTGGTTTACTGCCGACAAGGAGTTTGCCCGTCGTTGGGTTGAGGAGTGGATGGAGTATGACAACGACCGCGTAAGGGCGTGCTACCTGAATATGCGCAACCCGCTGGTGATTGATGCCAAGGGTGCAGATTGGAAAGATGTTGATGGTCGTAGCACTGACGATTGGGCCCGCTATGCTGAAGAGAATGGCTACGATGGTCTAATTGTGCGTAATGTGCTTGAGGGTACAGACTCTGAATATACTACAAAGTTGACTGACAGTTATGCCGTATTCCGTCCGGAGCAGATCAAGAGTGCGACGGATAACAACGGCGGGTTTGACGCGACGAACCCTGACATCCGCTTCAGCCTTGAGGATGAGGTAGCCGAGCATAAGAAAGGCGAGAAACCCTTTGAGCCTACGAAGAACGAGAAGAAGGTCTTGAAGGTTATGGAAGACCATCTCAACGCTATGGGCATCGAGGCGACGTTTGACCACAAGGTAGGTCAGCGTGTGCTGGATGCGGCGAACGGCAGGGGCGTGCACCTTATGGGTACTCGCGTGGAGAGGCGTAAAGCGCAGATTGCTGCGGAGCTTCAGGGGCGCGAGCTTACGGCGGAGCAGCAGGCGGTTGTGGACGTGTTCACGGGCAGTAAGGATAACCAGCCGCTGACCATAACGGACAAGGACGGCAAAGAACGCCGTATCGTCATGCGCCAGGGCAATGAACATGGCGCAGGCACTAAGCATAGTATCTTCGGACATTATGGGACATCTTCCAATCAATATAAAGCGGAAGAGATATTGTTTATTCCCGATATTATCAAAAACGGTGAACGCAAGCAAAAAGGTGGAAAGGTCGCTTATGAAATTGTGCGTGACGGAGTAACTTACACGGTAACGACAGAACAATCAAAATCAGGCCTTGAACGGTTTACCAACTTTTATACGAACAGAAAACCGACTACTGTACTAAATGACACGTCAAACACTGACGAACAGCACGCGTCCCAGCAATCGGTTTCGTCTGCAAAGTTACAGAAAGTTCCGGAAAAGGATGCTGCGGAGACGGAGAAAATCTTCAATGCCGCAAAAAAAACGCTTCGGCACGACGCAAGACCTGCGCGAGGCCGGCTATATCCTGCCTGACGGCACGATGCTTGACTTCAGCGGCAGACATCAGATGGACGAAGGTGCCGACACAAGCGGTCTGAGAGGGCAGCGTGCCGTTGACCACAGGGATGTGAAACAGTTGAACTACGAGGCAGACGGCAACACTCCGAGCGGCATTGATACTTCGATGCCGGACTTCATCGAGAGAGGTGCCATCAGGATAGACGTGAATGCCGGGACTATCAACCTTGCCGTGGCTCCGACTGCGGCACAGCAGGCTGTTCTGCGCAGGCTTGTTGCAAGGAACGACGGTGCGGTGTCGGTTGATTTCGGTAACGGATGGGACAGCGAGCATTATGCGGAGTACGATGAAGCGAGTCCCCGCAGGGTGCTCAGTGACATAGACAGATACTTTGTTGAGGGCATCAAGCCTCAGGGCGACATACAGTTCTTCCGCACTGCTGACGGTGAGGCGTACGGCTTCACGCTGGGTGGGAAGATATACATCGACCCACGCATTGCGACTCGCGAGACGCCGCTGCACGAGTATGACCACCTGTGGAGCGAGGCGTTGGAGAAGGCTAACCCCGAAGCGTGGGAGCATCTGAAAGGTAAGTTGCGCGAAAAGCAGACCGTGGTGGACTATGTGAAGAAGCTGTACCCGGAAATCGAGGACGAGAACGAGCTGATGCACGAGGTGTTCAGCCACTTCAGCGGTCGCCGTGGCGCAGAGCAGCTGAAGGAGCTTGAGGAGCGCGAGGTGGCGAAGGCTAAAGGTCCTATCAACAAGGCTCGCATCATGGATATATTCCGCACGCTGCGCGACATGCTGAGGGAGTACTGGACGATGGCTCGCAATCTGTTCGCCGGCTACAACGATAAGCTGAAGGACATGAGCGCGGAGGACTTCGCCGACATGGCGATGGCGGACATGCTTGGTGGGTTTGACCCCAGGACAGAGATAAGGAAACGCGAGGCTAATCCCCACAAGGATGCCCAGCTGCGTCTTGTTGTCGGCAGGAATGCGATGGAGGACGACTACCACGTCGGCATCCGTTCCATAGATGACATAAAGACTTATGAAGAGGCGGTGCGTGAAGGTGAGGGTCTTGACTCCTATCCCGACTTTACCCGTGAGGATGCAGAGAGAGCACTGCAAGAGGGTGAGATTACTGTATATAGCAGCAAGCCTATCGAGCAGGGCGGCTTTGTCAGCACGAGCCGCATGGAGGCTAAGGAATATGCAGGCGGAGGCAGGGTTTACGAGAAGCGTGTAAGCCTTGACGATGTTGCCTGGATTTATGCCGGTGAGGGTCAGTATGCTAAGGTGGACGAGGCATATAGTGAAGAGAAGATAAGGGAGATAGTAGGAGACAAGGTGACCGACAAAAACGTGTCGAGAGTAAGAGGTATCATCCCACTGTATAATTTTTTGGGCAACCCGAAGAACCACGAGGTTTATGCACCCTACCGCAGTGTGCACAGGACTCCGACACTGAACGACTACTACATACATACGGACGCAAAGTTTAAGGCTGTCCCGACAGGCGACCGTGGCGTGGCTGACGCATGGCAAGACATGAAGGCAAGCGGCAAGTATGAGCACCACAAGAGTCCGCTCTCAGACAGCGAGTATCTCATTGACCGCGAGAGTGGCGACATCTATCGCATGAGCGACCATTGGGGACGTGTGGCTTCGTGCCAGTGGGATATCGACAATCCTGCTGAAGGAATGCAGATTGGCAAGGCGAACATCAAAGACTTCAAGGGCAACAACCGCCGAGGGAATGGCTATGAGGTGGACGTCTCGAACTTCGGGGCGAGATACTTTAATGCGCTTGACAAGACCGTGAAAAACCTTGAGACACTGCTCGGCGGCGGCATAGAGATTGACGATGCGGTGCGTGGTAGGCTTGAGCGAGCTCTTGACTTCTACCGCACAGCCAAGGAGAACCACACTGTGTTAGAACGGGATAGGCTTTTCTACTCGCTTGCGCCGGACGAGCCGACACAGGGTTATGGCGTTGATGCACGCGAGATAGCTCTTGATGACCGTGTGGCTCAACGTGACTATTTGCTGAGCGACAATTACGTTTCCTCTCTGACGGGCGATGAGTTTGTCAAGGGTGATACTCCTTTGACGGAAAGGGTTGCCGAGTACTATGCTGAAAAGTATGAGGGTAAGGTGGAGCGTGAGGGTGTCGGAACGGTGTTGCTTGACGAGCGCAGCGTGAAAGATAGTATTGCTCATGGCATTGGCAGAAACAAGGCCATTGCTTTTGCAGCTGTTCCCGACATCATCAAGGAAGGTGCCATCATTGACCGTCAGGAGAATTGGAAGGGACGTGGATATGGTTCAGTAACTTTCGCCGCTCCTGTTGCGATTGGAGGTGAAGGTTATGTGGGAGTGGTTATTGCAAAAGAATTGGTTGACCCGAAGAACGGCACACACCGCTTCTACCTGCATGAGGTAGCCTTACAAAAAAGCCTCCTAAGCGAGGAGTTCAAGACCGGAATGTTTACCGGCTCCAAGCAAGGAGACGTTGCTAAGGTACTAAAAGAAATTTTAAGTGCCAAGGAAAACGGCGAAAATGTAACAGAAGACACCGCAAAGTACCGCATCCGCGAGGACGAGCCACCGACAAAGACCGGCATCGGCTATAAGGTGTTTGTGCTGAAAGGCGGCAAACTTTATCCTCCTATGGTAGCAAACCCGAACGGCGAGGCTACTCCAGTGGGTATATGGCTTGATGCAGATGCAGCCCCAGTTGCAGGTGTTACAAAGACAGGTCGCCAGCAGGTTAAGGCAGGTGGCAAGGGAACACAGGGAGGTAGCGGCAAGTTAGCATACCGTCCCGGTTGGCACTTGGGCGAGATACCATACGCGCTCCAGTTCAACCGCATGAACCCCGAAACAGGACAGCGCGAGTTGTTCCCTGCCAACTTTGTGTGGGCAGAGGTGGAGTATGCGAACGATGTGGACTACCAAGAGGAAGCCATGAGTTACGGCATGAACGCAAGTGGAAAGTTCCAACACTCGCTTGCAGGTCTGCCACGACTGCCCGAAAACGGCTCATACAGGTATCGCACCAATCCCGACCCGAACACAGACCCTTGGGTTATCACTGGTGCCATGAAAGTAAACCGCATTCTTAAACCGAGTGAGGTTGATGCAATGGTAGAAGCCGCAGGTCGTGAGCCTCAACAGCGACAGGCTGGTGCCATCACTGACGAGCAGGTGGAAGCCCTTAACGCCAAGGTGAAGCGTACCATGCAGGAAGACCGCGACATGATGCGCAGTGCCGTTCAGCAGATGGGTGAGAAGTTGCACACGGACATCAATATCATTGAAGACGTGAACGAAATCACACACCCCAATGCAGCGGTGCAAGAGCGTAGACGCAAGTCCAAAGGCTGGTATGACACAGCCACAGGACAGGTGAACATCGTTCTTGACAACAACAAGGACATTGACGATGTGAAAGCCAGTGTCGGGCATGAGATTATTGCCCATAAGGGTTTGCGTGAACTTGTTGGCGAGGATAACTACAATGACTTCCTTGACGAGACCTATCAGCATTTGCGCGACGACTTGAAGAAAGGCGTTGATGATGCTGCAGGTCGTGCCTTTATCGACGATACGACCAAGAACGGAAAGCGTGCCAAGAGTTACGAGCAGCACAGACGCAATGCTGTTGATGAATTGTTCGGACGCATGGCAGAGAAACCGTTTGAGGAGTTCAGCGAGGGCGAGCGTACCTTATGGCAGAAAATCAAAGCCACCGTCCGCAGATTGCTTGACAAGTTCCTTGGCTCGTTGAAGTTGCCGAAGTGGTTTGAACTTGGCGACAACGAACTGCGTTACATCTTGTGGCGCAGCAAGGAGCGTTTGGAGCGTGGCAAGGAACGCCCAATAGACCTTGCGCGTGACATCGTGAAGCGTGAGGAACTTGGGCTTGGAGAAGACAATACTTTGTATTCGGAAACAAAAAAAGATGCTCACCCCACGCGGCTGCAAACATCTGATGATGCCCAGGCTGTACAAAGGGATGCACATCTTTCGGGTATAAAGGTAGAAATAAATTCTGAAAACAGAGAAGAAATTGACAAAAATCTTTCTTCCTTGGCTGAAAAAGTTGCTGAGAGCCAGTTGCCAGCAGAAGAATTTCTCGCTGAATTGCGTAAGTCTATGAAGACCGAGAGTGAAGACCATAGTGGATATAACATACAGGTTATAGACGGAGAGCAATTGACAATGCGTATTTCAGACCACCATGCAAATGCTAAGCACAACAAGCAGAATGGCGAGTTCAAAGTTGTTAGCGTTGTTATCAAGACCCCATACTCAAATAATCGTTTCCGTCCACATAAGGAAGTGGAAATGGTGGAGTACACTTTCGATGCAGACAAACTGACACACGACAATGAACAAAACATTGTAGCAGGTATTCAACAATGGCTTGAGACTGGACAATGCGACATTGAGGGTGCTGTTACTGTTCGCAGGTCACCAAGACCTATCAGTAAAGACTCTGCTGTTTACCGTGACCCGGGCGAGGCTGACGGCCTGACGCCTGAAGGTGATGTCGAATCATTCCCCGAACTGGCTATCGTAGACGCGGATATTCCGGAACCTACGGAAACGGAGAAGGCCACTATCGAGGAAGACATTGACAAGCCTATGGGCGTTATGGCGTCTATGCGCGAATACGTGTTCAAAGCGGCAAAATCAAGCGAGCAGATGCGCGAGGCCGTAAATGGACTCGCCAAAGACCTGCGCGGCATACGCAAGGCAATGTCGATGCAGAAGGACTATGACCGGAAGACGGCGAAGTCGGTAGTGGACATGGTAAAGGTGCAGGGCGTGTTCAGTAAGGCAAGCGGTGCAGAATCCGGATGGAATCTGCACCGCCTTAAAATGGTGTTTAGAATTGTCTGTGCGAGTTTACTCGGCTTCGGCAGCAGGCGTTTCTTCTGCAGGCTGTTCGGCGGGAACTTCCTCTGCAACGGGTGCCTCCTGTGCGGGTACTTCGGCAGCAGGTGCTTCAGCAGCAGCCTTGCGCGAACGACGCGAGCGACGCGTCTTCTTTTCTGCCGTCTTGGCCATGTTCTCATCGTAGTCAACGAGTTCGATAAAGGCCATGTCGGAACCATCACTCTGACGGAAGCCGAGTTTGATGATTCGAGTGTATCCACCCGGACGGTCGGCCACTTTCTCGGAGATGTTCTTGAACAGTTCTGTTACGGCATATTTGTCGCGCAGATAACTGAACACAACACGACGCGAGTTGGTGGTATCGTTCTTAGACTTGGTGATGAGGGGCTCGATGTATTTCTTCAGAGCCTTTGCCTTGGCGAGAGTCGTAGTGATTCTTTTGTGCATGATCAGGGACACGGCCATGTTGGAAAGCATGGCGGCTCTGTGGGATGCAGTGCGACTCAGATGGTTGAATTTCTTATTGTGTCTCATTGTTGTTTTGAGCGTTTTGGCAACTTTAGTCGTTTATTATTCGTCGCCTAATTGGTATTTAGTGATATCCATCCCAAACGACAGATTCTTACCCGCGAGCAAATCATCAAGCTCGGTGAGTGATTTCTTACCGAAGTTGCGGAACTTGAGCAGGTCGTTCTTGTTGAGCTGAACGAGGTCGGCCAGAGTCTCTACGTTGGCAGCCTTCAAGCAGTTGAGGGCGCGAACGGAGAGGTTGAGGTCGTTGAGTTTCTGCTTCAGGAGCTGACGCATGCGCAATGCTTCTTCGTCTATCGGATGGTTTTCGAGGTTTGCACTGTTGTCCTCGGTGATGCTTTCGTCGGAGAACAGGGCAAAATGATAGATGAGTATGCGTGCGGCTTCTTTGAGCGCATCTTTCGGCTGGATGGATCCGTCCGTTGTGATTTCGAGCACAAGCTTGTCGTAGTCGGTCTTCTGCTCAACGCGGAAAGGCTCGACGCTGTACTTCACATTGCGGATGGGGGTGTAGATGGAATCGATGGCGAGCGTGTTGATGGTATCGCAGAAGATGCGGTTTTCCTCAGAGGGAACGTAGCCGCGTCCTTTGTTGACGCTCAGTTCGATTGTCATGCTAACTTTTGGGTTGTCGAGATGGCAGATTACCAAGTCGGGGTTCAGCACCTCGAATCCGTTGAGATGGATGTCGCCGGCCTTAAACTCCTTGGTGTTGGTAATGGTCATCTGGGTCTTCTCCGTATCGTACTCTTCCACTAACTTTTTGAAGCGAACCTGCTTCAAGTTGAGGATGATGTTCGTCACGTCCTCACGCACTCCCGGGACGGAGGCAAATTCATGCTCAACACCTTCTATCTTAATGGTGTTGATGGCATAACCTTCAAGGGACGACAGCAGGATGCGACGCAATGCATTTCCTATGGTCGTGCCAAATCCGGGCTCCAGCGGGCGGAACTCAAACTTGCCATAGAAATTGTCACTCTCCAACATGATGACCTTGTCGGGTTTCTGAAATGCTAATATTGCCATATTGTTCGATTTGTTTAAAGATTGGGAGTTGTCGGTAAACAAGCGGTCGTGCAAGTATGAGGCGCACGACACGCTTATTTTGTTTGCCAACTAATTAGTTCTTAGAGTACAACTCGACGATGAGCTGTTCCTTAATGTTTTCAGGAATATCAGCGCGCTCGGGCTTGTGAAGCAACTTGCCACCCTTTACGCTCTCGTCCCACTCTACCCAGGGGTATTTGCTGTGGTTGAAACCAGCAAGTGAGTCGGTGATAACCTCGAGGCTCTTCGACTTTTCGCGAACTGCAACAATCTGTCCGGGCTTAACGCTGTAGGAAGGAATGTTCACCACGCCGCCATCAACGGTGATGTGACGGTGGTTGACCAACTGACGGGCAGCGGCACGAGTGGGAGCAATACCCAGACGATAGACTACATTGTCAAGACGGCATTCCAGATTCTGCAACAGAATTTCACCCGTAATACCCTTGGCAGCTGCTGCCTTGTCGAACATATTACGGAACTGACGCTCCAGCACGCCATAGGTGTACTTGGCCTTCTGCTTTTCAGCCAACATTACACCATATTCGGATGTCTTGCGACGACGATTGTTTCCCTGCTGTCCGGGAGGATTGGTGCGCTTTGCAAGCACTTTGTCCGGTCCGAAGATAGCTTCGCCAAATCGACGCGAAATACGAGACTTTGGTCCTGTATACTTTGCCATTATTCTTAATTATTTTTCAGTTTGTTCTACAAATTTCATTAAACTCTTCTTCTCTTCGGAGGACGGCAACCATTGTGCGGAAGCGGAGTAACGTCGATAATTTCGGTTACTTCGATACCTGCACCGTGGATGGCACGGATGGCCGATTCACGACCGTTACCCGGACCCTTCACGTAGGCTTTCACCTTACGAAGACCCAAGTCGAAGGCTACCTTTGCACAGTCCTGTGCGGCCATCTGGGCGGCATACGGCGTGTTCTTCTTAGAACCGCGGAAACCCATCTTACCGGCACTCGACCAAGAGATAATCTGACCTTCGCTGTTAGCCAAGCTTACAATGATATTGTTAAAAGAACTGTGAACATGAAGTTGGCCCAGGGCATCAACCTTCACGTTGCGTTTCTTAGCTGCTGTTTTCTTTGCCATAATTATCTATTATTTAGTAGCCTTTTTCTTATTTGCAACTGTCTTCTTGCGACCCTTGCGAGTGCGGGCATTGTTCTTCGTGCTCTGACCACGTACGGGAAGACCGATACGATGGCGTACGCCACGGTAGCAACCAATGTCCATAAGACGTTTAATGTTCATTTGGATTTCGCTGCGGAGGTCACCCTCTACTTTGAAATCGGCACCAATGACTTCACGGATCTTTGCGGCCTGGTCGTCGGTCCAGTCCTTCACCTTGATGTCTTTGTCTATGCCGGCCTTTTCAAGGATTTTGCCAGCACTACTGCGACCTATTCCATAGATATAGGTCAGGGCGATTTCCCCACGCTTGTTCTGGGGTAAATCTACACCAACAATTCTTATTGCCATATACTAGTTTTATTATTAGCGATAACTTGATTAACCCTGACGAAGTTTCATCTTCGGGTTTTTCTTATTAATCACATACAAACGACCCTTGCGCCGTACTATTTTGCAATCAGCGGAACGCTTCTTCAAGGATGCTCTTGTTTTCATTATTATTCTATATTGCTTATTTATTTATATCTGAATACGATTCGCCCCTTCGTCAGGTCATAAGGACTCATTTCGACCTTCACCTTATCGCCGGGAAGAATCTTGATGTAATGCATGCGCATCTTTCCTGAAATGTGTGCCGTAATGACATGGCCATTCTCAAGCTCCACACGGAACATTGCATTGCTAAGAGACTCTGCAATTACGCCATCCTGTTCAATTACAAGTTGCTTTGACATAATTTATTTGTTAATGCAGGGTTGGATTAGTATGCGGATACCGATGAGGAGGTACGAGTGCGACCTGTGCTGAGCAGACCTTCGTAGTGGCGAACGAGCATGTAGCTCTGAATCTGCTGCAGCGTGTCAATAACCACACCGACAAGAATCAACAGCGACGTGCCACCAAAGAACTGGGCAAATCCTTGCTTCACTCCGAGGAGTACGGCAAAGGCCGGCATGATGGCTATCAACGCGATGAACAACGAACCGGGGAAGGTGATTCGAGTCATCACGGTGTCGATATAGTCGGCAGTCGGTTTGCCAGGCTTCACACCGGGAATGAATCCGCTGTTGCGCTTCATGTCGTCGGCCATCTGGTTCGGGTTCATCGTGATGGCAGTGTAGAAGTAAGTGAAGGCCACAATCAGAATCACATAAAGTACGTTATATGGGAAACTGAACTGATCGGACAACATTCTTACAAATGTACCGCCGCCGTTGCTCGAGAACGCAGAAAGCAGAGTTGCCGGTATGAACATGATTGCCTGTGCAAAAATGATAGGCATTACGTTTGCTGCAAAAAGCTTGAGGGGGATGTACTGGCGGGCACCACCGAACTGGCGGTTGCCTTCCATGCGCTTGGCATACTGTACGGGCACCTTGCGCACTGCCTTTACGAGGATGATGGACAGGGCCATTACGAAGAGCAATGCTACAATCTCGAACAGGAACTTGATGAGACCGCCGCCTTCAGCACCCGAAAGAGCCGTTGTGAACTCTTCCATGATGGCACTGGGGAAGCGGGCGATGATACCAATCATGATGATCAGGGATACACCGTTGCCAAGTCCTTTGTCCGTGATGCGCTCACCAAGCCACAGGATAAACATACTTCCGGCTGCCAGGATGATGGCAGAGGAAAGCATGAACCAGAACGTGTCGCCTACGATGAAGGCTCCGCTCTGACCCACCTGCGAACGCAGGTTAATCATGTAGGTCGGTGCCTGGAACAGTAGGATGACGATGGTAAGCCAGCGCGTGTACTGGTTAATCTTACGACGACCACTCTCTCCTTCGCGTTGCAGCTTCTGGAAATAAGGTACTGCTACTGCTAACAATTGTATTACGATGGAGGCCGAGATGTACGGCATGATACCTAAAGCAAATACCGAAGCATTTGAGAAGGCGCCACCGGAAAACATGTTTAACAGAGACATAAGTCCTTCGTTTGTCTGCGCCTGCAAAGCAGCCAGCTTACTCGGGTCGATGCCGGGCAGCACTACAAACGAGCCAAATCGATAGATGGCAACGAACAAGAGAGTGATGAGGAGGCGAACACGCAGGTCCTCAATTCTCCAGATATTCTTAATGGTCTCTATTAACTTTTTCATAACAATAGGTTAGAGTTTAGTTGCAGTGCCTCCCAAAGCCACAATAGCTTCCTCAGCCTTTTTGGAGAATGCGTTTGCTTCAACTTGCAATTTCAGTTTGAGCTCGCCTTCGCCAAGAATCTTGAAAAGCTGGTTCTTCGAGATGAAACCTGCAGAGATGAGTTCTTCGCGACCAATCTTCTCGAGGTTCTTCTTTTCAGCGAGTTCCTGAAGCACTACGAGGTTGATGGCTTTATACTCTACGCGGTTGATGTTCTTAAAACCAAATTTGGGAAGACGACGCTGAAGAGGCATCTGACCACCTTCAAAACCAATCTTCTTGTGGTAGCCGGAGCGTGCTTTTGCTCCTTTGTGTCCACGAGTAGAAGTGCCACCCATGCCAGAACCTGGTCCGCGACCAATTCTTCTATCGTGATGAGTAGAACCTGCTGCTGGTTTAAGTGTATGTAATTTCATATTTTCTACTGTATTATTCTATGACCTTAATCAAGTGACTTACTTTGCGAATCATGCCACGAGTGCACTCGTTGTCAACGATTTCGACTTGCTGATGCATCTTGTGAAGTCCAAGTGCGTCGAGCGTTCCTTTTTGGTCTTTCGGAGTATGAATCCGACTTCTGATTTGTTCAATTTTTATTGTTGCCATAGTCGTATTATCCTCTAAAAACTTTTTCCACTGAGATTCCACGCTGGGCGGCAATGGTGCGTGCATCACGCATATTGCTCAGAGCGGCAATCGTTGCTTTAACCAAATTGTGAGGGTTGGAAGAGCCCTTGGACTTAGCCAGGACATTCTTGATACCCACACTGTCGAGCACGGCACGCATAGCACCACCGGCTACGACACCAGTACCCTCAGAGGCAGGAAGCAGAATAACTTCTGCACCACCATAATGAGCACTCATCTCGTGGGGAACAGTACCCTTCAATACGGGCACCTTAACAAGGTTCTTCTTGGCAGCCTCAACGCCCTTGGCAATAGCGGCCGAAACTTCGCCAGCCTTACCCAAGCCATAGCCGATGACACCATTACCATCGCCCACTACTACGATAGCGGCGAAAGTAAAGGTTCTACCACCCTTGGTTACCTTCGTTGTACGATTGATAGCAACCAGTCTATCTTTTAATTCTTCGCTGTTTACGTTTATTCTGTTTGCCATAATCTTCTATAGTTTAAGTCCACCTTTACGAGCGCCTTCAGCCACTTCCTTCACACGGCCGTGGTACAGGTAACCGTTACGGTCAAATACAACGGTGGTGATGCCTGCGGCAAGAGCTTTCTCGGCAATCATTTCTCCCACTTTGGCGGCCTGTTCTTTCTTAGGCATGGTCTCCAAGCCCAAAGAGGAAGCGCTTACCAACGTAGAAGCGGTTTCGTCATTAATTATTTGCACATAGATTTGCTTGTTGCTGCGGAAAACAGTCAAGCGGGGACGTTCCGTGGTTCCGGAAATCTTATTACGAACCCTATATTTAATCTTGATGCGACGTTGTTCTTTTCTTGTAGTCATAATTTTTTTCTCCTCTTAATTATTACTTAGCACCGGCAGCCTTTCCGCTCTTACGACGGATCTTCTCACCGATATAAAGTATACCCTTGCCCTTATAAGGCTCCGGTTTACGGAATGAACGAATTTTTGCACATACAAGGCCTAACAACTGCTTGTCGCAGGACTCAAGACAGATGTACGGGTTTTTATTGCGCTCCGTCTTGGTCTCCACCTTGATTTCAGGCGGCAACTGCAAGAAGATGCTGTGAGTATAGCCAAGGGTAAACTCCATGAGGTTGCCCTGGTTAGACACACGATAACCCACACCTACGAGTTCGAGTTCTTTCTTGTAACCTTCGCTTACGCCAACCACCATGTTGTTGATCAGGGCGCGATACAGGCCGTGGAAGGCTTGCTTCTGCTTCTGCTCTACCTGGTCGTTCTTCTCGTCGATAGCGAAATGGATAGAACCGTCTTCAATAGTTACATTAATGGAAGGATTCACAGCCTGAGTAAGCTCACCCTTCGGACCTTTTACGGTCACTACATTATCCTCGATGTTTACAGTAACACCGGCAGGAATGTTAATCGGCAATTTACCAATTCTAGACATTTTGTTCCTCCTTACATTAATAGATATAGCAAAGAACCTCTCCACCGATCTTCTCGATAGAAGCTTCCTTGTCTGTCATTACACCTTTGGATGTGGATACAATTGCTATACCCAATCCGTTAATTACGCGTGGCATCTCACGGTAGCCGGTATACTTACGCATACCAGGGCGGGAAATGCGCTGAAGGCTTTTAATAGCACTTTCTTTGGTCTGAGGGTCATACTTCAAGGCAATCTTGATGGTGCCCTGAGGTCCTTCTTCCTCGAACTTGTAGTTGAGGATGTAACCCTTCTCAAAAAGGATCTTGGTGATGTCCTTTTTCAGATTTGATGCGGGAATCTCTACCACCCTGTGCTTAGCCTGGATGGCATTGCGTAACCGCGTCAAATAATCTGCAATGGGATCTGTCATAAAATGAATTTGTTAATTGATCGGGACTACCCCGACAATATTAATAAATGTGTATTTAGTGTTTACCAACTTGCTTTCTTAACACCCGGTATCAAACCGTTGGATGCCATCTCGCGGAACTGAATACGCGACAGGCCAAACATACGAATGTATCCTTTGGGACGTCCCGTAATCTTACAGCGATTGTGCAAGCGGATAGGATTTGCATTGCGAGGAATTTCCTGAAGTTTACGAGCTGCCTCATAAGCCTCAACAGGATCATTGCTCTTGTTTACAATATCTTTCAAAGCTGCACGCTTCTTAGCATATTTGGCTACTAACTTGGCACGCTTAACCTCACGTGCTTTCATTGATTCTTTTGCCATATCTTACTAACTGTTTTTTGCGTTTTTAAACGGAAGACCAAACTCCTTCAACAATGCATATCCTTCCTCGTCGGTCTTTGCAGTGGTCACGAAGGTGATGTTCATACCGGTGATGCGCTCGATGGTATCGATGTTAATCTCCGGGAAGATGATCTGCTCCTGAATGCCGAGCGTATAGTTGCCACGGCCGTCGAGCTTGCTTTCAATACCTTTGAAGTCGCGAATACGCGGAAGAGCTACGCGAACAAGACGCACCAGGAATTCGTACATGCGCTCACGGCGAAGGGTTACCATCACCCCGATAGGCATCTTCTTACGAAGTTTGAAGTTCGAAACGTCTTTGCGAGAGATAGTAGCCACGGCTTTCTGGCCAGTGATGGCAGAAAGTTCGTTGATAGCCACATCGATGATTTTCTTATCAGCAGTTGCAATGCCAAGACCCTCGTTGACCACGATTTTGGTCAGGCGAGGAATTTGCATGGAAGATTTGTAGTTGAACTGCTTCTGCAGTGCTGGCGCAATGCGCTCAGCATACTCTTGTTTAAGACTAGCTGTATTACTCATTACTTAATCTCCTCTCCAGATTTTTTGGCATAGCGAACCAGTTTGCCTTCGTCGTTTCTACGACGGCCGATGCGGGTTGCTTTACCAGATTTCGGATCCAATACATTAAGGTTGGAAATGTGGATAGGTGCTTCCATCTTCACGATTCCACCTTGAGGATTCTTTGCGTTAGGCTTCTGGCTCTTTGAAACCATGTTAACACCTTCTACGATTGCGCGCTGCTTTTCAACGAGGACTTTCAGCACCTTACCGGTCTTACCCTTGTCTTCGCCAGCGTTCACAAAAACGGTGTCGCCTTTCTTTATATGTAACTTACTCATTATTCTGTAACGATTTTAAAAGTTAAAGAACCTCAGGAGCCAAAGAAACGACTTTCATGTTCGTTGCGCGAAGTTCACGGGCAACAGGACCAAAAATACGGCTGCCTCTCAGTTCACCGGCGTTGTTAAGCAACACGCAGGCGTTGTCATCAAAGCGTATGTAAGAACCGTCGGCACGACGGATTTCTTTTTTGGTACGAACGATTAAAGCCTTTGATACGGCACCTTTCTTAAGATCGCTTGTAGGAAGAACATTGTGCACGGCCACTACGATGATGTCGCCTACCGTAGCATAGCGACGGCGCGTTCCACCTAAAACGCGAATGCAAACAGCTTCACGAGCTCCACTGTTATCCGCAATATTCAGTTTAGTTTCTACCTGTATCATAATTACTTAGCTCTTTCTACGATTTTTACTACTCTCCAACGCTTCTGCTTGCTCAGAGGACGAGTTTCCATGATCAATACAGTGTCGCCGACATTGCATTCATTCTTTTCGTCATGAGCATAATACTTCTTCGTCTTGGAGACAAACTTCCCATAAATGGGGTGTTTTTCTTTGAACTGCGAAGCAACAACAATCGTTTTGTCCATCTTGTTGCTACGTACAATTCCCTGTCTGGTTTTTCTTAAGTTTCTAGCTTCCATATGGACGATTATTTATTGTTGAGTTCGTTCTCACGGAGAACAGTCTTAATTTTTGCTATTGTACGACGAGCCTCTTTAATCTGAGAGGGATTTTCGAGGGGAGATACGCTATGATTCAGCAACATTTGTGCGTATTTAGCCTGTTCTGTCGCCAAGCGTTCCTGGAGTTCAGCCTCCGGAATTTGTCTAATTTCTGCGATTTTCATAATCAAGCGTTTTTATCGTAGTCGTGTCTCACTACAAATTTCGTGGTTACGGGGAGCTTCTGGGCAGCGAGGCGCAAGGCTTCTTTAGCCACTTCGAAGGGCACACCCTCAATTTCAAAAATAATACGACCAGGAGTGATGGGGAATACATATCCTACGGGGTCACCCTTACCTTTACCCATACGTACGTCAGCAGGTTTCTTGGTTACGGGTTTGTCGGGGAATATGCGAATCCAACTCTGACCTTCACGTTGCATATAACGCGTCATAGCCACACGAGCGGCTTCTATCTGACGACCGGTCAGCCAATGCGTGTCAAGGCTCTTGATGCCGAAGCTACCAAAAGCGAGCTGGTTGCCACGCTGTGCATTTCCTTTGCAACGGCCTTTTTGCGGTCTTCTGTATTTAGTTCTTTTTGGCTGTAACATAATTACTTTCGAGTACTAATTAACGGTTATAGTTACGATTTCCGCGGTTGCGGCGACCACCACGACCACCGAAGTTCTCACGGCGAGATTCTTTCTCGGCGGTGAAGTTCGGAGCCAAGTCGCGTTTACCATAAACTTCGCCACGGCAGATCCAAACCTTGATGCCAATCAGACCTACTTTCGTAAGTGCTGCAGTCTGGCAGTAGTCGATATCTGCACGGAACGTGTGCAAAGGAGTGCGGCCTTCCTTGAACATTTCACTACGGGCAATTTCGGCGCCGTTCAAACGACCGGATACCTGAACCTTGATACCTTCCGCACCCATACGGATGGCGTTGGCAATGGCCATTTTAATTGCACGACGATAGGCAATCTTGCCTTCAATCTGGCGAGCGATTGTGTTGCCCACGATGGTAGCGTCCAAATCGGGCTTACGAATCTCAAAGATGTTGATCTGAATTTCTTTATTCGTGATCTTCTTGATTTCTTCCTTTAGAGTGTTTACCTCTTCGCCACCCTTACCAATGATAAGGCCCGGACGAGAAGTGCAGATCGTGAGGGTCACCTGCTTCGGGGTGCGCTCAATCACGATGCGTGCTACGCTATTCTTCGGCAGACGGGCTTCGAGATACTTACGAAGCTTGTTGTCTTCGAGAATCTTATCACCAAAATTAGTGCCACCATACCAGTTGGAATCCCAACCACGTACGATACCTAAACGGTTACTTATCGGATTAACTTTTTGTCCCATAATTTTTAATCATTTGTTTTGGTGCCCACATGGAGTGTGACATGGTTAGAACGTTTACGGATACGATAGCCACGACCTTGGGGCGCAGGACGCATACGCTTGAGCGTAGCACCTTCATCTACAAAAATCTTGGTGATATATAGCTCTCCGTCTTCCGCCTTGCGGTTGTTCTTCTGTTCCCAGTTGGCAATGGCCGAGCGCAACAGCTTTTCAACATCAACGCTGGCTGCCTTCTTCGAGAAACGAAGCGTAGCAAGGGCACGGTTCACTTCCATACCGCGAACCAAGTCCACCACGTAGCGCATTTTGCGGGGAGAGGAGGGAATATTTCGCAGGATGGCGAAATACTGTGTTTTAAGGGCTTCTTTTCTTTTTTCAGCCGCTAATCTTTTTCTAGCTCCCATTATCTATTATTATTTTATTACTAGAACTGACCTGTTATTTCTTGTTACCAGCGTGTCCGCCGAACTTGCGCGTAGGAGCAAACTCTCCGAGCTTGTGGCCGACCATGTTTTCGGTAACGTATACAGGAATGAATTTATTGCCGTTATGGACAGCGATAGTATGTCCAACGAAATCAGGAGAAATCACTGAAGCGCGTGCCCATGTTTTTACAACGCTTTTCTTGCCGCTTTCGTTCATGGCAAGAACCTTCTTTTCGAGAGATACAGCGATGTACGGACCTTTTTTAAGAGAACGACTCATAGTTTATGTGCTTTATTTTTTACGTCTTTCAATGATATACTTATTGGATTGTTTCTTCGGGGATCTTGTCTTCAAGCCCTTAGCATACAAACCAGTGCGTGAACGCGGGTGTCCACCAGACTGACGTCCTTCACCACCACCCATCGGGTGATCAACCGGGTTCATAACAACACCACGGTTGTGGGGACGACGGCCCATCCAGCGCGAACGACCAGCCTTACCGGAAGACTCCAGGGCGTGGTCGGAGTTGCCGACGGCACCTACGGTTGCCTTACAAGCACCTAAGATTCTACGAGTTTCACCAGAGGGCAGTTTGATTACGCAGTAGTCGCCTTCACGAGAAGTGAGCTGGGCAAAGTTACCAGCGCTGCGAACCAACAATGCACCCTGTCCCGGACGCAATTCGATGTTGTGTACCACGGTACCAACAGGAATGTTCTTCAGGGGAAGTGCGTTACCGATTTCAGGAGCCACGTCGGCACCCGACATGAGTTCAGCACCCACCTTCAGTCCGTTTGGAGCTATGATATAACGTTTCTCACCGTCTGCGTAGAAAAGCAAAGCGATACGTGCCGAGCGGTTCGGATCGTATTCGATGGTCTTCACGACAGCGGGTACACCGTCTTTCTCACGTTTGAAGTCGATGAAGCGGAACTTTCTCTTGTGACCGCCTCCGATGTAGCGCATCGTCATCTTGCCGACATTGTTGCGGCCGCCAGTTGCGCGCTTACCGTAAACGAGAGATTTTTCTGGTACGGATGCAGTAATTTCTTCGAACGTACCAATAATCTTGTGTCTCTGCCCCGGTGTAGTGGGCTTAAATTTACGTACTGCCATTTTCTATTAGATATTGCTATAAAAATCGATAGTATCGCCTTCCTTCAGCGTAACGATGGCTTTCTTGAAGGCGTTGGTGCGGCCGCGAACCAGTCCCTTGCGGGTATAGCGCGACTTATTGGTGCCGGCATAGTTGATAGTGCTGATGCCAACCACCTTGACGCCATAGCGGGCCTCAATTTCTGCTTTAATCTGCTGCTTGTTAGCCTCCGGACGAACAACGAAGCCAAACTGGTTGAGCTTCTCGGTAGCGTCCGTCATCTTCTCGGTAACAAGAGGTTTAATGATGTATGTAGTCATATCCTATCGCCGATTTTTATTTGGTTAGAATTGCCTCGATGTCTTGAAGAGCGCGTTCGGTTACAATCATAACGCCTGCGTCGAGCACGTTGTAGGTGTTCACGTTTGCAGCGATAGAAAGTTTTGCGTTCTGCAGGTTGCGAGCAGAGAGATAAATGTTATTGTTTGCCTCGGGCAACACCATCAAAATCTTCTTGTCGGCCACCTTGAGGTTGTTCACCACTTCGATGAACGACTTGGTCTTAGGAGCCTCGAAGTTGAAGTCTTCCACTACGAGCAGAGCGTTTTCCTTCACCTTGTAGGTCAGGGCGCTGCGGCGAGCCAAAGCCTTTACTTTCTTATTCAGTTTGATGGAGTAGTCGCGGGGTTTCGGACCAAACACGCGAGCACCGCCCACGAGTACCGGAGAGTTAATGTCGCCACGACGTGCGCCACCGCCACCCTTCTGACGGCCCAGTTTGCGAGTAGAACCACTCAGTTCACTTCTTTCCTTCGATTTGGCAGTTCCCTGGCGCTGTGCGGCCATGTAACGCTTCACGTCGAGATAGATTGCGTGATCGTTGGGTTCAATCCCGAAGACATCTTCATTAAGGGTAACTTTCTTACCCGTATCTTCACCTTTGATGTTAAATACGCTGAGTTCCATTACTTTTCAACAATTACGATTGAACCTTTACATCCGGGAACAGAACCTTTGATAAGAAGGAGGTTGTGTTCGGGAATTACCTTTAACACTTTCAAGTTCTGCGTAGTAACGCGTTTGTTGCCCATCTGGCCACCCATACGCAAGCCCTTGAATACTTTAGCGGGATAGGAGCAAGCGCCGATTGAACCCGGCTTGCGGGCACGGTCGTCTTGTCCGTGTGTGCTTTGACCTACGCCACCGAAACCGTGACGCTTCATTACACCCTGAAAACCGCGACCCTTCGAAGTTCCTACTACGTCAACAAACGCAGCCTCTTCGAACACGTCGGCAACGGTGAGGGTGTCACCCAGATTTAGTTCTTTTTCAAAACCTGTGAACTCGGCCAAGTGGCGCTTGGGGGTCGTACCGGCTTTCTTAAAGTGACCGAGAAGCGGAGCGCTCGTGTTCTTTTCCTTAGCCTCTTGGAAGCCTACCTGAACAGCGGCATAACCGTCTTTCTCAACACTTTTCACCTGAGTCACCACGCAAGGACCAACTTCGATAACAGTGCACGGCACGTTCTTGCCGTCGGCACTGAAAACGGATGTCATTCCGATTTTCTTTCCTAATAATCCTGGCATTTCAACTTGTTTTTTGAAAGTTATTGATATTATTTAATTCTTGACTTGCAGTTTTAAATCCTCGTAAGCCAGCGGATTTGCGCATAGTTTTCCGACGCTCAAACCCCTATTAACAAAGGATTTAGCGAGCGGTTGCTACTTTTTCGCGGGTGCAAAATTACTCAAACTATCCTAATTACCAAAGCATTTCGAAGATTTTTTTGAATTTATTTACACTTTGGAAAACCTTCCCCGACGGCACCACAAAAAAGCGCAGTCCCTCGATACGGAAGGACTGCGCGTGCGTGTATATATGTATATAGGCGTCGGTCGGACCTATTCAGCCTTGAAGAGGTCCTTGATGCCACCAATGGAGCCCAGCAGGTTCGTTGCCTCGTAGGGCAGGTAAACCGTCTTGGTCTTGTCGCCCTGAGCCAGTTCCTCCATCATGGTGATATACTTCTGTGCAAGCAGATAGTTGGCCGGGTTGGTGCTTTGGCCCACTGCTTCGGTAATCTTCTGAATTGCGATGGCTTCTGCCTCGGCCTTGCGGATGCGAGCGGTGGCTTCACCTTCGGCCTGAAGGATTTGCTCTTGCTTGGCAGCCTCGGCACGGTTGATGACGGAGGCCTTCTCACCCTCCGACTGCAAGATGGCCGACTGCTTCTGGCCCTCGGACGTCAGGATGATGGCACGTTTGTTTCGCTCGGCCTGCATCTGCTTCTCCATAGCCTGCAGCACGCTGGCGGGCGGCGTGATGTCCTGCAGTTCTACGCGGTTCACCTTCACGCCCCACTTGTCGGTGGCGTCGTCGAGCACGGCACGCAGTTTCGTGTTAATGGTGTCGCGCGACGTAAGCGTCTCGTCGAGTTCGAGTTCGCCGATGATGTTACGCAGGGTGGTCTGCGTCAGCTTCTCGATGGCGTTGGGCAGGTTGTTAATCTCGTAGGCAGCCTTGAAGGGGTCCACGATTTGGAAGTAGAGCAACGCGTTGATTTCGGTCTGCACGTTGTCCTTGGTGATAACGTTCTGCTTGTCGAAGTCGTACACCTGTTCGCGCAGGTCGATGGTGTTGGAATACATATAGCGACCACGGCGCAGTACTGGGATGTCCTTGGCCTTGTCGATAAACGGGACGATGATGTTGATGCCCGGGTTGAGCGTGGCGTAGTACTTGCCCAGACGTTCGATGATGCGGGTCTCGCTTTGCGGTATGATGACCACGGCCTTCTTAATGAAGATAAGCACGAGCACCACGATGACAATCAGTAGAATAGTTGCAACTGGCATAATGATGTGTATTTTATTTGATTAGTAATATCCTTTAGCGGCGGTGTCTTCAGATGCGTGCCACCTTCACGATGGTGCTTTCCCGTTCCACTATGCGCACCTTCTCGCCTTCGGCTATGTCGGTCGGTTCGTCGCTCTTGGCACGCCAGATGTCACCGTCGATGCGCACGCGACCATATCCGCCCACCTCGATTGTCTCGAGCACTTCCACCTCGCGACCGATGATGGCGTCGGCATTGCTCACGCGTTCACGCTCCTCCTTATGCAGCCAGCGTTTCAGCGCGGGGCGTATGAGCCAGATGCTCAGCAGCGCAAACAGGGCCCAGGCTATCACCTGCACCCAGACGGGTACGCCAGCCAGAGAAACGAGAGCGGCGCACAGGGCACCGATGGCGAAGCAAGTAAAATAGAAGTCACCCGAACTGAGTTCGAGCACCAGGAGCGTAAGGGCTACAACCACCCAGACAATCCAAAGACTATTGGTAAAAAGTTCAACCATTTCAATTACAGTTTTATGATTTCCAAAGTAAAGTTAGCACGTTCTTCGCACACGCACAAACAGCCGGCCGTTTTTTGCAGGGACGGCCGTCCGGTCCGTATGCCGCGCAACCATGCGGCGCACTATTTCAGTTGCTTCACCGGGAAGTTGAAATACGTGTCGGGGAACGGCTCGTCGACCAGTGTGAAATGCCACCACTCGGTAGCCAGTGCCTTGAATCCGTGTGCCAGCATAGCCCGGCGCAATATCATGCGGTTGGCAAACTGCTCGGCCGTGATGCTACGACCTGCAGGCGACTGACCGCCCGTATATTCGCCCGTCTCCGGATTGCCACAGAAGTCGGGATGGCTCTCCGGACCAAACCAGTCGAAGGTGCCGCCCATGTCCAGTTCCTTCTCGGTGTGCATGTCGAAAAGCGTCAGGTCCACGGTAGAACCACGCGTGTGGCCGCTCTTCGCCATAATATATTCGCGCTCGAAAAGCACACTCTTGTCCAAGTCGGGGTAGAAATACTCCTTCATCGACGTATCGCCGAGGTCGGCTGCCCAACGCACGAAGTGGTCCACACCCATCTGCGGGCGATAGGCATCGTAAATCTTCAGGCGGAAGCCTTGGCTGCGCAGGTCGTCGCTAACGGCCTTCAGGGCCTCGGCGGCCTTGCGGGTCAGCAGCGCTGTCGGCTCCTCGTAGCCGTCGATGCGGGCGCCCACAAAGTTATAGGTGCCGAAATAGCGTATTTCCAAAATAGCATCGGGCACCGCATCCGTCAGCGTCACAAACGCACTCGAGTCGTATTCGATACCCTGGTCGTCGGCCTTCTGACAGCAAGTCGACAAAAGACCTATGCCTACAAGCAGGCAGAGCAGCAAAGCCGCCCATCCCCAGCGAAATTCATTCTTCTTCATTATGCTGCCTTAATAGTTAATAGCGTTTTCCACACCAAAATTATAACTTTTCAGACAACCTACCACACATTTTACCTCAACTTCGTAGAGAAAATTACTCTCAACCACCCCAAACAAACATTACATTTGCATAAAGTGCTTAAAATCCTCTCCTGTTTCTACAAAGTATATTTTGTACTCTTGTTCCCAATTAGAATTTACTCGATGTAATTTTTCTACACAAATACTATCAAAGCCATATCTATTAAAGTCATCAAGAGTGACCAATGTCCATGGTTTCTTTTTCAGAACATCTCGAAGGAGCCAGTGACCAAGTTCCCTATTTGGATTTGACATTAGAGCCTTTCCATTGTCTTCGCAGATTTTTGCAGACAAAACCTTACCATCTGGAAGAGACAAACTAAATGGACAATCCCTTTTAGGAAAGAAGTCGGGAAACTCCCTATGTATTGAAATCGGAACAGGTATATACACTTCGTCTTCATGCCGTGGACGACCGGAAGCATTCCACTGATTTAGTCCGGAACGCTTCGGTACTTCTCCGTTACGAGAGGAATATAGAGGTAGTATGACATAATCTACTCCCCTTTTAGGTTGTTTTCTTTCAAATACGTGTTTTTCTTGTTCTGCGAAAAACAATTCTAAAAGTTGTAATGGATCTTCAACGATTTCAACAGGAACGTCCACAAAATCGGATTCCACGTTGAATCGTTTCATCAGGACGCTTTTGCTTATGTTGAAAGAATATTCATTTTCCTCATCATTAAAACAAACGGATGTACCATCATCCTTAGTCAAATGAATTTTGCTTAAATTTATTTCCTCATATGGACAATTAAAAATCCTAAGTAACCCTTCTTTGCGACCGACAATGTGATATTGTGATTCATTAACCCCAAAAGCATCATTAGCAAATCTCATCCGGTCATTCCTGTACTCCCCGAGTTTACGTGCTAAATCTATACCACGAAAACCATCAAGAACCTTTTTCAATTTATTAAATTCGGCAATCTTCTCTACTGAACTATCGTTATTCCCTAAGATAAACGTCTTAATGCCGATACCCACAGAAGCAATCCTTGCATCATAGGCCGTACAAGAGCGAGCATCATTTAAGGCCTGATAACATCGGCAAAACAAGTTTTCTGCTAAACGATAGTCCAAATACGGAACATTGTTTTCAGAAAATAATTTACTCAATTGGGCCACCAACTTGAGCAAAGCAAAATACCTTTTGTTTTTTTGCCATCCTTTCAGGAATTCTCCAAGATTGTTGTAACAATATTTTTGCATACCTTTTTAATAAGAGGAACAACCACGGAATTGCCTGCCTGTTTATATTTAGCAGAATCTGCCATTGATGTCGGAAAAGAATAGTTTATCGGAAATCCCTGGAAGTTCAAGCACTCTTTAGGAGTTAGCTTCCTAATTCCGTCATCCGTCAATATTAATGGTACATTATGACCACCTGTACCCATATTTGCTGTTAGTGTTGGACACACTTTACTTTTGTTTTCTCTAACATACTGTCTACGCCATTGATATATTGTATCCTTTGACACAACACCCGCACGAATTTCTTCGATATGCCCCATTTTGTCTCCATAAAAAAACTTCTTATCCTTCACACTATAGTCTATACAACTATGTATGGTTGATACAAGCGGTTCCTTTTCAGGAAAAGCAAACCTACTATAGTTTCTTACTTGCTTCGGGTCAAAACAAACTATAAATATGCGCTCTCTATTTTGCGGAACATTTGCATACTCCATGGCATTCATCACTTTATGAAAAACCACATATCCCAATTCTTCCAACGTCGTTTTTATCACCTCAAATGTCCGTCCATTGTCATGCGTATATAGATTTTTTACATTTTCTAGATAGACCGCTTTCGGGCGTTTCCTTCTAATAATCTCGGCTACATCAAAAAACAATGTTCCTCTCGTATCTTCAAATCCCCTCCTATATCCCGCTACCGAGAAAGCTTGACAGGGAAAACCTGCACATAAAACATCAAAGCCATCTGGTATTAAGCCTTTGGTATATTCGCGAGTAATGTCCCCAAATGGTACTTCGCCAAAGTTGTAGTAGTACGTTTTTTGTGCATTTTCATCCCATTCCGATGAATACACACACTTTCCACCACAATCCTGCATAGCTATACGGAATCCCCCAATTCCCGCAAACAAATCAATGAATGTAAAAGAATGACTACTTGGTCCACTAAAAGGAGCTGATATAATTTCATTAAAGAGCGAACTATAAAATATGTCTTCACATACACAATCTTTTCTGTTATCCTCCTTTGGAGTTCCATTTACAAAATCATACCACAATTTAAGTAAGGAACTTGCCTTTTGCTTATATGATTTTCCATAGGATTCATCATTTGACAACTGCAAATAATGCGTCACTATTGCTACTTGTTCGTTAAAAGAAAGGACATGCCCATCCTCGCACAAACAAGAATCGTCAAAAACACCTTTTACTCTTTCGTCTACATTACGCTTAACAACATCAAGCAGTTTGATATTGTCCGACACCAAGCTTCTCGGTTTGCTCATGCTCAAATATTCTACAGCGCACGAACAAGCCATCAGCAAGCCGTGCACGTTGATAAATGCACGACTTCACCGACGTATCATATCTTCGTAAATGCTTATACACCATGAAACATCAAAACACAAACAGCATTGGTCGTGCGCTCCGCCGAGCACCCAAAAGCGGAAGGTGAATGATTGGATGGCTACACAATAAAAAAACGTGAGTGCTTAACTGTTGCCTGTCTGTTTTTCGAGGTCGTAGGAAACCCATGCAGTAGACAAACAAAGTAAACACTCACGCATGCAGTATATAGAAACCCATTAAGTGTGCATAAAGGCACAATGACCCTCTGCACACTAACGGATTCATGCATATACACATCCGTGGCGTGGACCTTTGCATTGTTTTTGACTGCATTTTCAAAATTTCCTACGTTTCGAAAAACCAAAAACAAAGCGTCAGTAACGCCTTTTAATATGTAGTGCGATTCTTCATCGCGACATATCGCTATATGCCTGAATATCGCTAAACAAAAATACAACTTTTTGAGTTACCGCAAAGTTGCCACCAGTATATTTCGTAAATTTGTGCAAACAGAAACTTTAAAACCGAATCGCATATGCTACAAGTTGGAGACAAGGCGCCGGAGATTCTCGGGCGCGACGAGAACGGACAGGAACTGCGCACGAGCCAGTTCCGCGGAAAGAAATTGGCCCTATACTTCTACCCGAAGGACTCGACGCCGGGCTGTACGAGCGAGGCATGCAGCCTGCGCGACAGTTACGAGGCACTGCTTGCCCGCGGCTATGCCGTAGTGGGCGCAAGTGTGGACAGCGAGGCCTCGCACCGCAAGTTCAAGGAGAAGCAAGGACTCCCCTTCCCGCTCATTGCCGACACGGACAAGCAACTGGTGCAGGCTTTCGGCGTGTGGGGTGAGAAGAAACTCTACGGCCGCACGTATATGGGCACGCTGCGCACCACGTTCATCATCGACGAGAACGGCATCATCGAGCGCGTCATCACCCCGAAGGAGATTAAGGTCAAGGAGCACGCGGCGCAGATTCTCGGTTAGTCCGCCTGACCCACTCTCGTGCCGCGCAGGCCCACCGTGCCCGGCAACTGCCACACGGCGACACTTCTTCATCCGATTATGCAATGGCTTACATCGCATTATGCAATCTGAAAATTCCATAATTGTTTTTTGAAATTGCATTATTGAATTTGGCTGTCGCATAATCGGATTTTTCAGTCCCATTATGGCGCAGTGGCTGGCGATGCTACCTTATGGCCGCCGCCGGGGGTAAGCAAACAGAAAAAGCCTCGACCGTAGGAACGGACGAGGCTTTCGTGCATATTGTGTTGTACACTTAATATACTACACTTTGATTTCAACTTCAACGCCACAGGGCAGTTCGAGCTTCATCAGGGCATCAACGGTCTTGGAAGTAGAGCTGTAGATGTCGATGAGGCGCTTGTAGGTGCAAACCTGAAACTGTTCGCGCGACTTCTTGTTAACGAACGTACTGCGGTTAACGGTGATGATGCGCTTGCGGGTGGGAAGGGGAATTGGACCGCTTACCACGGCGCCGGTGGCTTTGACATTCTTCACAATCTTCTCGGCGGATTTCTCCACGAGCGTGTGGTCGTAGCTTTTCAGCTTGATTCTGATTTTTTGACTCATTTTGTGTTTGTTTATGTTTGGGCAGTGGTCAGGCGGCATAAGAGTCATTCGTTATGCCACCGACGCTCTGTCCGTTAGTAATAGGTGTTTACTTGATAAGATCGACGCGGCCTCCGACTTCTTCAAGCACACTGCGTGCGATGGAAGCCGAGAGAGGTGCGTGATGGTCGTACTGCATCGAACTGGTAGCACGTCCGGAGGTGATGGTACGCAAGGCGGTTACGTAGCCGAACATTTCGGCCAGGGGCACCTTGGCCTTGACGATGCGAGCGCCCGAGCGGGTGCTTTCCATACCTTCCACCTGTCCGCGACGCTTGTTGAGGTCGCCGATGACGTCACCCATGTTCTCTTCGGGCGTTACCACCTCGAGAGCCATGATGGGTTCGAGCAATACAGGGGTTGCCTTGGAGCAGGCGTTCTTGTAGGCGTTGATGGCGGCTACTTCGAACGAGAGCTGGTCGGAGTCGACGGGGTGGAACGAACCATCGAGCAACTCTACCTTAAGGCTGTCGAGCGGATAGTTGCCGAGCACACCACTCTTCATGGCGCTTTCGAAGCCCTTCTGTACGGACGGGATGAATTCCTTAGGAATGTTACCGCCAGTAACCTTGTTGACGAACTGCAGGCCACCCTGGGTGAAGTCTTTGTCCACGGGACCGACATTGACAATGATGTCGGCGAACTTACCGCGACCACCGCTCTGTTTCTTATATACTTCGCGGAGGTTGACGGTCTGGGTGATGGCTTCTTTGTAGTTAACCTGCGGCTTACCCTGGTTGCACTCTACCTTGAACTCGCGCTTCAGACGATCGATGATAATGTCGAGATGGAGTTCACCCATACCCGAGATGATGGTCTGACCACTCTGCTCGTCGGTGCGAACGGTGAAGGTAGGATCTTCCTCGGCCAGTTTCTGCAGACCCAGCGAGAGCTTGTCCATATCCTTCTGGGTCTTGGGTTCAACAGCGATACCGATAACGGGATCGGGGAAGTCCATAGATTCCAGAACGATGGGCTTGTTCTCATCGCAGAGCGTGTCGCCGGTGTGGATGTCCTTGAAGCCTACTCCTGCGCCGATGTCGCCTGCATCGATGCTCTCCATGGGGATTTCCTTGTTGGAGTTCATCTGGAAAAGGCGGCTGATACGCTCTTTTTTGCCAGAGCGGCTGTTGTAAACATACGATCCGGCGGTCACCTTACCGGAATAGACGCGGAAGAACACCAGGCGGCCCATATACGGGTCGGTGGCAATCTTAAAGGCGAGGGCAGAGGTGGGAGCATCTTCGGACGGCTGACGGCCTTCGATGTCGCCGGTGTTGGGGTTCTCGCCCTGAATTTCTTCCGTATCAAGCGGTGAGGGAAGGAATGCGCACGTGTAGTCAAGCAGGGGCTGCACGCCCTTGTTCTTATACGACGAACCGAGAAGCATGGGGCAAATCTCCATCTTTACGGTGCCCTTGCGGATGGCAGCCATCAGTTCTTCTTCGGTAATGGTAGAGGGATCTTCGAGATACTTCTCCATCAGGTCGTCGTCGAAGTTGGCAGCAACCTCGAGCAATTTGTCGCGCCATTCGTCGGCCTCGTCTTGCAACTCGGCAGGAATGTCGATGACGTCGTACTCGGCACCCATCGATTCGTCGTTCCACACGATGCCCTTCATCTTCACGAGGTCAACGACACCCTTGAAGTTTTCTTCGGCACCGATAGGAATCTGCACGGGCACAGGATTGGCACCCAAGAGTTCGCGCATCTGGCGCACGGTTTCAAAGAAATCGGCACCCGAGCGGTCCATCTTGTTCACGTAGCCAATGCGAGGCACGTTGTACTTATCAGCCTGACGCCACACGGTTTCGCTCTGCGGCTGTACGCCATCGGCAGCGCTGTAGGTTGCGATGGCACCGTCGAGCACGCGGAGGGAACGCTCTACTTCAGCAGTGAAGTCGACGTGTCCCGGAGTGTCGATCAGGTTGATTTTATATTTCCGGTCATTCCATTCCCAATAGCAAGTGGTGGCAGCAGAGGTAATCGTGATACCACGTTCCTGCTCCTGCTCCATCCAGTCCATGGTGGCAGCGCCATCGTGAACCTCACCAATCTTGTGAGTCTTACCGGTGTAGAACAGAATGCGCTCAGACGTTGTCGTCTTACCGGCGTCGATGTGAGCCATGATGCCGATATTACGAGTCAGATGTAAGTCTTGTTTGGCCATTCGGTTGATTCAGTCTTGTTGTATGAAAAGGTTTGATTAGAATCTGAAGTGTGCGAAAGCACGGTTTGCTTCAGCCATGCGGTGCATGTCTTCCTTACGCTTGAAGGCACCACCCTGCTCGTTGTAGGCGTCCATAATCTCAGCAGCAAGTTTGTCGGCCATAGTCTTGCCGCCACGCTTGCGTGCGAAAGAAATCATGTTCTTCATGGAAACGCTCTCCTTACGGTCGGGACGGATTTCGGTAGGAACCTGGAACGTAGCGCCACCGATACGACGGCTCTTCACTTCGACCTGCGGGGTAATCTTGTCGAGGGCTTCTTTCCAGATTTCGAGCGGAGCCTTTTCTTCGCTCTTCATCTTCTCGCCCACGATGGCAAGTGCATTGTAGAAGATCTCGTAAGAGAGGTTTTTCTTACCATCGTACATCAGATGGTTTACGAACTTGGAGACTTTCTGGTCGCCATAAACGGGATCGGGTAACACGATCCGCTTCTTAGGTTTAGCTTTTCTCATAAAATTTGTTGGTTTGTTCTGAGGTTGCATTGAAGTTCTTCAGTCTCTACACCGAGAGGCTTACTCAACCGTTCTTGCCAACCAATGAATTTGTTCAATACTTATTTCTTGGCCGCCTTAGGACGCTTTGCGCCATACTTCGAGCGACGCTGCAGACGATTGGCTACGCCGGCGGTGTCGAGCGTACCACGAACGATGTGGTAACGTACACCAGGAAGGTCTTTCACACGACCACCACGTACGAGCACGATGCTGTGCTCCTGCAGGTTGTGGCCTTCTCCAGGGATGTAGGAGTTGACTTCCTTCGAATTGGTCAGACGAACACGGGCTACCTTACGCATAGCCGAATTAGGTTTTTTCGGGGTCGTTGTGTAAACACGAACACAAACGCCACGACGCTGCGGGCAAGCATCCAGGGCGGGAGACTTTGACTTCGCCTTGGCTACGCTTCTGCCTTTGCGCACTAACTGTTGAATAGTAGGCATTTTGTTGATTTTTAATTATTTATATTATTGTTTTGTATTATTTCTGCTTCTAATAAGGTCATTTTACACCTTTAGCGGGTGCAAAAGTACTGCGATTTATTGGATTATGCAACTTTTCATAATATAATTTTCCGAATTTCGATAATAAAATATGGGCAGAACCGAAGCTACGGTCCTGCCCCATAAATTAAGAATTTGTCTATCAAACGCTTAGACGAGTTGACGAATAAGGTCTTCGCGCTCGCCATAAAGTAGATCGATGAGCGGAATCTCGGGCAATGTGTAGCAGCCGGGCTTCTGAAGCACTGCCGCACGGGCTGCCGACACGAGTACCTGAGCCGTCAGTGCCGGATTGTTGATGCGCATGTTAAACTCGAAGAGCTGGTTCTGGGTCGTACCGCTCACACCCTTGCGAGTAAGATTAACACCGTGGCCCATATCGATGACGTCGTCCACACAGGGCACCTGCTGCACATGAGTCTCGTCGTGCACGAAATAAGGGTCGGTCTTGATAGCATTCTCCACCTTGGCGAAGTCGGCGCCATCCTTCAGCTCTACATACACCATGCGACGATGCAGACCCGTGCCAACGGGAATGGTTACGGAAAGGGCTGCTTTCACACCGTCAATGGCCTTGACAGCCACCGTATGGCCCATGCTCATGCCGGGGCCGAAATTGGTATAGGTGAGTCCTTTCGGAGCCATGGCAAGCAGCAACGTGCGTACCACGCTATCGGTACCGGGGTCCCAACCGGCCGAGATGATAGAAACCGTACCAGCGGCTTGAGCCTCCTTGTTGAGCACGCGACGCAAATCGACAATACCTGTGTGTATGTCAAAACTGTCGACCGTGGCAATACCTTTCCGCAGAATGGGAACGGCCGTCTCTTCCACCTTGCGCGAAGGGGTAGCAAGGATAGCCACGTCCACCTTGCCGAGTTTATCGATGTCGTCAACCACCTTGTAGTTGGCCAGTTCAACAGGCTGCTCGCCGGATGCACAGCGACGCACAATGCCCACAATTTCGAAATCGGGTGCTACCTGAAGGGCTTGCAATGTGTAGCGTCCGATGTTTCCGTAGCCCACAACGGCTACCCTGATTTTCTCGTTCATACGCCTATTTATATTATAATATTAAGATTCGGGTGTGTTGAATGACCTTACAAAGATACAAAACTATACGCTGCCTACAATACCATACAAATGTGATTTTCAGCACATACACACGGGCACATAGCATTAACTTTCGCCACCGCCAGACACAAAAAAAGATGCCACCCGAAAGTGGCATCTTTTAATTTAAGAATGGTTCAGATTCTTACTTCACGTCAAGCGTGCAGATGGAAACGCGGTTCCATTCGGGCTCGCTGAACATGTCGCCAATGCCCTGACCAGAAGCGTCGATGCGGTCAGCAGCGATCTTGTACTTCTTAACGAGGGTGCTCTTAACGATCTGAGCGCGCTCCTCAGCAAGTTTCTTGTTGAGTTCCAGAGGACCTTCGGGAGAAGCGTAACCTCTTACGATAACTTTTGCTTCGGGGTGGTTCTTCAGGTAAGTAGCAACGCGTTCTACGTTAGGAGCCTGGCTGGGATCGATAACGTACTTGCCCTGACGGAAAGTGATAGCGCTTTCCATGAGCTTCTCCTGCTTCTCAACGGGAACTTCCTTTACAACGGGCTTCTGGTTGCGGCAGTCGTTGAGCTCGTTTTCGAGGTCAGCGATGCGACGCTTAGCAGCATCGAGTTCAGCGTCCTTGTCGGCGAGGTTGCCGCGGAGGTCGTTGATCTTAGCGTTGAGGCCGTCGATTTCAGCCTGGTCGTAAGGACGAACGTTGGTGAAGTAGTGCTCACCATTGCTGTTCTTGAAGTGATAGGTGAAGCCAGCGGTGAGTTCGAACTGAGCGTGATTCTTGTTAAGAGTCATGTTCGAAGCATTGGGCTGAGCAAAACCGTCGAGGTCCCAAATAACAGCGGGCTTAATAGCGAAAGTCCAAGCCTTCTTCTTACCAAGGTTGAAGAGAAGGTTCAAACCAGCCTTTGCAATAACGTTGTCGAGACCTTCAACATCCTGACCTTCGAGGTATTCAACGGGAAGGGGTTCTTCACGAGTACCATCAACCTTACCTACATAGATGTAGTTGCAATTGGTGTTGAAGTAGTAGCGCCAACCAGCACCTGCATAAGCTTCGAGTTCAAATACACGAGGAGTGCCTTTGTAACCAGCGAAGAGGTTCATGAGGTTAACTTTAGCAAGCAAAGTCAGGTCGTTGTAGTCAGCAACCGTTTTGCTGTCAGTCCAGTTGAAAGCTACGTGGTCCTGGATAGCGAGACCGAAGGTCGGGGTGATGTACTTCGTCAGTTCAGCACCTGCAATCCAACCAATACCCTTAAAGAACTTGGTGTTGTTCCAACCCTTATTGGTGGCAACAACTTTGTCAGAACCAAGAGCGGTAGTAGCGCCGCCTTCTACGCCAAAAGTCCAGTTGTCAAAGAACTTAGTGCCTTCGAAAGCCTGAGCGCTTGCCGTTACTGCCATAGCAGCTACGGCGAAAAGCATAACAATTTTACGCATAACTAATTAATTAATTAAAAGTAAAGTTTAAAAGAGTTGTTTGTTTGTTTGTTTCAGTATGGTCGTATTTGACTTTTCTAACGCAAAAGTATAATAATTGACAAATACGGAAAAATTTTTTATGTTTTTTTTGATTTCAGTGCATTTTTATGGGTTTTGAGCCTATTTTTTGCCATTCCGACCCTAATCTTTGCGTATTTTTGTGCCAAATCAAGCGGCTAACACACAAAATTAACACTTTTTATACATCATACAAGATTATCGCATTTTTATTATGGATTCTGCTAACAAAAACCCAGGCAATCAGTTACAAATTGAGATCACTCAGGAAATTGCACAAGGTTGCTACGCCAATCTGGCTATCATCTCGCACTCTCACGCGGAATTTATCGTCGATTTTGCCCGCATGCTGCCAGGGATGCCCAAGGCTCCGGTAGTCAGCCGTATCGTTTTGGCCCCCGAACATGCCAAGCGTCTGCTGAATGCGCTGCAAGAGAATGTGCGCAACTATGAACAGCAGTTCGGGCGCATCCAACTGATAGAAGAAACGCCACCGACAGGCAGCACAGCCAACCCGTTCGGCATACCGCAGGGAAACGCCTAACTGCGGCGGCACCGTTCCATCATGGTATGTACAAATACGAAGCGGTCCGGGAATTATTCTCGGACCGCTTCTGTTGTTTCGACCTTTCAGTCTATTTCACCAGCACTTTCTGGCCGTTGATGATGTACACGCCACTGGGCAAGTTCTCGGCATTCGGCAGCCGCACACCCGTCAGCGTATATACGCCTTGGCGATTCTTTGGAACGTCAATGGTCGGGGTATCAATGCCCGTAGATATCGTCTCTTCGTAGAGGTATGGCAACAATCCGCCACTTTGAGCCGTAGAATAGGCACCCGTGCTGTTGTACGTCGTACTGTACTGCATCCACTTGCCGGTCTCCGTGTTCTGGATGGTAAACTGTCCGCTGCCGTCAGGCGTTGCGGTCCACACGCCACCCGATGCGGGACGACTGGTGCTCAGGTTGAAGTTGTTGTACGTACCGGTCTGGTAGAGGTAGCGGTCTTGGCTGTCCTTGATATAGAACTCGTCCGACGTGGCCATGACACTGCGACCGATGATGGGCGTGGTGGACGACGTCGATTCAAAGGTGAACACGTTGTCGTCATTCTCTACCGAGATGACGCCATCGGCATCGGCAACCGACGTATTGGCATACAGATAGCCATAGGTCTTCGTGCCGCTGTACGGGTTCTGCGTCTTGAGCGTGCCTCCTATGTTATATATAATCAGATAGCGCTTGCCAGGTGTCACGCTGGTTGCCTTGGTGAACTTCAGCGAGGTGTCGACAACGGGTTCGATGATGTACTCGGCAACCTCTACCCCACTGGTCTCACCGTCTTTCTCGGCAATGGCCATGATTGTCGTGTCGTCGTCCACCGTAATCGGGCCGGTGTACTTCGTGCTCGAAGTGGTCGGAGTGGTACCGTCGAGTGTGTAGTAGATAGTTGCGCCGGCGGTCGTGGTAGAAATCGTCACGCTCTGCGCCGTAGTGTAAGTGCCGCCGGCGGGATTAAACGTCGGAGCAGCCACCGTAGCAACCGGTGCAGACATAGATATAAAGAGATGTGCCTGTATCATGGTTGCGGTCGGCGAACTTGTATACACCGTGAAACGCTCGCTACCAGGATTGGAGTTGTAGAGCATCGTACCCCAACTGTCGTCGGTGAGGATGACACCATCGTCCACAGAAAGTGTCCACGTGCTGGCATCGTTGCTATAGTCGAGTTTCTTCGTCTTCATGGCATACAGATAGCCGTCGGCAGAATGGATGGTCCACGACGAACCGCTACCCTCAAGGGTGAATATGGTTGCATCGGAACCCACCGTTATAATGTCACCGCTGACAGTTGCGGCGGCACCCATGAGATAATCGCCGTTCATCGAACCGGCAACAGCCGACTTGGTTTCGCAGGCAATGACATATTGCTGACCGCTTACCAGTTCACTCAGCGAGTTCACTTTCCGATACTGGTTAGTGGTGTCGCCTGCGTCGATTATGGTATAGGTAGCACTGCTTACCGTACTGGTCTCGCCGTCCTTTTCGGCAATGGCCTTGATAGTGGTGGTCGTGCTGACACTTATCGGAGCGGTGTATTTCGTGCTCGAAGCAGTCGGTTCCGTACCGTCGAGGGTATAGTAGATATTGGCACCTGCCGTCGTGGTGGTCAGCGTCACATTCTGCGCTGTGGTGTAGGTGCCGCCTTCAGGGTTGAACGTCGGAGCCTCCACGGTTTCCGTCGTGCCATCGTCGGTAGCCATGTAAAGATAGGCATAGAGCATGTTGGCATTAGGCGTAGAGGTGTAGGTTGTGAAGCGCGGGCTGCCCACATTGTAGAGGATGCTGCCAAGCGTGCCGTAGGACATCATGATACCTCCATCATCGCCGAGCGTCCAAGTCTGCTCCGTGGTGCTGAACGCCATGGTCTTCGTGGCCGTAGAGTAGAGATAGCCGTCGTCGCTGACTATTGTCCATGATGAGCCGCTGCCTTCGAGCGTAAACACGGTCACGTCGTCGTTGATGGTAATCACGTCGTCGTCGACAACTACGTCGACGGGCGCCAAGAACTTGCCACTCAGCGCGCCGGCGGCCTTGGCCTTGTCGCCGCAAGCAATGATGTAATCGTTGCCATTGACCATTTCGCTGAGCGAAGTAACCTTCTTGAACTTCGTACTGGTAGCACCGGCACGAATCACATATTTACCGATAGCCACGCGACTCAGTTCTCCGTCTTTCTCAGCTACAGCCTTGATGGTGGTGGACTCCGTCACGGAGATGGCCGTGGTGTATTTCGTGGAAGAGGTAGTGGGCTCGCTGCCGTCGAGGGTGTAGTAGATGGTTGCACCGTCAGTCGCACAACTGAGCGTAACGTTCTGCGGAGTCTTGAACAGTCCAGCACCCGGCGAAAACGTCGGAGTGGCTACGCTGGGAACTCCCTTGAAATTGAACGATATGGTTCCGTCGGCATTCTGCGTGATGTCCTCAACCGATACATTTAAGTAGTAGCCGCCTTCGCTATTGGCATTGTACATCTTGGCGGTCTTGTTGCCAAACTCTTCGAGACCGAACTTGTTTACCGTTGCCGACGGGAACACGTCTGCGGCCTGGTTTGCCGTAGTAATGGCGCCCTTGCTGTTCTTGTTATAGTCGCCATCGGAAGGCACCCACGTCATGCGCTGGTGACTGGGGTCGTCGTTCGGTTTGTTGTTCAACCACGCCGTTTCACTATAATCGACATGGACAATCAGCAGACCCGGGCCTGGAAGTGCACCGTCCCAGCTTTCGAGTTGGCGGTTTTCGAGCAGGAAGTACTCGTCGTAGTGTGCATCGTTGTGGATGATGTATGCGTTGCCGCCACTGGTCAGCGGTTTCATGCCTGTCACGGTCTCGCTGGTAGTCAGCTCAATGGGCGTAAGCCATCCGGCAGCCCACCGCTCATAACTGGTATAGCCGGCAGGGCGGTAGCCGTCACCGTTATAGGAACCGTAGTCCATCAGGTCCCAGGAGTACATGCCCTGGCCACCCGAATAGTCGGTATCGTAGAAGTCGGGGTAACCCAGGCAATGGCTGAATTCGTGGCACATCGTACCATTTCCTTCAATGTCGCCGTTGCCGTTGAGTTCCGGACCGCAGGCATAGGTGTTTATCTTCACGCCGTCGAGCGTGATGACGCCTTCACCATCGCCATAGTAGTTCGCACTGTAAAGGTCGTAGGCATGCGGCCAGATGGTGTCGTCCGAACCGCCGTCGGCAGCACCCTGACCGGCATAGATTACATAGACCTGGTCCACATAGCCGTCGCCGTCCCAGTCGTAGTCGGCAAAGTTGACCTGCGAATCAGCCAACCTGACAGCCTCGCACACCATTTGGCCGGCATACAAGTCGTCGCCGTTGGAATCGTTCTCACCGTAGTAGCTGTACGAATTCGAAACCGTCACCGGGCCGACCACGTCGAACGTAAGTTCAAACTGGCCGTCGCTCTGCGCCTTGAAGTAGTCGTACATAGAGCCGTAGAAATCGCCCTCAGAGAAACCTTCTTCGTTGGCTATGCGTTTGAACAGAGCCAGGTTGTTGGCAGCCTTGAACTTAGTGTCGGTAAAATTCACCAGAATAACTACGCCCTTTTTCTTGCCGGTATAGGAACCGACAGAGCCTACCTTCTGGCGCCCCAGACGCTTGCTGCGCTGCTTGTTGGCCATGGTCCGGCGCTGGTTGGCGCGGGTCGTAATCTCAGATTCGTTGGTCTCGGCATAGTAGGTGGTGCCTGCCACAAGGCGATAGGCCTTGCCGTCTTCGCCACGATAAAAGTGGCCAAATTCATCACCAACGAGTGTTGCTGTAATCTTCGTACCGTTTTCCAACGTAAGTACGCGTCGCTGACCTGGCTTTGCAGGAATGGCGCTCACGCTGAGCACCATCATCATCAACAGAAACAGAGTAAAAATCCTCCTCATAGAAATATGGTTTTATTGGTTGTAAAAAGTGTGCTTTCTCAAGGCCCCACAAAAATAGTACTCCCAACCGACAATACACAACGCTACTGCATATAATTTTTTTTACGGCTCCGCCATGCCTAAATAACAATCACTCCCGTCGAAATCTCGGCGGGAGTGATTCTATTATAAGTATTCGCAGGGAATCCTACGATGGTTGCTTATGCTTCAACGGGTTCGTTCTCGGCTTCTTCGTTGGCGGCTTCGAGACGAGCATAGTCGTCGGCGTCGCCCACTATGATGCGGTTGAACTCGCGCAGACCCGTACCGGCGGGAATAAGGTGACCGCAGATTACGTTCTCCTTCATACCCTCGAGGTAGTCGGTCTTACCGTTGATGGCGGCATCGTTGAGCACCTTGGTGGTTTCCTGGAAAGATGCAGCCGACATGAAACTCTTCGTTTGCAGAGCGGCACGGGTGATACCCTGCAGAATCTGCGTAGAAGTAGCGGGCACAGTGTCGCGGGTCTTCACCAGACGGAGGTCGCGGCGCTTGAGCTGCGAGTTTTCGTCGCGCAGTTTGCGGGCCGAAACAATCATACCCGGTTTCATGTATTCGCTGTCGCCGGCATCGATGACATATTTCTTGCCCCAGATGCGGTCGTTCTCCTCCGCAAAGTCGAACTTGTCGACAATCTGCTGCTCGAGGAAGATGGTGTCACCCGGGTCGACAATCTGCACCTTGCGCATCATCTGGCGGACAATGACTTCGAAGTGCTTGTCGTTAATCTTCACGCCCTGCAGACGGTATACGTCCTGCACCTCGTTGACGATGTATTCCTGCACGGCCGTCGGACCCATAATCGACAGGATGTCGGACGGGGTAATAGAGCCATCGGACAATGCCTCGCCGGCACGCACGTAGTCGTTCTCCTGAACGAGGATTTGCTTGGCCAAAGGCACAAGGTACTTCTTGACCTCGCCGAGTTTGGAGGTGACGATGATTTCGCGGTTACCACGCTTGACAGGTCCCATAGTTACCTCGCCGTCGATTTCGCTGACGATGGCCGGACTGCTCGGGTTGCGAGCCTCGAAGAGCTCGGTGACACGAGGCAGACCACCGGTGATATCACCGGCCTTACCAACGGCACGCGGAATCTTGACGATAACGTCGCCGGCGCGTAGTTGCTGACCGTCTTCCACTACGATGTGACCATTGATGGGGAAGTTGTAACTGTGGAGCACGTTGCCATTCTCATCGATGATTTCGGCAGTGGGCACCTTGTTGCGCTCCTTCGACTCGATGACGATGCGCTCACGCAGACCGGTGGCCTCATCTTCTTCGACACGATAGGTGATACCCTCGGTCACGTCGTGGAACACAATCTTACCCGTATGTTCGGTAACGATGACCGCATTGAACGGATCCCACTTGGCTACCTCTTCGCCCTTTTCCACGTGAGCCTTATCCTTCACAAAGAGTTGCGAACCATAAGGTATGTTCTGCGTAGAAAGAACGATGCCGGTATTTTCGTCCACAAAGCGAACTTCGCCGACACGGCCGACCACGATTTTGCCAGCTTCGCCTTGTTCGGTAGTTACGTCCACAGTACGGAGTTCGTCAAATTCGACGCGGCAAGGTTGCTTGGCCACGATGCGTGCATTCGAAGCAGCATTCGAGGCGATACCACCCGCGTGGAAGGTTCGCAGTGTCAGCTGTGTACCCGGCTCACCGATAGACTGTGCGGCAATCACGCCGACAGGCTCGCCGATATTGACAAGGCGCGAAGTGGCCAGGTTGCGACCATAGCACTTCTGACATACGCCGTGCTTGCTTTCGCAAGTGAGCACCGAACGGATTTCGACGCTCTCGATGGGCGACGCCTCAATCTCGGCCACAATGGCTTCGGTAATTTCCTGGCCGGCAGCCACAAGTAAGCGACCCGTCGACGGATCGATTACATCGTGTACGCTCACGCGGCCCAAGATACGGTCACCAAGCGAAGAGATGATGTCGTCGCCGTCCTTCAGTGCCGAGCAAACCAGACCGCGCAACGTGCCACAGTCTTCCTCGGTGATGATGACATCGTGGCTGACGTCAACGAGACGACGGGTCAGATAACCGGCATCGGCCGTCTTCAGAGCCGTATCGGCAAGACCCTTACGAGCACCATGCGTAGAGATGAAGTACTCCAGCACGCTCATACCTTCCTTGAAGTTCGAAAGAATCGGGTTCTCAATAATCTGTGCACCTTCGGCACCGGCTTTCTGCGGCTTGGCCATCAGACCACGCATACCAGCCAGCTGTGCAATCTGGTCGTCAGAGCCACGGGCTCCGGAGTCGAGCATCATAAACACGGCGTTGAAGCCTTGGTCGGCCTCGGTCATTTGCTTCTTAAGCGTCTTCTTAAGATCGGTGTTGACATGTGTCCACACGTCGATGACCTGATTGTAGCGCTCCTTATCGGTGATGAAGCCCATGTTGTAGTTGGCCGTGATGTTGTCCACCTCTTCATTACCCTTCGCCACGATAGCGGTCTTTTCTTCAGGGATGATGATATCGTCGAGGTTGAACGACAGGCCACCTTCGTAACTCATACGATAGCCAAGGTTCTTGATACCGTCAAGGAATTCGCAGGCACGGTCCATGCCGACGGCCTTGATGACGCGCGTAATGATATCGCGGAGGGTTTTCTTCGAAATGATATCGTTGAAATAGCCTACTTCGTCGGGGATGATATCGTTGACGATGATTCGGCCGACAGATGTCTCGACGCGCTTCATCTCATAGGAGCCGTCGTCGTTGCGGTCTTTCACTACGACATTTACAATGGCATGAACGTCAACCCTGCCTTCGTTGTAGGCAATGATAGCCTCTTCGGGACCATAGAAATTGAGTCCCTCACCCTTTGCGCCCTTGCGCAACTTGGTGATATAGTAGAGTCCGAGCACCATATCCTGCGACGGAACGGTGATAGGAGCACCATTGGCCGGGTTGAGGATGTTGTGGCTCTGCAGCATCAGTATCTGTGCCTCCATGATAGCCTCGTTGCTCAGAGGAAGGTGCACAGCCATTTGGTCGCCGTCGAAGTCGGCGTTGAACGCCGTACATGCGAGCGGATGGAGTTGGATGGCCTTGCCTTCAATCAGTTTGGGCTGGAAGGCCTGAATACCCAGGCGGTGAAGCGTCGGTGCACGGTTGAGGAGCACAGGGTGACCCTTCATGACGTGCTCGAGGATGTCCCAGATGATTGGTTCCTTGCGGTCCACAATCTTCTTGGCGCTCTTCACGGTCTTCACCACGCCGCGCTCAATAAGTTTGCGGATGATGAATGGTTTGTAGAGTTCGGCGGCCATAAGTTTAGGCAGACCGCACTCGCCCATCTTCAGTTCCGGACCTACCACGATTACCGAACGGGCCGAGTAGTCGACACGTTTACCGAGCAGATTCTGACGGAAGCGACCTTGTTTACCTTTCAGCGAGTCGCTGAGCGACTTGAGCGGACGGTTGCTCTCACTCTTCACGGCACTGCTCTTGCGCGAATTGTCGAACAGGCTGTCGACGGCTTCCTGCAGCATTCGCTTTTCATTGCGGAGGATGACTTCGGGAGCCTTGATTTCGAGCAGACGCTTCAGACGATTGTTGCGGATGAGCACACGACGATAAAGGTCGTTAAGGTCGGAGGTGGCAAAGCGGCCGCCATCGAGCGGAACAAGCGGGCGAAGGTCGGGAGGTGTCACCGGAAGCGTCTTCATAATCATCCATTCCGGACGGTTACGGTCTTTGCTGGCGCGGAAGGCTTCCACCACCTGCAGGCGCTTCAGAGCCTCATTCTTGCGCTGCTGCGACGTATCGTTGTTGGCACGGTCGCGCAGTTCGTAACTCAGTTGGTCGAGATCAAGACGCTCGAGCATGTCGCAAATAGCCTCGGCACCCATCTTTGCAATGAACTTGTTGGGGTCCTTTGCATCGAGGAACTGGTTGTCCTTCGGCAGTTTTGCCATGAGTTCGAGGTATTCGGCCTCTTCGAGCAGTTGGTTCTCTTCGACTTCGTCGGCCAACACACCCGGCTGAATGACAATATAGCGCTCATAGTAGATGACTGCGTCAAGTTTCTTGGTAGGCAGACCGAGCAGATAGCCCATCTTGTTGGGCAGCGAGCGGAAATACCAGATATGAGCCACAGGCACCACGAGGTTGATGTGTCCGGCACGCTCACGACGCACTTTCTTCTCGGTTACGTCCACACCACAACTATCGCAAGTCTTGCCTTTGTAGCGAATGCGCTTGTACTTACCGCAATAGCACTCATAGTCCTTTGTCGGACCGAAGATGCGCTCGCAGAAAAGTCCGTCGCGTTCGGGCTTATAGGTGCGATAGTTGATAGTTTCGGGTTTGAGCACCTCGCCATACGAGTTCTGCAAAATCTCCTCGGGCGAAGCCAAACCGATGGTAATCTTGGTGAAATTACTCTTTATCTTATTATCTCTTTTAAAAGCCATATTTGCTTATGTATTTAAGGGTACGAATCGTTTTATAAAGAGTTTGGTCGGTTAGTCGAGAGTGATGCTCAGGCCGAGACCGCGCAGTTCGTGCAACAGAACGTTGAGCGATTCGGGAATACCCGGCGTAGGCATGGTGTCGCCCTTGACGATGGCTTCGTAAGCCTTCGCACGACCGGTTACATCGTCCGACTTGATAGTAAGTATTTCTTGCAGCACATGCGAAGCGCCAAAGGCTTCGAGTGCCCATACTTCCATCTCACCAAAACGCTGACCACCAAACTGGGCCTTACCTCCAAGAGGCTGTTGCGTAATCAGAGAGTATGGACCTATAGAACGAGCGTGCATCTTGTCCTCAACCATGTGGCCGAGTTTCAGCATGTAGGTCACGCCCACGGTTGCTTTCTGGTCGAAAGGTTCGCCCGTACCACCATCGTAGAGCTGCATGGAGCAGTAGCGAGGCAGTCCGGCCTTGTCAGTCCATTCGCACAAGTCTTCCAACTTGGCACCGTCGAAAATCGGTGTGGCAAACTTGACACCGAGACGGCTACCGGCAGCACCCAGGACAGCTTCGAAAATCTGTCCGAGGTTCATACGCGAAGGCACACCAAGCGGGTTGAGCACGATGTCCACAGGGCGTCCATCGGGAAGGAACGGCATGTCCTCTTGACGTACGACCTTCGACACGATACCTTTGTTACCGTGACGACCGGCCATCTTGTCGCCAACGCCAATCTTACGCTTCTTGGCCACATATACCTTGGCCATCTGGATGATGCCTGAGGGCAGTTCGTCGCCAATGGTGATATTGTATTTCTTGCGCTTGAGTTCGGCGTCCTTCTCGTTGAACTTTCTCAGGTAGTTAATCACGAGGGCACGAATGAGGTCGTTGGTGTGCTCATCGAGCGTCCAGCCACTCAGTTGGAGCGACGTGAAGTCAAGTTGCATAAGTGCTGACTTGTTCAGTTTGGAACCCTTGGCAATAACCTCGGTACCGAGTGTGTCTTTCACACCCTGGATAGCCTTACCCTTGACCAGAGTCATGAGTTTGCTAATCATCAGTTCCTTCAGTTCCTCGGTCTCCTTCTTGAAGGCAATGTCGAGTTCCTCAAGTGCTTTCTTATCGGCAGCCTTCGAAGAGCGGGTCTTGATGGCCTTCGAGAAGAGTTTGCGGTCGATAATCACACCGGTCAGCGACGGATTGGCCTTGAGCGAAGCGTCCTTCACATCGCCGGCCTTATCGCCGAAGATGGCACGAAGCAGTTTTTCTTCAGGAGTAGGATCGCTCTCGCCCTTCGGCGTAATCTTACCAATGAGGATGTCGCCAGGAACGACGTGGGCACCGATACGAATGATACCGTTTTCGTCAAGGTCCTTCGTAGCGTCCTCGCTAACATTGGGAATGTCGTTGGTAAGCTCTTCCATACCACGCTTTGTCTCGCGCACTTCAAGGGAGAACTCGTCTACGTGTACGGAAGTAAGAATGTCGTCTCTTACTACGCACTCGTTAAGTACGATAGCATCCTCATAGTTGTAGCCCTTCCAAGGCATGTAGGCCACGAGAAGGTTGCGACCCAGAGCCAGTTCGCCGTTTTCGGTAGCGTAGCCCTCGGTAAGGATGTCGCCCTTCTTGACTTTCTGACCCTTCTCACAGATAGGACGAAGGTCGAAGGCCATATTCTGGTTGGTGCGGCGGAACTTGGGAATCTTGTATTCCTTCGTAGCCGGCTCGAAGCTTACAAACTCTTCGTCCTTCGTACGCTCGTAGGTGATGCGGATAGTCGTGGCATCAACAAAGTCAACCACGCCATCACCCTCGGCCGTAATCATCGTACGCGAATCTACGCAAACCTGACGCTCTATGCCAGTGCCGACAATAGGAGCCTCGGTGCGGATAAGAGGCACGGCCTGACGCATCATGTTCGAACCCATCAATGCACGGTGAGCATCGTCGTGCTCCAGGAACGGAATGAGCGAGGCTGCGATAGAGGCAATCTGCTGCGGAGCCACGTCCATCAGGTCAACCTGACTGGGCGGCACTACGGGATAGTCGGCATCCTGACGGCACTTAACCTTCGTACGGATAAAGGTACCGTCCGCATTAAGCGGTGCGTTGCCCTGACCGATGATCTTCTCCTCTTCCTCCTCGGCGCTGAGATATACGACATGGTCATTGTCCAAATCGACCACAGAGTCTTTCACCACGCGGTAAGGAGTCTCGATGAAACCAAGGTCGTTAATCTTGGCATACACACAGAGCGACGAGATAAGACCGATGTTCGGTCCTTCCGGCGACTCAATGGGGCACAGACGGCCGTAGTGAGTATAGTGTACGTCGCGGACCTCGAAACCGGCACGCTCACGCGACAGACCGCCAGGACCAAGGGCCGACAGACGGCGCTTGTGCGTCACCTCGGCAAGCGGGTTGGTCTGGTCCATGAACTGCGACAGGGCGTTGGTTCCGAAGAACGAGTTGATGACCGACGAAATGGTCTTGGCATTGATAAGGTCGGTCGGCGTGAACACCTCGTTGTCGCGCACATTCATGCGCTCACGGATGGTGCGGGCCATACGGGCCAGACCAATGGAGAACTGGTTGGACAACTGCTCGCCAACGGTACGCACGCGACGGTTGCTCAAGTGGTCGATATCGTCGACGGTAGCCTTCGAGTTGATAAGTTCAACCAGGTATTTGATAATTTCGATAATGTCTTCACGTGTCAGGACACGCACATCCATATCGGTGGAGAGTCCCAACTTCTTATTCATGCGGTAGCGACCTACTTCCCCAAGGTCGTAGCGCTTGTCAGAGAAGAAGAGGTTGTTAATCACCTCACGCGCGCTGGCTTCGTCGGCAGGGTCGGCATTGCGCAACTGGCGGTAGATGTAGTTGATGGCCTCTTTCTCAGAGTTACACGGGTCTTTGTGCAGGGTGTTGAAGATGATGGCATAGTCGGCACCAGAGGCTTCTTCGAAGTGCACCTCAATGGTCTGGGCACCACTGTCGAGAATCTGCTGGATATGCTCGGGCTCAATAACCACTTCGCGATCGAGAATGACCTCGTTACGGTCAAGAGAAACCACTTCGCCGGTATCTTCATCTACAAAGTCCTCAATCCAAGTCTTCAGGACGCGGGCGGCCAGTTTGCGACCCACCACCTTCTTGAGGTTGGTCTTGGTCACTTTCACCTCTTCGGCCAGATTGAAGATTTTCAGTATGTCCTTATCTTTTTCAAAGCCAATGGCGCGAAGCAAGGTGGTCACCGGCAACTTCTTCTTACGATCAATATAGGCATACATCACGTTGTTGATGTCCGTGGCAAATTCGATCCAAGAGCCTTTGAACGGAATGATTCGCGCGCTATATAGCTGGGTGCCGTTCGTGTGGATGCTCGAGCCGAAGAATACACCGGGCGAGCGGTGCAACTGCGATACTACTACGCGCTCGGCACCGTTGATAACGAACGTACCGTTGTCCGTCATATACGGGATGTGTCCGAGGAAGACGTCCTGCACCACCGTGTCGAAGTCTTCGTGGTCGGCATCGGTGCACGACAGCCTAAGTTTGGCCTTCAGGGGCACATTATAGGTCAGACCGCGTTCCAGGCATTCTTCTACCGAATAGCGAGGAGCGTCGATGTAATAGTCAAGAAACTCTAGTTCAAAATTATTTCGCGTGTCAGAGATGGGGAAGTTCTCTGCAAATACCTTGTAGAGTCCGTCGTCCTTACGTTTCTCGGCAGCGGTATCCAACTGTAGGAAGTCTCTGAAAGACTTCAGTTGCACGTCGAGAAAGTCGGGATAGGGCAACGGCTTCTGAATCGATGCGAAATTGACGCGTTCGTTGATAAGTTTGGACATTTGAAAAAGATTTGTGTGCCCGTGTCGGAGCACTATAACTTATTAGACGCAAAAAGGTTAAGAACCCTCTACCAGAGGATCCTTAACCGAATTGCTATAAAATCAAATTTATGCGATTTCTACTTCAGCACCTTCAGCTTCGAGAGCCTTCTTCAGGGCTTCAGCTTCTTCTTTGGCAACGCCTTCCTTCAGCTTGCTGGGAGCAGCGTCAACCAAATCCTTAGCTTCCTTCAGGCCAAGACCGCAAGATTCCTTAACAGCCTTAACAACCTTCAGTTTAGCTGCGCCTGCATTCTTCAGAATAACATCGAAAGATGTCTTTTCTTCAGCGGCGGCAGCACCACCAACTGCGGGACCAGCAGCAACAGCAACAGCAGCTGCAGCGGGTTCAATGCCATACTCGTCCTTGAGGACCTGTGCCAATTCGTTAACTTCTTTTACTGTCAAATTTACCAATTCTTCAGCAAGAGCTTTAATATCTGCCATTTTATTAAAATTTTTAGTTGTTTTTAATGTTATTGTTTGGGTTTCGCTTATTTGTTACGCTCAGCGATTGCGTCAAGCAAGCCATGAATCTTGTTGCCTGCAGTCAAGCCAGAAACGACGTTCTTGATCGGCGATTGCAGCAGAGCCACCACGTCGGCAATAAGTTCGTTCTTGCTCTTCAGTGCACAGAGTGCTTCAAGATTTTCGGCACCTACGTAGATTTCTTCTTCTGCATAAGCAGCCTTCAGGGCCGGGATTTCCTTGCCTTTGCCAACTTCCTTGATCAGGCGAGCCGGAGCATTGGCCACGTTCGCAAAGAACACGGCGGTGGTGCCTTTCAGGGAACCGTAAAGACCGGAGTAATCCGTATCAGATTTTTCAAAAGCCTTCTGCAAGAGGGTGTTCTTTACGACAACCATCTTAATGTCGGCTTTGAAACACTTTCTTCTCAGGCTACTGGTAGCCTCGGCGTTGAGGCCGGTTACGTCTACCAAGTAGAAGTGAGGGAAATCCTGGAGCTTCTGGCCCAGTTGTTCAATGATAAGTCCTTTATCTTCCTTTTTCATAATTCGTGTCGGTTTTAAGCTTCTTCAACAGTCTTGGGGTCTACCTTAACGCCTTTACTCATTGTAGAAGAAAGATAAATACTCTTGATGTAAGTGCCTTTAGCAGCAGCAGGCTTCAGCTTGTTGATTGTTCCGATGAACTCCTTGGCATTGCCCACGATTTGTTCCGGGGTGAACGAAACTTTACCGATAGAGGCATGGATGATACCATTCTTATCTACCTTAAAGTCGATCTTACCCTGCTTCACTTCGCGGATGGCCTTTTCTACGTCCATCGTAACAGTGCCGCTCTTGGGATTCGGCATCAGTCCGCGAGGACCGAGCACTCTACCCAGTGCACCTATCTTACCCATAATGGCAGGCATTGTGATGATGACATCAATATCTGTCCAGCCACCTTTAATTTTTTCGATGTATTCATCGAGGCCTACATAGTCGGCACCAGCAGCTTTCGCACCTTCTTCCTTGTCGGGGGTGCAAAGGCAAAGCACGCGCACTACCTTACCGGTTCCGTTAGGAAGCGACACCACGCCACGGACCATCTGATTGGCCTTGCGGGGGTCGACGCCCAAACGTACGTCGATGTCGAGCGAAGCGTCAAACTTGGTGGTGGTAATTTCCTTCACCAGGCTGGCGGCTTCGGCTAGCGTGTAAGCTTTCCCTGCTTCAACTTTGTCGGCTACGGCCTTCTGATTTTTTGTCAGTTTGCTCATAATTGTTTTCTAAAGTTTGAAGGTTTATACTTCAGGGAACTCACCGGTAACTGTGATACCCATGCTACGAGCCGTGCCGGCTATCAAACGCATAGCAGACTGTATGGTGAAGCAGTTCAGGTCTTCCATCTTGTCTTCGGCGATAGCCTTCACCTGTTCCCAAGTGACGCTTCCTACCTTCTGACGGTTAGGCTGAGCTGAACCACTCTTTTTCTTGGCTGCCTCAAGCAGTTGTATCGCAGCAGGAGGGGTCTTAATCACGAAGGAGAAAGACTTGTCAGTGTAGTAGGTAATGACAACCGGCAATACTTTGCCAGCCTTATCCTGTGTCCTGGCGTTGAACTGCTTGCAGAAATCCATGATGTTAATACCCTTTGAACCGAGGGCGGGACCTACGGGAGGGGATGGATTTGCAGCGCCACCTTTAATCTGTAATTTGATTAATCCAGCAACTTCTTTAGCCATTTTTGTTATTTTTATTTTTAATTAAAAGGCGGAAAGGCAGGAATACGTAACATTATCCTAATCCTTTTCCACTTGCATAAAACTAAGATCCAGGCCCGTACTGCGGCCAAAGACCTTCACCGTCACGGTGACCTTGCGCTTGATGGTATCTACCTTCTCGATAGTTCCCACAAAACCGCTGAACGGTCCCTCGACGACTTTGACGTTGTCGCCTACTTCGAACGGAACAACGTTTTCCAACTGTTCTTCCGCCAGTTCGTCGACTTTGCCCAAGATGCGATTTACTTCTGCTTCGCGAAGGGGGATGGGGTTGTTCATGTTCGGAAGGAATCCGAGCACGTTGGGCGTGTTGCGCAGCGTGTGTGCTATCTCACCCACCAGCCTTGCCTCCACCAGCACATAGCCAGGAAGATAGTTTTTCTCTTTCACCACACGCTTGCCATTGCGCACCTGTACCTGCTTTTCGGTGGGAATGAGGACCTGAGAAACACATCCGTGCAGATTACCGTTCTTGATACCTGCCTCGATGTATTCCTTCACTTTGCCTTCCTTGCCACTAATTGCACGCAAGACGTACCATGCCATTTGTGTGTTTTCTTCTGCCATCTCCTCGGGGATTTGCTGGGTTGCTCTTCGTTCTACAACGAGTAAATGAATTTCATCAAATACTCAAAAACCGTATCCATGCAGAAAACAATCAGCGCGATTACAATGGAAGCAGCCAGTACGACAATCGCGTCGTGAATGAGTTCCTTCTGCGTGGGCCACGTAGTTTTATGTGCAAGTTCTTCGTAAGAACCCTTACAGTAATTTACAATACTTTTAAACATCTTATCGATAACGTTTGCACGGGAAGAGAGGCTCGAACTCCCGACACCTGGTTTTGGAGACCAGTGCTCTACCAACTGAGCTATTCCCGTATAAAACAGGCTTAGACACTAAGAAGTGCAAGCCTGTTTATAATAGAGAGATTAGAATCGAATGTCTTGTCGATTAGTCGTCAAGAATCTCGGTGATCTGACCGGAACCTACGGTGCGGCCACCTTCACGGATAGCGAAGCGAAGACCTACGTTGAGGGCTACGGGGTAGATCAGGTCGACATTAATTTCAACGTTATCGCCAGGCATTACCATCTCAACGCCTTCGGGCAGGTGAATTTCACCCGTGCAGTCCATGGTGCGGAGATAGAACTGAGGACGATACTTGTTGCCGAACGGTGTGTGACGGCCACCTTCTTCCTTCTTCAAAACGTAGATGGAAGCCTTGAAGCGAGAGTGGGGCTTGATAACACCCGGGTGGGTGATAACCATACCGCGACGGATTTCGTCTTTGTCGATACCACGGAGGAGCAGACCAACGTTATCGCCGGCTTCACCTTCGTCAAGAATCTTGCGGAACATTTCAACACCGGTAACAACCGATTTCTTATCTTCACCAAGACCGAGGATCTGAACATCGTCACCAACCTTAACCACACCGGTTTCGATACGGCCGGTAGCAACGGTACCACGACCCGTGATAGAGAAGACGTCTTCAACAGGCATCAAGAAGGGCTTATCGGTGTCGCGTACGGGCTCCTGAATCCAAGAGTCAACGGCATCCATAAGTTCCTTTACGCTGTTTTCCCACTTCTCAACGCCGTTGAGGGCACCGAGAGCAGAACCGCGAATGATAGGAGTATCTTCTTCGAAGTCGTACTCAGCAAGGAGTTCCTGCATATCCATCTCAACGAGTTCGAGCATCTCTTCGTCGTCAACCATATCGCACTTGTTGAGGAACACTACCAAGCGAGGAACGTTCACCTGACGAGCGAGCAGGATGTGCTCACGGGTCTGAGGCATCGGACCGTCAGTAGCAGCAACTACGATAATAGCACCGTCCATCTGAGCAGCACCAGTTACCATGTTCTTTACATAGTCGGCGTGTCCCGGGCAGTCTACGTGTGCGTAGTGGCGGTTAGCGGTTTCGTATTCAACGTGAGCCGTGTTGATCGTGATACCACGCTCTTTCTCTTCGGGAGCGTTGTCGATCTGATCGAAGCTCTTCACTTCAGAAAGACCAGCCTTTGCCAATACGGTCGTGATGGCAGCCGTAAGAGTGGTCTTACCATGGTCAACGTGACCAATAGTACCGATGTTTACATGCGGTTTTGTTCTTTCAAATTTTTCTTTAGCCATAGCTGTTGTAAAATAATATTATTTGTGTTTGAATGTTTTTCATTCGAGGCGGCCGCTTCGGCCACCCTTCCGGAAAGAGAGCTGTTAACGAGATTTGAACTCGTGACCTCTTCCTTACCAAGGAAGTGCTCTACCACTGAGCTATAACAGCAAAACTTAGAGCGGAAAACGGGACTCAAACCCGCGACCCCCAGCTTGGAAGGCTAGTGCTCTATCAACTGAGCTATTTCCGCAAAATAGTTTCGTGGGCAGAGATGGATTCGAACCACCGAAGGCGTAAGCCAGCAGATTTACAGTCTGCCCCATTTGGCCACTCTGGTATCTGCCCAATCGCTTCTGAACAAATCTTAAGCGGGTGCAAAGATAGAAACATTTTTTTACACACAAAAATTTTTCCAGTTTTTTTCAAACGCACCCTTTCTCCTCCCGCAGAACGCATGCTCCGGGGCGAAGAACCTACCGCACCCGAAGACAGCGAGAATGCCGTCAACGACATGCCCAAGCAGTTCAACGACTGGATCGAGGAACACCGCGAGCAGATAGAGCTATCGCGTCTGCGGGGCAACGAGCCG
>JAFUTC010000006.1 GCA_017471505.1 Alloprevotella sp.
ACTACCCGTTTTGATTAACATCGAACGGTGAGCTGACCACATAAATCTGCAAGCAGAGGTCAAGGAATCTGGCATAAAAGTGTGCTCACACATGGCTGGTCATATATTTCAGAGTTAACACTCTGTGGTTGTTACCAAGTCTTTCCTATCGGCTTGCCGATGCCACTTTTTCAAAGTCTGGGGTAGCCTAATACCCCAACCATCTATCGATGCTTGGGAAACTGACCAGATAAAATAGCAAGCTATTAGGGTTACTATGTCTTTGATGGTTCTTCGAAACACAGTGTTCAAAATGACAGGAATCTGGCAACACAAGACAAGACAGGTATGCAGAAGAGGCTTACCTCTGTCCACTCAAAAGTAGGGAGGGGCAGCCTAATACCCCATCATCGCTTTGCTTGATTGGAGCCTGCCACCCTAAAGGCAAGCCCAGTTGTGACGTTAGAGGTTTTCGTCGCTCCGTAATTCTCCATATTCTTAACCGTCATTGTCATGTTGGTTGGCAAAATACTCAATTGGTTTTAGTCATGTATGATTCATTATGGCGGTTCATTGGGAAACAATAAACCTACTGACTTTTGAAAGCCAGTAGGTTTATTTACTCAGTTGTCAATCTTGATAAGATGATTATAAGAAGGAGGCAGCTTTTTTATAACCTGTTACATCAAGTTTAAAAAGATATGTGTCTGGAGTTGAATATGCGTATCTCTCTCTGACAGATACAGTTATAATACCGCCTTTATCGAGTATCTTCTTCATAATTTCTTTATTTTCAGAGGACCAAGAAGACATTTGACCTGATTCTTTACCATTATACAGAATCATCTCGTAAACTTCACCAGTAGAATCCTTAATTCTATAATCGTATAAATCGTCAGATTTTACCACACTTGAATTATACTCAATCAATTTAAATGAAAATTCTCCTGTTTTATCCATAAAGAGAACTGCAGTCATTTTAGAATTAGTTGTTGCAGAATTGCTAAACACACCGCTACCCATCAAAACAAGATATTTTGCAGCACCTTCTTCACCGAACTCATCCTTATATGATTTCATTTTCCAAGAGCCAGTTCCAGTTGGAACAGGAATTGAGAAACTATCTCCTTCACTATTTCCTGCCTCGCGCCCATTTCCATTGACGTAGATTGCAGCAAGGTAACGAATACCAGGGTCATAATCAAGAGTTTCATAAATTGTTCCCTTCTTCTCTTTATTGTACTTTTCTTGAGAAACAAAAACGCCATCCTCTTCTTTAGCTATCTCCTGATAAGATTCATAGTTCTTACCATTTGAAGAAATAAAGATATACTCACAACGATGCTTAACCTCGTTACCCAACCTATTTTTAGCAGAAAAATCGACATGAATAATACACAATGAATCGTCAGAATAAACAGTTTCAGAATTGGTTAATTTCACACTCTCTGGATCCTTTGCCATTTCTTTGAATGTTTTTTCCATTTGATCCTTAGCCAGAGATTCTAATTTGGACTTCTGGCTACATGAGCAAAGTGCGAGTACAAAAAGTACAAGTGCACCTAATACATTTAAATTTCTCATAATGCAAAAGTTTTAAAAGTTAATTTTGTATTGCTGTTAATTTATTTCCTTCAAAATACAAATAATTTCCACTCCCATAAACCCACTGCTCATGAGTCCCCCATGAACCAGTTGTTTTGTTGATAGAACTTGGCTCACCCCATGCCTCAATACACATTTGTTTTGAGAATCCAGTTACAACGTAACCATTAATGATTTTTTTAGCATTTGCACTACCATATTTTTTAGTCAGAATAGATAACCTTTTGGCTTTTTCCTGCGCTGCTATGGCAACGACTCTGTCATATGCAATTTTGTCTTGGAATTTGCCACAAATTAATGGAAGTCCGTTGTAACTATCTTTGTAAACCGAGTTTGTTATGGAGAAATGCGAGCCAAATTTATCTTCCACAAAACAATAATGCTTACCGTATTTTGGATTATCCATTACCATTACAACTCCACAACGATGATCATTAACTTCATACTGCCATCTTTTATTAGTCCTAAACTTTACAGAAATATCAATACATTTCCAAACAGAATTGTCTTCAATACGTCTGGTAAGTGTATCTGTATCAAAGGAAAACAGACCGTCATTTTCTCTGCCACCTTGGTGAACCAAGATGTATTCCTTACCAACATACATGGATTTAAGTTTCTCGTAATATCCGAGAACGACCCAAAACTCGTTACAACTAAAGGCATAACTTGTAAATGAGGACTCTCGATGAGTTTTGGTATTTTCTATCGAAAACACACAGTATTTTTTATAGAGCTACCTTTATAGACATCAACATTTTTGATGTAATAATAATCCCCAACAGGAAGATTCGGAGAATTATAGGAATACTTCCAGGGGTCACCACAGTACATGATGGTTTGCCCAATTAGATGACGATAACCATAGTTGTCATCATAACCCTTCATTTCCTTCGTAGTCAGATTACCATCCTTCAAGGCTACAAGGAAAGGGTATAGAAATTCTTCAAATTGTGGTATCATACTTTAATATATTATTCTGTTAACAAAGCATCCATTGTTGTATCTGTAAACGTATGCCATATTTCCAATGTGATTGGTTTGTAATCATCAAACAATTGACACACATACTCAATCTCGAATACAAGTCGAAAATCCTTGGGGTCTTCATCTGGCTGACCTTCTTTTCGTGTTCCGACTCTTGCAATCTTAATAAAATACAAGTCCCTTATCCCCTTGCCCTTGAAATAAGGCATAAAATAATACAACTTGTTAAGTGCAACCGTTGCAGGGAATCTCTTTCCTGTATAGTATATCTTTGCAGATCTATCAAGGTACTGCTCCATATTATCAGACTTGACCAAACTAATTAAAACGTTTTTCGTCTTGTCATACTTGGCTTCTTCTACGGGTTCTGTCTTTGGCAGAACTTCATGTCGTACAATGTCGTCTGGGTACTGAGCCAAGACGGACGCAAAGTTTAACTGATGAATCACAAGAACCTTTTGTAAAGATTTAATAACATGCCACATCATTACAGGGGGAACTGCATTTCCAATGGCTTTATACTGCCTTATCTGCGATACCGAATCTAATTTAAATGTGTCTGGAAACGATTGTATTCTTGCTGCTTCACGTGCTGAGAACCTTCGAAATCGTCCTTCATACAAGAAAACGGGGTCTGTACTATTCAAACTTACTTTTGCCAGATGCGCACTAACAGTATTGCAAGGCTCGTCTAAACTCATTGCACGACCTTTATTCATTTTTTCACGTACCGCCATCATCCCTGCAACAGCTCTTTCACTGAAGAAAAGTGATTCGTTGTGGTTCTCTGCTTCAATAATGACGTCACGTAAAACTTTTCTTTCATCCGTTCGCACTTTAGATGGATATTTGAATTCCTTATAGTCTTCAATATCCCTAAATCCCATGATGATAACGCGTTCTCTCTTTTGGGGAACGCCATAGTCAGAAGCATTCAACAACTTATACATAACATGATAGCCAGCCTCCTTAAATTCGCTAATTATCATGGGGAATGCTTTTCCCTTATTTGCGGAAAGAATACCCTTTACATTTTCCGCTATAAAAAAACGTGGCTGTCTTTCTTTGAGAATCTTTACCATTTCAAAGAAAAGCATTCCGCGCTCATCCTTATAGCCCAATCTGGGTGGATTTTGTGCAGAGATAGAAAAGGATTGGCAGGGAAACCCTCCAATTAGCATGTCGAATTGCGGAAGCTGCTCTATTTTTATATCTCGAACATCTTTTACTAAACATTTATGTTCGAAATTTTCATTGTACATCTTTGTACAATATTCATCGAAATCAACGGAATATACAATCTCAAAAGGATTTTCTTTATAGTCCTTTCCTAAAAATGTAAATCCGCCGATCACACCTAAATCCATACCGCCACATCCGCAAAATAGGGAAGCAACTTTTATCTTTTCCATGAAAGCAACGTTGTTGGTTCAAACGAATCTGTTGAAAATGAGATTTCCATACCATCGCGAGGTTCTGCATCGATTTGGTCTGTCTTGTACAATCTTACTGGATCTCGCAATATAATAAGCGTCTTATCTTTTTCACTAAGCATAAGCCGATAGACACAATAATGTTCTTTTATGGTTCCGGCAACCCTCCATTCATTTGGGGACATGTGGAAGCCATACATTTGTATCTTCTGTTTACTGATAGTAGTCTTAACTTCTATATATCTATGGTCTTCCGTGCCATCGGCTTCATAACTGTCAATGTCGAAACCTGGATGATAGGAAGGGCTATCAACAATTTGTACTAGACGAACAAAATCCTCATATCCATGAAGCTTGAGCCGCATTTTCTCATGCCCACAAATTAAGGCTTCGCCAAGGTTGCCGATGTCTTTGGTTGTCTTGTCAGAAGAATTCACAACATGCTGAATTCTGTTCTCAAATGCTTCTTCTATTTCAGCACTATCACTTGGAGTAAGTGATTCATCAAATACCACATCAATGTCTTCATCTGGAGACAAAAGACTTCGTATGTCTGTTTTGAACAAGTCTGGCCTCATGGAACGATTTACATAGTCGAACCAAAGAGGCTCAACTTTTGACAACTCCGATGTGTCCAAATTACGCTTCTTATAGAACTTGTCGTAGCCAGTAAAAAAGGTTTTGTCATCTGCAAACAGTTTTATTGCAGCCACTTCATTCCCTTTAAGTGTAAAATACCCATTGTGACTTTCTAGCAGATTAGCAAGTTCCATATAATCAAGGATGTCTCCTGCGTATCTTGTCATATCCCCTTTGGAACGAGCTTTCCCAGTGAGGGATAAAGATTTGGGATCCTTAGGATTATAGTATTTTATTCCTTGTTTTCTATTTTTCAGAATTGTAGTGGCAACTTCGTCTGGGGTAAGCTTTCCACTTGTAAATCGAATGTCATTAAAAATACAGTATGTTGCTTCTTCTGCAGAAATAGACATTTCCTTCAAACTATCTTGGGCGGAAAGGATTTTGTTGCCTGCCATAAGAACCTGAATGATTGATTTTGCTGGTTTGAATCGAATATTGTTGTAAATAATATCCTTCAGATCTTGTGGCTTCAAATGACCACCAGGGAATTGAAAGGAAAACAAAAACAACTTCAAAAACTGGGTCAGGTCTTGGTTCTCGTGCAGGAACTTGGCCATGTTAGAGGTCTCTGTTATATCCAAATCCTTATCCTCTGTATAGAAAGAGAACAGGGCAGGAATTTCTGTTCTCCAATTATGCAGAGTCTTATCAGCCATATCAATGTTACCAGGAAACATCTTTATAGCGTTGAAATATCTTTTGTTATATTCTTCACAAGAAGATTTAGGTATACGGCAACATTCATTTGCCATATACAATAGTACATTCTCGATATTGCTCTTGAATCGAGGTCTAACGAAATGTATTCTTTGCCAACAATTGTCTGGCACCTCGTAATATGTTACTTGCTTTCTTGGCATGACAAAATTATTTTTAGTTGTTCTGCAATTGCTTTAGCCATCAAAGGTGGTACGGCATTTCCTACTTGCTTATATTGGCTAGTTCTGCTACACAAGAACTCGAAATCATCAGGGAATGATTGTATTCTTGCACTCTCTCGAACTGTAGGAACTCTATTCCACTTATAATGAAAATGATGCCTATGCCCTGTATCAATTGTGATACTAGGCTTTTGGCTGTTCAATCGTGTCCAAGCTATATGAACCTTGCGCGTTTCTCTAAGATGTAAAGGCAAGTCCTTATAATTACCCCCGTCAGGAACCATTGCAATTATCTCTTTTGTTTGAGCATTATGGATGGTAACCTCATGATTCATGACACCTTTACTATTCCGTCTCATGATAATCTGGAATTCGCTTTGGGGGGCACATTCGTAACCGCTCTTGTAACTTTGAGAACCTTCAGGCAGGTCAGACAATGCTTCGGCAGTGGTCACTTTATGCTCTACTTTCGGTATATCAAAGTCGAATGCACCATCTTTAAGACCTACGAATATTGCCCTTCTTCTATTTTGGGGGACACCATAGTCAGAAGCCAGCAACACTTTTGTAACTACGTTATACCCTAACTTTTGAAAATCATGAATGATTGACTCTCTGACCATTCCTCCACCAATTGACAATATGTTGGGAACATTTTCCAGTACAAATGCCTTGGGACTAAAATACTCCACCATCCTAACAAATGACTTATATAGAGAATTACGCTCGTCATCTACAAGTCTTTTTCCAGCGACAGAGAAACCTTGACAAGGAGGTCCACCAATAATGACATCAACTCTCTGAAACTTTATTTCGCGATCGACCTCTTCGCCAGATATTTTTGACAAATCGGCACATAAGGTTGCTCCATTCTTGTGGTTATGCTTATAGGTTTCCAAAGCATCTTGCCACATATCAATGCCAAGCAACACATTATATCCAGCCTGTTCAAAACCAAGAGACAAACCTCCGCAGCCACAAAAAAGGTCAATTACATTATATGTTTTCTTATTCATCCTTTTTGCTTTCTTTGAGAGTAGCCCTTATTAGTTCAGTATAACTGATGTCTAACACTTCTGCAATCTTTAATAATTGTTCCAAACTTGGTTGGGACGTATTTGTCACCCATTTAGAGACAGTCGCAGGCCCAATTCCTATATGTTCGGACAACCATTTGTTTGAGAGGTTCTTTTCTGCCAAAACGACTCTTAGGCGATTTAGATTTTTACTTTCCATTATTGTTCTTGCTTAATTTGAATGCAAAGATACCAATTAAAATCGAAACAAATGTCATTTTTAGGAAACTTTTTAATTGTTCATGTATAAATATATCGGTTTTGGAAATCATAATTAGCAACTTGATTGAGGAAAGCTTTTCATTCGAAGGAAACCGAGTCACATTAGAGATTTACCAATGTGGATCGGAAAGTGTTTTCGTTTTAGCAACACCTCTGTTGTATAAATACGGCATCACTTTACATTCCCCAGCCAGTATTCTTCTTTGTTCCGTCCCAGTTGGTAAGCTCACCATTGGAACCTCCACCACCTGTACTGATACCGCCTCTACCGCCAGCGGCAAGGTCCACAAAAAATCCTCCGGTTGATGGTGTGTCAATCGGAGGATTAAATTGATATGTCGGAATGGGATTTAGTCCTGGTAGACGCCGGTGAAGGTGGCTTCGACGGGATAGGGCATGCGGCCCATCTGGAAACTCATGGCGAAGTTGAGGACGTTCAGGGTCCAGGTGCCCTCGAAGGTGCCGTTGAAGACGAACTCGGTGCCGTTGTAGGTGCCGACGGCCTGCAGGGGGTCGTTGACGAGCCGGAACTGTCCGTTGCTAACCTCCTCGAGGCGCACGTTGCTGATGACGGTTTCTTCCATCATCGTGGGGGGTATGCCCATGGACGGGTTGCCCGGCGAGGCCTGGAAGTCGTCGATTTCGATGCGGAGGGTGTTGGGGCCGGTCTTCACGACATTGACGCCGAGGGTGGCGCTGGCGTAGTCGGCACCGGCCACTTTCTCGACGAAGGTGCCGCTGTAGTGGCCTTCGACGTTATCGATGGTGAAGATGGTTTCGTCGTTGTCGTCGCCGCATGCGCTGAGGCTGAGGCCGAGCAGGGCGATGCTGAATAGTTTGAGTAGTTTCATGAATGATGGGTTTGGGATATGAATAGATTGACGGTGCAAAGTTAGGCTGCGCCGTCAATCTGTGCAATCCTTATTTATAGGGAGAACTGCTCTTGCTCTTCTCGCGTCTGTACCATATTGTGAACCAGGCGCAGGCTGTGGCAAGGCAGGCGGCTCCCAGGAGGTAGCCGACGGTCTCGGGCAGGTTGAGCATCTGCCTGGACACGAAGATATAAGTGGTGCATACGACGGTCATGAAGAGGGCGGGTATCAGCATTAGCCAGTAGTTTTTCTTCTGTCGCACCAGATAGACGGTAATCATCCAGAGCGTGAACACGGACAGAGCCTGGTTCAACCAGCCGAAGTACTGCCAGATGGTGTTGAATCCGTCGGGGTTGCCCATCTGCCAGATGAGCAGGACGATGCTGCACGCAAACAGCGGCACGCAAATCATGAGGCGCTTTGAGACGGGCCGCTGGTCCACCTTCAGCCACTCGGCCACAATCAGGCGGGCCGAGCGCAGGGCGGTGTCGCCGCTGGTGATGGGTGCTGCCACTACGCCCAGCATGGCCAGGATGGCACCAAGCACTCCCAGCCAGTCGTTGCACACGAGGCTGACGACAACCGGCGCCGAGGTGTGGAAACCGTCGTTGGCGGCGCCGATGAGTTCGTAGCCGGGTGTGGGCTCGCCATAAAAGAACCATGCCGACACCGTGGCCCATATCAGTGCGACGGCGCCCTCTGTGATCATTGCTCCGTAGAAGAGCGGACGTCCCATGCGCTCGCTCTTCATGCAGCGGGCCATCAGCGGGCTCTGCGTAGCGTGGAAGCCGGAGATGGCTCCACAGGCAATGGTGATGAACAGCGCCGGGAAGATGCTGTCAGTCCACTTTCCGGGCTCCGTAGCGGCTCCCATGTTGTAGAAGTTCGTCCAGAGTTCCGGCAGCGTGGGCCAGTGCAGGAAGAGCCACACCATCAGCCCGACGGTCATGAACAGCAGCGAGAAGGCGAACAGCGGGTAAACCTTGCCGATAATCTTGTCGATGGGCAGCATCGTGGCAATGAAGTAATAGACGAAGATGATAACCATCCACATGATGGTATGTCCGCCGATGGAGTGGAGAATCTCGGCGGGGGTATATACGAATACCGCGCCCACCATGATTAGCAGCACCAGGGTGAGCACCAGCATCACGTTCTTCGTGGTCTTGCCCAGATAGTGTCCCATCATCTCGGGCAGTCCGGCGCCGTCGTGGCGTATGGAGAGCATGCCGGACAGATAGTCGTGCGTGGCGCCGGCGAAGATACAGCCCAGCACTATCCACACGTAGGCAGCCGGACCGAACTTCGCGCCCATGATGGCACCGAAGATGGGTCCTGTGCCTGCAATGTTCAGGAACTGGACCATGAATATCTTCCATCCAGGCAGCACGATATAGTCCAGTCCGTCGGCCTTGCTGACGGCGGGCGTCACGCGGTCGTCCGGTCCGAACATGCGTTCCACAAGACGGCCGTAGAATATGTATCCTAAAATGAGTGCAAAAAGACTTAATGTTAAAGTAATCATAGGGTCTGCTTAGTTGTCAAATGGTGCATCGACGAGGCCTCTTTGCCTGCCTTACACAATTACTTTGTTTATAGGGAGGAGGTGGAATAGAGCGGGTCGCTCTGGTTGGTGACTTGCTCGAGCACGATGGCGTCGATGACGGCAATGGCGGTGATATTGACGATGTCGCGCACGGAACTCTCGAAGTCGGTGAAGTGAATGGGCTTGTTCAGTCCCATCTGGATGGGGCCGATGACGAGGCTGTCGTCGCTCATGGCCTTTACCATCTTATAGGCGGAGTTGGCGGCAGAGAGCGTGGGGAACAGCAGGGTGTTCACGTCGAGTCCCTTGAGGCGGGTGAAGGGGTACTTCTCGTCGCGCAGGGCCTTGTCGAAGGCGAAGTTCACCTGCATCTCGCCGTCGATGGCCAGGTTGGGGAACTCGTTCTGCATACGCTCGACGACCTTGTGTACCACGGCCGGCTTGCCTTGCTGGTCGGTGCCGAAGTTCGAATAACTGAGCATGGCAATGGTGGGCTGGCGGTTGAACACGCGCACGGTGCGGGCGCAGAGTTTGGCCAGGTCGTAGAGGGTCTGCTCGTCGGGGTCGCGATTGATGAGGGTGTCGCCGATGAAATAGATGCCTTTCTTCGACGATATGAGGTGCAGGGTGCCGAAGTGGCTGAAGCCGGGCTGTATGCCGATAACCTCGTTGGCCACCTTGATGGTGTTGCTGTATTTCGTGTAGAGACCGGTGATGAACGCGTCGGCGTCGCCGGTCTCCACCATCATCATGCCGAAGTAGTTGCGCTCGTACATCTTGTCGTAGGCCTCTTGCAGGGTGTAGCCCTCGCGTTGCTTCTTGCGGGTGAGCAGTTCGGCGTAGCGGTGGCGCGTTTCAATCTGCGAGTCGTCGCGCATATTGATAATCTCGCAACCATCGAGACTGAGTTGATGCTCGGCGGCGATGGCTCGAATCTTGATTTCGTTGCCGAGCAAGATGGGATGGCAGAAGCCTTCCTGCTTGGCATAGACGGCAGCCTGGAGCATGTTCGGATGATGTGCCTCGGCAAACACCACGCGCTTGGGTCGCTGGCGGGCCGTGTCGTAGAGGTTCTGCACAAACTTGTTCTCCTGTCCCATCAGTTCGCGCAGTTGCTGGCGATAGGCCTTCCAGTCGGCAATCTCCTTGCGTGCCACGCCGCTGTCGATGGCAGCCTTGGCCACGGCCATCGACACGTCGGTGATGAGGCGCGGGTCAATGGGCTTGGGAATGAAATAGTCCGGTCCGAAGGTGAACTGGCGCACCTGGTAGGCACGGTTCACGATGTCGGGCACGGGGCGCTTGGCAAGGTCGGCAATGGCCTGCACGGCGGCCATCTTCATCTGCTCGTTGATGGCCGTGGCGGCCGTGTCGAGGGCTCCGCGGAAGATATAGGGGAAGCCGATGACGTTGTTTATCTGGTTGGGATAGTCGGTGCGACCCGTAGCCATCAGCACGTCGGGACGGGCCGCCTTGGCATCTTCGTAGGAGATTTCGGGCACGGGATTGGCCAGGGCGAAGATGATGGGGTTGTCGGCCATGGTGCGCACCATCTCCTTGCTCAGGATGTTACCCTTCGAGAGCCCCACAAACACGTCGGCGCCGGCAATGGCTTCCTCGAGCGTGTGCAGGTCGGTGCGCGTCGTGGCGAACTCCTGCTTCTGCGGGTTGAGGTTGGCGCGGTCGGCGGTGATGACGCCCTTCGAGTCGAGCATGACGACGTTCTCCTTGCGGGCACCGAAGGCGCAGTAGAGCCGCGTGCAACTGATGGCGGCGGCTCCGGCTCCGTTGACCACGATGCGCACGTCTTCAATCTTCTTGCCGGCCACCTCGAGTGCGTTCAGCAGTCCCGCACACGAGATAATGGCGGTGCCGTGCTGGTCGTCGTGCATCACGGGAATGTCGAGTTCGGCTTTCAGCCGGCGCTCTATCTCGAAACACTCGGGAGCCTTGATGTCCTCGAGGTTGATGCCGCCGAAGGTTGGCGCAATGGCCTTCACCGCCTCAATGAAACGGTCGGGGTCTTTCTCGTTGACCTCGATGTCGAACGCATCGACGCCAGCGTATATCTTGAAGAGCAGGCTCTTGCCCTCCATCACCGGCTTGCCGCTGAGCGCACCGATGTCGCCCAGTCCGAGCACGGCCGTACCGTTGGAGATGACGGCTACGAGATTGCCTTTGTTCGTATAGCGATAGGCATCGTCGGGGTTGTTTTGGATTTCGAGGCAAGGTTCAGCCACGCCGGGCGAATAGGCCAGCGACAGGTCGCGCTGCGTGCGATAGGGCTTGGTGGGAACCACCTCTATCTTACCCGGACGGCCCTCGGAGTGGTATTTGAGGGCATCTTTCTTCGTTATTTTCATAAAGGGTTGGTGTGTTTGGGAAATAAGTGAAGGCAAATTTAGCAAAAAATCCTTATCGAACGGACCGCCATCCCACCGCAACGCACAGATTTCTCAGCCCTGCGCCACAAAAAAATGCGTGGCCGGCATCCCGACGGACGCTGCAGCCACGCTGTGGAAAAGAGGTTTGCCGGTATCGCCAGCCCATGAACATTTTGGTGGCCTCGGCATCGTGATGGTCAAAGAACAGGCTCTTGCGCAGGTCGAGGGTGGCAATCTGCTCCATCTCGGCCGCGGTCAGTTCGAAGTCGAACAGGTCGAGGTTCTGCGCCATGCGCTCCTTGTGGGTGGACTTCGGTATGATGATGACGCCGCGCCGCGCAATTATCATGCAGTCGCCGGCCTCGAAGCGGAACGACTGCCCGTGGCGCACAAACGTGCAGAAACCCTCGTGGCAATAGGCATGGCAAATATAGTCGGCAAACAACGGGTCGCCAATACGCTGCAGGGTATGGTCGAGGATGACGTGCTGAACGGTGTCCATGGCGCAAGGGTTATAGTCCGTGTTCGGCCCAGTCGCTGCGGTCGAGGTTGCGATAGCCTATAGCCTCGGCGACATGGGCGGCCGACACGTGCTCGGAGTGGTCGAGGTCGGCAATCGTACGCGCCACCTTCAGCACGCGGTTGTAGGCACGGGCCGAGAGATGGAGCCGGTCGAAGGCCGCCCGCAGCAACTGCATGCCCTGCGTGTCGGGCTCAGCGAACTCGTGAATCATGGGCTCGGTCATCTGCGCGTTGCAATAGATGCCCCTGACTTGGGCAAAACGGGCCGCCTGAATGCTCCGTGCCTTCAGCACGCGCTCGCGTATCTGGGCACTGCTCTCGCCCTGCGGCGTGCGCTGGATGACGTCGATAGGCACGGGGGCCATCTCCACTTGCAGGTCGATGCGGTCGAGTAGCGGACCACTGACCTTGCTCAGGTATTTCTGTATCTGGCCGGGGGTGCAGGTGCAGGGGTGGGTTGGGTCGTTGTAGAAACCGCAGGGACAGGGGTTCATGGCGGCTATGAGCATGAACGAGCAGGGCAGTGTGGCCGCGTACTTGCTGCGGGAAATGCTGACGGTGCGTTCTTCGAGCGGCTGTCGGAGGGTTTCGAGTGCGTTGCGGGTGAATTCGGGAAACTCGTCGAGGAAGAGCACGCCGTTGTGTGCCAGCGAAATCTCGCCGGGTCGCAGGTTCTGCCCGCCGCCAATGAGCGACACGTCGCTGCTCTTATGGTGCGGCGCTCGGAAAGGGCGCTGCGTGAGCAGGGGCTGGCCGGGCGGAAGCATACCTGCCACGCTGTAGATTTGCGTGGTCTCGATGGCCTCGTCGAGGCTTAGCGGAGGCAGTATCGAGGGCATGCGCTTGGCCATCATGCTCTTGCCGCAGCCCGGCGACCCGATGAGGATGAGATTGTGTCCGCCGGCCGCCGCCACCTCGAAGGCTCGCTTGGCCGCGTCTTGCCCTTTTACGTCGATGAAATCGAGGTTTTTTGTAGTTTCCGGGTCGTCGAACAGACTGGCCACATCCACCTGCGTGGGCTGGACTTGCCGCTGTCCGTTGAGCAGTTCGACCACCTGGCGCAGCGAACCGACGCCCACCACCTCGAGCCCCTCGACCACGGCGGCCTCGTGGGCGTTCTCGCACGGCAGATAGATTTGTCGGCAGCCGTTGGCGCTGGCCTCGATGGCAATGGAAAGGGCACCGCGCACGGGTTTTATGGTGCCGTCGAGCCCGAGTTCGCCCACAAACATCTTCTGCTCGATGAGCGGGTCTTTGACGAGTCCTACGGTCTGCAGGATGGCTACGGCCAGCGGCAGGTCGAGTCCGCTGCCTTCCTTGCGCAGGTCGGCCGGCGCGAAGTTGGCGGTGACATTGAGCGGAGGCATGACAAACTGCGAGTTGAGCAAGGCACTCTGCACGCGCTTACGGCTCTCCTTGACGGCATTGTCGGGCAATCCGACCATGAAGAAGAGCGGTTCGAGGCCTGCATCCTTCGACGAATAGGTAGCATTGATTTCGACGGTCACGGGCAAGGCCTTCAGCCCGTTGACTACGGCGGAATAGACTTTGGAAAACACGGTTCGGCAGTTTAGGGTTATGACATCGGGCCGGCGCACCGATTAGCGCACCAGTTTTTCTATGGCTTTTTCGAGGGCCTTGCGGTCCATGTCGCGCTCCACGATGCGGCCGTCCTTGTCGACCAAGATGACGGAGGGCAACTGGGTGACGCAGAGTTTCGAGGCGATGGGTGAGGCGAACATGCCCTCGTCGCAGACCACCTGGCCCGGGATGGTGTCGGTGCGGACAATCTGGCGGACTTTCTGCTTGTCGCCGTCAATCGACACGTGGAGCACGCGCAGGCTGCCCTGCTTGACAAACGGGTTGGTGCGTATGGTTCGCATCCAGTCGTGCACGGACTTGGTCCACGACGACCATACGACCACGAGGGTGGGCTTGTTGCGCAGGTCGGCCGAACGCACGGTCTTGCCGTCGAGGTCGGTGGCGGTGAACTCCGGCAGGGTGCAACCCTTCGACGCGCTTAGCAACGGCCGCAGACTGCTCTCGTAGCGGTCGAGGTAGCCCACGCTCAGGCCGCCCTTGCGCAAGGCGTTGAGCAGCGACAGCGAGGTCTTGGGGTCGGCATCGGCACTATAGGCAAAATAGTCGATGAACACGGCCAGACCGTCGAGGGTTCCAGCATGGTCGCGTATGTATTGCTCGGCAGCCAGACGGCGGTCGCCCAGGGGCTTGCCCACCAGCGAACGCCTGAAATCGCTCAGCCGCTCATTTGTCTTACTGCCCGACACGTCGACCTCGGCCAGGCGGTTGGCGTTGCCCTTGATGCGGACGTCCTCGCCGGGCTCCACCACGAAGGTGGTAAGCAGGGAGTTCGGGTAGAGTATGGCATAGAGTTGCGGCTCGGCCACGCTGGTCTGATAGTCGAACTTGCCCTTGCGCAGGCTGAGGGTGTCGATGTCGCGGAATACGCCGCTCTCGCAGTAAATCATGAGTTGGGCATCGCGCAGGTTTTCGTATTTGCCGCTGATGCGCACGCGGTCGGCGTCGCCCATGCAGGCGGTCAGGGCCGTTAGCGCAAGGGCGGCAATCAGCAAGAAGGGTCGGAACAGGTGGGTCATGGCGGACTTATTGCGTGAGTTCTACAAAGCGCCGACTGCCGAACAACTGGGCAAACTCGAGGTCGCGGGCGGCATAGGCACGCAGCGAGCCGTCGGCCTTGAGGGCAGCGGCCAGCGCATCGAGTGCGAGGTCGGTCTGACGGGTGCGGGCGGCCCACACGGCAGTAAGGTAGTGAGTGATAGACGTGGGCTGGTCGATTTGGTCAATCGTGGTGCGGGCGCCGGCATAGTCCTTGCACAGCAACTGCACGAGTGCCAGGCTGTTCGACGGCTTTCCCTGCAGCAGCCGGAGTGCCTCGTCGTAGTGGCCCTGGGCAATGAGCAGGTTGCCCTTGGCCTCGGCAAAGTTGCGCGAGGCGGTGGCCACGTCGATGGCAGCGGCGGCCTCAGCGGTCTCGCCCTTCACCAGGTGTATCAGGGCACTGTTGGCGGCGGGCTCGGCACCCTGCGGATTGATGGCGGCCGACCGGCTGAAACTGGCCTCGGCGGCCTCGACATTGCCTTGCAGGAAATGGAGCAGACCGAGATTGTTCTGGGCACGATAATCGTCGGGATAGAGTTGTGCGGTGCGACCGTAGATGCGCTCCTTCTGCACGATGTCGTCGGTAAGCGTGGCGGCGTAGAGGAGTTCTTCGACGGACAACTGGGAGGGGTCGGTGCGGAACTGCTCCTCAATCTCGGCATTGCTGCGGCCGATGACCAGATAGTTGACACTGAAGCGGGCACGCCGCATCTCGGACAGCACCTCGTCGGCCAAGTCGTGGTAGCCGGACGGAAGCAGTCGCAACTGGTGTTCGCGCTCGTCGACGGTCTCGTAGCGGTCGAACACGAGCAGCAGCGTATCGCGACCGGCAAAGCGGCTCTGACTGACCAGACTGCGAAAACTCTCCCAGTCCTCGTCGGTAGAGCGCAGCACGGTGGCAGCCGTGGCGTCGGCCATGCGCAGGCGGTCCTCCACAAACTGGCGCGAACTGGCCTCGCGGGCCTTCTCCAGATGCGACGACAGCATCTTCGTATAGTCGGGCGAGAGGTAGGCCGCCACATCCTTCACACTGAGTTCGAAGTCCTTGGCATCGCTCTTGATGCGCCGCACGGTGGCCACAAACTCGTCGAGCGAAGGCAGGACGAAGTCGCTGGTGCGGATGCGGATTTGCTGCACAAGATAGCGCACCTGAGCCTCCTGACGCTGGCGGATGGCGCTGCGAAACACGTCCTCGGCCAGCACGGGATGGGCCGTGGCCACGGTGCGCCGATAGAGCGTAGCGGTGGACAGCACACCCTCGCCCACCTTCAGGTCGGGCAGCCGCAGCAAGCGGTTCTTCTGTCGGCCCGAGAAGGCCAGGAACAACTCCGACCGCTGCATGGCCGGCACATACGCAAACGACTCATGGAGCGAGAACACGCTGCCCAAGTCGAACGACACCTCGACACCCTGCCCCGGAGCCTTCTCGCCCTGGAAATGCCGCGTCTCGCCGCGCACCTCGCCGCCGGCATAGCGCAGCACCGGCGTCACACTGAGTTGCATGGACTTGCCGAAATACTTCTCGGGAAAACGGCCGGCCAGCACAAACGGCACCTTGTCGCCCACCACCTCGAGCGGCTGCGGCGACAGCGACACCTGACTCGCATCGAGGGCCGCCTGACGCGAACAAGCCGTCGTGCCTATGGCCAGGACGACAGCCACCAGCCACCAGCAGCGGCGAAGTAGGGTATGTGAGCGTTTGTGGGACATGTGTGTGGTTGTTTGAGCGAATTTATACTTATGTGCACGAACTACCAAGTCCACCCCTCATTTTGTGGCCCGGTTTAACATCGTTTTTTTCACCACATTATGGAACAAAAAGCGTAGTTGCTCTACAAGCAACTACGCAGGCGAAAGACTTCCGAAAAGTTAACGATTCGCCGATGAAACCGCCGTTTTTTGTCGGCCAGTCGCATAATCGGACGCGCCAATTGCCTTATGCCGCACGCCGATGGCATAATCGCATTTCGCTACCCCATAATCGAAATTTCAACTCTCACACGTGCGCGTCAGCGCGTTAACGAGGGTCTTTTTTCTTTCTTTGTTTATTTCTTTCTTCTGTGGGGGTGCGGGGGTAGCCTCTTCTTTCTTCTTTATTTCTATCTTTTTTCTGTTGGCTCAATGCGGTCCCATGCCACCGCCGGGACCAAAGCCGCCACCACCGCCACCCATGCTACCTTGCGTGGTGGTGGAGGTGGAAATGTCGGACTTCAGCACGGTCTGCGTGCCGCTGAGGGTCGGCGACAGGATGAGTCCATAGAAACTGGTGTCGCCCGTGGCTGCCGTCGAGGTGCCGAGACTGATGCGGCCGCCGGAGGCAAACTCCGGACTGCTGACCTGGAGGGTGGCGTTGGTATAGGTGCGCGGCAACTGGAAGGCCAGCACGTCGAGCGACATCAGGGTGGAAAGCATGGCCGTGGGGTCGGACGGCGCAGAACCGCCATTGCCTGGGTCGGTGCCCGGAGTGACTATTTCGGATGATTCGATAAAATCGTCGGACGTGCACGACAATAGCCCCGTCGCACACAGGAAAATCGTCAGTAAAAACGTTCTGTTTCATAACCTTATTCTTTATAAATACGACGGCAAGTTATGAATTTGCACCTTACTTCTCGCAAAAATCGCAAAGAAAAAAAACTAAAAAACCTCGATTTTTAACTTAATTTTCAAATTAAATTATCAATTCGAGGCGTAAATGGTCCCAACTGACTTATCGGTCAGGTTCGTACGCCTATTCGCCCAATCGGCGGCGCAGGCGACGGAAATAGTAATAGTAGGGATGGACAAGGCGCAACTGATAGAGCAGCGCGGCCCACGGCGAGGCGAAGCGCTTCTTGGCGTAGTGGCACACACCGAACGTCCACAGCCAGCGACTCTCGCGCTTCATCTGGTCGAGGAAGTAGGCGGCGGAGTTGCGGTTGGTAAGCCGGCGGAGCGGCCCCACCTTGTTGCGGTGCGAATGGTCTTTCGTGACCGACTGTGCGTGCTTGCGATAGGCCACGGTGATGGTGTCGAGGCAGTCCATCGCGGTGCCGGCGCTCGTGGCTTTTATCCAAAACGGCTTGTCCTCCATGAGCGGGATGGACTCGTCGAAGCCTCCGAGTTGCTCGAAGGTGCGGCGGCGAACGAAGGAAGCCGGAGCCGGATAGGGATTATAGGCCAGCAGGTAAAGCCAGCGCTCGCGGGCAGACAGGCGAGTGAAGAAGCGGTGGTAGCGTTCGGGCGACTGCTCGGACAGTCCGTCACCGAAGGCCGTCATGTCGGCAAACAGGATGTCGGCCTTGGGGTGCGCGGCGGCAAATTCGACGTAGTCGGCCACGCAATTGGGCAACAGTTTGTCGTCGCCCGCAATCACCTTGAGCCACTCGCCCTTGCCGGCGCGGAAGGCACGGTTGGCGTTGGCCGTGATGCCTGTGTTGGCCGGTACCGTAAGCAGGTCGGCGCTCTCGAAGCGGTCGGCATGGGCGGCAAGCCATCTCTGGCAGATGGCGACGGTCTCGTCGGTCGAGCCGTCGTCGCTGACCACCAGTTGCAGGTTTGCATAGGTCTGGGCCCATATACTGTCGAGCGTTTCCTCGACGTAGCGGGCCGACTGGTAGGTGATGACGCAGACGGAGACAAGCGGACCCGACGCGGTGCTCATGGCTTCCAGTTGTTTATCAGTTCGGCCACGCGGGCGGCATCGTCCAGGGTGAGCACGCTGCTGATGGGCAGACTGAGTTCCTGGCTGTGGATTTGCTCGGTGACGGGCAGCGACAGATCGTTCCACTCCTTGTAGCACTCCTGCTTATGCGGCGGGATGGGATAGTGGATGAGTGTCTGCACGTCGTGCTCGGCGAGGTAGGCTTGCAGTTCGTCGCGACGACTGCAGAGGACGGGGAAGATGTGATAGACATTCTGCGCGTCGGCCAGCCGCTCGGGCAGCCGCACCAGCGGATGGCGCAGATGGTCGTAATAGTAGTTGGCAACGGCCTGGCGATGGGCATTGTCGGCATCGAGGTGGCGCAACTTCACGTCGAGGACGGCCGCCTGGATTTCGTCGAGGCGGCTGTTGCGGCCCCGGTACTTGAATACGTATTTCTTGCGGCTGCCGTAGTTGGCCAGGGCACGTATGCACTCGGCCAACGCCTCGTCGTCGGTGGTCACTGCGCCGCCGTCGCCCAGAGCACCGAGGTTCTTGCCCGGATAGAAGCTGTGGGCGGAGGCATGTCCCAGGCTGCCGGTGCGGAGTGCGCCGTAGCGGCATCCGTGGGCCTGTGCGTTGTCTTCGACCAACAACAGGTGGTGTTCCCGGCAAAGTTCGCCCAGTCGCTCGGTATAGGCACAGCGGCCGTAGAGGTGGACCAGCAGGACCGAGCGCGTACGCGGGGTGATGGCCGCCGCCACCTGTGCGTCGTCGAGTTCTAAGGTGTCGAGCCGAGGCTCTACGAGTACGGGCGTCAGGCCGTTCTCGGTGAGGGCCAGGATAGAGGCGATATAGGTATTGGCGGGCACGATGACTTCGTCGCCCGGATGCATGAGTCCGAGTTCGAGATAGGCTCGATAAATCCATATCAGCGCATCGAGGCCGTTGGCTACTCCGACGCAATGGCGCGTGCCTACGAAGCGGGCATAGTGTTCTTCAAACTGGCGGTTGGCCTCTCCTTGCAGATACCAACCCGACTGCACCACGTCGGACACGGCCTGCTGGATTTCGGCGCCGTGAAGGGCCGTGGTGGCCTTAAGGTCGAGAAATTTTATCATAGTTCGTGAACGACTCCGTTCTTGTCTTTGCGTTCCATGTTTAGCACGACGCCCTCGCGCGTTATGTAGCCTTGCTGGCGGGCCGGATTGCCGTACCACACGGTGAAGGGCGGCACGTCTTTCGTTACGACACTGCCGGCTCCGATTAGTGCGTACTGCCCGATGTGTATGCCAGCCACGATGGTGCTGCCTGCTCCGATGGACGCGCCATCATCGACCACGGTGGGAACAGGCACGAAGTCGGGATTTTGCGAGCGCGGGATGCGGTCGTTCGTAAAGGTGACGTTGGGGCCCACAAGCACGTGATGGCCCAGGGTTATGCCGTCCCACAACTGCACGCCCGACTTGATGGTTGTGTGGTCGCCGACCACCACTTTGTTCTCGATGAGCACGCTGGCGCATATATTGCAGCAACTGCCGATGCGTGCCTCGGGCAGGATGACGCAGAACTGCCACACTCGCGTACCCCCGCCGATGTGGGGGCTCTGGCAGTCGGACAGCGGATGTATGAAGGGCTTATTGTCCATGCTTGTATTGTATGAATTCGTCGTAGTCGCGGATATAGTCTTCCTTGTCGTAGGTCTCGGAAGCCAGGCACAGGCAGATGGCACCGCTCGAGAAGTCGTCGAGCACACGCCATATGCCAGGCACGATAAGCAACCCTTCGTAGGGGTGGTTGAGCAGGAACGTGCGGCGCACGCTTCCGTCGTCGAGCGTCACGGTAAAACTGCCGCTGGCGGCTATCAGCAACTGATAGAGTTGCTTGTGGGCGTGGGCTCCGCGTGCCTGTCCACCCGGAATGTCGTAGGAGTAGTAGACCCGACGGATGTCGAAAGGCACTTCGCGGCCGTTGCTGACCACCGACAGGTTGCCCTTGCGCGAATGGTGCGTGTCGAGCGCAATCATCGTACAGTCGTAGACCTTACTTTCTTTCATGTTGTGAAAAGGCTAAGAATTCGTCGTAGTCGTATAGGTAGTCGGCCTCGTCGTAGGCGGTCGACGATAGGATGAGCGCCAGCGAGTTGGTGGAGAAATTGGCCATTTCGCGCCACAGTCCCGACGGCACGTACAGACCAAAGTACGACCGGTTCATCGGAAACACCTGCCGCTCGACGCCGTTGTCGATGATGATGTCAAAACTGCCCGACAGGGCCACTATCAGTTCCTGGTTGTTGCGATAGGCATGGCCGCCGCGATGTTCTCCGCCCGGCACGTCGTAGACCCAATAGGCCCGACGGATGGTAAACGGAATCTCGCGGGCATTCTCGATGACGGTCAGATTGCCACGCTCGTCGAAGAACTTGGGCAAATCGATTATTTTGGCCTGTTTTGGTTCCATACACATACTGATTATGCGACAAATATAATCATTTATTCCAATGCGCCGCGCCCAAAGGCCGAAAGAACCGACCAAAATGATTTACTTCAGAAAGGCGAAATAGACGGCCAGCACCAGGCAGCCAAAAGCGGCCAGGTGGTTCCAGTGGAGACTCTCGCCGCGGAAAAAGAGCGTCACGAACAGCGTGAACACGGACAGCGAGATGACTTCCTGCACAATCTTTAACTGCATGATGGTATAGACTCCGCCGTTGCCCGCGAACCCAAGGCGGTTGGCCGGCACCTGGCACATGTATTCGGGCAGGGCCAGCAACCACGAGCACAGGATGACAAGCACGAGCGGCGTGTGGTCGGTAAACACATTTATCTGCTGCAACTTGAGGTGGCCGTACCACGCAAACGTCATGAAGATGTTCGAGACCACGAGCAGCAATAGGGGCATCAGATAGTTCATAGGGAAACCAGTTTAGTCAACGGACTGAGACAGATGAAAACGGCAGCAAAATTACGAAAACATTTCCACAACCGGCAAATAGCCTGCTCGAACGGGGTGCGGCATAAAAATTCGCGGTTTCATCGGTATTTTCTGGAGTTTTTGTAACTTTCCGTCGCCAACCGCAACGCCTATGATTGCCACGCTCGACTATGTAGCCCAGACCTTCGACCGCTTCAATGCGCTCTGCTTCGAGGGCAGCCTCGTCCGGCCGCCTATGAGGCTGAGCCGTGCACACGGATTTCTGGGCAAACTGACCTTCACGCGGCGCCGCAACCTGCTCGGCAGCGTGCGCTATGCCGACTTCGTGCTGGTGGTGAGCGTGGCCTTCGACCTCGCGGCCGACGTGCTCGACGACACGATTCTGCACGAGATGATTCACTACTACATCTTGTCGCACCAACTGCGCGACACCTCGACGCACGGCCGTCTGTTCCGCCAGATGATGGACAACATCAACACGCGCCACGGTCGGCACGTCCGCATCTCGCATCGCACGACGGAGTCGGAGCGCATTGCCGGACCGACGCCGCGCCGCCACCTGATTGCCGTGAGCCACCTGCGCAGCGGCACAACGGGCATCACCGCCGTCAACCCTGCCTACCACGACCGCCTGCGCAGGCTCCTGCCGCGAATGAGCGAGGTGGAACGCTGCGAATGGTACGCCTCGGCCGACACGTTCTTCGACCGCTTCCCGCGAAGCCGCACGGTGAAAATCTACCGTATCGACCCGGCCGACTTGGACACCCACCTGCACAACGCAACGCGCCTGGAATAAGCATGCCTATTCCAAGCGCGTTTTTCCGGTATCGACGGCAAGGGCGCGTCAGTTTTTTTTGCCGAAAAGTCCCACAATCATCGAGATGACAAAGAGGGCCGCTACGATATAGAGGGCCTTCCAAAGCGTGGGACCGAGCTGCACCTCGTAAAGGGGCTGAAACAGCACGGCAAGCACGGCATAGACCACGCCGGCCACATTGCTGTCGGCCTTGAAGGCGTCGTAGGCCAGATAGGCAAAGGCTACTACCACTGCCCAACGGAGCAACTGGCCGAAACTGGGGTCAAAGTCGACTACGCACAACAGCAGCAGTACGACTGCGATAAGTTTGATGATGGCTTTCATTGGCTTATATGCTGATTGATGAGTTTACCGAGTCCAAATGCCGGTGGCCGTCTGGTTGATAATCTTGCGAATCTGCAGGCTCATGAAGAACACCAGCGGCAGGTTGAGCGCCACGACGGAAATCAATACGCCCTCGGCTCCCCACAACCTGCCCAGCCACAGCGCCAGCGGGATGTTGGCCACCAGACCGATGACATAGCAGTAGAGTTGCAGGCGAATGCGGCCGGTGCCGTTGATAAGCACCGTGTGCATGTTGTTCCACATGACGATAGCCACCTGCAGCGTGACGATAAGTACCATCGTCACGTGGATTTCCACCTTTCCGTGGAGCCAGATGTCAAAGGCCAGCGGCGAGGCGACGAGCAACAGCAGCAACACGCCTATGAGCAGCCAGTAGGCCTTGAGCATGTTCTTGTAGGCACGCCCCATCCAGCCGAAGTCGCGCAAGGTATAGGCGTCGGTAAACGCTGACCAGAGCGGCCCGGCCAACGTGGCCGACACCATCAGCGGGATGCTGATGTACTTGTATATGACGTTGTACTCCGTGACGGCGTTGGGGCCTGCCACGTTCGAGAGAATCACGTTGATGGTTTGGTAAAGCACGATGACGGCTACCTGGATGATGAAAAAGCCGATGCCCAGGTTCAGCACGTCGGAAATCATGCGCCGGCGAATACGCCTCGGCGAGGGGCAGAGCCTCCGGTAGCGGAAGCCGTAGAGCCAGATACTCACCATGATGTTCAGCACCAGCGGCGTGGCGCAGACCGCGTAGGCCAAGTAGATGAGCGAGGAGCGCGTCGTAAGCGTGAGCACATAGACCACGATGAGCACCGCCACCTGACCGATGGCCACGAACAGCGAGTTAAGCGCCGTGCGCTGCAGCGCGTTGAGCACGGCCCCCTGCATGTTGACGATGGCAGAGAGACCGAAGAAAATAATCACTATGCGCATGACGCGCACCAGCAGGTCCTGATGGGCCGAATCGACATGCAGCACGTGCACCCAGTCCACCATCGGACAAGTCAGATAGACCATCGCCGCCACTGGCACAAACACCAGGAAGAAGAAAAAATAGCCCGTGCTGACATACGAGCGAGCCTTTTCCCAGTCGCCCACCGCCACCGACTCGGCCACCTTGTTGCGAAGCCCGTGGCCGAAGCCCAGGTCGAACAGGTTGGCCCACGACACAATCGTGGCGATAGTCAGCCAAATGCCATACAGTTCGCTGCTGACATACCCAATAGTGATGGGCACCAGCATCAGCGAGGCGGCCAACGAAATCACCTTCACGGCAAACGACCCAGCAATGTTGCGCCTGACGATGGCCGAGCGCTGGTCGCCGCGGAAGAACCCAATGATGTCTCGTAATAGCGTCAAAGACAATCTCCTAATGGTTGTGTTCGCAAATATAAAGGGTTTCTTTCAAACCGACCGCCTTCGCCCACCGCTTTTTAGCACTGGCTATAACTCGCCCAGCCCATAGCCATGTTCGCTATTTCACGTCAATCAGTTCGCGACGCTTAATAAACTTTGCCGGGTTTCCGCCCACAATTGCATAGGACTCCACGTCTTTATAAACAGATGCCGTAGCACCCACTACGGCATAGGTTCCGATGTGTACGCCCGGTCCCACAAATGCCTTGGCTGCCACCCAAACATGATCGTCGATCTGAATATCCTTCCATATAAGCGGCCGCAAAATTGACGTATAATCATGCGAAGCGGTACAAATAAAAGCATATTGGCTTATGCACGCCTTGCTTCCCAGTGTGATATTACCGGGATTGTAAAGCAACACATGTGGTCCCACGCTGGTACGGATGCCCGTGGTAAGATTCCATGGCGCCCACACTTTCACAGATGCATGGATGATTGTCCCTTTACCGATCTTTGCGCCAAACAAGCGCAAGACCATATTGCGCCACCCGTCAAAACAACGAAGTCCAAAAGGACGGAACAACAAAAGGTAACATACATTCCAGCCCAATCGCTTTAGTTTGTCCACATACGAATAGTGGTCTTTATATTTTGGGAAATTCTCAGTGGTCATTGTTCGCTTATTTTTGTTTGTTAAGTCTAATCCCTTTTATTAGCCAAAAGGGAAAATATTCCCTAAACAATTTTATCAGACGCTCACGCCCTGTAGGCCGTATCGTTTTTTCAAACAATTCGCTCGCCGATTGCTCATCCACTTTCCGATAAAATTCGGAGCGCGATGCTGGCCGATAGTGGGATTGCACGCCAGACAAATTTCCTCGTATAGCCTCGGCAATCGTTCGCTCTTCTATACAAAGATTTGAATTGGCGGCTTCAATCAACGACATACAGTCGGGGTTATTTACGACAATCAACGAAATGCCTTTTTCTATTTCATCTTTATGTCCAAACGGCACACTATGACCTATTCTCCAAAAATCGGCCAACGTAATGTCACTACAACGTGGAAAACCCTGAAATTTGCACTTGTAGCAAGACTCCATTAGACATTCGTCGTGACTGTAAGCAACCCAATAAGCATCATTTTTTCCTCGCATGACATGACTTTCTCCGTTCGCCGTATATACTACACGAAGGTTGTCGTACCATCCTTTTTGCTTATCACGGAAATTTATCGTCTTCACTTCGCCAAATTTACCCGAAATCCATGTTCTGTATTTTGCCAACAACTTCGGACTTGGCACTCCATGACAGATCAAGTCTGCACAAATAAGGTTTTTAAATCGCTTCCCAAAAAGATTGCGAATCCCGGCCACTTGGCAAGGAGTTCCGGTAAACAGCACCGTTCGTCCCTCTTCCAACCGGCGACGCATTTCAGGAAGCACCTCGCCCATATAACTTTGAGCATATTTGCTCAGCCGCAATCTTGGAAGATCGCTTACACTATCAATGAGTTTGTGCGAAACAACCATATCTTCGTTGTAGGCAGCACCCACCACACAGCCTCCCTGGGATAAAATCTCACTGGCAAGAGCCGAAAAAACGCCCCCCGAACTACTATCTTTGCGGACTGCTTCATCGCGATTCCACGCCGCAAAGGTTCTCATATCCGCTTCGTTAAAACGCACAGGCGGGTTAAGCACCGGACAGCGTTTTTCGCACAATAGGCAAGCGACACAACGATCTGCATCAACGACTTGACGATAGTAGCCTTCACTATTTGACTGCAATGACAGCGCACCATGGGCACATGAACCAACACAGGCCCCACAACCTGTGCAAGTACTATCGTCGCAAAGTGTGGGAAGCAATTTAATCTTTTCCATCTACAGCTGTTCGTATAAATTTCACGGAAATTCGCCGCAAGTCCTCTATAGCCTCATCAGCCTTGTCGTATAACACTGGCAAAGCGGACAGAGACGGCAAATCATCGCCTACATAAAGCACGCGACTTACTAAATTACAATGGTTTAGAATGCTAAGTTGTCGTGAATTATTGTTTTGTGTGGGCGACAATACGCAGTAAAAGTTCTTGCGGAAATTGAGACTGAAGCATGTTCCGTGGAAACTGTTCGTCACAACAAAAGTAGCGTGCCGGAATAGATAAACAAACTCAGCCGGTCCTATATTAAACAAATTCACACAACCGGGATGAGTTGCCATCGACTCACTACAAATCCGCACCACCGGTATTCCCAACAGTTTGCTGACATGTGCGGCAACCATATTTAGATAAGGTATCGGATGCAGTTCATATACCAGCACGAAGCGTTCAGGTATTTCAGCGACGCCTCGCTCCACCTGCTCCCAGTCATTTTTATCGAGCAGAAGCGTTGGATCACATACAACAGTTGCTCTCTTTTGGCTTAGTTCCTCAACCATCCTTGCTCCCGACTCTTCCCTTACACTTATAGCATCAAAGCCATTCAGACACGCTCCAAACACCGACTGAGCAGCACTTGGAATAGTCGAAACACCAAAACTGCTTGCATAAGACATTTTGCGAGAACCCTCGGACGCAAACGTAAGGAAATAGGGGTAGAGCGATACAAAGTTGTAGGGATTCCACACCTGATCGCTTCCCACACAATAAACATCGTACGATGGTGGGTTCTTATACAACGATGAAATCCTATTGTATTTTTCTTTGGAAAAACGGGTGTTCTCCTGATGAAACCGTTTAAACTTATGTGCTCGTTCATCCAGCTTCTTATGAGAAGTCAGTTGTCGGACCCAACGTAAACAGCCTGACAACATTTCCTTCAAACGCAACTTAAGCGGATATGGGTAAAAGGGGTTTGCAACGGCCTCACGCTTGAATGAAGGGCTTTTGTAATAAGGAAAGTCTATTATCTCGGCATCATATCCCATATTTTGCATAGCCTTCTGAGTTGCGTATGTCTGCAACTCTGCACCGAAATTGCTCACATCGAAGATGGTAACAATACCTATCGATTTTTTTTCTTCCACCATAATCTAAATATCTGGTATCGACCTTTTACCGATGCCGCAACACCAGCATAGTCATTTTTGCAAATATAGTCAGACTTTTGACACAAACACCACAGCCTGGCGGCTATTTTTTCCAGAAGCGGGGCGTGATGTCCTCGAAGGTGCCGTCGTCGAGGCGGCGGTAGAGACGCTGGTTGGTGGTGGGTTGGGAAAGCGGGCCGAGGTGCTTGATAAAGGGCCCAATCTTGATGTAGTCGAATTCGGTGCGCCGGATGGTGGAGGGTAGCCGGAGGCGTCCGCTGTACCACGCCACCTTGAAGCCGGGGTGGGACGCGTGTATGTACTGGGCCAGCTGCACTACGCTCTGGGGCTCGGCGTCGCCTCCCATGATGGCTATGCAGGTGATGTCGCTGCCGAACTGGCGGACAAAGCCGTCGACGGCAGCGGCATCAAGGGGTTCGCCTATGTCCTCCCACAGATACTGGCTGTGGCAGCCCGGGCAGTGGCACGGACAATTGGACACATTGATGGCGAGCGTGACTTCGTCGGGAATCTCCTGGAAGACGACGCCCGTATTGACGTACTTGAGCATAGGTTCCTGCCGGCGGATTATTTGGCCGAGGCGTAGTAGCGGCGGGCAGCCTCTTCCTGACGGGCCTGCGAGAAGTTGCTCACGCGCTTCAGATAGCCTATGATACGGGTCATGTAGTCAACGTTGTGCGAATGGCAGTGGGGGCACTCCTTCAGGTAGCGCTTGTCGATGTGTCCGCAGTCGTTGCAAATGGTGTTGGGGATGTTGAAGGTGAAGTAGTTGCACCCCTCCTTGGCGGCCACGTGGAGCAACTGCAGGTATTGCTGCTTGCTCAGGTGTTCCTCGAGGTTCATGTGCAGGGCCGAGCCGCCGGTAAGGTGCTCGATGTAGGGGGCGCCGTGAAGCTTGAACTTGTCGATGATGTTGAGCGAATCGTCCTCGACGACGTAGAAATAGGAGTTGTAGCAGTCGCGCGGCACGAAGTAGCCGTCTTCGCGGTCCCACTTGGCGTGCTTGACGCCTACGTTCTCGGCCGGAATCATCTCGCAGTTGAACATGACCTCCTTGGTGCGGTACTGCTTGTTGTATTTCTCAATCAGTCCGAGGATGCCCTGCACGAACTGTTTGTATTCGTCGTTGGGCGTAATCTTCAGACCCATGAATTCGGCGGCCTCGACGAGTCCGTTGATACCGATGGTCAGGTATTGGCGGGCGATGTTGATGTAGCCGGCGTCGAAGAGCGGCAGCATGCCGTGGGCTTGCAGTTCCTTGAGGTTTTCGTTGTAGGCGAGTTGCACCTTGTGGCAGAGGTCGATGATGCCGCCGAGGTATTCCAGGTAGTCAATCTTATGGTTGACGGCATACTGGATGCAGCGGTTGAGGTTGATGGTCAGCACGCTCTTCGAACCGGTCGACACGCCGCCGGCTCCGAGGGTGTAGCTGAATCCGTTGTCGGTGATTTCGTTGCGCAGGCGGCAGCACGAACTGAGCGAGTCGGCGTTGTCGCTCATGTAGGTGAAGAACGAGTGGCCTTCCGAATACATTTCTGCGGTGAAGTCGCCCCATTCCTTGTCCATGGGCTCGCCGTCCTTGTCGACCAGTAGCGCCATCGTCTCTACGGGGAACGTCAGAAGGGTCTTCGTGCGCTCTTTATTGAACCATTTCATGAAGCGTTTCTGCAGCCACGACAGGCCTTCCCAGTCGGGTTTCGTGCCGTCGGGGAAATAGAATTCGCCGAATATGCTCTCGAAATAGTAGCGGTCGTAGTAGGCCACGTTCCAGAACACGGCCTGATAGTTGCGGGCGCCGGTGGGCTGGTTGAGCGTATATACAATCTGCTCGAAGCAGTCGGTGATAACTTTGTCGAGGGTGCGTTTCTTCAGGCTGAGGTCGACCACCTCGTCGGCACGCTTGTAGTAGTCCCACCCATAGTCCTTTCCGATGAAATAGTTGAGATACATCAGGAATTCCGGCGTGGCGCAGGCTCCGGAGAGCATGCTCGACACCATGAACACCATGTTGGCAAATCCGCCGCAGAAGCTCTTCAGGTTCGTCGGGGCTGTCGAGTTGCCGCCGATGGACATGGTGCCGCCGATGAGCCACGGATACATCGTGATGGAGGCGCAATAGTTGGCCAGGCTTGTCTCGTCGTTCTTGTAGATGAAGTGGTGGGTCAGCTTGTCTATATACTCGTTGGCCAGCTGCTTGCCGTACATCTTCTTGATGCGGTCGGTGAGCAGGCGGCGGTTCAGGCGGATGAAGTTCTGCTTAGGCAGCTCGCTGATGAGCGTGGCAATGTTCTTGTGCTCTACGTTGGCGTTGGCGTCGAACTTCGAGCCGCTCGCGGCGTTCACCGACTCTACGTAGTCGGAAAGGAACTGCAGCTTGGCCAGCGTGTCGCGGTCCTCGCTGTGCTGCTGTCGATAGAGGATGAACGACTTGGCCACCGAATAGTGTCCTTCGCGCATCAGCGCTTCTTCGACCTGGTTCTGGATATCCTCGACGGTGATATTGTCGTGGATGTCGAGGTGGCTGATTACTTTGGAGATGGTGTCGAGACCATAGGGTTCGCCGACACTTTCGAAGGCCTTGACGATGGCGTTCATGATTTTGTCGAGCGAAAAGCGGTCGGACGAACCGTCGCGTTTGCTGATGACGAAGTTTTTGATTTCCATGCGATGACGAGAATTTATGGGTTGAACGGGGTTGATAATGCTTGATTGATATAACAAAATGGAAGGCCTTTACCTGATAATAAAAGCCTGCCATCTCTATATACCCAAAAAGTTTTTGGAGGTTTTGGCAAAACTAATAAAAAACGCTGGCTTATATACCATAATGCGACAAACTTTTTTTCGGAATTTTTGCATCTTTTTTCTTAGCCGTTATATATGAAACACTTACGTGTCAAAATACGGCATAAAGAAACCGACGGAGCATCCGCAGGACGTCCGTCGGTTTGTCTGTCGGCCTGTTGGCTACTGCTGTGTGCGCGAGGTGCGTAGTGCCGACCATCCGTAGGCCGCAACCACCAGGAAGCAGATTAGCGGCAGCACGAACGAGGCGTTCTCGGCCGGCCAGTCGATAACCTGCTTGAGGTCGATGATCTGAGCCTGCAACATCGGAAGAACGGCCCCGCCGAGAATGGCCATGATAAGGCCGGCGGCTCCGAACTTGGCATCTTCGCCCATGCCTTCGAGGGCTATTCCGTAGATAGTGGGGAACATCAGCGACATGCAGCCGCTCACCAGCACCAGGCAATAGAGTCCTTCGATGCCTGTCAGTTCAATCACGCCGACGGTCAGCAGTGCGCCCAGCAAGGCAAAGGCCACGAGCAGGCGCGACGGACGTATGTATTTCATCAGCCATGTAGCCAGGAAGCGGGAACTTATGAACAGCACCATGGCTATGATGTTGCAGAACTGCGACAGCACCTCGGCGTCGCGCTCAGCCAGCAATCCGCCCGCAAGCGTGTGGTCGGACAGCTGAAGCGCGTTGTTGAGGGCGTTGAACATGTCGCACAGGAAGACGGGAGCCCCTTGTGTGGTGAAGATGCGCGTGCCATACTGTATGATGTAGGTCCAGCACATGATTTGCACGCCCACGTAGAAGAACTGCGCTATCACACCGGTCCAATAGCGCTTTCGGCGGAGCAGGCGCTTGATGGTGGGCACGAAGTCGATGCTTCCCGACGTGTCGCTCATACGCGGCATTTTCGCAAAGAAGATAATCAGGAACAGTATGGTTATGACGACGCCCACGGCCATGTAGGGCGAAATCAGAATCTGAAGGTCGTGCTCCTTGACGGCGTTGAAAGTGGCTTCGTCCATAAGGGCGCGCTGGGCCGTGTCGCTCGGGTCGAGCCGCGCCTGTATGAAAGCCATGGCGCAAAACATGCCCATGATGCTTCCCAACGGGTTGAAGCACTGCGCAAAGTTCAGACGGCGCGTCGCACTGCTGGCTTCGCCCATCGACAGTATGTAGGGATTGCAGCTGGTCTCCAGAAACGACAGGCCGCAGGTCATTACCAGATAGGCCACCAGGAAAAAGCCGAACTCGCCCAGTGCCTTGGCCGGAAAGAACAGGAAGGCGCCCACGGCATACAGGGCCAGGCCCACCAGCACGCCGGCTTTGAAACTGAACTTTCTGATGAACATGGCGGCGGGCAAGGCCATCAGGAAATAGCCTCCGTAGAAGGCCACCTGAACCCAGGTGCCTCCCGACACGTCCATACGGAAGATTTTCGAAAAGGCCTTTACCATGGGGTTCGTAATGTCGTTGGCAAATCCCCAGAGGGCAAAACAGGTGGTGACGAGCAGGAAGGAAAGCAGATAGCTTGTCCCGTTCTTCACAAAAATAGAGTTGCGTGTGCGCATAGCAAGATGGATGTTGAGGTTCGTGTTTTTCACAAGTGCAGAGCCCGAAGGTTCCACCGTGCAAATATATACCTAATTTCTTCGGTGTCCAAACGATGCCCTCCCAAATGCCCTGCGGCCCCACCTTGCATAATGCGGCCGCAAAACGCCATTATGCCGCACGGAAATTGCATTATGCAATCGCCCAATTGCATAATGCGGCAGACGCAGCGTACATATTGTGCGGCTGTGCGGCTGCGTGTGAAAAATTATTGCTATCTTTGGCGGTAGAACCATGGCACAGGAATTCAAACAGGACATAAGGCAAGAGCAGAAACTCGAGCAGGTGCAGCAACTTTCCATCACGCAGGTGGCGCTGGCCCATATCGTCGAGTTGCCGCTGATGGACTTCGAGGATCGCGTGCGTACGGAACTGGAGGCCAACGAGGCACTCGAGGAACGCATCAGCGACGAGTTTCCCGACGACCCTATGGACGGCATCGGCGCCGACGGCGAGGCGACCGACACCTACGAGTCTGCATCGCCCGAACAGGATGCCGTGGCCGACTATGCCTCGCCCGACGACATCCCCGACTATCTGCTCCGCCGGCAAGGCGAGCGCGAGGCCCGCGAGGTGCAGATATCGGCACGCGGAAATGCCCTCGACAGCCTCTACAACCAGATGGGCGAATTGTCGCTCACCGACACCGAGCAACAAGTGCTGGCCTACCTGATTGGCAGCCTCGATGCCGACGGCTACCTGCGCAAGGACCTCTACGTGCTGCAGGATGAGATGGAACTCTACCACGGCATCGTGGCCTCGCACGACGAAATTGCCCGCATGCTCGAGGTGCTCCAGTCGTTCGACCCCCGCGGCATCGGCGCACACGACCTGCAAGAGTGCCTGCACCTGCAACTGGCCGACCCCGAACTCCATTCGCCGTGGAAGCAGAAGGCACTCGAACTGGTCGACCACTGTTTCCGCGACTACACGCTCCGCCACCGCGACGTGGTGCAGCGCCGGCTGCGGCTCTCCGACGACGACTTCGAACAGGTGGAGCACCTGCTGCGCAGGCTCAATCCCCGCCCCGGCGGAAGCCTCAACGCCAACGCCTCCGACGACGCGCCCACCATCGTGCCCGACTTCTACGTCAGCATCGACGACGACGGAAACATCGGCGTCAGCCTGAACCAGGGCGAGGTGCCGCTACTCAACGTGAGCCGCTCCTACCGTAACCTGCTCAGCGAATACGGCGGCAAGGGGAAAAAACTGTCGCCCAGCCAGCAGGACGCCTACCTCTACGCCCGCAAGAAGGTCAACGACGCCCAGTTCTTCATCGAACTCGTGCGCCGCCGCCACCAGACGCTGCTCAGCGTAATGCACGCCATCGCCCACATACAGCAGGCGTTCTTCCTCAACGACGACGACGAGAATATGCTCGTGCCGATGGTGCTCAAAGACGTGGCCGAGCGCGCCGGCGTAGCCGTATCGACCGTCAGCCGCGTCACGTCGAACAAATACTGCGAGACGCCCTACGGCATCTACCCGCTCAAGCATTTCTTCTCGAAACTCTTCACCGCCGACAACGGCGAAGAACTCTCGGCCCGCCGTGCCAAGGCCGCCCTGCGCACGCTCATCGAGGCCGAGAACAAGCGCCGGCCGCTCTCCGACGAGGCGCTGGCCGCACAACTGGCTCAGCAGGGACTGCCCATCAGCCGCCGAACCGTGGCCAAGTATCGCGAACAAATGGGACTGCCGAAGAGCACGCTCCGAAAACAATAGCACCGCCTCCCATGAGAAACCACATCATCGTTCTCGCAGCGCAAACCGTCTCGCTCGTATTCCAGCCGTTCTACATGCCCGTGGTGGCATTCGCCTCGCTGCTCACGCTGACCTACCTGAACAGCATGCGTCTGGCCGACAAACTGTTTCTGCTCCTCGTCATCTACGGTTTCACGGTGCTCATACCCCGGCTCTGCATCCTCGTCTATCGCCACGGCCGCAACCTCACGCGCACCGACATGAACCGCCGCGAAAACCGCACGGTGCCCTATATGGTCACCCTCGCGGCCTATGTGCTGCTCGCGGCTCTGCTCTCCTACATCCACATGCCCCGCTTCGCCATGGTCATACTCATCGTGGCCATCGCGCTCAACATAGTATGCCTCGCCCTTAACACCCGCTTCAAGATCAGCACCCACGCCGTGGGAGCCGGAGCGCTTACGGGCCTGGTCGTCGTCTATTCGCTCCTGTTCCAGTTCAGCCTCACGCCGTGGCTCTGCCTGAGCCTGCTCATCTGCGGCATGGTGGGGTCGGCCCGGCTCCTGCTGCGGCAGCACACGCTCGCCGAGGTGGCCGCGGGCACCCTGCTCGGCTTCGTCGGTGGCATGGCAGCCCTGTTCATCGTATAACCATCATCACACACATAGATTTATGCAACCACTCGTCAGCATCATCATGGGCAGCACCAGCGACATGCCCGTGGCCGACAAGGCCGCCCAAACACTCGACCAACTACACGTCCCGTTTGAAATCATCGCCCTCAGCGCCCACCGCACACCGAGCGAGGTCGAAGAGTTTGCCACCCGCGCCGCCGAGCGAGGCATCGGCGTAGTCATCGCTATCGCCGGCATGGCTGCCGCACTGCCCGGCGTCATCGCCGCCAACACCCCGGTGCCCGTCATAGGCGTGCCCGTCAAGGGAATGCTCGACGGACTCGATGCCCTGCTGTCCATCGTCCAGATGCCGCCGGGCGTGCCCGTGGCCACCGTAGGCATCAATGCCGGAAACAATGCCGCACTGCTCGCCGCCCAGATTCTGGCACCGCAGCACAGCGACATCGCCCTGCGACTGGCTGAATATCGCAGCCAACTCAACCTGAAAATCGTGAAGGCCAACGAAGCGCTCCGCGAAGAACGCTATGCCTTCAAGACCAACTAACCCCGCACCCCGCCACACCATAGGCTTCGCGCAACAATCCCCACCTATCCGTCAGCAGATGATTGACATCTTCAACTATCACCCACGCACCTCCACAGAGGTCAGCATCGGCCAGACCCCGCTGGGCGGCAGCCAGCCCATACGACTGCAGAGCATGACCACCGCAGCCACCACCGACACAACGGCCTGCGTGCAGCAGGCCAAGGCCATAGCCGATGCTGGCGGCAACTACATACGCCTGACCACGCAAGGCAGTCGCGAGGCCGAAAACCTCCGCCACATCCAGGAACAACTGCGTGCCGACGGCTACGAACATCCCTTGGTGGCCGACGTACACTTCAATCCGAACGTGGCCGACATTGCCGCACAGATTGTCGACAAAGTACGCATCAATCCGGGCAATTACGTCGACCCGGCCCGTACGTTCAAGCACCTCGAATATACGGATGCCGAGTATGCCGACGAACTGGCCCGCCTCGACCAGCGCTTCTGCCAGCTCCTCCAACTGTGCCGCGACCACCATACTGCCCTCCGCATCGGCGTGAACCACGGCTCACTGTCCGACCGCATCATGTCGCGCTACGGTGACACGCCGGAAGGCATCGTCGAGAGCTGCATGGAATTTCTGCGGGTCTGTCGCCGCGAGCAGTTCCATAACGTCGTCGTCTCCATCAAGGCGAGCAACACCGCGGTGATGGTAGAGAGCGTGCGCCTACTCTGTCGCGTCATGGAAGAGGAAGGCATGGCGTTTCCGCTGCACCTTGGCGTGACCGAGGCCGGCGAAGGCGAGGACGGACGACTCAAGAGCGCCGCAGGCATCGGAGCCTTGCTGGCCGACGGAATAGGCGATACCGTGCGCGTAAGCCTGAGCGAACCACCCGAAAACGAGATTCCCGTGGCCTGGAAAATAGCCTCCTATGCCACCCAAAGGGCCGGCCACCCCATGATACCGGGACGCCGCGCCGAAGCTTTCTGCTATGAACATCCGCAACGCCGCCCCACGCAGCCCGTGGCCGACATCGGCGGCCGCAATGTGCCCGTGGTCATCGCCGCCGCCATGGACGGAAGCAACGACTTTGGGGCGCAGGCACCCGACTACCTCTATGTCGGCACGAACCTGCCGCCTGTCGAGCGACGCCATAAGGACATAGGCTACATTGTCGATGCCACCCACTGGCGCGACGAGGAAAACGTGTTCCCTGCCTATACCCCGCAGACAGAGATGCTCATGGGTGGACAGAAGGCTAAGCGGAAATTCCTGTTCCTCAGCTATCTGCAACTCGACGAGCAGACACGAGCCTGCCTGCATAAGCATCCCGAGGTGGTGGTCATTGCCCAGTCGAACCATCCCAACCGGCTGGGCGAGCAGCGGGCGCTGGCCCACGAACTGTGGTGCGAAAACCTGCCGAACCCCATTGTCTTCTTCCAGCACTACGCCCACCGCGCAGCGGAAAAAGAAGCCTTCCAACTGGAAAGTGCGGTAGACATGGGTGCGCTCCTATACGACCGGCTGGCCGACGGCGTGTTCCTGTTCAACCAGCCTGCGCCCGACGACGAAGGCATCAGTCTGGCCGACATCTGCACTACGGCATTCGGCATCTTGCAGGCCACGCGCCAGCGCACCACAAAGACCGAGTACATCTCGTGCCCCGGATGCGGCCGCACCCTCTACGACCTGCCCAAGACCATTGCCCGCATCAAGGCGGCGACAGTCCATCTGAAAGGCACCAAAATCGGCATAATGGGCTGCATAGTCAACGGACCGGGCGAGATGGCCGACGCCGACTACGGCTACGTAGGTGCGGCCCGAGGCAAGGTCAGCCTGTACCGCGGCAAGGAATGTATCGAGAAAAACATCCCCGAGGACGAGGCCGTTGAACGCCTGCTCGCACTCATCGAAGCCGACCGTCAGGCCGCCCGATAATCCACAACCATCCCGACACCCTCAAAACATCCCACACCATGCGTTTCATCCATCGAAACCTCACCGCCCTCTGCCTGCTGCTTACGGCAGTATGCGCCCTGGGCCAGACAAAAACGAAAGTGGCCTGCGTAGGCAACAGCGTCACCTATGGCATGAACCTGCCCGACCGCGAAAACGAGTGCTACCCCCATCAACTCCAACTGTTGCTCGGCGATGCCTACGATGTGCGTAATTTCGGACACAACGGCGCCACGCTCTTGCGCCATGGCCACAATCCCTACATCAAACTGCCCGAATATGCCGACGCCGTGGCCTTTGCCGCCGACATCGTGGTCATTCACCTGGGCCTGAACGATACCGACCCGCGCAACTGGCCCAACTACGGCGACGAATTCAACCGCGACTATGCCGCGCTCATCGACACTTTCCGCGTGGCCAACCCACAGGCGCAGATTTACGTCTGCCTGCTCACGCCCATCCACCATCGGCATCCGCGCTTCCAGTCGGGCACACGCGACTGGCACTATGCCATCCGCCAGCACATTGCTCAGATAGCCGCAGCCAAGGGGGCAACGCTCATCGACCTCTATAGCCCGCTCCACCCGCGCACCGACCTTTTCCCCGACGCCCTGCACCCCAACGCCGAAGGTGCGCAGTTGCTGGCCCGCACCGTGTATGGCGCCATCACCGGCAACTATGGCGGACTGAAACTGCCGCTTCTCTTCGACGACGGCATGGTGCTTCAGCGCCGGCAACCCGTCGTCTTCAGCGGAACCGCCAATGCCGGACAGAAAGTGAAGGTATCGCTCAACCGCAAGAGCGCCACCGCTACCGCCGACCGACAAGGCCGCTGGCAGGTAAGCCTGCCAGCCATGGAGGCAGGAGGCCCCTACGAGGCCGTCGTCAAGACCACCGACTCGACGCGAACCATCCGCAACGTGTGGGTAGGCGAGGTGTGGCTCGCTTCGGGGCAGTCGAACATGGAACTGCCCGTGCAATCGACCGCCACGGCCCGTGAAGACATCGCACAGGCCAAAGAGGCCACGTGTGTCCACCTTTTCAACATGACGCCGCGATATGCCACCTACGACTTCGAATGGACTCCCGAGCAGCTCTACCGTGTCAACCGCCTCGACTATATGGACTGCAGCGGCTGGCAAGTGGCTTCGGAGCAATCGGTAGCCCACTTCTCGTCGATTGCCTACCACTTCGCCCGACAACTGTCCGACAGCCTGCAGATTCCCATAGGCATCGTGTGCAACGCCGTAGGCGGAGCCACCACCGAGTCGTATGTCGACCGCGAGACCCTCGAATGGGATTTTCCGGCCATCCTATACAACTGGACGGAAAGCGACTACGGCCAGCCATGGGCCCGCGAGCGCATGAAGAAAAACATAGCGCAGTCCACTCACAAACTACAGCGCCACCCCTTCGAACCGGCCTATCTGTTCGAAGCCGCCATGCTCCCGCTGAAAAACTACGCATTCAACGGCATATTGTGGTATCAGGGCGAGTCGAACGCCCATAACATCGAACTGCACGAACGTCTCTTCGAACTCCTCGAACAGTCGTGGCGCCGATTCTTCCACCGCCCCGACCTGCCTTTCTACTTCGTGCAGCTCTCCAGCCTCAACCGCCCGTCGTGGCCCGCATTCCGCGAGAGCCAGCGCCTTATGGCCGACCAACTGCGCCATACGTGGATGGCCGTGAGCAGCGATGTGGGCGACTCGCTCGACGTGCACTACACGAACAAGCGACCCGTCGGCGAACGGCTGGCACGCCTAGCTTTGCGCCACACCTACCGCTACGCCATCGAGGCCCACGGACCTACGCCTCTGCAAGCCACTGTACGCGGCAAGCGCATCGAGGTGACGTTCAGCCATGCCGCCGGACTGAAAGCATCCGAGGGCACCCTACGCGGATTCGAGGTAGCCGGAGCCGACGGCATCTATCAGCCCGCACAGTGCCGCATAACCGACAACCGCATCATCGTATGGAGCGAGGCGGTGGCCAAGCCGCGGGCCGTGCGATATGGCTGGGAGCCGTTCACACGTGCCAACCTCGTCAACGATGCCGGACTGCCGGCATCCACCTTCTGCCTCTGGGCCGAATAAGGGCCGAAATCCCCGATGAAACCGCCCATTTTGTTTCCACAATCCATCATTCCGCAACCCAAACTGAACCCCATGAAAAAACTGTTTCTTATGGCATCGATTGCCATCCTGATGGCGTCGTGCGAAGGGGGTATGCTCACCCCGAAAGGACCGCTCGGCGAACTGCCGGCGCTAGTGAAACAAACCGACCAGAAATTCATCGAACTGCGCGAACAAATGCTCAATGAGACCGACGAGGTGAAAGTGGGCGAAATCTTTGCCGAAGGCGCCCAGCTGGACAAGGAGTTCGAGCAGACCATCGACGAGTTGGCCGGCAAACTAGTCGGCGTGGAAATCCCGGTCGAGGTGGCCGACGGTGCCGGCATGGCTCTGAACGGACCGCTTACGGTGGCCGAGGTGAGCCACAAGGTTAACGGCGTCAAAATAGTGCTGACGGCCGAGGGTGTACTCACCGCCGAAGGCTCCTACGACCCCAAGGCCGAGGGCAGGCTCCAACTGGCCAACGTGACGGCCTACCTGAGCGACAGCGACGGCAATCCGTTCTACCAGTCGGGCAACATCGAGTTCGATCCAGGCACGAAGGCCTATCCCGTAGGCCAGGCATTCACGCTCACCATACCCCTGGCCATGGAGGCCTACAACGCCGACGCGTTCGAGGCACTCGATAAGGTGGTGGTCACGCTCCGCACGGACGACAACTGCCGCGTAGCCAGAGAAGCCGACCAAAAGGCCAAGAAAGCCTATAAGAACAGCCTGAAAGTTAAGGCCGACCACATCGAGAAGCCCGCCGCCGAATAGACCGGCGCACACACGGCCACATTGCATTATGGCGCGGCAAAATGCCATAATGCCGCCGCGAAATTGGACTATGCCATTCACGAAAGGCATAGTCCAATTTTTCTGTCCCATTATGCCGCACGGCCAGCAGGTCGGCCAACCCGCACAAATTTGGCCTGAAACACAATCTTTGCATAAAACTTTCGCGCGCGTAAAGGTTTTTGTATGTATCTTTGTCCGCGTAATAGAAACCTATCGCAATGGAAACTCGCGACAAAATCATCGCCACGGCGCAGCGGCTCTTCTTCCGCCATGGCATCAAGGCCGTTCGCATGGACGACATAGCCCAGTCGATTCACATCTCCAAGCGCACGCTCTACCAGCTCTTCCCCGACAAGAAGACCTTGCTGCTCACCTGCATAGCCACGGCCGACGAAGAGCACCGCAAGGCGGCGCAGGCCATCCTCAGCAGCACCGACAACATTCTGGAGATAGCGCTGCGAATCTTCCGCATCCAGGCCGAGGAGATGAAGGCCGCCTCGCACATATTCATACTCGAAGCCTCGCAGAACCCTGACGTCATCAACTTCATAGAGTCGCTCCACCGGCACAACTCCGACGAGATGCGCCACTTCATACAGCGCGGCGTCGAACAGGGCTACTTCCGCTCCGACGTCAACTACGAAATCATCCAGCGAATGTTCTACGCGGGCCTCAACACCACGAAGGCCACCGAACTGCTATCGCTCTACAAACCCATCGAAATCTTCCAGAGCACCCACCTGGTGATGCTTCGCGGATGCCTTACCGAAAAAGGCATGAAACTGCTCCAGCAGTTCGAGAGCCAAGCCTGACCTCGCTGCATCCTCCACCCGCAAACTCTCCTCCCTATGCCACAAATGAATTGGAAGCAACTACTGAGCAACAAGCGGCTCGGCAAAGAAGGCACCCACAAGGAAGCCTCCGAAAAACGCACCGACTTTCAGCGCGACTACGACCGACTGATATTCTCGGCCGCCTTTCGCCGCATGCAGAACAAGACGCAGGTATTTCCGCTACCCGGAAGCGTATTTGTGCACAACCGGCTGACGCACAGCCTCGAGGTGGCAAGCGTGGGCCGCAGTCTGGGCTACGACGTGGCCGACATCCTGCTGCGCAAGCATCCCGAACTGGCCCAGACCACCATTGCCGAAATCGGCGCCATCGTCAGCGCCGCCTGTTTGGCCCACGACATGGGAAACCCGCCGTTCGGACACAGCGGCGAACGCGCCATACAGAGCTTCTTCTCCGACGGCGAGGGCCACAAGCTAAAGCAAGAACTGCCCGACGCCGTGTGGCAAGACATCACCAAGTTCGACGGCAACGCCAACACCTTCCGCCTGCTCACCCACCAGTTCCAGGGCCACCGCGCAGGAGGCCTGACGATGACCTACTCCACGCTGGCGGCATTCGTCAAGTACCCCTACGCCTCGCGCTTTGCCGAGCGCAAGCCTAAGTTCGGCTACTTCGACGCCGAGAAAGACCTGTTCAGCCGCATAGCCGACGAACTGGGCCTCATCTGCCTCGAGGAGCGCGACGGACTCAGACGCTACGCCCGCCACCCGCTGGCATTTCTCGTGGAAGCCGCCGACGACATCTGCTACGAGATCATGGACATCGAAGACGCCAGCAAACTCCACATCATCTCCGTCGAGAAGGCCCACAACATGCTCCTGTCGTTCTTCAGCCCCGAGGACAGCCAGCGCCTGCGCACCTCCTACGCCATGGTCACCGACCAAAACGACCGCACCGTCTACTACCGCTCCTGCGCCATCAACGCCCTCGAGCAAGCCTGCGTACGCGTATTCACCGACCACGAGCAAGAAATCCTCGAAGGCCGTTTCAGCGGCTCGCTCATCGGACACCTGCCCGAACCCATGCGCACCGCCTACGAGAAATGCGCCGAGTTTTCGAAAGCCAACATATACAACGCAAAGGTAGTCACCGACATCGACCTGGCCGGATACCACATCATCTACACCCTCATGGGCCTCATGACCGAAGCCATATTGAACCCGTCGAAAGCCTACTCGAAACTGCTGCTGCAACAAGCTTCACAGCAATACGAACTGCAGGCGACCGACCTCGCCACACGCGTCATGGCCGTGCTCGACTACCTGTCGGGCATGACCGACGTATATGCGCTCGACCTCTATAGGAAAATCTCCGGACAGAGCCTTCCCAACGTATGACCCAATCCTCGAGCACCTACGGACAGATATTGAAGAACACCGGACTGCTGGGCGGCGTGCAGGTCGTGCAGGTGTTCCTGTCGATTGTACGCAACAAAGTGGCAGCCCTGCTTATCGGCACGTTCGGCATGGGACTTGCCGACCTCTATTCGCGTATGGCCGAGTTCGTGGGCAGTGCGACCAACCTAGGCATCTCGTTCAGTTCCATCCGCCGCCTGAGCGCACTCCACGACAGCGCCGACCGCCAGGCCATCGCTGCCCACATACGCGTGGTCAGGAGCTGGACGCTGCTCACCGCCATAGCCGGCATGCTCGCATGCATACTGCTGTCGCCCCTGCTCAGCCTTTGGACGCTCGGCGACACCCACACGCAGAAGGGCTTCATACTGCTGTCGCCCATGGTGGCACTGCTGACGCTCACCGGGGGCGAGATGGCCATCCTCAAGGCACTCCGACAACTCAAGACCATAGCCGCCGTCAACCTCATCGGAGCGCTGCTGGCCGTGCTCATAGCCGTTCCGCTCTACTACGCCATGGGCGTGCACGGCATCCTGCCCGTGTTGCTCTGCAGCACCGGCGTCATGTTCCTGCTCAACCTGCACGCCACCCACAAGCTCTTCCCCTACCGCGTCAGCCTGTTCTCGCTGAAGACCTTCCGCCTCGGAGGCGACCTCGTCCGCCTCGGAAGTGCCTACATCATAGCCGGACTGGCCGGCAGCGGCGCCGAACTGATTGTGCGCTCCTACATCTCGCAGACGGCCACCCTCCAGCGCGAAGGCCTCTTCGTGGCAGGCGTAGCGTTGATAGTGTCCTACTCGCGCCTCATCTTCGCCGCCCTCGACGCCGACTACTTCCCGCGACTCTCGTCGGTGGTGGACGACCGCACCATACGCAACCAGACCGTCAACAAGCAAATCGACGTGCTCGTCCTGCTGATGGCGCCCATGCTCATAGTGCTGGCGCTCACGGCACCTCTCGTCGTGCGCATCCTCTATAGCGAAGCGTTCCTCGAGAGCGTCCCGATGATTCTCTGCGCCATGAGCTACGTCTATTTCAAGGCCGTCTATTCGCCCATCGCCTACCTGCCGCTGGCCAAGGGGCACTCGCTGACCTACCTGACCATGGAACTCATCTACGACATGGTGTTCGTGGTGCTCGTCACCGTCGGCCATGCCCGCTACGGACTCGTCGGAGCCGGCATCGGGCTCAGCCTGGCCAACCTCTGCGACCTGCTGCTCATCAGCCTTGTCTACGGCATCCGCTACCAGTTTCGCTACGACCGCCGCACCGTCGTGCGCCAAACCATACAATACGCCCTGCTGCTCACCACTATCGCGTTGGCCCTGATGCCCGTGGGATGGTGGCGGTGGCCACTGGGAGGCAGCTGCCTCATCGTCAGCCTGACCTACTCGTGGTTCCTGCTGAAACGCAAGACGGGCGTCATCCAACGCCTCAACAACCTGCGCCAGCATTTCCGTAAACAATGAACACCGACGTCTCCATCATCGTGGCCGCTTACAATGCCGCCGACACGCTCGACCGCTGCCTCGACTCGCTGCTCGGTCAGACGGCCGGACAGGTGCAGGTGGTCTGTGTCGACGACTGCTCGACCGACGCGACGCCCGCACTCCTAGCCCGCCGCGCCAAGGAAGACAACCGCCTGCTCATACTTCGCACCACGGCCAACAGCGGTCTGAGCGCAGCCCGCAACCTGGCGCTCCCGCACCTCACCGGGCGCTGGACATTCACCTGCGATGCAGACGACTGGATTAGCAGCGACAGCGTGGCGCACCTGCTGGCCGCCGAGCACGACCATCCCACGGCCGACGCCCTGCTTTTCCGCATGCGAAAGGTCTATGACGACGGACGCGAAGAACCCTTTGCCGACTGGCCCCACTATCAGACCTTCACGGGCCGCGAAGCCATCCGCCTGGCCGTCGATTGGCGCATCCACGGCGACTATGCCCTGCCCACGAAGCGCCTGCAAGCCATGCCCTACGATGCCCGCACACGCATCTACAGCGACGATGTCACCGTGCGCGAGCATCTGCTGACCTCGCAACTGCTGGTGCAGACCGAGGCCACCTACTACTTCTACCAGCGAAGTGGCTCGCTCACGCACACCGACGGTCTGTCGCGGCTCGACTTCATAGTGGCCAACACGCATCTGCGCGACCTGCTGGAGCACTACTCCGTGGACGACGCCACGCTGCGCAAGGCCGAGGCCTACATTTGGCGCGTATATGTTGGCATCCAGCGCCGCCTGACCGCCAACCGCGCACATCTCAGCGCCGCCGAGTGGGCAGCCGCCCGCCAGGTGCTTCGCGAAGCGCTGCAGGCCATGCGCCCCGACCGGCTGCCCCATGCACTGCGCTTCAATCCGCATTCGCTCTGCCTGCGCCCTTATGCGCTGCTCGAAGCCTATACGAAACTGCTCCTGTGCGGCCGACGCCTGCTCCACCGCAACTATTGACACCCACCACAACCCTATAACGCCACCCGATACCTTGCGCATCCTACACATAAACACATCCGAACTGGTCGGCGGAGCAGCCATTGCCGCCAAGCGCCTTATGCAGGCCCAGCACGCCATAGGACTGCAGGCCGACATGCTGGTGCGCGACCGCCAGACCACCGACCCGCACGTCCACGCCACCCCCGGACAGCGGCGTATGCGCCTCAAGTTCATGGCCGAGAGGCTGCAGATTGCCTGCGCCAACCGCTCGCGCGAAAACATCTGGCAGATTGACACCGGCGCCTACGGCTTCGACGCCTGCCGCACCTACCTTTTCCGCCAGGCCGACCTCGTCCACCTGCATTGGATAAACCAGGGCATGCTCTCGCTTACGGCGATTGACCGCATCCTTAGGAGCGGCAAGCCTGTTATATGGACGATGCACGACATGTGGCCCGCCACGGCCATCTGCCACCATGCCGACACGTGCACCCGCTTCGAGTCGGACTGCCACACTTGCCCCTTGCTCCACCGTAGCGGTCCGCACGATCTCGCGGCCAAGGTGTTCGCACTGAAGCGCCGCATCTACGCCGACAGCCACCTCTGCCTGGTGGCCTGCAGCGACTGGCTGGCCGACAAAGCAAAGGCCTCGGCGCTGACCCGCGACCTGCGCATCGAAAGCATCACCAACCCCATCGACACCGCCTTCTTCTCGCCGGGCAGCAAGGCAGAGGCGCGCCGACAACTCGGACTGCCGGCCGACATGCCGCTGTTGCTTTTCGTGGCGCAAAAGGCGACGAACCCCGCCAAAGGGTTCCGCTATCTGGCCGAAGCCGTCAACCGGCTGAACGCACGCACCGACAATCCGTGCGGACCTGTCGGCGTGGTGCCCGTGGGACTCGAATCGGAGCAGGCCGCCGCGATGCTGAACGGTCCGGCGTTCCCGCAGTCCTACGACGCCGACCCCGAGCGGGCCCGCAACCTCTATCGCGCCGCCGACCTGCTGCTGATGCCCACGCTCATGGACAACCTGCCCAACACCATAGCCGAGGCGTCGGCCTGCGCATTGCCCACCATCGGCTTCCGTATCGGCGGACTGCCCCAGATGATTGACGACGGTCGCACCGGCTACCTGTGTCGCTACTGCGACGCCCTCCACTTGGAAACGCTTATCGCCCAGGCGCTCACCTCACATCGCCTCGACGCAATGGGCCAGGCAGCACACGAGAAAGCACTGCAACTCTATGCGCAGGAAACGGTGGCCCGCCGCTATCTGGCTCTCTACGAGTCGCTGCTCCATCCTATTCAATCCTAACCCTATACGCCCAACCTACAACCCACCACCATGGCCCGACCACCCCTCAAGTTTTCCGTCATCACCGTATGCCGCAACGCCGCCGACCTATTGCAGCGCACCTTCGACAGCGTGGCAGCGCAAGACTACCCCTATGTGGAACATCTCATCATCGACGGAAACTCCGAAGACCTCACGCTGGAAATGCTGCACCACTATATGGAGCGCAACTCGCAGCGCGAGATACCCCACGAAATCAATTGCCTCAGCGAAAACGACGAAGGTCTCTACGACGCCATGAATAAAGGCATCGGATTGCTCACGGGACGCTACGTGATTTTCCTGAACGCCGGCGACACCTTTGCCTCCGACCACACGCTGTCCCACGTGGCCGAATGCGCCGAAGGCAGCTACAAGCAGGCCGGCGTAGTCTATGGCGACACGAATATCGTCGACGCCGACGGCAAGTTCGTGCGACGCCGCCGCCTGAGTCCGCCCGAAACGCTGAAGTGGGAGGATTTCCGCAGCGGCATGCTCGTGTGCCACCAGTCGTTCTTCGTGCGCACCGACCTGGCCCGCGAAACGCGCTACAACCTTGCCTACCGCTACTCGGCCGACTTCGACTGGTGCATCCGCATCATGCAACTGGCCCGCCGCCGCGACGCACCGCTCGTCAACGCCTTCGAACCGCTGGCCAACTACCTGCAAGGTGGCATGTCGATAAAGAACCACCGCAAGAGCCTTATCGAACGCTTCCGCATCATGGCCCACTACTACGGCTGGACTACGACCGTGGCCGAGCACCTGTGGTTCGTGGTGCGTGCCCTTATCCGCCGCTAACCCGACCCCGTGACATGAAACAGCCTCCCACTCCCGACCAACTCTTCGACCGTGCCGCCACGCTGTGCGCCCATCGCGAGGTGTGCCGCGACGATGTCCGCCAGAAGCTCTACGCCTGGGGCGCACGGAGCGAATGGGTCGACGACCTGCTCGACCGCCTGGTCGACGAACAATATATCGACGAACAGCGCTACGCCGAAGCCTTCGTCCACGACAAGGCACTCTTCAACCAGTGGGGCCGTGTGAAGATCCGCCACATGCTCGAAATGAAGCAGTTGCCCGCCAGCCTGATTGAGCAGGCCCTGCAAACCATCGACGAAGACCAATATACCGGCCAACTGCGCGAACTGCTGCTGCAGAAACTGCCCACCATCCGGGCCAAAAACGAATACGAGCGCGCACAAAAACTGTTGCGCTTTGCCGCCGGACGCGGCTACGAGGCTGAACTCATATTTCAGACAATCAGCAACTTATAGGCACCCGAAAACTCCATAATGCGATTGAAAAAAGGCATTATGGCGTACGAAAATTCCATAATGCAATCGAGCCGTTGCATTATGGAATTATTTTAGGCTATAATCCGATTTTCAGGCTTCCCTATGTGCCTCGACCACAGGTCTTTGCTCAGCCACAGGCGCCGTATGCTCCACCAGCCAGCTGCAGTCGGCCTCGTCGGCGAGCAAGGGCAACAGCCGCGCACGCACCTCGGCGTGGTAGGCATCAAGCCACTGCTGCTCGGCCGGAGTGAGCCAGTCGAACACAACCGGGCTGAGGTCGATGGGGCAAAGGGTGAGCGTCTCGAAACGGCAGAAGTCGCCGAAATCGGTATGCATGGCCGGCACTCCGAGCAACACGTTTTCGATGCGCACGCCAAACTTGCCGGCCACATAGACGCCCGGCTCGTTGGTGATGACGTTGCCGGCGCTCAGTCCGGACAGGGTGTCGAGCCGCACGTTCTTTCTTATCTGCACAGGCCCCTCGTGCACGCACAGGAAGGAGCCCACTCCGTGGCCGGTGCCGTGTCCGAAATCGTAGCCGCACTGCCACAGCGGACGTCGGGCCGCATAGTCGAGTTCCAGTCCCGAGGTTCCATCGGGGAAGCAAGCCTCGGCCAGCCCGATGTGTGCCTTCAGCACGAGCGTATATGCCTCGCGCTCTTCGGCCGTGGTAGGTCCGAGCGCGACGGTGCGGGTTATGTCGGTGGTGCCATCCTCGTATTGGGCTCCACTGTCGAGCAGTAGCAGCCCGCGTGCCTCGAGGCGGACGTCGGTAGCAGGGGTCGCCTCGTAGTGAACGATGGCGGCATGCGGCCCGTAGGCGGCAATGGTGTCGAAACTACGGCTGCGGAAGTGTTCCATCTCGGCGCGGAACGCCGTGAGCCTCTTGTCGACCTCTATCTCGGTCACGCCGTCGGCAAGGTGCTCTCCGAGCCAGCGGAGGAAGCGCACCATGGCCACGCCGTCGCGCTCCATGGCCCGGCGGAAGCCTTCCTGTTCGCTCTTGGTCTTAATCATGCGGATGAAAGGCACGGGCGACGGCAGTTCCACCCGTTCCGTCTGCCCGGACAACGCCATGTAGTGGGCGGCGACACTGGCATTCGGCGACATGCCAAGGCGGCCCGGGCCGAGGTGAGAGATTTCGTGGCGCCACGTATCGTAGGGCAGCACGTCCAACTTATAGTGGGCGAGGAAAGCCGCCACCTGCATGCTGATTTTATTGAGGTCGACGTAGAGCACTCCCGTGTGGTCGGCCCGCAGCAGCAGGTAGGCGATGAACAGCGGCGTGTTTTCGACGTCGTTGCCTCGCAGGTTGAGCGTCCAGGCTATCTCGCTGAGGTCGGTGAGCAGGTAGTAGTCGAGTTGCTGGCTCTCGAGTGCGCCCCATATATTGGCCATCTTCTGGGCCACGGTGCGGCCGGCCCGCTCCTCGGGCCATAGCGTCACGGGCTCGCAGGGAGCGGCGGGGCGGTCGGTCCAAATCTCGTCGAAGGGGTCGTCCTCGACCGCCGTGAGCGTGCAGTCGGCCTGGTTCTCAATCTGTCGGAACTGCGCCATGGTGAACGTGTCGGGCAGAAAGCCCACGTGCTCCGAGGCGTCGAGGTTCTGGCTGAGCCACACGGGCCAGTCGACCACGCCTTCGGTGCCCTCGCGCATCAGCACGATGCCCGTGCCCTCCAACTGGGTCGCGGCCTGCAGGAAATAGCGCGAGTCGGTCCAAAGCAAGGCTTCGTCGACCGTCACCACAATCGTGCCGGCCGACCCCGTAAAGCCGCTGAGCCATTCGCGGCACCGCCAGCGCGGCGCCACGTACTCCGAGTCGTGCTCATCGGCAGAAGTGACCACGTAGGCCTCTACTTCTGCCACGTTCCTCATCCATTCGCGCAGACGGTCCACGCGCAACCGAATCATATCTTTATCCATTTTCTGAATTATTGCTTATGCAAATGAAAGAAGAATTATTTAATTTTGCGAGCGGAACATCTAACTTAATCGCAATATTATGGCATTTTTAACAAACGAGAAGCTAACTATCGTTGGCGCAGCCGGAATGATCGGCTCGAATATGGCACAGACCGCTGCCATGCTTCACCTAACTCCAAACATATGCCTCTACGACGTTTACGCCCCCGGACTGGAAGGCGTCACTGAGGAAATGCGTCACTGCGGCTTCGAAGGCGTGAACTTCACTTGGACCACCGACGTGAAGGAAGCACTCACAGGCGCAAAGTACATCATCTCTTCGGGCGGTGCACCGAGAAAAGCCGGCATGACTCGCGAAGACCTGCTGAAAGGCAACTCCGAGGTGGCCGAGCAACTGGGTAAGGACATCAAGACCTACTGCCCCGACGTGAAGCATGTAGTCATCATCTTCAATCCGGCCGACATTACGGGTCTGGTAACCCTGATTTGGTCGGGCTTAAAGCCCTCACAGGTCAGCACCCTTGCCGCCCTCGACAGCATCCGCCTGCAAAGCGAACTGGCCAAGCACTTCGGCGTTGAGCAGAGCCTCGTGACGAACTGCCGCACCTACGGCGGCCACGGTGAGGCTATGGCCGTGTTTGCCTCGACGGCGAAAGTATGCGGCACCCCGCTGCTCGACCTCATCGGCACGGACAAACTGACCAACGACCAGTGGGAAGAAATCAAGCACCGTACGGTTCAGGGCGGCGCCAATATCATCAACCTTCGCGGCCGCTCTTCTTTCCAGAGCCCGGCCTATGTATCGGTGAAGATGATTGAGGCAGCCATGGGCGGAGAACCCTTCAGCTGGCCCGCCGGACGCTACATCAGCTTCAAAGGCCTTGACCACGTAGTAATGGCCGTAGAGGTTACCATCACCAAGAACGGCTCTGCCTACGAAGAAGTAGTGGGCACGCCCGAAGAACAGGCCGCCCTGAAGGCAAGCTACGAGCATCTGGTTAAGATGCGCGACGAAGTCATCAGCCTGGGCGTGGTTCCTCCCGTTGAGAAGTGGGCAGAAATCAACCCGAACCTTCTGTAAACGGACGGCATAGGCCACGCTGACCAGCCGCCTATGCAACCCGCCGACCGCATGGTCGCACACAAAAACAGCCGAATTCATCGAGAGAATTCGGCTGTTTTTCTTGTCGGCTGACTTATGGCCTGCTCAGCGGCGACGGCCTTTTTTCTTGCCGCTGGGTTTCGGCGGCGCTGCAGTCGGTTTGTGCTTCTCCACGCCAATAAGTTCGAAGTCGAGTTGCCGCTTGTCGATGTCGGCCCGCTCCACCTTTATGGTCACCTTATCGCCCAACGAATAGCGGCGATGGTTGCGCCGGCCAACCAGACAGTAGTTGCGCTCGTCGTACTCATAGTAGTCGTCGTCGAGGTTACGCATGGGCACCAGTCCCTCGCAGCCGTTGTCGGTCAGTTCTACGTAGATGCCGAAATCGCTTACGCCGCTGACCGAGCCCTCAAACTCCTGGCCCAGCCGGTCGGCCATAAATTCCACCTGTTTATACTTGATGCTGGCTCGCTCGGCCTGCTCGGCCAGTTGCTCCATGGCGCTGGCGTGCTCGCACAGGTCTTCGTATTTTTCCTGGCTCGCACTGCGTCCTCCCTCGGCGTAGCGCGTCAGTAGGCGGTGTACCATCAGGTCGGGGTAGCGTCGGATGGGCGAGGTGAAGTGGGTATAGTAGTCGAACATCAGTCCGTAGTGGCCGATGTTATGGGTACTGTAGCGGGCCTTCTGCATAGCGCGTAGCGTGACCAGTTCTACCATTCCGGACTCGCGTTTTCCCTGCACGTCGGACAGGAGTTTGTTCAGGCTGCGGCTTACTTCGCTCTTGCTGCCGTCGGTTTTGAGCCGATAGCCGAAGTGTCCGACGAAAGCCGACAGTTTTTCCAATTTTTCGCTGTCGGGCACGTCGTGGATGCGATAAGGCAGCACCTTGGCCTTATTGCCTTTCTTGACGCGACCTATGCTCTCTGCCACGGTGCGATTGGCCAGCAGCATAAATTCCTCGACCAGTTTGTTGGCATCTTTGGCAATCTTGATGTAAGTAGAGACCGGATGGCCGGTTTCATCGATTTCGAAGCGGATTTCCGGGCGGTCGAAGGCGATAGAGCCGTGCTTGAAGCGGGCGGCACGCAGTTCCTTGGCCAGCCGATTGAGCACCACGATTTCCTCGGCATACTCTCCCTCGAGCGGACTGCCTTTCGGGAGCGCTTCGGGGTGGTGCGTGCCGGTCTGCAAGTCCTCGGGAGAGGCTTCGCCGTTGCGTTCGAGGATTTCCTGCACTTCTTCGTAGGCAAAACGCCGGTTGCTGCGGATGACTGTATGCGCCAGGTGCCAGGCCTTGACCTCGCCCTTTTCCGTCAGTTGGAACACGACACTGTAAGCCAGTTTGTCCTCGTCGGGACGGAGCGAGCAGAGGAAGTTGCAGAGTTTCTCGGGCAGCATAGGGATGGTGCGGTCCACCAGATAGATGCTGGTGGCGCGGTCGCGGGCCTCGCGGTCGATAAGGTCGTTCTCCTGCACATAGTAAGAGACGTCGGCAATGTGAACACCCACTTCCCAGAGCCCGTTGCCGAGTTTCCGCAGCGAGAGTGCGTCGTCGAAGTCCTTGGCATCGTGCGGGTCGATGGTGAAAGTAGTCACTGCGCGCATATCTTCGCGGCGGGCTATTTCCTCCTTGCTTATCTCGGTCGGAATCTTATCGGCCGCGTCGATGACCCGTTGCGGATAGCGGTAGGGAAGTTCGAACTCGGCCAGAATTGCGTTCATCTCGGCATTGTTCTCGCCCTTCTGCCCGAAAATGTCCTTCACGCGGCCCACGGGGCTTTTGGCATCCTGCGGCCACGAGGTGATTTCCACCAGCACCTTGTCGCCGTTCTTGGCCCCCTTAAGGTTGCCCTTCGGTATGAATATGTCGGCGGCCAGCGAGCGGCTCTCCGTAATCAGGAAGCCGTAGCCGTGCTCCACGTGGATGGTGCCCACGAACGAGTTCTTCGTGTGCTCAATCACTTCGACGATGACCGCCTCGCGGGTGTGGCCCCTGCGGCGTGCCAGCATAGTGGCCCGCACGCGGTCGCCGTCGAGTGCGTGCAGCGAGTTGCGTTCGGCCACCAGAATGGACTGGCCGCCGTCGTCGGGCAAGAAACTGTTGCGGCCGTTGCGCTTTCGGACGAACGTGCCCTCCATGAGGTGCGTGGGCGCCGCACTGCGATAGTTGCCCGAAGCCGTACGCTTCAGATAGTCGTCGCGCACCAAGTCGTCGGCGGCATCGAGCACCAGCATCTTGGCAGGGTGCGTCTTGGCCCCAAGTTCGCGGAACAGGCTCTTGGCACTATACTCGGCCAGCGGATTCTGCTCGAACAACTCGAGAATGCGCTCGGCCTGGTCGCGGCGCTTAAGCCGCACGGTGGTTGTATTCTTATTTTTCATAGTCGGATAATTTCATCGGTAAATTTGCACAAATTTTCGCTTTGCAGCACGCATTTAATACGCTTTAACTTGATACTAATGTCAAATTAAATAAATTTGCGCCGAAATGCCTCGCATCCTACGCATACTTTTCCTGTTGCTCCTGCTTTGTCCCACCTTCGTATGGGCGCAGGACATAGACGAAGCCGACGACACCACACCGCCGCCGGCCATGCCCCACTATGTGCGCGTAGAAAAGGCCTACTACAAAGGCGACAGCATCCCATCCATCCGGCTCGTAGACCCCGTCTACAAATATGCTCCATTAGAGTTCAAGACCGAAAAAGAGCGCCAACAGTACAATCGCCTTGTGACCAACGTCAAAAAGCTGCTGCCGATGGCCAAACTCGTGCGCCAGACCATCATCGAGACCTATGAGGTGCTCCAGTCCCTGCCCGACAAGCAGAGCCGCGACCGACACATCAAGCGGATGGAAGCCGACCTGAAGAAGCAGTACGGCCCCATGGTGCGAAAGATGTCGCGCTCGCAGGGAAAACTCCTGCTCAAGCTCGTCGACCGCGAATGCAACCAGACCGGCTATCATATAGCCAAGGCGTTCATCGGCGTGGCACGCGCCAATGTCTATCAAGGCATCGCCGTGCTCTTTGGCAACAGCCTGGCGCGCCATTACGATCCCGAAGGCGACGACCAAATGACCGAGCGCGTCGTGAGGCTCGTCGAGAGCGGACAGTTGTAGGAACGCCCTGCGCACTCACCCGCGCAAATTGCATAATGCCGCGGCGAAATTGCATTATGCGACGGACGAATTGCATAATCGGATTTTGAAATTCGACTATGCAATTTTTTCATTCCATAATCCGACGGCAGGGCCGCACACAAGAAGGCGGGCGCACCGATAAGGGTGTGCCCGCCTTTCGTAGTTTGCTACGCCGGAAGCCTACTTGTCGGAGGCCGGAGCCTCGTCAATCAGGTCGAGGAACTGGTCGAGTTTCGGCGTGATGATGATTTGCGTGCGGCGATTGCGCTGGCGTCCGAGCTCGCTATCGTTGTCGGTGAGCGGGTTATACTCGCCTCGACCGCCAGCAGTAAGACGGCTGGGATTTACGCCATACTTGTTCTGCAATTCCTGCACAACGCTCGACGCGCGCAAGCAGCTGAGGTCCCAGTTGTTGCGTATGTTCTGGCGCGAGATAGGCACCGTGTCGGTGTTTCCCTCTACAAGCACGTCATAGTCCTTATAGTCGGTGATGATTTTGGCAATCTTTGCCAACGTCTCACCAGCGCGTGCGTTGATTTCGTAACTGCCGCTCTTGTAGAGCATATTGTCGGCCAGCGAAATATAGACAACGCCCTTGAGCACCTTGACATCGACGTCCTGAAGTTCGTCGCGCGTGAGCGAACGGGTGAGCTTGTTGGTCAGGGCAATGTTGAGCGAGTCGCTTTTCGACTTGGCCTCCACCAGATGCTGGATGTACTTGTTCGAGGCATTGATTTCGTCGACCAGCTTCGAGATGTTCACACTGCCGGCCGTATTCTGCTGAAGACTCTGGTCCAGGCTGCGCTGCAGGGCAGCATAGTCGGCGCGAAGCTGCTCGTTGGTCTTCTGGGCATCGAGTATGCGGTCCTGCAAGTTGCGGCGGTCCACATAGCACTGCGCCAGTTTGACGCGGAAGTCTTCCTTAATCTTTTCCGACTCGTCATACTTGACTTTCAATTCCGCAAGTTCTTTCTTTGCGGCACAACTTGACAGCAGCACCACGGCAGCCATCAAGGCGAGCATGAGATAGTTCTTTTTCATATCAAAGCAATTTAAAGTATTCGTATTATTATAGCATTGCATTCGGGTGCAAATGTACTGACTTTGACGAATAACCAAAGCGAAAACGCGATAATTGCGCCGATTTTTTGAATTATTAAGTTTAGAAATGTTAAGGCCCCGACGGCTCCCGCGACCTTTTTCCAAAGGAAAATCAGCAAAAAGGTTGGCAGTTTGACTATGCTGTCGTACTTTTGCACCCACTAACCGACCGACAGAGGACAGATTTGGCTGCTTGCAACCTCTCAAAAACAATGCTAAAACGACGTCTGTGCGCTCCGAAACTGCGCGTAGGCGGACCCCATAAGGAACGAAGCGCCCGCAAGGCGCTTTTTTTCATATAGCATCATATAGGCCAGCCGCCGGTCGTGCTAACCAACTAACACCAAAGACCTATGTATCTATTCACCTCAGAATCCGTTTCGGAAGGCCATCCCGACAAAGTGGCCGACCAGATTTCCGACGCCATCCTCGACCAGCTTCTCGCCTACGACCCCAAGAGCAAAGTGGCATGCGAGACCCTCGTGACCACCGGACAGGTGGTGGTGGCCGGAGAAATACGCAGCAACGCCTGGTGCGACTTGCAAGACACCATCCGACAGACCATCGACCACATCGGATATAACCGCAGCGAACTGGAATTCGATGCCAAGAGTTGCGGCATATTCTCGTCCATCCACGACCAAAGCGGCGACATCAACCGCGGCGTGGAGCGCGAAAATCCCGAAGACCAGGGCGCCGGCGACCAAGGCATGATGTTCGGCTACGCCACCAACGAGACCGACAACTATATGCCGCTGCCGCTCAGCCTGGCTCAGGACATCATGATTACCCTTGCACGCATCCGCCGCGAGGGCAAACTGATGACCTACCTGCGCCCCGACGCCAAAAGCCAAGTCACCGTGGCCTACGACGACCACCACCGCGCCGTCGGCATAGACACCATCGTCGTCTCCACGCAGCACGACGAGTTTATCACAGCCGAACAGGCCGGCAGCCAAGAGGCCGCCGAGAAACAAATGCTCGAACAGATTGAGAACGACGTCATCCACATCCTCATCCCGCGTACCGTGGAAGAACGCGTCAAGACAAGCGCCATACGCGACCTGTTCGAGAAGAGCCAAATCAAGTTCTTCGTCAACCCCACAGGCAAGTTCGTCATCGGAGGTCCGGCCGGCGACACCGGACTAACGGGCCGCAAAATCATTGCCGACACCTACGGAGGCCGAGGTGCCCACGGAGGCGGCGCCTTCTCGGGCAAAGACCCGTCGAAGGTAGACCGCTCGGCCGCCTACGCAGCCCGATACATCGCCAAGAATATGGTGGCCGCCGGCGTCAGCGACGAAATGCTCGTGCAACTCAGCTATGCCATCGGAAAAGCCAAGCCCGTCAGCATCTACGTCAACACCTACGGCACCGCACACGTGGCCTGCAGCGACAGCGAAATAGCCAACCGAATCGCCGAACTGTTCGACCTGCGCCCCTACGCCATCGAGCAGAAACTGAAACTACGCTTCCCCATCTATAAAGAGACCGCAACCTACGGCCACATGGGCCACCAGCCGCGCACGAAAGTGAAACACTTCCGCTGCAACGGCCTGCCCGACAAGACCCTTGAGGTAGAACTCTTCACTTGGGAGAAACTCGACATGGTTGACAAGATACGCGAAACTTTCTCTATATGAACATCACCGTCTACGCAGCCTCAAGCGGACAAGTGCCTGCCGCCTACACGGAAGTGGCGAGCCAGCTCGGCACGGAAATAGCCCTTGCCGGACACACCTTGGTCAACGGAGCCGGCCGACTGGGACTGATGGCCGCAACCACCGACGCCTGCCTGAAAGCAGGCGGACGCACCGTCGGAGTCATACCCGAATTCATGGTAGAACAGGGCTGGCAGCACGACGGAATGTCGGAACTGATCGTAACCCAGTCGATGCACGAGCGCAAAGAGACCATGATAAAAATCGCAGGAGCCTGCGTGGCGCTGCCAGGCGGATGCGGAACGATGGAAGAGTTGCTCGAAGCCATCACATGGAAGCAGCTCGGACTTTTCCTAAAGCCCATCGTCATCCTCAACGTAGGAGGCTACTACGACTCTATGCTCGCGCAACTGAACAAAGCCGTCGACGAGCGCTTCATGCGACCCATGCACACACAGCTCTGGGCCACGGCCGCCACGGCCAAAGAAGCCGTCCGGCTATGTGAGGAGACCCCCGAGTGGGACCGTTCGCTCCGCAAGTACGCCGCACTCTGACCGCCCCAACCCATTGGTCCCAACCCATGCTACAAGACAGTCTGCACATAGCCCAGTTGAACGATTCGATTGCATTGCCCGACAGCGCAGTCAGTGCGCCGCCGTCGTACGTCTACCTACCTCCTCTGAAGCCAGACACCTCGGCCACCGGCTATCTCGACCCACTTGTGGCCCTGTCGCCCGTCATTCCGCAACCGGACTATAGCGACCTGCACGCCTACGAACTTTCTACCACCAAGACGGCCATCGATTTCTACCGGCAAGTCAACAGCCCGCTCGCCGACAGCCTGCGCGTGGCGCTCAACGACAGCGCCTTCCAGGCACGCCAGCATCAGACCGCCTGCGAGAACTACACCTCCGACCGGCAAGCCTACAGCGTGAGCAGCGACGACTATATCACCGCCATACTGCTCGTGTGCACCTTCCTGGCCGCATACGTCATCATCCACGGAAAGAAGTTCCTCCACAACCACGACCTTATCCCGTCGTTCCACAAGAAAGTGGTCGACAAGCACAACGTGCGCACCTCGCTCGAAATCCACGGCATCCTGTTCCTCATCCTTGAGACATGCTTCACGATGGGCATCATCTCCACCAGCCTCATAGTGCGGATGCAGACCGACTATAGCCTGACGGGCACTCCCTACGAGCTGCTCATCGGCACGAGCCTGTTCTTCCTCGTCTTCTACTTGGCCAAACTGGCTTTCTACGGCTTCGTCAACAGCATCTTCTTCGACCGCGTCACCGTCATAAGGTGGAACGACACCTACCTATTCAGCATCTTCATCCAGGGCGTGTTGCTGCTCCCGGTCACCTTGCTCGTCATCTATTCCGCCATCTCGGTCGACGTGCTGCTTATAGCATGGCTCACTATGCTCTTTGTGTCGAAAGCCTTCCTTATCAGCCAGTCGTTTAGCGTATTTCCCAAGAAAAATGCCACCTATTTGCACATTTTGTTGTACCTTTGCAGCGTTGAAATACTACCGCCAATCCTTGTGTGGCACGCCCTAACCAACCTGTTGGACAGCCTTTTCGTCCCGCAAACCCTTTTCTAACATAGAATGATTAAGAAAATCCTCATATCGCAGCCTCAACCGACCTCGGAAAAGTCGCCGTATTTTGAGATTGCCAAGAAGCACAACGTAGAACTAACCTTCCACTCATTCGTCAAAGTAGAGGGCGTCACGACAAAAGAATTCCGTGCGCAGAAAGTTCACATCCCCGACTTCACGGCCATAGTGTTCAACTCGCGCCACGCTATCGACCAGTTCTTCAGCCTATGCAAAGAACTGCGCATCACCATGCCCGACGACACCAAGTACTTCGGACTGTCGGAGAAGATTATGCTCTACATCCAGAAGTATGTGCAATACCGCAAGCGCAAGGTCTTCTTCAGCGAAAAGGGCAACTGGGACGAACTGCTCACTATCATGCAGAAGCACAGTTCCGAGAAATACCTCATTCCCCAAAGCGAAAGCACCACTCACAATATCACCGAGAAGCTCGACGCTATGGGACTGACCTACAAGACCTGCGTCATCTACCGCACCATAAGCAACAAGATGCTCGAAAGTATCAAGGACTTCGACCTGACCATACTTTTCACGCCGGTGGGCGTAGATACGCTGCTGAAGTTCTATCCCGACTTCCAGCAGGACCATGTGCTGCTCGGCTGCTTCGGACACAACACCGCCGACCATATTAAGACCCTCGGACTGCCCTTGGCTTTCGAGGCGCCCACCGCAGAAACGCCGTCGCTCACCAGTGCGCTCGACAAATTTCTGACGGAAAACAACAAATAAGCCCCTCGCGCAGGGACGCAAACCTATAAAAACCATCGGAAACACATTGGCGTTTTCCGATGGTTTTATAATTTCGCCCCGACAACCCTTACTTCCGACCCAACCGCTATGCCTACACGCACCTTCCCCAAGTCCGAGCATCTGTGCCTCCGTGCAGAGATTGACAAACTCTTCACCTCCGGAAGTGTTTCTGCTTCGGTTTTTCCCATTAGAGGTGTCTTCCGGCTCACGCCCCTGTCCGACGAACCGCGGGTAAAGGTGCTCATCAGCGTTTCGAAGCGCCATTTCCACCACGCCACCGACCGAAACACCATCAAGCGTAGGATGCGCGAAGCCTACCGCCTGCACAAGGCCGACTTCATAGGCAACCTGCCCGACGGCATAGGCCTGCACGTCGGGTTCCTATGGCTGTCGGACACGATGACCGACTTTCCGAAAATTGAGGAAAGCCTCCGCACGCTCCTCAATATCATCGCCGACAAGGCCACCCTTGCCCAGCGCACCAACCCTATCGAACTATGACACTACTGGCTCGCCTGCTCATCTGCCCCATTCGCTTCTATCAGCGCTACATATCGCCGCTGACGCCGCCATCGTGCCGCTTCACGCCAACCTGCTCGCAATATGCCGTAGAAGCATTGCAGAAACACGGAGCCTTAAAGGGCATGTATTTGGCCATACGCCGCCTGCTCAGATGTCACCCGTGGGGAGGCAGCGGATACGACCCCGTGCCCTAATCCTCCCACCTTTTTTCTGCTCGCTTATGGACGCCGCCCAGAAGCCTTTTGCATTCGTGCCTACTGACTTGCACACGCACCGCACGACCGACCTGCAGCCGAACGACATTGTCTGCCTGTCGCGCGAACAGATGCGGTCGGCCGTCGCCATGCCGCCTGCGGACGCGCACCACTATTCGGTGGCCGTGCATCCCTGGTGGACCAACTCCGACGAGGCGGCCGCGCTCTGGGAGCACGTGGAGCGCCTGGCAAGGCAACCGGCCTGCGTGGCCATCGGAGAATGCGGCCTCGACCGACTCCGCGGTGCCGCGATAGAAACCCAGCAGCAATGGTTCGAACGCCACGTGGCACTGAGCGAGCGCATAGGCAAACCGCTCGTCATCCACTGCGTGCGGGCCTACGACCTGCTGCTGCGGCTGCACAAGACGCTCCGCCCCAGCCAGACATGGATTGTGCACGGATTTCGCGGTAAGGCATCGCTGGCCGCCCAACTGCTCGCAGCCGGCTTCTCACTCAGCTACGGCAAGAACCACCAGCCCGAGGCCTATGCCATCACGCCGCCGGAGCGCCGCTTTGTGGAGTCGGACGACGAGCCCGTGCGGCCGCAGGACGACTGGTTCGAACCGATATGAAAAAGGCCCCGACCGATTGGTCAGAGCCTTTTTTCGTAGCATGGCACGGCACCTATTCCTTTCCGCCCTTGTCGGTGCCGGCCGGCGCACTGGCTTCGGCGGCGACGGCCTGGGCGGGCGGATTGAGGCGTGCCTCCTTGCGCTCGTTCACCTTATTGCGGAAGGCTTCGTCACGGCGCCAGCGACCCATAGCTGCCTTGGCTGCCCGCTGCTGACTCTCGCGCTTGGAGAAACCTTCGCCCTGTCCGGCCTTTAGTCCCTCTATCAGCACGAACGAACGGAACAATATCTCGGAACCGGCTTGTTTCTCTTCGCTTTTCAGGCGGAAGGCCACCGATATGCGGTTCTTCTGCGACCATTCCAGCAGGCGCGACTTGAAATTGTCGTCGCTACGGCTCAACTGCTCAAGGTTGAGGTAGGAATGGAGTATGCGCTGCTCGAAAAAGCGTGCGCAGTATTTGTATCCGCGGTCGAGATAGATGGCTCCGACAAGCGCCTCGAAGGCATTGCCAGGGATGTTGCAGCGCTGGCCGTGGCTGTGGCTGTCCTGCCTTATGAGCCCCTCAAGCCCCACTTGTTGGGCGAGTTGGTTGAGCGTGGTGCGCTGCACGATGCGAGAGCGCAGGTTGGTCAGAAATCCCTCGCTCTTGTTCGGAAAATGCTCGTAGAGAATGGCCGAAACCACCGATTCGAGCACGGCATCGCCCAGGTATTCGAGACGCTCGTTGTCGGTGGGCTTGCCACTATTGCGGCGGTGGACACTGCTGCGATGCACGAGCGCCGTACGGTAGAAATCGATGCGATGCGGGTAGAAGCCTATGATTTTCCTAAGGCTAAAATAAAGCTCCTTATCCTTTCGGAAAAGGAGCCTTATGCGGTCTATCAGGTTGCTTGACATTGTGTGCGGAACCTATGCTTCAAATTTCTTCAGTATAACGCAGGCGTTGTGTCCGCCAAAGCCGAACGTGTTGCTGAGTGCGGTCTTGATGGAACGGACTTGTGCCTTGTTGAACGTGAAGTTCAAGTCGTAGTCAATCTCCGGGTCGCGGTCGTCCTCGGCATGGTTGATGGTCGGGGGGATAATGCCGTCGACGATGGCCATAACACAGGCGAGAGCCTCCACGCCTCCGGCAGCGCCGAGAAGGTGGCCCGTCATCGATTTGGTAGAACTGATGTTGAGTTTGTAGGCATGTTCGCCGAATACCTGCTTGATGGCCTTCACTTCGCTTATGTCGCCGACCGGGGTACTGGTGCCGTGGACGTTGATGTAGTCGATTTCCTCGGGCTGCATACCGGCATCTTTCAGTGCGCGCTCCATGACGAGCCGTGCGCCAAGACCTTCGGGATGCGAGGCCGTGATGTGGTGTGCATCGGCACTCATTCCGACGCCTACCACTTCGCAGTAGATGTGTGCGCCGCGGGCCTGAGCGTGTTCGAGCGTCTCGAGCACGAGCATGCCGGCACCTTCGCCCATGACGAACCCGTCTCTCGATGCAGAGAACGGACGGCTGGCCGTCTCGCATTCATCGTTGCGCGTAGAGAGGGCATGCATGGCGTTGAAGCCGCCCACTCCGCACTCAATGATGCCTGCCTCGGCACCGCCGGTTACTATGGCGTTGGCTTTTCCCAGGCGCAGCAGGTTGAAGGCATCGGCAATGGCGTTCGTGCTGCTGGCGCAGGCGCTGGTCGTCGTATAGTTCGGACCGTGAAAACCGTAGTTGATGGCCACTTGTCCCGCTGCAATGTCGGAAATCATTTTCGGAATGAAGAAGGGCGAGAACTTGGGGCCGTCCTCCTTGTGAGTTGCATAGTAGTCGACTTCGGCTTCGAACGTGTGCATACCGCCGATGCCTATGCCCAATATGACTCCTACTTCGTTCTTGTCGATGCCCTCGCCGTCAAGCCCGCTGTCCTTGATGGCTTCTACGGCGGCCACGATGGCATATTGCTCGTAGAGGTCCATCTTGCGGAGCTGCTTGCGGTCGATAATGTCCGACGGGTCGAAATTCTTGACCTCGCAGGCAAAATGCGTCTTAAACTTCTCAGGGTCAAAGTGGGTTATCGGTGCAGAACCGCTCTTGCCGTTCTTCATGCTCTCCCACGTTTCAGCAGCCGTATTACCTATGGGCGTCAGGGCGCCCAATCCGGTCACAACAACTCGTTTTAGTTCCATTGATACGATTTTTCTAATGGTCATATATGCACATAACGTTTAACGTTTGAACAACTCTCTCACGGCCTTATGCAGACTGTGATGGGCTGCGTCGCGCTAAACGTTATGTGGTTTGGTAAAGCTGATATTTTACTTTTTTGCTTCTTCTATATAAGCGATAGCGTCGCCAACCGTGCTGATTTTCTCGGCCTGGTCGTCGGGAATTGAAATGCCGAATTCTTTTTCGAACTCCATAATCAATTCTACGGTGTCAAGAGAGTCTGCACCCAGGTCGTTAGCGAAACTTGCTTCGGGTTTAACCTCGGCTTCGTCTACATTAAGCTTCTCAACGATAAGAGCTTTTACTTTTTCGGAAATTTCTGACATAATGGTATCGTTATAAGTTTAACTTGTTGATTGATATCTAATCGATTTCGACTTGCAAACTTATACAATCCTATGCGACTACACAAATATTTTACCGAAAAAACACGAAAATGCCCCCCTGCGCCTATGCGCCACGCACGTACTGCCGTGCCGTCGCCAGACGCCGTACAGACACGCTCCAATTGCTTTATGCGGCCGGAAAATTGCATTATGCGGCAGCGAAATCCAATTATGCAATTTGCGCGTCCCATAATGCAGTTTTCGGATTGCACTATGCAATTTTTAGGCAGAATGGTCGGGTGTTACGAAAACTTCGTTTATCTTTGCATAGACATCATTCCTATTTGCACACATACGGCTCGCGCCCACTCGCCGGACTCTAGAGCCCACAACTTTTCTTACGAATGAAATTCTTAGAACGCTCGCAGCCGCTCAAAGCCCTGAAGTCGTTGCAGGAACAAGCCTCCCAACGCCTGCAGACCGCTATTGTGGCCGGCCGCAAAGGCACGGGAAAAACCACGCTGGTGCTTCAAGCCACCAAGGACGTGCCTACTGTCTATTTCTATGTCTCGCGCCGCGCCGAGTCGCTCTTGTGCCGCGACCTGATTGAAGAGGTGAAGCGCGCGCTGGGCAAAAGCCTCAACGAGGAAATCATCGAGCTGCGCCACATCTTCAAGCAGTTGGTCACCGAGTCGCACGACCGGCGCTTCAACCTCATCATCGACGAGGCTCACGAACTGCTCACCGTCAACCCCACCATACTGCCCGACCTGCAGGCCATCATCGAACGCAACCGCGAGCGCAGCAAACTGATGCTCGTGCTGGTGGGAAGTTCGCAGGGGGGCATGGAAAAAGTGTTCCAGACCCCACATTCGCCCTTCCACGACAAGGCCGACCTTGAACTGGAACTGCGCACCTACTCGCTCAATACGCTGAAGAGCCTGCTCGACAAGCACCTGCCTGGATACACCGCCGACGACCTGATAACGCTCTACGGCTGCACCGGCGGAGTGCCGCAGTACGTAGGCGAGCTCATAGAGGCCGGCGCCCTGAAGCACAGGGACATCGTGCGCCACCTTATACAGAAAGACTCCACGTTCTTCGGACGCGGCAAGGAACTGCTCATCGACGAGGTGGGCAAGGAGTATACGTTCTATTTCTCCATCCTCTCGTGCATCGCCAGCGGCATCACCTCGCGCAGCACCATCGAGGAAATGCTCAACAAGGAAATAGGCGGCTACCTGACAAGGATGGAGAACGACTTCCACCTCATACAGAAGCGCACGCCGCTCTACTCGAAGACCGGCAGCAAGAACGTGCGCTACACCATCGAGGACCGCTTCCTCAGGTGCTGGTTCCGCTACATCTATCCCAATGCCCATCTCATAGAGACCAGCAACTGGAAAGCGCTGGAGCGGATTGTGGCCAACGACCACGACGCCTTCTGCGCCGAAGTCCTGCACTCCTACTTCCACCAAAAGGTGCAGGAGTCCGGACAATACGACATCGTAGGCGGATGGTGGGAGAACACCACCGAAAACCACCTCGACCTGATTGCACTCAACACCTCCAAGCGCAAAGGCATAGTGGCCGTGTTCACGCCTAAGGCTAACGACGAGGCACAACACATGCTCGACGACAACAAGCCCGTCCTCGCCGACGACCTCAAGGACTTCGACATAGACTACCGCCTGCTCACGCTCAACGACCTATAACACCCGGCACGCACATGAGTTCCGCAGTCCTGATACAATGGATTCTGGCCCACCTCAACTATTGGGTCGTCATGCTCTTCATGGCCATCGAGAGTTCGTTCATACCCTTTCCGTCGGAAGTAGTAGTGCCGCCGGCCGCCTGGAAGTCGATGTCCGACCCGGCCATGGCACTTCCGCTCGTCGTAGTCTTTGCCACGCTCGGAGCCGACATAGGTGCGCTCGTCAACTACTATCTGTCGCGCTGGCTGGGCCGTCCCATCGTCTACCGCTTCGCCAACTCTCGCCTCGGACACCTGTGCCTCATCGACGAAGCCGCCGTCCAAAAAGCCGAAACCTACTTCCTCCGCCACGGAAACACCGCCACCCTCGTCGGACGCTTTGTGCCCGCCGTCAGACAACTGATCAGCATCCCGGCAGGACTGTCGGGCATGCCCATAGGCCGCTTCCTGCTCTACACAACTATCGGCGCGGCGGGATGGAACACGGTGCTGGCGGCCATCGGATGGGCCATCTATCGGTTTACGCCCGTCAAGACGGTCGACAACGTAGTCGAACTGGCCACGAAATACAGTCACGAAATCGGCTATGCCATTCTGGCCGTCGTGACAGTGGCTGGCATCGGCCTCTATCTTAAGAGCCGCAAGAAGAAACCCACGGCTGCCGACTCCGGCCAGTAGTCCGCCCGCCCCCTTGCCTATGGTGTACTTCCACTACATACGCCTGCGCCTCGCCGCGCTGATGATTGTCGCCACGGCCATGGTCGCAACCGTCCACGCCACCGAGCCCGACTCGCTCCGCACCGTCGAGCGGCAGTGGATGTTTGGCATCGGACACACCAACCTGCTCGACACCTATCTCTCGATGCTCGAATACAAAGGTCCGAGCCTGAGCGTGACGCATCGCACGGAGCGGCCCGCACACTGGGGCAAGGGCCGCGTCGGCGTCATAAGCCACTACACCGCCCAGGCCGCACTTGCCCAATCGCCCACCGAAGATGCACGCATGTACGATATGTCGGTCCGCGCAATGGGCGGACTCGTGCGCCAATGGAACCCATCGCCACGCTGGCGGCTCGCTGCCGGAGCGATGGCCGGCGGGGCTATGGGACTGACCTATAACACCCGCAACGGAAACAACCCCGCACAGGCACGCTTCGAGGCTTCGGTCGACGCCGAACTGCTGGCCGAATATTCGTTCCCATTGTTCAAGAAGACGGCCCGCCTGCGTGGCGAGCTGCAAGCACCCTTGCTCGGAGTGGCATTCACCCCGCGTTTCGGCCAGTCATACTACGAACTCGTATCGCTGCAGATGCGCGACCGCAACGTCATATTCACCCAGCCCGGCAATGCGCCCTGCGTGCGGTTTGCAGCCACCCTCGAGATTCCACTATTAGGCGCCCGCCTCAACATCGGGTTCTTGTCTGACGTCCGCCAAAGCAAGTTCCACGGCATCAAGCACCATTGCTGGCAAAACCAATTCGTGGTGGGCTACACGCGCCACCTTTTCATCCGCCGCTAAAACCTTTCGCATGCGAACACTGAGCCTCCTATTCGCCACCCTATGCCTCATGCTCACTTCCTGCATCACCGAGGAAGTGGCACAGGACACGCCGCTCGGCAACTTCGACACCTGCTGGAAAATCTTCGACGAACACTACTGTTTCTTCGACCTGAAGGCGCAGGAGTCCGGCCTCGACTGGCAGGAGATAAGGCAGCGCTACCGTCCGCAGATTGCCGACGGCATGACCAATATGCAACTGTTCGAGGTATTGGGGAATATGCTCCGCGAACTCCGCGACGGGCACGTCAATCTCTATGCGGCACACGACGTGGTGCGCTATGGCGCCTGGTTCGACGATTATCCCGACAACTACTACGAGGACGTGGTGCAGCACTACCTGGGCCGCGCCGAAGACTATAAGCGCTCCGGCACGCTCGACTATCGCGTGCTCGACGACAACGTGGGCTACGTGCGTTGCGAGACCTTCGCCTCGCAGTTTGGCACAGGCAACCTCGAGCAGGTCATGGAGGCGCTGGCCGACTGCAACGGCCTGATTGTCGACGTGCGCCACAACGGCGGCGGCATGCTTACGGCGGCGCAGCGGCTGGCCTCGCTGTTTTTCAACGAGCCTATGACGCTCGGCTACATCTGCCACAAGACGGGAGCGGGCCATAATGATTTCTCCCAGCCCGAACCCATCACCGAAAAACCGTTCAAGGGCCTGCGCTGGCAGAAGAAGGTGGTCGTCCTGGCCAACCGGCATACCTACAGCGCCGCCAATTCGTTTGTCATGTTTCTCAAGGGGCTGCCCAACGTCACCATATTGGGTGACCGCACAGGCGGCGGGGCCGGACTGCCCTTCTCAAGCGAACTGCCCAACGGATGGCTCGTGCGCTTCTCGGCCTGCCCCATGTACGACCGCCACATGATGCCCACGGAGCAGGGCATAGAGCCCGACGTCAGAGTCGATATGACCGACGCCGACCGCAACAGCCAAGTGGACACGCTCATAGAGAGAGCGCGCCGGCTCATAGGCGAATAGGACAGGAAAGGCGATTAGCCGAACAGGCCGACCACGTTGTGGAAGAACAGCTTTACGGCAATGGCCAGCAGCACCACTCCGAAGAACTTACGCAATACGTAGACATACGAGCGCGGCAGTATTCTGTCGACGCGGTCCACTTGTGCCAGTACGAAGAATACCCAAAGCATGTTCAGCGCCAGGCCTATCAGAATGTTCACCGCGGAGTACTCGGCACGCAGACTGAGCAGCGTGGTGAAAGCACCAGGACCGGCAATGAGCGGAAAGACCATCGGAATGAGCGTAGCCTCCTTGATGGGACCCTGGTTCTTGAAAATCTCCACGTCCAGTATCATCTCGAGCGCCATGATAAAGATAATCATCGAGCCGGCTACGGCAAACGAGCCGATGTCCACGCTGAACAGTTGCAGCACGGCGTCGCCGGCGAAGAAGAACAGCACGAGCAGCATGGCGCTTATGACCGTAGCCTTCCAGGCGCTCACGGGGCGGCCCTGCACCTTCAAAGACAGCACAATCGGCATCGAACCGAGAATGTCGATTATGGCAAACAGCACGATAAACGCGCTGGAGATTTCCTTCAGGCTGATGCTTGCAAAAAGGTCAGAGATATTCATCGATAGTAGTTTTAAGGTTGTTCACGGGCGAAGGTAAGCAGAAAATTGCATAATGCCACGCAAAAATCCGATTATGCAATCGCGAAATCCGATTATGCAATCCGCAAATTGTATAATCGGATTTTCAAATTGCATAATGCCGTTTCGGGGCCAGCCTGCGAACCGGAGCGACCGCCCTATGCGCCGCCCGAAAAAAATGGTATCGGCGCATTTCGCAACGCGCCGATACCTCACAGAACTTATATAGAGATGAAAAAACTATGTCTTTATATTTCAAAAGACACAGCAAATTTACGGGTTTTCTTATTGCTCACAAATTTTTTGCAAACATTTTTGCGCATTTCCCTCAATTTTCTCCCGTCAGCCATATTTCCGTGTCCGACAGGCCTATAATGCGCTCGCGGTAAAGCCTTCCGACAGCCGCCTTGAAGGTCTTTTTCGACACGTGGAAGCGGGCCTCGATCGACTGGGCCGTGCTGCGGTCGGAAAACGGCAGGGTGCCGCCCGCCTCGACCAGCTCTTTTTTCAGTTGCAGGGCAAACTGCTCGACGCGCTCCATGCCGAGCGGCGACAGGCTTATGTCAAGCTTGCCGTCGTCCCTGCGCTTGACCACGTAGCCTTTGCAGCGCTCGCCGGGAAGCAGCTTGCAGCGTATCTGGTCGGAGTAGACGAGCCCGGCAAAGGCGTTGTCCACCACCACCTTTAGGCCCATGGGCGACTTGCCTTGGATGAGCACGTCCACCTCGCGCCCCTGGACATATTCCTCGGTGGCGGGCTTCAGGTGGCGGTTGAGGCGAGCCGAAGCCACTATGCGGCGGGTCAGTTCGTCTATGTAGACATAGACCACGTACCACCTGTCGACCTCCATCTTTACCTGCTGCTCCGAAAACGGTACGAAAAGGTCCTTCATCAAGCCCCAGTCGAGAAACGCGCCAAAGCGGTTGGTCCACGACACGCGCAGACAGGCAAAGTCGCCTACGCGGGCCTTGGATTTCTCGGTGGTGGCCACCAGCCGCTCCTGCTGGTCGAGGTATACGAATACGCAAACCTCGTCGCCCACGGTCATCTCGGGCCGCACGAACGACTTGGGCATCAGTATGTCGCCTATTTCGCCGCCGTCCAAGTAGGCGCCGTGGTCGGAGAACCGCACAATGCGGAGCCGGTTATAATCGCCAAGGTTTATCATCTTAGGATAGGGAGATTTCCGACGGGGCTGCCGGCTCGCACACCTGTCCGTCGAGCAGATGGATAGTTCGGTCGGTCAGGCGGGCTAGTCCTTCGTCGTGAGTGACTATTACAAATGTCTGGTTGAACTCTTTCCGCAAGTCGAAGAACAACTGGTGCAGCTCGGCCTTATTATGGCTGTCGAGCGAACCCGAGGGCTCGTCGGCCAGCACTACGTCGGGCCGGTTCATCAGAGCACGCGCCACGGCCACGCGTTGCTGCTCGCCGCCGGAAAGTTCGGCCGGCCGATGGCTGGCACGGTCCTTCAGGCCCATAAACTCGAGCAGTTCCATGGCCCGGCTATACGCCTCGCGCCGACCACAGCGGGCAATGAACGCCGGCATACAGATGTTCTCCAGCGCCGTAAACTCTGCCAGCAATTGGTGGAACTGAAACACGAAGCCGATATGCCGGTTGCGGAAGGCGGCCAACTTGCGGCCCGACAGGTCGGACACGCGCTCGCCGTTCATAATGAGTTGGCCCGACGTGGGCTTGTAAAGCGTGCCGATGACCTGCAAAAGCGTCGTTTTGCCTGCTCCCGACGGCCCCACGATACTTACCACCTCGCCTTGCTCTATGCTCAGGCTGATGCCCTTAAGCACCTCGAGCGGGCCAAAAGACTTGTGGATGTCGATTAACTGTATCATTCTGCGGCGAAATTATAGAAAAAACCGAACATATAGGCGCGGCGACCCGTGCAAATGTCCTATTGCGGGTCCACATCGAAGAACACGTCGACGCGCTTATAGAGTGCGTGGCCGGAAAGGGCCTTCCGGGCCATCCAAAGCACCTGTCGCACCGCGGCAGTCTGCTGTTGGGGCAGCACCTTGAGCAAAATCTTGCGAATATAGAGCGAATGGACGCGACCCACGAGCGGCCGGTCCGGACCAAGCAGCTGCGTGCCGAAATGTGGCCGCAGCAGTTCGGCAAGCCAGTTCGACGCCCCCACGCAAAGGTCCTCGCGGCTGTGGCGAACATACACGACTATCAGCCGACAGTAGGGCGGATAGACATATTGCTCGCGCTCGGCTATCTGCTCCTCGTACATGCCTGCGTAGTCGTTCTCCACAATCTGGCGAATAAGCGGCAGCTTGGCCTGATGGGTCTGCAGCACCACAAGTCCCTGCTCTCCTTTTCTTCCCGCACGGCCCGCCACCTGAGTCATAAGTTGGAAGGCACGCTCATAGGCGCGGAAGTCGGGAGCATTGATGGCCTGGTCGGCCGAAAGGATGCCCACGACGCGGACCTTATCGAAGTCGAGGCCCTTAGTAACCATCTGGGTGCCTATAAGCACGTTTTTCTCGCCGGCACTGAACTGTCGGATGATTTCATCGTAGGCCGTGCGCTTCCGCGTAGTGTCCAGGTCCATCCGGGCCACTCGCGCTTCGGCAAAACTATTGACCACGGCCTCTTCCACCTTCTCCGTGCCGAAACCGCGGTCGCGCAGTTCCGTATGTCCGCACTTCGGACAGGCGACAGGCATCTGATAGGTCGCCCCACAATAGTGGCACAACAGGAGTCCGTTGTGCTGATGCACGGTAAGGGGCACGTCGCAGCGTTCGCAATGCGGTGTCCAGCCGCAACGATTGCATTGGAGCGTAGGTGCGTAGCCGCGGCGATTTTGAAAGAGGATGGCCTGCTCGCCGTTATGGAGCGCCTGTTTCAGTTCGTCGAGCAGTCGCGGAGAAAAGACCGACGGCATCATGCGCCTATACTTCAGGTCGGCCACATCTTCCACCACGATTTTGGGCAGGGCTTTTCCGCCGTAACGTTCGCGGAGTTCGACGAGCCCATATTTGCCCGAACGCGCATGATGGTACGACTCGACCGAAGGCGTGGCCGAACCGAGCACCACCTTAGCCCCCGAAAGCCGCGCAAGCACCAGTGCGGCGTCGCGAGCCACATAGCGCGGGGCGGGTTCTTGCTGTTTGTAGGAAGCATCGTGCTCTTCGTCGACCACAATGAGCCCCAGTTTTCGGAAAGGCAGGAACAGCGCACTGCGGGCGCCCAATATGAGCGGATAAGGGTTGTCCGAGCACTGGCGACGCCACAATTCGACGCGCTCACTATCGGGGAAACCGCTGTGATAGACTCCCAGCCGGCCGCCAAAGACTTTTGCGAGCCGCTGCATGAGTTGCGTGGTCAGGGCAATCTCGGGCACGAGGAAAAGCACCTGCTCACCGCGCGCAAGAGTCTCGTCTATGAGCCGCTGATAGACTTCCGTCTTGCCGCTCGAGGTTATTCCGTGCAGCAGACAGATGTCGCGGTCGGCAAGTGCCTGATGCAGTTCGTCCAGAGCCTGTTGCTGGGCGGGCGAAAGGTCGGGCAGCCCGACAGTGGGTTGCTGTGCGTCGAAGCCAAGTCGGCTTTTCTCCACCGTATAGACTTCGAGCACGCCACGACCTGCCAATGCCTTGAGAATAGTATGCGAACTGTCGGTTTCATCGAGCAAACGAGCCACTTCTACCTCTTTCAGCGCAGCCGGATTATGGGCAGCGACGGCCGTCATAGCATCGGCCATGCCCACATAGCTGAGTAGGAGGCTTTGCTGCTTGGGTGCCCGTTTCAGAATGTTGAGCGTCGCCGTGAGTGCCTCGGGCGCACAAAGAGATGCCGACAGGCGCACGCAGCGCATTATGGCGGGGCGGAAGGCGCGTGTCAGATGCTCCTCCACCTCAATGGCACGGCGCTCCATGAGGCTCTTGACGAGCGGAAACACCGTGGTGATGCCGCCTATCTCGGGGAAGTCGGACAGCCGCATAGCCTTGCGGTCGGGCAGCAGGTTCAGCAGTCGCTGCTCGTCGGACGTAAGGTCCGATTCGTCGATGAAACCGGGATTTTTCCGTATGCGTACCTCGCCTTCCAGTTTCAAACCGGCCGGCAGGGCGGTCTTCATGACCTCGCCCATAGTGCACATGTAGTAGAAGGCTATCCACTGCCAGAATTTCACCTGCTCGTCGAACAATACGGGCCTACTGTCGAGCACATCGATAATGTCGCGCACTTTCAGGTGGGCAGCCGGCGCCTCGTCGGTCAGTCCGACCACCAGGCCGGCATATCGCTTGCGCACGCCCAACGGAACCAGCACGCGGCATCCCACCTGCAACGCACCGGCAAGTCGGTCGGGCACGCGGTAGGTGTAGGGCTGCGTCAGCGCCAAAGGCAGCAATATCTTGGCATAAGTGTCCACGGAAGGCGAAGGTAACGCTTTTCGGGCAACCCACCTTGCGCATAAGCCGAAAAGTGTATTGTCGTTTTTCGTGAAAACCATTATTTTTGGCCCATGATTATGAAACAAATCCCTACTATGCGACTTCGAATTCTGTGGCTGGCTCTGCTGTGTGCAGTGGTCGGTGGCATGCGTGCCGAGAGGCATGTGATGATTGTGCCCGAACCGGTTTCGGTGGAAGAGAACGGCGAAACGTTCGCCTGGCCCGATGCGGTGGGCGTGTATGTCAGTGCCCGCTTCCAGCAGGCGGCAGGCGTCAGTGCGGCCCATACGCAGCAAATGCTGAACCAGGTGGTGGGAGCCGACGCGTATACGGTGGCCAAGGCACAGGCCCAGGTTGTGGTCGAACTCGACAAGACAGTGGCCGCCGAGGCCTATCGCCTCAAGGTGGGCCGCAAGGGGGTCGAGATAAAAGCCTCGGGCCTGGCCGGATGCTACTATGCGCTGCAGACGCTGCTCCAGCTTTTCCCGGCCGAGGTGCAGGCAACGCGCACGCCGGCCGGTGCAACAGTTCCCGGGGTGCGCATCTACGACGTTCCCCGATATGCCTGGCGCGGATTTATGCTCGACGAAAGTCGCCACTTCTTCGGGGTAAAGGAAGTGAAGCGCGTGCTCGACCTGATGGCAAGGTACAAACTCAACCGTTTCCACTGGCACCTGACCGACGACCAAGGCTGGCGAATCCAAATCATGCGCCTTCCGCGCCTCGTCACGGTGGGGTCGTGGCGCAACTCAAAGAAACTGACCCGCAAGGGTGAGCAACCCGACCACACCCAATACGGAGGATATTATACGCAAGACCAACTGCGCGACATCGTAGCCTACGCCAAGGCTCGCTGTATCGAAATCGTGCCCGAGGTAGACATGCCAGGCCACAGCCAAGCCGCCATAGCGTCCTACCCCGACCTGCTGGCCTGCGCCCCAGGCCCGTTTGAGGTCTACACGGGCATGGCCATCAATCCGAACGTGATGAACACAGCCCGCACTACCTCGGTGGAATTTGCCAAGGCCGTCATCGACGAACTCATAGGCATCTTCCCCTACGGCTACATACATCTGGGCGGCGACGAGTGTCCTACGCGCTTCTGGGAGATTGACTACGAGCACCGCCTCAAGCTTTTCAACATGGGCAGTAAGAACTTCCACGACCTGCAGACTAATTTCTACGCACAACTCGTGGAGCACATGCGCCGCAAGCCGGCCTCCGAGCAGCGCCGCTTCATCTTCTGGAACGAAAGTCTGTCGGGCAACCCCGCCCACCTGGGCAATGCCGCCATCATGGTATGGACCGACGTCGACAATGCCGTCAACGACGCCGTGAGCAAAGGCTTCCCGGTGATTTTGTCGCCCCAGATTCCGTTCTACATAAACCGGCGACAGAGCACGCGTGCCGACGAGCCCGACACCCAAGGCCAGGGCAACGAGACGCTTGAGGCCGTCTACAACTACCAGCCGCCACAGCCGCAGGCCACCCAGGCAGCGGCCGACGTCATAGGCGTGCAGGCCAACTGCTGGACCGAGTTCATCGACAACCCGCAGACGCTCGAATACCTGCTATTGCCGCGACTGGCCGCCGTAGCCGAAACGGCATGGACTCCGCAGGTCGCACGCGCCTACGACCGTTTCCTGCCCCGCGCCAAGCACGAAGCCGACTTCTATCAGGCAGCCGGCTACGCATTCGGCCGTGCCGCCTTCGAATAAGACTGCAAAAAACCGCGGTTTCACCGACATTTGAGCCGCTCCGAGCCACCCACTGGCCGGGGCGGCTTTTTCGTCGGAAAATCCGATTATGAGACGGAAAAATCGCATTATGTAATCGCGAAATTGTATAATGGAATTTCAAAATTGCATTATGCCATTTTTTTGCGCCATTATGCAATTTCGCCGTCCGGCTGCGGCAGCGGCCCGAAAGTCTCGGAAACGGACGCCGATGCTTATTTTTCGGACAGAATGCATGCCGTTTGTAAAGAATTTACTTATTTTCGCAATAGATAGATTTAACACCCTAACACATACCACTATGTTCGACGTAAAAAACTGCCTCGCCGAATGCGAGAAACAAATGGACCTGAGCGTCATGCACCTTGAAGACACGCTCGCCCAAATCAGGGCAGGCAAGGCCAACGTACACATCCTCGACGGCATACGCGTCAACTCCTACGGCTCGATGGTTCCGCTCAACAATGTCAGTGCCATCACCACGCCCGACGCACGCACCATCGCCATTAAACCATGGGACAAAAATATGTTCCGCGTCATCGAGAAAGCCATCATTGACTCCGAGGTCGGCATCATGCCCGAAAACAACGGCGAAGTTATCCGACTGACCATCCCCGTGCTTACCGAGGAACGACGCAAGCAACTCACCAAGCAGTGCAACAAGGAAGGCGAGGAAACCAAGGTAGCCGTCCGCAACGCACGCCGTGACGGCATCGAGAAACTCAAGAAAGCCGTCAAGGACGGACTTAGCGAAGACCTGCAGAAAGACGGCGAAGAAGAACTGCAGAAACTCCACGACAAGAAAATCAAGGAAATCGACAAACTGCTCGAGGCTAAGAACAAGGAAATCATGACCGTCTAAGGTCAGGTGGCTCGCACAGGCACGCTTCATGCACGGACAGGTCGTTAAGAGCCTCGGCTCGTCGTATTGGGTACAGACCGACGACGGCCGCCGAGTGGAATGCAAGGTGAAAGGCAACTTTCGCCTGCGCGGCATACGTTCCACCAATCCGGTGGCCGTGGGCGACGGCGTCAGCATAGTGGAAGACGAGCACGGCAGCGCATTCATCTGCGAAATAGACAATCGCCGCAACTACATCGTCCGCCGCGCCTCCAACCTGTCTAAGCAAAGCCACATTTTAGCCGCCAATGTCGACCTGGCCCTCCTTGTAGCCACCCTGTCGAAACCAGAAACCTCCACCACGTTCATGGATAGGTTCCTGGCAGTGGCTCAAGCCTACCGAGTCAATGCGGCAATCGTTTTCAACAAGTCCGATTTGCTCGACACCGACCAGCAAGCACAACTCGACTACCTTTCCTTCGTCTATCGCGAGGCAGGCTACGACGTGTTTCAGGTTTCTGCGCTCACTGGCGACGGACTCGACGGGCTGCGCCACCATCTGGCCGGCAAACTGACCCTTCTGGCCGGCCATTCCGGCGTAGGAAAATCGACGTTGCTCAATGCCCTCGTGCCGGAGGCCCATGCCAAGACCGCCGAAATCTCTTCCATCCACGAAACCGGTATGCACACCACCACCTACAGCGAGGTTTTCAGCCTGCCCGACGGTGGCGGACTCATCGACGTGCCTGGCATCAAGGGGTTCGGTACTTTCGACATGCAACGCGAAGAGGTTTCCCACTATTTCCCCGACATTTTCCGGCTCGGCCACGGTTGCCGCTTCTCCAACTGCACGCATACGCACGAACCCGACTGTGCCGTGCTCCAGGCCCTCGAAGAAAAACGCCTGGCACCCAGTCGCTACGCCTCCTATCTCTCTATGCTCGACGACAAGGACGAGCAGAAATACCGCGAAGCCTATTAGACACACTCGACTCCCTGCCTTGCCCACGCAAAGCAGGGAGTCGTCGTTTCGTATCTGAATGGTCCGTGCCAGTCGGCCTATCCACCGCGGCGCTTGGAGTATAGCCGCACGTAGGGGACTATCATTTCTTCCATGGAGATGCCGCCGTGCTGGAAGGTGTCATGGTAGTACTGGACGTAGTAATTATAGTTGTTGGGATAGGCAAAGAAGTCGGAGCCGGTGGCATAGATGTAGCGGGTGGAAACATTGGGCGACGGCAGTCCGAAACGCTCGGGGTGGGCCATTTCAAAGACTTCCTTGGGATTGTAATTGAGCGACTTGCCGAGTTTATAGCGCAAGTTGGTGTTTACATTGCGGTCGCCGACCACGCGAATGGCTTTTTCGACGCGCAGACTGCCGTGGTCGGTGGTTATAGCCACCTCGAAGTCCATTTCTGCCAGTTGTTCGAACAGGCTCTTGATGCCTGAGTGGAGAAACCAGCTGTGGGTGATGCTGCGATAGGCGGCCTCGTTGCCAGCCAGTTCGCGCACCATTTTAGATTCCGTGCGCGCGTGCGAAAGGATATCGATGAAGTTGATGACCATAACGTTGAGCGGCACGTCCTTGATGCGGCGCAGATGGCCCCTAAAGGTGTCGGGCGTGGCGCTATCGTTGAACTTGTGGTAGCTAATGGCCTCGCGCCGGCGGAAGCGCTCCAGCTGGCGGCGCATAAGGTCTTCCTCGTGCAGGTTCTTGCTTTCTTCCTCGGTCTCTTCAATCCAGAGGTCGGGGTACTGCCTTTTTATCTGCAGGGGCATCATGCCGGCGAAAATGGCATTGCGGGCGTACTGGGTGGCAGTTGGCAAAATGCTGAAGTAGAGGTCTTCCTCGATGTCGAAGTAGGGGGCCAGTTCGCGGCTCAAGGTTCTCCACTGGTCGTAGCGCAGGTTGTCGATGACGATAAGGAACACCTTGCGGCCCGCACTGAGGCTCGGGAAGACATAGTGCTTGAACACGTCGGGAGAAATGACGGGGCGGTCGGCGGCATTGTTGATCCAGTTCTCGTAGTTACGCGCCACGTATTTGGAAAAGGTCTGGTTGGCCTCGGCCTTCTGCATTCGCAGCATATCAGCCATCGATTCGTCGGCATCGGCCAGTTCGAGTTCCCAAAACACGAGTTGCCGGTAGAGTTCCTTCCACTCCGAGGGCGTGCTCGTATCGGATATCTGCATGGAAATGCGGTTGAAGGCCTGCCGATAGTTCGACTGGGCCGTTTCCTGCTGTATCTGGCGCAGATGGATATTCTTCTTGAGTGTCAGCAGTATCTGCATCGGATTTACCGGCTTGAGCAGGTAGTCGGCAATCTTCGATCCGATGGCTTGATTCATTATGTTTTCTTCTTCATTCTTGGTCACCATCACCACAGGCACGTCCGGCTGCAGATCCTTGATGCGCTGCAGCGTTTCAAGGCCGCTCAGGCCCGGCATATTCTCGTCGAGCAGGATAAGGTCGAAGTTCTGCTCGGCGCACAGGTCGAGCGCATCGGGGCCGTTGGTGCACGTGGTCACCTCGTAGCCTTTCTTCTGAAGAAAAAGTATGTGGACCGACAAAAACTCTATCTCGTCGTCCACCCAAAGTAGTCGTCCGTTTGTCATATATAAGTAATGGGCCTGCACGGCAAAGATAAGAAATCGGTGCCACATGCATCGGGCGACGGCGACCTTTCTGCCAAATTATTACATAATTGCGCGGCAAAATTGCATTATACAATTGCGGAATTGCATTATGCAATCTGAAAATCCGATTATGCAATTTTCAAATTCAATTATTGAATTTTCCAGATTGACGCACAGTTTCGTAACTTTGCCATAGTGTGCAGGCCGACTGCGCTATGGCACACGCTCACATACCTACTAAAAACCTCCGTAACTATGGAAAGAACACTCGTATTGCTCAAGCCCGGCACGCTGCAACGCGCACTGGTGGGCGAAGTCGTAAGCCGCTTCGAGCGCAAGGGACTCCACCTGGCCGGCATGAAGATGATGCAACTCACCGACGCCCTGCTGTCGGAGCACTATGCCCACCTGGCCGACAAGCCCTTCTTCCAGCGCGTCAAGGACTCAATGATGGCCAACCCCGTCATTGCCCTCTGCCTTGAGGGAACGGACGCCATCGAAGTGGTGCGTACGCTCTGTGGCCCGACCAACGGCCGAAAGGCTCCCGCCGGCACCATCCGCGGCGACTTCTCTATGTCGTTCCAGGAAAACATCGTCCACGCCAGCGACGGGCCCGACACCGCCGCCGTCGAGATAGCCCGCTTCTTCCGTCCCGAAGAACTGTTCGACTGGAAGCCCAACAACCTGCTCGCCACCTACGCCTGCGACGAATACTAAGCCGCCCGCGCCGACCCGCGCCCCAATCGCATGGAAAAACTGCTCCACTATGCCTGGCGACAACGCCTCTACTCTCCGCTCGTCCCACATACGGACGACGGCACGGAAATAGAGGTGATTGACCCCGGGCTGCCCAACCGAAACGCCGGACCAGACTTCTTCAACGCCAAGATAAAGGTGGGCGGCGACCTCATAGTGGGCAACGTCGAAATCCATGTCAAGGCCTCCGACTGGATGCGCCACCGCCACCACGAAGACCCTGCCTACGACAACGTCATACTGCACGTGGTCCGCGAGTCGGACACGGCGGTCCGCACCTCCGACGGGCGCATCGTTCCGCAAGTGGCCATCAGCCTGCCTCCCGACCTCTGCGCCAACTACGAGCAACTGCTGCGCGAAAGCACCTATCCGCCGTGCCACCGCATAATGGCAACGGTGCCGAAACTGGTGGCCCACAGCTGGCTCTCGGCTCTCACGGCCGAACGCCTTGAGGCAAAGACACAGCGCATATACCACTACCTCGAGCGCACGGGCGGCGACTGGGAACGCACCTTTTTCGTGGCGCTGGCCCGTAATTTCGGCTTCGGAGTCAATAGCGACGCCTTCGAAGAGTGGGCGTTTACCATCCTGCCGCAACAAGTGGGCAAGCACCGCGACAATCTGTTCCAGGTAGAAGCCTTCTTCTTCGGCCAGGCCGGACTGCTTGCACCCGACGCCGTGGCTCCCGAAAGGCAGGACGACTATTTCCGCCAACTGCAAAAGGAATATGCCTTCCTGAAAAACAAGTTCTCGCTGCAGCCGCAACCCGCTACGACGTGGCGCTTCCTGCGTCTCCGGCCACAGAACTTTCCCACCGTCCGACTCTCGCAACTGGCACGGCTCTACCATAGTGGCAACCTCACGTTCTCCCGACTGCTCGACGCACCCGACGCGGCCGCCTTCCGCCAACTGCTGGCCACACAGGCCACCGACTATTGGAAAACCCACTACACCTTCGGCCACGAGTCGACACCTGCCGTCAAGCAAATCCGCACCAGTAGCCTCAACCTCGTATGCATCAATACGATTGCCCCGCTGCTCTTTGCCTACGGCCGACACCACGCCAACCGCGACCTGTGCGACCGTGCCATCGAACTGCTCGAGGCCCTGCCGAGCGAGCACAACTATATCACGCGCACTTGGCACGAACTGGGACTCGACGCCGAGCATGCCGCCGACTCACAGGCCCTCATCCACCTGAAGACGCGATACTGCGACCGCAAGGACTGCCTGCGCTGCGCCTTCGGAACACGCTACCTCAAACACGCAAACCACTCCGACCAACCCTGATATGAAAGAAACATTCGTATTCGAAAAAGACTTCGAAGTGCGCGACTATGAAGCCGACATACAAGGCATCGTAAACAACGCAAACTACCTGCACTATTTCGAACACACCCGCAACATGTTCCTGCGCCAAAGAGGCTTCGACTTCGCCGAACTGCATGCTCGCGGAATCGATACGGTGGTGGCACGCGTCGACGTTCGCTACAAGCAGTCGCTCCGTCCCTCCGACCAGTTTGTCTGCAGGCTGGCCGTGCGCAAAGAAGGCATCCGCTTCATCTTTAAGCAAGCCATCGTACGCAAACCCGACAATGCCCTGTGCGCCGAAGCCGAGACCACCGTGGTCAGCCTTGTCGACGGACGACTTCGGGAGTCCTACGAACTCAACGAGGCCTTCGCCAGCGACTTCTACGACGTCAAATAGCCACCCGCTTCCATCCATCCGCACCTCCATGACCGAACACGGCTACATACGCGCACTGCTCGATGCAAAAGGCATCGGACTCAACGTCGCCCTGCAACTCATGCAGCACTTTGGGTCGGCCGCCGCCATCTTCGACAACCGCACCAGTCTGCCCAAGCAAGTGGCTGACCGCCTTGTGGTCACCGACGACACCATGCGGCGCATAGACCAAGAGGAGGCATTCTGCGACAAAAACCATATTGCCATCCTCACCTACAACGATGCCGCCTATCCGCAACGCCTTCGCGAATGTGCCGACGCCCCACTTGCACTCTACTACCGCGGCAATGCCGACCTGAACGCCCGACATATCATTAGCGTGGTGGGCACCCGCCGCATCACGGAACGCGGCAAGGACATCGTGGCACAGTTCTGTCGCGACATTGCCCAGTTGGTCCCCGACGCACTCATAGTGAGCGGACTGGCATACGGCGTCGACATCCACGCACATCGGGAGGCCCTGCAAAACGGACTGTCCACCGTCGCCGTTCTTGCCCACGGACTGGACAGAATATACCCCAACTACCACCGACAAACGGCTGTCGACATGCTTAGCCAAGGCGGCCTGCTCACGGAATTCACCTCCGGCACCACACCCTTTGCCGGCAACTTCGTCAGCCGAAACCGCATCGTGGCCGGACTGTGCGACACCACCGTCGTAGTAGAAAGCGCCGAGAAAGGAGGCGCACTCATCACCGCACACCTGGCCCAGGAATACAACCGCGACGTCTTTGCGTTCCCCGGACGGATTAACGACGAGTTTTCGGCGGGATGCAACAAAATCATACGCAAAAACGTGGCCGCACTCATAACGAAGGCAGCCGACATGACCGAGGCACTCAACTGGAGCACAACACCGCAAACACAACACATCATACAGCCGGAAATCTTCCCCGACCTCTCGGCCGAAGAATCAAAACTGGTGGACGCACTCACTGGGGTAGAGCAGAAAAGCATAATCGAACTGACCCAGGACACACAGTTGCCATTCCACAAAACCATGCAACTGCTCCTCGAGTTAGAGTTGAAAGGAATGATCAAAGGACTACCGGGCGGCATCTACCGTCTTTTGCGCTGAAAATAGCAACCAAATTTCCGACCCACTTACGGAAATTTGATTTTCAACTAAGTTTTCAGGCAGTTAAATTGTCCGATTTATTGACACCATAATACACAAACACGACTGTATTACAATATTTTAAGCAAACAATATATAATCGCCTAATTTTACAGTCAAATTTCTCCGGAAAATACTAAAATCGCGCATTCCCAGTCCAATTTTGCGATTTTGCCCTATAAACGCCGCCCAAACCATAAGCCGACCGATTAGGAGGTCCGTGTAATATTTCGTAACTTCGCCGATACATAAAAATCGCATTATTTTCCCGAATGACAGATTTCAGTTACGATGTGATTGTAGTAGGTGCCGGCCATGCAGGATGCGAAGCCGCACATGCGGCCGCTGTGTTCGGAGCCAAGACGTGTCTCGTAACAATCGACATGAATAAGATAGCGCAGATGAGCTGTAATCCAGCCATCGGCGGCATAGCGAAGGGCCAAATCGTTAGAGAGGTGGACGCGCTCGGAGGATTATGCGGCCTGGTGACAGATGCTTCCTCCATACAATTCAGAATGCTCAACCGGTCGAAAGGTCCGGCCATGTGGAGCCCACGTGCCCAGTGCGACAGGATGCGATATATCCAAGAAATGCGCAAGTGCCTCGAAAACACCGACAACCTATACATCTGGCAAGACGAAGTAGTGGAAATTCTCGTTGAAAACGGGAAAATTTGCGGAATCAAGACCCTCTGGGGCGCCACGCTTACGGCACGCGCCGTCGTCATAACCGCCGGCACGTTTCTCAACGGGTTGATGCACATCGGAAAGCACCAAGTGGAAGGCGGAAGGATTGCCGAACCCAGCGCAAAACTTTTATCCGATTCCATCGAGCATTTCGGCATCAGAAAGTCAAGGATGAAGACCGGTACCCCCGTGCGAATAGACGGAAGGTCCGTCCATTTCGAAGATATGGGCATAGAACCCGGTGAAACCGACTATCATCGCTTTTCGTTCATCAGCAATGCACGCCCGCTGAAGCAACTTCCGTGCTGGACGTGCTATACCAACGAGGAGGTGCACTATGCGTTGCGCCAGGGCCTTAAAGATTCGCCCCTCTACAACGGACAAATCCAAAGCATCGGACCGAGATATTGCCCCAGCATAGAGACTAAACTGGTCGTATTCCCCGACCGCGAGCAGCATCCATTATTCCTCGAACCGGAAGGACTAGACACGCACGAAATGTACCTAAACGGATTTTCGTCGAGCCTACCGATGGAAATCCAGATGACTGCGTTGCGAAAAATCAAGTGCTTCCGCGAAGCCGTTTTCTATCGTCCCGGCTACGCGATTGAATATGATTTCTTCGACCCGACCCAACTTACGCACACGTTGGAAAGTAAACTGGTTGACGGTCTCTATTTTGCCGGCCAGGTGAACGGTACAACCGGCTACGAAGAGGCGGCAGGACAGGGATTGGTGGCTGGCGTGAACGCGGCGCATAAGGCTGCCGGCGACACCCACTATCTGACACTTCAACGCGACGAGGCTTACATCGGCGTACTTATTGACGATTTGGTGACGAAAGGAGTTGACGAGCCGTACCGTATGTTTACGTCGCGGGCCGAGTATCGTATCCTGCTGCGCCAAGACAATGCCGACCAACGCCTTACTCCTATCGGACTGCAACATAACCTGGTCGATGAAAACCGCCGTGGAAGATTCGAGAAAAAGAAGGAAAAAATCGATGAAATCGTTCGTTTCTGCCAAAACACCTCGGTAAAACCGGCCCGCATCAATGCTTTTTTGGAAAAAATCGGTTCGACGCCGCTGCAACGCGGTTGTAAGATTTTCGACCTGCTGACGCGTCCGGAAATAAGTTTATCGAATCTGGCCGATGAAATGGACAATTTGCACAGTGTATTATCCAATCTATCGACAGATGCCGATGAAATAAAAGAGTCGATAGAGGTAGAGATTAAATACAGCGGGTATATCCAGCGCGAAAGGGAGTTGGCGGAAAAGGCCAATAGGCTGGAGAATATCCACATAAAGGGAAAGTTTGACTACAATAGCCTGCAATCGCTTTCGACGGAGGCGCGGCAGAAACTCACCAAGATAAATCCCGAAACCCTTGGGCAGGCCAGCCGCATCCCTGGGGTGTCGCCCTCGGACATAAGCGTGCTGCTCGTGTTGTCGGGCCGATAGGTTTGGCGGCGTATGCAACCGGCTCGAAGAACTATATAATGCAATTTGTTCCACGTGAAACAATTTTCCTCAATACTACTATCAATCAACTGACTTATGGACAAAGAACTTTTGCTTAAGAACCTGCGTGTCATCCCTGACTACCCGAAGAAGGGCATAATGTTTCAAGACGTTTCGACCTTGTTCAAGAACGCTGAGTGCCTCGAAGAAATGAAAAAAGAACTGGTGCGCCTCTATAAAGATAAGGGAATCACCAAGGTGGTAGGCGTAGAGTCGCGCGGCTTTGTGATGGGCTCGATTTTGGCTTCGGAACTGGGCGCGGGCTTTGTGATGGCTAGAAAGCCGGGTAAGTTGCCGGCCAACACCATTCGTGCAAAATACAGGAAAGAGTATGGGTTCGACAGCATCGAGATACATGCTGACGCTATCAATAGGGACGATGTCCTGTTGCTCCATGACGATTTGCTGGCCACCGGTGGAAGCATGCAGGCTGTCTATGATTTGTGCATGCACTTCCATCCGAAGAAGGTTTACATCAATTTCCTGTTCGAACTCGACATGGAAGGGCTTGAAGGCCATAAGGCTCTTGGCGAGGACAAGGACGTAACCGTCTTGCTGAAGATTACCGGATAGGCAGAGAGGCATGAAACAGGCCGAGCGCACAGACTTGCAGGTCTATCTGATGGGCATTGTGAACAATTTGCCTGAGACGCCGGGATGCTACCAGTATCTCGACGACAAGGGCAAGGTGATTTATGTGGGCAAGGCCAAGAACCTGCGCCGCCGCGTAAGTTCGTATTTCCACAACCCCAAGCAGACGTTCAAGACGCAGTTCCTGGTGCCGAAAATCAGGGACATACGCTACGTGGTCGTAGAGACCGAGGCCGACGCGCTACTGTTGGAAAACAAACTCATAAAGAACTACAAGCCGCACTATAACGTGCTGCTCAAGGACGACAAGACCTATCCGTCGATTGCCCTGACAAAGGAATACCTTCCCCGCTTGGTCACGGTGAGGCGACGCACCTTGCGCGGCGCACAATACTTTGGTCCGTACAGCCACGTACCGACCATGTATGCGCTATTAGACCTTTGCCGCACGCTCTACCATCCGCGGCCCTGCAGGACGCTGATGACGGAGGAGGGCGTAAAGGAGGGGAAATACAAGGTATGCCTGCGCTACCACATGAAGCGCTGCCTGGCTCCGTGCTGCGGGAAACAGAGCCGCGCGGACTACCTGCAGGCCATCGAGTCGTGCCGGGAGATACTTCGGGGAAACACGTCGGCCGTCAGCCGCAGGCTGCGCGAGCAGATGAACGACCTGGCCGAGCAGATGCGCTTCGAAGAGGCCGAGGTCATAAAGCACCAGTATCTGGCCATAGAGCAGTATCGCGCCAAGAGCCAGGTGGTCAGTTCGGTGGACTATCATATCGATGTGTTCAATATTGAGTCGGACGATAAAGTGGCCTATATCAACTACTTGCACGTAGTTGGCGGCGCCATAGTCCAGGCTTTCACCTTCGAATATAAGAAGAAACTCGGCGAGACCGATGCCGAACTGCTGCAGATGGGCATTGTGGAGATGCGCGACCGCTATGCGAGCGACTCGAAGGAAGTTGTGGTGCCGTTTCCCGTAGATTTGCCCGAAGACTACTGTGTGCTGACCGTGCCACAGAAGGGCGACAAGAAAAAACTCCTTGACTTGTCGAAACTGAACGTGAAACAGTATCAGTTCGACCGACTCAAGCAGTCCGACAAACTCAATCCGGAGCAGAAGGCTACTCGGCTGATGAAGGAGATACAGCGGGACCTGGGACTGGAAGGGTTGCCGCTGCGCATCGAACTGTTCGACAACTCCAACCTGCAGGGTTCCGACGCCGTGGCTGCCTGCGTCGTGTTCGACCGACTGAGGCCTGCCAAGAAAGAATACCGCACCTATAATATAAAGACCGTGGAAGGGCCCGACGACTACGCCTCGATGAAGGAAGTCGTAAGGCGGCGCTACAGCCGGCTTATGGAAGAGGGCGGCACCTTGCCTAACCTGATTATAGCCGACGGAGGCGTGGGTCAGATGGAAGTCATCCGCCAGGTGGTGGAGGATGAACTGGGCCTGCACATCCCCATTGCCGGCCTGGCCAAGGATGGGCGGCACCGCACCCACGAACTCCTGTTTGGATTTCCGCCCGAAGTGGTCGGCATGAAACCAGAAAGCGAACTGTTCAAACTGCTTACGCACATGCAGGACGAGGTCCACCGCTTCGCCATCCGTTTTCACCGCAAGAAACGCTCTCAGCGGCAGATCAAGTCGGCACTTGACGAGTTGCCTGGCGTAGGTCCGGCCACGAAGACACTGCTGCTGCGTACGTTTGGCTCGCTGAAACGGCTGCGCGAGGCTGAATCCGCCCAACTCGAGCAACTAATCGGTCCGAAGCGCGGGCGGACGCTCTACGAGAACCTGCATGCAGACAAACACGATAAGCAGGTGTAAATCAACCATATAGAAAACAGAAAATTGCATAATAGAATTTAAAAATTGCATAATTGAATTTGGAAATTGCATTATGGGATTTTGAGATTTCATAATGCAATTTTTTGATTCCATTATGGAAAATCGGGACTTGAGGCACCCATGTGCAGAAAGCCGTGGTTTATGCCGCAATATGTGGCATTTTTTATATTTTTGCAGTAGCAAACCAACATGTCGCATAGCGCAAGCCGATGAGAGCAGTAGTACAGCGAGCCCGCGGAGCCTCGGTCGAGGTGGAAGGACAAGTGCGCCGTTTCGACGGGCTTGGCCTGGTGGTGCTCATCGGTATCGAACCGTCCGACACGACCGACGACGCCGACTGGCTGGCTCGGAAAATTGTGGCGCTGCGCGTGTTCGACGACGACAACGGCGTGATGAACAAGAGTCTGCTTGAGGTGGGCGGCGACGCGCTTATCGTGAGCCAGTTCACGCTTATGGCCAGTTACAAGAAAGGCAACCGGCCGTCGTACATCCGCGCAGCCTCGCCGGACATTGCCGTTCCGCTCTACGAATACTTCATCGCCCAGATGGAAGCGCTTATGGGCCGCACGGTCGGCACGGGCCAGTTCGGCGCCGACATGCAGGTTTCGCTCACCAACAGCGGTCCGGTGACCATCTGCATGGACACCCATCGCAAAGAATAGCCTGCCTATGGACGCACCCGATACTACCCGCCTCACGCTCCACGAAGTACAGCAAACGGTGGACCGTTGGATTAAGCAATACGGCGTTCGCTATTTCGGCGAACTCACCAATATGGCTTGCCTGACCGAAGAAGTGGGCGAACTGGCCCGCGTGATGGCCCGGCGCTACGGCGACCAGAGTTTCAAGCAGGGAGAAACCGACTCGCTCGACGACGAGATGGCCGACGTGCTCTGGGTGCTGGCCTGCCTGGCCAATCAGACCGGCGTAGACCTCGAAGCCGCCTTCCGCCGCAACCTCGAAAAGAAGACGCAGCGCGATGCCACCCGCCACCTGAATAACGAAAAACTAAAATAAAAACCTAAAAACCACTCACACACTATGGCACACGAACATTGCAACCATGACCACGAGCACGAACACATGCTCAGCAAATACGAGCAGGCATTTGCCAAATACAATCTCCATCTTCACGACGAAGAAGTCCAGGCCGCCGTCGACAAACTGCTGGCGGACCACCTGGAAGAATACCGCACTCCCGAAGTGCTGGTAAGCCTTCTGTCGACAATAGAGCTCACCACACTGAAAGTTACCGACTCGGAGGACAGCGTGCTTAAGATGGTGGAGAAATACAACGACTACGCGGGCAACCACCCCGACCTGCCGCCGTTCGCCACTATCTGCGTCTATCCTCGCTTCGCGAAAATCGTGGCCGAGTCCCTCGAAGTGGACGGCACCGAGGTGGCGTGCGTCACCGGATGCTTTCCTTCGGCCCAGAGTTTCCTTGAAATCAAGACGGCCGAGACTGCTTTGGCCCTGCACGACGGTGCTGAGCAGTGCGACATGGTTCTGAGCGTCGGACAGTTCCTTGCCGGCGACTACGAAACCTGTGCCGACGAAATAGAAGAGATTAAGGCCGTCTGCGGCGATAAGGACCTGAAGGTAATCCTCGAGACTGGCGCCCTGCAGACCGCAGAAAACATCAAGCGGGCCTCTATTCTGTCAATGTATGCCGGTGCCGACCTCATCAAGACCAGTACGGGCAAGATAGAACCCACTGCTACGCCGCTGGCCGCCTATGTCATGTGCCAGGCCATCAAGGAATACTATCAGGAAACCGGCCGTCGCGTCGGATTCAAGGCAAGCGGCGGCGTGAGCACCCCCGAAGACGCGCTCGTGTATTATACCATCGTCCGCGAGGTGCTGGGCAAGGAATGGATCGACGCCCACCTCTTCCGCATCGGAACCAGTTCGCTGGCTCCGCGACTGATTAAAGCAGTCACCGGCGAGGACGTCGGCAAATTCTAATCCATCCCCCACACCCATTCCACTATTCCCCCGATTCACCACCCTATCATGAGTTTACAATGCGGTATTGTCGGCCTGCCTAACGTAGGCAAATCGACCCTCTTCAACTGTCTGAGCAACGCAAAAGCCCAGAGTGCCAATTTCCCCTTCTGTACTATCGAGCCGAATGTCGGCGTCATCACCGTGCCCGACCAGCGCCTGGGCCGGCTGGCCGAACTTGTCCATCCGGGCCGTATCGTTCCGACCACGGTGGAGATTGTAGATATCGCGGGCCTCGTTCGCGGCGCCTCGAAGGGCGAAGGCCTGGGCAACCAGTTCCTTGGAAACATCCGCGAGACCGATGCCATCATCCACGTGCTCCGTTGCTTCGACGACGACAACGTGGTTCACGTCGACGGCCATATTGACCCCGTCCGCGACAAGGAAGTAATCGACGCCGAACTCCAACTGAAAGACCTGGAGACCGTGGAAAACCGGCTGCCGCGCGTAGAAAAACTCGCACAGGTGGGCAACAACAAAGACGCCAAAGTAGAACTCGGCGTGCTGCAAGCATGCAAGGAAGTGCTCGAAAAGGGTTGCAACGTCAGGAGCCTGACCTTCGAGACGAAAGAAGAGCAGCAGGCGCTGCGCAACCTGTTCCTGCTGACCGCCAAGCCCGTGCTCTACGTGTGCAACGTCGACGAATCGAGCGCCACCACTGGCAATGCCTACGTAGAGGCCGTTCGCGCCGCCACGAAGGACGAAGGCGCCGAACTGCTGGTCGTTGCCGCGCAGACAGAGGCCGACATTGCCGAACTCGAGACCTATGAGGAGCGCCAGGAGTTCCTTCGCGAGATTGGATTGGAAGAGAGCGGCGTCAACCGGCTCATTAAGGCAGCCTACAAGATGCTTTCTCTCGAAACGTTCATCACTGCCGGCGAGATGGAAGTCAAGGCCTGGACCTACCGCAAAGGTTGGAAGGCCCCACAGTGCGCTGGCGTCATCCACACCGACTTTGAAAGAGGATTTATCCGGGCAGAAGTCATCAAATACGACGACTACATCCGGCTCGGAAGTGAGGCGGCCGTGCGCGAAGCAGGCTTGCTCCACATAGAAGGTAAGGACTACGTCGTGCAAGACGGCGACATCATGCACTTCCGCTTTAACGTATAGAACCATGCAACTATTCAGCCCACTCGTTTCCCTATTGTCCCCGCTCTACGTAGTATGGGACCCGCCCACCGAACTGTTCCGCATAGGCAGCGTAGCAGTGCGTTGGTATGCCGTCATGTGGATTATCGGCCTGCTACTGGCCTACGCCGTCGTGCGACGGCTCTACAAGCAGCAAGGCCTGCCCGACGAGAAATTTGACCCGTTGTTCATCTACTGTTTCCTTGGCATATTGATTGGCGCAAGGCTCGGGCACTGCCTTCTCTACGAGCCCGGCTATTTTCTGACCCACCCCGTCGAGATGTTCTTACCCATACGACAGGATGCGACCGGCGCGTGGCACTACACGGGCTATGCAGGGCTCGCCAGCCATGGGGGAACAGCCGGCCTGATACTGGCGCTGTGGCTCTACGTAAGGCGCTACAAGGTCAACATCATGCGCGTGTTCGACAACATTGCCATCGCCACGCCGCTGACCGCCGCTTTCATCCGCCTGGGCAACCTGATGAACTCCGAGATAGTGGGCAAGTACACCAACTGGTTCGGCGCATTCATCTTCAAGCAGAACGGCGACATCTTCCCGCGCTATCCGGCCCAACTCATGGAGTCGTGCTACTATCTGCTACTCTTCCCCGTCGGCCTGCTACTCTACCGCCGCTACAAAGACCGCGTGGGCACCGGCTTCTTCTTCGGATGGGTGCTCTTCTCCATCTTCCTGTTCCGCTTCCTTATCGAGTTCATCAAGGACGTGCAGGAATCGTGGGAAATCAGTATGGTGGACACCATCGGCCTTAATCAGGGTCAACTCCTGTCCATACCCTTCGTCGTCGTAGGCCTATATGCCCTGCTCGGAGGACGCTGGTGCCGCCGCTTCGGAGAGAAACGCTGACCGGTTGCATTATACAATCTGAAAATCCGATTATACAATCTGCCAATTGCATTATGGAATTTCGCGATTCCATAATGCAATTTTTCTATTCCCTTATGCAATTTTTCGCTCCGCCGCCTCAATCAACCCGTCCAACCCGCCTGCAATTGCAAAAAACATCGTAATTTTGGGCTCAAATTATAGCAACCCCACCATGAAACGTGTTTTAGGCATAGGCAACGCACTCAGCGATGCCCTCCTCAAAGTTACCGATGACGAACTCCTGTCCCTCGGCCTGCCCAAGGGCTCTACGCAGTTCACCGACCAAGAAGGCTACCGCAAAGCCCTGTTGCACCTGGGCGACCGCATAGAGAAATGGGCATCGGGAGGTTCGAGTGCCAACACGATACTGAGCCTCGGCCACCTCGGAGCCACCCCCGGATTCATCGGAAAGGTCGGCGTGGACTATCCGGGGCACACCTACATCGAAAACTGCGTGCGCCACGGCGTCACCACCCACTTCCTGCACGACAGCCTGCCCTCGGGCGTGTGCATCTCGCTCGTGTCGCCCGACGGCCAGCGCACACTGTTCGACTACCTTGGCGCAGCCGCCAACATGCAGCCCGAAGACCTCGACCCCACCTGGTTTGAAGCCTACGACATACTCCACCTCGAGGGCTACCTCGTGCAAAACCACGACCTCATACTCCGCGCCATCGACCTGGCCAAGAAAGCGGGACTGAAGATAAGCCTCGACTTCGGCAACTTCAACATCGTGGCCAACGAGCACGACTTCTTCCACCGCCTCATAGCCGACGTGGACATTATCTTTGCCAACGAGGACGAGGCCACGGCATTCAGCGGCACGTCCGACGTAGAAACCTCGCTGCAGCTCCTTGCCGACACCTGCGAGGTGGCTGTGGTCAAAGTAGGCGACAAAGGTGCGTGGGCACGCCAGGGAAGCCTGATTGAAAAAGTCGATGCCGTACCCGTGGACCACGTGGCCGACACCACCGGCGCAGGCGACTATTTCGCCGCCGGATTCTTGTGGGGACTCGGACAAGGCGAGAGTCTTCGCAAAAGCCTGGAGCGCGGCGCCGTGCTTGCCTCGAAAGTCATCCAGACCATGGGCGCATCGCTCGACGAGACCGTATGGGCCGAACTGCGCGACTATTTCAGCCAAAAATGATTCGACGACTGATTTTCCTCCTGCTTATCGTGTCGGGGCTGCCGCTTATGGCGCAGACCGGACAGAGCCACCAGGCCCAGGTTTCGAAGTATCTGGAACTGTTCCACTCGGCATTCAACGAGCTCGACGCCTATTACGTGGACACGCTCGATGCCCGCAAGACCATCGAGCACGCACTTGAGGCCATGCTCGGCAGTCTTGATCCCTACACCGAGTATTACGCCGAGGAAAACACCAACGACTTCAAGCAACTCACTACGGGAAAATACGCCGGCATCGGTGCGCTCGTGCAATATCGCCCTACGCTGAAGCGATGCATCATTGCCGAGCCCTACGCCCATACTCCGGCCGCCGAGTCGGGCCTGCATGCGGGCGACGTGCTGCTTGCCATCGACGGACGCGACTATGGCGACTGCACGTCCCAGCAGTCTGCGGCCTATTCCGACAGTGTGAGCGCCTCGCTGCGCGGTGAGCCGGGCACGTCGTTCAGTCTTTCCGTGCGCCGCCACGGACATGCCAAGCCGCTGACCTTTCGCATCACGCGCCGCACCATTTCCCTGCCCACCATCGAATATGACACCGTGCTATGCGACAGTATCGGCTACGTAGCCCTCAGCACTTACAACGAAAGCACCAGTCAAGACCTCCGGCAGGCCATTGTGCGGCTCAAGAAGCAAGGAGCCACGCGCCTGCTGCTCGACCTTCGCGACAATCCCGGCGGACTTCTCAGCCAGGCCGTCAAGGTGGTCAGCCTGTTTGTGCCGCGCGGCAAGGAAGTGGTCCGACTCAAAGGCCGGGCCCGTAAGGAGAACGTGGCCTACTATACGGAAGACACCCCGCTCGACACCACCATTCCGCTCGTCGTATTAGTGAACGAGCAGACGGCATCGGCCGCCGAAATCACCAGTGGCGCACTGCAGGACTACGACCGGGCAGTTGTCGTCGGGCGCAATACTTACGGCAAGGGACTGGTGCAGGAACCGCGCTGGCTGCCCTATCACGCCATGATGAAGGTCACTTCGAGCAAATACTACATCCCTTCGGGGCGCTGCGTGCAGGCATATCGCTACCAGAACGGCCTTCCCGTCCATCTGTCGGACAGCGCGGCCGCCGAGTTCCATACGGCTGCCGGCCGGCCGGTGCGCGACAGCGGAGGAATACGTCCCGACATCGCCATAAAAGCCGATACACTGCCGACGCTCGTGGCACACCTGCAGGCCAGCGACGCACTCATAGACTACTGCAACGAGTTCCAGCAGCGCCACAAGACCATCGCGCCGGCCCACACGTTCCGCCTCTCGGCCGACGACTACGCACAGTTTCGCCAGTTCCTCAAGGACCACGGATTTACCTATAACACCCAGAGCCACGCCGCACTCCAGAACCTGCGCCGCATAGTGGAGTGGGAAGGCTACCACGACGTGGCGGCCGACGGCATAGACCGCCTCGACAGCATCCTGAGCCAAAACGAGGACTACGACTTTGTGCGCCTCGAAAAGTCCGTGCGGCGGCTGGTGGAGGAGAGCCTGGTGCGCCGCTACTACTATCAGCGCGGGGCAGCCGCCTATCAAGTGCTGAAAGACAACGACGTGGCCGAGGCACTCAAGGTGCTGGCCGACGACAAGCAGTATCGCGCCATCCTGCAACCGGCTCCGGCCAACCGATAAGCCGGGGGATTGTCAATGTTTTTCGCACTTTTCGGAAAATACGGGGGTTGCACAGACCGAAAAGTTTTCGTAAATTTGAAACAGCAATAGGAAAGCGGCTTACGGGCCGCTTTTTTTGTTTCGCACCCTTGTTCCACACAAAAATCCAACGCATTTTCCGAAATTCCGCCCTATGCCATCCGCCTGCCCGATTATGCTCCGCGCCAATTGCATAATCGGATTTTCAAATTGCATTATGCAATTCGCCGACTCGCTTATGAAAGATTTGTGCAAGTCCGACCGCCGCCTGCTTAACACAATTTAATATTTCGGCAAATTGTCAATAAAATTCCACAAAACCGCTGTGGCTTCGCCGGCCGATAGTCGCACAAAATGAAAGAATTATGGCGTCAAACCTTTCCATATCCGGCAAAATGCCTAAATTTGCGCGATTTTAAGAGAAGAATATATTATTAACTAAGTACACACAAAGATGAATGTGATCACTAAGACCGTTTCGCTGCCCGACGGACGTACCATCAGCATCGAAACTGGAAAGTTGGCCAAGCAGGCGGATGGCGCCGTAATGCTCCGTCTGAACAACACCATGCTCCTTGCCACCGTCGTAGGAGCCAAAGACGCAGTTCCGGGCACCGATTTTATGCCCCTGCAGTGCGATTATAAAGAGAAATACTCCGCAGCCGGACGCTTCCCCGGCGGATTTACGAAACGAGAAGGCCGTGCCGGCGACTACGAGATACTGACCTCGCGCCTGGTTGACCGCGCCCTCCGTCCGCTGTTCCCCTCCGACTACCATGCCGAAGTATTCGTCAACATTATCCTCTTCAGCGCCGACGGCGTAGACATGCCCGACGCACTCGCAGGCTTTGCCGCCTCGGCCGCACTCGCCTGCTCCGACATTCCCTTCGAGGCCCCCATCTCCGAAGTACGCGTGGCCCGCATCAACGGCGAGTTCGTAATCAACCCGACCTTTGAGCAACTCACCCACGCCGATATGGACCTGATGGTCGGCGCTACCGAAGAAAACATCATGATGGTAGAAGGCGAAATGAAAGAAGTTCCCGAAAGCGCACTTCTCGAAGCCCTCAAGGCAGCCCACGATGCCATCAAGCCCATGTGCCGTCTTCAGAAAGAATTGATGAAGGAACTCGGCACGGACGTTAAGCGCGAATACTGTCACGAAGTCAACGACGAAGAACTGCGCGAAGCCGTCAAGGCAGAGTGCTATCAGCCCGCCTACGCCATCGCTCAGGCCGGCGACCACGACAAGCATCAGCGCGAAGACGCCTTTACCCAAATTCGCGAAGACTTTAAGGTGCGCTACGCCGAGGCACACACCGACCTGTCGGCCGAAGAACTCGAAGAAAAGAACGCACTCATCGACCGCTACTACCACGACGTAGAGCGCGACGCCATGCGCCGCTGCATCCTCGACGAGGGTAAGCGACTCGACGGACGTGCCACCACGGACATTCGCCCCATCTGGTGCGAGGTAGACCCGCTCCCCGGCCCCCACGGAAGTGCCATCTTCACCCGCGGAGAGACCCAAGCGCTCGCTACCACTACGCTGGGCACCAAACTCGACGAGAAACTGATTGACGACGTACTCGACAAGAGCTACCAGCGCTTCCTGCTGCACTACAACTTCCCCCCGTTCTCCACGGGCGAAGCCAAAGCGCAGCGCGGCGTAGGCCGACGCGAAATCGGCCACGGCCATCTGGCCTGGAGAGGCTTGAAGGACCAGATTCCCTCGGACTTCCCCTACACCGTAAGAGTAGTATCTGACATTTTGGAAAGCAACGGCTCGAGTTCAATGGCCACCGTTTGCGCCGGAACGCTCTCGCTGATGGATGCAGGCGTTCCCTTGAAGAACCCCGTAAGCGGAATTGCCATGGGTCTTATCAAGAACCCCGGCGAAGACAAATATGCCATCCTGTCCGATATTCTTGGCGACGAAGACCACCTTGGCGACATGGACTTCAAGACTACCGGAACCATCAACGGCCTTACCGCCACCCAAATGGATATTAAGTGCGACGGACTCTCCTACGAAATCCTCGAAAAAGCACTGATGCAGGCGAAGGAAGGCCGCGAGCACATCCTCGGAAAACTGACCGAGACGATTGCAGAACCGAGAGCCGACTTCAAACCACAAGTACCGCGCATCGTAGCCTTTGAGATTCCGAAGGAATTCATCGGTGCAGTCATTGGCCCGGGCGGAAAAATCATCCAGGGCATGCAGGAAGAAACCGGCGCCACCATCACAATTGACGAAGAAGACGGCGTAGGCAAAATTCAGGTAAGCGCACCGAACAAGGAAAGCATCGACGCCGCCGTTGCCAAGATCAAAGCCATCGTGGCCATGCCCGAAGTGGGCGAGACCTACGAGGCCAAGGTTGTCAGCATTATGCCCTACGGCTGCTTCGTAGAGTTCATGCCGGGCAAGGAAGGCCTGCTGCACATCAGCGAAATTGCCTGGAAGCGCTTGGAGACCGTCGAAGAAGCCGGCATAAAGGAAGGCGACAAAATCACCGTCAAACTGCTCGAAATCGACGAGAAGACGGGCAAGTTCCGCCTCAGCCACCGCGTTCTGGAAGAGAAACCCGCCGACTGGGAAGACCGCCCGGCTCGCAGACCTCGTCGCGAGAACGGAGAGCATAACAGCCGCCCCCGTCGCGAAGGCGACCGCGGCCAGCGTCCCCAGCCTCGCCGCCAGGAATCCCAAGAAGGCAGCAGTTTCGACTTTTAAGCCGACAACCTACCTAAACGACAAAGATTGCAGAAGCCTGTTGTCGGTTGGCAACAGGCTTCTGTGCATTTACGCCACAGCCCCATTCGCGTGAAACACCTTCGAATTCATTGCATGCTATCGGCCCTTGCGCTCGTCCCTCTATGGACCTGGGCGCAAACTCCGATGCGTGCCGACAGCACCCTGTCGGAGGCACACGTCGAAGGCATGCATGCCGGCAAGACACTCACCTCGGCCACACCGCTACAGCACCTCGACAGCCGACAGATGAAGCAAATCGGCGCCACCACTATGGCCGACGCCGTCAGGAGTTTTGCCGGTGTCAATCTGCGCGACTACGGCGGCGCCGGCGGTATGAAAACCGTCAACGTACGCGGTCTCGGCGCCAGCCACACGGCCGTTTCCTACGACGGCATTGTGGTGGGCAACGCTCAAGGCGGGCAAATCGACCTCAGCCGCTTTCTGCTCAGCCGACTGAGCCACCTGTCGCTCCAGACCGCCGAGTCCGACGCCCTGCTGACTACGGTACGCGAACAGGGCAACGCCACGCTGCTGCTGCAGACCGACTTTGCCGCCACCCGCACCATCGGACTGACCGGCACGCTTGGCCTCGAGACTGGAAGTTTTGGACTCTTCCACCCCTCCGTAAGCCTGACGGGGCAGACCTCCGAAGCACACGCCATAGGCATGATGGCCGATTTTCACTATGGCAAGAACGACTATCCGTTCCTATTCCGAAACGGCGTGGCCACCCACAAAGAGCGGCGCCTGAACAGCCGGCTGCGCGACACCACCGTCGAACTGAACGACCGCATCGACCTGGGCGACCACGGCACCATTGCGTCGAAGGCCTACTTTAGCAACCGCAACCGCCAGTTGCCCGGACCGACCATCTTCTATGTGCAAGGCAACCACGAACGCCTCCACGAGCGCCAGGCATTTATGCAGTCGCGCTGGACCATGCAGCGCACCAAGTGGCAAGCCTTTGCCGCCGCCAAAGTATCGTGGGAAGAAAGCAAATACGCCGATGAGGGCGGCCAATATCCCGGTGGGGCACTCCACCAGAACTATCGCCAGCGCGAAGCCTACGGTTCGGGCGGCGTGGGGCGCAGTTGGACCCACTGGCAAGTGGCACTGGCGGCCGACTATGCCTATGCCGACCTCGCCTCGAACCTTACCACCGACTCCGACGTGGCTCGCCACAGCCTGCTCAGCAGTGTAGCCGTCCGCTGGATGCCGTCGCGTTTCACGCTGACCCTGCGCCTGGTCGATGCAGTCCTATGGAACCGTTCCGACGGACCGTCCTCCGCCCGCAACCTGCACCACCTGTCGCCCTCGGCCAGTATGATTTGGAACTGCCTGACCCTGCCGCAAGCCCACTTGTCGGTCCGCGCCCACTACAAAGACTTCTTCCGCCCACCCACCTTTAACGAATCGTACTACTACCACCTCGGCTCCACCAGCCTCCGCCCCGAGCGGACGCGGCAGATAGGCATGGGCGGAAGTCTGCTTTGGCTGCCGGCCGAAAAGTGGCGCCTGTCGGTCGATGCCAACAGCTATTTCAACCGCATTGCCGACAAAATCTCGGCCATCCCCTACAACCTGTTCGTCTGGCGTATGACCAACCTGGGCCGCGTAAGGGCCGCCGGCCTCGACCTTGTGGTGCAGGCCGACTGGCAAGTGCGTCCCCGCCACGGACTTATGCTGCGCGGCACCTACACCCTGCAGTCAGTCCGCAACCGCACACAGCGCGGCGACGCCTCCTTCGGAAAACAACTGGCCTATGTGCCCACGCACAGCGGCACTATGGCGCTGTCCTGGACCAACCCCTGGGTCAACGCCACCCTCAGCCTGCAGGCATGCTCCATGCGCTGGGCCACCAACGAGCATACCGAATCCACCGAGACGCCAGGCTACGGCGAGTGGAGCCTCGGACTGTGGCGCAACATCACCGTCGGTCGCCACCACATCACCGTCGGTGCCCATCTGCTGAATATCCTTGACCGCCAGTACAGCATCATCCGCCGCTACCCCATGCCCGGACGAGCCTGGAAGGTTAGCGCCGACTGGCATTTCTAAGGGTTGCCCGCCGACATCCTTATCAGAAAAACTGCTAACACTTTTGCTTATAGCAAAAAAAACTTAACTTTGCTCGGTAAACCATCGTATAACAAACAAAAATTCATATACACCATGAAAAATCTCCTACGCAACACACTGATTGCCCTGTCGGCTACGCTTACACTGGCGTCTTGCAACGACACGGACGACTACCACGGAACATTTCTGACTACGGATGCGGCCATTATCATAAACCAAGGCAACCAATACGATGGGATTGCCGGCACGATGGGCGTGTTCGACACTCACTCCATGGTCTATTCGGCCAACATCTTTGAGGGCGTCAACGGCCAGAGCCTCGGCGACACTCCCCAGAACGCCATCGTGCACGGAAGCAAAGTCTATTTGCCCGTCTTCGGTAGCAACGTGGTTTGGGTGCTTGACAAAAACACCAACCGCATAGTGCACACCATCAACACGAACCAGCCGGAATGGGTGGACGCTTATAAAAACTATCTGTACATTGCCAACAACGACGGCTTTGTCACTCGCGTGGACACGGCCACCTGGGCTACCACGCAACTGGCCGTTGGTCCCAACCCGGCATGTTTGGTTGTGACTCGTAATGCCGTTTACGTGACTATCTCCGACGGCTATAACTATGCCAACAACTATGCCGACGGCAAGAAGGTCGTGAAAATCAATCTCGACGGCTTTGTCGTAGAGAAAGAAATTCCTTGCGGACTGAACCCCGGTAAGATTGTGGCCAACAGCTACGGACAAATCTTCCTGGTGGCCCGTGGAAACTACAAGCCGCTTAGTGAGCCGGACCGCGTTCCCTCGATGATTCAGGAAATAAACGGCAGTGATGTCATCTCGGCCACTGGCGGACGCTCGGACCTCGGATTTACGCTCGGCATGGACCTTGCTGTCAGCAACAACTACCTCTACGTAATCGAGGGCGACTATAACAACGACGGAACGCTCCGTGGTTTCAACTACAAAGTCTTCAATGCGCTTGGAATGGGCCTTATGACCGACGACAAGTTCAGTGTAGGCGATCGTCCCGCCTGTCCTACCGGCATCTTTGTAGACCCCGTCACCTCGCTTGTCTATATCACCAGCGACCCGAGCCTTACGGGCTACAACCAGCAAGGTTCCGTATGGATTTTCAACTATGACGGCGCCCTGCTGCATCACTTTGACGCAGGCATACATCCGTACGCCGTAGCATTTGTACACGGAAGCATTACCCAATAAGCCTCTTGCCCGCACAAAAACCCCGCCACCGAGTCTGTCGCACCATACAGCGGCTCGCCAGCGCGGGGTTTTGCGCATTTAGCATCAACCCACTATGAAAGATATCGAACCTATTGACCTTGAACCCAAGCAAACCAGTCGCAACCCCTTGAGCTGGGTGCCTACTGCATACTTTGCCATGGGAATGCCATTTGTCATCGTGAACATGGTAGCCGTGCTCATGTACAAAGACCTTGGCATCGACGAGAAAACCATTACGTTCTGGACCGGTCTCATACTGCTGCCGTGGAGCCTGAAGCCCCTGTGGAGCCCAATTATGGAGTTGTACAAGACCAAGAAGTTCTACGTGGTGCTTACCCAAATGCTTTCGGGCCTCAGCTTTGGCCTGATAGCGCTCGGGCTTAACCTGCCCAGTTTCTTTGCCGTCACAATCGCACTCTTCACGGTGGTGGCACTCAGCGGCGCTACGCACGACATCGCTTTGGACGGCCTTTACATGCAGGAGTTGGACAAAGAGACGCAGGCCAGGTACATAGGCTGGCAGGGCGCCTTCTACAATTTGGCCAAACTTGTGGCAACGGGCGGTCTGGTCTATCTGGCGGGCCTTCTCATAAGCCACCTGAAAGCCGCCAAGCACTTGTCGGACGCTGCGGCCAACCTGTCGGGCTGGACCATCATCATGGCCATCTTTGCCGCAATGCTCCTGGCGCTCGGCACCTACCATCTGTTCATCCTCCCAAGTGGAGGCCGCAAGGACACGGACGAGCGCAAATCTTTCAAGCAGACAATGAGCGAACTGCTTGAGGTGCTGGTCGATTTCTTCAAGAAAAAGCATATTGCCTACTATATTGCCTTCATCGTGCTCTATCGTTTCGCCGAGGGCTTCGTAGTAAAAATGGTGCCGCTCTTTCTGAAAGCCCCGTTGGCCGAGGGCGGACTCGGACTGAGTAATGAAACCATCGGACTGCTCTATGGCACATGCGGCTCGCTTGCTTTCGTCATCGGTTCGATACTGGCCGGCTACTACATTTCCCACTTCGGCCTGAAGCGCACCCTATTCTCACTGTGCTGCGTCTTTAACATTCCTTTTGCCATCTATACGCTTCTGGCCATCTACCAGCCCGAAAACATCTACCTCATAGGTGCCGGCATCGCTTTCGAGTACTTCGGCTACGGTTTCGGCTTCGTCGGGCTCACGCTCTTTATGATGCAGCAGATTGCCCCAGGCAAATACCAGATGTCGCACTACGCTTTCGCCAGCGCCATTATGAACTTCGGCGTCATGTTGCCCGGAATGCTCAGCGGCGCTGTCTGGCAGATGCTTGGCGGCTACAAACCGTTCTTCATCTTTGTGCTCGTGGCCACCATCCCGGCCTTCCTCATCACCTACTTTGTTCCGTTCACTCATCCCGATAAGAAATAAGAAACCATGACTAACAACCCCAACTACACCAACGCTCCCATTCCCTGGGAAGAGCGTCCTGCCGACTGTCACGATATCATGTGGCGCTACAGCCATAATCCCGTCATCGGACGCTACAACATTCCTACCTCAAACAGTATTTTCAACAGCGCCGTGGTGCCTTTCAACGGCGGATTTGCCGGAGTATTCCGCTGCGACAACAAGCGTGTGCAGATGAACATCTTTGCCGGCTTCTCGGCCGACGGCATCCATTGGGAGATTGAACACGAGCCCATCAAGTTCCAAGCAGGAAACACGACGATGATAGAGTCGGACTACAAATATGATCCGCGCGTCACGTTTATTGAAGACAGATATTGGATTACTTGGTGCAACGGTTATCACGGACCAACGATTGGCCTGGCATATACATTTGACTTCAAGGAGTTCTTCCAATGCGAGAACGCATTTTTGCCGTTCAACCGCAACGGAGTCCTGTTCCCCGAGAAGATTGGCGGTCGTTATGCCATGCTGTCACGCCCCAGCGACAACGGACATACTCCCTTTGGCGACATCTACATAAGTTTCTCGCCCGACATGAAGTACTGGGGCGAGCATCGCAATGTGATGAAGGTCACTCCCTTTGAGGAATCGGCTTGGCAGTGCACCAAGATTGGCGCCGGCAGCGTTCCCATCCTCACCGACGAGGGCTGGCTGCTGTTCTACCATGGTGTAATCACCACGTGCAATGGTTTCCGCTATTCGATGGGTGCAGCTCTGCTCGACAAGGACGATCCCACAAAAGTGCTCTACCGCTCGATGGAATACTTGCTGGCTCCGGCTGCCCCATACGAACTTGCCGGCGACGTGCCCAACGTGGTATTCCCGTGCGCCGCACTGACCGAGGGCGACAAGGTATGCGTCTACTACGGTGCCGCAGACACTTGCGTCGGACTTGCCTTTGGCCGCATCTCTGAAATCATAGACTTCCTCAAGCGTCAATAATACCATTTTTCCGTATGCTTCACAAAATCCTGCCGATACTTATTCTGGGCATCGGAAGCCTTAGCACATCGGCCCAGAAGTCGGTCGTCGACTACGTAAACCCGTTCATCGGCACCACCAACTTTGGCACGTGCAACCCCGGAGCTGTCCGGCCGAACGGTTTGATGAGCGTCACGCCGTTCAACGTTATGGGCTCGGACGAAAACGTGTTCGACAAAGACAAAAGGTGGTGGTCGACGCCCTATCTCTTTGAAAACGTCTTCCTCACCGGGTTTGCGCACACCAATCTCAGCGGGGTAGGCTGCCCGGAGTTAGGCGCATTGCTCACCATGCCTACGACGGGCGAGCGGAAAGTGGACTACCACGAATACGGCAGCCACTATTCCGACGAGAAGGCTACGCCGGGCTATTATTCCGTCATGCTGACGGACTACGGCATACGCGCCGAACTCACCGCCACGCCTCGCACCAGTCTGGAGCGCTATACGTTCCCTGCAGGCAACAGTCACATTTTGCTGAACCTCGGAGAAGGACTCACCAACGAGACGGGTGCCAGCGTACGCCGCGTTTCCGACTGCGAGTTTGAAGGCACAAAACTGCTGGGAACCTTTTGCTACGCCCCACAGGCCGTCTTTCCCATCTACTTTGTGCTTCGCGTCAACAAGCAGCCCAAGGCCAGCGGATTCTGGAAGAAGCAACGCCCCATGGAAGCCGAGGCTGCGTGGGACCCCGACCAAGGTAAGTACAAACTCTATACGCGCTACGGCCGCGACCTCTCAGGCGACGACATCGGCGTATGGTTGGACTTCGACACGCAACAGGACGAGCAGGTAGAAGTCAGCATGGGCGTGTCGTTCGTCAGTATCGCCAATGCCCGCGAGAACCTCGAACGCGAGCAGAACGGCCGCGGATTCGACGAGATATGCCGCGAAGCACGCAACGACTGGGAGGAACACCTCAGCCGCATAGCCGTTGAGGGCGGAACCGACGACCAGAAGACCGTCTTCTATACCGCGCTCTACCACATGCTTATCCACCCGAACATCCTGCAGGACGTCAACGGCCAGCACCCCACCATGGAGAGCGACCGCATTGGCGTATCGGCTCCCGGCACTACGCGCTACACCGTATTCTCACTCTGGGACACCTATCGCAACGTGTCGCAACTGCTCAGCCTTGTCTATCCGGAAAAGCAGGAGCAGATGCTGCGTTCCATGATACAGATGTACGACGAGAGCGGATGGCTTCCGAAATGGGAACTCTATGGACGCGAGTCGTACACCATGGACGGCGACCCGGCTACCGCATACATTGCCGACGCATGCCTGTCGTCCGCACGATTTGAAGTAGACTGGGAAAAGGCATTCCGCGGACTATGGAAGTCGGCCACCGACTCCTCGGCCGACAACCGCATACGGCCTTACCTCAACGACTTCCTGCAACTCGGCTACGTACCGATGCGCGACAAAAACGACTTCAGCGTGAGCAACTGTCTGGAGAACTGCGTCAACGACTACGCACTCGGACGCATGGCCCATAAACTCGGCCACGAAACCGAGGCTCAGACGCTCCAGCAACGCTCGCTGGCCTATCGGCGCTACTACGACAAGAGCGTGGGCTCGCTGTGTCCGGTGTGGCCCGACGGTTCTTTCCTCCGCCCCTTCAATCCGCGTGCCGGCGAGAACTTCTCTGCCGCCTCGGGATTCCATGAAGGCAGCGCGTGGAACTATACCTTCGCCGTGCCCCACGATGCCGAAGGACTGGCCCGTATCATGGGAGGAAAGAAAAACTATATCGACCGCCTGGAGTGGATATTTACGAGCGGGCTCTACGACCCTGCCAACGAACCCGATATTATCTACCCCTTCCTATTCAGTCGGTTCAAAGGCGAGGAGCATCGCACGCAGAAATGGGCCCGTTGGGCACTCGACAACTACTTCAAGAACACGCCGGACGGCATACCAGGCAACGACGACACAGGCACCATGTCGGCCTGGGCCGTATTCACCATGATGGGCCTGTACCCCGACTGTCCGGGCAGCCAGACCTTCACACTCACGGCACCGGTGTTCAAGAAAATCACCATACGCCTCGACCCGAAATACTACGACAACGACCAGATTGTCATACTCAGCGACGGCGACGCACGCCTGACCCGCACAAAAAAATACTCCATCACGGAACCCGAACTGGTGCGTACCCGCGTGCTCAGGCTCTATTAGGCGGCAGCACCGTTGCCTGCCTGCAAAAAAATCCCCTTGCCGATGTCGGCAGGGGGGTTTTTTTTGCATGTCCTTATGCACCACGGCGACACCCTATTAGTGCGCCTCGAGCCAATTGACGCCCTGACCGCAGTTTGCCTCGAGCGGAACGCTCAGCGTATAGGCGCGTTCCATTTCCTCCTTCACCAGTTGGCTGAGCCGGTCGAGTTCGGCTGGAGGCACCGAGAAATTGAGTTCGTCGTGTACCTGCAGAATCAGTTTGGCCTTGAATCCTTCCGCCTGCATGCGCTTGTCGATGCGGCTCATAGCCAGTTTGATGATGTCGGCGGCACTTCCCTGAATGGGGGCGTTCACTGCGTTTCGCTCGGCATATCCTCTGACCGTGGCATTGCGACTATTGATGTCGGGCAAGTATCGGCGACGGCCGAAGATGGTTTCGATGAATCCGTTGGCGCGGGCTTTCTCCTTACACTCCTCTATATAGGCGCGAATGGCCGGATAGGTGTCGAAATAACTTTCGATGAGATTTTTTGCCTCACTGCGCGACACGCCCATACGTTCGGCCAGTCCGAAGGCACTGATACCGTATATGATGCCGAAATTAGCCGTCTTGGCTTTCCGACGCTCGTCGCGGTCCACCTCACCGATGTCCTTGTGGAAAATGCGGGCGGCCGTGGCGGCGTGAATGTCAAATCCCTCATTGAATGCCTCAATCATGTGGGCATCCTTACTGAGGTGGGCCATCAGTCGCAGTTCTATCTGCGAATAGTCGGCCGAGAAGAACACTTCGCCGGGTTCCGGCACGAAGGCACGGCGTATTTCGCGGCCGTCCTCGCCGCGCACGGGAATGTTCTGCAGATTCGGATTGGACGAACTGAGGCGTCCGGTGGCCGTAACGGCCTGGTTGAAGTTCGTATGTATGTGTCCGGTGTGCGGGTTGATGAGTTTGGGCAACGCCTCTATGTAGGTGGACAGCAGTTTCTTCAAGGCGCGGTAGTCGAGTATCTTCTGCACGATGGGGTGGCGGGTTGCCAGTTCGCGCAACACGTCCTCCGACGTCTGATACTGTCCGCTCTTCGTCTTGCGTGCTTTCTCGCTCAGGTGCAACTCGCCGAACAGCACGTCGCCCACTTGTCGGGGCGAGGATATCAGGAACGCATGGCCGGCCAGCCCATAAATCTCCTGTTCCAAGGCGGCAATGCGCTCGCTGAAGTCACGGCCGACATCCTTCAAGGCTTCCGCATCGATAAGCACCCCGTTTCTCTCCATGCGCGACAATACGGGCACCAGCGGCATCTCTATCTCGTCGAAGACGCGCAGGGCTCCCGTCTGGCGCAACTGTTCAAGGAACAGCGGGTATAGTTGCAGCGCCACGTCGGCATCTTCGCAGGCGTAGTCGCATATTTCGGCCGGCTCGAGGTCGGCCATGTTCTTTTGCAAAAGACCCGGAGGCCCGATGACGTCCTCTATGTGTATGGTGCGATAACTCAGATAGGTCTCGGCCAGATAGTCGAGATTGTGCCGCAGTTCGGGCTGCAGCACGTAGTGAGCCAGCATCGTGTCGAAAAGCGGGGCGGCCGGCTCGATGCCATAGTGCGCCAGCACGCTGAGGTCGTACTTCATGTTCTGCCCAACCTTCCGCACGCCCGGAGCCTCGAACAGCGGACGGAAAAGTTCCACGCGCTGCCGTGCGGCCTCGTAGTCGGCCGGCACACTCACATAGTATGCCTCGAAAGGCTTGGCGGCGAAACTCATTCCCACGAGTTGTGCATCGATGGCATTGGTCGAGGTGGTCTCCGTGTCTATGGCCACGACTGGCTCGGCCATGAGGCGCGCACAGAGGTCGCGGCATTCGGCATCGGTCGTAATGAGGCGGTAGGAGTGGACCTTGTCGGCCAGCGACTGCATGGCAGCCGGAGCCGGCTGGTCGGCGGCCGGAGCCTCCATCATATCGAAGAGCGACGGTTCGTGCCTCGGAGCAGCCGGCTTGGCCGAGGTGCCGTCGAGCCGCTGCAGGATGGAGCGGAACTCGAGGTTCTCGAGCAGCGGCCGCAGCACCGGAAGGTCGGGTTCCCTACGCGCCAGTTCGTCGAGGCCTGTGTGCAGCGGCACATCCGTACGGATAGCGGTCAGGAAGTGCGAGAACCGAATCTGCTCGGCATTATCCTCCACCTTTTTCTTCAGGGCACCCTTCAGCCGGTCGGTGTGACCGATGAGGTCCTCTATGTCGGCGAAGTCGCGCATAAGCATGGCGGCGGTTTTCTCGCCCACGCCCGGACAGCCGGCAATGTTGTCGGCCTTGTCGCCTACGAGAGCCAGATAGTCAACCATCTGCCGCGGATTCCGCAGTCCGTACTTGGCGCACACCTCTGCGGGGCCGAGCGTTTCCCATGGGGTGCTGCCACGGCCGGGCTTCTGCATGCGAATCTTGTCGGTCACGAGTTGCGCGTAGTCCTTGTCGGGCGTCACCATCAGCACGTCGCAGCCGGCTTCCTCGCCCTTGCGGGCCAGCGTACCTATGACGTCGTCGGCTTCAAAGCCATCTTCCACGACCACGGCTATGCGATAGGCCTGCAGCAGGTCCTTAATCGCAGGCACAGCCGTGCGGATGTCCTCGGGCGTAGCCTCGCGCTGCGCCTTGTAGTCGGCGTAGGCCTCGTGCCTAAACGTGGGGCCCGGCGGGTCGAAGCAAACGGCCACGTAGTCGGGGTTCTCGCGCTGAAGCACCTCTTGCAGCGTCGTCAGGAAGCCATATATGGCCGACGTGTTTTGGCCTTTCGAGTTGATTCGAGGCGACGATATGAAGCCGTAATAAGCGCGGTAGATGAGCGCATAGGCATCGAGAAGCACAAGTTTCTTCATTTTGTAAACTGCTGGCTTTTACTAATTTACGCAATTATACAATTTCAAAATTGCATTATACAATTCTCAAATTCCATTATACAATTTTCAGATTGCATTATGCAATTTTTCGGTTTCATAATGCGATTTTCGGCAGTCAGTATGCAACTGATTTTCAGGATTGTCGAAGCCGGCGAAACCGACCTCCCGCCCGCCGTGCCGCATAAGCGTGCCGGCGAACGCGACCGTTGCACAGACCGATTGTAAAAATAAGAAAAAACACGCGCATAAGCCCGCTGTTTTTCTTACTTTTGCACAAGTTGATATGAATCGTATGCAGAAAAACGTGCTTGAGACCCTGCGCCAACCCATAGTTGCCGAACTCGACGCCTACCGCCAACTGTTCGCCGCCAACCTGACGCACAGCGACGCCTACCTCGACCGGGTGCTGTCGCATATACGCGGCCACGAAGGCAAACTCATGCGCCCCATGCTGACTCTACTGTCGGCCAAGGCCATTGGCGAAATCAATCCGACCACGCTGCAGGCGGCCGTGGCACTTGAGTTGCTCCACACGGCAAGCCTCGTGCACGACGACATCGTGGACGAAAGCAACGAGCGCAGAGGCCTGGCATCGACCAACGCACAGTTTGGCAACCAGACTGCCGTGCTCATAGGCGACTTCCTGCTGGCCCGCTCACTGGCAACGGCCGCGCAGACGGGCAACCTGCGCATGGTGGAGCACATCGCCATGCTCGGCGCCACCCTCAGCGAGGGCGAAATCGCACAACTGCAGAACATCAGCAACGCCATAAGCACCGAAGACGCCTACTACCACATCATAGCCCACAAGACCGCCGCGCTGTTCAGTTCGTGCGGCTTCCTGGGCACGCTCAGCGTCGGAGCCGACGACACCACTGTGCAGGCAGCCCAGCAGTTTGCCCACGTGCTCGGCCTCTGCTTCCAGATACGCGACGACATATTCGACTACTTCGACGACAAGCGCATAGGAAAGCCTACGGGTAACGACATGGCCGAAGGCAAACTGACGCTGCCCGCCATCTATGCCCTGCGCGAGCATCCCACGAAGGAAGCCGTCGTCTGGGCCGAGAAAGTGAAAGCCGGCACAGCCAGTCGCGCCGAGATTCTCTCGCTGGTAGAATTTTCGAAGCAAGTGGGCGGCATCGACTACGCACAGCGCGAGATGGCCCGACTACGCGACGAAGCGCTGCCACTGCTCCACCGCTTTGCTTCGGGTGCCATCGCCGACACGCTTCAGGCCTATCTCGACTTCAGCATATCGCGCGAATCGTAGCCATACACTCAACCGCATAAACGACCGACCACCGCATGACACGTCATACGGTGGTCGGTTCGTCGTAGGCAGGCACGGCCCGCTAAGGCTGTTCGCCGCGATAGCGCGCCAAGGCTTCCTGCAGGAAACGCACATAGGCCGCCACGTCCTCCTTATAGGCGAAACTGTGGTTAAGCACCCGCCCGTCGTTATCTACGGGAATGTAGAACGGCTGGCTATTCGTGCCAAACTTTTTCTCTTGCAAAACGCTCCACTTGTCGCCCACGGTGCGCAGCACGCGCGTCTTGCCATTCAGTTCGATAGTATCGGGAACGGCCAGCCGCGTCTTGTCGTCGACATAGAGGGAGATGAGCACAAATTCATTATTAATAAGGTCGCGCACCACGGGGTCGTGCCACACGGCAAGTTCCATTTTGCGGCAATTCACGCAGCCGTGGCCCGTGAAGTCTATCAGCACAGGCTTGCCCGCCTGTTGCGCATAGGCCATGCCTAATTCAAAATCCTTGAACTTCGGTTCCACCTTCACCGGGTCGAGGTTAAAATCCTGCGTTCTCAATGGAGGCGCAAAGGCACTTACGGCTTTCAGCGGAGCGCCCCATAGTCCGGGCAGCATGTATATGGCAAACGCCAGCGAACACAGTCCCATGAAGAAACGCGGTATGCTCGTGTGCTCCGACTTGTCGTCGTGCGGGAAGCGAAGCCAGCCCAGCAGATAGACGCCAAGCAGCGCGAAGAGTACAATCCAGAGCGACAGGAAGGTTTCGCGGTCGAGCAGATGCCAGCCATAGGCCAGGTCGGCCACCGAAAGGAACTTCAGCGCAAAAGCAAGTTCGATGAAGCCCAGAACCACCTTCACCACATTCATCCAACCGCCGCTCTTCGGGGCTTTCTTTATCCACGTGGGGAAAAGGGCAAAGAGCGTGAACGGCAACGCAAGGGCTGCGGCAAATCCGAGCATGCCCAGCGTCGGCGCAAGACTGCTGCCGCCACCGGTGCTTACCTCCACAAGCAGGAACCCTATGATGGGACCCGTGCAGGAGAAAGAAACCAGCACGAGCGTCAGGGCCATCAGGAAGATGGACAGCAGTCCGGTGGCGCTACTGGCTCGCGCATCCACCTTGTTGCTCCAACTCGACGGCAAAGTAAGTTCGAATCCGCCCAGAAAACTGGCGGCGAACACCACAAGCAAGGCAAACAGAAACAGGTTGAATATGGCGTTGGTCGAAAGGTCGTTGAGCGCGTTGGCACCCATAAAGGCCGTGAGCAGCAAACCAAGCCCCACGTAGATGACAATGATGCTCAGTCCGTAGAGCACCGCATCGCGCACCGCCTTCCTACGGTTGTCGCTGCGGTGGAGGAAGAAACTGACCGTCATCGGTATGATGGGCCACACGCAGGGCGTGAAAAGCGCGATGAAACCGCCCAAAAATCCCATCAGCAATATGTAGAGGAGCGAGCGGCCCTTCGTGTCGGACGACTCGCCAAAGGCACGCAACTGGTCCACTACGGGAGCATACCAGCGGTCGCGTGGGGCGGAAGCATCCGATAGGGCAGCCAGCGCCGAGAGCGTATCGCCCACGGCCGTCAGGCTATCGGCGACCGCCGTTTCGTCCTTTGCTGCATCGGCAGCCCTATCCTTGGCGGTGTCCTCCTTATCGGCCGCCTTTTCAGCCGGTCCGTCGGTGCCCGAAAGACTGCAGTCGGTGCTCGAAGGAGGCAGGCACGTCTGATTGTTGCAGGCGCCCCACTCCAGATAGCCGTTGAGTCGATAGTCCGGCTTATTGAGCCGCACGCGCTGAGTAAACTGCGCACGGTTTTCATACCACGACACGTCCATGCCAAAGTTGGGGTCGTAGGCCTGAACTACTCCCGCACCGCCACGAAGGGGCCCCTCGAGCGAAACACCCTCGGAGGCATCGACATTAAAGGAGGCCCGCGTCGGACCGCCGTCGGCCACATTGGTGCCATAGACATGCCAGCCGCGCTGGATTGTGGCGTTGAAGACGATGTCGATGAGTTCGGGCGAAACACGCTTGTAGGCGACCGAAAAATCGACCTGGGCGGCCAGCGGCATAAGGCTGAGCGCAAGGACTATAAGAAACGATTTCAGTTTGAGCATGCTATGGACGTAGGGTATAGGGTTGGCAGTCGGTTTACTTGGTGCGACCGGCGAAAAAAGCCGCCAGAAAATGGCGTGCCGTAAGCCACACAATCAGCAGGTCGGTGCCGAGCGACGCGTGGCTTATGTAGAACAGGTCGTAGCGCAACCGGCGAAGCATCTGCTCCGTGGTGTGCGTATAGCCGTTAAGCAAAGTGGCGAACGAGCTAAGTCCCGGCCGCACCTGAAAGATGTAGTCGATGCGGGGGTCTTGCTCGCGTATGAGGTTGATAAAGTAGCGGCGCTCGGGCCTTGGGCCAACGAACGACATGTCGCCCCTGAGCACGTTCCAGAACTGCGGAAGTTCGTCGAGATGGCTCGCACGGAGCCGATGGCCTATGCGCGTAGAGCGCATGTCTAGCCCTTCCTCCGACAACTGAGGCCCTTCGCGCTCGGAGTCGGCGTGCATGGAACGGAACTTAAGGATGTAGAACGGCATGCCGTTGCGACCGATGCGCTCCTGCCTGTAGATGGCCGACCCGCCGTCCTCGCGCTTGATGAGTATATAGCAAACGAGCATGGGTACGGCAAAAACGAGCAGGCACAACAAGGCCCCGACAATGTCGAAAAGCCTTTTCAGCGCACACTGCCATGGACTGAGCCGTAGGCAATAGGGGGCAGGTATGAAACTGGAGGTTGCGGGCATGGCGGCTTACCTACTTGGTTGATTTCATAAAGTCGGTGAGTTGGTCGACGGCGATGGTCTGCTGCTGGCCCGTGGCCATGTTCTTCAGCGTTATTTGGCCGGCTTGCATCTCGTCGGCACCCATCAATGCCACATAGGGAACGCCACGCAAGTTGGCGTAGGCCATCTGCTTCTTCATCTTGACGGCATCGGGGAATAGTTCGCAGCCAATTCCCTCTGCGCGGAGCGTGCGGGCAAGGCGCAGACAAGCCTGTGCCTCGGCGGCGCCGAAGTTGAGGAATAGGAGACGGATGTCGTCGACGGTCGCATCGGGGAACAAGTCAAGTTGCTGGAGTACGTCGTAGATGCGGTCGGCGCCGAAACTTATGCCCACGCCCGAAAGGCCGGGCATGCCGAAAATGCCGGTAAGGTTGTCGTAGCGTCCGCCCCCACTGATGGAGCCAATCTCTACGTCGCGGGCCTTCACCTCAAAGATGCAGCCCGTATAGTAGTTCAAGCCACGTGCCAGCGTAAGGTCAAAAACCACTTCGTTCTTCAGGTCGGGCAGCAGGCTAAGCACTTCCTCCACCTCGTCAATGCCACAGATTCCAATCTCGCTGCCTTCCAGGAACTGGCGCATGGTGCGTAGTTTTTCCTCGTTGCTGCCGGACAGGGTGATGATGGGCTGCAGCCGTGCCACACACTCTTCGGACAGGCCAACCGACAAAAGCGCCTGGTTGACGCCCTCGAGGCCAATCTTGTCTAACTTGTCGATGCACACGGTTATGTCGACAATCTGCTCCTGGGCACCTATCACCTCGGCAATGCCTGCGAGAATCTTGCGGTTGTTGAGATGTATGCCGACACGAATATTCAGCCGGCCGAAGACCTCGTCGAGTATCTCGGTAAGTTCGACCTCGTTGAGCAGAGAAGTAGAGCCCACGATGTCGGCATCGCACTGATAGAATTCGCGATAGCGGCCTTTCTGCGGCCTATCGGCACGCCAGACGGGCTGAATCTGGTAGCGCTTGAAAGGCAACTGCAATTCGTCGCGATGCTGGACCACGTAGCGCGCAAAAGGCACCGTCAGGTCGTAGCGAAGACCTTTTTCGCAGATGCGAGCAGCCAGCCGGGCCGGATGCCTTTCCTGCCAGTCGGCTTCAGGCACCTTCACGGCAAAATCGCCACTGTTCAAAATTTTGAAAAGCAGTTTGTCGCCCTCTTCTCCGTATTTTCCCATCAGCGTAGAGAGGTTTTCCATGGCAGGAGTTTCTATCTGGCGAAAACCATGCATGGAATAGACGGAGCGGATCGTGTTGAAAATATAGTTGCGGCGTTGCATCTCCACGGGGGAGAAGTCTCTAGTTCCCTTTGGTATGGCGGGTTTTGTGGACATAGATTCTTTTTGTTTGAAAGTCCGTTTGGACAGAAGACAAATTGGGTCAGTTGCAAAATTACATAAAGAAACGGGAAATTTCGTCCCGCGTTCGCCGATTTTCCATTATACAAACAATCGAACAATCCGGGGCACAAACTGGCAAAATAATATCACACTCTTTTCTCCGGCAAAAAACGACGATACTATCCTATTTTTTTTACCGAAGAAAACACTTTTTTACAAAATATAATCACTAATTTTGAACACTTTTATACCAATACACACACGGCATAATGGCATCTGTTCGAAACCTTAAATCGCGCATCTGTTTCATTACGAAGCAGGTCTGTGTCACTATTGTATTATTTTCCTCTCTTACCCTAATCTCCGCGTGCGGCTCTGAAAGCGACATTTCTACAGATGCTGCACGCGTTGCGTTTAAGGCAACAATTAGCCAGAACGGAGTTGTGACTTCGTGGGAACCGGGCAACCAGATAGGCGTCTATATGACCCCGGCCGGAAAAGGCGTTTCCAATGCATACAATAGTGCGCGCAACTTGTGCTTTACGACGGCTTCGTCGCTTGGTCAGTTCAGCAGCGACACCCCCTTGACCTATCCCGCCGACGAAAGTGCCGTCGATTTCATCGCATACTATCCCTATCAGGCAAACCTATCGGGAACGACCGTGCCCATAGACATCTCGGACCAGGCACAGGCTCGCCAAATCGACCTATTATACTCCAACAACCTGCAAGGTCGCGGCGCCACGGTAAGTGCCCCGACCCTGAACTTTAAGCACGTCTTGTCGGAAGTTACCATAAACATTTCGTCAACGGCAGGCGCCAACCTGTCCACCGCACAGGCCAGCCTGACCGGAGTACCCGTCAAGGGAACGCTCGACCTGACTGACGGTTCCGTAACCGTAGGTTCCGAAACCGCCGACATACCCTTGGTTCTGTCGGAAGGCACTACGGCCCGCACGGCAAAGGTGCTGCTGTTGCCGCAACAGGGCGCCGCACTGAAACTTCACTTGGAACTGGAAGGCCGCGAGCCTATTGACTATCTTTTCACGTCCAGCGCCACGCTCCGACAGGACAACAACCTGCAATATAACTTCAATCTCGGCAGTAGTTCCGGCGGTGGCGGAGGAGCAGGCAACACTACCGTGGGCGGATACTTGGAACTGCCTGCGATACCCGCTTCCCAACTTGCACAAAGCAACATCAAGTACATTACCCACTCCTTCTCGTACAACAGTAAGACTTACCGGTCGTACGAAATGCTCTACGACACCAATTTGAAGATGGCGTACTGGGTTGCCTACCCGCTCTGCAAATTCTACACAAACGGTTCGACAGGCCGCACGGACGCATGGAACTACGACCCCGCGCTGAACTACGGCGAGCAAGCCAATCTGAGCAGAGGCATAAGCGGTTACGACCGCGGGCACCAGATTCCAAGCGCCGACCGCCAAGTTTGCTACGAAGCCAACGCACAAACCTTCTACTACACCAATATGACGCCACAGTTGGGCGCCGGCCTGAACCAAAGCATCTGGGCCGATTTGGAAACCGCCGTTCGTGGCTGGTCGTCCAATAAAGACACACTCTACGTGGTCACGGGCGCCATGCCGACGTCTCCCTCCAACACGAGCATAACCTATGCCCGCGACCGCAGCGGACAGAACATCTGCGTGCCCAAATACTACTTTAAGGCCCTTTGCTACTTGAACCGCTCAACGGGCGTGGCCTATACCATCGCATTCAAGTTGGACCACAAGAATTACAGCAGTAGCGACAGCTTCCGAAACTACGCCATCTCGGTAAAAGAATTGGAGGAACTAACCGGCTTTACCTTCTTCCCGACAATCGACGCACAATATAAAAACAGTTATACCTTGTCGTTCTGGAACTAAACTCCGTCAGACGAATTTACAATACAACAAATTCATAATAATAACTTTAATAAATTTAACCTACACGCAATGAACATCAGAAAGCTTCTCCTTGCAGCTGGCATTGTCGCTATGGCAACTACCTCCTGCACAAGCCTCGACGACCATAGCGACTATGGCTACGGCATAGAGCCGTCCATCTCTGGTTACGGGGCAGGCACCACTTGGAGCGGCAACGAGCAGTTGGGAATCTTTGTAGTTCCCTCCGGAGCAGACCTCTCCGCTGCCACGTCTATCAACCGCCACTACCAGAGTGATGCGAACGGAAACTTCACCGCCGTAAGCGACGCTGAAGCTATCCACTATCCGGCAAGCGGGGCAACCGTTGACTTTATTGCCTACCTGCCGTATCAGGAAACCGCCGACGGCGGCACTTACTCTGTGGACGTCACCGACCAGACGGACCCGGCAGCCATTGACCTACTCTATGCAAAAAATGCAAAGGACAAGAGCGGTCTTGACCCCAAGGTGCGCCTCGGCTTCACCCACCAGTTGGCCAACGTTGTAGTTGCCATTGTCAACGACCCAAGCATCACGTCTACTGCAGGCCTGCAAGTTACGCTGGGCGGTACTCCGGCCACGGCTGTCTTTGACCTGGCCACCCGCAAGTTTACGCAAACCGGCCGCGCCACTGAGCTGGACATGCAAGTGGATGATTCTGGCATTAACTATAGCTGCATTGCCATTCCTGCAGAACCGGGCAACGGCACGACAAGTTTCTCCGCTACCTCGGTTCGCTCGCTTACGCTGACCGACGGATATATCAATCTGGCTCTTGACGGCATGGACGCATATGTAGATTTGGCCGACGTGACCATCCAGTCGGGCAAGCGCGTCATTCTTCCCATCCTTTTGGCTACCGATGGTTCTACGCTGAGCGCAACCCTTGGCAAGGTGATCGATGGTGACTGGAGCGGCGAGGTTTCTACCGACATCGAATACGAATTTGACGACCCCGAACCTCAAGAGTTAGAGTTTTTCTACGAGACCATGGGCGCCGACAAGGGTGAGAAAGTCTCCAGCAACACTGCCATAAGCGCATTTACCGGCTGGGACAACCCGAACCTTACCTTCACGAATGTAAGCGGCGGCAAGAACCTGACGGTTCGCTGCCCGAACAGCATCGGCTTCAACAGCATCTGGTTCCCGGCTGGCGCGAACGACTTCTCGATCAGCGGCTTTGACGTTACCGGCTACAAGACCTTCAAGGTACAGTATCAGGTAGCTTGCAACGGCACGGGTCAGGATATTCAGACCATGCATGTGGCTTTGAATGGCGTAGAAGGCGTTGCCGAGAGTTTCGTGTTTACTGCAACGAACACCTTTGCCGATGCCGAATGTGAAATTGATGCTTCCGAAATCTCCGGAGCAGGCGAACTTCACTTCACAACCGACGCTGCCAACACGAAAGGTCTGCGTCTGGCACGCATCCGCCTTACCGGCTACAAATAGAGAACACTCCTTTGTATATAAAATATAAGACAAACAATATGATCAAAAGAACCATTCTCATCGGCGCCCTTCTTCCGGTTTTTGCCATGGCTCAAACTCCGAAGGAAAACGCTGATTCGGCCATAGTGGACGACCTTTCACTCGTGGGCGTTATTGACGCATCGATACTTGATGCTGACGGAGAAGACGGCTCCAATGATGCATCTCAGGACATCAATACTTCGGTGCTGGTGTCGCATGATGTTTTCTTGAACAATGCGAGCTATCAACTGTCTCCCATGCGTTTCCGCGCACGTGGCTATAAAAACACGTTCGAAGAAACCTACATTAACGGCATGCCATTCAACGACCAGTTGCGCGGCGTATTCAACTATGCTTCCATCGGCGCCATGAACAATCTTACCCGTTCGGGCGACCAGGCATACTATTCCCAGCCGGGCGTATTCTCCTTCGGTTCGCTCGGAGGAGCCAACAATATCCTGATGCGTGCGGGCGACTATTCCCGCGGAGGACAGGCAACGCTGTCTTACACAAACCGCACATACTATTTGCGTGGCATGCTGACGCTCTCCACCGGTCTGACGAAGAACGGATGGGCAGTAACTGCGCTGCTGGGCGGTCGCTACAGCCACGAAGGCAATGTGGACGGCACATTCTACCGCAACATGTCCTACACCCTCTTGGTTGAGAAGCAGTTCCGCGGTGGTCGTCACAGACTGAACTTTGTAACCTTCGGCTCTCCCGTGGTTCGCGGACAGCAAGGTACTGCAACCCTTCAGGAAGTGTATGACCTGACCGGCAACAACCTGTACAGCAACGCCTGGGGTTACCAGAACGGCAAGAAGCGCAACGCCAAAGTGGTCAAGGCCATAGACCCGACCGCCGTGCTGTCGTATGAAGGCAAGCTCAACGACCGCCTGACGCTCAACGCCGGTGCCTCTTTCCACTTCGGCAAATACGGAAACACGGCCCTCAACTGGTTTGACGGCGCAGACCCCCGTCCCGACTACTATCGCTATATGCCTTCCTACTTCTATGCCAATGGCAACGACGTAGTGGGCGATTATTATCGCGATTTGTGGATGAACGGCGACCCGTCCTTTACTCAAATCAACTGGGACAACATGATTTTTGCCAACCAGAAAGCAGTTGCCGAAGGAAACGGCGCTGCCATCTACATGGTTGAGGAACGTCGCAGCGATTTGTACGAGACCACGCTCAACGCCACCCTTAATGCCGAGTTGAACAAGCACAATCACCTCACGTTCGGACTACTTGGCCGCAACACCGTCAGTCATCAGTTCAAAAAGGTAGACGACCTGCTCGGAGCACAGTATGTGCTTGACATCGACAAGTATTCCGACACCGACTTCCCCGGCGACGAGAGCGCACGTCAGAAAGACCTGAACCGCCCCAACCGTCGCGTCTACGAAGGCGGTATCTTCGACTACCAGTTCAAACTCCATGTAAACTCGCTTCGCGGTTGGATTAACAACAACTGGCGTCGCGGACACTGGGAGGCCTACTACGGTCTTCAGGTGACCTATACCGATTTCTTCCGCGACGGTAAGATGCGCAACGGCCATCATCCCGACAATTCGTTCGGCGTAGGAAAGCGCCACCACTTCACCGACACGATGCTGAAGGGCGGACTTACCTACAAAATCAACGGTCGCCACATGTTCACGGCCAACGTTGCCTACGGTTCAATTGCTCCGCTGGTGAACGACGCCTACATTTCGCCGCGCTACAACGACGAGACTCCTGACAACCTGAAGAGCAGCCGCCTGTTCCACATTGACGCCAACTACATCTTCTCTACTCCGAAGATACAGGGCCGCGTAAGCGTGTTCAACACCAACTTCTACGACCTGACCGAGCGTTCGACCTACTACTACGACGGTGTGACGATGGTCAACCAGGTACTCACCGGCGTGCGCAAGATTCACCGCGGCGTAGAACTGGCTGCATCCTACAAGATTGACAATCACTGGACCGTAAACTTCGCAGGTACCGTGGCACAGTACTACTATGCCAACAACCCCGAAGGTCAGTTCTCCACCGACAACGGCCAGAACCTTGAAGACTTCTCCGTGGCACCCAAAGAGAAGGTATATATGAAGAATGTATACGTGGGCGGCACTCCGCAGATTGCCGGAACACTCGGCGTACGCTACTTCATCAAGTACTGGTTCCTTGGCGCAAGCGTAAATGCCTTTGGTCGCAACTTCATCGAAGCCAGTCCGGCTCGCCGCATCTCTTCCCGCTATGCAGGCAACAGCGAAGCCGGCACGCCTGCCGTTACTCCCTACAACGAATACTATGACGCCTATCGTCAGTTCACTCACCAGGAAATGTTCGACGGCGGCTACACCATCGACCTCTCTATCGGTAAGATGTTCTACATTGGCCGCAAGCAGTCCATCAACGTAAACCTCTCGTTCAACAATATCACCAACAAGCGCGATATCAAGACCGGCGGCTACGAACAGGGTCGTATCAATCTGGAGAAACCCGGACTCTTTGCCAATAAGTATTACTACATGCAGGGCTTCAACTGCTTCCTGAACGTAAGTTACAAGTTCTAATAAACCAATTGGCATCTACCGCCATCCAAAAGAAACAAAATAAAAAACATATAAAAACAATCACCATGAAACTTATCAGCAAACTGCTATGCCTTTCGGCACTTCTGTTGGGTGTTGCTTCTTGCGACAAGGATTACGAACTTCCGCCTCTCAACGAGCCCATCTTCGTATTGCCCGATGGCGCATCCACCATCACCATTAGCGAAATCCGCGCCAACTATGCGAACGCTACATCTGCCACTGCCCTCACCATCGAGGACGACCTCTATCTGAAAGCCACCGTTGTGGGCGACGACCGCTCCGGCAACCTCTTCAAGTCCATCATATTGCAGGACGAGACCGGCGGCATCTCCATGGGTATTGACCAAAGCAACTACTACACGGACTATCCGGTCGGACAGGAAGTATATGTAGAACTGAAGGGTCTCTGCGTATCCGTTTACGGACAAGAGCAGCAACTCGGCCATCCCGACGGCTATCTCTACCGCACGCCCTATGAAATCTTCAAGCAGAAGGTTCACAAGAACGGCTTTGCAAAGCCCCAGTCTGTAGAAGAAGAAGTTATCGAAAGTTTTTCCGACTTCTCCTCGAAGGCCGACAAGGTGAAATACACGCTCGTACGCCTTGAGAACGTACACTTCGAACAAGGCGGCCAGGCCACCTATGCCGAACCCGACGCCACCACGACTCGCGTCCTCAAGGATGCCAACGACAACTCGCTCGACGTTCGCACCAGCAACTATGCCGACTTTGCCGCCAAGCAACTGCCCACGGGCGTAGGCACGGTAGTCGGCATCCTCGGCTGCTACAACGGCACCTGGCAGCTTACCATCCGCACCATTGACGACGTCTATGGCTTCGACGAGCAAAGCAGCGGCGAAGACACCGACGACCAGGACGGCGAAATCAAGACCCTTCCCTACACCGAGAGTTTCTCCGCTTCTCTTGGCGACTTCACTATTGACAACAAGATGCTGCCCGCCGGCATCAACTACGTATGGGCATACGACAGCCGCTTTGGCGCTAAGGCAACGGGCTATGTCAGTGGCAACCGCTACACTGTTGAATCTTGGCTCGTATCTCCGATTATCGACCTTGGAAACGCCGAGCATCCCGCTCTGAAATTCAAGCATGCAGGCAACTACTTCAACGGTACCGAAGCAATCGACTGCACCGTGATGGTAATCACCGCCGACGGCGCTACCCACGCTCTTCGCATTCCTCAATACTCCGAGGCATTCGCTTGGGTTGACGCAGCCTTCGCTCTGTCCGAGTTCAAGGGTCAGCAGATTCAGATTGCCTTCATCTACAAGAGCTCTCCCAATTCCGCAGGCACTTGGGAAATCAAAGACTTCGAGGTATCCGACGACGCCAGCGTAGGCGGTGGCACCACCGACCCCACGCCCGACCAGCCGGGAACAGGTCTCTCGCTGCCATACGAAGAAACCTTTGCCACGAGCATCGGTCAGTTCACCATCGACGACAAGAACATCGACGGCCTGAGCTATGTTTGGAACCACGACAGCAAGAACAAGTACATGAAGGCTTCGGCATTCGTAAGCAGCGTGAACCACGCCACCGAGTCTTGGCTTGTTTCGCCCGCCATCACCATTCCCAGCAGCACGGCCGGCACCGTTCCTCCCCAGCTCTCCTATGAGCAGTGTGGCCGTTTCTTTGCCAATCTTGAGGCGCAGAACGCAACCATCGCCATCAAGGGTGCCAACGGTCAGTGGAAGACCTTTGCCAGCGACCTGAGCGCCTCTGGTACCTCCTGGACCTGGGCTAGCAAGACGCTGAGCCTCGAAGAATTCGCCGGACAGACCATTCAGATTGCCTTCGTGTATAAGAGCACCACTTCGGCTGCCGGCACTTGGGAAATCAGAAACCTGGTGGTTAGATAGCCTTCACACGTCCGATTTCTAAAATCCAACAAACAAGCACTCCGATTCTCCCTCATGGCCTTCCGGCTCTCGGAGCGTCGGAGTGCTTTCGTTTTCCACGAGGCCTACGGGCCTATCTATCCAAACCCACTCATCAACTATGAAACAATCGCATCAAAGCCTCCTTTCCGCCAGCCTGTGGCGCGTGCTCGCACTCGCCGTGGTCTTTGTGGTCGGCATAAGCGCACAGGCCCAGCGTGCCGCTGCCTACGCCGTAGCCTTCTACAATCTGGAAAACTTGTTTGATACGGTCGACGACCCCAACAATCCGGGCGACGACGACTTCCTTCCCACCGGTCCCTACCAATGGACCGAGGACAAATACGAGCAGAAACTCGACAACCTGGCCCGTGTCATTTCGCAACTGGCCCGCGAGATCTGCCCCGCCGGCCCTGCCATCATCGGAGTCAGCGAGGTTGAGAACCGAAAGGTGCTTGACGACCTCGTGCAGCGCCCTGCCATCGCCAACATGGGCCTCAAAGTGGTCCACTACGACAGTCCCGACCGTCGAGGCATCGACGTGGCATTGCTCTACAATCCTCGCCTCTTCAAGCTCGACTATTCGTTCCCTCACCCCACGCTCTTTCCCGGCAGAGACTATTTCAAGACGCGCGACATACTCGAAGTTTCCGGCACGCTGGCCGGAGAACCCTTCACGGTGCTCGTGAACCACTGGCCTTCGCGCTATGGCGGCGGAGCAAGCAATCCGTTGCGTGAGAACTCGGCCCGCGTAGTGCGCGAAATCTGCGACAGCCTGCGCAACGTGGACCCTACCCGCAAGATTGTCATCATGGGCGACCTCAACGACGACCCCACAGACTCGAGCGTCAGCAAGGTGCTCGGTGCCAAGCGCAAGCAGAAGGACACCGACGCCATGGGCTTCTTCAACGCCACGTGGCCCCTCTACGACAAGGGCATAGGCACACTCTGGTATCAGGACGTGCTTTGCCTCTACGACCAGCAGATTGTCAGCGGAAGCCTGCTGTCCAAGCACACCGCCGGACTGCGCTTCTGGAAGGCCGAAGTATTCAATCCTCCCTATCTGCTCCAGAAAGAGGGCAAGCGCAAGGGCTATCCGCTCCGCAGCTTCGACGGAACACGCTGGATGAACGGATATGCCGACCACCTGCCTACCATCACCTATTTCATCAAGGAAATAAAATAGGCCAACCACTATGAAGCCGGTCCACACAGTGGCCGTGCCGACAAAAACCCCATTGCCCGGTGCCAAGATGCATCTGCGGCAGTGGGGTTTCCTTATGCAATTGGGTTGAAGCAGCCAGACTTTTGGCAACTTTACTTATCAATTTGACATAAAAATCCACAAATTTCTGCCAAAATCACATTTTTACCTGAAAAAACTTGCCGTCGTTCTTGCATGCTGTTACCTTTGCAATGTGTTTTTCATAGTATTAGATTTAAGGTTAACAAGGTTGGGATACAGTGGTATCCCATTTTTTTTGCCCTGAACCGAACTGCCGCCCCACACGGCTCGCACCCGCGCCTGCTGCATAATGGCCCACGAAAATTGCATAATGGAATTTGAAAATTGCATTATGCGGCAGCCCGATTGCATAATACAATTTCGCGATTGCATAATTGCATTTTTCCGCTCCATAAGCCCGCCGAGCGTCCCGAGCGTCCGGCAGCCCCATACGACAAGGGCGCCACTCCCTATGCGGGTGCGGCGCCCTTGTGCGATATGCGTGTGCTTAGGCGTGCAGTTTCTTTTCGAGTTTCTCGAGCATGTCGCGCGTCATGCCATCGAGGTCGTAGCGCGGAGCCCAATCCCACTCCTGGCGGGCACAGGTGTCGTCGAGCCTATCTGGCCAACTGTTGGCGATGGCCTGCTTGAGCGGGTCGACTTCATAGGTCATCTCGAAGTCCGGACGATACTTGCGGATGGCTTCGTATATGTCGTTGGGCTCGAAACTCATGGCAGCGATGTTGAAGCCGTTGCGGTGAATCAGCCGGTCGGGGTTGGCCTCCATCAGTTCGATGGCGGCGCGCAGTCCGTCGGGCATATACATCATGTCCATATAGGTGCCTTTGCCAATGGGGCACACAAAGCGCTCGCCGCGTATGGCGCTGTAGTAGATGTCAACGGCATAGTCCGTCGTCCCGCCGCCCGGCAGCGTCACGTTGGAGATAAGTCCCGGGAAACGTACGGAACGCGTGTCGACGCCGTACTTGTGGAAGTAGTAGTCCGACAGCAGTTCGGTGGTCACCTTGCTCACGCCGTAAATCGTACGCGGGCGCTGCACGGTGTCCTGCGGAGTGAGTTGCCGGGGTGTTTCCGGACCGAACGAGCCTATGCTGCTGGGCGTGAACACGGCACATCCGTGCGTGCGGGCCACTTCAAGCACGTTCAGAAGTCCGTCGATGCCAATCTTCCAAGCCAGCAACGGCTTGCTTTCTGCCACCACGCTGAGCAGCGCGGCAAGGTTGTAGATGGCGTCGATATGGTATTTCTCGCACACCTGCAGTATAGCCTGTCCGTTGGTCACGTCGCAAATCTCCGAAGGTCCGCTCTCCAGCAGTTCGCCCTTGGGTTCCGCACCGGGAATATAGCCGGCCACCACATGCTCACCGCCGTATTCGCCGCGGAGTACCATGGTCAGTTCCGAGCCGATTTGGCCCGTCGAACCGATGATAAGTATATTTTTCATCGAAAAGGTTTTGTTGATTGATATCTATGTCCGTCGGCCCCATCAGAACCTTTGACATACAAAAGAAATGCGTTTTTTTTAAAACAAAAAGCACAATTTCTTTTTTCCATCAATTTTCTCTACTTTCGGGGTTATACGACAATATTCTACGACCTTTTAATCTGTTAACGACTATGTACGGTAAATTTCAAGACCACCTGCAGGCGCAACTCCAACAAATCCGCGATGCCGGACTCTATAAGGAAGAGCGCTACATCGAAAGCCCCCAGGCCGCAGCCATAGAGGTTGCCGGCAAAGAGGTGCTCAATTTCTGTGCCAACAACTATCTGGGCCTCTCCAACGAACCTCGTCTCATCCAGGCCGCCAAAGACGCTATGGACAAACGTGGCTACGGCATGTCGAGCGTAAGGTTCATTTGCGGCACGCAAGACATCCACAAGCAACTGGAAGCAGCCATCTCTGACTATTTCCATACGGAAGACACCATTCTCTATGCGGCCTGCTTCGATGCCAACGGCGGCCTGTTCGGCAGCCTGCTGACGCAGGAGGACGCCATTATCAGCGACGCGCTCAACCACGCCTCCATCATCGACGGCGTAAGACTGTGCAAGGCTGTCAGGTATCGCTACGCCAACGCCGATATGGCTGACCTCGAACGCTGCCTGCAAGAAGCCCAGGCCCAGCGCTTCCGCATCATCTGCACGGATGGCGTGTTCTCGATGGACGGCAATGTGGCCCCGATGGATAAGATTTGCGAACTGGCCGATAAGTACGACGCGCTGGTGATGGTCGACGAGAGCCACTCCGCCGGTGTGGTCGGTCCGACGGGCCATGGCGTGAGCGAACTCTACGGCACCTACGACCGCGTCGATATCTATACGGGCACGCTCGGCAAGGCTTTCGGCGGCGCCGTCGGAGGCTTCACCACGGGCCGTAAGGAAATTATCGACATGCTGCGTCAGAACAGCCGTCCCTACCTTTTCTCCAACTCGATACCCCCTGCCATCGTCGGCGCCGGTATGGAAACCTTCCGCATGCTCAAGGAAAGCAACGCACTACACGACCGCCTGGTGGAGAACGTCAACTATTTCCGCGACAAGATGCTTGCCGCCGGCTTCGACATCAAGCCCACGCAGAGCGCCATCTGTGCAGTGATGCTCTACGACAGTGTCCTGTCGCAGCGCTACGCCGCCGAACTGCAGAAGGAAGGCATCTACGTGACCGGATTCTACTACCCCGTGGTGCCGAAAGGCGAGGCCCGCATCCGCGTCCAAATCAGCGCGGGCCACAAGCGTGAGCACCTCGACCGCTGCATAGAGGCGTTCATCAAGGTGGGTAAGCAACTGGGCGTGCTCAAGTAGGTTGCCGACCGACACGCATATAATAAGAAAGGAGAAGCCTGGACATCGGGCTTCTCCTTTTATCGTATCGCCGGCCTGGGCCTATTTTCCGGGCTCTATCACCGTGCCGCGCAGCGTAGCGCTACTACTGTCGGTAATTCGCACGCGCAGCGTCTCGCCGGGGTGGTGGTTTCCGCGGGCAAACACCACTACCTTGTTCTGCTCGGTGCGCCCGAACAGTTCGTCGGCGCTTCGCTTGCTGCGGCCCTCTACGAGTATTTCAAACTCGCGCCCTACGCAGCGGCGGTTGCTGGCTGCGCTGAGTTCGTTCTGCAGGGCAATGAGTTCGTTGAGCCGTCGAGTCTTCACGTCGTCGGGCACGTCGTCGGCAAAATGGCGTTGTGCGAACGTGCCGGGGCGTTCGCTGTACTTGAACATAAAGGCGCTGTCGTAGGCGCACAGTCGCATCAGGCTGAGGCTCTGTTGGTGGTCCTCCTCGGTCTCTCCGCAATAGCCGGCGAATATGTCGGTGGACAGGCCGCAGTCGGGAACGATGCGGCGGATGGCGTCCACGCGGTCGAGATACCATTCGCGCGTGTATTTCCGGTTCATCTTCTTGAGCACCGCATTAGAGCCGCTCTGCACGGGCAGGTGGATGTGGCGGCACACATTGGGTTCCTCGGCGATGACACGGAGCGTCTCGTCGCTCATATCCTTGGGGTGGCTCGTCGTAAAGCGCACGCGCATTGAGGGAACGGCCTGCGCCACCATGCGAAGCAACTGCGGAAATCCGATGGGCTCCGACGCGGCGTCGGCACCCTCGGGCACGAAACTGTAAGAGTTGACGTTCTGTCCGAGCAGGGTCAGTTCCTTGAAGCCACGGTCCTGCAGGTCGCGGGCCTCGCGCAATATGCTCTCTACATCGCGGCTCCGCTCGCGGCCACGGGTGTAGGGCACGATGCAATAGTGGCAGAAGTTGTTGCAACCGCGGGTTATGCTCACAAATCCGCTCAGCCGGTTGCCGGCAACGCGCAGCGGCACGATGTCGCGATAGGTCTCGGTCAGCGACAGTTCGGTGTCGATGACTTTGTGCCCCTGTTCGGCCTGCGCCGTAAGGTCGGGCAGCGACATGTAGGCGTCGGGGCCTGCCACGATGTCGGCATGGTGCAGGTTGATAAGGTCTTCCTTGGCCCGCTCGGCCATGCAGCCCAGCACGCCTATGAGGCGCGGCCGTCCCGTACGCTGGCGCAGCGAGTGCAGTTCCTGAAGCCGGTGCACAATCTTTTGCTCGGCTTTCTCGCGTACGCTGCAGGTGTTCAGGAATATGGCGTCGGACTCTTCCACCGTGGCGGCGGGCTCGTAGCCGGCCATTTTCATGACGCTCGCTACCACTTCGCTGTCGGCCACGTTCATCTGGCAGCCGTAGGTCTCGATATATAGTCGTTTCATAATCGGGTGCAAAGTTAGGAAAATGCAGTCGCCTCTCATTGCCGACCTGCCGAAAAATCGAACAGCACGCCTAAAAAAGAACATAGAGACTTCGCAGTGTTCCATTCTGCAAAGCCCCCATGTTCGCGTGTTTCATACAACAAGGTTAGGTCTTTGTTTTGTAACTTGTACTTTGCAAATATAGACTACCGAGTTTTACACACCAAACATTTTTGTAAAAAAATGCACAATTTTGCCAACTTCATATTGCATTATGGGATTTTTCGATTCCATTATGCAATTTCTGAATTGTATAATGCAATTTTGAGATTGTATAATGCAATTTTGAGATTGTATAATACAATTTTACGATTGCATTATGGGATTTTTGCGCCACACTATGACGCAGACATAAACAACGGAGGACACGGCCCGCAGGCCATGTCCTCCGAATTGGTTGGACGGTCCGTCAGTCGGACTTCCTATTATCCGAGCAGCGAATAAGTGGCAATCAGTCCGGCCATCACTACGCTGACCATCGACATGAGCTTAATCAGGATGTTAAGGCTCGGGCCGCTGGTGTCCTTGAACGGGTCGCCTACGGTGTCGCCTACGATGGTGGCCTTATGAGCAAAGCTTCCCTTGCCTCCGAAGTTGCCTTCTTCGACGTTCTTCTTCGCGTTGTCCCAGGCACCGCCTGCGTTGGCCATGAACACGGCCAGCGTGAAGCCGGCGCAAAGGCCGCCGAGCAACAGGCCGAGCACACCTGCCACGCCGAGTATCAGACCAGTGGCTATCGGTATGATGATGGCGAGCACGGAGGGCACAATCATCTCGCGCTGTGCGGCACGGGTCGAAATCTCTACGCAACGACGATAGTCGGGCGTGGCCTTGCCTTCGAGAATACCGGCAATGCGCTTAAACTGGTCGCGAACCTCTGCCACCATATCCTGGGCGGCGCGTCCCACGGCTTCCATCGTCAGGCCGCAGAAGAGGAATGCAGCCATTGCACCGATGAATGCGCCGGCAAGTACGCGCGGGTTCATCAGATTAACCTGATAGTGGTCCATAAATTCGGGAATCGAGAGGTTAGCAAGTTCAGGCTTGGCAATCTTAACCTCCTCGATGTAGGAAGCAAGCAGGGCCAGGGCGGTAAGTGCGGCCGAGCCGATGGCAAATCCCTTGCCCGTGGCGGCCGTCGTATTGCCCAGCGCGTCGAGTGCGTCGGTGCGGTGGCGAACCTCCTCGCCAAGCTCCGACATCTCGGCGTTTCCGCCGGCGTTGTCGGCAATCGGGCCGTAGGCGTCCGTGGCAAGCGTGATGCCAAGCGTGGAAAGCATGCCGACAGCGGCGATGCCGATTCCGTAGAGGCCCTTAGAGATGGCGGCGGGCTGCATGTCGAGCTCAAAGCCGTTGGCGCAGAGGTAGCTCAGTATGATGGCCACGCAGATGGTAATGACGGGAATGCACGTGCTTATCATACCAGTGCCGATACCCTTGATGATGACGGTGGCCGAACCAGTAAGGCCAGCCTCGGATATGGCTTTCGTCGGTTTGTAGCTGTGCGACGTGTAGTATTCCGTAGCCTGTCCGATGATTACACCGGCCACCAGACCACTGATAACGCTGAACGAAAGACCAAGCCAGTTGTCCAGGCCGAGCGCATAGAGAATGCCGAACGTAGATACTGCAATGAGCGCAGCGCTGACATTCGTGCCGAGCGCCAGGCTACCCAGCAAATTGCGCATGGTGGCACCTTCCTTCGTGCGCACCAGGAATATGCCGATGAGCGACAGGAATATGCCGACGGCGGCTATGGCCATCGGAGCAATGACGGCGCGCATCTGCATGTCGCCTGCGGTGGCGAAAGCAGTTGCACCGAGGGCTGCGGTGGAAAGTATGGAGCCGCAGTAGCTTTCATAAAGGTCGGCACCCATGCCAGCCACGTCGCCCACGTTGTCGCCCACATTGTCGGCGATAGTAGCGGGATTGCGGGGGTCATCTTCGGGAATGTCCTGCTCAACCTTACCCACGATGTCTGCACCTACGTCGGCCGCCTTCGTATAGATACCGCCGCCGACACGTGCAAATAGGGCCTGGGTCGATGCGCCCATTCCGAACGTCAGCATCGTAGTGGTGATCACGATGAGTGCATTGGACTCGTCGGCATAGAAATAGTTAAGCACCAGGAACCATACGGCAATGTCGAGCAAGCCCAGGCCTACAACCGTCAGACCCATTACGGCGCCGCTGCGGAAGGCAATTTTCAGACCGCCGTCCAGACTTTTGCGTGCAGCGTTTGCTGTACGACCGCTGGCGTAGGTGGCTGTTTTCATGCCGAAGAAACCTGCCAGTCCGCTAAAGAAACCTCCCGTCAGGAAGGCAAAGGGTACCCACTTGTTTTGAACTTCCAATACGTATGCCATAAAGGCAAATACGATGGCCAGAACGATGAACACAATCAGCACTACCTTGTACTGCTGTTTCAGATAGGCCATTGCACCTACGCGAACATGCTGTGCAATCTCGCGCATACGGGGCGTACCTTCGTCTGCCTTCAGCATCAGGCGAAAGAAGACGTAGGCAGCGGTCAGAGCCACCACTGAAGCGATGGGTACTAACCAGAATAGAGGATGAATTGTCATAACTGTAAGTTTGTTAAGTTAAATGATTATGTTGATAATTATATGAGTCTATAGAGCCAGCCACGAGGCCGGATTCATCTTGGAAGTGTTCTGCCGGATTTGGAACTGCAGCGTCACGTTACCCGAACCGTCGTTCGCAATAGGGCCGAGCGTCTGCCGGGCCTCCACTTTCTGGCCTTTCCTTACGCTGACGCTCGACAGGTTGCAGTAAACGGTCATGTAGTTACCATGGCGCACGATTACGTTATACAAGCCGCCGTACGCAAATACCGCGCTGACCTCGCCCTTAAAGACGCAGCGTGCCTGGGCACCCGGACGGCCCGTTATGTTTATGCCAGGATTGTCGAGCGTAACGTTGTGGAGCCCGCTGACCGAGTAAGTGCCAAACCGGCCCGTGACGGCATAGCTTCCGGTTATGGGAACGGGCAGCCGGCCCTTGTTGGCGGCGAAATTGCTACTTACGATGCGGTCTTCGCTGGTCTGACTCTTGAACGAGGGGACACTTGCCGACGCATTGCCCGTAGCTCCCTTTCCGCCCGAACCGCCTTTCTTCGCAGAAGCCGTTTGCTTCGACGGCTTGCTGCTGTTCTGCGCAGCGGCCCGACGGGCTTCTTCCTGCTTCCGACGACGTTCGGCGGCGGCAATCTCTTGCTGCACGAGTTTATCTATTTGCCGGTTGAGCGCATCACGCTGCTTTTTCTGCTGCGCGATAGTGCTCTGGAGTTGCTTCTGCTTCGCATTGAGCTGGCTCACCACCTTCTGCTGCTCGGCGCGCTTGGCGTCGAGTTGCTGCTGCTGTGCCTTGCCTTCGCTCAATAGGGCATCTTTCTCGCCCTTTAGTGCAATCATCTTGTTCTGCTCGGCTTTCAGCGTCTCCTCCTTTTGTCTGATTAGCACGCCTTGGGCTTTCTGATAGCGGGCATATTCCGAGGCGTAGCGCAACCGTCGTTGCATCTGACGGAAGGTTTTTGCCGACAGAATGAACTGCCATTTGCTCTTGAGCGACTTGTTTTTGAACAGATACATCACGCTGCGCCGGTAGCGGTCACGGCAGTTTTTCAGGTCGGTCTCAAGGCTGTCGATGCGCGTGCTTAGCAAGCCGATGTCCTGGCTTATGCCGTTGACCTCGGTCTGTATCTCGTCGACGTATTTCTGCTGCTTGCTGAGCTGGCCGTTTATGACGTAGAGATTGTTCAGTTGCGACTTGACCGATTTCTTGGTGCTGTTCAGCAGTTTCTCACTCTCGGCCATCTGCTTCTTTAACTGTTCGCTCTGCGTCTTCAGCTTGTCTATTTTTTTCGTTTGGGCCGAGGCTGATACCGTAAGCGCGGCGGCCAGCACCATTATGCCAACCACCCGCCGGACGGACGTATGTAGCAACTTTCTTATCACTTGGCTATCTGCAATAATTGTGAGAGCAGTTTGTTGGGATTAGCCAGTCGCTTGTAACTTGATTTCACGGTGGTGGTGCTTTCCCAGTTTGCGTTTGTGCTGAGGCGCGAGAGCGACAACGTAAGTTCCGTCGGTTTCGAAGCGCCTTTCAGTTCCATAACCAACTGCTGCGGGACGCTATGTCCGTTGAGCGCGGTGAAATTTGCATACCTGCACACGAATCCCATGGTCGTGTTGCCCTGCTTGGGGGTGGCTTCGAAGCGGCTGATAGTGGCGTTCTTGCGGGCCACTATGTAGTCGTACTGCAACTCGGGGGCGTCGCTGAGCGCCAATAGGACGTGGTCGCCGGACTCGGTAGATTTGAACCGATACAACTGGCTACTGGGGTCGGGCGAACCGGGTACGAACAATTCGCATCGCAGTAGCGCCTGCAGCGCATAGAAGTCGAGCCCCGAAGTCCGCAGCAAATCTACTTCGGAATAAGGGGCGCGGATGTATTGCTTATTGATTTTGTCGATGATAAGCACCTCGGCGGGCGTACATTCGAGCCGTCCGATTTCCAGACCGAGGAATGTGAGCGAAAGTTGGACTACCTGGTCGCGTTTCATACGCAGCGAGCCGCTGCAAGAGAGGTTTTTGTCGCCGTGCCGAAGTTGCAGGTTGATATGAGCGGTCTGTGCCTCGGCGGTCTGCTTCTGTTGCTGTACGCGACTGGCCCACTGGCTGGTTGGCTTGGTTTCTGTTTCGACTACGCTTTGCTTCGTGCCGCAACCGATAAGGAAAAATGTGGCGGCAATAAGTGTGAGTAAGCGACCCATAATGGGGTGGATATGCATCATAATCGGCTCGTTTTTCGCCATGGATTTTTGTTCAAACTACAATATTACAAACTTCTGCGCTTTATTTTCCTTTTCAGGTCACTTATTTGTTTATTATCGTCCGATTTTTCCAATGCCTTGCGCCAATATCGCACGGCCTCGGAGGTCCGTCGGAGCCGGCTGCAGATGTCGCCTGCGTGCTCGTAGAACGTGCTTATCGACGCGTGGTCGGCACCTTCGAGTTCCCTGAAGAGTTGTTCCATATAGATAAGTGCCTCGTCGTAGCGCTCCATATTATATAGCACCCAGGCATACGTATCGAGCAGGTTCACGTCGCTGGGGTCGAGTTTCATGGCATAGTCCGACAGCCGAAGGGCACGGTCGAGGTCGCGCTTTTCGCAGGCCAAGTAGTAGGCCAGATTATTGTAGAGCAGCGCGTCGCTCTTGTTCAGTTCCACGGCCTTGTCCATGTATTCGAAAGCCTCGTCCTTCCGGCCTTTGGTATAGCAGAGTGAGCCGGCCAGGCTATAGAGCAACCCCACGCCTTCGGGATTATTCTCGGCATCGGCATGGCGGAAGCCGTCTTGCAGGGTCTTCAGCGCCGCCTCATCGTTGGACGACTCTATTTCAAAGACTGCGAAGTAATAGTAATAGACGGGCTGGTCGGGGTTATAATACATGCCGTCCCGGCAAAGTTCCACCAGTTCGACAGAACCCACCACCATATCCATTTCCTGCAGCAGTCTTTCTCTTACCTCGTTGAATCCGGGGTCTTGAACGAGCATTTTCCTCAGAAGACTGATCCGCTGTTCTTTTTCAAGGTGGGTCTGGTCGATGTAATAGTTGCACATGTTCAGGCAAACATTGTCCACACGTGCGCTGTCGAGCATTTCGTCGATTACGGGCAGCAGCCGTACCATGCCATTCTGCTCGTGGCAGACGCGCATATAGCCGTAGAGCGCTTCATTGCGCACGGCGTTGTCCGTAGCGGGATTGGCGATGATTCGACGGACCGACGCCTCGTATAGGCTGTCCTGCCGCGTATTCTTATAGTAGGCCAGCATCGAAAGTTGGGCAAACGAGTTGTTGGGTTCGGCGGCCAGCACGTCCTGATAGACGTCGAGCGCCTGCTGCGTATGGTTGACCTGCGCATAGAGGTCGCCCAGAAGCACGCGATATTTCAGTTCGTACGGATTTTGGGCGCACAGGTCTTCTATTGCCTTGAATGCGTGCTCATCGTCGTTCAGCAGACTGAAGAGGCGGTATTTCTCGATGGCTGTATATTCGCTCATGCCCTCGCGCCGCTCCAACTCTTCGATATAGCGCACTGCCTGGCCGTAACTGCGGTTCGAGTCGCAAAGCACAACGAGTTGCCGGAGCCTTTCTTCGTTGGGGCGTTTCAGATAAAGGTCGGCCAGCAGCGGCTGTGCCTGCCCGTATTTTCCGCTATTGCTGTATTGGCTGGCCAGTGCTTCCTGATAGTCGGCATTGGCGGGTTCGGCGCGATAAGCCTTTTCCAGCAGCGCCGTCACCGTATCTTTATAGTCCGTCCCACCGACCCGGCTCATGTCGGCATATAGTTTGCTGAGTGCATAAGCCACTTCGGGCGACGTGGGGTCTATGTCGCCGGCCATCCGCAATAGGGCAAACTGCGCGTCCTTATTGCCGGCGGCACGTTGGCGTATGCTTTCGCCGAACAGGCGGTCGAAGCGGTTCTGCTCCGCTATGGTGAGCATCGGACGCACGGACTTTTCAGCCGTCGGCATAGGCGCGGCCGTGTGGCATGCCGTCATCGTCGCGGCCACACTTATGGCGGTCACCCATTTCCACAGGTGGCCGGCCCATCTCCTCATGTTGCTCACCATTTGCCTCATCGCTGGTGGCGGTGTCCTTATACTCCGCTATGGCCGAAGCCTCCTGCGCCGCGCTCGGTCTCGTCAAGTTGCTCGACGCATAGCCATTCGGCGGTTTCGAAGCGGTTTATCACCATCTGGGCTATTCGGTCGCCGTCGTTTATCACGAAGTCGGCGTCGGAAAGATTGACTAAGATAACGCCAACTTCCCCGCGATAGTCGGCATCTATGGTGCCCGGGGTGTTTAGTACGCTGATTCCTTTTTTCAGAGCCAGTCCGGAACGCGGACGAACTTGCGCCTCGTAGCCTTCAGGCAGGGCTATGAACAGTCCCGTAGGTATCAGGCAGCGCTGCAAGGGTTTCAGCACGACAGGTGCTTCGAGGTTGGCTCTTAGGTCCATGCCTGCGCTCAGAGCCGTTTCGTAGCGGGGCAGGTCATGATGCGAGTGATTGACAATCTTAATCTGCATAGGTCAATGTGAATGGAGTAGGAATTTTCGTAGTTCATCGGCCACCACCGGAGCCAGCGGCTGCCGGCGTCCATAGTCGGACGGCTGTGCCAGCGGCGTGGTCTGGTTGGTGCCCATAAGGTGGTTGACCGACGGAAGCAGCACGTAGGTGGCTTTCGTATTGCCTTGTTTCTCGTAGGCTTTCAAGTCGGCTGGAGTCACTTGATAGTCGGCCGTTCCCTGTAGGTAGAGCATCGGCAGGGCAAGTTTTTTGTGGGCCTTCACAGGCTTGTAGGAGCGGTCAAACTTCCAGTATTCCGGTGGTGCGGCTTTCAGGGCCTGTTGCTCGGTGGCCGTGGCTTGCTCCTTAGTCAGCTGGCCGGTTTTCATAAGGTGACGCAACTGTCGGCGAAGGCTTTTCTGCAACGACATGCTCGGAGCGGCCAGCGCTATATATCCGGCCAGCTGACAGGTGGTTTGCTGTGCGATGAGCGGCAGTAGCATGGCCGACAGACTATGGCCCAGCACGTAGACGGGAAGGCCCGCGCAGTCCGGACGGCTATGTATCCACTCCAGCGCATAGAGGGCGTCGTCGACAACCTCCTCCTGATAGGTGAAAACTGAGGTCAGCGAGGTGGTGCGATTACCGTACACGCGCGTACGCTTATCGTAGCGCAGACTGGCATAGCCCATCAGCGACAGCGTGTCGGCCAAGTCGCGCAACAGATGGTTCGGACCGATGGTTTCGTCTTTGTCGTTAGGTCCGCTGCCCGACAAAAGCAACACTATGCCTTTGCGTTTTTTTTTTCGGCGGATTCTTTCCACTCGGCCGGCAGACTGATGCCGTCGTGCCTCAGGCTTAGCGAGTCGGCCGACTCTGCTTTCGGTGCTTGATAGGGAGTAAAGAAGAAACCTGCCAATTCGTTTTTGGCGTTATATACGAGTCGGAGCACGAGCGACATGTGGGCGAAGTGCAGAGGCCGTTCGTCCACGCGCATTCCCTGCACCTCCGACTGGCTCCAACCGTCGCACCGCTGTAGCGCGCCGGCCTGGCTCTCCAGTTGACGGAATATGCCGCGCAACTGACTCTCGCTTATCTGTGCTTTCAGTTCGGGGGCGAACACGCTATAAAGACTGTCGGCCACATCGTTTTGCAACCAGCCGAAAACCTGTTCCGACCGGCTGAAATCCTGAGCCTTCACTTCTGCGCCATAGACCATGGCGAGCGCAAGTATCACCCAACTTAATGTCTTGCTAATTTTTTTCATTGTCTTGCTAATTTTCTCCATCTGCAGGCGTATGGCGCGAATAGGCGTGCTTATCGCTTCAGCCGGTGGGCATATTCAAAACGGCGGGCGAACTCCCAAATCAGTATGCCGGCCGTTACGCTGACATTGAGCGAGTGTTTGGTGCCGAACTGCGGTATTTCGATGCAGCAGTCGGCCGCATCTACGGCTTCCTGGCTCACTCCCATCACCTCGTTGCCCACTACGATGGCATAGCGGGCCTGACTGTCGAACGGAAAGTCGGGTAGCATCGTGCTGCCGGCCACTTGTTCGGCCGCACATATCTGCCATCCCTCGCGACTGAGCCGTTCTATCAACTGACTGGTGCTTGGCGCATATTCCCAGCATACGCTGTCCTCGGCACCCAAGGCAGTCTTGTGGATGTCCGAATGGGGGGGCGTGCCAGTTATACCGCACAACCATACTTTTTCTATACGGAACGCGTCGGCCGTACGCAGAAAACTGCCCACGTTATGCAGGCTCCTTACTGAGTCGACTATCAGGCAAAGCGGCAACTTATCCGAACTTCTGAATTCGTCTATCGTAAGCCGCTCCATCTCCTCGACCAGCAATTTGTGATGCACTTCTTTCATACTATGGCACAAAATTATAAAATTATGGCAGAATGGCGTCTTTCCAGTCTATACGATTGAAATTTTGTCGTCCTATTCCGGTAAAAATCATTGACAATTAATCTATATGTTAAATTATCTTATCAATTCGTCCGACGGACCTATGAAAATATTCCATAATGGAACTAAAAAATTGCCTTATTGAATTCGAAAATTACATTATATAATAGGTTGGTTGCATAAGACAATCTATTGATGCCATAAGCCGTTTTCACTGTAAAAAAATGGGATTTTTCCACCGCCGTATCATACGAATACAAAAAAGGCGGCCCGAAGACCGCTTTCCTATTACCATTTTGAAGTTACCACTTTTTTTCGACCTGTACAACCCCCTAAAATGGCCAAATAAGTAAAATATATTGACAGCGGAAAGGGAAACGCACTCGCAGGCCACACATTCGGTGGAAAAGTGGTGGAAAACACGGTGAATAAACCGTGAAAATAATCTCCACGCCGCATGCGTCAGTCCGTTCGAAAGTTATCCACCGAATTTTCAGGTTTTCCCTCTATTTTCACCTTAGTTTTCCACAAAAATTAGCCTATTCAGTCAACTTTTCCAATCTTACAATTTTATTTATTCACAGCAGTGGATAAGTTTTAAATTTAGATATAAAACCATCTGATTATGCATAAGTTAGTCCACTATAATAAAGTGAATATAAATGTGTATAAAAAGAGTGAAAATGTGAGTGGAGTTTCAGTGTGCGACGATGCGGTCGGATTATCCACCGTTTCCACCGAATAACACCATAGTCATAAACTAATTATTAAGAATATAACCAATAGAAATAAAAAGAAAATAAAAATAAAATGGTGGGGTGTGGAAAACTTTATCTATGCCTCCGGCCCATAGAAATCATTTATGATTTCGTGGGAAGAACTCGTCCATCTGCTGGCGAAGGAAATGCTGGTCGATATGCGTGTAAATTTGCGTGGTCGATATGCTTTCGTGTCCGAGCATAGCCTGAATGGCTCGCAGGTTGGCACCGCCTTCCAGCAGATGGGTGGCAAACGTGTGGCGGAAGGTGTGCGGCGAAATTTCCTTACTAATGCCGGCCAGTTGCGCATAGACGCGGATTTGGTGGAATACGGTGATGCGCGAAAGGTGCTTCTTTCGGCGCTCCGAAATAAAGACATAGTCTTCTTCGCCAGGCTTGGGAGTAATCATCACGCGGTGGTGAAACCAGAGGTCCAGTTCTTTCAGCGCCGACTGTGCGATGGGTATGAGCCGCTGCTTATTGCCTTTGCCCAGCACCCGCAGAAATGCCTCGTCGAGATAGAGGTCGGAAAGGCGAAGACTGCATAGTTCACTCACGCGAAGGCCGCACGAATAGAGAAGTTCTATCATTGCGCGGTCGCGTTGGCCTTCTGAAGTGCTTACATCGATGACCGACTCGATGGCATTAACTTCGTCGACGGAAAGCACCTCGGGCAGTTTACGGCCAATCTTGGGCGACTCGAGAAGTTCGGTTGGGTTCTGGTCTAAATAGCCTTCCAGGCAAGCAAACTTATAGAATGCGCGCACACCCGAGAGGATGCGCTTGAGTGAAGGCATCGACAGGCCCAGGTCGTAGAGCGTGGAGGAAAAACGATGGAGGTCGGCCAGACGGACCTTATCGAAAGCAATGCCTTCATCGTCGAGGAAAGCAAAGAGTTTGGTGGCATCGTTGACATACGCTTCACGCGTGTTCACACTGACGTTGCGCTCGAGCATCAGATAGTGGTCGAATTTTTTTATTAGGTCGTAGTCCATCTGGCAATAAGGCTTTCCGTTGGTCGAAGATAGAAAAGAATTTGTGTAATAAGAAAGGAAAATTTTTTGTAGGCGTTAGTTTTATTTTATTTTTGCTTTTGTAACCTTAAACCTATTCAGGAAACCAAATTAACCGACCTATGCAAGTCATTAATAGTTTCAACCATTTACTCGACAGTGTGCGGCAAATGGAAAAGCCTTGTAGGGCCGCCATCGTTTGTGGCAACGACGAGGCCACCCGACATGCTGTCGAGAAAGCCGCCAGCGAAGGATGGATAAGTCCGCTTTTCACTACGGAAGAAGAGCCGGCTGCCGCGGCAAGCCAGGCCGTAGCATGGATAAGAGAGAAGAAAGCCGACGTAATCCTAAAGGGACTAATCAACACGGATATTCTCTTGCGCGCCTTGCTTAACAAGGAAACAGGCATATTGCCGAAAGGAAACATTCTGACGCACTTTGCCTGCGCCGAGATAGCGAACATGGACCGCTTGCTATTCTTCTCGGACGCTGCCGTAATACCATATCCCACCTTGCAGCAACGGAGCGAACAGTTGCGCTATGCCGTGGGGTTGTGCCATGCTTTTGGCATTCAACAGCCCCGTGTGTCGCTCGTACACTGTACGGAACACGTCAACACCAAGATATTTCCGTTTACGGAAGACTATGGCACCATCAAGGACGAGGTAGCCGCCGGAAAATACGGCAGTTGTATCGTCGACGGACCCTTGGATTTGAAGACGTCGCTCGATATAGCCAGTCTGCGCGAGAAGCGTATCAATTCGCCGCTCGAAGGAAAGGCCGACGTCATCTTATTCCCCGACATCGAAGCAGGCAACGTATTCTACAAGACCCTTACGCTGCTGCTTCCGTCCACGCGTATGGCCTGCATGCTGGAAGGTACGCTGGCGCCGGTAGCCCTTACGAGTCGCGCCGACAATGCCGAAACAAAATACTTGAGCCTGGCTCTCGTGGCACAAGCCTTGAATGCACACCGTTGAACCTATTAAACAGTGAGGAAGAATATGAAACGCATATTAGTAGTCAATCCAGGCAGCACATCCACTAAGGTAGCCATCTTCAACGACGAAGAAGTGGCCTACTACGAGGACATCCATCACGAGCCAAGTGACTTGGACAAACTGAAAACCTACGAGGACCGCTACGAATATCACTACCAAGCCATTGTCAATGCCCTTGAAAGCGCCGGCGTGACTATGCAATTCGATTTGGTAATGGGACGTGGCGGCCTGATGAAACCTATGGAGGGCGGAGTGTATAAGGTAAACGACCAGATGCTGGCAGACGTGCCCCTGTCCATCTATACGCATCCTTGCAACCTCGGTAGCGTGCTCGCAAAGAAACTGGCCGTAAAGGCAGGCTGCGAGGCTTACACCGCCGACTCGGGCAATGTGGATGAAATGCTCCCAGAAATCCACTTCACAGGCTCTCCGCTACTGCCGCATCACCCTATTTGGCACTGCTTGAACCAACGTGCCATAGCACGCCGCTATGCAAAGGAAATAGGCAAGCGCTATGAGGAACTGAACCTCGTGGTATGCCATCTGGGCGGAGGCATCTCCGTGGCTCTGCATAGGCACGGCAAGGCAATAGACGTGAACAATGCGCTCGACGGACAGGGAACCTATTCACCCGAACGCGCCGGCACACTGCCTGCAGGCGACTTGATACGCCTATGCTATAGCGGCAAGTTCACGCAAGAGGAACTGCTGAAGCGCATCTCAGGCCGGGCCGGACTTACCGCCCACCTGGGCACCAACGACATGCGCGAAGTGGTGCGCCGCATAGAGGCCGGCGACGAAAAGGCACGCGTAGTGACCGAAGGCATGTTTATGCAAATTGGCAAACAAATAGTGGCCGAGGCCGCCATACTGCAAGGCGCTCCCGATGCCATCCTGCTGACCGGCGGGCTGGTGCACTCGCCATTTATCGTAGAGCATATAAAGAAATACATTGGTTGGCTGGCTCCGGTGAAGGCATATCCCGGTCAGGACGAGATGCAAGCGCTTGCAGAGAACGGACTCCTCGTGCTGCGCGGCGAACTAGAAGTGAAAGAATACAAATGAAGCGGCCCTACCTCATAGACCGACTGATTGTCAAAATAAAGCGAATGCCATATCGGAAAGGATATGGCATTCATTCGCCTTTTGCCTATCAGTTTGTCACAAAGGTAATCTATGGAAAACTGCCGAAGGAGCAGCGCAAAAGCCTGAGCAAACTGCCGGCAAGACAACGGCGCATCGAGGCGCTGCTATTGCGTACAGCCATGGCACAGCAGGCTTCGAGAGTATTCATAGAGAAGGAAATTTCGCCCGCTATCCGACAATTATTAAACCAAGTGAAATCAGTTCAGTCAATAGAACAGTGGCAGCCCTCCATAGAGAACGCCATCGTTTACTCGGACGTAAAACAATTTTTAACATTACACGCCAATGAACTGACCGACATCTATTCGCAGACAAAAGTTTTCTTGACCGACATCCGTACCAATTTCGAAAACCGCCTATTGTGGGACGAATGCAAGCGTATGGAAGCAGTCAGAGTAAGTTTCGATCTCTACGATTTAGGTATTCTGGTTTTCGACACCAAACTGCAAAAGCAAGACTACCTTATAAGTTTCTGAAAAAAAACTTACCGAAAGATTGAATACTTTATATAAGATTTCTACTTTTGCACGCAATTTTGGAAAAAGAGTGCCAAAATAAGGCACACGATAATCGAAAAGAAATACATAAATATTCACACTAAAAATTCTATTATTTAGCCTATGTATTGGACTTTAGAATTAGCTTCTCGCTTAGAAGATGCGCCTTGGCCTGCTACTAAAGACGAACTCATTGACTATGCAATGCGTTCGGGTGCGCCTATGGAAGTTGTGGAGAACCTTCAAGAACTTGAAGAAGACGGAGAATTATATGAAACCATAGAAGATATCTGGCCAGACTACCCTGATAAAGAAGACTTCCTCTTCAACGAGGATGAGTATTGATAGGCTTCGTTAAGTCTAAATCGTTTAACACCAGCGAGACAAGCAAATCATCTTTGCTTGTCTCGCTGGTGTTTTTACACAATATAAGAGAGATTTCAAGTACACACCTCTATACGCTAA
>JAFUTC010000007.1 GCA_017471505.1 Alloprevotella sp.
GGAATAGTAGATGACATAGATGACTGTCAGAACTAATACGAATATGGCAAATGCACTCATTTTGATACTTGAATTTTTGGTTCGACTTAAAATTTGCGAGTGCAAAGGAACATAGATAAATCAATATAAAATGAAGAAAATATGAATTACAATCGAATATTAACAGGAGTTTAGTTTTGAGTATAATATTGCAGAAAATATCATACTCGAAAACATGAAAACACATAAAAAAAGGAGCCTCGGTTGAGACTCCTTAATATACATGACAGTACAAACTGGCTACAGTTCGGAATTAGACTGTTTAACCAGATAGTCATTCAAGTCATTGTAGGGATTGAATCTGTGTGTCTCATCAATGACAATATCACCAAGGATTTCTTTCATAGACTGAAATGTGCGCTTGCCGCCATCGTCATTGTCGAGATATGAGTGTACATATTTATATGATGGAAGCTCACTCAAAGCCTTATCAAGGCAGTTGATGGAGTTCAATATCATATAATCACATTGATAGGGCAGGCAAATACGGCTGCTCTTTATGTCTGTGAGCATCATGTATGAAAGGAAATCCATAAAACCTTCGAAAACAATGATGTGCTCCTGGATCTCCTCATTACTCTTCCGAATAAGTGTTATATCTTTATGCCCTATACATCCTTTATAATATTGGTTCCTGATTTCGTACCCTCCAATTCTATTACGAAAAGCGATACCGAAATAGTGCTTGTCGCGCAGGTCATAATGGACTTCGCAACAATACACACGGCTTAGGTTCACATCAATCTTCCGCTTCAGCATATACGATAAAAGGGCTTGATGTGTAAGCGGATGGTACGCTACATTGTGCATCTGCCCGGATTCCTGTCTTTTTGGAGGGGCATCTTTCCGATGATAAATAGCGTTAATGAATGAATTGCTTTTAGGCGCGAGTATGGTAAGGGCTTCACTGGTGGTCTTCACATTGTATAGCCCTTTTATTAAGTCGAGGATGTCACCACCTTCCCCTAAACCATAGTCATACCATTCATTTCGGCTGGAGTCAACCTTGAAAGAAGGTGAGCTCTCACTACGGATTGGGGAGTTGTACCAATAAATATGTCCCCTCTGCTTTACTGCCTTGTGTCCTTCCTGTTCAAGAAAGTCCACTAAATTGATGAGTTTGGCTTGTGATATGTTCATAGTTTACATTGTAAGTATGCCAGTACATATATATAAACAGTCAAACTAAACTAAACCGTCTTCATCAGTGTCTTCTGACTGTTTTTCCGATTCTGGTTTCTGTGGGACATACTGGTAAGCCTTATCAGTCTTTAGTATCAGTCCCATCTCAATCAGGTATCGGAGCAAGCTGATGATGGTGTTTCGACCTCGTGAATAACCAATGTTTGAATAACCATCCATCAGGAGATTGATCATCTTTGAATAACCCAGTGGAACATTATCGCCAACAACGCTTTCAATAGCCTCTCGATGCTGTTCTTCCGTTAATCTGGAGAAGTGCATCTTCTTGTCACGTCTGGCAAGTTCAGCCTTGTAGCCTTCCACATAGTCTGGAAGACCGTTGTTGTCGATACGAAACGCAAAAGGGGCAAATTCCTTGTCTCTAATAAACATGGCTTTCACCTCGCTCATGTTGCTGTCATCAATATTCTTGGTAATCTGGAGCACAGTCTCAGCCTTGTTGTTCAACTCGGAACCAATATGGCCACGGGTGTTGTCATCGCCTTTGTTCAAGTGAAGCACTGTGTGAATGTGAAGGTCATAGAAACTTGACCATCGCATCAGATCATTGATAATGTCAAGAGCCTCACTTGGATTGTTAATGTCCCTGAGCAGGTCACGGACACCATCGATGACAACCAAGCCATATCGTGAATCACCACGTAATGCCAGGGAGATGATGTCGCGTCTCTGTTCTGGGGTGTACTCACGCAAGACAAAGAAGTCGATGAGTCCGCTTTCCTTGTTCAATGGAAGATTAGCCAGCTTCAGTATTCGCTCCAGAACCTTATGACAGTGGTACTTGCTCTGTTCCGTATCAATATAAAGAATCTTTTTCTTGTCTTCAGGCAAGTGTGCCTTATATCCAAGAATCTCTTTACCTGATATGGCAGCAGCAACAATAGCAGAGACGTTGAACGTCTTCTTACTCTTTGGTTTACCCACCGAAGCACTGAAGTTGCCCAGAGTTGCTATAGTTGCTCCTCCGCATGTGATGATTTCTGGGGGAAAAGCGTATTCCTCAGTAACCTTCAGCTTAATGTGCTTTAATAATTGTTCAAATGTCTTCTGGTCAATTCTCTGATTGCCTAATGTTGTTATGTCCATCATCTTTATTTGTTTTTAGTGTACAATCCTTTTAATACTTTATCCATATGGGTGGCAGCATATTCTTCTATCTCTTCGTCAGATAGTACTTTATGCTTAGCTATCCATCTGTTAAGGTCATCCCTTCGAATATAAACAGTCTTACCATTGGGCTTGTATATAGGTAATTCGTGTTTACTCGTCAACTTATATACAAGGCTTGATGAAAGCCCAAGATAGTCAGCTGCCTCATTAACAGAGAGGTATTCCTTTAAGATGTACATCTTCCTTTCTATGAAAAGCAAGTGTGATGTAAGCTCTTTAAGAGTTCCAAACCTTCTGAGGAAATATTCAAGATTGTTAAGTTTGTTAACAGCTTCTTCTATCTCAGCAGTTTGATCGAGAATACTTTTGGCTTGTTCGAGCCTATCAAGTAAACTCATAATCTGAACATTTTCATTCGGATTCTCGGTCATTGCATCTGTTTTGCTCATTGTCTTGGTCTATTTCGTTAAACACTCTATTATGTAACAACCAATCGTCAAGTTCGCTTCTACTGAAGTATATAAGCTTGCCTGTTGGCTTATAGTGAGGTATCTTTCCTCCGCTGGTAAGTTTATACATGTGAGATTCTGTAATTCCCATATACTCGCATGCTTCAGCAACTGATAAAACGGTCTTGACCTCACTGTAGAACCTGTCAACATGCTCAATCGTTAGCAATCTTGGATTGATATAATCCAGCTTTTCTTCAATACAATGAAGTCGCTTGGGTATGTCACTGGCAATAAGTTCGGTTAGACGTTGGTCTATGGAAACAATCATTTCCAGAGTACTGTCTGATATTGAAGTCTTACGTCTGCCCATTAAAATCTCTATTTAAGTTAAACAAAAATGAAGGAAAGCCCTCCGTTACCATTGTGAACCGGTTACGGAGGGCAAAAGTACATGTAATACTGTTGATGGGGAAGAGAGAATAATGAGAACCAAGGTGATTCTCTCGTTTACTCCCTGACCATATCTTTGCAGTTATTTGTTCGTGTTTCTTTTTCTTTGATATTTCTGACCGACAGACTTAACTGCATCATCAATGATCTTCTCTTGTGCAGACATCTCCAAATCTACAATAGAGTATAACGCAGATGACAAGGACTTTTGTGTTAATGTCCCTTTGCCAGTTGAGCTTACAATGCTGCAATGATGGGCAATGACATTCTGCCAGTTACGAATAATGAGGTTGTAGATGGATAATTGATCGAAGAAGAACGCAACAAGTCTATTGTTGCGCGAATGCAGTGGCATCGTCATTTTGCCATCCAAAAGAGAATGAAGGTCGTCAGCGTCGATAATTTCACTGAATACTCTTGCTTCGTTACAGCAGCGAGCAAGAAGAACCAAATCGGATTGCTCCAAACAAGCGCATAGATTATAATCTGTGGCTTCCCTTACTTTGGTTGGTGCCACATAGTTGCGAGAAGATGGAAGAGTAGTGTTGAAAAGATGTAGCAATTCCATCAAATCAGCATCGCTTACGTTGTCCTTACCGAAAAATTGCTCAACAAGGTCTCGACGCTTGGTAAGCAAAGAATAAAGGATGTGATAGTTCTTCTGATGCTCATTCTTGCTCCAGGCATCAATGGCATCATGGAACTCGTGGCTATAGACAAAATCATCAGCGTAACGCTGATAAAGTTTGCCCTGGTTAACAACTTCGACCTGATAGAGGTCATAGGCTTCGTGGAGCATTTCGAGTAACCCCGAATTACCACTCTTGGCAGCGGTCAGATGACCTGACCACGTAAGTCTCTCGAAAAAGAGAGAGAGAGAAATTTTCTTTTCTCATTGCTTTTGATGTTTATTAAAGTGAATAAAAATATGAATTGAAGGCTTTCGCCAATATGTATTTTCATCGTCTGATAGCAATAAATGAAGTCTCTCTCTGTACATATACATAGAGAACGCATAGGCTGTCTTGCTCTATGCTTAGACAGCCTTATCGGAATGTTTATATTGACCATTTCTACGCACATATTAAGTCAATTTGAAGGGCAAAGGTACGAATTGACTGTGCAGTCATTCTTCATAGGTGTATAAAAAACAACAAAAGTGAACAAATATCAAATTTGTCCACCCTTGTTGTAGATTGAATATACCACAAATAGTGGCTATTCATTATTATATTCTGAGGCGATGCGTTTAAGAACTAAATCGTATGTTTCATATGTAGGCTTCCTTTGTAACGAAACAATTCCGCTCTTCATAGTTCCTAAATTAGGTGGTGCACCATTGATAGTGAAACATGCATGCGCCTTGACCCAGCAGTTTTTATTTGTCTTTGTAAACGTGTGATGTATGAAATAGGCAAGGTGACGCTGGTCACTTATCCATTCAACAGGACGCACGAATTTACTATTACCGAGATTGAAAATACTAAGGAAATTGTCGTAATCGGTTTCCTTGCTTATATATCCATAAGCCACAAGCTCTTTGTACAAAGTGCGAATCTTTCTATTGCCGTATGCCGCCGTAAAGAAAGAATCTTCTTTGGGTTTAATAAGCAAGTTGAAGTCAACTTCTGGGTATAATTCCATAAGAGTCTTTGCTCTTTGAAATTGCTTGGCACTGATAGGAACGGAGGAGAGCTTATTTGCGTAATCAATATTCCATAGCTCCTCGAAGTGTGACCATTTATGTCTTGGTGCCAATTTTAATTCTTCTCCAATAGCAAAGCCAAGGATTTTGAGAGTATATAAATCTGTATCTCCTTTGGGCTGGAAATCAGAGGTCAGATAACCTGCTTTCACAGCTCTCAGAAATAGATTTTCTGCATCTTGGAAGGCAAATGCCTCAGGTAGGCTGGTAAATTTGCCTTTAGATGTTTCAATGCTTTCGTTTACCAGTGACAGCAGCTTTGCCGTAGAATCAATAACTTTGGACAAAGCATCATAGGTGCTGGCTTCTAAAACTGCTTTCCCTTCTTCTGCATAGTTCTTGATGATCTCTGACGAACCTAAGGCACTGATTAAATCAATGATTTTTGGATCTGGATTGAACAGAACGTATTCTATAACGTTGTCAACCCATTGCTCAAATTCCATTAACTCGTCAGCATATTGGGATAGATGAACCTTACCCGTAACACCTATATCATAATTAAGCTGCTTGAAGAACTTGTTGAACTTCACAAAGCTTAGTACTGCTTCTTGTCTGCTTACCATATTATAATAATGTATTAAGGGTTACTTAATCAGATATCTTAGGAATCAAGCTTACAGCTGCCTGTTTGTTCTTATCAAGCACCTTCGCATATATTTGAGTGGTGGAAAGTTCACGATGACCAAGTAATTTTGATACTGTGTATATATCAGCACCAAGGTCAAGCATCATTACGGCAAAGGTGTGACGAGCACAATGGAACGTGATATTCTTAGTTATACCAGCAGCAAGAGCCCAACGTTTTAGTTCAAGAGATATCCAAGTTCCGTAGGTGAATCCTTCAAATACACGGTCAACATCATTCCGTCGAGTACCAAGATAAGCAACTGCTTCTTCTGATATGTCCAGATATTCCTGACCACCAGTCTTCTTCTGCTTGAAAATAATACGTGTGAAATTCCCTTGTTTATGGATTTCTCCCCAAGTTAGTTTCTCTATATCACTCTTGCGCAATCCAGTAAGACATGAAAAGAGGAATGTAGCCTTCAAGATAGGGTAGTTGCATGGTGTGGCTGCAAGCTTCTTGACCTCTTCAATCGTTAGGTACTCGCGCTCAACCTCTTCTTGCTTGAACCCCTCGATACCTCTAATAGGATTCTTAGTGATAATACCTTTCTCAAAAGCCTCATTGATACATGCACGGAGCTTGTTGAAGTAGGAAACTTTAGAGTTTTGTGATAATCCCTCGAAAGCGTAAACACGCTTAGAACCTCCACGCTTTCTGGTATCTTTCTCTGCTGTGTTCAAATAATCTTTGAATCCTTGAATCCATGCAGCGTCAATATCATCAAAAGTGGTAAACTCATCGCAATATATTTCGAGGTGTTTAAGACAACTGTGCCAGTTGCCCCAATTACCCAAAGTGTCAGGAGTTTTCAACCGTTCTTCGCACATCTGGCGATAAAAATCAAGGAAACGAACTCCTTCCTGTTTGGGCTGTCCTATTTCATATTTACCACTAAATAGGTCAAGCTCACGTTTGGCTCGCATAGAATTAGCTACTGCTAAGGTCTGGCGGTTTTGCTCCTTCTCAATAGCAGTATTGGGAACAACAAGGTAGAGCTTCAGATATTCTTTCACTCGCTTGCCATTAGAGTAGATGTCAAGATAGAGACTGGAACTTCCATCTGCCAGTTTCTTTTCACGAAGCTTGACTTGTCCTCGTTGAGTTGTTGATGTTTGTTTCTTTGCCATTGCCTTTATAGTTTTAACGAGTTACTACCAAATGTCGCCACGGGGGACAAAAAACCATCTTTCGGGGGACAAAAAATGGGGGTGCGTCACTCTTTGGGGGACATCTGGGGGACAAAGTTAGGCAAAAATCTGCAAACAAACAATACCTAAATCAAAAATCTGCAAAAACCCGAACAATCTTTAACACTTGAAAACAAGGCATTTATGGGCTTATTTTTGCAGATTTTATGTGTTTCTTTGCAATCGGACTATTTTCCCACGCAGAAGTGGGAGAAGATGTTGTTGAGGGTTTCCTGGGGGGTGATTTGGCCGCCGGTGATTTCGGCTAGGTCTTGTAGTACGATGCGCAGGTCCTCGGCGATGAGGTCGTTGGTTACGATGGGGTTGGGGTTGGCAAGGCCGTTGACGACTCGTTGCAGACTGTCTTGCGCATGGACGAGTGCGTGGTAGTGGCGTGCGCTGCTTATGATGGTCTGGTCGGGGGCCAGGTCTGGTATCTGTGCAGCCTGACAGATAGCGTGTTCCAGTGCTTCGATGCCTTCGCCGGTCTTGGCGCTTATGAAGTGCATCGGGCATGTCCATGCCTCGGGCTTCTGGCATGCCGGAAGGCTGTTGTCTTTTAGCAGGTCGGTTTTGTTTTGTACGACGATGAGCGTTTTGTCGGCTGTCAGTGTGTACATTTCGTCGATTTGCCGGTTTGCGGGACGTTCGTCGGTAAGCCAGATGACGATGGATGCGCGTCGGATGGCCTCATGTGTGCGTTGTATGCCGATTTGTTCGATGGCGTCGTCGGTCTGTCGGAGTCCGGCGGTGTCGATGAAGCGGAAGGTGAGTCCGCCAATCTGCGTGGTGTCTTCGATGGTGTCGCGTGTGGTGCCGTGAATATCGCTGACAATGGCACGGTTTTCCTTCAGCAGTCGGTTGAGTAGGGTAGACTTGCCCACGTTTGTTTCGCCGACGATGGCTACGGCTATGCCTTCCTTGATGGCCTGTCCGGCTTTGTAGCTCATGGCGAGTCGGCTGATGTGGCGGTCGATGGCAGTGGCCAGTTGCAACAGGTCGTTGCGGTCGGCGAACTCCAGGTCTTCGTGGTCGGAGAAGTCCAGTTCGAGTTCCAAAAGTGACGTCAGTCGGAGCAGCTGTTCGCGGAGTTGTTGCAACTCACTGCTGAAGCGGCCGCGCAGTTGGTTCATGGCCATGCGGTGGGCGGCTTTCGACTTCGAGGCAATCAGGTCGGCCACGGCTTCGGCTTGCGACAGGTCGAGCTTGCCGTTGAGGAAGGCTCTTTGTGTAAACTCGCCGGGCTGTGCCATGGTGGCTCCGTTGTCTGCGAGCACCTGTAGCAGGCGGTGGGCAATGTAGGTGGAGCCGTGGCAACTGATTTCGCAACAGTCCTCACCCGTGTAGCTGTGTGGTGCTTTGTAGCAGGAGACTACCACTTCGTCGAGCACATGCCCGTGGTCGAGGACGTGGGCATAGTGTAGCGAGTTAGGCTGCCAACGGTCGGTTGGCTTGTCGATGATTTTCCCGACAATCTCCAGCGATTGGGGACCGGACATTCTTATGATATGAAGTGCTCCGCCCGGTGCCGTGGCAAGGGCGCAGATGGTGGTAGTAAACGCAAAATCTTGTGTGCTCATGGCGCAATATATGGTTCGTTGAAGCAAAGATACGAAATTCGGATGGGATTGTTTTCTTTGTCGCTTTCTTTCGTGTTTACGCGAATTGTTATACTTTTGCACGCGAAATGATGGTTCCGTAGCTCAGCTGGATAGAGCAACAGCCTTCTAAGCTGTGGGTCTTGGGTTCGAATCCCAACGGAATCACGAAAGAAAAGAGGCTCAAGGCCTCTTTTCTTTTTGTCACCTTTTCTTTCTTGTCACGTAAATACAAAGGGGCGATAATACTTTCGGGCATTATCGTTGCAGATAGAAGTTTTTTCGTAACTTCGCATAAAATTATCCGAAAGTTATATGGCAACAGTCGATGACAAGAAAATAATCTTCTCCATGGTCGGTCTGTCGAAGACCATCAAGCAGAGTGGGAAGACGATACTCAAAGACATTTACCTTTCTTTTTTCTATGGTGCCAAGATTGGAATTATCGGTCTTAATGGTGCCGGAAAATCGACCCTTCTGAAAATCATTGCCGGCATAGACAACGACTATCAGGGGCAGGTTGTGTTTGCTCCGGGCTATAGTGTGGGCTATCTGCCGCAAGACCCTCCGCTCGACAATTCCAAACTGGTTCGCGAGATTATTGAGGAAGGCGTGGCCGAGCAGAAGGCTGCGTTGCAGGAGTATGAAGAGATTAACCAGAAGTTCGGACTGCCGGAATATTACGAGAACGAGGACAAGATGAATCAGCTCTTTGCCCGTCAGGGCGAACTGCAGGATTATCTGGATGCCCACGACGTGTGGTCGCTCGACAATCGCGTCGATCAGGCCATGCAGGCGCTGAACTGTCCCGACGGCGGCAAGCGCGTGGAAGTGCTGTCCGGTGGCGAGCGCCGTCGCATAGCCTTGTGCCGTTTGCTATTGCAGAAACCCGACATCCTGTTGCTCGACGAGCCCACCAACCACCTCGACGCCGAAAGCATCGACTGGCTGGAGCAGCACCTCAACCAATACGAGGGCACGGTGATTGCTGTCACCCACGACCGCTATTTCCTCGACGACGTGGCTGGCTGGATTCTCGAACTGGACCGTGGCGAAGGCATTCCCTGGAAGGGAAACTATTCGTCGTGGCTCGAGCAGAAGGCAAAACGCCTGGAGCAGGAAGAAAAGAGCGAGTCGAAGCGGCGCAAGACCCTCGAGCGCGAACTGGAATGGGTGCGTATGGCGCCCAAGGCACGCCAGGCAAAGGGTAAGGCACGCTTGAACAGTTACGACCAACTGCTCAACGAAGACGTCAAAGAGAAAGAGCAGAAACTCGAGATATTCATCCCCAACGGACCACGCTTGGGCAACAAGGTCATCGAGGCCATTCACGTGAAGAAAGCCTTCGACGACAAACTGCTGTACTCCGACCTCAATTTCACCTTGCCTCCCAATGCCATCATCGGCGTCATCGGCCCGAACGGCATAGGCAAGACCACGCTGTTTCGCCTCATCATGGGACTGGAGAAGCCCGACGAGGGCAGTTTCGAGATAGGCGAGACCGTAAAGATTTCCTACGTCGACCAGCAGCATACGGACATCGACCCGGACAAGACCGTCTACGAGGTCATCAGTCAGGGCAACGAACTGCTACGTCTGGGCGGCCGCGACGTAAATGCCCGTGCCTATCTGAGCCGCTTCAATTTCTCGGGCATCGACCAGCAGAAGAAGTGTGCAGTCTTGTCGGGCGGTGAGCGCAACCGCTTGCAGTTGGCGCTGGCGCTTAAGCAAGAGGGCAACGTGCTGTTGCTCGACGAGCCCACCAACGACATTGACGTCAACACCCTGCGTGCGCTTGAAGAGGCCCTCGACGACTTTGCCGGCTGCGTGGTGGTCATCAGCCACGACCGTTGGTTCCTCGACCGCATCTGCACGCACATTCTTGCCTTCGAGGGCGACGGAAATGTCTACTTCTACGAAGGCAGTTACTCCGAATATGAGGCCAACAAGACGAAGCGCCTCGGACTGACCGACGCCCATCGCGTGCGCTATCGCAAGTTGCTTGTCGATTAGTCGCACCTGCTCGTTCACATTGCAAAACCATTCAAACATAGCATAGCATTATGCAAGAAGATTTTCACTTGGCAACAGTTGATGAAGCCCTTGAGGAATTCCGCAAAGGCAACTTTGTGGTAGTGGTTGACGACGAAGACCGTGAGAACGAGGGCGACCTTGTCATGGCAGCCGAGTTTGCCACCACCGACAGCGTTAATTTCATGCTCCACTGCGGGCGTGGCGTGCTTTGTGCGCCGTTGACCATCGAGCGCTGCAACGAACTGAACTTGCCGCATCAGGTCAGTCAGAACACCAGCATGCTTGGCACTCCGTTCACGGTTACGGTCGACAAACTCGAAGGCTGTACGACGGGCGTGAGCGCTGCCGACCGCGCTGCCACCATCCGTGCCTTGGCCGACCCCGATAGTCGCCCCGAGACGTTCGGCCGTCCGGGACACATCAATCCGCTCTATGCGCAGGACCGCGGCGTGCTTGCCCGTGCCGGCCATACGGAGGCTGCCGTCGACCTGGCTCGCCTGGCCGGACTGCAACCCGTGGCCTGTTTGATAGAGATTCTGAACGACGACGGCACCATGGCTCGCATGCCGCAACTCATTGAGTTCGCCAAGCAGCACAATCTGTGCATACTGACCATCAAGGACCTCATCGCCTACCGCCTTGCCACCGAATGCCTGGTGGAGCAGGGCGAGGAGGTGGACCTTCCTACCGAATACGGTCACTTTCACCTGATTCCGTTTCGCCAGAAATCGAACCGGATGGAGCATATCGCCCTGATAAAAGGGACTTGGGAGCCCGACGAGCCCATACTGGTGCGCGTACACTCCTCGTGTATGACCGGCGACATCTTTGGCAGTCAGCGGTGCGACTGTGGCGACCAGTTGCATTTGGCCATGAAGATGGTCGAGAACGAAGGCAAGGGCGTCGTGCTCTATCTGAACCAGGAGGGCCGCGGCATTGGGCTCATGGCCAAGATTGCCGCCTATAAACTGCAGGAACAAGGGCTCGACACCATCGAGGCAAACGTGCATCTGGGCTACGACCCCGACGAGCGCGACTATGGTGTCGGCGCACAAATCCTGCAACTGCTCGGCGTACACCGCATGCGCCTAATGACAAACAATCCGGTGAAGCGCGTGGGACTGGAAGCCTACGGGCTGGAGATTGTTGAAAACGTGCCGCTCGAGGTTTCGCCCAATCCGTATAACGAGAAATACATGCGCACCAAGAAAGAGCGCATGGGCCATAATCTGCACTTATAATTATTAGGATATTTTCCATCTAATTGCTATTACAACTATGGATTTCGAAGAAAAGTATTTGCAGGAAAGACCCATTGAAATGGATCTGACCTATGCCAAGTTAATGAGAAACGTATATCTCTGGATGACTTTAGGCCTGGCCATCACCGCCGGCGCAGCCTACTTCGTGGCCGGACGCCCCGACTGGGTTGCTGTGCTGGGCACCAATCCCGTCTTATTGTTCGGAATGATGATTGCCGAGGTCGGACTGGTCATACTGCTTAGCATGCGCATCAACAAGATGTCGTTCAAGACGGCGTCGCTCATGTTTGCGCTCTATTCGCTGGTCAACGGCGTCACCTTGTCGTTCGTGTTGCTGTCCTACACAAGGGAAAGCATCGTCACCACCTTCTTGGTTACGGCCGGCACCTTTGGCGTCATGTCGTGTGTGGGATATTTCACCAAGCGCGACCTTTCCACGCTCGGACGCATACTCTACATGCTGCTCATAGGTACGATTATTGCCTCGCTGGTTAACCTGTTCTTCCACAACTCGACGTTCGAACTCATCCTGTCGATAATCGGCGTAGTCATGTTCACGGGTCTGACGGCCTACGACACCCAGAAAATCAAGCAGAATCTTATCGACTCCGACAGCTACGACAACGAAACCGTGCTAAAGATAGCCCTCATGGGTGCCTTGCAACTCTATCTCGACTTCATCAACCTGTTCCTCTATCTGCTGCGCTTCCTGGGCAAGAACAGATAAGCATAGCCCCTTCATCGAAACCAACAACCTAAACTACAACTAATAGACAATGAATCCGTTATCAGACAATGTGAATCGGCTGCAGCCGTCCGCCACGCTTGCAATGACTGCAAAGAGCATGGAACTGCAGGCCCAAGGCATCGACGTAATCACCCTGTCGGTGGGTGAGCCCGACTTTCCGACCCCCACGCATATCAAGGAGGCTGGCAAGAAGGCCATCGACGACGGTTGGACACGCTATTCGCCCGGCATGGGCTACATGGACCTCCGCCAGGCTATCGTGCGCAAGTTGCAGCGCGAGAACGGACTAGACTACAAGCCCGAGCAAATCGTGGTGTCGAATGGTGCCAAGCAAAGTGTCTGCAATGCCATCATGGCGCTGGCTGGTGCCGGCGACGAGGTGCTCATTCCCGCGCCCTATTGGGTGAGTTATCCGCAGATGGTATTGTTGAGCGGCGCCACTCCCGTGGTCATCCCGACCACCTTTGAGTCGGGCTTCAAGGTGACCCCTGAGCAACTCGAGGCTGCCATTACGCCGCGCACCAAGGCCATCGTCTTCTGCTCGCCGTCGAACCCCACGGGAGCCGTCTATACGCAGGCTGAGTTCAACGCGCTGGCTCAGGTTCTGCAGCGCCATACGCAGGTGTTTGTCATTGCCGACGAAATCTACGAGCACATCAACTATCTGGGCACGCACGCCTCGATGGCCAAGTCGCCCGATATGCTCGAGCGCACGGTCATCATCAACGGCGTGTCGAAGGCCTATGCCATGACCGGATGGCGCATTGGGTTCATGGCCGGTCCCGTTTGGCTGGCCAAGGCCTGCAATAAGTTGCAGGGACAATATACGAGCGGCCCGTGCTCCGTCAGTCAGAAGGCAGCCTTGGTGGCATTCGACGGTCCGCAGGAATGTGTTGAGACCATGCGTCAGGCATTTCAGCGCCGGCGCGACCTCATTGTGTCGCTGGCCAAGCAAGTGCCCGGCTTCGAAGTCAATGTGCCCGACGGCGCATTCTATATCTTCCCGAAGTGCAACGCACTCTTTGGCAAGAAAAACGGACGATGGACCATCGCCAACAGTACCGACCTGGCGATGTACCTGCTTGAATACGCGCATGTCTCGACTGTGGGCGGCGATGCCTTTGGCGACCCCGACTGCATCCGCTTGAGCTACGCCACCAGCGAGGCCAACATCGAGGAAGCCATGCGTCGCATAAAGAAAGTCATAGAGGAACTGGCGTAGGCAACCCCTGGCGCCGGAATTACATAATGCGACGGCAAAACGGCATTATGTAACGGAGAAACGGCATTATGCAATCTGCGAATTGTACTATACAATTTCGGAATTGCATAATGCTTTTTTGTGGGGTGGGGTTTGGAAATTGGCAGATGCGTGCTACAAGAGGATTCTTGCAGTTTTTTGTATCTTTGCAGAGCCTTAGAAGGAGTCGCCGAGATAGTCTTGCAGCCCTCAATAGGTAGCAAGATTGCAAATGGCTTGGATTATCTTGATTTTAGCAGGTCTTTGCGAGGTGGGTTTCACCTACTGCCTGGGCCGTGCAAAAGCCGCTGCCGGCCTGGAATGGTGGGCCTGGATGGGCGGCTTCGTTTTCATTTCCGTCACGAGCATGGCGCTACTGGCAAAGGCCACGCAGACGCTTCCGCTTGGCACAGCCTATTCCGTCTGGACGGGCATAGGAACTGTGGGCACCGTACTTGTGGGCATCCTTATCTTCCACGAGCCGGCCACGTTTTGGCGGTTGTTCTTCATCACTACGCTCCTCGTGTCGGTCGTAGGGCTCAAGATGTTGTCGTGAGTGCATCGCAGTCGGCGGCACGGGGTTCATTCCTCGCCGACGGGCTTGCAGACGAAGTCGAGTAGGAGAGGCAGGTGGTCGGAATAGCCGCCGTGGTAGTGCGTGCCCAGATAGTTGCGGCGCGGCTTGTATCGCTGCATGCGGTCGTGTTCGAGCAGAAAGTCGAAGGCACCGATGCGGCAGTTCTCAGGGCGCGTATGGAAACGGGCCGATGGGTCGAGCAGACTTCCTGCGACCACGATGTTGTCCAACTGCGACCATTGCCGCTGAAAATAGTAGGTGCCGCGAATGCCATGGGCTGCTTTCATGCGGGCCGTAAGCACATAGTTTGCCTCGCGGTCGATGTCGCCCTTGGGGCGTATGGCCTTGAGCGTCTTGCGTATGCAGTTGTTGTGCCACTCGTCGTTGAAGTCGCCCAGCACGATGTGGTTGGGCCGTCGGCCGCGTTGCCGCTCCCGGTCGATGTGGGCTGCCACCACGGAGACCGCCTCGGTGCGGCGTTTGTCGGTGGCAGTCTGTCCGCCCGACCGACTGGGCAGGTGGACGCAGTATAGGTCGAGCGTGTCGAGCGTGGGCACGAGTCCCGACACATAGAGAATGTCGCGTGTGGAACCGAGCGGATTGTGAGGCGTATTCACTTGTAGGCGTTCCACACGGAGCGGTTTGAACTGTATGGGCTGGTAGAGCAGGGCTACATTGATGCCTCGCGGGTCGGAACCCTGCGTGGCTACGAACTCATAGCCGAGCATGGCCAGGCGGGTATGGCGCGTGAGGTCGGCAAGCACCGAGTCGTTCTCTACTTCGCACATCACGACGATAGCCGGGGGCTCTATGCCTCCGCAGGCCACAATCGTGCGCAGCAGCCGGTCCTGCTTGCTCCAATAGCGCCTGCTGTCCCAGCGGTGGCTACCCGTGGGCGTGAATTCCTGGTCGTTCAAGCCCTCCTGGTGGATGGTGTCGAACAGGTTCTCTACGTTGTATTCGACAATCCTAAACAGTTTGTCTTGCGCGTGTAAGTTTGCGGAAACACAAAAGGTTACGACGAATACAAAAAGCAATACTTTAAAGTTTTTTTGCATAGTCGTAACCTATTTCGATAAGGTGGTCGGCCTACGGCCTCAGTGCATCTTCGTGCAGTTTCTTCAGGAGGTCGGATGCGAAGATGAAGTCGTCGAGCGTATGGTTGCCGGAGTCCATCACCTCGTGCTTGGTGCCTTCCCACTCATTGTGTCCGTCGGAGATGAAGAGGATGTGCTCGCCGATGCCCAGCACGGAGTTCATGTCGTGGGTGTTGATGATGGTGGTGATATTGAGGTCGTGGGTGATGCCCGAGATGAGTTCGTCGATGACGAGAGATGTCTGCGGATCGAGACCAGAGTTGGGCTCGTCGCAGAACAGATAGCGTGGCTCAAGTGCGATGGCGCGGGCTATGGCCACGCGCTTCTGCATGCCGCCCGATATCTCGTCGGGGCGCAGGTGGGCCGCATCGGCCAGGTTCACACGGCTCAGGCACTCCATGGCTCGCTTTTCGCGACGGGCATAGGTGAAGTCGGAGAACATGTCGAGGGGGAACATGACGTTCTCGATGACACTGAGCGAGTCGAACAGGGCTGCCGACTGAAATATCATGCCCATCTCGCGACGCATCATGGCCAGTTCGTACTTGTCCATATTCACGAAACTGCGCCCGTCGTAGAGCACGTCGCCTTCTGTGGGTCTCAGCAATCCTACGATGGTCTTAAGCAGCACCGTCTTGCCCGCACCGCTGCGACCGATGATGAGGTTGGTCTTGCCATCGGGGAATATGGTGGAAATGTCTTTGAGGACCGTCTTGCCCTCAAACTGCTTGGTGACGTGGCTTACTTCTATCATGACAGTAGGTTGGTGAGGAAGAGGTCGGAAAAGAGAATGAGCATCGACGAAGAGACCACGGCGTTGGTAGATGCTTTGCCCACGCTAATGGAACCGCCGTTGACGGTGTATCCGAAGAACGACGATACGCTGGCGATGATGAAGGCGAAGAACAGGCTCTTGATGATGCCCATCCAGAAGAACCACGACACGAAGTCGTGCTGCATGCCGGCCGTGAGGTCGCTTGCGGTGATGATGCGTCCTATCCACGCCGTGGCGTAGGCACCCAGTATGCCGCAGGCCGTGGAGAAGATGACCAGAATGGGTATCATGGTGACCAGTCCGGCAATCTTCGGCAGTATGAGGTAGTTGGCCGAGTTGACGCCCATCACGTCGAGCGCGTCAATCTGCTGGGAAGTGCGCATGGTGCCTATTTCCGAGGCGATGTTCGAACCCACCTTGCCCGAAAGAATTAGACACATGATGGACGAGGAGAACTCGAGTAGCATGATTTCGCGGGTCACATAGCCCGAAACCCAGTGGGGCATCCATGCGCTCTGTATGTTCAGTTTGATTTGGATGCAGATGACGGCACCGATGAAGAACGAAATGAGCAGGACGATGGGGATGGAGTCGACGCCCAACTGTGCCATTTCGCGAAGGTATTGCTTGAAGAACATACGCCACGAATCAGGACGGCGGAAGGTGCGACCCATCAATTGCAGGTATTTTCCAAACGATTCGAGAAACGAGAATACAAACACGGCCGATAGGGGGTTGAGTTGAATTTGAAGGTAAAATTATGGAAAAAATTATGAACCGCAACGTTTGCGCCGTACAATTAAGGCTCGTACAAAACAAAAGCGGTGGACGAATAGGGGATTGCTCCCACATCGTCCACCGTTTTAGTTTCTAAACGCGTGTTGTGTCTTGAAACGCTTACTTCTTGCGAGCCTGTCCGTAGCGGGTGAAGAACTTATCTACGCGACCAGCGGTATCGACAAGTTTCGATTTACCCGTGTAGAAGGGGTGAGAAGTGTTAGAGATTTCAAGTTTGAAGACAGGATAGGTTTCTCCTTCAAATTCTACGGTTTCAGTGGTCTTCGCAGTAGAGCGCGACAAAAACATATCGCCATTACTCATATCTTTGAATACTACAGGACGATAGTTCTCAGGATGAATGCCTTTTTTCATATCAGTTTTATTTTGTTTGTTTCAATGCTGGTAACACTGAAGGGGTGTAATGGGCTAAATAAATCGGATGCAAAATTATATTATTGCATTTAATAGAGCAAATCGTAAGGGAGTTTTTTTATATTTTTGTGGCAAGAATTCGCTTATGAAGAGGTTTTTAGCAGTTTTATTGCTTCTGGTGGCCTGTGTAAATGGCTTTTGCGTAGAAGTTGATTCGCTTTTCCTGCAGTTGCCGTCGGAGGTGTTGCCGCAACTGGACAGGACGGCGCGGTTGAACTTGCTCGACTACTACCGGGCCGGCATTGCGTCGAACGTGACGGACAACCTGGGCGGCAAGTGCGAGATAAGTCACTGCGACTCGGTGTTGCTGACTCTCAACCAAGGCGAGACGACTCGCCTGCAACTTCGTCTGTATGCGGACGAGGGTGTCGTGGCGGTGGTGGAAACCTATCGGTCGCTGTTTGCCTACAGCCGGCTTTCGTTCTATAGGTACTCCGATTGGAGTCCGGCAAATGTGGCCTGGCCGAATCTGCAGGTGAGCGAGTTTGTGCGGCCGTCGGAAGAGGGCGATAAGGCTGAGTGGCAGATTGTCTGTCGGAAGTTGGAGCAGGCGCCGTTCTTCTGCTATGAGTTCCGTCCGGGGCTGCCGAATCTCTTTTGCAGTCTGTCGGTGGGCTTGCTGTCAATTGACGAGCAGGAATTCATCGAACCGTATGTCACACAGTGGAAGTCGTACACCGTTCGTTTCGACGTCCCATGAAGTCCGACATGCTAATTTGACAGAAGTACGAAAAGAAACACGGCTTACTTGAAAAAATTATCAGTATAATTTTCTAACTTTGCAAGCCTAATCAAAAAATCGCAACATCTTTTTTTATAAAATTCAAAAAACTATGGTTAGTTACAAAGAATTGGGCCTTGTGAACACGCGTGAAATGTTCAAGAAGGCTATCAACGGTGGCTATGCTATTCCTGCGTTCAACTTCAACAATATGGAACAGCTTCAGGCCATTATCAAAGCAAGTAGTGAGCTGAAGAGCCCGGTTATCCTGCAGGTATCTAAGGGTGCCCGCAACTATGCCAACCAGACTCTGCTGCGCTACATGGCTCAGGGTGCCGTAGAATATGCCAAGGAACTTGGCTGCAAGCACCCCGAAATCGTGCTTCACCTGGACCACGGTGATAGTTTCGAGGTATGTAAGAGTTGTGTAGATTTCGGTTTTTCTTCCGTTATGATTGACGGTTCTGCGCTTCCCTATGAAGAGAACGTGGCCCTGACTCGCAAGGTGGTTGAGTATGCTCACCAGTTTGACGTAACGGTTGAAGGCGAACTCGGCGTGCTGGCCGGCGTAGAAGACGAGGTACAGGCCGAAGAGTCGCACTACACGAAGCCCGAGGAAGTAATTGACTTCGTAAGCAAGACGGGTGTGGACAGCCTGGCCATTTCGATTGGTACGAGCCACGGCGCATACAAGTTTACTCCCGACCAGTGCACCCGCGACCCGCAGACCGGTCGTCTGGTTCCTCCTCCTCTTGCCTTTGACATCCTGGATGCCATCATGGAGAAACTGCCCGGATTCCCAATCGTATTGCACGGTTCGAGCTCCGTTCCTCAGGAATACGTGGACATCATCAATGCCAACGGTGGCAAACTGCCCGATGCAGTTGGTAGTCCCGAAGAGCAGCTTCGCAAGGCTTCGAAGAGCGCCGTTTGCAAAATCAACATCGACTCCGACTCTCGTCTGGCCTTTACGGCTGCTGTCCGTAAGGTCTTCAACGACAAGCCCGGCGAATTTGACCCGCGCAAATACTGCGGTCCCGCACGAGATTTGATGACGGAACTCTACGAACACAAGATTAAAGAAGTGCTCGGTTCCGACAACAAACTCACGCAGCTCGACTAAACCGACAGCCATAAGTTACGAAAAGTGGCACATCAGCATCCGGCCGGTGTGCCGCTTTCTTTTATGCGCAAAAATAAACGAGGAGCCGCGGTGGGGCAGGCTCCTCGTTGGTAAGGTATGAGAGATATCGTCCGGAAACTATCCTCCGAAATCGTCGAAGGCAATGTTCTCGGGCGGGACACCCAGACTGTCGAGCAGTCCGGTAACGGCCTTTGACATCGGGCCGGGGCCGCACATGTAGAACTCGATATCTTCCGGTGCCTCGTGGTTCTTCAGGTATTTCTCCCACATGACTTGGTGCACAAAACCGGGCGTGTAGGCAACGCCAGCCGCATCGGCTGCGGGGTCGGGACGGTCGAGTGCCAGATAGAACTTGAAGTTCGGGAAATCTTTCTCCAGTTGCAGGAAGTCTTTCAGGTAGAACACTTCACTCAGTGAGCGGGCTCCGTAGAAAAAACTCATCTTTCGGTCGGTCGTGTGCAAGGTGCGCGTCATGTGCATAATCTGCGCACGTAGCGGGGCCATGCCGGCGCCACCGCCGACCCATATCATTTCGTTCTTCGTCTCGAAGTGGGGGTGGAAGTCTCCGTAAGGACCGCTCATGATTACCTTGTCGCCGGGTTTGAGCGAGAAGATGTAGGAAGAGGCAATGCCGGGCATTACGTCCATCATGCCGCCGCCTTGCTCCTTCGGGCGGAACGGCGGAGTGGCAATGCGGACGGTCAGCATGAAGCGGTCGCCCTCGGCCGGGTAGTTGGCCATGGAGTAGGCCCTAATGGTCGGCTCCTTGTTGACGCACTTCAGACCGAAGATGCCAAAGCGCTTCCACGACTCGATATATTCCGGACCGATGCTGTCCTTGTCGATATCCTTGTCGTAGTCCATCGTGTATTCAGGGATGCGTATCTGGGCATAGGAACCCGGGATGAAATCCATGTGTTCTCCTTCGGGCAGGGCCACGATAAACTCCTTGATGAACGAAGCCACGTTCTTGTTGGAGATAACCGTGCATTCGTATTCCTTTACGCCCAGCACCGACTCGGCCACCTTGATGTCCATGTCGCTCTTGACCTTCACCTGGCAGCCAAGACGATAGTTCGACTTGATTTCCTTACGGGTGAAGTGTCCTTTTTCTACATCGAGGATTTCTCCGCCGCCGGCAGTCACCTGGCACTTACACTGTCCGCACGACCCCTTACCGCCACAGGCTGAAGGCAGGTGGACGCCGGCATTGTTAAGAGTGGTCAGCAGGCTTTCTCCTTGCGGCACGCTCAACGATTCTTTGTCATTGACGGTTATGTTCACCTCGCCACTGGGAAGCAGGTAGGCTTTTGCTATCAGCAGAATGACTACCAACAGCAAGATAACCGTGAGAAATACGCCAATACTTATAAGGATGAAATTGATATCCATATCGAATTATAAATTTAGTCCAGAAAAACACATGAAAGCCATAGCCATCAGGCCGACTGTGATAAACGTGATGCCAAGTCCGCGAAGGGGTCGGGGCACATTCGTGTAGGCCATCTTCTCGCGGATGGCTGCCAACAGCACAATGGCCATGAGCCAGCCGATGCCCGAGGAGAATGCGTAGACAAACGTGTCGCCCAGGCTGCCTATGTACTGCGACGACGTGGAGTCGAGACCGATGCGTTGCTGCATGAACAGGCTGCCACCCATGATGGCACAGTTCACGGCGATTAGCGGCAGGAATATGCCCAGTGCCGAATAGAGTGCCGGGAAGAACCGCTCGACCAGCATCTCAACCAACTGCGTGATGCCGGCTATGACAGCAATGAACAGGATAAAGGCTAAATAGGTCAGGTCGATGCCGAAGATGCCGTCCTCGGACAGAACCTTCGTCTGCAACAAGTAGTTGACAGGCATCGTAACGACCAGCACAAATGTCACGGCAATGCCCAGGCCGAAGGAGGTCTTGACATTTTTGCTGACGGCAAGGTAGGAGCACATCCCGAGGAAGGATGCAAATATCATATTGTCCACAAAGATGGACCTTAGGAAAAGACTGAATTCGTGTACCATGTCAATCTATTTGTTATTCGACAATGTCTTTGTTGATAATACGGTGTACCCACACGATGCAGCCCACGATAATCAGGGCCATGGCGGGCATCATCATCATGCCGTTGTTTTCGTATCCGAATTGGTAGAACGACTCGGGGATGATGCGATAGTCAAGCAGCGTGCCGCTACCGAACAGTTCACGGATGGCACCGACGACGACCAGTATCCACGCGTAGCCAAGACCGTTGCCAATACCGTCGAGCAAACTTGGAACCATCTTGTTGGACATGGCAAACGCCTCCAGACGTCCCATCAGGATGCAGTTGGTAATGATAAGGCCGATATACACGCTAAGTTGCACGCTGACGTCATACATGAATGCTTTCAGCAAGAGGCTTACGATGGTCACGAGAGTAGCCACGACAACCAGCTGCACAATGATGCGCACACGCTTGGGTATGGACTTGCGGATGATTGAGATGATGGCATTGCTAAAGGCCAGGATGATGGTTACGGACAAGCCCATAACGATGGCTGGCTCTAACTTGGCGGTCACTGCCAAAGCCGAACAGATGCCCAGCACCTGCATCAGAATCGGATTGTTCTGACTCAGCGGGGTGACAAAGGCTTCTTTATTATTTGTAGCCATAATGGTTTATATATATAAATAGGAGTGTTTCTATTGGGGATTGTTGAGGGAGTTGAGGTAGGGGAGATAGTAGTTCAGATAGGTATGTATCATCATGTTTACCCCATTCGACGTGAGCGTGGCACCGGTGACACCGTCGCACTTGGTAGGCTCGTTGTTGGCTGCGCCGCTCTTGACAACCTGGAGCGTGTCGCCCTCAGCCGTCGCGATAAGTTTACCCTGAAATTGGTTCTGGAACGACGGCTCGTTGATAATGGCTCCTAGTCCGGCCGTTTCGCTTTCGTGGGCGAAGTAGGCTCCATAGACGGTCTTGCCGTCTGCGTTGACGGAAATAAAACCCCATATCGAACCCCAAAGTCCCTTGCCGACCATTGGGAGTACATACTTTGTGTCGCCGTCTATCTGGCAGATGTAGAGGGGAAGGTTGTCCTTGCTGAAAGCCTTGCGCTCAATCTGGAAACCGTCTTGGTCTTGCTTCTCACCTTTCTTGACGACCTGTCCGTCGGCGGAAATCACCAAGTCGGATACGACGACTTGCTTATAAACAGCATCGACACTGTCCTTGGGCAGGTTGCGCAGGTTGAGGGCAGCCAGGATTTGCTCCTTCTTATTGATTCGTTCGTTGGCATCCGAACGCGATTTTAGTCCGGAATAGCTGAAGGCCAATAGAAAAGCCACAACTATCACCACAACTACGATATATAGAATCGTGTATAGGTTGTTTTCTGTATTTAGTTTCATGTTCCTAAATTTTGAAATGACTATTGGTTGGCCTTGAGGCGCTTGGCTCTCCGCTTGATGTTTCTGTCGACCACGATGTAGTCGATGAGCGGTGCCCACATATTCATAAACAAGATGGCGAGCATCATGCCCTCAGGATAGCCCGGGTTGAGCACGCGGATGCAAATGGCAAGCACGCCGATGAAGAATCCGTAGAAGTACTTGCCGGTTTCGGTACGGGCGCTGGTCACTGGGTCGGTGGCCATAAATACGGCACCGAAGCAGAAGCCGCCGAGCAGCAGATGTTCGTACCAGGGAAGTTGGGCAATGCCCGTATTCAATCCGCCGATATTGAACAGCCATGCCGTCAGGGCACCACCGGCAAACACGCTTACCATGGTCTTCCACGAGGCAATGCCGGTCCATAGGAGAATGGCAGCACCAATTGCGATGGCAATGACGCTTGTTTCACCCACGCTACCGGGTATCAGTCCGACAACCATGTCCGACAGGCTGGTCTGTGCATCGAGATTGGCACTGAGTTGGCCCAACGGAGTGGCCATCGTGGTGCCTTCGGGGAGAGCATGGCCCCACTGGCCGATTGCATCTTGTGCCACCCAAACCTTGTCGCCCGACATCTTGGTGGGATAGGAGAAGAAAAGGAATGCACGGGCAATCAGTGCGGGATTGAAGATGTTCATTCCCGTGCCACCGAATATCTCTTTGGCCAGAATGACGCTGAAAGCCACTGCAAGGGCGAGCATCCACAGCGGAGTGCCGACCGGCAGAATCATCGGGATGAGCAGACCCGTAACCAGATAGCCCTCGTTGATTTCTTCCTTGCGCCACTGAGCCACGGTGAACTCGATGCCCAAGCCAACCAGATAGCTGACAATAATTTTAGGCAGCATGACCAGGCAGCCGAACAGCCAGAGCGAGAACCAAGTGCTTCCTTCAAGCGCGTTGGCGGCCAAGGCGTTTTGATAGCCGATGTTATACATGCCAAAGAGCAGGGCTGGCATAAGTGCTATGACCACAAACGACATGATACGCTTCGAGTCGATGCAGTCGTGGATATTTACACCACACTTTGAGGTCTCGTTGGAAACCAGCGCGAAACTCTCAAATCCTTCGAACACGGAGTAGAAACAGTGAAGTTTTCCGCCTTCGGAGAAATGTGGCCTTAGTCTGTCGAATAGTTTCTTAATCATATTCGTAATTTTATTCGTTTTCTTTTCTTAGGATGTCAAGTCCTTCTCTTACGATTCGCTGCAATTCAAGTTTGCTCGAATCAACAAACTCTGCTACGGCAAAGTCCTCGGGAGCCACTTCGTAGATGCCCAGCGCCTCCTGGCGGTCGATATCTCCGGTCAGGATGGCCTTGATAAGGAACTCGCCCATGATATCCATAGGAAGCACCCTGTCATATTCGCCGCTCATAATCATGTGCCTATGGGCGCCCTTGATGCGACAGTCAAGACTGCGGGCTTTGCCCTTCTGAAGCCACGAGAAATAAGAGCGCGACACGGAGAAGTCCTTGAAGCGCGGACGAATCCAGCCTAACACCTCGTTGGTCTCATTGCCCTCGGCGATTGCACATACCGACGTCGTCGTCAGCGAGGTGAAACCATCGGCCGCCACGCGCGAACCGACGAGCGGATTGCCGTCGATAAGGCGAACCGTGTGGCCGTCCTTCAGGGCATAGTTGGCGAGAATGTCTTTCACGGGGCATCCGGCCAGCACTTCAAGATAGCCGTTCTTTTCAAACTGGTCGCCACCGATAGCCATACGGCGCGTCCAGTTTAGTTTGGCGGTCAGCGCGTAGGCACCAATCAGGCACACACTTTCCGGGTCGAGGGTCCACACCTCGTCGTTCTTTCCAACGGGCGAAACGTGGTGTATCTGAACTCCCACGTTGCCGGAGGGGTTGGGACCGTCGAAAATGTGGATGGATGCATCTTCTTCCGAAATCCATTCGGCAGTTGTCTGCTCGGGATTGATACCAAGATGCACCGGAGCAATGTTTTTCAGAATGCGAATACCGGTTTCAAATTCATTCTCTCGTTTCGAGACCACGAAATTGAAGTCGGCAGCCAAAGGCATCTTGTTGAAGCAACTTACAAAGATGTCCCGAGGCAAAGTCGTTCCGTCGATGCAGATGTCGTAAGGCCTTTTGCGGATGGTCAGCGCCAAGCCGGTCTGGCAAAGCGAGGCAACCGTCGATTTGGGGCTTGCATCCACCGAAAGGGTAGGCAGACCTTCCAAATGTGTCTGTTTGCCATCGGTTTCAACTACGACAGCCAAAAGTTTACGCCGGTCGCCACGGACAATCTCTTTCACCTTGCCGCTGACTGCCGACGTGCCTACAACCAGGCCGTTCTTCTTGTCTGCGACTAAGGGGGAACCTACGCATACCTCGTCGCCTTCGTGTACCAGCAACTTGGGCCGCAATCCATACCAGCAGTTTTCCTTGAGTGCCCATAGGGCAGGCAACGGAGCCGATATTAGATTTTGAGGGGCTTCACCTGTCAGTTTCAGATTTAGTCCCCGTTTTGTCTTGAAAACTTTCATGAAGAAGTTTGTTGGATGATTATAGAATAGTTTAGAATTTTTCAATTTAGATGCAAAAATAATAAATTACATAATAGCATCGTGCCTCCGTCATATTTTATATTATAAAAAATAAAATAGGTGTATTTTGCGTGGTGTAAAATATGTAGATACAATTATGGAATAATTTGGAGTATTTTTGTAATTTTGCGACTCAAACAATAAAAGGCACAGATTGATGCAGAAAAATAGGGTTCGTCCGGATTACATCTTCGAAGTCAGTTGGGAGGTATGCCACAAGGTCGGTGGAATATACACCGTGCTTTCGTCGCATGCTAACGTATTGGGCGAGCAGTTTCCTGGCCGGTTGTTTTTTATTGGTCCGGATTTGAAAGTCAATGATTCGGATGATTTCATCGAGGACGACAGCCTGTTCCCCGAGTGGACGGCAGCCTTCCATAAGGCAGGTCTCTCGGTGCGTATGGGACGATGGGAGTCGGCAGGTAATGCAAATGCGTTGCTCGTCGATTTTTCTTCATTTTATAGCCAGCGCAATCAAATCTATACGGATGCGTGGAACCTGTTCCGCGTAGATTCGCTGCATGCCTATGGCGACTACGACGAGGCAAGTCTTTTTGCCTATGCCGCAGGTCGGGTAGTGGAAGTGCTCGTCAAAGAATGTCTGCCCGAGAAGGCCAACGTCGTATATCAGGCACACGAGTGGATGTCGGGCTTGGGAATGCTGTTCCTGAAGAATGCCTGCCCGCAAGTGGCTACTGTTTTCACGACGCATGCCACGAGCATAGGTCGTTCCATCACGAGTAACGGCAAGGAACTCTATCGCTATTTCAAGGGCTATAACGGCGACCAAATGGCTTCCGAATTGAATATGGAGGCAAAGCATAGCGTCGAGAAGCAAAGTGCTTGGCACGCCGACTGCTTTACTACGGTCAGCGAGTTTACGAATATTGAATGTGAGCAGTTGCTCGGCAAGCGTGCCGATTGCGTACTGCCCAACGGATTCGACTCCGCCATCGTTCCCAGTGGCATAGTCTATACACAGGGACGAAACCGGGCACGGGCCAAGGTCATTGAGGTGGCAGAAGCCCTGACGGGACACGCCTTTGCCAAGGATACGCTTATCGTGTCGACCAGCGGACGCAACGATTTCCGCTGTAAGGGGATGGATGCCTATGTGGCTTCTCTCCGCAAGGCCGCCGACTTGTTGAAACCGAAAGAAGGGCACGAGGTGATTGCTCTGATAGAGGTGCCGTGCTGGACCAAGCAGGTGCGTACGGATTTGACTGACCGCCTGGCTCGCCGGACACCGGAAGCCGGTCCGCTTCCCGCGCCGTTCATCACCCATGAACTCTTTAATCCGGATTCCGACCAGATTGTTTCCACCTTGCGTTATTATGGCATGACAAACGAGGGCGACACGAAGGTGTATGTCATTCTTGTTCCGTGCTATCTCGATGGCAAGGATGGCGTGTTCAATCTTCCGTACTACGAACTGCTTCTTGCCAACGACCTGACGCTTTATCCGTCGTACTACGAACCCTGGGGCTACACGCCGCTCGAATCTTGCGCGTTCCGTGTGCCTACGATAACGACCGACCTGTCGGGTTTCGGCCAGTGGGTTAAGGAGGTGACCGTCCACACGGCATCCTTGGAGAATGGGGTCATAGTGGTTGAACGAGACGACGATAATTTTGAGGAACTGACTAACCGCTTGGCGAAATATGTCGTTGAGATGTCGGCCATGTCGTCGGCCTCGCGGCAGAAATGCCGTCGCAATGCTTCTAGAATTGCCCAGTTGGCCCATTGGAACCATTTCATACAGCACTATCTTACAGCCTATTCAATAGCCTTGTCTAAAAACTGAACAATAATTAGCCATCTATAAATATCAAGAATAATGAAAATGAAAATCAGTAATGTCAATGAGCCCGCATGGAGGCAGTTGAATGTGACCACCTTTATACCGGAAGAATTGCAGAAATTGCAAGAGTTGGCTCACAATATATGGTGGACGTGGAACGCCGAGGCACGCGACCTTTTTCGTGCCGTTGACAAGAATTTGTTTAACGAGGTCGACCAGAACCCTGTAGAATTGCTTTGCCGTCTTGGTTCGCACAAAATCAAGGAACTCAAGAACGACCCGGTGTTCATTGCAAAGATGAACAAGGTCTATGACGATTTCCGTGCCTATATGGATGTCAAACCCGACAGCAATCGTGCCAGCGTGGCCTACTTCTGCATGGAATATGGTCTCTTTCATGTACTCAAAATCTATTCGGGAGGTCTTGGCATTCTTGCTGGCGACTACCTGAAGCAGGCTTCCGACAGCAATGTGAACCTTTGCGCCGTCGGCTTCCTCTATCGCTACGGCTACTTTACCCAAAGCCTTTCGATGGATGGACAGCAGGTGGCCAACTACGAGGCACAAGACTTCGACCATCTTCCTATCGAGCATGTCCTCGACGAGAATGGCAACCAGTTGCGCATCACGGTTCCGTTCCCCGACCATAATGTCTTTGCCGCCGTTTGGCGAGTAAACGTGGGCCGCGTGCCCTTGTATCTGTTGGATACCGATTTGCAAGAGAATGCAGAATACGACCGTTCCATCACGCATACGTTGTATGGTGGCGATTGGGAGAACCGTCTGAAGCAGGAATACTTGCTTGGTATCGGCGGAATGCTTGCCTTGAACAAACTGGGCATCAAGAAAGACATTTATCATTGCAACGAGGGACATGCCGCACTCTGCAACGTGCAGCGTCTGATTGATTTTGTGGAGTCGGGATTGAGTTTCAACGAAGCCCTCGAACTCGTTCGCGCTTCTTCGTTGTACACCGTACATACTCCGGTTCCTGCCGGCCACGACTACTTCGACGAATCGCTCTTCGGCAAGTATCTCGGCTTTGTACCGCAGAAGCTGGGCATTTCATGGGATGACTTCATGGGGCTCGGTCGCACGAATCCCGAAGATCATGGCGAGAAATTCTGCATGTCTACGTTCTTGTGCAAGACCTGTCAGGAAGTGAACGGCGTAAGTTGGTTGCACGGCAAGGTGAGCCAGCGCATGTTCAGCCAGATATGGAAAGGCTACTATCCGGAGGAGAACCACGTGAACTATGTTACCAATGGCGTGCACTATCCTACGTGGAGTGCCAAGGAATGGAAGGATGTTTACAACAAATACTTCGATTCGACGTTCTTCGACGACCAGAGCAACGAGAAAATCTGGGAAAAGATTTACGAAGTGCCTGACAACGTCATTTGGGAGACTCGCGTCAAACTGAAGAATAAACTTATCGAATACATCCGCCTGCGTTTCCGTGAGATGTGGCTGAAGAACCAGGGCGATCCCTCGCGTGTGGTTTCGTTGCTCGATAAGATTAACCCCAACGCGCTCCTTATTGGCTTCGCACGTCGCTTTGCCACCTACAAGCGTGCTCATCTTCTGTTCTCCGACATCGATCGTCTGGCCAAGATTGTCAATAACCCCAATTATCCCGTACAGTTTATTTTCGCCGGAAAGGCTCACCCCGCCGACGGTGCAGGACAGGGATTGATTAAGCGCATATTCGAGATTTCACAGCGTCCAGAGTTTATCGGTAAGATTCTGTTCCTCGAGAACTACGACATGCAGTTGGCCCGCCGCCTGGTATCGGGCGTCGACATCTGGATGAACACGCCGACACGTCCGCTTGAGGCATCTGGCACGTCGGGCGAGAAAGCGCTGATGAATGGCGTTGTAAACTTGTCGGTGCTTGACGGATGGTGGTATGAAGGCTATCGCGAAGGTGCCGGATGGGCACTTACCGACAAGCGCACCTATCAGAATCAGGAACACCAAGATAAACTCGACGCGTCGACCATCTATTCGCTGCTCGAGCAAGAGATTATCCCGCTCTACTACGCAAGGAATGCACGCGGCTACAGCGAGAACTGGGTTCGCACCGTTAAGAACTCCATCGCTCAGATTGCCCCACACTACACGATGAAGCGCCAGCTCGACGACTACTATACGAAATTCTACCAGCCGCAGGCTGAGCGCTACCATCTCATATCTGCCGACCACAACCAAAAGGCCAAAGAGATTGCTGCCTGGAAGGAAATGGTGGCCGAGAAGTGGAATGACATCAAGGTGCTCAATACGGAGGCCAGCGAAAACGTGCTTACGGGCCATGTGGTCAGTGGCGACGAGATTTTTGTACGTCACACCATCGACGAGGCCGGACTTGACAACGCAGTAGGCATCGACATGGTGCTTGTCAATACGGTTGACGGCCAGGACCGCCTCTACAAGTCGCTACCGCTTAATGTGACGAAGCGCGAGGGCAACATCTATCAGTTTGAACTGAAGGCCAGTGTCGACCTGGCAGGCTCCTACAAGGTCGCTTTTCGCATGTATCCGAAACATGCCCTGATGCCCCACAAGCAGGACTTCTGCTACGTGCGCTGGTTCTAATCCGGTTTGCGCCGCAGATATACATATCGGACGGGAGTGAGATGCTTCGAAATCTCACTTCCGTTTTTTTTATTGCGGAATGGTGGTTATTTTTGCAATAAATAAAGCAATTACCGATGAAGGCAAATAAAAAGGCAAATTCAAGTCGCATAAATATAAAAAACCGTCGTGCTACGTTCGATTATTTTGTCCTCGACACCTACACGGCAGGCATGGTGCTGTGCGGCACCGAGATGAAGAGTATCAGGGCCGGCAAGGCAGGTCTGAGTGATACGTTCTGCTTCATTAGCAACGACGAAATTTGGGTAAAGAATATGTATGTGGCCGACTACGAGCGCGGTTCGTTCGGTCGTCATGCCTTGCGCCGCGACCGCAAACTCTTGCTGAACCGCCGCGAGATTATGCACCTGAAGAACGAAACGAAATCGCCCGGCCTAACCATTGTGCCACTGCGACTCTTTATTAACGAAAACGGCCTGGCCAAACTCGAAATCGGGCTTTGTAAGGGTAAGAAACAATACGACAAGCGTGCCACGATGAAGGAAAAGGAGGGTAGGGCCGAAATCGATAAAATCATCAAGGGCCACCGCTATGGAGCATAGTTTCCGCATTTTTTTCCGATGCTTGATAGTATGTGCGTTTTTCAGCATAGGCCTTTCGATGAATAGTCAATCGTTTGTGCAAGTGCAGAACGGCCGTTTCTCGCTGAACGGCGAGCCCTATTACTATATAGGTGCGAACCTCTGGTATGCACCTATATTAGGTAGCCGTGCGGAAGGTGGAAACAGAGATAGATTAAGACTTGAACTTGACAGTCTTAAATCACTTGGAGTCAATAATCTAAGAATTTTAGTCGGAGCGGAGTGGGGGAGTTCCAACGCACCTTTTGTCGAGCCCGTGCTACTACGTAAGGACGGCACATGCGACGAGTCGGTGTTCGAAGGTCTCGACTATCTGCTCAATGAAATGGCCGACCGGGGCATGGTAGGGGTTTTCTACCTTACAAATGCCTGGGATTGGAGTGGCGGCTATGGCCACTATCTGAGCCGTATGGGACTTGGAGACTCGCCGAATGCCGACGGCGACGGATGGAACGCATACTGCCGCTATGCCTCGCAATTCTACACGGTGAAAGGTGCTCAGAAAATCTACCATCGCTATGTGCGTAGCATCGTAAGTCGCCGCAATGCGCTCACCGGACGTCTTTATGCCGACGAACCGGCTATCATGGCGTGGCAGATTGCCAACGAGCCGCGCCCGTTTCTTATGGAGCGTGCGCAGGACATGGCAAAGTTTCTGCGCAAGACATCCAGACTGATTAAGTCGATTGACAAAAACCACCTGGTTTCTATAGGCGGCGAGGGAATCATAGGCTGCCAATACGACTCGCTTCTGTTCCGTCAGATTTCATCGGACAAACACATCGACTATATTACGATTCACATCTGGCCGAAGAACTGGAGCTGGGTGCGCAACGACAATCTTTCCGAAGGACTCGGCGACGTTTTTCTGCAGACCCGCCGCTATATTGACCAACATAAGGATGTGGCCCACTTGCTGGCGAAACCTATTGTAATTGAGGAGTTTGGTTATCCGCGCGACGGGGCTTCGTACGCGGCAGATGCGTCGGTTTTGGCGCGAAATAAGTTCTACGAGTTCATTTTCGCTGAAATCGAGCAAAACGCACAGTCGGGCGGACTGGTGGCCGGTTGCAATTTCTGGGGATGGGGCGGCAGCGGACGCGCCAATGCTTTGCGATGGCAGAAAGGCGACGACTTTTTGTGCGACCCTCCGCACGAGCCGCAGGGATGGTACTCGGTGTTTGATTCCGACCAATCGACCTGTGATCTCATTCGCCGATATGCGCATATAGTCCAATCGAATGGCCGGAACCCATAATAACGTCATTTTTTCATCACATTAAACGAATAAGAATGAAACACTTTCCATTTGCAGCAACTTTTCAGCGAGGTTGGATGTCGGCAATGTTTTTGACCTTTGCAGGTCTGTTGACCGTAATGGTTGCTTGCGACGACGCCGATAAGGCAGGCAACGAGCCGATGATTAAAGGAAAAATTGTATCGTACAATGAGTTTGGGGCCGCGATGCTGGACTTCACGGCGGCAGATATGTCGGCGGCTGGATTTACACTCGGCGACGTCATCAGCATCACGGTCGATGACCACGAGGTCATTATGCCTTACTACGACGGCTACTATACCCGCAATGGAGAATACCTTTGCGTGGCCTATCCCTCTTATCCCAGCATTTGTTTTACTGCCAACAACATCGGCCTTCCTCCCGAACTCAGCGGATTGGAAGGGCACGAAGTGGTTGTCAGGATGAAGGAAAAGGGCGGAAAGTTGGATGTGCAACAGGCGCTGAGTATGACCTACTCCAACGACCGCAGCAAATACGACATCTCCGACGATGAATTTGCCAATGCACGCGCCGTGTGTGCCGGAAACATCGCAAGCGGCCGGCTGCATCGTAGTTCGTCGCCGTTCAGCAACGAAATCAACCGTTCCTCCTATGTTTCGGCCTATCTGGAGCGCGTGCAGGTGAAGACGGTGCTCAATCTGGCCGACACTGAGGAGAAAATTCTGTCCTACGACCTTCCGCCTTACAGCCGTTTGCTCTGGGAAGGAGGAAACGTCATACTCTGTCCGCTGAAGTCCGACCCTACGGCCGACGACTACAACAACCGGCTGATTGAGGCACTGAAGCAACTGCCATCGCGCCCGGCACCTTATCATGTACATTGCGTAGAAGGGAAGGACCGCACCGGATATGTGTGCGCATTGCTCGAGGGCTTGTGCGGCGCAACCTATGACGAGATTGTGGCCGACTATCTGAAAACCTACGACAATTATTATCAGATTAACCCCGATAATAACCCCGATGTTTGCAACACGTTGGTATCGCTGCGCCTCAATCCCTGCCTGATGTATTACGCCGGCGTCAGCGACGAAGCATTGCTTCCCGATGTAGACTACGCAAGCGCATTCGCCAACTATCTGCTGACTCACGGCATGACACAGCAGCAAGTGGACGCTCTCGTAGATGCCCTGACCGGTTCCGGCATCTGACGCAATCCGTTAACAATCAAGTTAAGCACAACGTATTTAATTTGCGACTTATTGCATAATACCATTGAAAAATTCCATAATCCGATAGGCAAATTCAATTATGGGATTTCAAAATAGTATTATGCAATAATTTTGCTTCATACTGCGATAAATGCTTGTAGTAATGGAATTTTCACAAATCTCTATATGAATTTCGCAGAATATAGATTATGTTTAATAGCAAATTGTTTTGCACAAAATTATCGCATTGTTTTCGTTTTCCATAAATATACCCTATTTTTGAATGATTATTTACGCGAACGAAATGTGGCTTAAAATTTTCATGATATCTGTGTCGATTCTGCTCGTCGCCTTTGCGTTTTTGGCAATACGGGTCTGGTTTGGCAAGGATTTTGTGAAAACGCACATTGAAGACAACAAGTCGCTACGCTCAAAAGGCATCACTTGCTACATGCAGATGGAACGCAAGGAACGCCGTAAGCAATCGTCGGTTCGCGAATAGATTTCGCCGCAAATTCAATCAAATTTCAACACATAGAATACTCAATTCAAAACCACACTCATTAAAATGAAGAAAATAGTTTTAACCCTTAGCATCGTTGGTATGCTTTTCGGCAGTTGCCAAAATAGTAACACTCAGAAGAACGCCGTTGCAGGAAATGACAGCATCAATGGCGGCCTGGCTCCTATTGCCTATGTCGACATGGACTCTGTAGCTGAAAAATTCCAGTTCTGCATCGACCAGAAGAATATTATCAACCAGAAACAGGCCAGTTACGACCAAAAACTGCAGGCTGAAGGCCGTCAGCTTCAGAACTACGCACAGCAGGTGCAGCAGAAGATTCAGAACAACGGCTATAGCAGCCAGCAGCAGTACGAGGCCGCCGTGCAGGAAGGCCAGCGCAAGGAAGCCACATTCAACCAACATCAGCAGGAATATCAGGCCGATTTGATGCAGGCTACCGAGAACTATATCAGCGAGGTATACAAGCGCATCCGCGAGTACCTGAAAGACTACAACAAAGACGGTCGCTATTCGCTGATTCTTACGAACAGCGGCAACGACGTAAACGTATTGGTCGGCAGCGACAACCTGAACATCACCGACGAAGTGATAGAAGGTCTCAACAAAGCCTACAAGAAATCCGACAATAGCAAGGAAGAAGCAAAGGAAGCCCCCAAGGCCGACGCCAAAGAGGCAGCCCCCGCTTCCGCTAAGAAATAGTCAAACCCGATAGCCATGAAAGACAATCATCTGGCAGACCTGGCCGCATTGGAATATGCAGTCAACCAATTGCTTGAGCAACTGCAAGCGCTGAAGGCTGAAAACCTGCAACTCAAGGAGCAACTTGTCAGTTCGCAGGCAAAGTCTGAATCGTTGCATGCTGAAAAACAACACTTGCAGGAGGATTATGAGCGTCTGAAACTGGCTAAGATGTTGGATTTGGGCACCGACGAGGTGAAAGATGCCCGCCAGCGTGTCGATTCACTGATACGCAAGGTCGACCGATGCATCTCGTTGATCAAAGCCTAACCCCCTACCCTTTTCGTAACTAAAAAATTCACAGTCGAAGCAATATGGCAAACGGAGACAAACTACCCATTCACCTGATGATTGGTCGTCAGGACTTGGCGCTTACGGTTAATCGTTCCGACGAAGAAGCCTTCCGCAAGGCTGCCCGTCAAATCAACGAGCGACTGGCCAAGTATGAGCAAACTTATCCGGGACAGGCCTACGAAAAATACCTGGCTTTCACCCTACTCGACTTTGCCGTGTTCAACCTACGATTGGAAGATAACAAAGACATAGACCCCGTGATGGAAAGCATCAGGCGGCTAACCAGCGAAATCCACGACCAGATGAAAACCCTTTAGGTCGTGGGTTTTCGCATGTGCCTGCCCTTGCCGTTGCAATGGGTCCGTAAAAACTGAATATTTATGCCCGAAACAATAACCTTGTTGTTAGTATGTATCGTTGCCCTGCTGTTGGGCATTTTGGGAGGATATGCCCTTTTCCGCTACATACTGACAAAAAACTATAAAGAATCCATCGAAAGCGCCGAGCGCGAAGCCGAGACCATCAAGAAAAAGAAACTGCTCGAAGTAAAGGAGACGTTCCTCACCAAGAAATCGGAACTGGAAAAAGAGGTGCAGCAGCGCAACTCACGCATCCAGCAGGTTGAAAATAAACTGAAGCAGCGCGAGATTGCCCTGAACCACAAGCACGAAGAGCAAGTACGCACCCGCAAGGAACTGGAGCAGAACCAGCAGAATCTGAACAAAGAACAGGAACAACTTGCACGTCGCCAAGAGGAACTCACGCAACTGCAGAAGCAAGAACAGCAGAAACTGGAAGAACTCAGCGGTCTGTCCGCCGAGCAAGCCAAGGAGCGCCTCATCGACTCACTCAAGGAAGAGGCTCGCCTCAACGCCCAACAATACATCAACGACATTGTTGATGATGCCAAGCTGACCGCCAATAAAGAGGCCAAGCGAATCGTCATCCAGACCATCCAGCGCGTGGCTACCGAAACGGCCATTGAAAATAGCGTGACGGTCTTCCATATAGACAACGAAGAAATCAAGGGTCGCATCATTGGTCGCGAAGGCAGAAACATCCGTGCACTCGAGGCCGCTACCGGTGTAGAACTGGTGGTTGACGACACGCCCGAGGCCATAGTCATCTCAGCCTTCGACCCCGTGCGTCGAGAAGTATGCCGCCTGGCATTGCACCAACTGATTGCCGACGGCCGCATACACCCCGCTCGCATTGAAGAAGTGGTGGCCAAGGTACAGAAGCAGGTGGACGAGGAAATCATCGAGACCGGTAAGCGCACCGCTATCGACCTCGGCATCCACGGGCTTCACCCCGAACTTATCCGTATCGTGGGTAAAATGAAGTATCGTTCTTCCTACGGACAAAATCTGCTTCAGCACGCACGCGAGACGGCAAATCTCTGCGCCGTCATGGCTTCTGAACTGGGTCTTAATCCGAAGAAGGCTAAACGCGCCGGCTTGCTCCACGACATCGGTAAGGTGCCCGACGAGGAAAGCGAACTGCCCCACGCACTTTATGGCGCCAAGATAGCCGAACTCTACAAAGAGCCGGCCGATGTGGTAAATGCCATCGGAGCCCATCACGACGAGATGGAAATGGAGTCGCTGATTGCGCCCATCGTTCAAGTCTGTGATGCCATTAGTGGCGCACGTCCCGGTGCTCGTCGTGAGATTATCGAAGCCTATATCAAGCGTCTGAAGGACCTGGAGAACATAGCAATGAGCTATCCCGGCGTCACGAAGACCTATGCCATTCAGGCCGGACGCGAATTGCGCGTAATCGTAGGTGCCGACAAGATTGACGACAAGCAGATTGAAACCCTCTCTGCCAATATCGCCCTCCAGATTCAGAATGAGATGACCTATCCCGGACAGGTGAAGATCACTGTAATCCGTGAGACCCGTTCAATCAGTTATGCCAAATAAATTTTTTAATCCATATAAAACGACAAGAAATGAAGATTAGTTCTTTGCAAAAGGCCAGAGCAGCCTATCAGCCCAAACTGCCGCTCGGACTACGGAACAATGTTGAGATAAAAGCCGGGGAACCCACCCAGAGCGTGGGCAATCAGGAAGAAATCAAGGCTTTGTTTCCTAACACCTATGGTTTGCCCCTCGTTGAATTCGTACCGACGGAAGAGGTTAAGCACTACGACACGCTCAATGTAGGTGTAATTCTTTCCGGAGGACAGGCTCCCGGCGGTCATAATGTAATATGTGGATTGCTTGATGAATTGAAAAAGCAAAACCCGAATAACAAACTCTATGGCTTCCTGATGGGTCCTGGCGGTTTGGTTGACCATAATTATAAGGAACTCACTACCGAACTCATTGACGAATATCGCAACACGGGCGGTTTCGATATGATTGGTTCGGGACGTACGAAGTTGGAAACCGTAGAACAGTTTGATGCCGGCTACGAAATATGCAAGAAACTGGGCATAAAGGCGCTTGTCATCATTGGTGGCGACGACTCGAACACCAACGCTTGCATGTTGGCTGAATACTATGCTCAGAAGCAGGCTGGCATAGCCGTAATCGGTTGCCCGAAAACCATCGACGGCGACCTGAAGAACTCGCAGATTGAGACCAGTTTCGGATTCGACACCGCTTGTAAGACCTACAGCGAACTGATTGGCAACATTCAGCGCGATGCCAATTCCGCCCGCAAATACTGGCATTTTATCAAGTTGATGGGTCGTTCGGCAAGTCACATTGCCCTTGAATGTGCCCTGCAGACCCGTCCAAACGTGGCCATTGTCAGCGAAGAGGTAGAAGCCAAGCAACTTACCCTCGACCACATCGTTGATTCCATCGTCGACGTGGTTGCAAATCGCGCAAACGACGGCAATAATTTCGGAACCGTACTTATTCCCGAAGGACTTATCGAATTTGTTCCTTCCATTAAGAGCCTTATCAGCGAACTGAACGACCTCCTCTCCACCGACGAGGCTCGTGCTATCTCGACGCTCAGTGCCGACGAGCAACTTGACTGGACCTTGCAGCATGTTTCCGAGGCTAACAAGCAGACGCTTGAGAGTCTTCCGCGTGCTGTTGCCAAGCAGTTGGCTCTCGAGAGAGACCCGCACGGCAACGTACAGGTTTCGCTGATTGAAACCGAGAAGTTGCTGAGCGAGATGGTAGCAGGCAAATTGGCCAAGCTCAAGGCTGCCGGCTCCTACAAAGGCAAGTTCTCTCCCCTACACCATTTCTTCGGCTACGAAGGCCGTTGCGCTGCTCCCTCGAACTTCGATGCCGACTACTGCTATGCGTTGGGTACCAGCGCTGCACAGTTGGTTCTGAATGGAAAGACCGGCTACATGGCCATTGTCAAGAACACCACGGCTCCTGCTGCCGAGTGGATTGCCGGTGGCGTGCCCATTACAATGATGATGAATATGGAACGCCGCAACGGCAAGATGAAACCCGTCATCAAGAAGGCACTTGTTGAGTTGGATGGCGCTCCCTTCAAAGAGTTTGCCAAGAACCGCGAGACGTGGGCCAAGGAAACCTGCTATCTCTATCCTGGTCCCATTCAGTATTGGGGACCGACAGAGGTGTGCGACACGACTACCAAGACGTTAGCTTTGGAACAGCAATAGTTTCATAACCCTATAGATAAGAAGGTCCGGAATATTATCCATATTTCGGGCCTTTTTCGTATCTTTGCCATATTATGAAAAGGCGCAAACATACCCGTCGGCGATATTGGCCAATCGCGTTAGGCATCTTCCTTGCCATATTGGTCTATGTCTATTTGTTTGCGACCTATGCCGTATTTCCTTTTTCCAACAGATGGCGTGCTTACTTCGGGAATGTCCAAAATCCTAAGGGATATTCTATATACGGCATCGATATATCCCATCACCAGGGCGACATCGAATGGGACAAACTGGAGCATGCTACTATCGATGGTGCCTCGGTATGCTTTGTGTTCATAAAAGCCACAGAGGGTACGACCTATTTGGACGAGAATTTCAATGAGAATTTTTATCAGACAAGCCGGCACGGCTTCATTCGTGGCGCCTACCACTATTATCTCCCCCAGTTTTCTGCCAAAGAACAGGCGGCGCATTTTCTGCATCAGGTGCACCTCGAGGAAGGCGACCTGCCCCCTGTGCTTGACATTGAGGAAATCGGAAACAAATCGAAAGAGGACATTCGGCGCGACGTGCTGACCTGGCTAACCATCGTGGGCAAGGCATACGACACCAAACCAATCATTTATACGGGCTTTAAGTTCAAGACTGACTATCTGAATACGGAAGAATTTCAGGACTACCCTTACTGGATTGCCCACTACTATGTTAGCAAGCTCGGATATAAGGGAGACTGGAGGTTTTGGCAGTATTCCGACATGGGACAACTGGATGGAATCGGACACAAAGTCGACTTGAATGTGTATAACGGTTCGCTGTACGACTTGAACCAACTGACATTAAAATCGGAATAGTTGTCGAACAAACCGCAGGCATAAGAGAATCAATGTGCTTCAACCGCTGATATATACGCGCTTATTTCGTAAATTTGCAGAATCATATCAAATTTGAAAATTATAAGGAATGGCTTGCATTCTAAACATAGATACCTCCACCGATATTTGTTCCATTTGCGTGTCTGAAAATGGAGCTAATATCTACGATCGCGAGAACCGCGAAAAGAACAATCACTCGACTGCGCTGGCTCCGATGATTCACGACGCACTCTTATACATGCGCCATTTTGGTTCGGAGATTGAGGCCGTAGCTGTCAGTTTCGGCCCCGGTTCATATACGGGCTTGCGCATTGGCGTATCCGAGGCAAAGGGACTTGCCTACGGGCTGAACGTGCCAATGATTAGCGTTCCCACATTAGAGATACTTGCCGTGCCGTTGTTGCTTTATAGGGAGCTGCCCGATAATGCCCTGCTCTGCCCAATGGTTGACGCACGCCGGATGGAGGTATATGATGCCGTCTACGACAAGGCCTTGCGTCAGGTGCGTAAAACTTCCGCCGACGTGGTTACGGAGGACACCTTTGCCGAATTGTTGGACAATCATCCCGTCTATTTCTTTGGAAACGGAGCCATGAAATGCCAGTCGGTTATCAGCCACCCGAATGCCAATTTCATAGAGGACATCGTTCCGTTGGCCTCTAATATGTATCCGTTGTCCGAGAAGAAATTTGCATACGGCGACTTCGTGGACACGGCCTATAGCGAACCATTCTATCTGAAAGATTTTGTGGCTACCACCCCTAAGAAAAACATACTATAGAAATATGATGGACAACCAGTCAAATAATAAAGACAAGATTAAACTACACGAATACGGACGCATCCTGCAGCAACTGTGCGAAATGGCCAGTCGAAGGGATTCGGACGAATATCAGTCGTTGCTGTCCGACCGCCTTATTCAGGTGATGAACAGTTTGGGCGTTTCCGACAAGAAAACAGGCAACAACGAGGCTAAGTTGATGGCCGATTTGGCCCGTCTTACCGACAACAAGTGGGGAGATGCCAGTGCCGTCAATTGGGACGAAATCATAGCCGAGTCTGCCAAGCAGCCCCTTCCCTATCCTCAGCACTCAATCAAGATGCGCCACCATGGATTTGTTTTGGAAAAACTGGTACAGCAACTGGCCATGCTGTCCGATGAGGCCGATAAGGAACAGGTTGCCCAAAGCCTTAAGTCGGTTCTGCGAAAGAACATACGGACAACCATTGCGAATGGCGACATAGATGAGCGCATCGCCCACGAACTCAATATTCTCTCAATCGATAACAAAGAATAACCAATATAAATCTATGGCATCGCTACACATAGAAGGAGGTCATCCGCTGCAAGGCGAGATTACCCCACAAGGCGCAAAGAACGAGGCGTTGGAAATCATAGCGGCAACTTTGCTGACCAAAGACAAGGTTCGCGTCAAGAACATTCCAGAGATTCTTGACATAAAGAACTTGATAAAATTGTTGGAATATATCGGCGTAAAGGTTACGAAACTTGACAAGGGCGACTATGTGTTCCAGGCAGACGATATTCAGGAAGAGAAATTCGATACGGAAGAGTATCTGAAAGCCTGTTCGCGTCTTCGCGGAACCGTATTGTTGCTGGGGCCGATACTGTCGCGTTTTGGTCGGGCAGTGATGTCTAAGCCCGGAGGCGATAAGATTGGCCGCCGTCGATTAGACACCCACTTTTTCGGATTCAGGAAACTGGGGGCGCAGTTGTCGTACGATGAAGAGAATGCAGTATTCTGCGTTCGTGCCGATAAGTTGGTGGGCACTTCCATGCTGCTCGACGAAGCCAGTATTACGGGTACCGCCAACATCATTATGGCTGCCGTAATGGCCGAGGGGACTACACAGATTTACAATGCTGCCTGCGAACCGTATATCCAGCAACTGTGCAAATTGCTCAACAATATGGGCGCAAAGATTTCGGGAATTTCCTCGAACCTGTTGACCATCGAAGGCGTTTCATCGTTGCATGGCGCGGAACATACGGTGTTGTCCGACATGATTGAGGTCGGGTCGTTCATCGGTATGGCAGCACTGGCCGGAAAAGGCATTACAATCAAGAATGCTCAGTATGAAAATCTTGGAATCATCCCCTATTCCTTTGAGCGACTCGGCGTAAAGATTGAAAAGCGAGGCAACGACATTTTCATTCCAGAGCAGAAATGCTACGAGATTGAGACATTTATCGACGGAGGTTTTTTGCATATCGCCGACGCACCTTGGCCCGGACTGACTCCCGACTTGCTCAGCGTGTTTATCGTAGTGGCTACGCAGGCAAAAGGTTCGGTATTGATTCATCAGAAGATGTTTGAGAGCCGTTTGTTCTTTGTCGACAATCTTATCGATATGGGAGCGCAGATTTTGCTATGCGACCCCCACCGTGCGGTAGTGATTGGACACAACCGGATGTTCCCCTTGCACGGCCGCCGTATGTCGAGTCCCGATATTCGTGCAGGTATCGCCTTGCTACTGGCTGCACTGACCGCAGAAGGCGTTAGCATCATCGACAATGTCGAACAAATCGATCGCGGCTATGAGAGCATCGAAACACGACTGAATGCCCTTGGCGCGCGGATTACGCGTATACAGTAGAACAAGTGTGCTATGCAGGACAATCTCATACATATAGGCAAGATAACCAAGTGCAACGAATTCAACAATTGTGTTGAAATTTTGGTGCTTGATGATTTTCTGATGGACGTCGAACCCGATTTCTTGTTTGTTGAGGTTGACAATTACTTTGTGCCGTTAAAGATTCAGGAGGCTAAGAAGAAAAGTGCGCGGGTCGTTTGCGTCGAGCCCCAATCCCCTATGACCGACGTCAAGAGAGGTCTGCTGACAGGATGCCACGTATATGTGGACAAAGAACACCTTGAAAACGTGGGGTCCGACGAACTTGAGAATTACCAGACCCTATTCATTGGTTGCCAACTATATGACCGCGACGGAAAACCAATCGGCAATATCGTGAATATCGATACTTCAACGATTAACTTCCTGCTTGAACTGGACAATGGAATACTCCTCCCCTTCCACGAAGATATTATCTTGGATATGGACTTAAAGAACCAGAAAATTCGTCTGGACGTGGGGGATGAAATCATAAATCTGAATAAATAGAATGAGTTTGAAAATAGCGATATTAGGTTCTACCGGTTCCATAGGTACGCAGACGTTGGACATTGTCAGGCAACATCCGGACAAATTGGAAGTGCTTGCCCTTACCGCTAATAATAATTGGCAGTTACTGGTGACGCAGGCAAAGGAATTCCTGCCCGATGCCGTGGTCATTGCCAATGACACCTATTACCCGGAAGTTTCCACCGCTTTGCAGGACTACCCGATAAAGGTTTATGCCGGCTATTCATCGGTATCTGATATTGTGGAAAACAGTCAGGTGGATGTAGTCGTTTCGGCCCTTGTGGGTTTTGCCGGCCTTGCACCGACCATTCGTGCGGCAAAAGCGTCCAAGCGGATTGCCTTAGCCAACAAGGAGTCGCTTGTCGTAGCCGGAGAACTCGTCACACGCCTTGTCAATGAAAACAAATCGGTATTGCTGCCCCTCGACAGCGAACATTCCGCCATTTTCCAATGCCTGTGGGGAAACTCCATGCGTGCAGTCACTCGGTTGCTGCTTACTGCCAGCGGAGGACCATTCAGAAAAGTTCCGACAGACCAGTTGGCCACGGTCACGGCACAGCAGGCACTGGCTCATCCCACTTGGAACATGGGCGCCAAGATTACGATAGACTCTGCCACCATGATGAACAAGGGCTTTGAGATGATTGAAGCGAAGTGGCTCTTTGGCGTGTCGCCCGACAATATAGACATCGTCGTCCATCCCGAGAGCATCGTGCACTCGGCCGTTGAGTTTCATGACGGTGTTATTATGGCGCAGATGGGATGCCCCGACATGAAAATGCCCATTCAGTTGGCCCTCTCCTATCCCGAGCGGTGGAATTTGGAGACAAAACGATTGAATCTGACCGAACTGGCCGGACTATCGTTCGAAGCACCCGACCTGCAGAAGTTCCCCTGCATCGGATTGGCCTACGAGGCGGTCCGTCGAGGCGGAAGCATGCCGTGTGTGCTGAATGCGGCGAACGAAGTAGTCAACTACGCATTCCGGCAAGGTGAAATCTCATTCACGCAGATTCCTGTCATCGTCGAACAAACCATGAATCATATCGCGCCGACAAAACCGGCTTCTCTTGACGATTACATCGAGGTGGACCGTGAGGCTCGTGCCTTTGCGTCGTCGCTTATTTGAATGAATTTTTATAACAACTGATTTGAATATATAATGGAAGTATTTGCTATACGCGCTCTGCAACTGATATTGTGTCTGTCGCTCCTTGTCCTGCTCCACGAGGGCGGACATTTCCTTGCGGCCAAACTGTTTAAGATTCGGGTTGAGAAGTTTGCCCTGTTCTTCGACCCTTGGTTCCGTCTGTTCAAATGGAAACCGAAGAAGAGCCATACGGAATATGTGCTCGGCTGGCTTCCTTTGGGAGGATACGTGAAGATTTCCGGAATGATAGACGAGTCGATGGACACGGAACAACTAAAGCAGCCGGTGCAGCCGTGGGAGTTTCGGGCCAAACCGACATGGCAGCGGCTCATCGTCATGCTTGCCGGTGTGTTTGTGAACTTTGTGCTGGCACTTTTCATATACTCCATGATTCTCTTTACATGGGGAGAAACGTATGTGCCTATTGAAAACATCTCCACGGGCTTCAAATTCAGCGAGCAGGCAAAGGAACTCGGATTTAGGGACGGCGATGTTGTGGTGGGCACAGAGCAAAAGACATTCACCCGTTTCGATTCAAACCAAAGCATAAGCGACGTCTATCGTTCCATTAGCAAGGCAAGTGCTTGTACGGTGCTTCGCGACGGAAAGAAAGTGCAGGTACCTCTGCCGGGCGACCTAAACCTGCTCGACATGATGAAGCAGGTGCCTCCCTTTATGACCTTGCTTTCGCCCAGTGTCATCGACAGCGTTGTGGCTGGGTCGCCGGCCGACTCGATAGGCCTGACAGCCGGAGACCAGATTGTCGGAGTCAACGAGAAGACGATTGTTTCGTGGAATGAATATCTCGACGAAGTATCGCGCCTTAACGATGGCCTGGCCGATGCCGAAACTGCGGCCGACTCTATGGCCCTTCGTTCGCTTGCCTTGGCTGTCAAACATGCCGATGGTTCCGTCGATTCAGCCCATGTTGTTCTTGACAGCCAGATGATGCTTGGCACGTCGTGGCATTCGCCTCTTGCCAATGCCGAGGTAGTAACGAAGTCTTACTCCTTTTGGGAAGCCATACCGGCCGGTGCTGTCTATGGATGGAATGTGTTGAAAGGCTACATTAGCGACTTGAAATATATCTTTACAAAAGAAGGTGCGAAGAGCGTAGGGTCGTTTGGAACGATTGGTGCCCTCTTTCCCACAGCATGGGACTGGCATCGTTTCTGGGAACTTACGGCGTTCATCTCGCTCATATTGGCCTTCATGAACGTTTTGCCTATTCCGGCCCTCGACGGCGGACACGCTTTCTTCTTGCTTTACGAAGTGATTACCCGTCGTAAGCCTTCCGACAAATTCATGGCTCGTGCCGAGACCATAGGCATTTCACTTTTGATACTGCTTATGGTTGTCGCCCTGTTCAACGATTTCTTGCGATTCGTATTCTAATCTGCCATCCGTTGCCGTCATGAAATTAATCAAGAAACTGGACGTATTCATCCTCAAGAAGTTCTTGCTGCTCTTCTTGGGTTCGTTCTTTATAACCTTGTTTGTCTTCATGATGCAGTTCACTTGGCGATATGTGAACATCCTTGTCGGCAAGGGACTTACCCTTGACATCTTGGGCGAATTCTTCTGGTACATGGCTCTTTCGCTTGTGCCGATGTCGCTTCCGCTTGCCATTCTGTTGGCTTCACTGATTTCGTTCGGCAATATGGGCGAGCAGTTGGAACTGCTGGCTATGAAAAGCGCAGGAGTCTCGTTGCTTCGCATCATGCGGCCTGTGTTTTTCTTTGTGCTACTGCTGACTTTCGGCTCGTTCTATTTTCAGAACCGCACAGCCCCTAATGCGCAACTTCAACTGCGCACCATGCTTTTCAGTCTTCGACAGACCTCTCCGGCTCTTGAGATACCCGAGGGAGTATTCTACAATGGCATTCCAGGCTTCAGTCTATATACATCGCACAAAGATGTTAATACGGGCAAACTGTACGAACTGATGGTCTATCGGACCGACCAGGGTTTTGACAAGGCACAGATACTTGTGGCTGACTCCGGGCGTATGGTTATGACCGACGATAAGTTGCACCTCTTGCTCGACGTTTGGAACGGCGAACAGTTTGAGAATCTGCGTCAGGAGAATGTGTCTCTGCAAAACAACAATAAGTCTGGCACCCCATACGACCGCGAGACGTTCCTATACAAGCGATTTATTATTGACTTTAATAGTAATTTCGAAAAAATGGACGAGGAGCAGATGCGCAGTCTCGCCAATACCAAGAATCTTAAACAGTTGACGGAGGCTGTTGACTCAATGGACTTGCAGTTGGACAGTATCGGACACACCTATTATACGGAGTCGAAGACACGCTACTATAACCTTCACGAAATCACGGTGCCGAATCCGAAGCGGGCGAAACCCGAAGTCGCACATGGTCCCAAGCCGGCCAAGTTCGACGACCTGGTGGCAGCCCTGTCGGTCGATGATAGGCAGCGCGCCGAGCAGGAAGCACGTGGAGAGATATCGATGTTGGCGTCCGAAAACGAATGGCGCAGCATTGTAACAGAGAACGGCGACTTGTTTATACGCCAGCATCAAATTCAGATGCACGAAAAGTTCACGCTGTCCCTAGCTTGTCTGTTCTTCTTCCTTATCGGTGCGCCGCTCGGCTCAATTATCCGTAAGGGCGGACTAGGCTTGCCGACGGTCGTATCCGTGCTAATCTTCATCTTCTATTACATCATCAACACCTCAGGCATGAAGATGGCCCGCGACGGTGCTTGGAACATGACCTACGGCATGTGGATTTCGTCGTTTGTCTTGGCGCCAGTAGGATTGTACCTGACTTATAAGTCGAACAACGATAGTGTCGTTTTCAATCTAGATACATATGTAAAACTCTTCAATCGAATATTCGGATTGAAGCAGAGTCGCCATTTGGCGGTCAAGGAAATCATTCTGCACGACCCCGACTATGGCAAGATGAACCAGGAAGCGTCCGAATTGCTGCACATGACGTCGATGTTCGACCGTCAGAACCTCCTCTATTTTACTCCGAGTTATAAGAAGATGTTCTTCTCCGATGAAAAGTCGCCGCTTCTCCGCAACATCGAAAAACGTTCGGAGCGAATTGTCGATGAACTGGCCAATTCCAATGATTATCAGGTCATACATCTGCTCAATCAGATTCCCTTGCTCTACATTCGCCCAACGGAACGTCCGTTTACCGACCGGCGCCTTAATCTGGCCTGTGGCGTTCTCTTCCCCATCGGCTTGTTCTTCTGGTGTCGCACGTGGCGGTTCCGCATTCGCCTGAAGAAAGACCTTTCCAAACTGTCGTATGCATTGAGAAACCTACAGCCGCTTATGGCTAAACACCTTGAAGAATAACCTGTTTCTGCACAACCATACCTCCGTCAACTAAAAGGATAGGAATATGGACCCATGGCTAAATCTTTCCGAAAACACCAAGCGAGGCTATGTGGCGTTGCTTGTGGTTCTGTTTATGATACTTATTGGCATTATGGTGGTGTCTAATGTCAATCGCAAACAGGAACCGGCCTTCCAACCGGAGGCCATCGACAGCACTCAGTTGATGCATTTTCGCGACGCCTTGAAGGATAAGCCCTACTCTTCCGACTACGCTGCAGACAATTCATTCTATTCGTCGGAACCTGCCACATTCTATTTCAATCCGAACACCTGCGACTCTGCCACGTTTGTCCGTCTTGGGCTGAAACCGTGGATGGCAAGAAATGCAATGAAGTATCGCAAGGCCGGAGGCTATTGGAAGAGTGCCGACGATTTCCGTCGCCTCTACGGATTGAGCGATGCCGATTTTGAGCGGTTGCGTCCGTTCATCCAGATTGATGCTCCCGGCAAAGAACCAGCCGCCGTAGCACAGCCGGACACCTTTACGGCTAAATACCCGCAGAAATATCTGCCCGGCATGCGTATTGACATCAACACCTGCGATACGCTGGCACTTCGGGGCATTCCTGGCATTGGTGCCTACTATGCCCGTAAAATCTACGAATATAGGACTCGCCTTGGCGGTTTCCACAGTCTGACACAATTGCACGACATCGAAGGCCTGCCCGACGGCATTTCCGACTACCTGTATATTCAGTCGGATGCCGTACTGACGCGAATACACATAAACAGCGCTTCGTTCAAGACACTGGTGCGGCATCCATACCTGAACTATGAGCAGACACGCGACATTGTTAATTACATCAAAAAATACGGTCCACTCAAGAGTTGGAACGACCTTCAGTTTTCATCCCATTTCACGGAAAAGGATTTTCAGCGCCTTGCTCCTTATTTCGATTTCAAATAAACACACGACATGAATAACGACGAATTCTATATGCGTAAGGCTATTGCCGAAGCCCAGTGTGCCGCCGAGGCAGGCGAAGTGCCTGTGGGCGCCGTAGTGGTGTGCAACGAGCATATTATTGCTCGCGGCCATAATTTAACCGAGACTTTAACGGATGTGACTGCCCACGCTGAAATGCAAGTAGTTACGTCGGCCGCAAACACATTGGGCGGCAAGTATCTGAACCAATGCGCGCTCTATGTTACCCTCGAGCCTTGCCCGATGTGTGCGGGGGCTTTGGGATGGGCACAGTTGGGCCGATTGGTTTATGGAGCATCCGACCCCAAACGTGGCTACACCCTCTTTGCGCCAAAGGTGCTCCATCCCAAAACCGAAGTGGTGTCGGGTGTCTTGGCCGAGGAATGCCAGGAGTTGGTAACCAAATTTTTCAAATCGAAGCGCTAATGGCTCTGCACAACGAATTTGGAACCTGGGGCGAAGAACAAGCCTGTTTCTATCTCTTACGTAACGGCTACCGGCTCGTGGACAAGAATTTGAAAATTGGCCACCTGGAAGTTGATTTGATTATGGAGGATGCTGGCGAGTTGGTTTTTGTCGAGGTGAAGACGCGTTCCCGGGAATGGCTGCATACGGCTTTCGAGGCAGTTGATGCCGAAAAGAAACGCCACGTCTTGAACGCCGCCCGCTCCTATAAGGCAATGAACTACGTCGATGCTCCTTTTCGTTTCGATATCATTACAATCGTGGGAAGTCGCGAGTCCTACGAACTCACTCACTATGTCGATGCGTTCAAACCACGTGTGCGGCACCACTATTCACAAGACGAACTATGGTGAACGAAAGCGAAAATTGGGCACAATTCAAGGCCGATTGGCAATCGGACTTCTACGTGGTGCGATACGACCGTGTGGCTTCTACCATGCAAGCCGTTCGCGACCCGGCGGTCATTGCGGCCGCAAACGGGGGTAATTGCCTTGTGGTGGCCGACTATCAAACCGACGGACACGGACAGGTTGGTAACCATTGGGAAAGCGAAGCCGGCCAAAACCTCTTGTTTTCCTTTTCACTCCATCCATCCTTGCTGCAAGCCGACCGTCAGTTTCTGTTGTCGGAAATCGTTTCGCTCGCGTTAGTCGATGCGCTGAAGCCCTATCTCACGGCTACCGTCAAGTGGCCTAACGACATCTATGTAGGCGATAAGAAAATCTGCGGCATGCTATTGGAGCATCGGGTGATGGGTGCCCGCCTGCAAGAAACGGTCATAGGCATCGGACTGAATGTCAATCAGGTTTTGTTTTGCAGCAATGCGCCCAATCCGGTTTCCATACGCAGTATAGTCGGTCACGAGGTTGAGCGCTTTCAGTTGCTCAATCGGTTCTTTCGGCTTTTCATGGACTATTACGCCGAACTCCAGGCCGACCACGACCTCGCCCTGCACCAGCGCTACCTGCAACAGTTGTATCGCCGCGAAGGCTTCCACCTCTATCGCGACGAAAGCGGCCATACGGTACGGGCGCGTATGGTGACGGTCGGCACCAATGGCGAACTCGTACTTGAGCATACTGACGGCCGCCGGCAGTCCTATTGTTTCAAGCAGATTTCCTATCTTATTGACTGACACTCGTATGAATCGAAAAATCCTGCACATTGCCCTGCCGAGCATCATAAGCACTCTTACTGTGCCCATGCTCGGGTTGGTCGATTTGGGACTCTCCGGGCACCTGAACTCAAGCACGGAGATGGGAGCCATAGCCGTGGGAGCCATGATATTTAACCTGGTGTATTGGCTCTTTGGCTTCTTGCGCATGAGTACGGGCAGTCTGACGGCGCAGGCTTATGGCAGCCACGACGCGGCCATGACTTTCGAGGTGGGAGCCCGTTCAGTGGCCATCGCCCTGCTCTGTTCCCTGTTTATTATCCTATTCCAGCGACCTGTCGAATGGTTGTCGCTATGGCTTATAGGGCCTTCGGCGGAGGTTGGTGCCGTGGTGCAGACTTATTTCCGCATCCTCGTCTATGGTGCCCCTGCCGTGCTGCTGTCCTTCTGCTTTGCCGGATGGTTTCTGGGCATGCAGAATGCGCGTGTGCCAATGTGGGTGTCTATCATCCAGAACATTGTGAACATGTGCATAAGCACATTCTTCGTGGTGCGTTGCCAATGGGGCGTCGTCGGTATTGCGTGGGGCACGTTCATAGCGCAGTATGTGGCACTGATTATGTATGTGGCGGCCTGGATGGTCCGCTATACGCATCTGCGTAAGTATTGGATAAATATCAAGGTTTTTAGTCGGCAGAAGTTGCGCGAGTTTGCCCGCATGAATAGCGATTTGTTTCTGCGCACGCTGTGCATGATTAGTGTCCAACTGTTCTTCACCTCGTTTGGTGCCCGTCAAGGCAACGACATCTTGGCCGCCAATGCCGTGTTGCTCCAGTTCTTCATACTATTCTCCTACTTCCTTGACGGTTTCGCCTATGCCGGCGAGGCTTTGGGCGGCTATTTCGTGGGAGCGAACGAGAGAGATTCCTACACCCTGCTGAAAACGATGCTCTTCCGTTGGGGATGGGGCATCGTCGCTATGGCTACGTTCTGCTTTGCCATCGGCGGCAGTTGGGTCATAGGGTTGCTGACCGACAAGTCCGAGGTAGCTAGTCTGGCCAACTATTATTTGCCGTATGTATGCCTGGTGCCCGTATGCGGATTTGCCGCTTTTCTCTACGACGGACTCTTCCTTGGCGCCACGGCTACACGCTACATGCTCGTCACCCTGATATGGGCCGTGGCGGGCTTCTTCGGCACCATTCTGTGCCTGTCGGCCGTGGCCGGCAACCACGCACTTTGGGTGGCCTTCCTGGCATTTCTGCTCATACGTTCGCTATGTCAGATGGCTTACTACCGCAAAATTCTTTCGCGCTTCACATAAAAAATTATACTTTAGCATTATAAATTGAAAAAAACTATCAGACTTATGGCAAAATATAAGCGCATCTTGCTCAAATTGAGCGGTGAAAGCCTGGCCGGTTCCAACGGAACAGGAATTGATACTACCCGGCTGGCAGAATATGTTCAGCAAGTGAAAGAAATACGCGACATGGGCGTGGAAGTGGCCATCGTGATTGGCGGCGGCAACATCTTCCGCGGCTTGAGCGGTGCGTCGAAAGGTTTCGACCGCGTGAAGGGCGACCAGATGGGCATGTGTGCCACGGTCATAAACGCCCTGGCGCTCAGCAGTGCGTTCGACAGCATCGGCGTAAGCAACAAGGTGTTTACGGCTATCCGGATGGAGCCCATCGGTGAGTTCTACACGAAATGGAAAGCCATCGACGCCCTCAAGGCAGGACAAGTGGTCATCTTCGGTGCAGGAACCGGCAGCCCCTACTTCACTACCGATACGGGCTCGTCGTTGCGCGGTGTGGAAATAGAGGCCGATGTGATGCTGAAAGGCACCCGCGTGGACGGTGTATATACGGCTGACCCGGAAAAAGACCAGAACGCCACCAAGTTCAGCGAGATTTCCTACGACGAGGTGTTGCAGCGCAACCTGCGCGTTATGGACACCTCGGCCATTGCTATGTGCCGCGACAACAAACTGCCCATCTACGTGTTCAACATGGATGTGGTGGGCAACTTGAAGCGTGTGATGGACGGCGAGGATATTGGCACGCTCGTTCATCCGTAGGCATTGCCGCAATTACATAATGGCGCAAAGAAATTGGATTATGGAATTTTGAAATTCCATAATCCAATTTTCGTATGGCATAATGCAATTTTTGAGTCGCATTATGCAATCGGGACGTTCGGACGGACCTATGCGTTATTTTCGATATCGGCCAGTGCGTCTTCCAGGTCGAGGAAATCGGTTATAATCTTGTCGGGTACGGTTTCATCGACGGATTCCTGCTTCCATGGCTCACCTTTCATCCAGACCGTATGGCATCCGATGGCGGCTGCAGGGATGATGTCCTTTGTATAACTGTCGCCTACCACGATGGTTTCCTCCGGCCGTACACCACAGGCTTTTGCCCCGAGTGCAAAGATTTGCGGGTCGGGCTTGCGGACTCCCACGACGGCGCTCTCCACTATTTGCTTGAAACACGACTTGATGCCGTAGGTTTCGACCACCTTCGGCAAATTGCCATAGAAGTTGGAAACCAGTGCCAGGGGCAGCCGGCCGGCAAGTCGTTGCAGCGTGGGTTTGGTTCGGTCAATGTGGCGCTGTGCATAGCGGTCGCAATACTCGGCAAGTGCCTGCACGAGCCAAGGCCACTCCTCTTCGTTGATTTCGTAATACTCCTTAAACTCAAGCCAGGCCAACTCTTGCTTAATCTTCTTGAACAGCAGTGTGTAGAAGTCGTCGTGTGGTTTTACGATAGGCGCCTTGGCCAATGCCCGCTCGCCGAAGACGTAAGCCTCGCGAAACTGCTCCTCGCTAACAGGGAGTTGGTGGGCGTCGTAGGCTTCGCGGATGACATGTGCCCAGTGGCGGGCGTTGGTGTCGAGTGTTCCACCGTAGTCGAATAGGATTGCTTTTATCATAGTCGGGGTTTTATTTCATGATGTGCTTCGTGCCAATCTTTACCAGTAAGATACCCACGATAATCCAAAAGATTTCACGTATGCGCGTATAGAAACTGGAGAACAGGCCGACGGCCTCGGTGCCGATGCCAAGCAGGCTGACAATGACGGCAAGGCTGCCTTCGCGGGCACCAAGTTGCATGGGGAAAAAGAATAGCATATTGCCGATGAGCGAGGAGAAAGCCAGTATGATGACAGAGTCGGCAAACGACACGGGCTCTCCCAGCGCGTGAAGGATAAAGAAGAACTCAAAGGAATTTATCACTCGCCCTACATACTCCATGGCCAATGCCGAGTAGAACGCACGGGGCTGGCTGTGAAGATAGGCAATGTTGGTGTCAACCTGCTCCATGGCGCTCATGTTTTTATCGTAGAACTTGCGAGCATACCGGTTTACGAACGGAATATAGAACAGCAGTTTGTAGAGTTTGACTATCAAACCGTTGCGATAACCGTAGGAGAAGAAATAAAGCACGCAGAAGAATACGGCAAAGAACAGCAGGCAGAGAACCCAGTAGAAGCCGTTCATCAGGTCGAAGTGGATGATGAGGAAGATAATGGCACCCGTCGCCCACAGATAGAAATGCGACAGGATGTGCATCATCGAATAGAGAACGGTAGAGGACATGGCCCGCGGCGTACCGATGTAGCTGCTCAACTCCATGACCCGGTAAGGTGCACCGCCGAAACCGAACGGCGTTGTATAACTGAATGCAAATCCGCTTACGGTCAGCTTGTAGGCCTGCTTGTAGGGAAGATGCTTGTCGTGGGGGCCGCTGTTCACAATCTGGTAAAACGCACCGGCATTAAAGGCATAGACAATCACCCATATGCCGATGACGGCCGGAAGGTACATGCCGGCGGTGGCGATACGCTCGTTCAGGTCGGAAAAGTCCACGCCAAACTTGTAGAGCATATAAACGATGCATACAATACCGAACAGCAGGAAAAGGTTCCTATAGAGTGGTCGCATGATAAGTGTGTTTGAAGGGGAATGAAGGAAAGCGGACTAAAGCGAGTCGATGGTCTGCTGGCAGAGCGACTCGTGCTTGTGGTGCATATAGAAGACGATGATGTTGAGCACAGTGATTTCAAACAGGGGGTAAATCCAGGGATGGCCGATAAGTGCGCCGATGTAGAGCACGATTGCACGTGTGTTGAAGGTAAGGATGTTCGTCCACTTCATAAGCGGCCTGCTGCCTTCGCAGAACTTTTCGCGCTTGTCCTCGGGCAAAGTGTCGTCGTTGTACTTTTCGGCAATTTGACGCCTCAGTTGCTGGAACTTCGGGGTCAAGGACTCCTGCGAGCGTGTATAGTTGCGATAGAAGTAGAGAAAGAGTTTCCAGATGAAATCGTCTTTCCACGAAATCGATTCATATTCCTGCGTGAGTTTTACGCTGTTGTCGAGTTCGCTGCCACTCTTTCCCTTGAGAAAGAACAAGTGGATGTTGCGATAGTAGTCGGCCAACTGAGCCTGTTTGCCGTGGAAAATGAAACCGGCCAACGAGCAGAGAATCCAAATCCATATTCCCCACGTCGATGTCAGGCGTAGCGCAATGGCCACGTATATGAATAAAAACCACACGTCGCCGGCAAATCCGTCGAGCACACGGCCCAGTCGCGTCTTTTTGCCGGTCATCCGAGCCAATTGTCCGTCGCAACTGTCGTAGATATTAGCCCACACGAGCAGAAGTACGCCGAGCAGGTTAATCCAAATGCTTTCAAAATAGAAACATACACCCGCTGCAGCACCGAGAAATATGCTGATAATCGTCACTACATTAGGATGGACGTTCAACTTGTTGAACAGCAGGGCCCACGCATATCCGAGCGGCCGGGTGAAGTGCAGGTCGAGCCACTCTTCCGTATCCAGCGATTTCAAAGTAGACTGCAATGAGGTGGTTTTAACTTTGTTCTCTTCGTTTATCATATTGATTTCGTGAGTTTTATTGATGTTTATATGATTTTCTGCATTAAGTAGTTTGCTATGGAGGTTGTAGCCTCTTGCAAGCACGGTGAAAAACTGGGCCAGTCGTTAAAGTCTATCAGGAAGACGGTGCCGTCGGGTGCTACTACGGCATCGCCGCCGTAAATGTAGAAGCGAGACAGTGTGGCGGCCAGTTCTGCCGTTTCGTGCAACAGTGTGGCGTCGAACGAAACGTATGCGGGAGCCCCGTTGTACTGCTCCAGTCCGAATTTGCTGAAACCCTTTCCGGAGGTCGGATAATAGTAGTGGAAGAAAGGTTGGCCGTACACTCCGTAGAACTTAAGCAGGTCGCCCTGAATATGGTTCTCCATAATCACCGACATAATGCCATTTTCGCGGAAGGCAGACAAGGCGCTCTCCACATCCTCATCGTCGTGGCAAAAGACTACGTCCGATTTTGTCTGGGCACTGGCATCAAAGCGCTTGAGCCAGCATCCCGACGGAGGGCATAGCGGTGCCGGTTCGGATGTCTGCAGTTGGCGTGTGAGAGGCATGTGTATGCCGTGGGCCGAAAAGAGTTGTGAGAGCACCAGGCGGTTGTTTGACTCGATGGCATAGGCCGAGTTGACTACGGGCACTCCTTTGTCCTCGCATTGTTTTAAGAAACGGATAGCCTGTGTACTGCGGGCCATCGAAAATATAAGGTCGGCAGCCATTTCGGCAGGGAGTAGCCCCTCGTCGTATAGTTCGACTTCGTGGCCGCACTCTGCCAGTCGGCTTGCCACCCCGTTGAAGATGGCAGCATCACGGTCTTCCGACTGTGGTGAATATTGCTTTGCGCGGCTAACTCCTACAAGTTTCATAGGCACTTTGGGGTGATGGCGGACTTCCTTGGATTGTATGCGGGTTGCCTATTCGGACAAAAAGGCTTCTGCCTTCTCGATGTCGCCGGCATGGTCGATGTCGAGTATTTTGCTAAAGACAAAGGCACGCAGGTCTCTGCCGTCCTCCACCAATCCACGCTGAAAATTGCGCATCCTACTGATGTTTTCACGCATACAGCGTCGGAGCGTCTCAATGCATTGGGGTTTGAGCGCATAGATGCCGCCCGACACATATTTCGTAGTATCCCACGGCTTGTCGAGAAAGGCGGTTATCTTGAGCGCATCGTCCGTGTGGACATAAAGTGGCTTCTCGTCGTCGATATAGTCCGTGACGGCCATCAGTCCGTCAATGTCGTCGGCCGACTGGAAGGCATCTATAAACTGCTTAAACTCTTCTTCCTTGAAAATGGTATCGACGGTAGTCAGACAGAACGGTGCGTCGGTCAGGTGCGACGATAGTTCGAAGAAACTGTGCATGGAACTGGGCGTCGATTTCACCAACAAGTGAATGGCTACCCTATTCTCCTTGGCTATGAGTTGCTCAAGAAACGATTGAGTCTGCGGATTGTGGTCGTTGATAATGATATAGATGTCATCGGCATCGTTTTGTATGAAGATGTCAATGAGGCGTTCGACAATCGGACGGTTGGCAATGTTAGTAATAGCCTTGGGCGTGGAAATTCCTTCTTGCGTCAGACGCGAACCTTCGCCGGCTGCTATGATGGCATATTTCATTCGTTCGAGAGATTATTTTTCGTTGTGTTCCCGATAGTCTATTCTAGTCTGATATGACTTTGGCAGAGGGTTGGCATACGACTCGGCATCGAAAGCCCTGTTCCGCAGAATGTCTATTGCCGTGAGAATGGCCTGCTGTGTAGAGTTGACGGAGGCCAGGCCTTTTCCGGCAATATCGTAGGCCGTTCCGTGGGCCGGCGACGTACGTACATAGGGCATTCCGGCTGTGAAGTTGACAGCGTTGTCCTGAGATAGCGCCTTGAAGGCCGTTAGTCCCTGGTCGTGGTACATGGCAAGCACCGCATCGAATTGAGTGTAGAGTCCGTTGCCAAAGAATCCGTCGGCAGAGAACGGTCCGAAGACATGCTTGCCCTCCTCTGTCAGTTTGTTTATCACGGGCTTGATGATGGTTTCCTCTTCGTTGCCGAGCAAACCATTGTCGCCGTTGTGCGGATTAAGTCCCAATACCGCTACGCGAGGCATCGGGATGAGGAAATCGTGGCGCAACGAATACTGAAGCAGGCGCAATTTGAGTTCTACTTGCTCTGGCGTGATGTTTTCCGCAATCTTTGCAACCGGAAGATGGGTCGTGACAAGTGCCACCTTTAGGAAATCGTTCATCAGAATCATGAGCGAATGACCGGCTTGCAGACTAAGTTGCTGCTCCAAGTATTCAGTGTGTCCGGTAAACGCTATTCCAGCCTGCTGCACGTTACCTTTGTTGACGGGCATCGTGACCATTGCATCGATGCGATTGTTCTTCAGGTCGTCAGTAGCACGCTCGAGGCATTTATATGAGGCCAAGCCGGCTTCGGCACTGTTCTGCCCGAAGTCAACCTTGGTTTCTTCGTCGTAGCAATTGATGAAGTTGATTTTACCTGGCTTCGCTTCGCTGGCTTGATTGACCAACTGGAACGGACTATTAAGTCCGAGCGCCTTTTTATGGTAGCTTGCCACTTTTGCAGAGCCATATACAACGGGAATAAAGAGGGAGAACAGTTCAGCACGCTCGAACAACTTGAATATAATTTCATATCCGACGCCATTCGTATCGCCGTGTGTCAGACCAATCTTATATAGTTGAGACATAGTATGATTGTTTGATAGATTATGGATTTGTTGATTCGTTTCCTATTGGTTTGCTCCGGCTTGCCGCTGCTGCTCCTTGGTGGAAAGCATGCCGCAGGCTGCAAGAATATCTTCTCCACGACTGGCACGGATTGTCGTGAAGACGCCATGGTGGGTCAGATAGTCGCGAAAGTGTTCCATTTTGGTTAGGTCTGTGCCGTGGAACGGTGAGTCGGGGATTTCGTGGAAGCGGATAAGGTTCACGCGGCAGTCGAGTCCTTTGACGAGCTCCACGATAGCGTTTGCATGCTGCAGGCTGTCGTTTTGGTCGCGGAACATAATGTATTCAAACGACAGGCGGCGTTGCTTGGTTGCCTCTTCACTATGCGGCGTTTTCAGGCAAAAGTCGTATTGGTGCAACAGACTGATGACCTGCGTGATGCTATATGCCTTTTCGATGGGCATGATGTCTTTCCGTTCGTCGGGAAAGGGATTGTGAAGACTGATAGCCAGATGGCACCGACTTTCATTAAGGAACCGCTGCAGACCGGGGAGTATTCCGACGGTGCTAACGGTGATTCGCTTCGGACTCCATGCCATTTCTTTCGGGTCGGTAAGGATATGAAGCGACTTGAGTATGTGGTCGGTATTGTCGAAGGGTTCTCCCTGCCCCATGAATACGAGGTTTGAAAGGTTGTCGTATTCCGGTAGTGCAAAGATTTGATTCAGAATGTCGGCCGTAGTCAGCGATTCGTTCCAGGTCTGTCGTCCGGTCATGCAAAACTGGCAGTTCATCTTGCATCCTACTTGGCAGGACACGCACAATGTGGCGCGTTCGCTGGTTGGAATATAGACGGTTTCCACATAATTACCGCGCAGGGTGCGATAAAGGTATTTGACCGTACCGTCCTTAGAGCGTTGGCTGACTTCGGGAGCGTGCAGGCCCACGATAGCCACTTCGTCAAGTTTTCGGCGGTTGGCTTCAGAAATGTTCTTCATTTCCGAAAACGAAACGACCCGGTGCTGATAAATCCAGTTATGGAGTTGCTTGCCAACAAACTTGGGCATGCCAAGTGTCAAGGCAAACGCACACATTTCTTCTTCGGTCAGACCGAGGAGAATCGTCTTCTCCGCTATGGAACTGTTTTGCTGATTCATTCGACTGCCAGACGAATCCGTATGTCTTATAAAAAAAAGAAAAATCGAGGTGGATTGCTCTGATTTATACCGAACAACACATCACCTCGATTTTGTTTTTAAGGAATTATCTATGTGTATGGAAAAGTTCTATTTTACATACAGAAGCCAAGCGCCTGCATAGGTTGACTTCAACGTTTCTTTAGAAGCGATGGCGCTTGCTTTGTCGGCAAACGACGATGCAACCACGCGATACCATCCGGTGTGTCCGTTGATAGTCTCTTGTGTTTTTACTACGCGAGCGTCATATCCGTTTTCGGCAAGGCGTTCTCTAACGCTCTCTGCATTGGTCTGATTGACAAAACTGCCCACAACTACGCTATAAGTATTGAGCGGCTTGCCGCTAACTACCTGCAGTTCGCCGGCAATGGTGCGCACGTCGCTGTCAATAGCGGCTACGGCGGCGGTGTTATTGTTCTGCGGGGTTACGGGGGTTACCTTGGCCACGTCTTCCTGCACTTGAGGTACCTGAACCACCTGCTGATCTTCTACGGTGTTTTCTGTAGCCTTGTTATAAGCCTGCTGCCAGGCATCTTCCTTTGCTTTGCAAGAACTCATAGCGAAGGCAAGTAATGCTACGCTTGAAAATAGAAAAACTTTCTTCATTTCTTGTGTGATATTAAGAGTGTTAATTTATTGGTTCGTGTTGTATAGTGCGAAGATAATACATTATTTCATTATGATAGTCGGACCGGTCGGAAAAATAAGCATCTGACCATCTTGTTTTAACTTTATTTAGGTTTACACGGTGGTTTTTGCAAAATAAGTTGGGCGAGAATAATCTTGAATGATTATCTCGCCCAACTGTCAGGTTGTGTGGGTTCGTGCGATACTATCCCAGATATTTTGTAAGTATCTTAATGTTGTCGGCTTCGCGCAATCGACGCAGCGCACGCTCCTTGATCTGGCGAACACGCTCGCGTGTCAGGCTTAGGGAGTTGGCCACTTCTTCTGCAGTCATCTCCGTGCGTCCGATACCGAACAGCATCTTCAGAACCTGGGCCTCGCGGTCGGAAAGCATAGCCAATGCAGCATTTAAATCGGAGGACAGCGATTCTTTCTCCATCCGGTCGTCTGTGCCAGGGGCATTCTCGTCGGTCATAATATCAATCAGACTATTAGACTCGTCGTCCTGGAACGGAGCATCTACCGATATTTTCTTTCCATTAGTGCCCAGCGCGTCTTGTACCTTCGAGACGTCGGTTTCGAGTATCTCGGCAAGTTCCTGTACGGATGGTCTGCGTTCAAACTCCTGTTCAAAGTTTACGATGGCCTTGGTAAGTTTGCTCTGGAAACCTACTTGGTTCAGCGGCATCCTTACAATGCGGCTCTGTTCCGATATGGCCTGCAGAATGCTTTGGCGAATCCACCAAACGGCATAGCTGATGAACTTAAATCCGCGTGTTTCATCAAATTTCTGTGCGGCGCGTATTAAACCCAGATTGCCTTCGTCAATGAGGTCATTAAGGGCCAGGCCCTGATTCTGGTACTGTTTGGCCACGCTGACCACAAATCGCAGGTTGGCACGGGTCAATTTTTCCAAAGCCTCGCGATCGCCCTTGTGAATACGCTGGGCCAACTCTACTTCTTCGTCGGTCGAAATAAGTTCTTCGCGGCCTATTTCAACCAGATATTTGTCGAGAGCGGCACTCGAGCGATTCGTAATGCTTTTGCTGATTTTTAGTTGACGCATATTATTTGTCGGGTTTATTTGTCGATGAAATTTGGCACAAAGTGCGTTTTGCCGAATTAACTTGCAATATTACTTTATTATTGCTGAATTTCAAAATTTAATTCCAATAAGTTTCAAATTGATTTTTCCTTATGGAAAAAACATTGTATAATTGAATTTGCCGAAAATAAAGTTTTAACTTCGCATTATATAATTGAATAATCTAACCTATTAATATCCCCTACTTATGAAAAAAGTGAATTTTGGTGCCGGTCCTTCCATTCTGCCCCAAGAAGTGATGAAGGCAACGGCTGAAGCATGCGTCGATTTTGAAGGACTGGGTCTTTCGTTGATGGAAATAAGCCATCGCTCAAAAGAGTTCCAGAAAGTAATGGACGATGCACAGGCTTTGTTCAAAGAGCTCCTGCAGATTCCCGAGGGCTATAGTGTGCTCTTCCTGGGCGGTGGTGCAAGCCTCGAGTTTGCCATGGTTCCCTACAACTATCTGGAGCATAAGGTTGCCTATCTTAATACGGGTGTCTGGGCCACTAAGGCACAGAAGGAAGCCCGCCTGTTCGGCGAAGTGGTTGAAGTGGCTTCTTCTGCTGACAAGAACTTCACCTACGTTCCCAAGAACTTTGAAGTTCCCGCCGATGCCGACTACCTGCACATCACCACTAACAATACAATCTACGGCACGGAGTTGCTGCGCGACATCGATAGTCCGGTGCCTCTGATTGCCGACATGTCGTCCGATATCCTTTCGCGTCCGGTCGATGTAAGCAAGTACACGATGATTTACGGCGGTGCACAGAAGAACCTTTCTATGGCCGGTGTCACCTTTGTTATCGTGAAGGACGATTCGCTTGGCAAAGTGTCGCGTCAGATACCGACCATGCTCGACTATCGTACCCACATCAAGAAAGGTTCTATGTTCAACACTCCCCCGGTAGTCCCCATCTACAGCGCCCTTCAGACATTGAAGTGGATTAAGTCACAAGGTGGCGTCGAGGCTATGGACAAGCGTGCGGCCGAGCGTGCAGAAATTCTCTACAACGAGATTGACCGCAACAAACTCTTCCGTGGCACCGCAGAAGCCGCCGACAGAAGCCGCATGAATATTTGCTTCGTGATGAACGACGAATACAGGGAACTAGAACAAGAGTTCTTGGCCTTCGCATTAGAGCGCGGCATGTGGGGAATCAAGGGACACCGCGACGTAGGTGGTTTCCGCGCTTCCTGCTACAACGCCATGCCGGTGGAAGGCGTTAAGGCTTTGGTGGAGACCATGAAGGCCTTTGAGAATCGCTAAGTTGTCTCTAATGACGGACAAGTATTACACAAACGAATAATTATCAAGTTATGAGAGTTCTTGTTGCAACCGAAAAACCCTTCTCTCCCATTGCGGTAGAAGGTATCAAGAAGATTGTGCTCGAGGCAGGTTTCGAATTTGCCCTGCTTGAAAAATATGAGTCGAAGGCAGTGCTGCTTGAAGCAGTATCTGAAGTCAATGCCCTCATCGTGCGTTCCGACAAGATAGATGCCGAGGTCTTTGCCCACGCGCCTGAGTTGAAGATTGTGGTGCGAGCCGGAGCAGGCTACGACAATATTGACCTCGAAGCCGCCACTAAGGCCGGCGTCGTGGTGATGAATACTCCCGGACAGAATGCCAATGCCGTGGCCGAACTGGTCTTTGGCATGCTCCTATATGCCGTTCGCAACCAGTTCAATGGTAAGGCTGGCACCGAACTGGGCGGTAAGACGCTCGGACTGCATGCCTTTGGCAACGTGGCTCGTAATGTAGCCCGCATAGCCAAGGGATTTGGCATGAACATTGTGGCTTACGATGCCTATTGCCCCGCTGAACTGTTCGAGACCAACGGAGTTAAGCAGGTGTTGTCGCCCGAAGAACTGTTCAAGGAAGCCGATGTCATCAGCCTTCACGTTCCTTCGACTCCGGAGACCCGTGGCAGCATCGGTAAAGCCCTTGTTGGCAGTATGCGCACGAATGCCATCCTTGTGAACACCGCTCGCCAGGACATCATCAACGAACCTGAACTGCTCGAGGTGCTTGAGGCACGTACCGACCTTCGCTATCTGACCGACATTGCCCTTGCCGCCGACGCAGAGGCTCGCGAAAAACTCGGCCAGCGCTATTTTGCCACTCCGAAGAAGATGGGTGCACAGACGGCCGAGGCAAACGTAAATGCCGGACTGGCTGCTGCCCGCCAGATTGTGGCTTATATCAACGACGGAGTTACTCGTTTCAAAGTAAACTGATAGGAACCATGGTAAGAATTAAGCCTTTTAAGGGCGTTCGCCCGCCGAAAGACCTGGTAGAACTGGTGGAATGTCGTCCCTACGACGTGCTAAGTTCGGAAGAGGCACGTATAGAAGCCGGAAGCAACGAGAAATCGCTCTATCACATCATCAAGCCGGAAATCAACTTTGCGGAAGGCATCGACGAGTACGACCCACGCGTCTACCAGAGTGCCACCGAGCAGTTTGCCAAGTTCCAGCAGAACGGCTGGCTGGTGCAGGATGAAGCCGAGAACTACTACATCTACGCACAGACCATGAACGGCAAGACGCAGTACGGACTTGTGGTTTGCTGCCATATTGACGACTACTTCAACCAAGTTATCAAGAAGCACGAACTCACTCGCCGCGACAAAGAAGAGGACCGCATGAAGCACGTGTTCGCTACAAATGCCAACATGGAGCCAGTTTTCCTGGCCTACAAGGACAACTCCACGCTCGAGGCATTGATGGACAAATACGTTGCACAGCAGCCCGAATACGATTTCATAGCCCCCATCGACGGTTTCCGCCACCAGTTCTGGGTTATCTCCGATGCACAGGACAAGGCCGTTATAACCGACGAGTTCAAGGCTATGGACGCGCTCTACATTGCCGATGGTCACCACCGCTCGGCCGCTGCCGCGCTCGTGGGAGCCGCTAAGGCAAAGGAAAATGCCGCCAATACGGGCAACGAGGAGTATAACTTCTACATGGCCGTCTGCTTCCCGATGCAACAACTCACTATTCTCGACTACAACCGCGTAGTGCGCGACCTGAACGGCTATACGCCCAATTCGTTCATCGAGGCACTCGGCAAAAACTTCAAGGTAGCGAAGAAAGGCAAGGATGAATATCGTCCTCAGGCCTGTCACGAGTTTTCGCTCTATCTGGAAGGCGAATGGTACAGCCTGGTAGCCAAGGAAGGCACCTATGACCCCGCCGACCCCATCGGATGTCTCGACGTCGATATCTCTTCGCGTCTCATTCTCGACGAACTTCTCGGCATTACCGACCTTCGTTCCGACAAGCGCATCGACTTTATAGGCGGACTGCGCGGACTTGGCGAACTGAAAGCCCGTGTGGACAGCGGCGAGATGAAACTTGCGCTCGCGCTCTATCCTGTCAGCATGCAGCAGATAGTCAACATCGCCGACGCCGGTAAGATAATGCCGCCCAAGGCCACTTGGTTCGAGCCGAAACTGCGCAGCGGGCTCGTCGTGCACAAACTTGACTAACGACTCCACTCGCCCACCCTCATGCAGGTCAGTTGTACGTTCGCGTTCAACTGACCTGGTTTTTTCTTCCCGTATGTCTCGTCCCGTTTCAAGCCCTGAAACGCACATTTCAAGGCTTGAAATGCGCATTCCAAGCCTTGGAATGGAATACGGCATTATGTATCGAAAAAGCGGCACCTTGCTTTCGAAAGCAAGATGCCGCAGTGTGAATGTTTCGCCTTACACGCTAATTCATTTCCTTCGTCTCGCGCATGTCTATCTCCTCGCCTTTCTCGTCATAGAACTGATATTGGAGGAAACTCAACTGTTGGTTAGGCATGAGCGACAGGCGTACGTGGTGACGGAATTGCCATTTCTGCCGGAGCGATATGATTCCCTGCGTCAGATAGGCGGCTACATACGGATGCACGTGCAGGCTGAGCCGACGGTGCTTTTGTTTGGACAGAAGAGCTACCTTCGATTCGAGCAGGTCAGTAAAGAGCAGACTCGGACGAATCTTGCCTGTGCCGCCACAAGTGGGGCATTCTTCGGCAACTACGGGCTCTTCGACAGGACGAACGCGCTGGCGGGTAATCTGCATGAGGCCGAACTTGGAAAGCGGCAGGATGTTGTGGCGGGCACGGTCGGACTTCATGTCTTCCACCATGCGCTCGTATAGTTTCTGCCGGTTCTCGGGCTTGTTCATATCGATGAAGTCCACCACGATTATTCCTCCCATGTCGCGGAGTCGCAACTGGCGTGCCAACTCATCGGCTGCGCCCAGATTGACCTCGAGTGCGTTCTCTTCTTGATTATCGGCGTTTTTCGACCGATTACCGCTGTTGACGTCAACGACGTGCAATGCTTCCGTATGTTCAATGATTAAATAAGCGCCGTGCTTGTAGGTCACGATTCGCCCAAAGTTTGACTTGATTTGCTTGGTTACCGAGAAATTGTCAAAGATGGGCACCTTGCCGGTGTAGTGTTTTACGATGGCGGCTTGTTCTGGTGCAATGAGCGAGATATAGTCCTTTATTTCGGCAAAGACCTTCTCGTCGTTGATATAAATGCTTTCGTAGGACGGATTGAACAGGTCGCGCAGAAGTACCACAGCCCTGCTCGTTTCTTCGAAGCACAGTGTGGGCCGGTAGTTCTGCAGTTCAGCCTGTTTGTTGGGTGCAGGTTTGTCGGCGGCCTGCTTGCGGGCGCGACGGACGTTCTCGATGGTTCCCTCCCAGCGTCGGAGCAGAATGGAGAGTTCCTTGTCGAGTTCACTGGCACGTTTGCCTTCTGCAACGGTTCTCACGATGACACCAAAGCCTTTCGGGCAAATGCTCTGCATGAGTTGCTTGAGCCGATTGCGCTCTTTTCCGTTCTTAATCTTCGTCGAGACGGAAATCTTGTCGCTGAACGGCACAAGCACGAGCAGGCGGCCCGGAAAAGAGATGTCGCACGACACACGAGGGCCTTTGGTGGAAATGGGTTCCTTCTGTATCTGCACAAGTACCTCCTGCCACTGGCTGAGCGTATTGGAAATGCTCCCTTCCTTCTCCAAGTCGTCCATTTTGCCGACTTTCGTGATGGGAACCTTCTTGCCGTTGCCGATTAGGTTGAGATACTTGTCGAGAGCACGGAAGTGGAAGCCTAGGTCAAGGTAGTGCAGGAAGGCTTCGTGCTCGTATCCTACGTTTACAAAACAAGCGTTCAGCCCAGGCATGATTTTTTTTACCCGAGCCAAGTATATGTTGCCGACAGAAAAGCGGGCGTCGCGACCTTCATGCTGGTATTCAACAAGACGCTTATCTTCCAGAAGAGCTATAGAGACCTCCTGGGGACGGACATCAACAATTACTTCGCTTGTCACATTGAACAGATTTAGTGAATTATAAAAAAATTGAGACAGGGCATCGGATGTGTTAAAACTATCTTTTCGCCTCTATCTCAATTTATGTCTTTATCCCGCGCTACGGTCTTGCGGTCGGCTGACTCATTGCGGCCGGACTGCCCGACTGTGCATCTGCGGAACATGATTATGACCAGAAATTATTTGCTCTTATGGCGATTCTTTCTCAGTCTTTTTTTACGCTTATGAGTAGACATCTTATGTCTTTTCTTCTTCTTTCCGTTTGGCATAATAGTTGGATTAAAATATTACTTAATGATTGTTTTTCAGGCAATTTACTTAATGCGCTCGGTGAAGCTCTTTGCAGGCTTGAACGCGGGGATGTTGTGCTCGGGAATAATGATGGTCGTGTTCTTCGATATGTTACGAGCCGTTTTCTGAGCACGCTTTTTCAGAATGAAACTGCCAAATCCACGCAGGTATACATTCTGCTGGTTTTCGAGACTCTCTTTTACAGTTTCCATTAGTGCTTCAACAACTGCAAGTGCTGTGCCGCGGTCAATCCCTGTCTTTTTGGATACCTCTAAAACGATGTCTGCTTTAGTCATAATTGATTTTAAATTTTTGTGTTATTGGTTAAATTTCTTTTAGGTATTTTGCTGTTACTTACAAATTTGGGTGCAAAATTAGTATATTAAATCCGATTATGGAAATAATCTGTTCTTTTTATTTCCTTATGGAAATTTTATCAATCCGGCGTTGATGGCGTCCGCCCTCGAATTCCGTGGACAGAAATGTGGCTACAATCTGCTCGGCCTCTAACAGACTGACAAAGCGTCCGGGCATGCAGAGGACGTTGGCATTATTGTGCTGACGGCTAAGCTTGGCAATTTCTGGGCGCCAAGCAAGCGCGGCACGTACAGACTGGTGTTTGTTGAGCGTAATACAGATGCCTTCACCGCTACCACAGACGGCTATGCCGATAGTTGCCTCGCCTTTTTCCAGCCCATAGGCCAGCGCGTGGGCATAGTCGGGATAGTCGCAACTTTCCGCAGAGTTTGTGCCATAGTCCTTTATGGCATATCCCTGCTGCGTAAGCCATTCTTTTACGTGCTCTTTGGTTTCGAAGCCGGCATGGTCGCTGGCAACGCCGATAATTATAGTGTTTTTATCCATAACTATTTGACAAATTCAAGGACTACCTTGGCAAGGTTGTCCACCGTATATCCGAACTTTTCATCCAGCACTTTGTAGGGGGCGCTATAACCGAAATGGTTCAGGCCATAGACCTTGCCGTCGGCGCCGACCATCCCGTAGAACGTGGAAGGAAGTCCTGCCGTCACGGCAAATATCTTCTTGCCCGCCGGAATGACTTGCTCCTGGTATTCCTTGGACTGGCAACGGAATAGTCCTTCGCTGGGACAACTTACAATACGCGACTTTACGCCGTGTGCCTCCAACTGACGGGCAATCGGTTCAAGCATGCCTGCTTCAGAGCCGTTTGCCAGCAGAATAAGGTCGTAGTCAGCGACATCTTTGACAACGTATGCGCCGCGAGCCACTTCGCCGTAGTTAGTATTGGCCGGCAAATCGGCCACATTCTGGCGTGAGAAGATAAGTGCACTGGGCGTGTCGTTGTTCTCCATGGCAATTTTCCATGCCATAATGGTCTCCTTCGAGTCGGCAGGCCTGAGAACGCGTACGCTATCTTTTCCGTGATGATTCTGCAGTTGTTCCATCAGGCGGATTTGTGCTTCCTGTTCCACCGGCTCGTGTGTCGGTCCGTCCTCCCCTACTCTGAACGCATCGTGCGTCCAAATAAACTTAACCGGTACTTCCATCAGCGCAGCCATGCGTATGGCCGGTTTCATATAATCGGAGAATACGAAGAAAGTACCCATGGCAGACACGATACCTCCGTGCAGCATCATGCCAATACACAGGCAAGCCATTGTCAACTCACTTACGCCGCTCTGCAGGAAGCCCCCGCTGAAGTCCATCCTATTGATGACCTTCGTGTTCTTAAGGAAGCCGTCTGTCTTGTCCGAGTTGCACAGGTCTGCCGAACTAACAATCATGTTGGGCATAGTGTTGGCAAGCACGGCAAGCGTTTCTTTCGAGGCGTCGCGAGTGGAATTATTTTCCTTTATAACTATTTCGTCCCAGGGAATGGCAGGAAGTTTGCCCTCGAACCATTCGTCGAGTTGTTTAGCCTTTTCTGCGTTCTTGCCGGACCATTCTGTGGCGTAAGACTCGCATGCGGCCACATATTTGCGTAATGCTTCGAATCGGTTGTCATAGACCTCTTGAACCTCGGGCCAAATCTGGAAAGGATTTTCTGCATCGCCGCCGAGATTTGCAATGGTGGCCTCGTAGTTTCCCTTACCCAATGGGGCGCCATGAGTCTTACATGAAGCCTCATAACTGGTTCCGTCGGCTTTTCGAGCGCCTAATCCCATGACCGTATGGCCTACGATGAGCGTCGGACGGTTTTGTTCCTCGAGTGCTTTATTGAGTGCCTCGCGAATCTGGTCGTGATTGTTTCCATCTATTTCCAACACGTTCCAATTCCAGGCCTTGTATTTTAGAACCGTATCTTCGCTGGTCACTTCACTGGTCGGCGTGGAAAGTTGAATATCGTTGGCGTCGTAGAACATGACCAAATTGTTCAGACCTAAATGGCCTGCCATCCGACCTGCGCCCTGTGAGATTTCTTCTTGGACACCTCCGTCGGAAATATAGGCGTATATTTTTTCGCTATTAAAGAGTTCGTTGCCGGTGCGGGCATAGAGGGCTTTTGCTGCGATGGCTGCGCCTACGGCATAGACATGTCCTTGTCCAAGTGGTCCGCTTGTATTCTCTACACCGCGTTCGATGCATCTTTCCGGGTGGCCCGTGGTCGGAGAACCCCATTGCCGGAAGGCTTTAAGTTCGTCTATCGTATATCGATTACACAAGGCGAGCACCGAATAGAGCATCGGCGACATGTGTCCGGGGTCTAAGAAGAAACGATCGCGGTATTTCCACGCGCCATTGTCGGGATTGAACCTCAGATATTCGGAGAAGAGTATATGTATGAAGTCTGCTCCGCCCATAGCGCCTCCCGGATGTCCGGAATTAGCCTTTTCGACCATCGAAGCAATCAAGATGCGGATATTATCGGCGGCTCTTTGGCTTGTGTTGTTGTTCATGGTAATAAGGTTATAGTGGTTTGGTTTTGGTCTTTAGCGTCCGCGCTCAAACGAGATTTCGTAGAAGCACGGATAAGTGTTTGTATAGGCATCTGACTGGCCTTCGGTGCTTGGAACTATCAGACGAACCAGTGCAATCTCTGCATCTTCCGAGTCCTGCCGTCCAATGTTGATGTAGGGGAATGGAAAGAGCCAACCCGACGGCACTGTGGGTGAGGCGTAGAGGGTTTTCATTACGCCCGATACGAACGAGCCCGTAAACAATCCCAGTGTGTTCTGAATGCTCAGCACTTCCGGACGCGTTTCATTCGTCAGATTGTTGTTCATCGATATGATAGTGTCAGCGGCGATATTGAACTCGGTGTATCGGCATAGCACAGTGGCCGATTGCCCGTTTTCAATTTTTGAGCCGGTACCTTTGCGCACAATCTGCATATATACTCCCGAACCGGCAAACAGCACATATTCATTGCTTTCTATATCGGTCTGCTGTCCGTTATTCTCGAATTCTATCTCCGATATAGCCTTTATCGGGCCGGGAACGTGGAGTATGTTTCTGCCAGAGATTTCGTCGTAAACAGTAACGCCGTTTTGGATGAAGGCTTCTATCTGCTTGCGTTCGCGCTTACGCATCTCAGCGTAGGAAATCTCTTTTGTGCATGAAGAAAGTAGCACAATGACGGCTACTATAGGAAACAGGTATTTGGTAAACAGATTTCTCATCAGTAGAGTATTTCGTGAGTTTATAATTTAATCTTTGCAATTAGTTTTTTTATGGGGCCGTTGCCAATGATTGGGGCGTGGGCATCTTCGGGGAACACGAGGCAGAATTCGCCGGGGCTGACCACGAAATAGTTAGTTGCCTTATCCGAATAGAGTGCGAAATCGTTTTCAAGGTCAAAGGGGGCATCCGATTCGCCTAAGGTGTCTAAATGGCGAATGCCTATTATCTCGCTGCACGATAGTGGGAAATGGACATCGACATAGGCTCTGTGTACTTCGAGCTTTTGTTCGTCTTTGTTTCTCAGTTGTGTTTCGCTGACGTTTATGAACAGGTTGTTGCCATCCAGTTCTATTCGGCCGGCAGGAGCAACTTTAAGGTCGTTTTCCTTCAGGTATTCAAAAAGAGCCTTCAGTTGCGGAAGGATTGAATAGTAGCGTGCCGCGTCTTCAATTTTGGCAAGTATCATATTCTTATAATTATTGACGGTTTGCTAAATCTTCGAGAATTCTCCAGCAGTTAAACAGTCCGCGGGGTACGTGGAAACAGCCTTTCCACTTTCCGCCCTTCAGCGGCAACAATACTTCGCCCTGACGGTTAAGGTATCCGAACCATTCGGGGTATTCTTCGTCGCGGAAGTGACTCCATGTGTACTCGTGAATCCGTTCAAACCATTCGAGGCACTTGGCATTTCCCGTGAGCTGGTAGCCTTTGATGAAGGATATCAGTGCTTCCAGGTGAACCCACCATAGTTTCTGGTCGAACTCCAGTTCGTGGCGCGGCTTGCCCAATCGGTCCATGAAATAGAATATGCCTCCGTACTGCTTGTCCCAGCCGTATTCGGCTTCAGCAATACATATCTGGACGGCCTTCTCTATGAGGTCCTGGCGTCCGAGGCGCTTGCCGAGGTCCATGATAAACCAACAACTTTCTATCGCATGGCCCGGGTTCAGTTTGCGCCCGTCAAGACAGTCCACAAGGTTTCCGTCTTTGCCTAGGGCTTCGACAATGAGACCCAACTCAGGCCTATAGAACACGTCGAGTACTTCATGCAGGCAGGTGTCTATCGTCTGACTCAGGAACTCAGGACTTAGCAGGTGCTCAATCTCTAATGCCACGTTGCACAATATCATGGGCAGGTCGAAAGTCTTCAGTGCGCGGGCACCCGGGGATGCCTTGCTCCATTTTCCCTTGGGGTTGTCCACTTTCGACAATACGATGTCGAAGGTGTCCTTGGCTATGCGTGCATATTCCTCACTTCCGGTTGCCTTGGCCAGTTGTCCGAAGGCAATTACTGCGAAGGTGTAGGAAAAGATATTATAGGGTTCTACAAGCGGATTGCCTTGTCGGTCGAGGGCAAAGTACCAGTTCAGGTTGCCATCGTGGCCGTGCTTTTTTAGGAACTCGGCTCCCTGCACGGCAGCATCGAGCCATTCCTTGCGTGGCTCCACCTCGTTGTATAGTTTGGCAAACATCCATACTTCGCGGCCTTGCAGCCAAACAAATTTATCGGTGTCGTATACTGAACCGTCGCGGTCGAGGCAGGTATAATAGCCTCCGAATTCCTTGTCTATGGAGTGTTCCAACCAAAATGGAACCACTCTGTCGAGAAGTTCATTTTTATACTGTTGGGCTAATGCTTTGAAGTCTGGCATAATGGTGTGGATTGCTTTGTTTATAATGGTATATAATTGCTACAAAGATAACACAATTTATTGTAGCGTTTTCAAATTTTAGGCATTAATCATAACTTTGTGCCAATTAATAACGAATATTTAGGCTATTCCTTGTCAATATGCCCATTGTATTGTGAATGCAGGGGCTAATTGTGAGCCCATACATCTCTCACTCAATGTCGCAGATAACGAACCTCTCGCCCATCGCCACCAAGCCCCGCTACGATGTCCTCGACGGATTGCGCGGCGTGGCGGCCTTGTTGGTGGTTTGCTACCATCTTTTCGAATGTTTCGACTTCTCGCCGTTTCATTTCGGCTACCTGGCGGTCGATTTCTTCTTTATACTGTCGGGATTCGTTATCGGCTACGCTTACGACAACCGCTGGCCGGCCATGAGCCTTGGCACATTCGTGCGCAGGCGTCTGATTCGTCTGCATCCGATGGTGGTGTTCGGCGCCGTCTTGGGTGCAGTTGTCTTCTTGGCTTGTGGCAGCGAGCGGTGGGACCATAGCACCACCGCGTTCGATTGGGTTATGGTTGCCATGCTGCTGTCCATGTTTCTGATACCCTCATTGCCCGGCTCGACAACCGATGTGCGCGGCAACACTGAGATATTCTCGCTGAACGGTCCGAGTTGGTCTTTGTTCTTCGAGTATATTGGCAACGTGGTCTATGCCGTATTTCTGCGTCGGTTGTCGAAGTGTGCGCTCGCCGTCAATACGTTTCTGCTGGGACTTGTGCTGATAGGCGTGTCCATACACTTTGAAACGACGGCGCTTGGATGGTCCTTTTCCGACTATGGCTTTTGGGGCGGACTGATACACATGCTCTTCCCCTACTCGCTCGGTTTGTATATGGCCAGATGCTTCAGGCCGATGAGGGTGCGCCACAGTTTCCTGTGGGGAACTGTCCTACTCACGGCTGTTGCCATAATGCCGTCGTTCGGTTGGACGGGGATAGAGGGAGCCGACCTTGTCTTCGAACTGCTCTGCATCATCGTGGTGTTTCCGTTCATAGTGTGGATGGGTGCCTCGGAGCAGTATTTGAGTCCTGAAACCCACCTGGCGTGCCGTAGCCTTGGCAATCTCTCCTACCCGCTCTACCTCTGCCACTATCCCTTTATGTATGCCTTTTATCGGTTCATCGGATTCGACGGAAATCTGGTGCCGTTCAGCCGTTTCGGCGAGGTATGGCCCTATGCGCTTATGCTTCTTGTCGGGGTCATAGTTCTCGGGTTCATGGCCTATAAGTTCTACGATGAACCCATACGCCGCCACCTGTCGAAACAATAGATGCGGACCGATTCCATAATGCCGTAGAATAATTGCATTATGGAATTCGGAAATTGCATAATAGAATATGAAAATTGCATAATACAATCCGGCAACTGTATTATGCAATTTTCGTATGCGGCAGACTGACCCGTCGCCAGTCCGGTCCGATGGTCCGACCTAACAGTCGGATTGTGGCTATTCCTTAGGAAGCGTGCGCCAAGTCAGGTCTTTCTGTTCGCCATGTTGCGGAAAGGCCACCGACACCATAAGCGCCACAATCACGCTGACGGTCATCGACACGAATCCGAAGAGCAGGAAACTGGCCGGCGTGCAGAAATTCATCCACAACACTACGGCCGTGCCCACGCAGAAGCCCGTGAGTGCCGCCTTGCTACCGATGCGCGGGAAGAAGATGCCCATCAGGAAGAGTCCGCCTATGCCGCCGCTCAGCAAGCCAAGGATGGTGTTGAAATAGTCGAGCAGACTCTGAATGTCGACCATGGCCATGAGTATGGCAATACACATGCCGATTAGTCCAGCTATGACACCACTGTATCGGGCCGTCTTGACCTGGCCTGCCTCAGATGTCTTGCGGAAACGTCCCCAGAAGTCGACCGTGAAGGCCGTGGAAATGCTGTTGATGTTTGAGGCAATGGTCGACATCGTTGCAGCAAAGACTGCGGCAATAAGCAATCCTGCCAGTCCGGCCGGCAACTGGCTCATCATGAAGAACGGAAATATGGCGTCGGTCTTCTGCATGGTCAGGTCCATAGAGGCCGGATGCGTTTTGAAGAATGTGTAGAGTCCCGTGCCTATGGTGAAGAACGCAATCGTTACGACAACCGACATCATACCATTGGTAAGAATGCCTCGGGCGGCACTTTTCTCGTCCTTCGTGGTCAGATAGCGCTGGATGACGGTCTGGTCGGACGTGTAGGATATGAGATTGTTGGCAAGGCCGCCCAGAATGACTACCCAGAAGGTGGCACTCTTCCAGTCGATACTCCACACGAACATGCGGAACTTGTCGTTGTCGGTGGCAATTTGCCAAAAATCGCTGGCGCCGTTCTCACCGGTGTGCGTGATAAGATAGCCGGCTGCCAGAATGGCGCCGCCCACCAATATGATGCCCTGAATCACATCTCCCCATACGACGGCTTCCACGCCGCCCATGGTGCAGTAGATGATGGTTATGACAGCCATCAGGATGATACAGATGTAGATGTTTATGCCCGTGACGGCAGTCATGGCCAATGAGGGAAGGAAAATGACAAGCGCGGTGCGGGCCACCATGAATATGATGAACAGCAACGAGGCCATGAAGCGGGTGGCGTAGTTAAAGCGACGTTCCAGATACTCGTAGGCCGTGGTCACGTTGAGCCGACGGAAGAACGGAAGGTAGTATTTGATGACTGGGAACGACACGAGCAAAATGCAAATCTGCATGGGGTAATAGGTCCAGTCAGTAGCGTATGCCTTGGCCGGAATACTCATGTAAGTGATAGCCGACAGCATCGTGGCGAAAATGCTTATACCGGCAGCCCACCACGGTATGCGACCGCCTCCCTTGAAGAAGTCTTCGCCGCCTTTCTGCCGACGCATGAAATAGACGCCCAGCAACAGCATGCCGGCCAGATAGAGAATCAGAACCGCCCAATTAAGCCAGCCGAAATGCGCCGTATAAGTCATCTGCAGGTCGGTTACGGCATTGGAGCGTATGCCAGGCATTTGCTCGCCGTTAAGTACCACCCAATGGGTTTCGCCCAGTTTGTTTTTATAGGGAATTATGGCAGCTCCGGCGCGGGCAGTGAGCGAGTCGCCGGGGATGGTGGCCCACGAATCGGTCACCGTGCTATAGAAACGGATGTCGGAGTTGAAGCGATACCAGTCGGGCGTATGCGTCAGATAGTCTGCTGCTGGATTCTGCAGTGCGTTCTCGAAGACGGACTTGTCAACGCCGCCAAACACGAGAATATGACCACAGCCCGATGCCACGGCACTAGCGCCCACCATGCACCATTCGGTCGATGCAATAGTCTGCCATTTGCCGGTGCGCGGATTATAGGTCAGGCCGTCGGTATGCGTGGTTTTTGTCTGCGGGTCGAATCCTCCGAGCAGATAGAACTGTGGTCCGAGCGCGCCGTTCTGTACGACAGCCGTGGGCTGTATGCGTGCCGAGCCGGGCATCGCGGGCAGACTTTCCCACCCCTTGCCTGTTTCAGGATATCTCAGGCGGAAGAACAGGTGGCTTGCTTCTCCGTCGGTTTGGCCGCCTGCTACATAAATATATCCGTCACCAAATGCGCCGGCCATTTGGTCAAGTCCGGCAGGCAACGAAGGAAGTTCGCGTGCAAGCACTTTGCCGTCGGCAGCAGCCGTAAGCAACCACACGGCGCCTTCGCTGTTCTTTCCGTCGGAAGTACCACCTATGCACACAAGTCCGTCGGGCACGTTTACGCCAATACCATAGGCAAGCGGCTTAGGCAACTGTCCGGAGGAAGTCCAGACATTGTCAGTCAGCGTATAGATTTCATTGTAAAATACCTTCTCGCCGCCATGTGCCGCAGGGGTGTTTGGGAAATTGCAACCGCCCGCCACGACGATTTGCCCGTTGAGTGTGCCTGCAAACGGGGCCGACACGCCCTGAGGTCCGTTTATGGAATAAGAAGGTAGCGGTGTGACGACAAGTTCGTTAAACTTGTGTTCCTGTGCCAGTATCGGCAACGCAAATAGAATAAGAATGAGACTGAAAAGGTATCGTTTCATCGGGCTAATTGTAATATGTACTTGCGAAAATACAATTATTTTGACTGAAAGCGGACAGATGTACCCATAAACTCGATAAGGCATCGATGAATCGTGGCATATTTCCGCCGGAATTGCATAATTGTATGCCGAAAAAGTTTAATTTTGTCAATCCAATTATCTATACATGCATTTATATGATTAAGCAAATAACAGAGAAGGTAAGTTGGGTCGGAAAAGTCGACTGGGAACTGGTCCGATTCCATGGTGATGAATACTCCACACATAAAGGTTCGAGTTACAACTCCTACTTGATTCGCGACGAGAAGGTTGCCCTTATCGACACCGTATGGCTTCCGTACGACCGCGAGTTTGTTTCTAATCTGAAGCAAAATGTAAATCTGCACGACATCGACTACATTATCATGCAGCATAATGAAATCGACCACAGTGGCGCACTCATGGAACTGTTGGACGAGATTCCCGACACCCCCATCTATTGCACGAAGAAGGGCGAGCAGATTATTCGCGGACACTACCATAAAGACTGGAACTTTGTCAATGTAAAAACCGGTGACCAACTTTGTTTGGGGCAAAGCACCCTTACCTTCATCGAGGCTCCTATGCTTCATTGGCCGGACACTATGTTCACCTACATGGACGAAGGGCATATCCTCTTCTCCAACGATGGATTCGGACAGCACTTCGCTTCGGAATCGCTCTACAATAGCGACGTCAACCAGGAGGAACTGATGTATGAGGCCGAAAAATACTATGCCAACATCCTCTGTCCGTTCAGTCAGATGGTTTCACGCAAGATACAGCAGATTCTGTCTATGAACCTGCCCATCGACCTTATTTGTCCGAGCCACGGCATTATATGGAAGGACAATCCCTCGCAGATTGTCGAGAAATATGTGGCTTGGTCAGATGCCTATCAGGAGAATCAGATTACGATTGTCTATGATACGATGTGGCAAAGCACTCGCCTGATGGCACAGGCCATTGCCGACGGCATACGCGAGGCAGATAGCGAAATAAAGGTAAAACTAATGAACATAACCCATGATGACAAGAACGACGTCCTCACGGAATGTTTCCATTCAAGTGCCGTACTCGTAGGCTCTCCTACTATCAACAACGGCTATAGTTTTGCCATCGCTGGTATTTTGGAGATGATGCAGGGACTGAAGTTTAAGAAAAAGAAGGCAGCCTCGTTCGGTTCGTACGGTTGGAGCGGTGAAGCGGTGAAAAAGATAAACGCACATCTTGAAAACTGCGGATTTGAACTGCTGAACGATGGTATGACCTGCCTATGGGTGCCCGAAGCCGACACATTGGACAAATGCCGGGAGTTCGGGCGTAATATCGTTGAATCTATTCATTCACCTATTAATTGATACATTATGGAAAAGTATGTTTGTGACGTTTGCGGGTACGAATACAATCCCGCTGTAGGCGATCCCGATAATGGCATCGCCCCAGGAACCGCATTTGCCGACCTGCCCGAAGATTGGGTTTGTCCGCTCTGCGGAGTAGGAAAAGACGAATTTAGTCGCGCATAGAAAAAAGGAGGGCATTTGCTCTCCTTTTCTTATCAAGCGAACCGACGGGACCTTCCTGCCGGTTCGCTGCCTTATGGATTGACTATTTATTGCAGTGTTCGAAGAAATTGATATCTTCGAGTTCCTGCTTCATACGTACTTCCTCTTCGGTAGTCATATTCTGGAACGGTGTGCGATTGGGACCCATGTCCAGTCCGAGTAACTTCATGATTCGTTTGCCGCCCACAATGTTTCCCCGGAAGTGGCAAATGACGTCAATCACGTCCTGAGCGTAGTTTTGCAGTAGTCTGGCTTTTTCCAGGTCGTTGTTCTTCCATGCTTCCAGTATGCCGACGAGGCAGCGGCCATTATAGTTGGACGTTCCGCATATTCCGCCCTTCGCGCCGCCTAAGGCCAGGCTGGCAAGAATAGTCTCGTCCTGTCCGTGGAGCATGTCGTATTTTTCGTTCTTATATCGGCGGCACTTATTGTATTCATAAAGGCTCTCGAAGGTGTATTTGATACCGGCAAAGTTAGGTATTCTTTCGCTTTCATCTACTTCTTTCAGGAAATCGTACATAGATACCGTGCAATGGTTGAATGCGGGAATATGATAGAAATAGAACGGAAGTTCGGGAGCCCCGCAAGCAATCTCCTCGCAGTATTTAATCAACTCCTCGATGCGTGCAATGCGCGGGAACGGACTTGCCATGGCACCGATGGCGTATGCACCGATTTTCTGGGCGTGTTGTGCCAGCAGATTGCTTTCTTTCACACAGCAACTTCCTACGTGAACAATTACTTTGAATCCTTCAGGTACGGCATTCATCCAAGTTTCGGCCAACTTCATGCGCTCCTCGACAGAAAGCATATAGCCCTCGCCCGACGAACCATTGATAAAGACACCCTTTAGTCCGTTGCGTGCCAGCAAATCGGCATAGGCCGGAACAATGCCATAGTTGATGCTGAAATCTGCATTCATGGGAGTGAATGGCGCATCTATGAGTCCAATGATTTTCTCCATATTAATGTGGTTTTATATAGGTTTTACGATATGCAAAATTAAGCAATATGAATCATTAAGCGAACGTGTCGGCGCATTTAATAATTATCAGCGACTCTACCATAAAAGAAAGAGAGCAGACCATGCTGCCCTCTTTCGATTCGATATGGACGTAAGTGCGTCGGATTTAGTAAAGATACTGTTCCATAGCCTTTGCTTCCTCGGCCATATTCAAATTGGTGTAAACCGTCTTCAAATCGGCTGCCCAGCGCTCGGGTTCGGAAGGAATCAAACCTTTAACTTTCTCAAGGTAAGGACGTGCCTTTTCGTAGTACGGACGTACCTGCTCGTTCATCACCTTCTCGTATTTTGCCTTACCGGCCGGCGTAACGGCGTAAGGCAGTTTGATGCGACCGTCATTGACTTGTTCGGCCACGTCATTCATGTAGGTGTAACTGAGCTTGAGGTTCGACTCGATATCATTGGGGTCTATCTGCAGAGCAGCCTTGAAGTCGGCTTCGGCTTCTGCGTAGTTCTTCGGGTCGATATTCAGGTTCATGTATCCGCGTACATAGTGCGATGCAACAATATTGGGATAGCGTTCTACAAACTGGTTGGCAATCACCATGGCGCTGCTCTTATCGCGATGCACTAACTCGTAGAGCATTTGCTGGCTCAAATCCTTGTTCTCGGTCTTTACGATGGCGTCTTCCAATACGTTGAAGTAAGCGACGGAGTCTTTTTTCTGTCCGGTGGCCTGCAGTAGCATCAGATACAAGTCACTTGTGCCCTTAGGATACTTGTCTAAAGCCAGGTTGGCCATTTCAATCACCTTGTCCCAGTTCTTTGTCTGATAGTTAAGCAGTGCTATGTTGAAAAGGGCCTGATTGTAGTTATCCTTACCCTCGCCTTCGTAGTAATTCTGCGTTTCTTCGGGGCTGAAAACAGGATTTTTCGGCAGGTCGTAGTATTTTTCGAAGTACTTGGCCGCACCTTCGAGGTCGCCTCTCATACTTGCAAACTGGCCTGCATAATTGTAGAAGTCCATCATCTGCGAGATGTTCAACTTGTTCATAGCCTCAAATTCGCCCTTCTTACCTTTTTTGTCGGCGGCAAAGTCTGCTTCGTGGCTCTTCGTAAGGTATTCGAACGATTTGTCAAGCGCATCGCAGTAGAGAATTGTGTCAAACGGCTCCTGGTTGGCTGCTTTCGCCAATTCGGGCTGGAAAATGTTGATGTAGCATATTCCGATGTTACGATAGAGCTCTGCAAACTTCGTGGTCTTCGGATTCGTTTCCGCAGCCTTCAGCACATCGAGGGCTTTTTCCCATTTGCCCATGTGCATGGCCTCGTTGGCTTTTGTGATTGCACTGTTCTGTGCCGACATTGCAATGGCCGACACAATGAAAAGCGTTGTCAAAAAGATTTTTTTCATAGTGATGTAATATTAAGATTCGTATTTTCGTTTAGTTCGATAGCGTTTTCGACCGTTTCGGTAGTTTCTACGTTCTCGTCATCGTCTGCAGTGGAAGACGGAACTTTGCAAACACTACTTATGACATCGTTTCGCTTAGAAAGATTAATCAGGGTAACACCTTGTGTGGCTCGTCCCATCACGCGGACCTCAGATGTCTTCAGGCGGATGGCTATTCCGCTCTTGTTGATTATCATAAGGTCGTCGTTGTCGGTGACACATTTGATGGCATTAACATAGCCTGTCTTTTCGGTAATCTGCAATGTCTTGACGCCCTTACCGCCTCGGTTGGTTACGCGGTAGTCTTCTACGGCACTCTTCTTGCCGAAGCCTTTCTGACTGACAACCATGATGGTTTCCGTATCGGGGTCGTTGACGCAAACCATTCCTACTACGGCATCTTCGTCGTTGTCGAGAGTTATACCGCGAACGCCGGTTGCAGCACGGCCCATGTCGCGCACTTTACTTTCGTGGAAGCGGATTGCACGGCCGCCGCGGTTGGCTATGATAAGTTCGTTGTCGCCGTTCGTAAGCACAGCGCTCACGACGCGGTCATCCGGACGGATGTTGATGGCTATGATACCGTTGGTTCTCGGACGTGAGTAGAGCGACAACGATGTTTTCTTCACGGTTCCCTTTTGCGTGCAGAACACTACATAGTGGGAATTGCAGAATTCGGGGTCGTTGAGTTTCTTTACATAGAGGCATGCGTTGATGGCATCGTCGCTCTCGATGTTCAGCATATTTTGCACGGCACGGCCCTTAGAACTCTTGTTGCCTTCGGGCAGTTCGTAGGCTTTAAGCCAGTAGCACCGTCCTTTTGCAGTAAAGAACAGCATCGTGTCATGCATCATGGCGGGATATATGTACTCAATAAAGTCGGTTTCGCGCGTATTTCCGCCCTTGCTACCTACTCCGCCGCGTGCCTGGGCACGGAATTCGGCCAGAGAAGTACGCTTGATGTAGCCGAGATGACTGATGGTGATGACGATTTCATCGTTGGCGTAGAAATCTTCGGGGTTGAATTCTTCGCTCGACAGTTTGATTTCAGTACGGCGCTCATCGCCATATTTTTCTTTAATCTCGCGAAGTTCATCCTTCATAATCTGTTTGCACAGCGTGTCGTCAGAAAGCACCCGGTTGTAGTAGTCGATGCGTTCCTCCAACTCCTGGTATTCGGCGTGGAGTTTGTCCTGCTGGATGTTTGTAAGTTGGGCCAGACGCATGTCTACAATGGCCTTGGCCTGAATCTCGTCGAGACTGAAGCGCTGCATAAGGCTCTCGATGGCCTGCTGCGGTGTCTTGCTGGCGCGAATCAGGTGAACCACCTCGTCGATATTGTCCGATGCGATGATAAGTCCTTCGAGGATGTGGGCACGCTCGAGTGCTTTACGCAGGTCGTACTTGGTGCGACGGATTACTACGTCGTGACGGTGTTCCACAAAGGCTTGTATGCAATCGCGAAGGGTCAGCACCTTGGGACGTCCGTGGAGCAAACCGACGCAATTGACTGCAAAACTGCTTTGTAGGGCCGTCATCTTAAAGAGTTTGTTTAAGACGACATTGGCATTGGCATCGCGCTTGACATCAATGACTATGCGCAGTCCGTCGCGGTCGGATTCGTCGTTGATATTAGATATTCCTTCAATTTTCTTTTCGTTGACCAGGTCGGCAATATATTTGATGAGTTCGGCCTTATTGACTCCGTAGGGAATCTCGTTGACCACGATGACGTCGTGCTCGGCCTCGTTTTCTATCTCGGTTTTTGCGCGGACAACTATGCGGCCCTTGCCGGTTTCATAAGCGCTCCGCACGCCTTGCATACCCATGATGTAGCCGCCGGTCGGGAAATCGGGAGCCTTGATATACTGCATGAGGCCCTCGGTATCGATTTCTGGATTGTCGATAAAGGCGATGGTTCCGTCAATCACTTCTCCGAGGTTGTGGGTGGGCACATTGGTGGCCATACCTACGGCAATGCCGCTTGCGCCATTGACCAGGAAGTTGGGAATGCGGGTCGGCAGGATGGTGGGTTCCTTGTGTCGGTCGTCGAAGTTATTGACCATGTCCACCGTCTCCTTGTCTATGTCCTGAAGCATGAGTTCTCCGAGGATGGACATACGCGCCTCGGTGTAACGCATAGCGGCCGGAGAGTCGCCATCCATCGAGCCGAAGTTTCCTTGGCCGTCCACGAGCGTATAGCGCAGGTTCCAGTCCTGTGCCATACGCACCAGGCCGCCGTAGATAGAACTGTCGCCGTGCGGGTGGTACTTACCCATGACTTCACCTACGACGGTGGCGCTCTTGCGGTAGGCCTTGTCGTGCGTGAGTCCCATGTTCATCATTCCGAACAGGATGCGGCGCTGCACGGGCTTGAAGCCGTCGCGCACGTCAGGCAAGGCACGCGACACGATTACTGACATCGAATAGTCGATATAGGAAGTCTTCATTTCCTTTTCAATATCGACCTTTATAATACGATCTTGATCAATCATTAAATTGGGGTTTTATTATTGAATTATGAGTTGCTGTTATAAACCTTACAAAGGTACAAATTCCATAATGAAATTTTGAAATTGTATAATGGAATTTTCAAATTGTATTATGCAATTTTTCGATTTCATAATGCAATTTTCGCAAGCCATAATTGAATTTAAGGGCATTTTAAGACTCTCTGGTCGTTTTTGCTATGCCCTACCGATGTTTATCGGTGCGAGCGGGTCGCCTGCCAAGGATGCAAATTTGGCGCATAAAGAAAGAGAGGAAAAACCGCGGTCTCTCCTCTCCTGTCATTAGTCGGTCGGACGACTTGCTATTCCCATCCGAGGGCAGATGCGCCGAGCACGGCTGCTTCACTGCCGTCGAGAGCCGAAACGAGTAGTTTGGCCTTTCCTTTGAATGTGAACAGACTGTTTTCGTCGAAGGCTTCTTGTATGGGGTCCATAATCCAATGGCCGGCCTTGGTGAGTCCGCCAAAGAAGATGAATGCTTCGGGTGCGCTGAACAATGCAAAGTTTGCACAGGCGGCGCCCAATATGCGTCCCGTATAGTCGAAAATGTCCTTGGCAACCTGCTCTCCGGCTTCGGCTGCCTTGTAGACGTCGAAACTGGTGATTTCCTCGGGGTTAAGTTCGCGCAACTGACTGGGGGCATTGGTCTTCTCGAGCATCAGACGGGCCGTGCGTGCCACACCAGTAGCCGAGCAGTAGGTTTCGAGGCAGCCCTTGCGTCCGCAACCGCAGTCGCGTGCTTCGGCACTGCGGTCGACGATGGCGTGTCCGAGTTCTCCGGCGAAACCATCGCTGCCGTAAACGACATTGCCGTCCACTACGATGCCGCTACCTACGCCCGTGCCCAGAGTAATCATTACGAAGTTACGCATACCGCGGGCTGCGCCGTAAGTCATTTCGCCCAAAGCGGCTGCATTGGCATCGTTGGTTACACGAGCGGGGATTCCGAGCTCATCCGAGAAGAGTTTGGCGATGGGCACGTTGCCCTTCCAAAGCAGATTGGGTGCGTATTCGATATTACCGCTGTAGAAGTTGCCGTTAGGGGCTCCTATGCCCATACCCTTGATGACTTCGATGCCGCCTACTTCCTCTATTGCAGGACGAAGGGCTTCGACGCCGGCTTTCACATAGTCGTTGACATCGGGATAGGCTCGCGTGCTGATGGCCGTCTTGTATTCGACGATACCACGCTGGTTAACCAGTCCGAACACGGAGTTTGTGCCGCCCATGTCAAGACCAATGGCATATTTCTTTTCTTTTTCTTCAGCCATAATTGTGGTGTTTTTCTAATAATTAAATATGAGTGGAAAAAAGATGTTAGCAAAGTTTTCTGGCACCGTCGCCGATGACCACGTCAATAATCACTGGTTTCTTGCCATACTTGGCCTCAAACTTCTCAGTAACCACATTCTTGAAGTTGTTAACCAATTCGTCGGCAATAAGGTTGATTGTGCAGCCACCAAAGCCGCCGCCCATGATACGACTGCCGGTCACACCCTCTTCCTTGGCAATTTCGTTGAGGAAGTCGAGTTCTTCGCAACTTACTTCGTACTCCTGCGACAGACCATAGTGCGTCTCGTACATCATCTTACCGACGGTTTCGTAATCACCCTTCTCGAGCGCATCGCACACGTTCAGCACGCGAACAACTTCACCAATCACATAGTGAGCACGCTTGTATTCATCGGGAGTAATCTCGTTGCGAACTTCTTCAAGCATTTCGTAGTTGGCATCACGGAGCGACTTGACCTCGGGATGGTTCTTAGCGATGACCTCAGCCACATGTTCGCACTGAAGACGGCGCTCGTTGTAGGGAGAACCCTTCAGTTCGTGCTTCACACAACTGTTCACCAGCACAAGCTGGTAGCCTTCCGGATTCCAAGGGAAGTAGGCAATTTCGCCATTACGGCAATCCATGCGCATAAGGTGGCCTGCCTTACCCAGACAAGAGATAGCCTGGTCCATGATACCGCAGTTCACGCCGATGTACTTGTGCTCGGTGCGTTGGCCTACCTTAGCCAGTTCCATGCGCTCTATTTTGTTTTCGCCGAACAGGTCGTTCAAGGCGAAAGCATAAGTGCTTTCAAGTGCAGCACTGCTCGACATGCCTGCGCCAAGGGGAACGTCGCCGGCAAATGCGGTGTTGAAACCTTCAACAGGCACTCCCAGCGCCATCATCTCGCGGCATACGCCAAAGATATAACGCGCCCAAGTGGCTTTAGGACCGTTTTCGTCGTCCAAAAGGAACTCTACATAGTCTTTAAGGTCGATGCTGTAGGCACGAACCTTGCGCGTGCCGTTAGGACGAAGTTCGGCAATCATACCCTGCTCCACTGCACCGGGAAATACAAAGCCATTGTTGTAGTCCGTATGCTCACCAATCAGGTTGATACGGCCCGGTGCTGAATAGATGTTTCCTGTTTCTCCGTCGAAGTGCTTAATGAATCGACTGCGTACGTCTTCTATTGTTAGTTTCATATCTGTATGCGTGTTTTATAGGATTCTTAGTTGTTTTCTTTCTTCGATACGCGGCTGCCAACCAATGCGTAGAATAAAATGTAGGCAGCACAGAACACTACAACCCAGTAGCTGGTCATGTAGTCGGTCAAGTCGGCCACGTAGCCTTGCAGAGCCACCATTACGGCACAGCCGAACACCATTGTCATAAAGATGCCGGATGCGATTGCCGTGTATTTGCCGAGTCCCTCTACAGCCATGTTGAAAATGCCTCCCCACATGACGCTCGTGCATAGGCCGACGAGGATAAAGGCAAAGATTCCGACGGGAACCTCCGTCCAAATAACGCTCAGGTTTGCCCAATCGATTCCGGGAACATTAACCGTGACGTCTGCAGGTGCGTACATTCCGAAAAGAACAAGGATAAGTGCCAGCGTGGCTACGACAGTGATCTGCGTGCGGGAACTAACCTTGCCGCCGATACTGCCGCCGATGAAACGGCCTACGAGCATGAGCAGCCAGTATACCGCAACAATCAGTCCGACTATGCTGCCGTCCATTCCCTCACCCGTAAGATACTGCAGGATATAGGTGGGAGTTCCTACCTCAAGACCCATGTACAGGAAGATAGCGATGACGCCAAGCACAAAGTGGCGATATTTCATGGCGCCTTTGATGAGCGACAGGTCGACAGGTGCCTGTTCCGGCTCTTCTATCTTGGTGAACAGGATGACTACGAAGGCAACCACGAAGATAGCCAGGGCAATCATCAAGGCAGGGGTTGCATCGGCAATCTTAGCCTTGGTGGCGTCGCCGATAAGGGCACCCATGATGATGTACACAGCAACGGCTGCTGCGCTATTGAAAACGCCGCCGATCTGTATGAGCTGGTTGCCTTTGTTTCCGCCGCCGCCGAGGAGGTTAAGCATCGGGTTTACCACGGTATTGAGAATGCACATTGTCAAGCCGCAAGTGAATGCGCCGATAAGGTAAACGCCGAATACGAGTCCCAGATTGTTCTCGGCATCAAGCGTACCGCTATACCACTGTATGAGAATGCCCAGACAGCCTATGAACAGGCCGATAAGTGCCGTCTTCTTGTAGCCGACCTTTGAGATGAGCATTCCGGCGGGTATACCCATAATCAGGTAGGCTATGAAGTTGCCGTAGTTACCTAATTGGGAAAGAACATTGGATATTTCACCCGGCTGGTTCTTAATGATGGTTGCCATCGGCGAACAAAGGTTCGTCACGAAGGCAATCATGGCGAAGAGCGCTATCATAACGATAATTGCTCCCCATTGTTTCTTTTGTTGTGACATAATGTTGGTTTGTATTAGTTATTTTGTTTTGTTATTAGTCTTCTATGCCAAACTTGTAGATTGTTTTCTGCGAATAGACTTGACCTGGCTTCAATACGACGCTTGGAAAGTAGGGATGGTTGGGACTATCGGGGAAGTGCTGTGCTTCAAAGCACAATGCGCTGCGACGCGGGAAGGTGGCGCCGTTTTGTCCCTTGTATCCGTCGGCCCAGTTGTCGCTGTAGAACTGAAGTCCGGGTTCTGTGGTGTAAACCTCCATAGTGCGGCCGCTTTCGGGTTCCCAAATCTTGGCGGCAAAGGAGAGTTCGCCCACTTCGCGCTTGTTGAGCACGTAGCAGTGGTCGTAGCCGGCTCCGTGCTTTATCTGCTCGTTGTCGGCATCTATGCGCTCTCCCACCTCATGGGGTTCGCGGAAATCGAAGGGCGTACCTTCCACTTTGAGTATCTCGCCGGTGGGGATGCTGGTTTCGTCTATCGGCAGATAGAAGTCGGCATTGATTTGACACTTCACGTTCATTGCCGAGGGAGTCGGGTTGGCTATGCCGGCAAGTGAGAAGAATCCGTGCGAAGTCATATTGACGATGGTGCGCTTATTGGTGCGTCCCTTGTAGTCAATGACTAATTCGTCGTCGTCCGTAAGCGTGTACATCACGACCATCTCCAGTTCGCCAGGAAATCCTTCCTGATAGTAGGCCGAAACATAGCGCAGGATGAGCGTGTTATCGTTCAGTTGCTCGGGTTCCCACACGCGGGCATGGAAACCGGTCGGACCACCGTGGAGATGGTTCGGGCCGTTGTTAATAGCCAACTTGTATTCTTTTCCATTAAGCACGAAGGTGCCTTTGGCTATGCGGTTGCCGTAGCGGCCTACGAGGGTGGACAGGAACGGTTCGGGACTGTTCACGCAGTCGTCGATGTTGTCGTGGCCCTGTATGACGTTGGCATAGTTGCCATTGCGGTCGGGCACCATAATAGAAACAATGGAGCCGCCATAGTTCGTAATGGCGACTTCCATACCGTTATTGTTCGTCAGGAAAAAGAGGTCGACGTCTTTTCCTTGTACTTTCTTCTGAAAATCCTGGGCTTTCAAGCCGCTCTTGTTTTGTGTTTCTTCCATAAATAATGAAATAAAGAGTGGGTTATATTTGGCTTGCTTATAGCAAAGCGGTTTACAAATATAAGATTTTATGATTTTGCAAAGCAGAGTTTCCAATATTTTTTTTCATAATTCTCGAATAAAGTCCGGCTATCGGACGGGCGGTCTGCTGCTTTCCTTCGTGAAATCGGATTATGGAATAAAAAAATCACATAATGCAATTCTGAAATTCCATAATGCAATTCTCAGATTGTATAATGCAATTTTTTGATTGTATTATGCAATTCCAGGGTTTGCCTATGTGGCTGGTTTACTGTATAATAAAAACGGACGGCCTCATATTGGGACCGCCCGTTCGTGCATGGTTACAGTTGAATGTAGTCTACTTGATTTTGCGACGGATAATGCCGAGTTTCGATTGGTTGATGAACTCAAGCACATTGCCTATTTCCTCGCTGTCGGGGATTTGATCCTTGATGCGCTGGATAACGTCTTCCAAACTGGTGTCGCTCATGTAGATGATTCGGTAGGCGTTGCTGATGTGGCTCACTACGCGCTCGTCGATTTCCCCGTACTTGCCGAGCACATCAACGTTGACACCGTGATAGGTGGTTGGGTTGCCGCCGGCAATCAGGTAAGGAGGCACGTCGTGGTGTACGCGGCTGCCACTTTGCACAAGCGAGAAGATGCCGACCTGTACGGTGTGGTGCAGGATGACCCCGCTCGACAGGATTACATAGTCGCTAATCTTGCACTCCCCTGCCAACTGGGCGTGGATGCCTATGACGCAGTGGCTGCCGATAATCACATCGTGGCAGATGTGTACGCCGTCCATCAGGAAGTTGTCGTCGCCGATTGACGTGGCCGTGGTCTCGTCGAGACTGCCTGCGATGACCACGTTTTCACGTATGCGGTTTTTGTGGCCAATCTTCACATGGGTCTGCTGGCCTGTCTTGTAGCGGAAACTCTGCGGCGTGGCGCCGATTACGGCATTCTGATAGATGATATTGTCATTGCCCATGACGGTTCCCTCAAGGATGGAGACGTGGGACATGATGACACAGTTGTCGCCGATAACCACATTCTTGTCGATGTAGGCGAACGGATGAACGACAACTCCTTCTCCGAGTCGGGCCGACGGGTCGATATAGGCTAAAGGACTGATTTGTGATTGCATAGTCGTATGATTTTGGATAACAGTTTAACGGCCGCCGCCAAGGGCCTGGTAGATGGTTATGCCCGTCTGTAGCAAGTCGAAGCGGTCGCTTATGAGGTTGAGTTGTGCCTGAAGCAGATTCTGCTGTGCCACGAGTGTTTCCAGGTAGGACACACTGTTGTCGTTGCGGAACACAAACTCGGTGACTTCTGCCGTATTGGTAAGTTCGCCAACAAGTTGCTTGTCGGTTTCAATCTTTTGTTGCAGGGCATGATAGTCGGCCAGTGCCGAACTGATTTCATTACCGGCATTGAGCAAAGCCTGCTCAAACTTAATCTGAGCATCTTCCTGCTGCGCCTTTGCGATGTCAAGATTGGCTTTGAGCTTACCCTGTGCAAACAGAGGCTGCACGAGCGAGGCTACGGCATTGGCCAAAATCTTGCCGGGATTGACGAGTCCCATACCCGAATTGTTGGTCCAGGCACCGGAACCCGACAGCGTGAGTTTTGGATAGAACTCGCCGCGAGCGCCAAGCACTCCGTAGAAGGCATAAGCCATCTGCAGTTCGGCAATACGAACGTCCGGACGTGCAGCAAGCAGTTGCAGAGGTATGCCTACGGAAAATTCATCGGGGAAACTGGCGTCGGCAAGTTTTCCACGCTCTATCTCGTGGGGCGCCTCGTGCAAAAGTGCACACAGACTGTTCTCGGCCGAGGTGATAGAGGCCTGTAGTTTGGGAATAGAGGCCAGCAGCGTCAGGTAATTGGCCTTCGACTGCGAAACTGCTGCAGAGTTGGTGTATCCGGCTTGTTTCATCAATTCCATTGCCTGTACATTCTTGTCCCAAATCTCTCCGGTAGCCTTGGTAGTGGCTAGTTGCTCGTCGAGCATCTCAAGTGTGTAGTACAAGTTTGCTACGGCAGCGATGATGGCCGTTTGCGTGGCCTGGCGGGCTACTTTTGTCTGCTCAAGGGCCACTTCGCTTTGCTTCTTTGCATTGCGCAGCGTGCCGAAAGCATCGATTTGCCAACTGGCCTGCAAGGGGAAGTTGTAGATTTTGCTGGCCTTACCGAAATCCCAACTGCTGACAGTGCCGTTTGCGCCTATCGAAATCTGCGGATAGAAAGCCAGACGCGACACACGGAGTCCACTCTCAGCCTGCCGGACGGTGAGGTCGGCACTGCGGAGGTCGGAGTTTTTCTCCAAGGCCGTGTAGATGAGCCGTTGCAGTAGCGGGTCGGTAAACACCTCTTGCCAAGGTCTGTCGCCAAGGGAGGTGGTGTCGGCCTGGAGGGCATTGGCGGCAGCCACACTATCGCGGTATAGGTTTTGCATTATCTGGTCCACGTTCTTGCGCTCGTAGTTCGAGTAGAGTCCGCAGGAACTAAACACCAGCGTAAGGCTCAACAGTAATAATGTGTATTTTTTCATGTGTGTAAAATGCTATTGAGTTAAGACATCGGTTCATTTTCTGGTGTACTGCTCGATATCTGCGGCGGCATCCGTGTCTTCGATTTCTTCCCATACCATCGGCTTGAATCGCTCTTGGATAGCCTGGAAGATGACAAACAGACTGGGCACTACAAATATCTGGCAAATCATGCCGATTAACATACCTCCGACGGCAGCCGTACCAAGCGAGCGGTTGCCATTGCCGCCGACTCCGAATGCAAACATCATGGGCAACAAACCAATGACCATTGCAAACGAGGTCATCAAAATGGGACGGAGACGTGCTCCGGCGCCCAACACCGCAGCCCAAGTGATGCTCATGCCCATCTTTCTGCGGTCAAGGGCAAACTCGACAATCAATATCGCGTTCTTAGCCAACAGACCGATAAGCATAATCAACGCAATCTGCGTGTAGATGTTGTTTTGCGCCGCACCGAAGATTGGCAGGATATTGTTTATGCCGCCCATTATTTGGATAAATATGAACGAGCCGGCAAGTCCGAACGGAACCGATAAGATTACGGCCAGTGGCAACAGGTAGCTTTCGTATTGTGCAGAGAGCAACAAGTAGATAAACATGATGCATAGCACAAAAATAAGGCCCGTCGTGTCGGAAGACTTGCTTTCGTCGCGCGTCAGTCCGGAGTACTCGTAACTATAACCTTGCGGCAGATATTTCTCTGCGGTTTCCTTAATGGCGGCCATAGCCTCGCCCGACGTATATCCGTCGGCCGGAGAACCATTCACGTCGATTGAAGTGAAAAGATTGAAGCGGTTGATGTTATCTGGGCCATAGATGCGCTTCAGACTCATAAACTGAGTGATTGGAGCCATCTCCGAGCCGTTTCGAACCATTACGTTCTTCAGACTCTCCACATTTATACGCTTACTCGGGTCGGCCTGAATCATTACACGATACAACTTACCGAATCGGTTAAAGTTCGAACTGTATAGACCGCCATAGTAGCCTTGCAGCGTAACCAGAATGTCGCTGGGAGTCAGTCCGGCTTTCATGCACTGCGCCACATCGATATCGATTAGATACTGCGGGAAGGCCGGATTAAAGGTGGTCTGTGCCTGTGCAATCTCCGGACGCTCCAACAAGTGGGAGATAAAGTCCTTGGTCACTTCGAAGAATTTGTTCAAGTCACCACCCGTACGGTCTTGCATAGAGAAAGTGAAACCGTTGGTAGCACCAAAACCTGGCACCATAGGCGGCTGGAAGAACAGGACTTGTGCGTCCTTGATCACCTCACGGCAGCGTAGCAGCAGGTTTATGGAAACCACCTGCGCACCTTCCTTCATCGAGCGTTCTTCCCATGGTTTCATCTTAATGAATACGGTTGCATAACTGGGACCTTGTCCGCCAGTCACGCCGAAACCGGAAACCATTCCACGCACGTCTACGGCCGGACTGGAACCTACGATGCTGTCCACCTGCTTCAGCACATAGTCGGTGCGATCTTGCGAGGTTCCGGGAGGAAGCGTTACGGCACCGATGATGAAGCCAGTGTCCTCGTTCGGAATCAATGCCTGCGGCGTCGCTTTCATAAGCATGAACAGCGCGACGATAGACACGACAACTGCGGCCAAAGTCAGTAATGGCTTGCGCGTTATGCGAACCACGGCAGACTTATATTTATTGAGCTGGTGGTCGAACATGCGATTGAACCACGTATGGAAGCGGGCCACAAAGGTCGACTTTTTCTCGCCTTCCTCCTCGTTGTGCGGTTTCAGGAATAGCGCGCAGAGAGCCGGTGATAGGGTAAGTGCATTTAGCGCCGAGAAACCGATGGCTATCGCCATGGTAATGCCAAACTGCTGGTAGAAAATGCCGCTCGTCCCACCGATAAAGCTCACGGGAATAAACACGGCCATCATTACAAGCGTGATAGACACGATTGCGCTACCGAGTTCGCTCATTGCGTCTATGCTGGCTTTCTTCGAAGAGGTGTAACCTTGGTCGAGCTTTGCGTGAACACCTTCCACCACTACGATGGCGTCGTCGACCACTATGGCAATGGCCAGCACAAGCGCATTCAGCGTCAGCAGGTTTATGGAGAAGCCCATCAGGTTAAGGGCAAAGAACGTACCGATAAGGCTGACGGGAATGGCTATGGCAGGTATCAGTGTGCTTCGCAGGTCTTGCAAGAAGATATATACGACAATGAACACAAGCAAGAAGGCTTCGATGAGCGTCTTGATAACTTCTGCGATAGAAGCATAGAGGAAGTCGTTGACATTGTTTAGTTCCTCAATGATAATGCCGTCGGGCATTGTCTTGTTTGCCTCCGCGAAGAATTCTTGCAGGGTCTCTGCCGTTTCCGTAGCATTGGTTCCGGCCAACTGATAGACCATGCAACTCACGGCATTATGTCCGTTTGTCCAGGAACCCCACGCGTAACTTTCGCGACCGAGTTCTATGCGGGCCACATCGCGCAACCGCAGCACTTCTCCGTCGGGCAATGCCTTAACTACCATGTCTTCGAATTCGGTCTCCGTCGAAAGTCGGCCTTTCCAAGTCAGCGTGTACTGGAAGGTTTGGTTTTCGCGTTCACCGATTACGCCAGGGGCAGCCTCGATATTCTGGGTGGCCAACAGTCCGGTGATGTCGCCCGGCATCAAATGGTATTGTGCCATTTTCGCAGGATCGAGCCACAGGCGCATAGAGTAGCTGCCGCCCATCACCATGGCATCGCCCACACCATTTATTCGTTTAATCTGGGGAATTACGTTAATCTGCGCGTAGTTCTCCAAAAACTCGCGCGTGTACTTGTCTTTCGAGTCAACCACCGAGAAGACGGCCAGCATCGAGTTCTGACGCTTCTGCGTTATAACACCGATGCGCGTTACCTCAGCCGGAAGCAAACCTTGGGCCATTGCGACGCGGTTTTGCACATTGACGGCGGCCATGTCGGGGTCGGTTCCCTGCTTAAAGGTAATGGTGATACGCGCCGAGCCTGTGCTGGTGGCACTCGAAGACATGTAATCCATGTTTTCCACACCGTTGATTTGCTCTTCAAGCGGAATGATGACCGAGTTCAGTACGGTCTGGGCATTAGCACCCGTATAAACAGTGGAGACCGATATGGTAGGCGGTGCAATGTCGGGGTATTGCAATACGGGCAGGCTTACAAGGCCGAGCACGCCCAATATCACAATAAGAATCGATATTACCGTCGATAGTACCGGTCTTTCTATAAATCTTTGTAAGTTCATATTCTATTTAAGCAACTCGATTCGTAACTGATTTAGAAAGGCAGTTTGCCATCTTTAATAGCCTGCTTGGCATCCTCGCGCATCTTTGCGGATTCTTCAGGCGTAATCGGTTTGATTTCTTGTTCGTTCTTAAGGGATTGTACGCCTTCCACTACGATTCTATCACCGGCTTTCAGTCCGCTGGTAACTACGTAGTTCGAACCATCGTTCTGGCTCTCGACTGTAATCTCGGTAGAGATGACTTTGTTATCCTTTCCGACTACATATACGAACTTTTTGTCCTGTATCTCAACGGTAGCAGCCTGCGGAATAAGTATGGCATTTGCCGAGAATACGGGGAACTGCACATTGGCCGAACCTCCGCTACGCAAGATGCGGTGCGGATTGGCAAAGGTGGCTCGCATCTGTACGGCACCCGTTGTCTGGTCGATGACGCCGCCTACGGCATCAATCTTGCCCTCTTCTCCGTAGAGCGTTCCGTCGGCAAGCACCAGACGGATGGATGGCATCTGGCGCAAGGCTTCCTGTACGCCGCCGTTGCCCGTACGTGCCAGTTCGAGCAACTGTTTTTCAGTCATCGAGAAATAGGCATTCACCGAACTCATGTCGGAAACGGTCGTAAACGGCTCTTGCATGCTCGGACCCACTAATGCACCTACTTTCAAAGGTATCATTCCTATCACGCCGCTGGCGGGACTTGTAACCGTACACCAATTCAGGTTGTCCTGAGCTGAGGCCAACTGAGCCTGAGCCGAAGCCAACTGAGCCTTCAGACTCTTCAGGTTGTTTTCGGCAAGTTGCAAGTCGTAGTCGCTAATAATGTCCTTGCTGCGAAGCAGTTTCTTGTTTTCAACCGTCAGTTCCTGCGTAGATATATTGGCACGAACCACGTCGATTTGTGCGCGGGCTGCCTTCACAGCAGCCAGGTATTGGGCATTGTCAATCTGAAACAAAACCTGTCCCTTACTTACCATCTGGCCTTCTTTGACGCGGATGCTGGTTATAAAGCCCGATATTTTCGGACGAATCTCCACGTCTTGCACACCCTTGATGGATGCGGGATAAGTAACGTTCAACTGTGCCTGTTGGGGTTGCACCGTGATGACGGCATAGCGGTCGTCGGCAGGCGGCAGGCCCTGTTGTTTCTTTCCACAACTTACCAGTGAGGCAAGTACGAGCGATAAGACTACAATTCTTTTCATTCGTTTCATTTTCTATTTGTTTGTTTAATTATTATTCAGTTATGGTTTTTACTAAAACGCGAATTTAGCAATAAACTTTTGTAAGCCGAAAAGTTTCCTTGACTATTATTTACCAATCGTTAAGAATTTCTGCAAAATCATCGTTGAAATGGCAACTTTGAGTAGCAAATCGGACGACAAAACCGACTCAGGAATCGAATGTCCGAAGTCGTGCCGGAATTGCATAATCCGATATTGAAATTGAATAATGGAATATTCAGATTGTATAATGCAATTTTGAAATTTGATTATGCAATTTTTCTGTCCCATAATGCTATTTTCAGCCTGCATTGGCACTGTGGCAAATAGAAAAGGGCGGCCACTCTCCTACTCCGAGGAAAATGGTCGCCCCCTATCTCTATCGATTGGCTCTGCTATTCGGCTTTCTTGGCGGCGTCTTCTTTCAGCCAGTCGATAAATGGCCGCAAGGTCTGCGCCGCAGGTTCTGCCGTCTCCAAACTGAGTTTGATGTCGTCGCCCAGTCCGGTGAGAATCTCAAACTTATAGTCGGCATTGTTCTCATAGTCGGACTCCACGGGCTGACGGCCTTCCAGCAGATTTACGGCGTCGCGCGTCATGGCCTTGAGTTTCAACAGCCACGGACGAAGGTCGTCGTAGAAAAGTCGGTCGCTCTTCAACTTCGAATCCTTAAGTCCCTCGAGCACGCCACAGGCCTCGTGAACCGATTTCAGTTCCGCCAGCAAAACGTCCTTGACCGTCTGGTCCGGACGATATTGCTTATAGTCGTTCATAATATACTCCAACGCATCGGCATCGTAGTAGCGCAGGAAAGGAGCAGCCTTTCTCAGGGCTTCCACATAGGGTGCGCTGACTGTTGCCTTCAGCGAGGCTTCCCAACTCTTCTGGGCATTGAAAGCATTATTGTGCCAGGTGTAATCTGCGGCGCTGAACAGTGCAATCTTCGACACTTCGCCCTGCTGCATGGGGTTGAGGATTATCGTGCCCGTTCCGCGAAGCGACGGTTCCAGTCTTGCCATGTTGGCAATATGCTTTTCGTCGCGGAAGTTCGCATAGATGTCCATCGGGAAAAGTTTGGTCACGTCGTTGTCGTTGCAAGGATAGTTCCACCACCAGCTGGGTTCGTTTCCGAGCCACTTAGCCACTCGTTCAAGGTCGAAACTGTTCGGCACCGACCATATCTTTCGGCCGGTAATATAGATATTGACTTTCTCGGGCACGCTCCGCAACGAACGGAAGAACCTTTCACCCTTTTCCAGCGACACCCACGAGTAGGCATATAGTTGGGGCACATAGTGCAACGGCTTAACCATCTCGTCGGCCATGGCTCCGATGCCGTTCCATCGCTGGTCTATTCGGTTCTGTAGGTCGGCCAGGCGAAGGGCACAGCGATTCAGCGACACATCGTCGTCGGGCACGCCCACGTCGTCAACAAACACGCCAAACTGACGGACGCCCAACTGATGCATTGCCTCAAACTTATCCATAATCTTGTCAATCACTTTCACGTCGGTAGTGTCCATGAAAGTATGTCCGGGATGAATGGCCCAAATAAAGTTCACCTTGTTCTCGTGAGCCACGTCGCAAATCTCTTTCAGCATCTGCTGCGTCAGGTAGCCTATGCGCTGCTGCTCGGGTGTAATGGTTGTGGGATAGGCATCGCCCCAATACTTCGAGTGATAAGGGTCAGACTTCGCTCCGTACATGTAGGCGTTCATCTTGTAGCGTGCCATGAAGCGAAACAAGTCCTTCGTCACTTCGGCCGAATATGGCACTCCGTAATAGCCTTCTATCACACCGCGGTTTTTAAGGTCGGCATAGTCGTAGATGGTTACGGCTGACAGATTCGACGTACCTCCGTCGAAAATCTGCTCGAGAGTGGCCAAACCGCAGAATACGGCATCGGTGTTCTCGCCTACAATCAGCAACTGTGCCTTGCCGGCCTTGTTGCCGTAAAGGTGGAAGATATGGCGGTCGTACTTGCGCGCATTGAACACACTACGCGACAGTTGCAGTGCATCTACCTTCTTGTCGGCCGAACCGTGACTTCCGTTCGTGCCTAAAAGCAAGTTGCTGGTCTGCTTGTTCACCTTGTCGGCAAAGCGAACGTCCAGTCCACTTTCTTTAAGAATCTGCTCAGCCCGATTGCGCGTGGCTTGGTCGATAGTAGGTTCTGCCACCACCGTGACCACCTTGGAGAACGACACCGTATGGGGCAAGACGATTTGCTTTTGTGGTACGGGGAAAATCGTGTAGTCGTGCTGCGCCATAATATTCATCGAAAAAATAGCACAGACAAACAGGAAGAAATACTTTTTCATGGAAATGCGTATGGTATCTTGTTTGAAAATTTTCGTAAAGTTAGCGCAAATTTCATAATTGCATCGGCACATACAAAAGAAATAGGGCACGAATACGGATATCCGTGCCCTATCGATGCTTATTATAACAGTTGGTTTAGATTAGGTGCATCTCGCCAAGTAGGTAAAGCATGCCGTAACCTACGACCATGCTAAGGATACCTACGAGCAAGCCGACCTTAGCCATATCGTTCTGCTTGACAAGATTGGTGGAGAATGCCAAGGCATTGGGAGGCGTACTGATGGGAAGCACCATGGCGCTACTTGCAGCAATAGCCACGCCGATAAGTACGGTCGGCGTTCCACCGATAGGTGCCAACTTGTCGCCCATACCATAGCATACCGTTGCCAGAATAGGCATCAGCAGCGCTGCCGTAGCCGAATTGCTTATGAAGTTTGACAAAGCATAGCATACGATACCACTGATAATCAATATCAATACGGGCGAGAAAGAATCAAACGGGATACTTTCCACTGCATTGTCTGCAAGTCCCGACTTGTTAAGCGCGTAGCCCAATGCAAAGCCACCGGCTACCATCCAAATTACACTCCAGTTGATTTCATCAAGGTCGTCCTTACCAATCACGCCAGTCAGCGAGAATACGACGAAGGGAATGAGTGCAACCGTATAGGAATTGAGTCCGGTAACCTTGTCGAAAATCCAGAGCAATACGGTAATAATGAAAGTAATGATTACCACGTTAGTCTTGAATCCTTTCTTCATTTCGCCCTCTATTTCAATCTCAATCTTCTTTTGGGTGAAGGGGAACATGGTGCGGAGAATGAACCACGACAATAGGAGCAGGAAAATAACCAACGGAAGCATGAACGACATCCATTCGCCAAAACCAAGATTCATATTAAGTCCGGCTGGGTCGTTCAGGTATTTCAAGGCAATTGCATTAGGAGGCGTGCCGATAGGCGTACCCATACCGCCGAGATTGGCGGCCACTGGAATGGAAAGAGTAAGCGCCAGGCGGCCTTTTCCCTCGGGGGGAAGTTGCTTGAATACGGGAGTCAAGAACGTAAGCATCATAGCAGCCGTAGCCGTATTGGAAACAAACATCGAGAATATGCCCGTAATCAGGATAAAGCCCAAAAGCACGTTTTCGCTCTTCGTACCGAACGGTTTCAGTAGGACACGGGCCAACTGAGCGTCCAAACCAGTCTTCGATGCAGCAATAGCCAAAATAAAGCCGCCTATAAACAGCATGATAACCGGATCGGCAAATGTGGCCATCACTCCTTTATAGTCAAGCAACTGGCCTACCTCGCCCGATTGGAATGGAACAAACGCACTGTCGCTGGTAAACAACAGCAGCAAACCAATAATCGACACGGAAGTAGCCCACGACGGAACGACTTCTAAAATCCACATCAGCGTAGCATAGACAAATATGGCAATCACACGCTGCTGTACGACCGTGAGATTATGTATGCCATAGAAATCTGCCGGTGCATTCCACAGCAGAAGGGTTACAAATGCCACCAAACTGGCCAGAATCATCTTCTTGAGTAAGCGATTCGGGTGATTTTTCTTTTCGTGGCGTTGCTTGTGATAGGCGTCCAACAAATGGAAACCGGGAAAAATTTTGAACATAAAAGAAGTTGTTTATGATTAGATTTCTTTTTCGAGGCGCAAAGTTATAACAATCAAAAATTTTGGCAAAGTTTTTTATTTCCATAAGCGCCGCCTTTTATCATTCAATCCGTGAAGTTGGCCCGATAGGCATCTGTGGGTATCAAACAATGTCATAATTAGTTTGTATATTTGCACGACAACGCAATGCCATGCTTTCCATTCTCATTCCTACATACCGCTACGATTGCACTGAACTCCTGAAGGATATCAGCATACAGGCCAATGCCCTGAAAAGGGAATTTGACGATTTTGACTATGAGATAATTGTGGCCGACGACTGTTCGGAGTCGCTCTATACGGAAACATTGCAACGAAGCATATCGGAGATTGAGAATTGCATCCTTTTCGTGCAAGAGGCAAATATGGGACGGGCCGCCAACCGAAACAAACTGATTGAAATGGCTCGCTTCCCGTGGTTGCTGTTTATTGATGCCGATGCACAGGTATTTCGTACGGATTTTCTCCATAAATATTGGATGCGCCGCCATAAGGCCAACGTGGTGTGCGGCGGATTGGAGAGCCCAAAAGATGCCCCTGTCAACGACGGCAACTATACCCTGCGGCTATGCTACGAACAAGCCGCCGAAGCGCATCGGACACTGGAGTGGCGCAATAAGCACCCGTACGCACATTTTACTACATTCAATTTCCTAATCCGTAAAGACCTGATGGCCAAATATCGGTTCGATTCGCGCATCAAGGATTACGGACACGAGGATACGTTGCTTGGATGCAGACTGCAGGCGGACGGAGAAAACATACTGCACATTGACAATCCGCTACTGCACACAGGTATTGATACGAATGAACAATTTCTGAACAAGACCAATATTGCGCTGCAAAACCTGGTGAAACTCAACGACCCCCTACTCAACCAGTTGCCCATATCCAGGCTTTACCGCAAACTGAAAGATGTGCAAATAGACCGGCTAATTGCACATCAAGAATGGTTGTATAAAAAATTGCGGAAAAACCTTTTAGGCACTCACCCGTCCTTGTTTGTATTCAAGGTCTATAAGGTTTTCACATTCTGCCGTATTCAAAACGGAGTGTCGGTCGGTGCAGGATAGGAAAACGCATCGTCGGACGGACCGCTCTTAGTATTCGGTCGGAACGGAACACCATCCTCTCCAGGCAAAGGAACAACGGTGGAGTCGGAACCTTCGTTCTGGAAACGAGCATATTCCTTCTTGAAGTCGAGACGAATGTCCTTTGTAGCGCCATTACGATGCTTGGCAATGATAATTTCGGCCTTTCCGTGCAGGTCGTTGTCGTGCGCGTCCTTATAAATATGGTAGTATTCCGGACGATGGACAAACAACACCATGTCTGCATCCTGCTCGATGGCACCCGACTCGCGCAGGTCGCTAAGTTGCGGACGCAAGCCGTCGCCTTCCTTCGAATCGCGTGAAGTGAGGTTACGATTCAACTGACTCAAGGCTAAGATGGGTATATTAAGTTCCTTTGCCAATCCTTTAAGGGAGCGGCTAATCATACTGACTTCCTCCTGGCGTGAAGAAAAATGCATTCCCGTTGCATTCATAAGTTGGAGGTAGTCAATCATTATCATTTGTATATGATGGTCTTTAACCAGACGACGTGCCTTTGTGCGAAGTTCGAACACGGATAATTGAGCAGTGTCGTCCAATATGAGCGGTGCATCTTTCATCTCGGCCAACTTGTAGTCCAATTGTCCCCACTCATGAGGCAATAATTGGCCGTTACGGATTTTCTCGCCAGAAATTTCGCAGACGCTACTTATCAATCGATTCACCAATTGCACCTTCGACATTTCCAAGGAGAAAAATGCCACAGGAATCTTCTGGTCAATCGCTATATTCTTGGCCATGGAGAGCGCAAAGGCCGTCTTACCCATTGCAGGGCGAGCCGCCAGGATTATAAGGTCGGATTTCTGCCAACCAGCGGTGACCTTGTCGAGTTCATAGAAGTTGGAAGGCACGCCACTAAGACCGTCTTTCTGAGCCGCCGCTTGTTTCAGCAACTTATAGGCGTCCTGAAGCACCGGAGCAATCGGCGTGTAGTCTTGCTTGATATGTTTCTGCGATAGTTTGAACAATCCACCTTCTGCCTCTTGCATTAGGTCATCTACATCAACCGTCGGGTCAAAGGCCTTGGTCTGTATGTCGGACGTATATGAAATCAGTGCACGGGCAGTAGCCTTCTGTGAAATCAGCAAGGCATGATATTCGATATGTGCACTACTAACGACCTGTCCCGTAAGCTGAGAGATATAAAACGCACCACCTACCTCGTCCAAAGTGCCTTCTCGCTGCAACTCGGCCACGACTGTGAGCATATCTATCGGACGTTCCTCGATATTCAATTGCCGGATTGCCGTAAATATCAGTTGATGCTTTTTCTCGTAGAAGGATTCCGGTTCAAGAATCTCTGAAACGCGGTCAATGGCATCTTTTTCTATCATCAAGGCGCCTAATACCGCTTCCTCCAACTTTATATCTTGCGGCTGCAAATGTCCGTAATTGTCCTGCAACGGAGCATTTGTTTCTTTTCTCGTTTTGGTGGTTCGTTTAGTATTGGGTGTAGGCATGTCGCTTTATATTATTCGGATTGATGTTCGTAGCATCCCATGTCGGGATTGTGGTCGGCAGTTCTGCTATTACCGTGCCGGTCGAGCGGAGCCTCAGAGGCTGCGATGTCATAGTCGGCCGAATTGACGGCTTTTGACTGTTCCGACAAATCGAAATTGAAAACCAATTTGTCATAGTCGAAAGCCGGTGTGAAGTTATCGGACTCCTTCATCTCATTGCGATAGTCGGAAGAGAAAATGCAATTCTGGAAATGAAGTTCGTCGTCCACGCGCTCGGTATTAAGCAGGCAGTTAGTAAAATTATATTCAAACAGATCGGAAGTATAGTCTTGGTTTTTCGTACCGACCACGTCGTCGAAACTAATACCGCTTATGATACTGTTCTTGAAATGAAGATTTTTTATGGGGCATCGTTCGTCGTCGCGATAATTGCTGAACCGAAGGGCAATGCCGTGTCCGCCCACAAACGGGTAGAAATTGGCAATCGTACAATGTATGAATTCGCTGTCACCGCCATACAGATTGACGCAATCGAGTCCTGCGTTCGAAATCTGCGTGTTCACCACCTTTATCTGGCTTCCGTCCGACGAAAGGCCATATTTCGACACGTTGTGAATAATGCTGTTTTCAAGCAGCAACTTTTGTTGCGATTCATCCGACTTTTCAATCAGCACGCCGTTATTGCCTCCGTGAATGTCGACATAATTCAGATGGTTGCCAAAACTATTCGCGCCGAGCACGACACCGCCCCACTGGCCGGGAATCTTATCGTAAGGCATGTCTACAATCATGTTTCCCAGTCGGTCGCTACGGAATACAACGGGTTTCTCAAGGGTTCCGTTCACAATGAGTTTGCCGTTTACCTTGAGGTCGGACTTCTCGTCGAACAACACCGTCACACCGCTTTCTATAGTAAGCGTTCCCGTTTCTTCCACAGTCAGTCCGCCTTTCACATGGTAAGGTCGCGCTCCCGACAATACTTGGTCGTCGGCAATACTTAAGTCGTCAAGTGTAATGACACTTTGCGAATAGCATTTCAATACGATATGCTGTTCCTTGCCGCCTTCTGTCAGGAAATGCAACTTGTCTGTCTCCATCTCGGCCTGATCTTTATCGAAATCGGTGGCTTTGACGAAGAAAAAAACAATTAGGCTGTCCTTCTTTGCTATTTCGACATTCTCGATAGTCTGTCCGGGAAGTAGCGACTGCCCGTCAATATTCACGCGGAACGGAGATTCGCTCCCCTTCTCTAACCAGATTTTGCTGAAACGTATAGGTTGCTTGTGAAGGTTATATACTTTGAACGTATCGGTCTGTGTAACTTCGTTGGCTATCACGGTGTCCAGGCTAGCCGTATCTTTCCAAATTTCCACGCCAGCATTGGGCGAAACGATATAATTATCGTCCTCCATGCAAGCATAAAGACACAACACGCTCAGTAAACACAAAACAAGCTTTCTCATAATTTGATACTTTTAAGGCAATGGTGTTTCGGCAAGACGACTACTTCAGTTGTCCCAGTTCTTTGAGGAGCAACGCCAAATGTCTCCACACTTCGTCAACAGTAGGTATCAGCAGTTTCTCATCAGGGCTGTGTACGCCACGAAGCGTAGGACCTACGCTAATCATATCGAGATGTGGATACTTTACACTGAACAATCCACATTCAAGACCGGCGTGTATGCCGAGAACAATGGGTTCCCTATTGAAAAGTTTCCGATATGTCTCCACGGCAAGTTTCACCAATTTGCTATTAGGGTTGGTTTCCCATCCGGGATAGCCGTCGCCGGTTTCAACCTTAGTGGCACCGCCCAAAATAAAGGCCGAGCGAACCACCGAACTGATGTTCTTGCGCTGGCTCATAAGGCTTGAACGCTGGCTCGTAACCACGTCAATGCCGTGGTCTTTCTTGCGGATACTTGCCAAGTTCGTACTTGTCTCCACAAAGTTGTCGATAGTCTGGCTCATAGCGAAGACGCCATTATAGACAGCATTTAGCGAATGGAGCAACTTAAATGTCTCTTCCTGGGCCTGTGCTTCCGACGGACAGTCAATGGTTTCCAACTGAACCTTTACCTCGGATTCGGTGGTTTCATATTCCTTTTCGAGTGCAGCCGCAAACTGGTTGACAGTTGCAGCCAGGTAGTCGCGCTCGCTATTATTGATGGCTGCCACCACATAACCTTCGCGAGGAATGGCATTGTGCAGGCCACCGCTCTGAATGTCTATCAGACGTACCGGCGTATGCTCTTGAATCTTGCAAAGGATGCGCACCAAGATTTTATTGGCATTTGCACGCTTTTTGATTATGTCATCGCCAGAATGCCCGCCTGTTAGTCCGCTAGCTGATAATTTGAATGCATAACTGGATGCCTCGAGCGGTTGAGCGGTATATGGGAAAGTGGCCAATGTCGTTGCTCCACCGGCACAACTTACGAATATCTGTCCTTCATCCTCGGAGTCGAGGTTTATCAGATAGTCGCCTTCCATAAAATCAGACGACAATGCTTCTGCGCCAGTAAGTCCTCGTTCTTCATCTACGGTGAACACACACTGAAGTGGTCCGTGCTGAAGCGTATCATCCGTCAAAACGGCCAACTGCATAGCGCAACCAATTCCGTCGTCAGCACCTAACGTCGTGCCGTTCGCCATCAACCAGTCGCCCTCAATATGGGTTTGGATGGCATCCGTATCGAAATTGAACAAGAGGTCTGCGTTCTTCTCGCAAACCATATCCATGTGACTTTGCAGAATAACACCTGGAGCCTGTTCCATACCCTTGCTGGCCGGTTTGCTAATGACCACGTTTCCTACCTGGTCCCTATGAGTGGGCAAGCCTAACTTCTGGCCGAATTGCATAAGGTATTCTGTCATTTTCTCTTCTTTTCCGGATGGACGAGGTATCTTGTTGATTTCAGCAAATATCTTAAAAACAGATTCGGGGATGAGATTGTTTTGGTCCATTATTCAACGATTTAGTGTGATTTTGTTTCAAAAATAAGTCATTGATTCCATAATACAAAAACATATTGCACTGCGTTGCACGATTATTTTTCAAGCACGAAAGATGAATTTAATAATCGAACGAGTTATATCAGAAAAGATTATCTTTGTTGTCCAAAACAAAATCCCATGAAAAGACATTGGCTCTATATTGCCGTTCTTGCCGCCCTTTGTGCGTGCAGTCAGAAACCGACTGAGGCTCAAACCTCCGATGGCGCTTCCAGACAAAGCAACGATACCATTTTGGTGGCCATTGATGAAACGCTGGCCTCGCTCCCACTCGTTTATGCCGACGACAAGAGAATGTGGGCGGAACAGGGGCTTCCCGTGAAGTACCAGTCGTATTCCAGCACGAAGGATTGTGCCGAGGCCTTGCGCCATAATGAGGTTGACCTTGCGGTTATAGAGGCCGAGCACTACGACTATCTCCTACCCCACAATCCCAGTCTGGCCATATTGGGACATAGTTATAACTATTGGGGCATTATTTCTCCGAGCATTTTACGCCTTAAGCGCGTAAAAGACCTCGAGAATAGAATTGTAGGTGTCAGTCGCAATGCCACGTCGCAGGCAGTTTGCAACGAACAAATCAGTCTTTCCAAAACAAACACCAAGCAAATGGCCTTTCCACAAATAGATAGTCCGCAGACGGCATATAACATGATTATCAACAACCAAATCGATGCGATTGTTTTGCCTGAGCCGTTCCTGGCTAAAGCACTTGCAATGGGCGGCAGGATGCTGATGGAAAACAACAAACCTGTGCTGAAGAAGGCCTATATCGTTTTCGACTCACAAAGAAAAGACCTGCTCACGGCAACGACCATAGAGAAAATCAAGAAGGTCTATGCCGCCGCCTCCGACTCCGTAAATGTGGCCAGAAAGCAGGATTGTACGAATCTACTCGCCCATCGGTTCCACCTGACAACAAAGGAGATAGAGAAACTCAATATGCCTGCTCGCAAATAAGTCCATGCCGCTATGTCCGCACATCCTTTGACCCCCAATTTTCTTTCTTCCATTTACGCAAATCTCACCTCCAACTGGCTGATGAGCGGTTTGATTCAGATGGAAGGTGCTGTAACGCAGGCCGATGCGCTATACGAAAAAATCCGGCAGATTAAGGAGTCGTATGAACTCCTATTAAAATATATGGAAAAAGGGGTCGAAGACACCACCCGCGAGGAGCAATACACCAACTTCCGTAGGCAGGCGCTCGAAATCTACGACCATTTGCACGCTCGCCAAAAGCAGTCGGTCTACCACAGTGTCTTTCCCGATTCCCCCACCGCCGATTCCGTCGACGATAGTGAGGAATGGCGACTTTCTTTTAATGGAATACTATTGTCGGACCAATGGAGCGAAACGGAACTGCTGCTTCTGGAAGAGAAACTCTCTACGGCTCCCATTGCCAATAAGTTTTTTATGACCGCAACCGTATCGGCCATAAGCCTTTCCCTGTTCAACGTATTCGACGCCTATAAGTTGCGTGCGTTGTTTGCGGTCTATTTCTCCGATTTGCCTCTCCGTTGCAAAGTAAGGTCGTTGGTAGGCATTGTCTTCTCGTTGATAATTCACGAAAAACGCCTTGACCTATACCCCGACCTCCGACTTTCCCTTCAGCAACTCCTTTCCGACCCGTTCTTCGAGTCACAACTGACCGACTTACAGTATCAGGTCATTCAGTGCAATCGTACGAAGAAAGACAACAAGGCTATTGCCGAAACCATAATGCCTTGGATGAACGAAAAGGCCAAACATATCGGCAACATTTGGAAGACCGACCAGTTTTCTTTCCAAATGAACGACTTTGTGATAAAGGGGGATGAAGACGACCAAATGATGTCGGAACTGGAAGATAAGTTGAAAAAAATGAAGGAATTCCACGACAAAGGCACAGATACGTTCTACATATCGTTTGCACAGATGTCGCGCACGCTTTCATTTTTCGACAAGATTGAAAACTGGTTTATTCCGTTCCACTTCTCCAACCCGCAAATCGATTGCAACGGACTAAACCTGGAGCGTATAAGCATGATGTTTCGTGCCCAAGACTTTTCCGACACTTCGTGCTATGCTTTCCTATTCTTTATAAACAACCTGCCGAGTGACATAAAGCAAAGCGTGATAGAGAGTATCAAACAGTCGGATGTCATAACGGCGGCAGCCGACATTCCTACAGAGGACAATAATCCAACGGTTCAAATCCGATACTATCTGCAAGACCTCTATCGTTTCTTCACGCTCTACAAGCACAAGCAATTATTTGACAATCCATTTAGTCTGTGTGAAGATTTCAAAGCATCTTCCCATCTTCAAAAACACTTTATGAAAACCGATATTCTTCGCAGGTTTTCAGAAGTTTACATATCGGACAAGGAATGGGCAAAAGGGTTAGAATACTATCAACTTATTGCACCGGCAGACCTCACTTTCCACGACTTCGAACTCATTGGCCTGTGCAAGGAAAACCTCGGACAAACCGACGAGGCACTTATCGATTTTGAGCATGCGCTTGTGCTTTCTCCCGATTCGATATGGTGTCTGACTCATTTAGCCAATCTATATTTTGACCTTCACAACTATTCACGGGCGCTAACCTTATATGAAACCGTATATCGCATAGAGCCGCACAACTACAGGGCACTGATTCGCCAGGGCGAATGCCTGATTTACCAACGCGACTATATGAAGGCGGAGAATCTGCTAAGCAAGGCCGACTACGAGCAAGACTCCGCACACAGCAAAAGGGCGTTGGCGTGGCTCTATTTTATGGAGCGGAAGTTTGAGAAGGCAGAAGAAAAATTTGAGCAACTCTTTCAGACGGGACACATTTATCAAACCGACTACCTGAATGCTGGAAACCTGCAGTTGGTGCTGGGCAATATGGGCAAGGCCGTATCGCTCTACGCCAAATACCTATACTACGACCCGGAACACGTCATTTCCAATCGCGACTTGTTTGAGCGCGACAAGGCGACGCTTATGGAAATGGGCATCTCGATAGAGACTCTCCATCTGATAGCCGACCTCGTCCTGCTTTACAAAAAGTAATCGGCACACTGAATAGTATGCCGATTCGGTTAGTCTTTGATTTTCAGTTTTTGCTTAGCCAGCGTATATATTTTGTATATGTATCGCAAACTAAGCAGAAAGCGATTGGAGTAAACTCCGTTCTTTTTCAAGGCCACCAAGTGGTCCTGCATGATTTGCATACGACTCTTGAGCGAGACGTTTGAGGCTCCGCCCGTTCGCATAGTGACAAAGTCTTTTTCGATATATTTTGTTCGGATGCGATTCTTGTAGATGACGCGCAAAAGATGCTCGAAATCGGCTGCCACCTTATAGGACGTGTCAAAACCGCCGTATTTCTCGTAGACGTCCTTCTTGCAATAGAATGACGGATGGGCCGGCATGAATCCGAAACGCATCCATCTGCGCTTAAATGGCTTCGACGAGTAGTTGCGAATCTGCTTGTTGGTGTTCTCACAATGCACGTAGTGAACATCCGCATAAACGGCATCGATATCGTTCTGTTCGAAAGCGACGGCAATGGTTTCCAGAATATCGTCAGAGGAATAGAAGTCGTCGGAATTGAGCAATCCGACCACTTCTCCATGCGCCAGTTGTATGCCTTTATTCATGGCATCGTAAATGCCGTCGTCGGGTTCACTGTAACACTTCAGCCGTCCGCCAAACGCAGGTTCGTATTCTCTTACAATATCGAGCGTCTCGTCGGTAGAGCCTCCGTCGATGACGACATATTCGTAGTCGGTGAAAGTCTGCTTCAGCACGCTCTCAATCGTATCACGCAGTGTCTTGGCACTATTGTAGGTGGCTGTTATAACAGATATTTTCATAGTTTAAGGTTAATCTATCCGCAAAAATAGTTAATTGAAACAAACACAAATAGTTTATGAGGAAAATTGTTTGTTTTCAGTCGAGTTGTCCTTATGGAACACGCTGTTGCCCACATGGGACATCCGACCTTCGCTATTGGCTGTAGCGATAGCGGCGGCGGCGTTTCAGATAGTCGGGTTCTGCCTGATGACGATATGCCTCGCGTTCGAAACGAATATGGCGATAGGCTTCCATCGAGTTACGCAACTTGATGAAATAAAAGAGCCATTCGGCGGAATACCAAAGGAAGAAAAAGACAAACAAGAGTTCTATCTGCTGCTGCGTATGTATGCGCTCGTGATTCAGTTCCACGGCGTTGAGAGGACGCCGGCTCAGAATAAATCCGAACAGGTTGATGGCCAGGAAGCGCTTATTGATGGGCGGATGCTTAAGCAGAATGACTCGTTTCATGGTCGTCGCGTTCGCTTTAATAGGGATAGACTACGTCTGCCAGGAACAGTGCTTCGCCGGGAACCGACTCTGCGGCCGCACAACGGTCTTTTTGGTGAATAATGGCTTCAAATTCATCCAGTCCGATTTTTCCGCGCCCCACATCAATAAGCGTTCCTACGATTGCCCTTACCATATTGCGCAAAAACCGGTCGGCTCTGATTTCAAAGCGCCACAAGTCGTCTTCCACCATAGTCCATTCGGCTTTCCGCACGTGGCAGATGTGCGTGTGGGCTTGTGAATGGGCTTTGCAGAAACTGGAAAAATCGTCGACCGTCAGCAGCATGGCGGCTGCCCGGTTCATCTGTGCATAGTCAAGCCTGTAGGGTGCGCGAAAGGCATAGGCTCTCCGGAACGGATGCTTGCGGTGATAGACATAATAATAATAGGCGCGCTCTGTAGCATCGAAACGTGCATGTGCCTCATCGGCTACCTGACGAACTCCACTGATGGAAATGTCGGCAGGAAGCAACTGGTTGAGCCGGTAGCATAGTTGGTCGGGATTTTCGATAGCCGGACTGTCGAAATGGGCCACCATCTTCAGTGCGTTCACCTTTGCGTCGGTTCGTCCGGCACCGGTTGTCTCGACAGGCATACCCAGTAGCAGCGACAACGCCCTGTTCAGTTCCTGCTGAACGGTGTGGGCATTGGGTTGCACCTGCCATCCGTGATAGGCTGCGCCGTCGTACGAGAATTCGATAAAGTAACGCATTGATTCGGCTGTTTGGTGGGTTAAAAGTAGTAAGAAAATAAAAATGCCGCACTATTTCATGCGGCATTTTTACGGTTTAAGCGTCGGACGGATGCTTAGGCTTCTTCAGTTTCTACAACTTCTTCGACAACCTCAGCAACTTCTTCCACTACTTCAGGCTCGGCCACTTCTTCAGCAACCTCTTCAGCGCCTTCGGCAACTACGGTGAAAGGAATTTCTACAGACACTTCCTTGTGGAGGTTAACGACAGCAACGTGCTCGCCTACTTCCTTCACGTCCTTCAGGGCAATAATCTTGCGGTCGATATCGTAACCCTGCTCTTTGAGTGCTTCAGCAATGTGGACGGCGGTTACAGAACCGTAAACCGTACCCTGCTTGCTGACTTTGGTAGTGATGACAATGGGCTTGACGCCTTTCAGTTGCTCAGCCTGTGCTTCTGCATCGGCCTTAATCTTGGTAATCTTCTTGGCGCGCTGCTTCAGTTCTTCTTCCAATACTTTCAAAGCCGACTTCGAGGCGATGACTGCCTTACCGGTAGGAATAAGATAGTTGCGGCCATATCCGTCTTTTACGGTCACTACATCGTCTTTGTAGCCCAGACCGATAACGTTTTCTTTAAGTATAAGTTTCATAATCGTGATCCTCCTAAATTATTTCATTAAATCGGTTACGAAGGGAAGCAGAGCCAGATGGCGTGCTCTCTTGACGGCCTGTGAAACACGACGCTGATACTTCAGAGAGGTACCCGTGATGCGGCGCGGAAGAATCTTACCTTGCTCGTTGAGGAACTTCTTCAAAAATTCAGGATCCTTATAATCGATATACTTAATACCGCTCTTCTTGAAACGGCAATACTTCTTTTTCTTAACGTCAATAGACGGAGCGTTCAAATAGCGAATTTCACTTTGTGCTTGTGCCATAATTATGCCTCCTGTGGATTAAGTTTCTTACGACGTTTCTCGGCGTATTCAATTGCATACTTGTCAAGTTTAACCGTCAGATAGCGCAGTACGCGTTCGTCACGACGGAATGCAATCTCGAGCTTATCGATGAGCTCAGGTTCTGCCTTGAATTCAACAAGCGAATAGAAGCCCGTGCTTTTTTTCTGAATTGGATAGGCCAATTTCTTCATGCCCCAATTCTCTTTGTTCAGAATTTCTGCACCGTTGTCGGTTAGAAGTTTCTGAAACTTCTCGACCGTTTCCGCCATCTGTTGGTCAGACAACACGGGAGTAAGGATGAAAACGGTCTCATACTGGTTTGTCATAAAAATAAGTGTTTAGTTAAAAATGATTGGATTATGGATTTGATTCCAAAAGCGCGGCAAAATTAGTAATAGATTTTGTTTTGGCAAACTTTCTCCTTGATTTTTAACGACAACTATGCCAATAAATTCCATTCCGACCATATTTTTCTCCGTTTCAAGGCTTGGAATGTGCATTTCAAGCCCTGAAATGTGCATTTCAAGCCTTTGGAATGGAAACGGCATTATGGGAAAAGAAATTGCGACGGGAGAACGGAATGTGGGGACTATGGCGCGAAAACGCAGACTTTTTCGGTCACTTGACGGCATAATTGCTTTGTGTTACTACATTTTTTTGAGAATATTGCATATTGTAAATGTTTCTACTAACTCACTGTTGCCGTTGGCCATTCTTATTCGCCGACACGTGGCAACAATTATAGATTGACTATAAAACCTTACAATCTGTCATGAACACAATTCTGTCTAAAAAACAACTATCGGAAAAGGTGTTTTTGTTTGAAGTGGAGGCTCCCGAGATAGCACGAGCTCACCGTGCGGGGCACTTCGTAATTCTTCGAGTAGATGAAAAGAGCGAGCGCATGCCGCTGACGATTGCAGCCTCCGACGCACAGCGCGGAGTCATCACGATTGTGGTGCAGGAGGTAGGCGTATCGTCCACCAAACTGGCTCGCCTGAATCCGGGCGATAAGATTCACGACCTGGTAGGCCCGCTTGGCAAGAACACGCATATAGAAAACTTCGGCACTGTGGTTTGCGCCGGCGGCGGCGTGGGCATTGCTCCCATGCTGCCCATTGCCACGGCGCTGAAGAAGGCCGGAAACAAGGTGATTGCCGTACTTGCCGGCCGAAACAAGGATTTGATTATTCTGCAGGAAGAGATGAGCAAGGTGGCCGACGAGGTTGTCATCATGACCGACGACGGTTCGGCCGGAAAGAAAGGACTTGTCACCCAAGGCATCGAGGATGTCATTCAGAGAGAACATGTGGACAAATGCTTTGCCATAGGCCCGGCCATCATGATGAAGTTTGTCTGCCTGCTTACAAAGAAGTACGACATTTCTACCGATGTGTCGCTGAACACCATCATGGTGGACGGCACCGGAATGTGTGGTGCCTGCCGCGTTACCGTAGGCGGACAGACAAAATTCGTATGCGTAGATGGTCCGGAGTTTGACGGCCACGATGTTGACTTTGACGAAATGATGTCGCGCCTGCGTGGTTTCAAGCCGGAGGAGCAAGCCGCCTACGAGACCTATATGAATGCAATTCCGGCCGATAGCGACGACAGCCGCGATGCCGCATGGCGCGTGGAACTGCGTAAGTCGCTTTCGCCCAAAGACCGCATGAAGATTGAGCGCGTAAAGATGAGCGAACTCGAACCACAGGTGCGTGCTCACGAATTGCGCAAGGAAGTGAATCTCGGCCTTACGAAAGACGAAGCCATGACTGAGGCAAAACGCTGTCTGGACTGCAACAATCCGGGCTGCGTAACAGGTTGTCCCGTCGGGATTGACATTCCGCGGTTCATTAAGCATTTGGAACTTGGCGAGATTGACGTAGCCTCGAACGTCATACGCGAAACGAGCAGTCTGCCCGCCGTGTGTGGCCGCGTATGCCCACAAGAAAAGCAATGCGAAAGCAAATGCATCCATCATAAGATGAAAAGCGAGCCGGTAGCTATTGGCTATCTGGAACGCTTTGTGGCCGACAACGCAACCTCTCAAGGTGCGGCTTCCTCTGATAATGAAGAAGGCAAGACCAACAAGCCACGCATCGCCGTTATCGGCTCCGGTCCTGCCGGACTATCATTTGCCGGAGAGATGTGTAACCACGGTTACGACATCACCATATTCGAAGCGCTCCACGAACTGGGCGGCGTGCTTCGCTACGGTATTCCCGAATATCGTCTGCCCAACCAAATCATCGACGCAGAGATTGCCAATCTCGAAAAGCGTGGCGTGAAATTCGTCAGAAACTGCATCGTGGGCAAGACCATTACGCTCGAGGAACTGACCAAGCAAGGATTTGTGGGCATCTTCGCCGGAACCGGTGCCGGACTACCCCGATTTATGGGTATCGAAGGCGAAAACCTGAACAACATACTTTCGTCGAACGAATATCTTACGCGCGTCAATCTGATGGACGCCTCTTCCGACCAGTCGGACACTCCCCTGCCCCACGGCAAGCATGTCATCGTGGTGGGCGGCGGCAATACGGCCATGGACTCCGTACGCACGGCTCTGCGCCTCGGTGCAGAATCGGCCTCTATCGTTTACCGCCGTTCGGAGAACGAGATGCCCGCCCGAATCGAGGAAGTTCGCCACGCCAAGGAAGAAGGCGTAGAATTTCTGACCTTGCACAATCCCATAAAGTACGAAGCCGACGAAAACGGCAAGGTTTGTGCCGCGCTGTTGCAGCAGATGGAACTGGGCGAACCCGATGAAAGCGGCCGACGTAGCCCACAACCCATTCCAGGCGCAATAGTTCGCAAGGAAGTCGACCTTGTCGTAGTAGCAATAGGAGTTTCTCCCAATCCGATATTCACTCATACCGTCGACGGACTCAGTCTGGGCCGCAAGGGAACCATTGACGTGGACGAACACCTCGAATCGAACGTCAGCATGCTCTATGCCGGCGGCGACATCGTCCGTGGTGGTGCTACCGTGATCCTCGCAATGGGCGACGGAAAGAATGCGGCAAAAGCAATGGCCAAGAAACTGAAAGGAACGGAGTAACCGATACCTTCAAAGAACAGGGGCGGCTAACGGGAAATCCATTAGTCGCCCCTGTTGTATATGTCTATTCTCAAAGATTGATACCAAACTCCTTGCGGATATAGTCCTTCATCTTCTCACGATCCTCCCCGCAGGCCTTCTTAACCTCCCACACCTTCGCATCTACGAGCATTCGATACCATAGTCCTTGAAAGAAGTCCCACATAAAGCCCTCTTTGCCGTCAAGAAAGCCCAATTTGAATATGTAGCGGTAGATGAAATAGGCAAAAGCACGGAAAAAAAGTGGCATTTTGGCATACCGGTTTTTTTGAGCACGTTTCTTTGACAAGGCAGGATTGTTGCTTGTGTCGTTATTGTTGCCGTCATCTATCAAACTATATTCATCGTTCAATAGTAGAAAGGCTTCACGCGACGCATAGTTATTGTGCTTCTCAATAAACTGATGAATAGAAATACGGCTATCGTCTATAAACTGATTCTTAAGATGTATTACCTCTCCTTCGAGAATCTGCAAATGTTCATCCATCAATCGATGTTCATAAATGGCCTTCCCACGACGGAAAATACGAACAATCTCTACACTATTGGCAACTCCGTGCCGAAGTTGCTTTCCGGCATAAACGCGCGCGAGAGAGAGAGAGAGAGCCGAAATGCTTTCGGCTGTATCAGGTAGAACCTGATACAATTCGTCAATTAAACCGGGCAAAAGGTATTCATCCGCATCCAGTCGCAAAATCCACTCAGTTTGAATATCAATGGTTTCAAGTGCCCAATTAAACTGTTCGGCCTGATTGCCTGGCCATTCGTGCTGAATGACTTCCACATTGTCAAAAAGCCGGCATATCTCAACAGTTTTGTCCGTAGAATAGCAATCTACGACAATTACATGTTTCGATATGGGACATATATTCTCCAAACAACGACGGATATGCTTCTCCTCGTTAAAGGTAAGAATGATAGTGGTTATATCAAGTTTTGACATAAGGTAAACTCTTGGAATTAAATTACGAACTCTGGTTTCTCGCCCCCTTCAATAATCCAACGATATAAAGCAATCGTATTATCGGCTATTTTGTTATAGTCAAATTGTGCTTTAATCAATTCAGATGCCCTCTGCCCCATTCCCGAGAGAGTATCGGGGGAAAGAGAAAACGCCTGTCGCAAGGTGTTTTCAATGCTTGATACACTAAGGGAAATACACCACCCCGTATTGGTAGTATTAAGCAATTGCCAGGGGGTGTTTTCCGTCGTTATCACAGGTACACCGCAACTCATTGCTTCGGCAACCACCATCCCAAAGTTTTCACTATACGACGGCAGTATAAATAAGGAACTTTCCTGATACAATTCTATCTTTTCATTGCCAAATACCGGATTGGATATGGATATCGTATCAGACAACTGTTTGTGATTTATCAGTTGGTTTAAGTGATTAATGTATTCGGGTGTGCCGTTTCCTACAATCTTAAGTCGCCACTCGGGGAAGTCTTTAGCAAGTCTTTCCCATGCCTCGATTAACAATTCCAATCCCTTTTTTATATGTATTCGTGACAAAAACAACACCTGCTTCTTTACATCCTTATCAATGGGCCTACAAGGATATTTCTCGCATTCGATACCGTTGGGTATTATGGCACAGGGAGCCTTAATGTTTAATGCCTGAATGTTCTGTGCTTCCATTTCTGCGGTGGTATGAACACATGCAGCCTTGTTCAGGTCTTTTTTCTGATAGAGCGCGAGAGCAAGTTTCTTCTTAAAAGCCTTTTGCTGTAAGCTCCATTTTTCAAGCATACCACGAGGAGTAAACACATAAGGGATGTGGTTGGCTCTCGCTAATTTTGCCACATAATGGTAGCGTAGATCCCATATGCTTTGTAATTGTATAAGATCAAACTTCTCGCTTAACACAAATTCGCGAAGTTCGTTCTTTGTATAATTGGGATCTAATATTTTCAATGTAACCGCAGAACCCTCAAGAAGTCCGATATTCATGTGTTCCGAACGGACTGTCAACAGGGTTACATGATGACCAAGGGCAGCTTGCCCTTTTGCCAAAAGAGGAACACTGCGCGATGGGCCTCCGCCTTTCTTATCAATGCTTGTAATAAAGTGGAGTATCTTCATCCGTTATTGATTTTAGCGAGAGCAATCTTACTGATTATATATCGGGTCTTACCGGCATCATGTTCAATAGACTCAACCTGCTTAAAGACTATCGGGACTTCCGACTTCATATCCCGATTGAGTGTTTCATTAAGCATGACAATTACACGATCTATTCTGTCTTCGGCTCCCATTTTGGGACGATAGAAAACAGTAACCGAATAATCGGCATCCTGATAGACTTGGAACTGGTCGATAGTGTCGCTGTAGTTATCAAATATGGTAGTCAGATAATTGCCGTCAACCACAATTCCTGATGGAGTATAAATCATGTCAGAGATACGCCCTTTTACATTTTTCATAAGGGGTAAAGATATGCCACAGGTGCATTTCTCATTTGCAAAAGACCCACGGTCCCCCAGCCTATATCTGATTAGAGGAGCCACATAGTTTGAAAGATCGGTAACAAGAATATCACCTTCTTGGTCAAACAAGGGCCAATTGTGCTCATCGACAATATCTACATGAACAAAGTCGTAGTTTATATGCATATGTTCACTATACGGACACTGTTGGGCAATATTTGAAACTTCACAGCTACCATATTGGTTCATTACCTTACATCCAAAAGCCTGCTCCATCTTTTCACGAGCGCTTTTACTTAAGGGGGCAGATGTCGACCAAACAAGTCGTAAGGATGATACCTTCTGTTTTTTCATCAATATATAATCTGCCACACATTCTAACGCACCAGCATATCCTGTTATCCAAACGACTTTCTTCCTTATAATTTGGTGTACAAATTGTGCAATCTGATCCTCGGACATAGAGGACGCGCTAAGGTATACACGCTTAGTAGGCCACCAAAGCAGTCGGTTTTTCAACTGAGCCTTCCATCCTTTCGGTACACGGCGATGTGTAATGGCGGTATTATCTCCGGGGGAAACTTTCCACCATGTAAACGCCCTCCATCCTAATATTTCTAATTTGAACCGTTTGTCTCGGTAAACTTTCATCGGGGTTCCCGTACTGCCACCAGTAGTAGTAAAAGAAACATATTTCGGTGAAACTTTCGGATTTACAAGTTTATCTGCACCCTGACGTACTTGCTCCTTTTCCAATATGGGTACTTTTACCCAATCCTTTTCGCTTTGCAGTTGCAATGGGGAAAAGCCGCATGCGTCATAATATTCGCGATAAAAAGGAATGTTTTCGTACGCATAAGTCACTAGTTTTTTTCGTTTGCCCCAATTCACCGATTCCAAATCACATTCATTAAGATGCTGATTGGTAAGGGCTTCGCGGTATAACCTCATTGCCTCACGGCGAAACAATCGGTTTTTTAGCCAAAATAGGGTCGACTCAAACATAGAAGACTATAAATGAAGTAATTTCTTAATTCCAATGGGAATAGTGCGACTTAATATAGTTCGCAATCTCTGATGCTTTATTGTAGGGATCAATCAACGATGCTGCTTCTACAGCCTTTTCTGCATACATCAGATATTCTTCTTTATTTTTTATAAGCCGCTCAAGACAATCGGCCAAGGCTTTATAATCCTTTCTGGGGAATGCTAAACCACACTGATAGTCTCTCACGAGTTTTACACCTCCCATACCTGTCGAGACAACTAATGGAGCTCCACAATTTAAGGCATCATTCAAACGTATGCCCCATGCCTCGTTAGCTCCGGCACCCACATATACCGAACATGTAGAATATAATCTATTTAAGTCTTCCAATGGTAGAAAACCTTCGAAACGAACATGCTCCATCTTATTTTCTTCAGCAAATTGTTTCATCTTGGGGAGCAGTGGGCCGTTTTGAGTGATATGACAAGTATACTTAATGCCTCTCATATCAAGCACATGCAGCGCGTTCATTAACACCATGGGCGATCGATGGAAGGCATGAATTCCTGTAAGTAATATGGAGAAGTTCTTCCATGAATTTATGTCACGTTTAACCGCATTCGTATTTGGAAGCGCCGGCGAATAGTAGCCGCATGGTATAATCTGACGCTTCTTCCATCCAATTTTTAACAATGGCCCATTCAAGTCGCCAGATAAATTGATGATAAAGTCTGCACCTTTTATTACTTTCCAAAGTATAATAGGTAGCACGCATCTATGATATATACATTTGAGGAAACGACGGAAACCATTGCTAAGATTGTTCGGTGCTTCAGACGCAATGCCATATCTGTCGCCACGCATCAGTACTTTCTTAATCAAATCTCTGCAGCCATTGTTTTTTTGATATACGCCAAAAATATGGTAATAGCCTTGATATTGTTGTAGAAAAGCGTCAATGTCTTTGATTTCAGAATAGAAGATGATATCCAGGCCCTTAAATTCACTTTCTGAGAACCCCGTTTTTGTGCGAATATCAAAAGAACTTTCTATTACAATGATTCGACATGGCACACCAAATGATTTACCTATGCCATCAAAGAATGCTAACGTAGAACGGCAGTATGAATCTGCCCAAATAAGTAATCCTTTCATATGTTTCTACAATAAGGAATGGTCAATATCCATGTAATGCCTCCCTAATAGTTTACGGTCGAAGTAGCGACTATAAATAATCGGGTCAACAATTTTAGTCAGTCGCCAAATTGTCTTTTCTGTCTTTCCAATGTGGTAATTATCTTCAAGGAATTGGTTTTCCTGTCGTTTCTGAATCCATGAAGGATGATTCTTATCAGCCAATGATGATTCTGCAAAATTATGTCCGGACATTTTTGCATTTTCATGAAGTCTGAGGCCCCACAGATACGAATTGATGCGCTTAAAGAAAACTCCATTCTTTATAAGTCGTAGCCACAATTCGGTATCCATCATGTAATGGAAATCTTCTCTCAGCGCCCCAAGTTCTATCAACTTATTCCTATTCAAGATAGCGCTGGGCCCGCCATTTGAGAATAAAAATCTCTTGTTCCAGAAATGTGACTCTTGCTCAACCTTACCTACTCGTATGACATTTCCAGTTTTATTTAGCCATAGAACATTTCCAAGAAACCAGTCAACCTCAGGATGACTCTTTATACTCGAAATGATGTGGTCTAAGGCACCGTTAAGTAGCACATCGTCAGAATTTAGCCAGGTAACATATTTTCCAGTTGCACGTAAGAAGCCCTGGTTGATAGCATTGCTCTGCCCACCATCCTTTTGACTTTGCCAATATGCAAATGACGATGCGTATTTCTTTATTAATTCAACCGAATTGTCTGTGGAGCCACCATCAAATACTAGTATTTCAACTTCATCTGTCATTTGTGAAATGACAGATTGAAACGTCTCTTCAATAAAACAGCCTTGATTGTAAGACGGTATTATTATAGATAATAGTTTCATATATGATTAAGATTTCAATCCAATTCTATACGCGTGACGTTGGTAAATGTTAAACAAAACCATCATAAATACCACAAAATTTATACGGTCAGAAAATGGCGAGAAAAGAATGTTCCAAATGTATAGAGCCAATACATATACAATTATGCCTGCCATTTTGGGCTCATACAATACGGCTCCCGATTTGAAAAAATTCCAAAGTTTAATCAAAACAAATACGAAAAAAGAGAAGCCTAAAATACCAGCGTAAACCCAAGCTCCAAGAATGTATGAGTGCCCTGGTATCAGGTTCGTCTTCTCATATTTTTCATGGTATAAGTTCATTCCTCGAGCTTGACGGTATTTATAGGCGATTTTGTCTTTGTCTTTGGCATAACTGCCATATCCAAATACCGGCTTCTTTTGTATCATATACAATGATACCAAGAAGTCTCCTCGACCAGACGCAAGTCCGATTTCAGATCTTTTTTGTATGAGATACTTCTTCTTTGCTCCTTCACCCAATGTACCGTTTTGCGCCATCGACTCGTAGGAATATGAGACAAGGAACAAGCCTACAACTAACATGGCAGAAAGTTGTATGAATCTTCTACTGAACAAACGGTTAAATGTATTGGCGTCTGAATTTTTGGAAACAATGTTAATAAAGATAAGAATAACTATGGCGAGCGACTGATTAAGGAAGATATTACGGCTCATATTAAACAGCGACCACAAGCCAAACAGGAATATCAAAATGTATGACAACTTCTTTCTACCAATATAGTAAAGCCATCCTGCTCCCCATATTGCCAACGGATAATAGGCATACACTCCCCAAACCATTCGGTCGTAGTCACTATCATATGTCCTCTGGAAATAGTAATTATACAATACGGAAATAGAATATCCCATATAATATATTAACCATCTCTTCGGATTGTCATAAAAGAGCCAGTAGATGAACGGAACGAGACTGATAAGGAAGACTACGTTAAACATGCCCTTCAGTCTGTCCTCCATCGGCGTCCCATTCCAGATGTCGGCAAGTATAACGCCCAACAGCCACACGAAGGCCATATAGACAAACTGCCGGGCGTTTTTATTCTCACGAAACTTACCGAAGGCAATAAATGGCGTACTGGCAAGTGCCACGATCTCACCCAATGCAAACGTTCCTACAAAACGAAATTGCACATAGGCCAAACAACCAACGATAAAAGCGAATATGTTTTTAAGTTGATTTTGATTCATCTACTCGTCAATGTAACCAGCTTTCAGATAACTAATGGCTAGGTTTGATTAATCGTCATCATCATTGCTGTCGTCGGTATTTCCATAGCCGTAACCATATTGGCCATAACCGTATCGGCCGTAACCATAGCCATAGCGGCCATAACCGTAACCATATTTGTAGCCATACTTATAGCCATAGTGGCTGCCGCTATCGGTACCGTTCAGGATGATGCACATATTCCTATATTTCTTGTTGATATAGAACTCGTCAATCTCAGGCAATGCGCTGCGGTCAAGCAGTCCGGCACGAATGATGAACAATGTGGTGTCGGCGTATTCGTTGATGATATCGGCATCCGTAACAATCTCGACAGGCGGACAGTCAAGGAAGATGCAATCGTACTTAGACTTCAACTCCTGCATCAAGGCACGCATCTTGTCACTGGCCAAGAGTTCTGCCGGGTTGGGAGGAAGCGTTCCAACGGCAAATACGTCCAACGAAGTACCTGCTACCTCGTATTTGAAAATAAGGTCGTTATAGTTGTCAATCTGACCACTCAAATAGTCGGCAATACCATGGCGCGGAGAACCAAAATATTCGCTCAACGAACGCTTACGCAGGTCAAGGTCGATGGCAAGCACCTTCTTGCCCTTGATTGCCATGGCCGTTGTAAGGTTTGCACTGATGAAAGTCTTACCGCTATTTGGATTAGCCGATGTAATCATTACCACGTGCGACTTCGCCTCTTTGTTGAGCAAGAACTCAAGGTTCGTACGTATTACGCGGAACGCTTCGTTGATAATGTTACGGCTATTGGGTTTAACCACAATACGTGGCGGTTCTTTCTTTTCTTTCTCCTTAGACTTGGTAAAGAAGGCAAACTTCTTCTTTTTCTTCTTTTTGCTTTGCATTTCGGGAATTTCGCCCACAAACGGCGTCTGCATGTGTTCAATATCCTTTCTGCCACGTACGACGGTGTTCATAATCTGACTGATTACCAAGTAAAGCAACGGAATAAGTATGCCGGCCAGGAACGCAATCATATAGACATGGTTCTTTACAGGAGCCGTAGCTACACGCAGTCCGCTACGCTCAGGCGACGATACCATGCGCGAGTTGGAATTGGTAAATGCCTGCGACAACTGGTTTTCTTCGCGTTTCTGCAAAAGGAACAGATACAGGGCTTCCTTTACTTTCTGCTGACGTTCGGGAGAAAGCAGCAATCCCTCAAGTTGAGGAATGTTGCTGACTCTGCTGTCTGCCTGACTGCGTGCTTTCTGTGCGGCATTCAACTGTATTTTCAATGCAGCCAAGTAGTTGTTGATGGAATGCATTACGCCAGACTTGATGGCACTTAATTGCGAGTCGAAATCCTTTACAAGTACATTTTCCTCAGAAGAACCCGACACAATGCGGTCGCGCTGCAACTGAATCTCGTTATACTCGTTTATCTGACTTTGAATCGTCAGGTCGTTAATTCCCACATTGCCCGGCAAAAGGCGATTCTTCGACTTGCTCACATAGTTATACAAGTCGCTGGCAATACGAATCTGCGTATTAAGGTCGAGTATCTGCTGCGTCTGCTGCATAGACTGCTGCAGGTCGAGAGTGGCCGTAGAAGCCAAATCGGGAAGCTTATTGGCGCTCTTCGAGGCCGTAATCTTCGAATCGATATTTCCAAGTTCATCTTGCAATACGCGAAGACGCTCGTTGATAAAGATATCGGTTGCATTGACTATCTGGTTCTTATCGGTCATCCACCTTTCGTTGTATACATTAAGGATCGTGTTCAGCACATCTTCTGCGCGCTGAATGTTGGTATCGTTAAGCGTCAATTTGATGATAGACGTTCCGTCTTCAGCATAATCAACCTTGAGGCGACTCTTATAGCTGGCGATGACCATATCAATTTTTGAACGTGTGATATAGAATGGACGTTCAAAGGGAAGGTCGGGCTTGTAAGGAGTTGGGGTCAATGTGATGACACCAACCGGACTCTTAATGGTAGTGCCGAGTTTGGCAAGGATAGGCTTTGAGTCAATTTCCTTTCCTTGCATCTTAAAGTTGGAAAGCACCACCTCGTTGTCGTTCTTTGGTGTGATCGTCAACGAAAGGCTTTCGTTATCATCCAACTCGGCAAACTTAATAGTAAATGGAAGTTGATCTCCGTAAATCAAACGCTTTCTGAACGGGCCTTCCGTAACATAGTTAACGTCGAGATTTAGTCGTTTGACCACTTCATAGATTAAGTCTGGCGACTGGATATTGACCATTTCGTTATCGACATTGGTATTGCTGTGCGACAGTCCGAGTTCAGAGAAAGTCGAAGCCACATCGGTCGAAACTGAACCACCACGGTCTTCTTCCTTAATAAGAACAGACATTGATCGCGTGAAAGTGGGAGGCGTATATAGCAAATAGAGCGTTGCTATAGCAAAGCATACCACCAACGATATCAAAAACCAATACCACCTACCGAGGCAGGAGTACATCAATTCTCTAAATGAGAAGACTTCTTCTTGACGGGTTGCTTGAGTTTGATTATTTTCCATTATATATTGTTGTTTTTTATTTACTTGTCAGATGTTTCTTTTGTTTTGATAATTGAACTGAGTACAAAGTGCATAAGAAACCAAGTTACAAAGTCAATTAAAAGGATGATATTTATGTTTATTCCCAACAGGACAAGCACGGTGTTCAAACCGATAAAGAAAATCGATGTGAAAACAATGAACATCATCGAATTGTATGGTTTCAAGCCAAATCGTATCATCTTGTGATGAAAATGGTTTTTGTCAGACAGGAACGGATTCTTTCCATTCATGAAGCGGATAAAGAATACACGCACCACGTCGAGCATCGGCACGAACAACGAAGAGAGTCCGATAAAGAGATATGGGAAACGATTTTCTATCGTTGGCATTTCTGCCGACTGGCAAGAGCAGATAAGCAGATAACTAAGAATGAAACCAAGTACAAGACTTCCCGTGTCGCCCATGAACAACTTTGTCTCATGGTCCACCTTTCCATACACGTTAAAGTACCAGAAAGGCACAAGGCTGCCAATGGCAATTATGGCGACAACTGCGTGGAACAGGTCTCCGCATATCCAATTGATAATCACAAATACCAACAGCGAGAACATACATAGGCCGGAGGCCAATCCATCAATGCCGTCTATCAGATTGACGGCGTTCGTAATGAACACCACCAAGAAAATCGTAAACAATGCGGCCACAATCGTCGGCACAAAACTGATGCCAAGGATTCCGCCCCAGTAAGTGAGCATCGCCCCTGAGGCAATCAACAATATCGCCGCAAAGAGTTGTACGTAGAACTTAAAACGGTAGTTCTCCCCTATCAGGTCGTCCTTCAAGCCTACCAAGCTAAGCAAAATGCCGCCCGAAATGAAAAACAGGTGCTGAAAAACATGCTGATCACTTATTGGTTCTGTCCCCTCCGACAGACATATGCCCACGTAAAACAGAGAAAGGATAATCAATACCGGCAAAAAGGCAAATCCGCCTAATCGGGGTATCGTCGCCGTATGCATCTTCCGTTCCCCTGGCAAATCAAACAAATTCAATGAATAAGCCACGTGTAATACATTACGGATGACTATCGTGCTAAGTATTACAGAGGTCAGAAAAAAAATGGTCAATACAAGGATATTACTCATAAGAGGGTTTATTTCTAACTTGCAAAAATAGAAAATATTTCTTATAACACACCATTATATTATAAAATTGAATTGAATCGTGCGGAAATGAGACAATCCCACCCTAATCATAACTATTTTTATCGTACTTTTGCGCCCGAAATCAACCCTACACACGAAAAAACAAATATGATAACAGTTAGCGACTTGGCCATCCAGTTTGGAAAAAAGGTTCTCTACAAGGATGTAAATATCAAATTCACACAAGGCAATATTTATGGTATCATCGGTGCCAATGGAGCAGGAAAATCTACCCTATTGCGCGCCATTTCCGGAGAATTGGACCCGACAAAAGGACGCATCGAGATGGGCGTAGGCGAACGCCTTTCCGTTCTTTCTCAGGACCACTTCAAATTTGACGAATGCACGGTGTTGGAAACCGTGATGAGAGGTCACACCGTACTATGGGACCTGATGCGTGAACGCGACGAATTGTATTCGAAGCCAGACTTTTCCGACGAAGATGGTATCAAGGTTGCCGAACTGGAAGAGAAATTCTCTGAATTGGGCGGTTATACCGCTGAAAACGACGCAGCCGCCCTGTTGGAAGGACTGGGTATTAAAGTCGGTCTGCACCAAAACCTGATGAAAGAATTGTCGGGTAAGCAGAAAGTTCGTGTCATGCTGGCTCAGGCCCTGTTTGGAAATCCCGACAACCTGCTGCTCGACGAGCCTACCAACGACCTCGACCTCGAAACCGTAGAATGGCTGGAAGATTACCTTGGTAATTTTGAGCACACCGTACTTGTAGTGAGTCACGACCGTCACTTCCTTGACCAAGTTTGCACACATACGGTTGACATCGACTTTGGAAAAGTCACCCTCTTCTCTGGAAACTACAGTTTCTGGTATCAGTCATCGCAGTTAGCCTTGAGACAATCGCAGAACCAGAAACAAAAGATTGAAGAGAAGCGTAAAGAACTTGAGGAATTCATTCGTCGTTTCTCGGCCAATGCTGCAAAGAGTCGACAGACCACGAGTCGTAAGAAAATGCTTGAGAAACTCAACATCGACGATATTAAGCCATCTACGCGAAAATATCCAGGAATCATCTTCCAAATGGAACGTGAGCCGGGTAACCAGGTTCTTGAGGTAAATGACCTTTGCGCCTCAACCGAAAGCGGTGAGGTATTGTTCAAGAACCTTACCTTCAACGTAGAGAATAAGGACAAAATCGTATTCATCAGTCATGACCCGCGTGCTATGACGGCTTTGTTCGAAATCATCAATGGAAACAAAAAGCAAGACTCTGGTAGTTTCAAATGGGGCGTAACTATCACTACGGCCTATTTACCTCTTGACAACTCGGCCTTCTTTAACAGCGACTTAAATATGCTTGAATGGCTGAGCCAATATGCAACCGGCAACGAGGTCTTTTTTAAGGCTTACCTTGGACGAATGCTTTTCAAAGATGAAGACGTGCTCAAGAAAGTTTGCGTATTGAGCGGTGGCGAAAAAATGAGATGCATGATTGCACGTATGCAACTGAAAAATGCCAACTGCCTCATTCTCGACACACCCACTAACCATCTTGACATGGAAAGTATCCAGGCTTTCAACAATAACCTGAAACTCTTCAACGGCAATATCTTGTTCGCAAGTCACGACCACGAATTCATCAACACCATAGCAAACCGAATCATCGAACTTACCCCCAACGGTTGTATCGACAAACTTATGACATACGAAGACTATATCCACGACGAACACATCCGTGAAATCCGTCAGCGTATGTATGGAGAATCGTGGGGATAATTGTCTGACACGTTCATTTGGCACGTTATTTGCTACAATTCCCTATAAGAAAACATTATTTTCAAATGAAACTTAACAATAAGAAAGAGAAGCCCGAAAACGCAACTGCGGAAGAAGAAGTACAGATTGATGCACCAGAAGTAGAAACTGCCACAAAAGAAGATGACAACACTACTCCTGAAGAGGATAAGACTGAGGTCAATCAGGTAGAAGAACTTTCCGCTCAACTCAACCAGGCAAAAGAGCAATACATCCGCTTGATGGCCGAGTTCGACAATTATAAAAAGCGCACGGCTCGTGAAAAAGCCGAACTTCTACTTAACGGCAACCAGAAAACCTTTGCCGAACTTCTGCCAGTCTTGGACGATTTCGACCGCGCTATTCAAAACAACGAAAATACGGAAGATGTCAGCGTGTTGAAAGAAGGCATCGACCTCATCCATAAGAAACTGGTCGAAATTCTCGAGAAAATGGGATTGAAACAAATTGACGCCGTTGGAAAGGACTTTGATACCGACTATCACGAGGCAATTGCATTAATGCCCACCGAAGAAACCGAAAAGAAAGGTAAGGTTATCGAATGCGTACAGCAAGGTTACATGCTGAACGACAATGTTATCCGCCATTCCAAAGTGGTAATTGGGCAATAGCAAGACTCCGCAAGAATATAGAACTGTCAAAAGATGGAAGAAGATTATTACAAGATATTAGGTATTGAAAAAAACGCCACGGCCGACGAGATAAAGAAAGCCTATCGCCGTACGGCCATCAAATACCACCCAGATAAAAATCCGGGCGATAAGGTGGCTGAAGAAAAGTTCAAGCAAGCCGCCGAGGCCTACGCGGTCTTGAGCGACCCCGATAAGCGTAGTCGCTACGACCAGTTTGGCAAAGCCGGACTGGAGGGCGGTCCAGGCGGATTTAACGGATTCAGCGGCGAAGGTGTTGATATAAATGACATCCTGCGCCAGTTTGGCGACATTTTCGGCTTTGGCGGAGGCTTCGACTTCGGTGGTGGCTTCAATCAGCAGCGTTCTTCCGGTAAGGCGCAATATCGGGGCTCGGATTTGAGGGTTAAAGCCAAACTGACCCTTCAGGAAATCAGTTCCGGAGTTAAGAAAAAATACAAGATTAACAAAGATGTCACCTGCTCCCATTGTCATGGCAGCGGATGCGCCGAAGGCCATCAGCCGGAAACATGCTCCACTTGCCACGGATCAGGTTACGTTACCCATACGCGACAGAGTTTCTTTGGCATATCTCGCGTACAAGAAGCCTGCCCCACCTGCCACGGTGAGGGTTCCATAATCAGCCACCCGTGTAGCCATTGCCATGGAAACGGCATCGTAAAGGGCGAAGAAATTGTTGAAGTCGAAATTCCCGCAGGCGTAGCCGAAGGAATGATTATCAACGTTACGGGAAAAGGCAACGCAGGCAAACACAACGGAATCCCTGGCGACATACACGTCATCATAGAGGAAGTGGAAGACAAGAACTTCGTACGTGACGGCCAAGACCTCATCTACAACCTTCTGCTTACCATTTCGCAGGCTGCCCTTGGCGAAAATGTCGAAATTCCACTCGTGTCCGGCAAAGCGCGTATTAACATCAAGCCCGGCACACAACCTGGCACCACGCTACGACTTCGCGGAAAGGGATTGCCGGCTGTTAAGGGTTACGGCTACGGTATTGGCGACATGATAGTCAATGTAAGTGTTTACATCCCCGAGACTCTTAATTCAGAGGAAAAGATTTTTTTTGAATCCCATAAGGATAGTTCTCATTTCTCGCCGTCAGAATCAATCAAGACAAAGATTTTTAAGGCATTCAAAAACTACTTCCATTGACCTACCAGCAGACAATTGACTACCTCTATAACGCTACACCCTTGTATCAAAACAAGGGTGTAGGTGCTTATAAGCCTGGCCTTCAGAACACCATGGCTCTCGATGCCCATCTCGGACATCCGCACCGCGCCTATAAGACCATACACGTGGCCGGTACTAATGGCAAAGGAAGCGTGTGTCATACGCTTGCCTCGGTGCTGCAAGCTGCCGGATACAAAGTAGGTCTCTACACGTCGCCCCATCTTATTGACTTCCGCGAGCGTATTCGGGTCAACGGCAAAAAGGTTTCAAAAAAATATGTCTGCGATTTCATTGCAAAAGAACGTTCGTTCTTTGAACCGCTTCGACCTTCATTCTTTGAACTTACTACGCTGTTGGCCCTCAACTATTTCAAGGACCAGCAAGTGGACATTGCGGTCATAGAGGTGGGACTCGGTGGCCGACTGGACTGTACCAATATCATCTCGCCCATCCTTTCCGTCGTCACCAATATAAGTATAGAACATACGCAACTACTTGGAAACACGGAAGCCGAAATTGCACACGAGAAGGGCGGGATTATCAAGCCGTCGGTCCCTGTAGTAATCGGCGAAGCCAACGAGACGGTACGAAAGGTCTTTCAATCGATTGCCGACGAAAGAGTTGCTCCCTTGTATTTTGCAGATGATGCCCCCGAGGTCATTCGCTTCACGACACAAGCCAGGGCTATGAAATACGAAACCGCATCGTTCGGTACACTCAAGCATGATTTGCTCGGCGACTATCAGCTTCACAACGTAAATACCATTCTAACTGCCCTGAAGCACCTTGACGGCGTCCGGATTTCCTATGAAGCCATTCAGAAAGGCTTTCGCGCCGTCCAAAAGCAGACACATATCGAGGGGCGCTGGCAAGTAATCTCCAGGCACCCCCTATTTGTGTGCGACTCTGGTCACAACACCGGCAGTTGGAAGTATATTGCCGACCAACTGCGCCGCTATTCCCGTCCGTTGCTCATTCTCGGATTCTCCAACGATAAGGATATCAGCCGGATTATGCCGCTTATGCCTACCCATGCCACTTATTTTTGGACACAGGCCTCTGTGGAGCGTGCCATGCCTATTGACATTTTAACCAAAATGGCTCAGGCAAACGGATTGGACGGACAAGCGTTTTCGTGCGTTGGAGATGCGGCCGAAAAGGCCCTTGAACAAGCAGACATGCACGATATCATTTTCGTGGGCGGCAGTTTTTTTGTCGTGTCCGACATCCTTTCCATTATGCGCAATAATCGCAACTACAATCTTAAGAAATCCTAAATATTTTAAGATTTAATCTTTAATAACAAACATTTGACTTGCATTAACAATAGTGCCTTCTATTTTTGCTCTGTATTCGTGCAATCAGAATCAATTATAAAGAAAACGGACGATGGAAACATTTAAAGAAAAAATAAATAAAATGATGACAAAGAAAACATTATTCATCGTAGCCATTGCGCTATGCATGGGTTTGTCAGCCACGGCTACTTACAAATCCTTCCAGACAGAGAAAAATGTTTCACAGACTTTTCCTGTGACAAGCAACGTGAGCGGTGTTCCCGCCACGCCAGTTGTCGACCTGACCTATGCGGCTGAAAAAGCAGTAAACTCGGTTGTTTACATTAAGGTCACTATTCAGGGTCAGCAACGCACTATGACCTATTCCGACCCCTTTGAAGATTTCTTCGGCGACTTTTTCGGACGCGGACAGAGCCAACCTCAGCAGCGCACCTATAAGGAACCGGACAGAAAAGGTGCTGGCTCGGGCGTAATTCTCAGTGCCGACGGCTACATTGTTACTAACAATCACGTAGTAGACAATGCTTCGGAGATAATGGTCAAACTTAACGACAACCGCGAGTTCAAAGGACGCATCATCGGTACGGATGCAAACAGCGACCTGGCTCTTATCAAAATCGAGGCCAAGAATCTGCAGCCAATCACCATTGGCAATTCCGACGAACTCAAACTTGGCGAATGGGTACTTGCTATCGGCAACCCCTACAGCCTTACTTCCACCGTCACGGCCGGTATTGTCAGTGCAAAAGCCCGTACGACCGGCAGCCTGAACGTGGAATCGGCCATACAGACCGATGCCGCCATCAACCCGGGTAATTCGGGTGGTGCACTGGTCAATGCTCGCGGCGAATTGGTCGGCATTAACAACATGATTTACTCGCAAACGGGCTCGTATGCCGGTTATGGATTTGCCATTCCCGTTACCATCGTCAAAAAAGTCGTTGCCGACCTGAAGGAATACGGTGTTGTGCAGCGCGCACTCATTGGCATCGCCGGTTCGGACGTTTCCACCTTCATCGAGCAAAAGGAAGAGAAGGGCGAGAAAGTAGACCTCGGCACAAACAACGGCATCTATGTCGGACAGGTTACTGACGACGGTGCAGCCAAGGCAGCCGGACTGAAAGAAGGCGATGTTATCACCGAAATCGACGGCAAGAAGGTTACGCGCTTCGGCGAACTGCAAGAATTGCTCAGTACGCACAAGCCGGGCGACAAGGTTACGGTGAAATATCTCCGCGACAAGAAAGCACACACGGCTTCGCTGACCTTGCAGAATGCTCAGGGAACCACCTCGGCCATTGAAAAGATGAGCAACGACGATTTGGGCATTGCTTTGCGTAAGCTAACTAATGATGAAAAGGATGAACTGGCACTGTCCTACGGTCTGATTGTCAGCGCTGTTAAGGATGGAAAGATGAAGGATGCTGGCATCACCAAGGGCCTCATTCTGATGCAGGTGAACGACCGTCGCCTGAACGACGTCGAGGATTTTGAAGCCGCAGTGAAAGAAGCAAATATGTCGTCGGACCGTGTACTCTGGATACGCGCCAAGACACAGTCGGGCTACAACAAGAGTTTCACGGTTGACCTCAGCGATACGAAGAAAAAGAAGTAGGCTTCCGACCGAAACCATCCCCACAAGACCGGGCTCTCCTATGGAATGCCCGGTCTTTCTTATGCCTTCGTGCGTATGGGAATATGCTGATAGTCTGCCACATAAGCGGCAGCAAAAATTGCATTATGGGACGGAAAAATTGCATAATACAATCTGCCAATTCAATTATACAATTTTCAAATTCCATAATGCAAAAATTTTATCCCATTATGGAATCCGACGCATTTTATAATCCGATGCATTCATGCTATTACACAGATATTTATAAATTTGTGACGGCAAACGAGCACGACTATGCGTCCGGCCGGCTTGCCAATCGAACGAAAGCATTCCCCTATTCCACCCCAAATTCCCCACAAGTATGAAAGCAAGAGCATTGGTTCTTCTGTTTGCAACTATGGTCAGCCTGACCATTTCAGCACAGAATCCTCTCAAGAAAGTATACAACGAATCAATTGACCCCATTGAGCAACTTGACCAAGCCATCGACCGTGCCAAGCAAGAGGGCAAGTTTGTCATTTGTCAGTTGGGTGGAAACTGGTGTATATGGTGCCTGCGCTTTGCCGACTACATCGAGAACGACAGCATTATCAAGCAGACCGTCGACGATAATTTTGTCTATATCCATGTCAATTATCATCCACGCCGCTCTAATGCCCCTGCCAAGGCCGAGCAGACAAAGGCGCTGCTGAAAAGGCTTTCCAATCCGGTGCGCTTTGGTTTTCCGGTGTTTGTAGTGCTCGACGAGACAGGCAAGGTGCTTCATATTCAAGATTCTGGACTACTGGAGCAAGGCGACGGATATGACCACGAAAAGACCCTCAAATTCTTCCAGCACTGGAGTCCGACGGAAGTAAAAAAGGCAGCACTATGATTAAAGGCTACAAGATTGTCACGCTTTGTGGCAGTACGCGATTCAAAGAACAGTTCTTTGAGGTGCAAAAACGCCTCACGCTCGAGGGTTGCATAGTCATCAGCGTGGGTTTGTTCGGCCATTCGGGCGACGACGAGGTATGGTCGGACGGCGTGAAGGAGATGCTCGACGACATGCATTTTCGGAAAATCGACCTGGCCGATGAGATTTTCGTGGTCAATGTAGGCGGCTACATCGGCCATAGTACGCGCAACGAGATTGCCTATGCGCAGTCGGTCGGCAAAAAGGTTCGCTATCTGGAGGAACCAGCGGCCGCACAGTAAGCCTATTTTTTCTTTTTCGAACGCCGTTTGAACAGTTCCTTAAACCGGCTGAAATTGCGGTTGAAGGCGATTCCAACGCCCTGAGTAGTAAGCGACGACTTGGTAAAATAGCGGTCGTTGGTCTTGCTATAGGCTTTCAGTCGGATTTCTCCTCGCGGCGTCAGCAGATATTGCACGTCGAAGTCGCCCACAAAGTTGCTTGTGTTGTAAGTATTGTCGCGGTAGCCGATATTGCCGTCTATCAGCAACCGGTTATTGAACAATCGGCCGGAAATCAAGGCCTCGGCTTCCATCGAACGGGTGCCCAGACTGCCCGTAGCCAGATTGGTGCCAATGGTCCAGTTCGACTGTCCGATAATACTCTGCAAGGCGTTGTTTATCTGCCCGCTCAGCATATTTGAAAGGAGCGACTTGGTGGCGGCAGAGGCTTGCGACTCCTTATATCCCTGCCCGATTTGCTCCGCATCTTGCGCGTAGAATCTGCCAACGGCCAACAGATAGGCAACCTGCCGCTGCAAATCCTCCTTAGTAGAGATTACGCTCTTAAACAGGTCGGCTTCGTCGCTATTAATATTGGGAAATTCGATATCAAAGGACACATCCGGATTCTGTACCTTTCCCTGCAAGTTTAGCAGGCAGTTAACCTTTGTAGTCGAGGTCGAAAGGTCGTTGCCGATATTCAAGTCGCGCAAAGAAGCCGAGTTGACCGTATAGACAGCCTGCATGTCCATGTCTCCCTCCATCGGATTGCCGCTGAAGGTAATGTGGCTGCCCTCCTTGAACGTGAATGTCTTGCTGATTATATTCTGAATCTGCAACCGATAAGACCCCTCCGACAGCGTGTAGGTGCCGTACATTCGGAAGTCGCCCTTATTGTAGAAATCGGCACGCATGACGCCCAATCCGCGTGTGGAAATCACGTCGCCGGTCTTTTCGTCCATCACCACTCTCATTTCCGCATTTTCATTGGCCTCGATATTCATGTTCAAACGAATATCGCCCCGGTCAAAATCAGCCACATATCGGTTGATGGGGTCATCGTAGTCAGAAGAATCGCCCTCTGCTGCATCCACATCCTTATGCACCTCGCCGATATGTACGAAAGGCGTCGACGAAGCATCGCCCGGCGAAGCCATCAGATAGACAAACGTGGTGCCAGGTTCGGTGACCATGTCAATATCCGCATCGAAACGGCCGGACTGTCCATACAAGTGAGCGCGACCTGTACCATAGGCCGTGGCATAGAAGGTCATGTCGGGCGTTCGTGCTTGATTGTAGACGAACATATTATTGACGTTGGCCGTCATATCGAATTTGATGTTTTTCAGATGGTTGTGCAGCAGCGCACCATTGAGCGTGCCGCGTCCCTGCTTATTGTCGGAAAGAGCAAACTGCTCGAATGCGATTTTACCCGAGGTAAACCGAACCACACCGTCCGTCACGTCGTAATGCGTGCCTATCACCGGCACGTCGACGCTTGCCGTAACGCGCTCCACCCCTTCCAAGTCAAGTTTCTTCAGCGGGCCGTAAAGCACCACGTGCCCGGTTCCGCGACCGGCAATATTGTCGAGAATTCCTCCGACAAACTTCTGCAGGAAAGCAAGATTGGTCTGCGTGCCGTTGATATCAAGATGCAAATCTTTACGAGTCAGATTGACATATCCCTCTACATGGGTGTCCGACTTCACTTGGCTACTGTCCGACTGGCTTATGTATCCGTCAAGGTCAATCTGCTTAGTCTCAAAATCGAAACCACCTTTCAAGGTGAGCATGCCCATCTCGGCTCCGTTCAAATAGAGCGGCGTGGCCACCACATCGGCCTGCACGCGGTTGCCATCCTCTTGTCGGGTGAAACGTGCTTCTCCCGAAACGGGACCAGCGAAGTCTACATCATTAAAATTGACCAAGTCCATGATATATTCGAGGTCCAGGTTTTTCAGACTGGCCGTGATGGCATCGTTCTTGTCCTTTGACAGGCTGCCATTTATCTTCAGTCCCTGACCTTCGCTCTGCAGTTCGAAGCCATCTACTAACAGACTGCCTTCATCGTACAACAGTTCGCTCGGACTGATGTGCCACAAACTTTCTCCGAGAGAGAACTCGGACGGACCGACCATGATGTCAAGACGTTGCCCGTTCTGTCCGAAACCAGTAGTCGTCGAAACGCTACCTCTGACAGTTTCATCGTCGGGACATTGCCATTGTGCATTCAAATTAAGCAGATTGTCGGCAGCCTTGGCATCAACCGTCAGGTGAATATCTTTTCCGCCCAGTTCCTTACATCCCTGCACCAAAACATTAAGCCCGTCGTCAGCATCATCCACATACAGGCGCAAATCATTGAATTCCACATTGCCATATTTGACATTGGGAGCGAAAAGAGTAAGATGGGTCGATTTTTCGTAGGGGGAAAGTTGGCCTTCAATGGCAATTGGACGACTGAAACTAAGCGGCAGATGGAAAAATCGTTCGTAGATGGATGTGGGACGCAAGATGCCACGCAAAGCCCAGTTGTCCGATTCATCATAACGGACCGACGGTGCGGGCAGTAAGCCGGGAAGCGCGGAATGGACTATCTGCTTGCCCACCGCAATAAGCCTGCCGACCGAGTTCTTACCGCTAATCTTCAAGTCGGCTATGTCGGATACGATATCGAGGCTGTTTTGTCGGGAATCGACAGAGAGATTCGACAGATAGATACTCGTGTCGGCCGATTCAAGCGTCACATCTCTTAGGCTCAACTGTCCATCCAACCGATTTCCCTGCATAGCGGCAATATCAACCTGTCCGCTTCCAGAGAACGACCGAAGTTCAAACGGCAACTTCATATTCAACGCCCGCAAATCAGCATGGTTCACCACAAAATCGCCCTTGACATCACGCAAACCACCAGAAAGCAGATTGCCTTCAATATGGGTCGTCAGATCTAGTTTGTCATCCAGCGAGGAAACATCGAGCCGGCTTTGCTGCCGATTACGCCAGTCGGCATCTACCTTTAAGTTGTGGTAGTGTTGATTATTGTAAACCATCGACGGCACAAGTGCGGTGGCTTGAACCGACTGTAGTTTTCCGTCCGAATGTACGAGGTTCAATTTCGAATCCACATCCAATCGACTGGGCAGATTATGGTTGTCCAAGATTTCATTGAGTGCCAAGTTTTCTGCCCTGACATCTGCCACAAGCCGATTGTTCTGATAGGTGCCTGAGGTATGCACTTGCCCCTTCTGCGTATTCGCCTCGATATTGAAACGATAGCCTGAGCCACTTCCTGCCCACAATTCACCGGAAGACTTAAGGAATCCCAGTCGGTCAATGGTCTTTTTGGTCGCATCCGCAACAAATGCGTCCGGAATCTTATCCACAAACTGCGGAAGTACATTCAGTTCGTGAATCTTACTATAAACCTGCCGATGGTCCTTATCCGTCCAACTGACTGTATTGTCCGACTGGAAGGCAAGTGAATTGTCGGGAGTCCTTGCCGTAAGATTCGACCGCCAAAGTCCTTTCTGCAACGCATATTGACCGCTGATATCAACCGATTGGTTCCATTCTTTGAGCTGTGGCTGTATAAAACCAAAATCGCTCATAGTCACATGCAGCGGTTCAATGGTTCCGGTCGTGGAAATTCGCTCAATAAATGGCAGCGAATCATTATCGTCCAAGCGAATGTCTACCTCTTTCTGGTTGATTTCCGTATTGGGCAGGCGCAAGAAAAGGTCCGACAGATGAATGCGATGCTTGTTTGCCTCAACCTTAAAGCCTAAATGCTTGACATCTAAGCCAGACTGCTCCTTAAATGCCACCTCGCGGACACGCAGGTTAAGACTGTCGTCCTGCAAGGACTTCAGACTGACGTTCGCGCTAAGGTTGTCAATCTTCAAATGGTTCGGGTCAATCGACTCCCCTTTCTTTTCTTTCAACTGATCGTCGTATTTGACATTCACCCTATGCAAGATGATGGAGTTAATACGCAAGTTGAGTGGCTTCTTTGTCTCGCTGTCCGATTTGAACGCATCCAAAATATATTGGAAATTGTATTCGCCCGATGGCTTCGACTTATAAAGACAGACATCGGCATCCAGCAACGAAATTGTGCGCAGAATCAACTGGTCGCCTAATAGCGAGCGCCATTCAATCTTTGCCGTCAGCGTCTTTGCCTTTACCATTTCAGCATCCGACTTATCTTTAATCCGGACGTCTTGGGCTATCACTCGATTAAACAATCCGATGCTGACCTTGTCTATAGTAACCTCCGAACCGACCGTACTTGTCAAGGCCGACGATACAACCTTTCCCATCCAACGCTGAGTAATGTCAAGGTTGAAAAATAGTATGGCCACAAGGTAGAGACCTATCAGTGTCCCCACCAGCCATTTTGCTATTTTACCTATGGTTCTCAATGTGAATGAATATTGTTTTCTGACGTTCGGCTATCGACTCGGTTTAACCGCTTATAGTCTAAACTGATTGCTGCTTCTTGAGCATTCGCTCGATATAAACACGCAAGATATTTACGGCACGTTTGTTCTCACCGCCTTGTGGGATGACTATGTCGGCATATTCTTTTGTCGGCTCTATGAATTCTCTGTGCATAGGCTTCAGCACTTTCCGATAGCGATCCATGACATTCTTGGCCGTACGACCACGCTCCACGACATCGCGCTCTATTACACGAATCAAACGTTCGTCGGAATCGGCATCTACATAGATACGCAAATCCATCATATCACGCAATCGTTTCCGATATAAGGCCATTATTCCTTCTACAATGATTACGTCGGACGGTTCTACGTGGATTGTTTGGGGAAGACGGTCGCACAAGGGTACGCTATAAGTGGGCTGCTCAATGGCACAGCCGTTTCGAAGCATGGCAATATGCTCCTCCAGCAAATCCCAGTCGAATGCATCGGGATGGTCGTAGTTCATCTTCCGCAACTCTTCCAAACTGACTCCTTCGGGTGCTTTTTTGTAGTAAGAGTCTTGGGGAATGATTGACACATGCCCTCCCTGAATTCGTTCGGCTATCTTATGAACGACTGTGGACTTTCCAGATCCGGTTCCGCCTGCAATTCCGATGATAATCATAATAGTATTGATTGATGGTTTAGTTTATTCCGATTGTTAAATAATCTCAAGTTGCCGGGCAAGTATCCATCCCTCCGACTGGTCGGGCATTACTACGTGAATCCACTCTTTTGTCGTGGCATTCACCTCTACGACCATACCCTCGTATAGGTCTTTCAAATGCTTGGCCTTAGCATCGGGGCTGGAGTATAGTTCCACCTTCGTTTCCAACACGACTCCACGTTCTTTTCTATTATAGTAATGCCACTGCGAATAGGCCAGCCACCAACAGCAAGCCATTAGCACGAAAGCAAGTACGCTCGCGGCAAACCACAACTTGCGCGGACGCTTGGCCTGCGCTATGTAGAACAGGAAGAAGAACAGGCAGCATAGCAGCCACATTATTCCGCCAATCCACGCCCACGTGGTCTGAGTGAATAGGTCGCGTACTTCCATAAACCAATCGTATAGGAAGAAGCGCGATGCGGGGACATTTGAATGATTCAGATTAGCGTTGAGGATATTGATATTATCACGCACGTCGGCATCACTGGGATTGAGACGCAAAGCTCTTTGGTAGGCACACATGGCCCGCCCATATTGTTTCTGCCGATAGTAGGCATTGCCTAAATTATAATACAGCGCAAACGATTCTCCCTTCTTTAATGCACCCTCATAGGTTCTTGCGGCTTCTACATACTGACCGGAAGCATAAAGACTATCCGCCGACTGCCACAAATTAGGCTTTGCCTGAACAGTAGCAGTGGCAATGATACTGTTCATTAGCAATACAGTCAGCAGGCGTATGTAGTGTCGGAGAAACATTATTTAATTTGGCTGTCTATTGATTTAATCTGTTCGCGCAACGATTCTATCAAGTTGTGGGTATCGTCAGAATTTCCAGGCGCATAACGCAACATGTCGGTTTGTTCGTACAAACTTACAAAATTATCCACATCAACGGCATTTACCTTATGGGCTGCCAGTTCTTCGCGAATGTTGGAAAGCAGCATATAATTCTTCTCATCGGCAAATCTTTTCGCGAAATATACCGCAATAGCATCCTGTATGGTCTCTACGGCCTTTCGCACGTCTTGCCCCAGCAACTGTGCCGAAGCCTTGTCGAACTGTCCATACAGCCTATTCAACGGACGGCTCATATAGCGGCGCAGCAAGCCGGAACCATTCTTCTTGGCATTTTCATAATACCATATCGCCATGCCTAACAGCAATGCAACAAGTCCATACGCAAACCAAATGGCTCCATCCTTCCAGAAGGCAACAGGTTTATCGAACAAATCGGAACCAGCGGCGGGTTTGTTCGGACGAATATCCTCTCGGCGCAGGGCTAACTCTTTTTCCAGGTCGCTATCGGATTTTTTGCCTTTAACCACATTGATTTGAAGGCTGTCCTTATGCAAGGTGGCGAACTGTCGGTTCTCTATGTCGAAATATCCGATATCGATGCCCTCTATCGTATATTTTCCAGGGTTGCGAGGCACAAAATCGTATTGGAACGTAACCTTTCCTTCCACGCCATTCGACGTAACTCGCGTACTGTCTATGGTTTTCACTTCGTAGACCTCGAAATCGGCTGGAAAGTTTATCTTTGGCGGCACAATCATATTCATGTTGCCCGTTCCCGATATGGTAAGGTTATAGGAAGCAATCTCGTTGGTCGCGATGTGCGGTGATGATAATTTCCCGGACAGGTTAAATCGACCGACACCTCCCATATAATTTGCCGGACGTGGCTCCGGAAGCGATTGCACACTAAGCTTGACGGGCGACGTCACGCGTTGCACTTTCCGGCTAACTAATCCGCCACCGTTGAAGTGCGCGGTCAATTCGTCGATGTCATCATCGCGCTGGACCACAAAACAATCGAACGTGAGCGAAGGTATATCGAGCGAGCCTGTCTTCTGCGGGAAAACGATGTATTCTACTACCGTGCCGACTTTATAGTGCGTCCCACCGATTTTCTCGACCATCTGTTCAAGCCCGGCGTGAGGGATGTTGTGCGATACAATATCCTTAAAGTCGGGATTCTTAGTCAGCATAATGTTTTGCAGTCCGACACCGAGCCGTGCATACACCTTGTAGGACAGACGGACGGCTTCCTGCTCGAAAATCTTTGTCTTCGATGGCACTACCTTTACAAAGAGGTCGTGTTCGCTTATGGTGCTGCCGGCTTTCTGTATCGACTGCGTTCCTTGGCCTGAGGCGTTCTCGTGTCCTCCGGCACCACCCGACACATTTCCTTCTACCACAGAAATTTTAAGCGGTTTGGATGCAACGGTTCTATCGCCAATTTTCACAGAAGCCGGACTAATGGTGAACGTTCCTACTTTGGTCGGACGGATAGTAAAGGTAAAAGTCGTGGAACTCTGTTGCTGAGTACTGCCGTTTACTTGTACGCTCGAGAAGAACGAAGATACGTTGGGACCCGATAAGACCTGGAATCCGGGAAACTGTGGCGACTTGAAATCGGATACTCCACTGGCACTGACGCTATATTTGACATGGAAATAGTCGTCCTTCATACCGACTTTCGACGGACCAGACACAACCAAAGACTGCGCCAACGAAACGAACGCAGTAAAGAAGAATGCAATAAATAGGATGTAGGTCTTAATGGAATTCATTAACTCGTCGACAAGCCTGTATGTCAAAGGTATATTTAGGTAAAATTACGATGTACGCCCAGCATGGCAAAGTTTTTCAGTGATTTAATCGTCTGCGGGACTATGGTTCAACAATTCATGTTGCTGGCGCAAGCTCTCCGTATGTATCTGTTCGAACAGCTGTTCGGCAAATCGGGGCGAAAGTCCCTGTTCCTCGGCCATTGCCGCGTAGTGTGCAAGTACTTCCGTATAGCGGTTGTTCTGAAAAAGGGTCAGATTATTTTGCTGCTTGTATTTTCCAATCTGGCGGCATACGTCGATGCGTTGCGACAATAGTTCAAAGAGTGTTTCGTCTATGGTATCAATCTTACGGCGCAAGACATCAAGCTCATCGGGTATGTCTTTGGTCTGTCTTACCACAAGCCGCGACAGCATTTCCCTGAGTTGCGCCGGCGAGAGTTGCTGCTGCCTGTCGGAAAGTGCGCACTCCGGATTGGCATGACATTCCACCATCAGTCCCTCATAGCCGAAGTTGAGCGCTTGTTGCGACAATGGTTCTATCAGACTGACCTGTCCGCCCATATGTGAAGGGTCGCAGAGCAACGGAATCGTCGGATAGCGCCGCTTCATCTCAATCGCAATATTCCAAAAAGGCGTGTTGCGATAAAGGCGGCTGTTGTAGATGGAAAAGCCTCGATGAACAAGCACCAGGTGCTTTACGCCGACCGACAACAGCCTATCTACGGCACCGCACCATAGTTCGACGTCGGGATTGACCGGATTTTTCAGAAAGACCGTATGGTCCTCGTCCGTCATCGCATTGGCCAACTGTTGGAGTGCAAAGGGGTTGGTGGCGGTCCGAGCGCCTATCCAATAGGCATCAATATCGTATTTGCGTACGGTATTAAGATGTTCGGCCGTAGCTACTTCGGTAGCCACTTTCAACCCATACTCCTGACGCACTTGCCTTAGCCAATTCAGTCCCACTTCGCCTACTCCCTCGAAAGAACCCGGTTTCGTGCGCGGTTTCCATATTCCGGCACGGAAATAGGTTACGCCCATCGCCACCAACTCGCCGGCAGTAGCCATGAGTTGTGCTTCCGTTTCGGCAGCACACGGACCAGCAACAAGCATAAACCTTTGTGTGGATTCAGCGTTCATGGAATTCAATTGTTTTGCGGGCAGTTTCGAGAAGCAGACTCATTCCGTGGACGGATTAGTTAAACAAGTCATCAGTGGTCTCCGTCGCGACATTGTCTTCGCTATGGTGCCGCGACTGCGGATTGGGATTGGCATCGTTTTCCATAAGGTTGTCGGCCGACGACACCAGCAGACTGTCAGACAAGGCCAAAGAATCGATTTCGTTGTCGTATTCGGGAATGTAGTAGGTCGCGGAGTATTGCTGCGGACTTATGGGTTCCGAGGGCTCCGGATATAGTTTGGCATATTTTGCACTAAGTTTTGCGTTGGCAAGTACTTTCTCATAGAACAGGCCGACTATGGGCAGAGCTGTTTTGTTGCCTTGTCCGAGTTTGCCGGTGCGGAAATGCACGCAGCGGTCTTCGGCCCCTACCCATGCGCCACCGACCAATTCAGGCGTCACACAAACAAACCACGCATCAGAATGGTTGTTGGAGGTACCCGTCTTACCGCCTGCGTCAATATGTTTCGACCAATAGGCATTTCCCAAGTAGCGACGCATCGATTGCGAAGTGCCCCCGGCGTCGGACATACCCGCCTCAAGCATTTTCTGCATAAAAAACGCCGACCGCTTTGATATGGCTCTGTGTTTCTCAGGCTTAGCCTCATAGAGCACCTTTCCGTTTGCGTCCTCCACGCGAGTAACCAACACGGGCTCCACATATTCGCCGTCGTTGGCTATGCTGGCATAGGCGCCCACCAGTTCTTCCAGTTTCATGTCGCTTGAACCCAATGCAAGCGACGGTGTCGGGTCGAGCGGCGATACTACGCCCATCTTCTTGGCCAGGCTAACCACATTGTTCATGCCCACCTCTTGACCGACTTTAACGGCCACTGAATTGATACTTTGGGCAAATGCCGAGCGTAGAGGCAGATTGGCTCCGGAAAAATGGCCGTTTGCATTCGAAGGACGCCACATGACATTCTCGTTCTTATTCTTGTCGAACACTTCCATTTGGATGTATTCGTCTTTCCTTGTGTCTGCCGGCGTCATGCCCTGTTCCATGGCTGCAGCATATACGAAGAGCTTGAAAGTGGAACCAGGCTGGCGCATAGCGGTTACTTTGTCGTATTGCCAGGTATTGTAGTCGATGTCGCCAACCCAGGCCTTCACGTGTCCGGTCTTAGGTTCCATGGCCACAAAACCGGCATGCAGCAGTCCGGCCATATAGCGCAGCGAATCTACCGTAGAGATTTCCTTCGTTTGTGGTCCGTCGTAGGAAAACAGCGTTATCTTATGAGGCTTGTTCAAGTAGTATTTGATTGAATCGGGGGATTCCGGAAAGCGGGCCTTTAGTTTTTTGTAGGCCTCGGTGCGCTTGAGTTTGCTGTCAATAAAGTCAGATATGACCCTACCCTGCTCGTCGCGCCACGGTTCTTGGCCGCGCCAGTGTCCATCAAAGGTGTGCTGAACCGTTTTCATTTGTTGCACGAGCGCCTCTTCGGCCATTTCCTGCATACGCATATCAAGCGTAGTGAAAATCTTAAGACCATCAGTATAGGGATTGAGTTTCGGACATTTCTCCGCCAGATAGTCGGCCACGGCATCGCGGAAATAGAGCGCCTTGCCGTCGCGCACGGACTCCACACTAAAGTCCAGTTTGATGGGTATCTGTTTTATCGAATCAGCCTTCTGACGCGTTAGTTTCTTATTATGAACCATGTTGTCGATGACCACATTCCGACGACCCAGACTGGCTTTCGGATGCAGCATCGGATTGTAGGCGGTGGTAGCCTTAAGCATTCCGACCAGCACTGCCGACTGTTCGACGGTCAGCTTGTCGGGCGTCGTATTGAAATAGGTCTTTGCCGCCGTCTTAATACCGAACGCATTCGAACCAAAGTCCACCGTGTTGACATACATACGGAGGATGTCCTCCTTCGTATTGAAAAGTTCGAGTTCGGTGGCAATAATCATCTCCTTGCTCTTTAGTATGAGCATGTGGAGACCGGGAATTTTTCCAAGCAAGCCTGTTCCATACTCGCTACGCATCTTAAACATATTCTTCACCAACTGTTGCGTGATGGTAGAAGCACCGCGTGCACGTCCCTGAGCGGCATCCTTCACGGCCGCAAAGAGCCCCGGAATGTCAATGCCGTGATGGTAGTAGAAACGCTCATCCTCCGTGGAAATAAGCACGTCGTAGAAATTGGCACTAACCTCGTCGTAGTTGACAGGCGAGCGGTTTTCGTTGAAAAACTTACCAATCAGTTTGCCGTCAGCACTGTATATCTCGCTGGCAGCGGGAGTTTTCGGATGCATAATATCACCCAGCGACGGCGAACGGCCAAACAGCCAGAAAAGATTGAGCGACACGGCCACCACATAGAGCAACACAAATGCTACAAACGAAAGCAAACCGAGGCCTATACGCTTCCACCAGCCGGCACCCTTAAACAATCCGACATACCAATGCCAACCCTGTCTCACACCATTCAACGACTTGACACAAATGGTCTTCAGAACCCTCCAACAGGTGGTTAGAAAATTATTCATCCTCAAATTACATAAATACTACGCAAATTTAACGCGTTCGACCGACACCACGAAACGAAAACAAGGGTTTAAGTAAAATTAACCCCTGCCAAATCTTCAAATCATAATGCTTCGTTCCATTTCAAGGCTTGAAATGCGCGTTTCAGGGCTTGAAATGTCCATTCCAAGGCTTGAAACGGGAAAACGCCATAAGGAAACCGGAGGTTGGGAATAGGAGGACGAACCGCTGGCATGGGTTGTCAATAAATCGGAATATATAACCAAGCAGAAACACAATAGGCAAAAACAAAGGAACAGTCAAACAAACTTATTCAACTGTTCCTTCACTTATCTATAATTATCTAATTATTTTTCAAGCAAATCGGGTCGTAGTCTTTTAGTACGTTCGAACGACTGTTGTTGCTCCCATTCAGCAATCTTCGCCTCGTTTCCACTTAGCAAAATATCGGGCACTTTCCAACCCTTATAGTCTTGGGGCCGAGTATATACGGGAGCAGACAAAAGGTGGTCCTGAAACGAGTCGCTGAGTGCGCTTTCGGCGTCGCCGATAGCACCAGGCAACAACCGCACTACGGAATCGGTGATTGCTGCGGCTGCCAGTTCGCCTCCCGTAAGCACGTAGTCGCCAATCGATATCTCGCGGGTTATCAGGTGCTCTCTAATCCGATAGTCCACCCCTTTGTAGTGTCCGCACAATATGATAATATTTTCCTTTAACGACAGTTCGTTGGCCATAGGTTGGTCGAATTGCTCGCCATCAGGGGTGGTGAAGATGATTTCATCATAGTGCCGCTCTCTGCAAAGTTTCGATATGCATGCATCAATGGGCTGACACTGCATAACCATACCGGCAAAGCCGCCATAAGGGTAGTCGTCGACACGGCGGTGCTTGTCTTCGGTGTAATCGCGTAGGTTGTGCACATAAATCTCTACCAAGCCTTTCTTTCGGGCACGCGCCACAATGGAAAGGTTTATGAAACTGTCGAGCATCTCTGGCAAAACCGATATGATGTCTATACGCATGATGGATGGGATTGTGGGACAGATTGGATGAATGGTGCAAAAATTCTGCGCTGCAAAAATACAAATAAATCGAACGAATGGAATAGTTTGCCATAAGGCAGAAATGATTTATTTTTGCAATTAGTATAGTATAATGCCTAATTGCCGCCCCATGAGCACCTCTACTTCCGACCCAAGCCACTATCAGCCCTCGTTGTTCGACCAGTTGCCGGACGACTCCCATACGGACGTCAAGGCACGCATCGAGCACCTGCGCGCAGAACTGCATCGGCACAACCGGAACTACTATGTGCTCAACTCGCCGGAGATTTCCGACCAGGAATTTGACGCACTCATGCGCGAATTGCAAGAGTTGGAGGCGCGGCATCCTGAATACTTCGACGCCAACTCCCCTACGCAGCGTGTCGGTTCGGACCTCGGAAGCAACAATTTCCCCACCGTACGCCACCAGACGCCTATGCTGTCGCTCGGCAACACCTACAATCGCGGCGAAGTGGCCGAGTTTTTCGAGCGCGTTAGGGACGGACTGGACGGAGAACCTTTTTCCATCTGCTGCGAACTTAAGTTTGACGGCCTGAGCATCTCTCTGATTTACGACGACGGCCGACTGACACGCGCAGTGACCCGTGGCGACGGACAACAAGGCGATGACGTGACGGCAAACGTACGCACCATCAAGTCGGTACCCTTGATTCTGGACAGACCCGAAAAGGATGTGCCGGCATGGCCCGCACATTTTGAGATACGCGGCGAGGTTCTGATGCCCTGGGACAGTTTCAACCGCCTCAACCAAAGTCGTGCCGACAACGAAGAACCACTTTTCGCCAATCCGCGTAATGCCGCGTCTGGTTCGCTCAAGACAAAGGACACGGCCGTAGTAGCCAAGCGCGGATTAGATGCCTACCTTTATTTTCTTCTTGGCTCCAACATCCCCGAAGAAAGTCACTACGAAAACATGCAACTGGCGCGTTCGTGGGGATTCAAGGTCAGCGAACATACCCGACGCGCACAATCGGTTGACGATATATTTGAATTTATCGACTACTGGGACGAAGCACGCCACAGCCTGCCCTTTGCCATTGACGGCATCGTGCTAAAAGTCGATTCCATAAAGCAACAGCAAAAACTGGGCTATACGGCAAAATCGCCGCGCTGGGCTATTGCCTACAAGTTTAAGGCCGAACGCGCACGCACCAAACTTCTGAGCGTGACGTATCAGGTTGGCCGCACAGGGGCCATTACTCCCGTTGCCAACATGGAGCCTGTCGAACTGGCAGGTACTACGGTCCGCCGCGCTTCCCTACACAACGAAGACGTGCTATTAGGGCTCGACCTCAGAGAAGGCGACTACGTGTATGTAGAAAAGGCCGGCGAAATCATACCACAGATAGTCGGTGTCGACACCACGGCACGCACCGACGAAAATGCCACACCCATCCACTTCATCGATACTTGTCCGGTTTGCGGCCACAAACTTGTGCGCTACGAAGGCGAGGCGGCACACTATTGCCCTAATGACCTGGAGTGCCCACCGCAGATAAAAGGCAAGATTGAGCATTTTATCAGCCGCGATGCTATGAATATCAGTTCACTCGGACCAGAAACCGTCGACGACTATTATGAACGCGATCTGATAAAAGATGTGGCCGACCTGTACCACCTTACGGTCGATGACCTGGCGGGCACCGACGGACAAAAAGAAAAGTCGGCCCGGAAGATTGTTGCCGCCATCGCGCAAAGCAAACAGTCGGATTTTGCCAGGGTAATATACGCGCTGGGCATACGATTCGTAGGAAAGGTCGTGGCCACTATCATCGCGCAAAACTACCTTAACATTGAAGCACTCCGCACAGCCACGCTCGACGACCTGAGCCAGATAGACGGCGTCGGCCCTATCATCGCGCAAAGCGTCGTAAGTTGGTTTGCCGACGAGCGTAATCTGCAACTGATTGAAAGACTGCAAGCAGCCGGCGTCAATATGCAAACGGAACAGGTCACGGCACTGTCGGACCGCCTCATGGGCAAATCGATTGTCATCAGCGGTACTTTTACCCAACACAGCCGTGAAGAATACAAGGAACTCATCACCCTGCACGGAGGAAAGAATGTAAGCAGCATATCAAATAAGACTTCCTTCATTTTGGCCGGAGAAAACATGGGCCCCTCCAAACTTGACAAAGCAAAGAAACTGCAAATTCCGCTACTCAACGAAGAAGAATTTTTGTCGCTTATCGATAGCGAACAATAACCCTACCGAACCTAAAACAAACCCTATATGTGCAAGACAGACAGTAATCCTTTCAACGGATTTGGCGTAGCCCTTACTACACCTTTTAAAGAAACGGGCGACGTGGACTATGAAGCACTGCAAAAACACGTAGAGATGCTCTGCCAGAACGGTGCCGATTTTCTCTGCGTATTAGGAACCACCGCCGAAACTCCCACCCTCAGCGACGAAGAAAAGAGGAAGGTGCGGAAAACCGTGGCCGACACCGTAAAAGGTCGGATTCCGCTGCTCGTAGGTGCGGGCGGCAACCATACGCAAGCCATCTGCCACGAATTAGAACAGGACCGTTTCGACGGATATCAAGGCATACTAATCGTTTGTCCGTTCTACAACAAACCTACACAGGAAGGACTTTTCCAACACTTTATGGCAGTGAACCGCGCAAGCCATCTGCCTATTGTCATCTATAACATTCCGGGACGCACCGGCGTTAATCTTGAGACAAAGACCCTTTGCCGAATCATAGAAAACTGTCCGAATGTCGTTGCTATCAAGGAAGCCGCCGGAAAACTCAGTCAGATTGAAGAATTTGTCCGTAGCACCCCGGCGCAGTTCTGTGTTCTCTGCGGAGACGACGGACTTGCGCTCGACGCACTCAAGTCCGGCGCGAAGGGAGTCATATCGGTTGTGGGCAATGCATACCCGAAAGCATTCGGACAAATGGTGCATCGAGCCATTGAAGGCGACCTTGCCGCAGCGGGACAATTAGACACCCGCATGCAACCGCTCTATCGACTGATGATGGCAGACGGAAATCCAGCCGGCATAAAGTGCCTGCTCTCCAAACTAATGCCGACGGCCAATAGGTTAAGACTTCCACTCGTCCCCGTAAGCCAAGCGGTAGAAAACGAAATCGAAGCATTCTGCCGGCAAAAACTTCTTTCCGACTAACTACTGGCAAACGGCCTGTGAATAATGCCCGTTGACGGATGAATACGTTCAAACTCCACGCAGACTATCTTCCCAAAGGAGACCAACCAGAAGCCATTCAGCAACTTACTGAAGGCGTGCAGAGCGGTACTCCGGCCCAGGTGTTGCTCGGAGTAACGGGCTCGGGCAAGACTTTTACGATAGCAAATGTCATTCAAAACATCGGAAAGCCCACACTTGTCCTCAGCCACAATAAGACACTCGCCGCGCAACTGTATACGGAACTGAAGAATTTCTTTCCGGAGAATGCCGTCGAGTATTATGTCTCCTACTACGACTATTATCAGCCAGAAGCCTATATTGCCCAGACCGACACATATATTGAAAAAGACCTGGCCATCAATGAAGATATCGACCGGCTCCGACTTGCCGCCACGTCGGCCTTGCTTTCCGGTCGAAACGACGTGGTTGTGGTCTCATCGGTCAGTTGCATCTACGGCATGGGCAATCCGGCCGCATTCTACGACAATATCATCGAAGTTGAGGTCGGTCGGACGCTCCCTCTGCATACGCTGCTGCGCCGGCTGAACGATTCCCAATACGTGCGCAACGATGCAGCGCCCCACTTAGGTAATTATCGCGTCAACGGCGATACGGTCGACATCTATCTTGCCTATGCCAACTATGCGCTGCGTATTAGTTTCTGGGGAGACGATATTGACTCCATCCAGGAAATCGATGCCACCGACGGGCAACCCATTGGTACCTACTCCTCTTATAAGATATATCCGGCAAATCTCTTTCTGACCAGCAAAGAACGCCAAGAGTCTGCCATCAGAGAAATACAGGACGACTTGGTGCGACAGGCCAATTGGTTCAAAGAACAGGGTAAGGACCTTGAAGCAAAGCGTTTGGAACAAAGAGTTAGTTACGATATCGAAATGATACGTGAACTCGGCCACTGTAGCGGTATCGAAAACTACAGCCGCTACTTTGACGGTCGCGAGCCAGGTATGCGCCCCTACTGTCTGCTTGACTTTTTCCCCGACGACTTCCTTGTGGTAATCGACGAGAGCCATGTAACCGTTCCGCAACTCCGTGCCATGCGCGAAGGCGATAGGAGCAGAAAAGAAGTACTGGTGAACTACGGATTCAGACTACCTGCCGCCTTGGACAACCGACCATTGGGTTTCGACGAATTCCAAGCCTTGGCAAAACAAGTAATATACGTCAGCGCTACTCCTGCCGACTACGAACTGAATGAAGCAGAGGGTGTGGTGGTAGACCAGGTCATTCGCCCCACCGGACTATTGGACCCGTTCATTCAAGTACGCCCCAACTCGAATCCAATAGACGATTTGTTGGAAGAAATAAGAAAGTGTGCGGAAAACGAGGAGCGCGTGCTGGTTACTACCTTGACCAAACGAATGGCCGAGGAGTTGTGCGAATATTTATTACAGTACGGAATCAGAGCAAACTACATTCACAGCGATGTAGATACCTTGGAGCGCGTCCAAATAATGGACGACCTCAGACGAGGCATCTACGACGTGCTTATAGGCGTCAATCTGCTCAGAGAAGGCTTGGATTTGCCCGAAGTTGCCTTGGTTGCCATCCTTGATGCCGACAAGGAGGGATTTCTACGGGACACCAGAAGTCTTACACAGACCGCCGGCCGCGCAGCACGCAACGTAAACGGTCGCGTCATAATGTACGCGGACAAGATTACGCAATCGATGGCACAGACCATACAGGAAACAGAGCGCAGGCGTAGCAAGCAGATGGCCTACAACGAGAAGCATCACATTACGCCTACGCAAATCGTCAAGCAAATAGCAGAAAACGAACTGTCGAAGGCACAAACCAAATCGGAAAGCAAATTTACGACCGACAATGCCGCTACTTCCTATTCGAAAGTGGCTGAAAGCGTCTTGGAATATAACAGTGCCGCCTCCCGCGAAGCACGTATCGAGCAACTGAAGCGTATGATGAAACAAGCGGCCAAAGAAATGGACTTCATCACTGCTGCCCAAATTCGCGACGAACTACTTGCGCTTGAAAACAACCATTAGGCCGACCGTAAACCTCCCAGCATATTGCCACGCCATATTGCACACTTTTGCCCCCAATATGCAGTTGTTTGGTGGTTCCGTTTTATTCTCCTATTTTCGCAACCTAAATTCAAAAACAATAAGACATTTCCCCTAAACCATTATTATGGCAAAACGTAAAATAGCTTTTAGTCTTGTTTACCGTGACATGTTTCAATCTTACGGTAAGTTTCAGCCCCGCAAGGACCAGTTAGAGCGCATTGCGCCCGTAATAATCAAGATGGGATGCTTTGCTCGCGTCGAAACCAACGGAGGTGCGTTCGAACAGGTCAATCTTCTCTACGGAGAGAACCCTAACGACGCTGTACGCGCCTTTACAAAGCCGTTCAACGAGGCAGGTATCAAGACACATATGCTTGACCGCGGCTTGAATGCCCTTCGCATGTTCCCGTGCAGCGATGATTTGCGTCAGTTGCAATATCGTGTCAAGCACGCGCAGGGAGTTGACATCACGCGCATCTTTTGCGGACTCAACGATGTCCGTAATATCATTCCGTCCATCAAGTGGGCTCTCGAAGCCGGAATGACTCCTCAGGCGACGCTATGTATTACCAATTCGCCCATCCATACGGCAGAATATTATAGCAATATTGCCGACGAGCTCATCTCGGCCGGAGCGCCTGAGATATGCCTTAAGGACATGGCCGGCATAGGACAGCCCGCACTTTTGGGTAAGTTGACGGCTATGATTAAGCAGAAACACCCCGACATCATTATCCAGTATCACAGCCACTCGGGTCCCGGACTCAACATGGCCAGCATTCTCGAAGTGTGCAATAATGGAGCCGATGTCATTGACGTTGCTATCGAGCCGTTGTCTTGGGGTAAGGGCCACGCCGACCTGCTTAGCGTTCAAAGCATGCTTAAGAACTACGGATTCGACGTTCCGGAAATCGACATGCACGCTTATATGGAAGCACGCAAACTTACTCAAGATTTTATCGACGATTTTCTGGGCTATTTCATGAATCCGACCAATCACTTGATGAGTTCTCTGCTGCTGGGATGCGGACTTCCCGGCGGAATGATGGGTTCGATGATGGCCGACCTCAAAGGTGCCATGGGAGCCATCAATAATAACCGCGAAAAGAACGGAGAAGCACCGCTGAGCGAAGATGAACTGCTCGTGAAGCTCTTTGACGAGGTCGGATATGTTTGGCCTCGCGTCGGATATCCCCCATTGGTTACGCCGTTTAGCCAATACGTCAAGAACATTGCCTTGATGAATCTGCTCACAGAATCCATGAAGAAGCCTCGCTTCTCTATGATGGACGAAAACATGTGGGGCATGATTCTCGGCAAGAGCGGCAAACTGCCCGGCAAGCTTGCTCCGGAAATTGAAGACCTTGCGAAAGCGCAAAATCGCGAGTTCTATTCAGGCGACCCGCGTGAGCTATACCCGAATTGCCTTAACAAATATCGCAAGGAGATGGAAGAAAACGGCTGGGAACTCGGACCTGACGAAGAAGAACTCTATGAGTTCGCCATGCACGAGGTTCAATACCGTGCCTACAAAAGCGGTCAGGCCAAAAAGCAGTTCCTTTCCGACCTGCAGGCCGCTAAGGACAAGGCAAACGCCTCGGGCATGAGCGCCGACGAAGCACTTGCGCTCAAGCATGCCAAGGCCGATGCCGTGGTTGCCCCTGAAGCCGGTATCGTGCTTTGGGAAATCAACGGAGAAGCCGAGAATGTGAAGAGCATTGAACCGTTTATCGGAAAAGAATATAAGGAAGGCGAATTCTTCTGCTATATTGAGAACAAATACGGCCAGGTTAAGGAAATCCCGGCCGCACTTGGCGGAAAATTAGTAGAGATTGCAGCCAAGCAGGGCGCACATGTGCAGAAAGGCGACTGTCTGGCCTACATTGAGCGTAAGCAAGATTAGCCATCCGACCGACTTGCGCACACAGAGCAAAAAGGAACGACCCGAAAGTCGTTCCTTTTTTTGTATCTTCCATAGTGGAACTATCCGGAGCCGGCGGCTACTTGACGAATGTGATATTCTCGGGCTTCCACTTGTCCTTGGGTTCAGGCGACTCGTCGGGAAAACCGACGGCTACCACGCAGAGAGGCATCAGCGTGTCGGGCAGTCCGAGCAGTTTGCCGTAGTTCTTCGAGCGTTCCTCGTTGGGCCACGACGATGTCCATACGGCACCCAGCCCGAGGCTATGGGCCGCAAGCAGAATGTTCTCCGTAGCAGCCGAGCAGTCTTGAATCCAGAACTCCTTCCCTATCGGCCCCTCAATGGTCTTCGTGAAATCGCCGCACACCACAATGGCCAGCGGAGCCTGCTTGGCCCTGCCGCCCATTTCCTCTAACTTCTGGCGGTTGGTCACTACCACAAAATGCCACGGCTGCCTGTTCATGGCCGTCGGCGCAGCCATTCCGGCCCGAAGCATAGTCTCAATCATCTCGGGGCAAATAGTGTCGGTCTTAAACTTGCGGATGCTCGTCCGGCTCATAATCGTCTCAACCACGGGGTTGGCCGCTTTCTTGCAGCAGTCTTTCTTCTCCTGTGCGGACATAGTGACGGGCATCAGCAGCAGGAGCGAAACAAACAGAATCTTCTTCATACGGTTTTCTATTATAATAAGTACACAAAATCAGTCTATGCGGTCCCACTTCCAGGCCGACTTTTTGGCCGAGGCCTCAATACGCGTCTCCACCTCGTCGGGCAAGGCGGAAAAGAAGTCCATGCCGGTAAGTGCCTCAATAGAGTCAACTGACACCACGCGCTGTGCGATGGGCTGGTTAGTGCCGTTGTTGGCAAAGATAAATCCGAGGGCAGCCATGTCGCCATTGTTGCGCATGACCACCTTAAAGAATTTTTCGGGCACAGCCACTTTGTGCCGGCCGATTGTACGGTGGTTCTGCTTGTTCACTATAGGTCCGCACACCACGTAGACGGCGCCATAGCGGCGGGCCCATAGGCGGGTCTGCTGCTCGAGTCGGTTCCAGTCCTCCACATTAAGGTGCGGATGCTGCGGGCATACGTTCGTCAGCAGGAAAGTCTGCTCCATGGCTTCGGTGTCCCATTTGTTGTCGCCGGCCGGACACATGTGTCCCCTGTCGTAACGGCTCCGCATGTAGTCGTTAGTATTCACCCGCGGTCCGTCTGCCTCGTAGTCTTCGCTGAAAGCCATCTCGTCGCGCCTCACATCGCCGCGCGTGTGGGCGGCAGTCAGTTTCCATGCTACCCAGTTGGGTATGCGATAGTATGCATTATACGAGACCACGTAAGCCTTGCGCTGCAGCACCTGCGAGCGCGTGCCGTCGGTCATCTTCTGCATCAGGAGCGCGTCCGTGCCCTTCGTGGCGACCGGTTTCTCCGTGGAATGCTGTGCCGAATTGTACACATACAACATCGCCTCTTTCTTTTTCTCCCATTTCCGCGACGAAATGATTGACCACACACACATCACCGCAATAAACAACATGACAAGGAAAAAAAATATATTGGACCATTTCGAATCCTCAGGTTGAGTTCCGTACATAACAAAAATATAGTGTCAAAAAGTAGAACAATCTTTTGGCAAATATACAAAAACTTTCCGTAGCATAATTCTCCACCCCATTCCAAGGCTTGAAATGCGCGTTTCAAGCCTTGGAATGTCCGTTTCAGACCTTGAAACGGAACGGACCGCTATGCCGTCCAAGAAAAAAACGGAACGCACTGCACGATGCCGCTATTTGACTGAGAGTTATTGCCCATTTTCTTGGTGGTCCGATTATGATTGTGTAACTTTGAAAGCGATTTTGGGCCCATCTCCGCATGGGGTAGTTCCGCCGCATAGCCGCCCGGCCCGAAAGGCTTAAACTGATACTTAAACTAACCGAAATATGAAATTGAAAATCATTGTTTTGGCAAAACAAGTGCCCGATACCCGCAACGTGGGTAAAGATGCGATGACACCCGAAGGTACTGTCAACCGCTCGGCCTTGCCTGCTATTTTCAACCCCGAAGACTTAAACGCACTCGAACAGGCCCTTCAACTGAAAGACCAGTTCCCCGGAACGACCGTAGAGATTTTGACGATGGGACCTCCGCGTGCCACCGACGTCATACGCGAGGGTCTGTTCAGAGGTGCCGACGGCGGCTATCTGCTGACCGACCGCGCCTTTGCAGGTGCCGACACGCTGGCCACAAGCTATGCCCTGGCCACTGCCATCCAAAAGATTGGCATGCCCGACATAGTTATAGGCGGCCGCCAGGCTATTGACGGCGACACGGCTCAAGTAGGTCCGCAAGTGGCGCAGAAACTAAACCTGAACCAGGTCACCTACGTCAACAAGGTCAATAAGATTGAGGACGGAAAAATCACGGTCACACGCCACATTGACGGAGGCGTGGAGGTGGTAGAGGCTCCGTTGCCCATACTGCTCACGGTTAACGGCGACGCCGAGCCATGCCGTCCGCGCAATGCCAAACTGCTGATGAAATACAAGCGCGCCACGGCTCCGATGGAGCGTACCGACGACATGCCCTATAAGGAAGAATACGAAAAGAAACCCTATCTGACCGTGACGCAATGGAGTGTGGCCGACATTGACGGCGACTACAACCAATGCGGATTAGCCGGCTCGCCCACAAAAGTAAAGGCCGTGCAAAACATCGTATTCAAAGCCAAGGAAAGTAAGCGCCTCACCGCTGCAGATGCCGAGGTGGAGGCTCTCGTACAGGAACTGTTGGAAAACCACACTATCGGTTAAACACTAAGACTTAGAAAACATGAACAACGTATTCGTATACTGTGAAATAGATCAGTTTCAAGTAGAGGAAGTAAGTTTCGAACTACTGACAAAAGGTCGCAAACTCGCCAATCGCCTTGGCGTGAAACTCGAAGCCATAGTGGCCGGAACCGACATCAAAAACAAAGTGGAACAGCAGATACTGCCCTACGGCGTGGACATACTTCACGTGTTCGACGGCAAGGACCTCTTCCCCTACACCTCCAAGCCCCACACCGACATCCTTGTGAACCTGTTCAAGAAAGAGCAGCCGCAGATTTGCCTAATGGGCGCAACCGTCATCGGGCGCGACCTCGGTCCCCGCGTGTCGTCCTCGCTGACCAGCGGCCTTACTGCCGACTGCACCGCCCTTGAGATTGGCGACTACGAGGACAAGAAGAACAACAAGACCTATACCGACCTGCTCTATCAGATACGCCCCGCATTCGGCGGCAATATTGTAGCCACCATCGTGAACCCCGAACATCGGCCTCAGATGGCCACCGTTCGCAGCGGCGTTATGAAGGCCGAGATTATCAACCCGCAATACAACGGCCAGGTTATCTACGAGAACGTCAGCGACTATGTACCGGCCGAGGACTATGTGGTAAAAGTCATTTCGAGGCAGGTGGAGAAAGCCAAGAACAATCTTAAGGGTGCTCCTATTATCGTGGCGGGTGGCTACGGCGTGGGCTCGAAGGAAGGCTTTGACCTGCTGCGCAAACTGGCCGACGAACTGCACGGCGAAGTAGGCGCAAGCCGCGCTGCCGTAGATGCCGGATTCTGCGAGCACGACCTGCAAATCGGCCAGACGGGTGTAACCGTCCGCCCGAAGGTGTATATTGCCTGCGGCATAAGCGGCGCCATCCAGCACGTAGCCGGCATGAAGGAAAGCGGTATCGTCATTTCCATCAACACCGACCCGAACGCACCTATTAACGACATAGCCGACTATGTCATAACCGGAAGCGTGGAAGAGGTTGTCCCCAAACTCATCAAGTACTACAAGGAAAACAGCAAGTAGCCAGAACGCGGGCTTCACATAAGGAAACCAACTGCTTCCCATCCCGTAGCACCTCAACTGATAACACAATAGAAAATCAAGAATACTATGTCGAATTGTTATAGCGACCACAAAGAACTTAAGTTTGAGTTAAATCATCCTCTGATGCGCAGAGTTGTCGAACTGAAAGAGCGCGACTTTGCCGACAAGGACCTCTACGACAATGCCCCACTCGACTTCGACGACACGATGGACAACTACGACCGCGTGCTTGACATCGTTGGCGAGATTACGGCAACCACCATTGCCGACAATGCAGAGGGCGTCGATTTGGAAGGTCCTCACCACGAAGGCGACCGTGTTCGCTACGCATCGGGTACGGCCAGCAACCTGAAGGCCATGGTTCAGGCCGGAATGAACGGCATGACCATGCCGCGCCGCTATGGCGGACTTAACTTTGCCATTACACCCTACACAATGTGTGCTGAAATCGTTGCCGCCAAGGATGCCGGCTTCGGAAACATCTGGAGTCTGCAGGATTGCATCGAGACTCTCTACGAATTCGGCGATGAAGACCAGCGACAGCGCTTTATTCCGCGCGTGTGCAACGGAGAAACCATGTCGATGGACCTTACCGAGCCCGACGCCGGCTCTGATTTGCAGAGCGTAATGCTTAAGGCAACCTACAGCGAGGAAGAAGGCTGCTGGCTACTCAATGGCGTGAAGCGATTTATCACGAATGGCGACAGCGACATCCATCTGGTGCTCGCACGCAGCGAAGAAGGCACGAAAGACGGTCGCGGACTCTCGATGTTCATCTATGACAAACGTCAGGGCGGCGTTAACGTGCGCAGAATAGAAAATAAACTGGGCATACACGGCTCGCCTACCTGCGAACTGGTCTATAAGAACGCCAAAGCCGAACTTTGCGGCAGCCGCAAGCTCGGACTTATCAAATACGTCATGGCTCTGATGAACGGAGCACGCCTTGGCATTGCCGCACAAAGCGTGGGCATTTCGCAGGCCGCCTATGACGAGGCTCTGTCCTATGCACAAGACCGCGAACAGTTCGGTAAGAAAATCATCGAGATGCCTGCTGTCTACGACATGCTGGCACTTATGAAGGCAAAACTCGATGCCGGACGCGCTTTGCTCTATCAATGCAGCCGATATGTCGACATCTACAAAGCATTGGACGATATCGCACGCGAACGCAAACTTACTCCGGAGGAACGCGACGAGCAGAAACGGTTTGCTAAACTGGCCGACGCGCTGACGCCACTCGCCAAAGGCATGAACTCGGAGTATTGCAATCAGAACACCTATGATGCCATCCAAATACATGGCGGTTCGGGTTTCATGATGGACTATCCCATCCAGCGCTACTACCGCGACGCCCGAATCACTTCCATATACGAGGGAACGACACAACTGCAGGTAGTGGCCGCCATCAGGTATGTAACCAACGGAAGTTACCTGGCCCAGGCTCGCGAGTTTGAGCAAGCAGAGGTGGCAAGCGAACTAAAGCCGCTGCAGGCCAAGGCCGTCAAAATGGCCAACATGCTCGAAGAGGCCACGCAAAAGGTTAAGGATGCCGGAAATCAGGACTTCCAAGACATTTGCGCCCGCCATCTGGTTGAAATAGCAGCCGACACAATCATGCTACACCTTCTCCTGCACAATGCCACGAAGGATAGCGAACTGTTCAATAAGTCGGCCCACGTATATGCCAACTTTGTAGAGGCAGAAGTGCTGAAGCATCATGCGTTTGTAATGGGACTCACGGAAGAACAACTCGACTTCTACCGTCCAACTGCAACCGCCGAGGCTGAAGCATAATAGCCAACGCGCAAAAGCTAAGCGGAGGGTTTCTTACTGGCAAGAAATCCTCCGCTTGTTTTATGAGGCACAAATATCATTTAGGCAGGTTCCAAATCTCCCAAGCAGCCTCGGCCTGCAATCGTAGCATCTGCTCGCCGTTCTTTATGCGGCAGCCTCGCTCCATACCCTTCCGCAAAAAACGGGTAAGACTCGGATTATACACAAGGTCGTAGAGGGACATCTTCTCCGACAGATGTTCAAAAGGAACAGCAGGACAGCCATCCACCTCAGGGAAAGTGCCCAACGGCGTAGCATTGACAATCAGTTGCACATGGGCAATCAATGATGCCGTAATGGACTCGTAGGACAAAACGCCTGGACGAGGGCTTCGGCTTATGTACCGGACCTCGATGCCTCGACCACGCAATGCGTAGCCTACTGCCCTCGACGCTCCGCCTGTGCCCAACACCAACGCACTTATGCAACTTGCGGGCAACCAACCATCCAACGACTGGCTGAACCCTACTGCATCGGTGTTGTACCCGACCAGTTTCCGATTCGACCCACTTCCGAGCACGTGCACCACATTAACCGCACCGATTGTCGCCGCTTCGGGCGAAACATCATCGAGCAGCGGAATGATTGTCTGCTTGTAGGGGATGGTCACATTAAAGCCCTGGAGGTGTTCCCTATCGACCAGGTCGAGAACCTCTTCCACCCGATCCAACTCATAAGGCCGATAGGATGCGTCGATATGCTCACGCTCAAACTTGCTATTGAACAACATTTCCGAATAGGAATGCTGCAATGTGCGACCGATAAGACCAAACCGACGAGTCATCTGTGAACGATTATCGCTTAGCCGTATAAAGCGTGCATAGTCCAAACGTGAAACGCTTGTATGCCACGTCTTCATATCCCAATCGGGTCAGAATGGCGCGCATTTGTTCGCCTTGCGGAAACACCTCCATCGTGGCGGGCAAATATTTGTATGCACTCGCATCCTTCGAGATGATGCGCCCCACCATAGGCATATACACATGGGAATATAGCCAGAACAACAGCCGCATAGGACCTCGACGCGGAGAAGTCAGTTCCAAAATCACCAGTCTGCCATCGTCGCGAAGCACCCGATAGATTTCCCGAAGCCCAAGTTCCAAGTCTGAAAAATTTCGAGCACCATAGGCAATGGTCACACTATCGAACTGCATCTCGTCAAAGGGAAGCTGGCTACAATCGCCCTTGGTCAGCGAAATAACACCGTCCAACTTCTCGTTGGCCACCTTCTTTTCCGCCACGCGAAGCATCTCTTCGCTCAAATCAAGACCGACTATTTCTTTCGGACTCAGCAATTTGGCAGCAAGAATGGCAAAATCGCCCGTCCCCGTAGCCACGTCGAGCATCCGATTAGGCGCGAATGGTTTCAGAGAAAGTATTGCCTTCTTTCGCCAGTTGCGGTCGATGCCACAAGAGAGAAAGTGATTCAGAAAATCGTACGAGTGGGCAATGTTATTGAACATTTGCTCCACCTGCTCGGTCTTTCCCTCCGTTTGTGAGTAGGGTTTTATTTTTTCTTGGGCGTATTGCTGACTCATTATATGGTGTCAATATATTTCAGTATGTTCTGCTCAATGCGCACAGACAAATCGTCGCTGGAGTCCTTGACAAAGGGTTGTCCGGTAATATGTTCAAACAGTTCGATGTAGCGCTCGGAAATATGGTTTATGATTTCGTCGGTCATCTCAGGAATCTGCTGTCCTTCCTTACCCTGAAATCCGTTCTCCATAAGCCATTCGCGCACGAACTCCTTAGAAAGTTGCTTCTGCGGCAGACCTTTCTCGAAGTTCTCCTTATAAGAATCTGCGTAGAAATAGCGCGACGAGTCGGGGGTATGTATCTCGTCCATCAAATAGATAGTGCCGTTGGCCGTGCCAAACTCGTATTTTGTATCTACCAGTATCAGGCCACGCTGCGCTGCCATCTGAGTGCCACGTTCAAATAGGGCTAGGGCATATTGCTCAAGCTTCTCGTATTCCTCCACAGTGGCCAGGCCGCGTTCCAGTATCTCAGCCTTCGAAATGTCTGCATCATGCTCGCCCTGCTCGGCCTTTGTCGTGGGAGTAATTATTGGAGTCGGGAACTTCTCGTTTTCTCGCATGCCATCCGGTAAGGCAACGCCACAAATCTCCCTTACTCCCGACTTGTAGGCCCGCCATGCGCTTCCGCACAAATAGCCCCTGACAATCATCTCTAATGGAAATGCCTTGCACAATATACCGCACGAAACCATTGGGTCGGGACTTGCCAGTTTCCAATTAGGGCAAATGTCGGAAGTAGCATCCAAAAACATCGAAGCAATTTGATTCAGAACCTGTCCCTTATAGGGAATGCCCTTTGGAAGCACTACGTCGAATGCAGAAATACGGTCGGTGGCAATCATCACGAGTTGCTCGTTGGCAATATTATACACATCGCGCACTTTGCCGTGATATACTCCGATTTGCTTAGGAAACGAAAAGTGGGTATTAGTTAAAACAGACATACGATTGAACTTTTGAGGTTTATATTAAAGGATGTTATGGGATGACTTATTCTTCATATCGCCTACTCCCTTGTTCTGCCAAATCGTAGGCTTCAACAATGCGAGTAACTAACTTGTGTCGGACGATATCTTGCTTGTTCATTTCGATAAAAGCAATGCCCTCAATTCCATCAAGGATTTGCTTGGCTATAGCAAGTCCCGATTTCTGGCTGGCAGGGAGATCTATCTGTGTCAAATCGCCGGTTACAATCATTTTAGTATCGCGTCCCATTCTTGTAAGGAACATTTTGATTTGAGCAGAGGTCGTGTTCTGCGCTTCATCGAGAATTACGACGGCATCATTAAGCGTGCGACCACGCATAAAGGCCAACGGGGCGATTTGAATGACGTTTGTGTCCATATATTCACGCAATTTGACCGCTGGAATCATTTCCTGAAGCGCATCATAGAGCGGTTGCAGATACGGATCGATTTTTTCTTTCATATCACCAGGCAAGAATCCCAGTTTCTCACCCGCCTCAACCGCCGGCCTACTCAAAATAATTTTACGGATAGTATGATTCTTCAGGGCCTTTACGGCGAGCGCTATCGCCGTATAGGTCTTTCCCGATCCCGCAGGGCCGGTGGCAAACACCAAGTCGTTTTTGTCGAATGCCTTTACGAGCCGGCGCTGATTCTCGGACCTGGCCACAATAGGCTTACCGCCCGTCGAATAGACAATAAGGTCCTTCTCCTCAGGCTTTATGGGCGACTTTCCCTGCACTATCTGCAGAATGTCTTTCTCCGCAAGACTATTAAAATGCAAGCAATGCTGCTGCAATTCCGAAAGCACCTCTTCAAACGTGGAAAGGGCTTCTTCATCGCCTAGAACTTTCAGCACATTGTCACGAGCCAACAACCGAAGTTTCGGATAAAGCGACTTAAGCATTTTAAGGTTTACGTTTTTCACTCCCCATAGAATCTGAGGGTCGGCCTTATCGATGATGTAGGTTTGTTCAATCATTGAAACAATAGAATTATAGGACAGCTGTATCCTATTAGCAAAAGTATATAAAAAAGTAAGCTATTTGCAGGTTTTTCGGTAAATTTGTTTGCAATTTCTATCGAACATACTCGTTTACTATGACTTTCAAACACTCCAAGTGGCAATATATCTTCGCTCTATGTGCAATTGTTCTAGTTGTCTATTTGTTTAGAGCAATCGGTAATTCTATCTCATTCTCCAACTTTCTTGTTTACGGCGAGAATATTCTTCCCAAAAGAAACCATGGCATCGGCTCGCACCGACATGGGACGGACACCGTGGCCGCACAGGCCAAAGCGACTGACCGCATAATTGCCTCCAGCCGGAAACCGCTGGTACTTTTCAACGAAGCAGGCAATCCTGTCAGAAACCGCGTGGTCAGCGTGCCAGACTTTAAGACATCGTTCCCCGACATAAACGACGTCCAGTTTACCACGGCACAACAGCTCGGCATCTCCCAACGTGTAAAAAACCGCGAGGCGGCTGAGAACCAGAAAGACGAACTTGTGTTCATCGGCGACAATCCTTTCTATCGGGTAGAAAAACTTAACCAATCAATCCCCTATCTGACCCCCCGGGCCGCCAGGCTTCTCGAAACGATTGGCCGTGCTTTTATGGATTCGTGTATGACAAAAGGCGTAGGGATGCATAAAATCGTCGTAACGTCCGTACTTCGTACCCAAGAGGACGTTGACCGCCTGCGTCGTTATAATGTGAATGCGAGCGAGAATAGTTGCCACCTCTACGGCACTACTTTTGACATTGGCTACAATAAGTATGATAAAATAAACGACCCCACCGGTGAGGAAAAACCTACCGAGTGGGGCGTGAAACTAAAGTCTATTTTGGCCGAAGTATTAGCCGACCAACGCAAACAAGGCACCTGCTATATAAAATATGAGTACAAGAAGCCTTGTTTCCATATCACAGCGCGCTAAATCAGGTACTGAGAGGAAATGCTCTCATTGCTTTCGATTCGGCAGATAGTTTCAGCAAACACTTTGCCTACGCTAAGCTGACGCACCTTCTTCGAATGGCCGCGATAAGGTATGCTGTCGGTGAATATCATTTCGGTGATAGGCGATGCGTCTACCCTTTCGTCTGCCGGGCCGGACATGATGCAGTGCGACACCATTGCGCGGACCGATTTGGCACCGTTGTCCATCATTAACTGGGCTGCGCGGGTGATTGTGCCTGCTGTATCGACAATATCATCCATCAAAACGACGTCTAAGCCTTCGACGTTTCCAATTACACGCATATCTCCGACCACGTTGGCGCGGCTTCTCGTCTTATGGCATAGTACGAGGGGTACGTCCAAGTATTTTGCGTAGGCAACCGCACGCTTTGAGCCGCCGACGTCGGGAGATGCAATGCAAAGGGTCTCTCGGTTGAGTGTCTCCAAATATGGAAGGAACACGGTGGAGGCATATAGGTGGTCAACCGGTATGTCAAAAAATCCCTGCTCTTGGTCTGCGTGCAAATCCATCGTTATTAAGCGGCTGATGCCTGCTACGCTGAGCATGTCGGCTACCAGTTTGGCGCCAATGCTTACGCGGGGTCGGTCCTTTCTATCTTGCCGGGCCCAGCCGAAATATGGGATGACGGCAATTATGCTTCGTGCGCTGGCACGCTTGGCTGCATCAATCATCAACAATAGTTCCATCAAATTGTCGGCTGTTGGGAACGTCGACTGCACCAAATATACGTCGCGACCGCGTATAGTTTCGGCGTAACGCACCGAGAACTCTCCGTCGGCAAAACGGGTTACTTCCAGATTGCCTAAGGGGCAATTGAGTTCTTCACAGATTTTTTCAGCCAGGTAACGGGTTTGTGTGCCGGCAAAAACCATGAAGTTGTTAGCGTGCTTACATGTTTTCTTTGCCGGATTTGTCTTGTCAAGCATAAAACAAAGATTTTGAAAGGATTAATATATCAAAAACGTTGACAAGACAGTCCATCCGATTGGCTTGATAATTCGAATTTTCTGTCCATCAACGATTTCATTTTCTAATAGTGTGTGGGAGAGAGGCAGGATAGGTTTTTCGCCTAACGACATAGCGAAATTAAACAATTTTATATGTATGCAACGAAAAAAGAACCTAAAAAAGGTTCTTTTCCCTGAAGTTTTTTTCTCAATACCATTCTCCGCCCTCGCTGTCGTCCTCGGGCAGTTCTTCTTCCTTAGGCGGCCGGGCTACCGGAACCTCCTTCAAATGGCCGTTTTCGTCGAACAGGCCAAAGGTCGTATTCAACACGCGGAATTCCGTACGGCGGTTGAGCGCATTGGCCACTTCCTGCTGTGCCGGATGGAGTTTTTCGATGGTCTGAATATTCAGTGTGTCGCCAAGTGCGAGGTATGGATACTGTTCATGTAACTTGCGTGTGACAATCAGTGGCCTGCTCTCGCCATACCCTACTGCCGTCAGTCGGTTTCTGTCGATGCCGTGAGCAATCAGATAGTTGACCACTTGCTGGGCACGGTTCTGAGACAGCCGCAGATTATATCTGTCGCTACCGCGATAGTCGGTATGGGCCGCAAGTTCGATGGTTACGTTCGGATTCTCCTTGAGCAGTTTGACAAGCCTATTGAGCGCCACGCTGCTACTATCGGTTATGGTTGCTTTGTCGAACTCGTAGAAGATGCCCCTTATGAGCACTGGCATGTTGATATTGGGCAACGGGAATTGGAGTACGTATTGCTTCTCCACTTCCTTGTTTTCCGTTTGCAACTGGTGTTGAATGTTCAGGAATCCGTCGCATGCGGCCAGGAACAAGTATTTGACGCCTGGCGTAAGCGGTTCTTCGAAACTGCCATCCGTGCGCAGTCCTACCTTCTTATTAGTGCCGTCGGTGCCCACCATATATATCTGTGCGCCGGGCAGTTCGTAGCCGTCTTGCTCATAAACCCATCCTTTGACCGACTGGAGATATTCGGGATAAGAAAAGGAGAATATCTTATCCCAACCGCGGCCGCCGGTCGTACGCGAGGACGAGAAATAGCCACGATTATGTATGCCTTCGAAAGTCATACCGAGGTCGTCGCCATTGGAGTTCATCGGTGGCGGAAGTGCCTTCACGTCCCAGGTCTTCGTATCGGAATGGTAGCGGGCACAATAAATGTCGAGGCCGCCAAGGTTGGGCAGGCGGTTGTCCGAGGAGAAATAGAGGTCGCCATTAGGGCGGAACGACGGAAAACATTCGTTGCCGGGCGTGTTGATAGTGGGACCGAGGTTTTCGACATTGCCCAGTCCAGTTTTCATAATCTTGACGCGCCACAGGTCGAGTCCTCCCATTCCGCCAGGCATGTCTGAGGTGAAATAGAGGTATTCTTCGTCGGGCGACAAGGCTGGGTGTGCGTAACTCGACAGGGTGTCGGCCGTGATTTTCAGTGGTTTCGGCGCACTCCACTGTGCATCGGTTCGGTTTGAGGTGTAGATTTCGGCCATGCGAGGATAGAGTCCGTCCGTCTTACAGACCGTGAAATACATGGTCTTACCTTCGCGGTCGAAACAACAGGCGCCCTCGTCGGCTTCCGTATTGAGCGCCCCTTCCACCGCCTCGGGACGCTTCCATTGACCGTTCTCGTCGCGGCGGGCAAAGAACAAGTCGCCGGGCTTCATAGCCGTGATGCCCGAGATGTCGGCACCTTCCGACTGGTTGCGCGTGGAGGAAAAAAAGATTTGCTCGCCCGACAGGCCCATGAGTGCGGGAGCGTAGTCGGAACGCGAGGAGTTGAAGAGCGCAACGGGTTGTACCGTATAGTAAGAACCGCTGTCCTTGAGTTCGGGAGCGACCTGCGCGGCCTGAAGTCCCTGCAATGCAGCGGCATCGTCGGGATGACGGTCGAGATATGCCTGGTAGGCCACTGCAGCAGCGGGATAGTCGCCCTGGGCACGGAGCATGTCGCCCAGCCGAACATAGGTTACGGTATCGATATAGTTGTAGCGTTCGGCATTACGGTAGGCCGAAAGCGCACGAGCCGTGTTTCCGTAACGACGATAAGCCTCTCCCATGTCAAAACACAGCTGTCCGCGCTTCGGACGGTTCTTTGCCGGCGTCTGCTGATAGGCGCGGCGGAAAAGGCTTGCCGCCTCGGCATACTCGCCTATGGCTAGCGCATTGTGGGCACGCCGCTCGGCCCGCTCGGCCGTCTCGCAAGAAAACAGACTTGCAAAAGCGAGCAGGAAAATTAGCAAACGACTTAATTTCAGCATGGTGGGCTTAATGGCAATTGTCGAATAGCAAAGGTAACCAAACCTGCCGAAAAATTGCATAATGGAATCGAAAAATTGCATTATACAATCTGAAAATTGCATTATGGAATTTCGAAATTGCATTATGGAATTTTTCTGTCCCATAATGCTATATTTCTGTCGCATAATGGATTTTTCAAAAACCTCGAAAAATAGGTACAGAAACTATTTTTCAATTCGCCGACAAAACACTACATTTGCTCAAATAAATAACAACAACTGCACATCAAACTATTGTCGTATGAAACAAATTTACAACGGAAAAATTCTTACCCCTGAAGGATGGCTGAAGAACGGTTCCATTCTCGTGGAGGATAATAAGATTGTAGAAGTGCTTAATATCGACCTTCCGATAGTCGGAGCCGAGCGTGTAGATGCCAAGGGAGGCTCGATTGTTCCCGGTGGCGTCGAGCAACACTGCCATGGCGGTGGCGGACGCGACTTTATGGAAGGCACGGAAGAGGCTTTCCGCATTGCAGTGGACGCACATATGCAACACGGCACTACTTCGATTTTTCCGACGCTCTCGTCTTCGACAATGCCAATGATATACAGTGCAGTCGAAACCGTAGAGAAACTCATCAAAGAACCCAACTCTCCCGTCCTGGGACTGCACCTCGAGGGCCACTACCTTAATCCGATGTTCGCCGGCGGGCAGATGATGGAAAACATCAAGAACCCCGACCCCGAAGAATATATCCCCCTGCTCAACTCGACGAATGTTGTCAAGCGGTGGTCCACGGCTCCCGAACTGCCCGGTACGGAAGAATTTGCAAAATACTGTCAGCGCCACGGAGTGCTCAATGCCCTGGCCCACACCAAGGCAAACTATCACGAAGTGCTCCAAGGTTTCCACTGGGGATTTACTCACGCCAACCATCTGTTCAATGCCATGCGCGGATTCCATAAGAACGGCGAGTTCAAGCACGAAGGAACCGTGGAGTCGGTATTAGACATTGAAGGCATAACCGTAGAGATGATTGCCGACGGCATACATGTGCCGCCCGTCATGCTTCACATGGTCTATTCTATTAAAGGTGTGGAGCGCACCACCCTTATCACCGATGCCCTTGCCGTAGCCGCCAGCCAAAGCACCACGGCCTTTGACCCGCGTGTGATTATAGAAGACGGTGTTTGCAAACTCAAAGACCGCAGCGCCCTTGCCGGTTCGATTGCCACCATGGACCGACTGATTCGCACGGCCGTGCAGCAAGCCCGCATCCCCATGGAGGACGCCTGCCGCATGGTGAGTGAGACTCCGGCAAAAATCATGCACGTCTACGACCGCAAGGGTTCGCTCCAGAAAGGCAAGGATGCCGACATCGTCATCTATAACGACAAGATAGAACCCACTTACGTGATGGCAATGGGTAAGGTCGTTCGCGACGAACGATAACCAACAAGTCCGACGCAGCGTGAAAACAAACGAAGCAAGTTCACTCTACGCTAAGCCCGTAATCGAATTCGTCACCGTAGCGGCAGAATTCTGCAAATTGATGGAATCGGCCGCAACGATTGGCGTATCGAATTTTGCCAAGCAAACGAGCATCCTGCTCTCCATGCTATACCTGAAAGTGCAGTTCATAAGCGCGGAGGACGACTCGGACGGCTACAACGAAGAATACGTAACGGAAGACGACTACAACCATATACGCTCAACCGTGGCCAGCCTGCTTGGCGCCAACGACGAGTATCTGACAACGGCCGTCGATGATTTTAAGTATTCCGACCAACCTATTCTCCACACAATAAGCGAAGATTTGGCCGACCTCTATCAGGTTATGCGCAACCTGCTCGAAGTTTTCCGCAACGGCTACGAAGATGCCGTGCAAAAAGCCCTGTTCGACCTATTGGAACAATACCGCTACTACTGGGGACGCGTATTGCTAAACGCACAACTGGCATTGCATCTGGTTGTCACACAAGACGAACCCGTCGATTGAGCCACTTATGGAACGACTCTATACTTCTACGCCAAAGGAATATATCAGTAATTTACCTCTATATAAATACGACGGGCCGATTATCGTAGTCGACACGCCCGAGGCATGCTCAGACGCACTCGAAGAACTGAGCCACGCAAAGATTGTGGGCATCGACACCGAGACACGACCGTCGTTCAAGAAAGGATGCACGAACTCCGTGGCGCTGCTACAGGTGGCAAACGGAGAGAAATGCTTCCTCTTCCGACTGAACAAACTCGGATTTCGCCACCCCATAGCCAAACTGCTCAGCAACCCCGACATAAAGAAAGTGGGCCTATCACTACACGACGACATCAACGGCCTGCAGCAACTTAGCAAATTCAAGCCAGCCGGACTCCTAGAGTTGCAGGCTATGGCCAAGGAGTTTGGCGTTGAAGACCAAAGCCTGCGGAAACTTTTTGCAAACTTCTTCAAACTGCGCATATCGAAAAGCAGCCAGTTGAGCAACTGGGAAGCCTCGGAACTCAGTCCGCAACAGTTGCTCTATGCGGCAACCGACGCACACACCTGTCTGATGCTCTTGCAGAAGATGGAGGAATTAAGAGAAAGTCGTGACTACGAAATAATACCCCTGTCCGAACCGACCACCGCATAACACAATCAGCCCAATGAACAGCATTCAACTCAAGCCCAAGAAAGAAGAAAGCCTGTTGCGCTTTCATCCGTGGATATTCTCCGGTGCAATCGCCCAGAAACCCGCCAATCTGGAAGAAGGCGAGGTGGTAAGGGTATTGTCGCATAGCGGCGACTGCCTGGGAGTCGGACATTTCCAGATTGGGTCTATTGCCGTTCGCATGCTGTCCTTTGACAACAGGCCGATTGACAATGCTTTTTGGAAAGAACGCATAGGAAAAGCCTACGAGATGCGCCGGACAACCCTGCTGGACCATCTCGCCGACAACAATATCTATCGGCTAGTGCACGGCGAGGGTGACATGCTGCCCGGACTTATTATTGACGTCTACAACCATACGGCCGTCGTCCAAGCCCATTCTGTGGGCATGCACAAGCAACGGGAAGACATCGCAAAAGCCTTGGTTGAGGTCCTGGGCAATAACGTTGAGAATGTATATTATAAGTCGGAGACTACCCTCCCCTACAAGGCCAACCTGCACGAGAAGGAAGGATTTCTGATTGGCAATACCAATGAAAACGTAGCCAAGGAAAACGGGCTGCAGTTCCATATCGACTGGCTCAAAGGTCAGAAGACCGGATTTTTTGTAGACCAGCGCGAGAACAGACATCTATTGGAGAAATATGCAAAAGGGCGCCGCGTGCTCAACCTATTTTGCTATACGGGCGGATTCTCGGTCTATGCTCTCCGAGGTGGCGCTGAATATGTGTGCAGCATAGACAGCAGCGAGAAGGCCATAGAACTGACCCGACAGAATGTGGCTCTGAACTTTCCAGACACCAGTCGCCATGAAGCGTATGCCGAAGATGCGTTTAAATACCTCCAACAAAATGCAGCGGACTACGACCTTATGGTTCTCGACCCCCCTGCTTTCGCCAAGCACCGCGATGCCCTGCGCAACGCTGCTAAGGGTTACATCCGACTAAACGCAGCCGCATTCCGGCAAATCCGTCCCGGTGGCATCGTCTTTACTTTTTCGTGCTCACAAGCCGTCAGCAAGGAACAATTCCGCCTATTTGTGTTCACAGCCGCCCAACAAAGCGGTCGAAAGGTCCGCATACTGCATCAATTGCATCAACCTATCGACCATCCCATCAACATCTATCATCCTGAAGGAGAATACCTGAAAGGGTTGGTACTATTCGTCGAATAGGTTTCTCCGTTCCGTCTTCCGACATCGGTATAGTGCATATTTCTATCGAAAAGTTTGCACTATATAAAATAATATACTACTTTTGCACCGCAAACATCGCGGAGTGGAGCAGTTGGTAGCTCGCCAGGCTCATAACCTGGAGGTCATTGGTTCGAGTCCAATCTCCGCAACTAATAAGGCAGCAACTCGAAAGTTGCTGCCTTATCTTTTTGTTAACCAATAAAATGGATTGGTTGAAACTTACTTCAGGGCTACTTCTATATCTTTCTCAACTTCTTCAACTACAATTTTGTCTTCACGAAGGAGCCATCCAAGGCCGAGATATAGTTCTTTTTCAGTCTTAACCTTGATTGCTTTCTTTAGTTCTTTTCCAGAAAGTTTTCCATTAGCGTCTAACGCATTCCAAATTTTTCCGGCAAGGATGCCAGCATTTTCTTGAAACATAGTATATCTGTATTTTTTAATTGAACACCACAAAAATAACACTCACCACTCTCATAGGAAAATTGGACAATAAAAAGAACCCATAAAAGCCTATTTTTTAGGATTTAATGGATTCTTTTGTAAAGCGCAAAGTACAAATTGCGCGGTTTAATGGTGCTTAATACCCATGCGAGCCTCAACTACATTGATTACATAATCACCCAATTTTTCACATTCGTTGATTATGTCCATGTAAATAGTGCCCAGCGTATAGTCATACTGGTGGTTATCAATATCATTGATGTTCTGACTCTTAAGTTGGTCGCGGTAGTGATTTATCTCATGCTCCAGATTGTAAGACTTATTCGTGTCGAAATCTGCCTTACGCCCGTTGAGCATCTGATTCATCAACGACAGACTCTCATCGTTGAGTTCAAACATCTGATAGATGTGTCGCTGCTGTTCTTCGGTGAACTGTTCCTTACTAACCTTGCCTCGATTGATTGCACGGGCCAAATTGTAACAACTGTCGCCAATACTTTCCAATTCCGATATCTCGCGGAGCATGGCACGTATCTTTCCTTTCGTTTCGGGACTCAAATGCGCGTCGCTGATTTGGTTAAGATAGCGGCCGATTTGTAGTTCCATGTTGTCGGATATACTTTCGTATTTCTCAATCCGACTAAACAGTTTGTTGAACGATTCATCCTTCTCGTTGACCAGGTCTTTGCAGAACGTAAACATACGGTGCACGCGCTTTGCAAAGTTCTGTATTTCCTTTTCTGCCTCCAGCAGCGAGAGTTCAGGCGTCTCCAGCAAGCCTCCGCTTATGAACTGCAGGCGGAACTCGTCTTCCTCTTCTGCTTTCGCCTTGATAACGTAGCATACGAACTTCTCAATATACGGCACGAACCAGATAAGCAGGAATGTGTTTGAGATGTTGAACGCGGAGTGGAATGTAGCGAGCACAACCGATATGCGGGCAAGATTCTCCGTGTATCCGGGCTGGCCGGGCAATATGTCCTTGTCGAAGCCTACCATATTGCATACGGCCGCAAGAAACCACGGCAGCACGGCAAGTACCCAGCACACGCCCAGCACATTGATGCTCATGTGAGCAAATGCGGCGCGACGGGCCTGAGTATTAGCCGACAGCGCCACGATATTCGAGGTGATAGTCGTTCCGATATTTTCGCCAAGCACAAGCATAATACCTTGATCGATGTGCAATACTCCCGTAGAGCAGAGTATCATAGTAATGGCCATGATAGCCGCAGAAGACTGCACACACAGCGTCAGTATCGTTCCCATCAATAGGAAGAACAGCGAATTCCAGAATGAAGCATCGTTAAACTGGGCAAAAAACGAACTGATAATCTGACTTGTCTCCGGATCCTGCACGATACCGAAACCGGTTTCCTTAAGGGTTGTGAGTCCCAAAAAGAGAAATGCGACGCCAAATAGGAAATCTCCGATGAGGCGACGTTTCTTCATATAAATTAGAAGAATGCCTATAAAGAATGCAATATAGACGAAGTTGGCTATGTCAAAGGAAAATCCCAGAGACATAATCCAGGCCGTTACCGTCGTACCGATATGCGCACCCATGATTACGGAAATGGCCTGCACAAGAGTCAAAAGGCCGGCGTTCACAAAGGAAACGGTCATCAAGGTCGTTGCAGTTGACGATTGCACCGCGGCCGTCACAAACATACCAGTAAGCATTCCGGTGAACCGATTATGCGTCATGGTACCAAGTACGTGGCGAAGTTGGCTGCCAGCCATCTTCTGCAAACTCTCACTCATGGATTTCATACCGAACATAAGCAAGGCAAGCGAACCCAAGAGTTTAAAGAAAATCCAGATAGTCATAGAAGTAAGCCTTATTGGTTTGTCAGGAGGCAAATATGTCCGATTTGACTCCCTGTCGGTTGAATACAAAATTACCGTTTGCAAAGATAATAGAATATCTGGTCTGTCAAAGCAAAAGTCGTGTATTTATCGGCCTTTATTGTTCACATTTTCGTATTATGTATGGATTTCCACTAATTCTATTTATTTTTGCACGAACCATACTGTCTATGTCCACTACGCCCCATTTGTCCAACCGAAAGTGTCAGTTCACTGTCCTCGCGTCCTTATTGGCCGTGCTGGCATTGCTATGCTTCTACCAATTCCGACAGGCCATGCTCACGCCTTGGGTAGGCGACGACATCGAATACCAGTACATTGTCGGGCACAAGTACCTCGAATTCACCGACTCCCCTATCGAGTCGCTTGACGACATTGTGGACTCGCAGCAAAGGCACTATTTCTTTGTCAACGGGCGTACCCCTGTGCATTTTGTCATACAACTGTTCAGCAGTTTGTTCGGGCGGCAGGCATTTGCCTTTATGCAGACGGCCATATGCATGCTGTTTCTGATGCTTGCCATAAGACTCTCCCACCTTCGCTGTGGCAATCCGCTTCATGTGCTTATGGCCTTGGCACTTTGGTTTATAATGCCGTCTATCGCCATAACACCGGTACTGCAGGCGAACTATGTATGGGCCTACGCGTTCATCCTCCTTTTTCTCATCCTATGGGAAGGACGCCAACGGCGCATGTGGCCACTCATCTGCCTTATAGCCTTCTTTGCCGGATGGATGCACGAATCCCTCAACATCGGGCTGTCCGTCGGCTTGTTCGTCGGACTGATTACGAAGTCGGTGACTGACCGCCGCAAATGGCTGCTGTTTGTCTGCTTCTGCCTGGGACTGTCGCTCATCATACTGTCTCCGGCCGCCTGGATGAGGGCCGAAGCACAGCAGATAGCACTGTCCACCAGCCTGTCTATGGCAGCCCAGTCGATGCGTGTCACGTTCATCTGCATCATAGTTCTCACAGCGGCTGCCCTACTGCGACGTTTTCCGCTCAAGGACTTCCTGAAAGAAAACATTGAGTTTGTCGTTGCCGCCATTGTGATGCTCCTTTTTAATATAATTATAGGAGTGGCAACGGCACGGCAATTTCTCGGAACCGAACTTTGTGCAGCCGTTCTTCTGCTTCGTTTCGTAGCACGACAGGGCATTTCTTCCGCCAAGGTCCGTGCGGCAGTTGCCATGGTCAGTTTGGTTGTATGCCTGTCTATTGCCACTAAGCGCATCCACTTTGTCGATGCCACGCGCCAGGCTTATGCCGACATTGTCGATAAGGCAGTCAACGCCCCCGACGGCACAACGGTCGTCATCGACAATCGGGTGGACGGAAAACCTTGGCCCGGAGTCAACCATCTCTATACAATGGAAAAAATGTTGCAGACAACGACCCATCGTCCCATTTCCCTGCAGCAAGCACAATAGCATAGTAGCCTGAAACAGACTGTGTTCGCCTGGCAGTCTAATCGAAACGGATTGCCCGGGCGGGTTGTATGCGTTCCACAAGCAGACTTGGAATAATCAGAGCCAGCAGCGTAACGGCAAACGTAGCCAAATTCAGCAGCAGAATAAGCCACACGTTCATATCTACGGGCAGCACACGCACATAATAGGTAGCCGGGTCAAGTTGCACAAGTCCGAACCGCTGCTGCACCCACAAGAGCGAGCAGCCTATAAGGTTGCCCCATATCAGACCACGCACAACGATAAATGCCGCATAATAGAGAAACGAGGTGCGTATGTGGCGGGTTGACATTCCTATGGCGCAGAGTAGTCCGATATCGCTTGTGCGTTCCAATATCAGTATAAGTAGTCCGGCACTCATACTGAACACGGCCACCAGAGCCACCAGCACAAGAATAAGCCAGATGTTCATGTCAAGAAGTGAGAGCCAACTGACCACTTGCATAGTGCGAGGATTTTCGTTGAGTCCCACAACCATTTTCTGCTCCGTCAGATTTTCCGCCAACAACGGTTCGGCTTGTTCGGTCAGTAATTCCGTCCAGTCGGTCATGGGCAGTTTTTGGTCGGAATATATCTCTACTCCGCTCACGGTGTTGGGTTCCCATTCGTTAAGTCTTTGCACCACGCTCATCGGAACCACGGCCATGTGCTGGTCATATTGCTTCACGTTGGTCTGATAGATGGCGGCAATCGTAAACCGGCGCATCTTTACCGTTTCCTCGAAGAAATAGGCATACACCTTATCTCCAACCGCCAGATGGAGCGCACTTGCATGCGTCTGCGATATGACTATCTGGTTGTTGGAGGCACTGTCGGCATAGTTGGGCAAGGCTCCGTCTACGATAGACTCTTCCAGAAAATGAGTGTCATATTCGGGAGCAATGCCGCGTAGGAGAATGGCCTCGAACTCCTCTTCTGTCTTCAGCACACCCATTTTCTCAGCAAAACGCTGCACCCTTTCCACGCCCTGCAACTGAGTTATGCGACTAATGAACGAAGAATCGACGGCAATGCCATATTGGTCGGGCTGGACAAACGAGCGAATGTCCACAACCTGGGCATGTGCCGAAAAACCATATAGTTTTCGGTTGATTTCCTGCTTAAATCCGCGCACAATGCCCACAGAAACTATCATGACGGCCAATCCGAGCGCTACGCCTATCGTTGCAATGCGCACGGCCGGCGCAGATGCACGCGGACGCGACGTCTGGTCGCCATAGCCGCCATAGAACTTCCGGGCAATGTATAGGGGCAGATTCACGTTTGGCTTATTCGCTGGATGGGTTCGACTGAGGCAACTTGGCATAGGCCTCTAATGCCTTGCGAAGCACTAACACGGCTTTTTCCAAGTCGGCCAGTTTGAGCACGTAGGCCATTCGGACTTGGTCGCGGCCAGCACCTGGGGTAATATAGAACCCTGCTGCGGGCGCCATCATTATGGTTGAGTTTTCGTAGCGAAAGTCCGACAGACACCAGGCACAGAACTTCTCGGCATCGTCAACGGGCAATTTGACCACCGTATAGAACGCTCCCATCGGAATAGGCGTATAGACGCCGGGAATGCGGTTGAGTTGGTCGATAAGGAAGTTGCGCCGCTCGACATATTCCTCGTAGCAGGCTGCCTGATAGTCGGGCGGTGCCTCGAGCGAGGCCTCTGCCACGATTTGTCCGAGCAACGGTGGACTCAAACGGGCTTGGCAGAATTTCATCACGGCGTCGCGCACCTCTTTGTTCTTTGTAATCAGCGCACCGATGCGTATTCCGCACTCGCTGTAGCGTTTCGACACCGAATCAATCAATACGACGTTCTGCTCGATGCCGTCCAGATGGAACGCACTGATATAAGGCGAGCCTGTGTAAATAAATTCACGATAGACTTCATCGGAAAACAGGAAGAGGTCATATTTCTTCACCAGGTCGCGAATCTGATTCATCTCGCGGCGCGTATACAAGTAACCCGTCGGATTATTGGGGTTGCAAATCATGATGGCCCGCGTGCGCTCGTTGATAAGTTTCTCGAACTCCTCTACCTTGGGCAGCGCAAATCCCTCCTCGATAGTGGTGGCTATCGTACGGATGACGGCGCCGGCCGCTACTGCAAACGATTTATAGTTAGCGTAGCCGGGCTCGGGCATAATTATTTCGTCGCCGGGGTTGAGGCATGTCAAGAAGGCAAATAGTACAGCCTCGGAACCGCCCGCAGTAATCACGATATCGTCGGGGTCTAACCGAATCTGATACTTATCGTAGTATTTGGTAAGTTTGGTGCGATAGGACAAAAAGCCTTCGCTAGGACTATATTCAAGGGTCGTGCGGTCAATGTGCTTTAAGGCTTCAAGACCGATGTCGGGAGTTGGCAAGTCGGGCTGACCTATATTCAGATGATAGACCTTTACTCCCTCTCTGGCGGCTGCGGCTGCCAGCGGAGCCAACTTTCGGATGGGCGAAAGCGGCATGGTTTGCGCACGTTCTGATAGTTTTAACATAGCGGTAGAATATGCTTTCTAAAGCGAAAATAAGAAAATCTGAAGAACCCGCATTACAATCGGTCAAAATAAACTGCGAAAACTGCAACCACCCTGCCAAAATCGGTCGTTTCATAATCGGTTGTTCCGTTTCAAGGCTTGAAATACGCATTTCAGGGCTTGGAATGTACGTTTCAAGCCCTGAAATGAAACAAGGCAAAGACCTGTTGGAAATCCGGACAGATTCTGCTATCTTTGTACATAGGTTCTCCCACCTTCCAGCGGGACGGTTGGGAGACCGGATTGTTTTACCTATTAAAGAACTTATAGTATGAATGAAAAAACTCGTTTCTCCCTCAAGGAGATGCCTGCCGGCATGTGGTCCGAAAGGCGAATCTATCCGAAAGTGACTGGCGGAGCCACCATGCAACCCGAAGCGGTGGTGGCCCATATTGCCCACAGCACGACGCTTACGGCGGCCGACGTGCGGGCCACGCTGACGGCGTTGCACGACCTGCTCGTCGAACAGTTGGCCTGTGGCAACAGAGTATGCCTCGAAGGCATCGGCATATTCAACGCAACGCTTACTCTCAACGCCAAAGGTGCCGACAAACTGAAGCAGGGTCGGAAAATTATCGGTAGCGACGTGGCGCTGAAGCGCATCTGGTGCCGAACGGCTCCCCTATTGCGCCGCCACGTAGAAGCCTCCCTCTCGCCCACTCCTCAACCCAAAAGCCGTGCCGGTGGCGATGAAACGGTCGATACCATGGAGGCGCGACTGGACAAGGCCCTTGCCTTCATCGGCGAACGGGGGGCCCTCTACCTGAACGACTATGTCGGACTGACACACCTCAGCCGCACCACCGCATGGCGCGAACTAAACCGACTAGTAAGTCTAGGCCGTCTGCAGAAAGAAGGCTCGGGCGCACGCACTCACTATGTGGCCGGCTAAAAATCGGGATTGAGTCGAAAGACTTTGATACCTAAGAACGACGGACGCTTATACAGATAGTTGAATAGTGTCGACGAGTCGGCCACCACACGCTTCTGCTGACTCGAAGCATGGAGCATGTGCAGGCGGCCATAACGGTCGTAGAAAGCAAAACCGAGGTGGGCATAGTCGAGTCCGTCGCGCGACGTGACTACTGCAATGATGTCGCCGTCCTCGATAGACGAAAGTGCCCGGCGCGACTGGCGAATTTTTTGCTGCGGCACATAGGGAACGGCCGCACCATTATAGCGGCGCTCAAGCCTACGGATGCTATCGACGGCAACTGGGTCGTCGCGAAGCATGGCATAGGACTGTGGATGGACCGACATATAGTGGTTGTCAATCCGAAGCACGGCGGTACACAAAGTCTTGTCGGCGACACTCGTCACAAGGTGGCGTGCCTCGTTGTCAAGAGCCCACCAATGGAAATAGTGGTGGCGTGAAAGATAGCCATTACGCACTCCGCCGAAATAGCGCAGACGGGTGAGCATGGCCTTATAGTCGGCAAATGTGGCAAGGTCGCGCTGGCGACAAAGCCGGAGCGCACAGACGGTTTCTACGAGCGTGGTGCAGTCGAATTCGTGCAAGTTGACCACAAGTGGTTCGAATGCTCCCCTCTCAAGGGTGTGCGCCACATAAGGACAGCCCAAAAACTGACGGGCAAACCATAATGTGCCCGCATCCTTGGGAGCGGTGGCCAGAAGTCGCTCCACCAACGCCGAGTCGCTATCGCTGACAATGGTTTCGCCTATGCCGTCCGCCCGCATCAGCATGGCAGCGGCCCATAGCCAAAAGAAAATCGACAGTCGGAGCATGGTATTCATAGACACATGGGGGGAACGGACCGACAAGACTATTTTACGCGGAAACGCATGGCTTCGGCTTGCTGGAGAAAGCCACTTATCTCGTCATTGTAGCGACAAGCGAACGGATGCGACGTAGCCACCACGACAACATCTCCGACACAGAGCTTATGATTTCGGCTCAGCCGGGCCACAAGTTGCTCGGGCGACTGGACAAGTGCCGACACGCTGAAGGACGGCACGGAGATTTCGTTGTGGCGGACCGACCAATCGACCGACGCAAGCGGACTGTCGGCCGACACCGTATGCCACTCCGACACATTGAGCACCCCGTCGTAGGCCAACGCACTGCTCCACGGCAATGCCTCGGCACGAAGTTGCTGCAACAGAGACTCGTTGCGAAACAGCACGGCGACGGCCACTGAATCGATATAGCGGCAGGCAAACTGCTCGGCGATGTTCTTGCCCAACCTACCGATGCGCACGGCAAGCGTAGGGAAAGCCGTCATCGCCATATCGATGTCGGGCAGGAAGAAGGGCTGACCAACGCGATTGAGTGCCGTGTCGGGCAGAATGTAATAGGCTCCGGCGGAAACTACGTTATCTACAGCAACAAAAATCTTCATAGTCGGTTGACAAGTGGGTCGGACTAACGATTAAGCATGAAGCGGAAACTCAAGCCAAAGTCCTGCGTAGTGGTCGGATAGGAACTCGACGTCAGCAAAGGTCGCGTCAGGAGTCGTTCATAATAGGCCGTAACGGTCAGATAGCGGCTCAGCGCATAATCGGCATTGAAACTGACCTGAACTGAATGCGACCCGCTCGTGGCCTGCGACAGCAGCGTCATTATATCGCGGTTCAGCGTCGTTTGGTCGCGCAAGGTGAAATCAAGACGCAGATTCAGCGTGTTGGCAAAGCCGCGTGCATTAGTAGAACGCGACCGCGAACTGCTGCTATTATTGTCGTCGTCGGAACGGAACGGATTCGAACGCTTCTCACGCACCGTGCGACGCGGCTGGAAGAGTTTCAGGTCGTTAATCTTATAGCCTATGCCGATGACAAAGTCCTTCGAGTGGGTTTCGTTGATTTGCAGATTGGTCATACTGAGCGTCACGACGCGAGACTTACGATATTCGATTTTTGCCGAGATATCGTTGCGGAGCGTCATATTTATACCAATCAGCGGCGAAAAGCTTTCGTTCAGCGACACCATAGAGAAATTGTACATGGAGCCAGGTATCGGCATGCCTGTCTCTACGTCGGGCAGGAAGCCCAGTTCTCCGGTAAACTCTCTGAAGGTTGAATAGGTATTGAACGAACCTACGCTGTAGATACTCCTATAGGCGTGAGTCAGCGTAAAGCTCTTGAAGATGCGCCGCATAGCATTCAACTTGGAAAGTCCGGCATAGGAAATGTTCCAGTTAGGCAGCAGTTTCTTCAGTTTGGGGAACAAACCGACCCCACCGCCGCTCGCGGTATAAGCCTTGAGGAATGCCGGCACAAGCACGTCGGACGAATAGCGACTAACCGTTCCGTTTTCGGGGTTGAAGGTCTGACCCGCCATCGGCATACCATTGGGATAGGTTGCGCCTATGTACTGCGCCTCGACCCTATCGCGGAAATCGGCAAGCGAAGCCACAAACTTTTCGAAAGTACGGCTTCTGTATCCGTTCTTCGCACTTCCGATTGAAGCGAAGGCGGTTCGCAGCGAAATGGTGGTTTGCGTAAACGAACCCGATATCGTTGTCGGCATACCCTCGTACATATATTGTATGCTCTTTGCTCTATTTGTGTTGCGGGTGGCGGTAAGGTCTATCTTGAAATCTCGGAACGGTTCCAAAGTGGCTCGAATTTCAAGATTGCGGTTTCGGTTGGTCGTAGCCGGAGTTACAATCGTGTCGCACATCAGCAGTAAGTTGCGCTTTGCTGCCTTCTCAATATAACTATCTCCAGTAAAACCAAACGCAAAGCCAAGTCCCGGCTTCATGCCCGATAATGAACCCTGTCCGAAGAAGTCGCCAATATCCGGAAGGAAGCCAGGCAGCGTCATGTTGTAGCGGTCGGTGTAATTGATACTGATATTGCGCACCATCATGAGTCCGCGTGTGGTGTATTCAAGTGCCTTGTACCAACGCTGTTCTTCCTTGCGTTGCTTCGGGGCTATGGTCACCTTGACCGTATTCGTATCGCGCGTAAGGATTTCAATACGGTTCGCATCAAGCACCTTATAGTTAAGTTTCACGCGAGCACCGTCTTTGTTGATGGCAGCAAAGCGAATGTTGCGCGAATGCTGCGAATGGACAACAATGACGGATGTGTCGGCCTGCAACTTAATCTCGCTCTGATACTGCTGAGGCTTATCTTTCGATTTATTCTTCGCACTCTTCGACGTTGTACGCGAACTGCTGGAGAACTTACGGTTGACGGCCTTCAGGAATGGCACATGGTTGTAGAGCGTCTCCATGTTCAGGCGCGACATAACGCTAATTTCACGTCCGTTGGAGATGGTGTTGCCCATCTTTGAGCCGTCCTCCAGTTTCGTACCACGCTCCCACATGTAGTTAGAACGATAGTTGAAGTCGACCGTGGTCCAGTCGAGCGCCGGTATCAGATTGAGCGGCAACTTCCATGAGAAATCAAAATTCTGTTGATAGTTGATGGGCGCACCAAAATGCAACAGACTGCGACGAACGGAGTCTTTCCATGCCGTATAATGGTCGGGATAGAGGTCCTTATTGATGGCAGTGTAAGGTTGCTCTATCTCGGCGTTTGTACCCGAGGTAAACGACAGGTGTATATTCTTAGTGAAGTCCCAACGCAGTCCGAACGTACGATTCCATACGAAGTCGGAACTCCAATTCAAAGGAATGCTCTGATTCTCTAAGTTCTCCATATCGCGCTCCTGCATCTCGTAATAGGTTCGATTGATGTCAGAGTTGAACGTAATGTTCTGCGGAGCAAAATTGAACCCAAACCGCTTGAGAATATCCCACCACTTGCTTTCGCTCTTTATCCACTTCTTGAACGGCTCAACCGTTTCGAAGTTCGTGGTATAGTTGTAGTTGATATTCCACTTCCAATTCAAATGCTTCTCCCATACTGTCGTATGGCCGGTCGTATGTGTCGACGAATGGGCATATCCAAATGTAAAGTTCGCCGGGTCGTAGGGCATCGCATGACGGGCCGTCCGAATGTCGAAACGGACACCCGACAACGAGAAATTCTTGTTTACAACCACCCGATTGGCAATTGCTTTCAGCGAATCGCGCTCTGCTTTTGTTTCCAAGGCATTGAGGGCGTCGTCCATAGGCATGTCGGTGTCGAGCGGGTTATACTGTGGCGATACCTTCTGCTTGTTGTAAGAATAGTATAGCGGGGCATTGAGTTTCACCTTGTCGGGCAGGAACTTACCTAACTGGACATTGGTGGACACATTATACTCCAGCAGATTATCATCGCGGCGCTGAAGCACAGATTCTTCCAATCCGCCAAAACCGTTGGTCTCCAAGTGGGCCGAAGCATCAACCGTACCGATGTCCGATACTTTTATGTTTACAGATGCCTGTGCGGCCCAACCTCCCTTATTGGAAAATTCCTGAAGGCGCAGTTCGTTGGCCCAAACCTCTATGCTCTGAGTCTCTCGCGAGTTGTTGCGCACGCCAATCATTATGGTACGCACATCGCCAAGAGTCGGATTACCCATCACGCTAATCTTGTTGGCCGGTTTGTCGGGGTCATATTCCGAATAAACCTGGGCATAGGAGGACATGCCAAGGGATTTCTGACGATTTCTATTGCGCTTGATGTTGGTGAATAAGGTAAAGTCGATGTCAAGCATATTGGCTTCGGGCCAAACAGCCAGCGCTCCCGAATTAGAATTGGCATATTGTCCGGCAGGAGTCACTTGCAGGGGTATCTCATACTCATAGTAGTTGGACTTATAGTCCGACCCCAGTCGTATAAAGAGTGCCACCTGTCCATCTTCGACCTCCGGCTCGCCTATCAAAGAGTTTGCGTGGTTAAACATTTGCAAATGCTTGTAACGCCTAAGGTCGAGCGACGTGTTCTTATAGACGGCTTTCGCATCTCCGCTGGCCAGGTTTTTAACCGTAAGGGCAAGCGCCTGTTCATTATTCTCTAGCAATTCGCGCTGACCTGGATCGATGACACGACTGACACCGGGAGGAATCACATAGTTGACGGGAGTCTTCTCGTTATTCTCTTCAAAATTAACAGCACTAGCCTCGAGCGAACCACTGGCATTGCCAGACTGCGAACCATAGTCCAGACTCTGCTCATAGGTTCTCCATTCGCCACGGACTAAATTAAGCGTACCAAAACGTAAGACGACGTGCTGGTCGAACCCTGTAAGGAACATACGCATAAAGCGCAACGAATTGTAGCCCGTGATTCCGCCGACATTTCTCTCGTAGTTTTCGACAGGAATACGGAACAAATACCAGGTAACAGACTCGGACGTACCGTTTCGAAGAGGCGCCGTGGCCGTACGACTATCTACGATATAGTTCCGACCGACAACCATGTCCTGAGGTGCGATGGACACGTGGTACTGATAATACTTTTCGTATTCGTTAAGCGTGTAGTCCTGGTTTACATCCTCGGCGTCGGGAGTAGTCTTATAGGCCGTCGAATAAGATTCGGCTGAACTCTCGGCGTCCCTGGAGTTTCCGTTCGGATTGTTGATGTATTTGTAGCGGTCCTTAATGGAACGTTGCTGGGCATCGTAGTCCGAACCACGGAAATAATGGTACAGGTCGGCAGAAGGACTCCGCAAAATGCTGTCATAGACTTCGGGAGTAACCCGGCCTTGCACGGCTTCCAAGTAATTGCGGTAGGCAGGGAAATTACGCTCGTCGGCCGAAGAAAGTCCATTCAATCCGACATCCTGACGCTCACGGCTGCCGTTTGCCGTATTGAACGCGTAGGTAATACTGGTCTGCGTGGGAACACGTCCCCAAGTCGTTTCCGAATAGAGAGAGCTGTTGTCGTCAACGGGTAAGCCGCTTTCGTAGAACTTCTTTCCGTCCTTCAACACATCTTCGCTGATTTCACCCAGGTTAAAGTAGAGATCACCTTGCACATTCCGACCGTCGCGCCGCGCCTTGATAAACGGGTCCATGAGCCAGAATTCGATGTATTCGATATTGGACGCCTCGAAATCGCTTGTCTGAAGACGTCGCATCATACCACCCCATCGCGTAGAGGGCGAAGGAAGATGTCCGTTCGACTCTACATTCGGATCCAAGTTATATGGGCCACGCTCATTGGGGTAATATGCCAAGTTAAGCACATTTAGTGATGCGCTCTCGGTCGTATTAATTTGTCGGTTGGGGAATAGTTCCGTCTTGTAAACCTCGCGGACATCATGGTCGGAAAGTTGTTCCAGGTCGTTCTTTATGTGTGCAGGCGTAAGGCTAGAAGTGCGGCGCGTAAACAACGGGTCGATGTAATACCACGACAATAATGCACGATTGTATCCATATCGCACGTCGTTCGAATAGTTCGACTCCGGGAACATCGAAGGCACACTTGAAATCGTCCACTCCTTGGGATTCGATATATCGATATCCGAACTGGTTGTTTCAAAGTCGTCCAAATAGGAAGCCTTAGCCTGTGCTCCCCTATTCTTACCGGCTATGAGATGTGCAAACTCTGCCGAGAAATTTATACTTGAGGGTTCGGTGGCATGCACAAGCGGAATTTTGTCCACAAGGTTTGTGAGCCACATGTTGTCGGACTTATAGTTCAGATTGAGGCCCCAAATCGTATTGTTGAGTGCTTCCTGGCCCATCGTGACCTTTGTCGTCAATGGCTTCTCCCCCAAGTGAAGCAACGTGCCGCCTATTATAAAATTCTTGGAGAAGTCATATTCCCAATTCAAACCGACAAGCGTCTTGCGCTGCATTCCATATTCAGTGTTACTCTCAAGATGCACACTGATTGGAGTACCGGCATCGAGCAGACTGCGATTCAATATCTTCACGGTTCCACCATAGTAGTCGACGCTATAGTCTGACCCTTCGACCAGCTTAACTCCGCCGGCCGTAACTTCTACCGAACCGCGCGGAACATTGATTGCGCCCAGCGAAATCTCGTCCTCGCGACTCGCCTTATACTGGCCCTGAATGATATACTTGTCTTTCTCTGCTATCTGCTTGGCTACCGTCTTGGTTGAATCGTAGAGTTCGTCGAACACATACTTGTCGGCCAGAGCATCATTGCCAATCACCTTGCGCAGATAATCGCCGAACGGCTCAACCGAGGTGAAGAAAACGCGACCATCATCGGAGCTGATTGTATATCCCTCCACGAAGTCGAAATATGCGTTCGGATTGCGCTTATTATTATTGTCGAGGCGGTCGAGACCGAGCAGGTCGAGCAGATTGCGGTCCTTCAGCGTCGGACTGGGCAGATAGGTAAGATAAACTCCGGTGGTGTCCGAAAGATATTTGATATTCAGCCGGAATTGTTCGCGCTGCACACTGGAAGCACCGAGATTGTAGACGTTCTTCATCATCAAATCCCAGTTAGGTTGCTTGGGCGTGCAGGCCGTATTCTTCAATGCCTTGACAAAAATAACCTCGGAAGCATCCTTATGGTCGGTTGAAAATTCACCAACTTGAAACGTCTGCCCGCGATAAGTGTACTCGTAGGCAACAGCCAACACCTGGTCGGTTTGCATAGTCGAGCGCAACGAAACATACCCAAGTGTCGAGTTAAGGTTGTATTCCGACGAGGAAAGCAAGCGTGCAGATTCGAGTTTTTCATAATCCACGCCGCCGACAAGTCCGATACCGTCGAGCACGGGAGTAACACTCGAGATATTTCGAGCATCGGGGTAACTGCCGCTAATAGTCTCGTAGAGGTTGTTCGAGGTGTTCGACGGATTTTCCAAAGACCCCTTGGACCACATCGGATTTGCCGTGTGCGACTGCTCGGCCATATCGGCAAATGCCACTATGTTGCGCGTATTTGTAGTTTGGCCCGTCTTGTTTGTAACCCAGATTTCAACTCGGTTAATAACGACGCCACTCACAATGTTGGGAAGTTGCAACATATTGACGTCATATTTGTCGCGGAAGAAGTGTCCGAGGAAGAAATGCCTATTTTCATCGTAGTCGTCCGCACTAAATTCGTACGAACTCAACTGTACTCCGCCCTTAGAACTCACACTTTGCGAAGAACTTTTCTTTTGCGCCAGAATGGTTTGAAGTTTCAATTTGCCGAATTGCAAGTCCGTACGGATACCGAACAATGAGGAAGCGCCACGGACGAGTGAGTTGTTGCTCGGCATTGATACGTTTCCGGCTTCCACCAACTTGATAATCTCGTCCTCCTTGCCTTGGTAGCGCAGTTTCAACTTTTGCGCATCGAAATCGAACGTGGAGTTTGAGTTGTAAGAAAAGTCCATTCCAAGCTTATCTCCGACCTTCGCATTGACACTTACATTGATGTTTTCGTCGAAGTCAAAGCTAAAGACTCTTCGGTTACGTTCCGAGAGCGAAGGGTTATCTACAAATCGCGTGTTAGCCCCAAGTTTCAACTCGGCCGAACCTTGTGTCTTTATGCGCACCCCACCTGGACCGAAAATGCGGTTTGCAGGCCCCAAATCGAAGTGCATATCCGTAAAGTCGAACTTTTCTTTGCCTTTCTTCTTGTATTCTTCAGCATTCTTCTTGCGGAAGTATTCGCGCATGGAACTATGAATTAGGCTGCTGTTTACTTCCGACTCGTCCATTTCAAAAGGAGGCGAAAGCCATTCCTCGCCTAATTTCGTGCCATACTTATACGATTGGGTCTCCTCATCGTAGAACACGCCCGTCTTCAGATTCTCCGGGTCTTTCAGATCGGTGGACGACGAAGTTACTGGCTTCTGCGTCTGTGCACCCGTCTTCTTTACGGGGAAAAGCACGGAGTCGGGCGGTGTCTGAGCCACTTGCTGCTCAGGCGTCCTGGGCTGTGCCTCGGTCCAGTTATGGCGCAGCCACAGAGCATGCGAGGCAAGCGTTGCCATCAGCATCGCAACAATCAATAGTGCAGTATTTCGCTCGAATCGTCCTATGGCTTCAATCTTTACAGGGTTCCAACGGATAAATGATAGTAACTTCGCAATTGACTTAAAGCATCTTCAGCGCTTTTCGTATGATTTCCTCGACAGTTGCCTCGGGGTTTTCCTTGATAACCTCAAGGGCCGCTTTCTGTGCAATAGCAGGCGGGAATCCGAGAGTCTGCAATGCGCTGACAGCCTCCTTGGCCTGCTCCGAAACTGCCGGGCGCCGGTTCGTACCATCGCCCGATTCGATGCCTTGAAGTTTCTGTACTTTCTTTCGCAGGTCTAACACAATGCGTTGGGCGGCCTTTTCGCCGACGCCTTTGACGGCCTTAAGCGAACGAACATCCTCTTCAGTGATTATATGCACAAGGTCGGCAGGCGGATAGGCCGACAGCACCAGCCGAGCCGTCTGTGCGCCGACGCCATTGACCGTCGTGAGCAAGTCGAAGAGTTCGCGCTCACTGCGATTGAAAAATCCGAAGAGTTGATAGGCATCTTCGCGTATCAGTTCGCGAACCAGGAGTTTTGCCTCTTCTCGCCCTTGAAGAGCCGTATAGGTGTTTACCGTAATATACAGCCCGTAGCCTACCCCATTGGCTTCGATAACCACTGATTCGGGCGTCAGGCTGTCTATCTTACCGATTACATATTCAATCATACTAATGCGTTTATGCGCCCCTATGACGGGCATTGACACAATAAGCCAATATATTAAAGCAAAAGTAAGCAATTCACTTGGAACTACCGCGTATTTTTATTGCATAATTGCACAAAAAAATTGCATAATGGAATTTTGAAATTGCATAATTGAATTTTTGAATTGTATAATGCAATTTTTCGATTGCATAATGCAATTTTCGGCTACAATTATTATATTTTTGCCTATCAAAATATTTCCATCCCACCAAAGCCATTTTTCATGGAACAGAAAATAGTTATCTTAGACTTTGGTTCTCAAACCACCCAACTCATTGCTCGAAGAATCCGGGAACTCAACACATTCTGCGAAATCCTCCCTTACAACAAGTTTCCGGATAATACCGAAGGCATCATTGGCGTAGTTCTGAGCGGATCGCCCCTTAGTGTCTACGATGCCGACAGTTTCCACATCGACTTCAATAAGATTGCCGGCCACTTCCCCCTGCTTGGCATCTGCTACGGCGCACAACTGACGGCGCAGACCTATGGCGGAAAGGTAGAAGCTTGCCCCACTCGCGAATACGGCCGTGCCGCGCTGTCGCAACTCGAGGGCACCGACCCGCTGCTCAAGGACATTCCGCTGAACAGCCAGGTTTGGATGAGCCACGGCGATACTATCACCGCGCTTCCCAATGGCTTTCATTGCATTGCCTCTACCGAATCCGTGCGCTATGCAGCTTTCCGCTCGGACAACGAGGCAGTCTGGGGCGTGCAGTTCCATCCCGAAGTATTCCATAGTATCCACGGTTCGCTACTCTTGAAGAATTTCGTGGTAGACATTTGCGGCAGCCAACAGCAATGGAGTCCGAGCGCGTTTGTCGAGGAAACCGTTGCCGAACTGCGAGCCACACTTCAGGACGACCATGTAATCCTCGGACTAAGCGGCGGTGTCGATTCCACAGTTGCCGCAGTCCTGCTCCACAAGGCTATCGGACAAAATCTTACCTGCATCTTCGTGGACCACGGCATGCTCCGAAAGAATGAGTTCACACGCGTCTTGGCCGACTACCAGACCCTCGGACTGAATGTCATAGGCGTGGACGCCAGCGCAAAGTTCTTCGCCGACCTCAAGGGCGTGACGGAGCCCGAAGCAAAGCGCAAGATTATTGGCAGAGACTTCATAGAAGTATTTGAGACAGAGGCCCACAAGATTAGCAACGTGAAATGGCTTGCCCAGGGTACGATTTACCCCGACCGCATAGAGAGCCTCAACATCACGGGTAAGGTCATCAAGAGCCACCATAACGTAGGCGGTCTGCCCGAGCGTATGAATCTTAAATTATGCGAGCCTCTGAAATGGCTATTCAAAGATGAAGTCCGGCGTGTCGGTCGCGAACTCAACATTCCCAAGAGCCTCATCGGACGCCATCCATTCCCCGGGCCGGGACTCGCTGTAAGAATCCTGGGCGATATTACCCCCGAAAAAGTTGCCATGCTTCAGGAAGCCGACGATATTTTCATCAGCAACATGCAGGCATGGGCACTCCCCGACAATAAGACCCTCTACGACGAAGTTTGGCAAGCCGGCGCCATTCTCTTGCCTGTCAACAGCGTAGGCGTTATGGGCGACGAACGCACCTATGAAAAAGCCGTAGCCCTCCGTGCCGTCACCAGCACCGATGCCATGACAGCCGACTGGGCCCATCTTCCCTACGAGTTTCTGGCTAAAGTCTCCAACGAAATCATTAACCAGGTCAAGGGCATCAATCGCGTCTGCTACGATATCTCTTCAAAACCGCCATCAACCATTGAGTGGGAATAGTGGCATAAACCAACTGACATGTACGACGAACAAGCCGAATTCATCGAAGCACTTGCCGACTACGCCGACCATCTGCTGAGCAGCCTCCACTACGACGGCGAATACTCCAACGACGCCATTCGTATAGTGGATGCTCGAAACCATTTGTTCCGTAACATAACGGCCTCGTGCACCGATGAGGAAAAAGACATCTATATGCTTCGCGACTTAGTGCGTATCAATGAGCAGACATTCGACTACATGGTCGACCAGAACCGCATAGTCTCCATTGCACGCAACTACTTTGCCTAACCGCCCCATACGACAACGACATGACAAACCAAAACGATTCGCTCACCTATCGGCATTCACTCGACATCCAAATACGCTTCAACGACGTCGACCAAGTCGGGCACGTCAACAACAACGCCTATTTTTCCTATTACGACCTCGGAAAGGTTGACTACTTTAACCAAGTACTAAATCTCTATACCGAACCGAGTGACATCCTACCCGTCATCGCCAACATCAATGCCGATTTCTACGCTCCGATATACTACGGCGACGACATCGAAATGCAAACCTGCGTCAACCATATCGGAACAAAGAGTTTCACGCTCCACCAACGCGCCATCAATAAGAAGACGGGTGAATGCGTATGCCACTGTTGCACGACCATGGTATGTTTTTCTATCAAGGATAAGGCTTCAGTCGAAGTTCCCGCACATTTCCGACAGGCAATCAGTAGTTTTGAAGAAAAACAACTATGAGCCAAACTCGTGTCGTAAGCCAGCATCTTCGTTCAAGTATTGCTAAAGCCATCGAGTTAAAGCAATACGACAAAATCTTTATACTAACCGACAATAATACAATGCGTTATTGTCGGGCAATTATTGAAGTCGACCATCCTAATATCTACGACATCACCATCCCTGCCGGAGAGGAAAACAAGACCCTCCAGACGCTCAACATTGTATGGGAACAACTGCAGGCTAACAATGCTTCGCGGCACAGCCTTATGATGTGTGTCGGCGGTGGTATGGTGTGCGACCTTGGCGGTATGGCGGCGGCTTGCTACAAGCGTGGATTCGACCACATCCATATACCGACCACTCTTCTCGCTATGGTCGATGCTTCGATTGGTGGGAAAACGGGTGTGAACCTTAACCACCTGAAAAACGAGATTGGTGTATTCAAGGCACCCACTATGGTATTGGTGGAAACAGAGTTTCTTAAGACACTTTCCGATAATGAACGATTGGCAGGCTATGCAGAAATGCTCAAGCATGCCCTTCTCTCCGACCGGCAGAACTGGGCACGACATTTGCGCTACTATTGGGAAGAACCCGACTATGACGAACTTGAGGCGCTCATCCTTTCCAGCCAGCAGATAAAGACGACTATCGTCAAGGCCGACCCTCTGGAGATCGAATTGCGTAAGTCATTGAACTTAGGGCATACTTTTGGCCACGCATTTGAGGCATTTTTCAACCGAAAAGGCCGTCCGGTCAGCCACGGCTATTGTGTAGCCTGGGGACTGGTCTGTGCGCTCTATGCCAGCCATACGCAACTTGGCTTCCCCATTGATGCAATGCGTCAAACCTGCCAATATATTTTAAACTATTTCGGTCGTCCCGACGTCTTATGTAAGGATTATGAAGTTTTATACAGTCTGATGCTGCACGACAAGAAGAATGTGGGAGAACAAGTCTGTTTTGTACTTCTCGAGGACATTGGAAAACCTGTAATCAATAATATCTTAGACAAAGAAACTATTTTTGCCGCCCTCGATTTCCTTCGCGAAGGATGACGGCTTTAAGAAACATCTAAATACAACTATCACATGAACATCAAATCTACTCTTATCATTTTGCTGATGAGCCTGACGGCAACACTTCCCATTCAAGCACAAAAATCGCAGAAAGCTACTGCGCAGAACACCGCTACAGTCAGCGAGCCCAGTGCTCAGCAACTCCAGAAACTCGGCCTTACGGACGCAACTCTTAAGGAAGTGCGCTCAGGCATTTGGAAAGTTTCCGTAAAGAAACGCAATAAAGGCTACGTTATCAATAGTGGAGTCTATTCGCAAGGTACTGTGGGCTATAACGGTAATACCCCGCTGCTGGTGTATATCGCCAACGACAAAAAAGTCACGTCGATTGTCAGCCTGCGTAATCGCGAGACTCCCAACTACTATCAGTATGCCGAAAAGATACTGAAAAACTGGTCTGGCAAACCTGTTAAGCAAGCAGCCAATATGAATGTCGATGCAGTGAGCGGTGCAACCTACTCATCAAAAGCCATTATCAAAAATGTGCAGGTTGCCATTGACGCCTATAATAAGTATTGCAAGTAGTCCGACAATAGTCTGCACAAAAAACATAGGGGCAAGATAGCGAATCGCTATCTTGCCCCTATGTTTTATACGGCTCTACGCCAAAAACAACAGGCAACTGTCTCCGTAACTTAGGAAGCGGAAGTCGCGACTAAGCGCATAGTCGTAAATCTCACGCCAACGCCCACCAACAAAAGCAGAAACCAACAGAAGCAACGTCGATTTCGGCTGGTGGAAGTTTGTTACCATCACATTGACATATTTAAACGAATAGCCCGGTGCTATAATAATTTGCGTGGAGCCTGTTATCGACTCGAGCGAATGTCTTTCCATGTACTCCAACAGACTTTCCAACGCCTCCGAAGCAGACAGCGGCTTGTCCGACTGTGCGGCGTACTCGTAGGGCAGCCACTGCGGAACAAATAGTTCGTCGGGCGACAGGTCGGGATTATTCTTCACCTGCACGCCTATATAATACAGGCTCTCTATCGTACGCACCGACGTAGTACCAACGGCCACGCAGCGTGCGCCATGGTTCAGCAAGGCGGCAATCGTATGTTTCGCGACACAAATCCATTCGGAATGCATCGTATGTCCATCTATCTTGTCGGTTTTAACGGGTTTGAATGTGCCGGCACCGACATGCAGCGTGATTTCATCGAGTTCCACGTGCTTATCCCTGAGGTTTTCGAGCACGGAAGGCGTAAAATGAAGTCCCGCAGTAGGAGCCGCCACCGAACCTTTAATCTTCGAATAGATTGTCTGATAGTCCGACAAATCACTATGCTCGGTTTTGCGGTTCAAATAAGGCGGTATCGGCAATTCACCGCAGGCGTCGAGAAGTTCGGCAAAGGTTACGGACTCGTCCGACCATTCAAAAACCACCTCAAAGCCACTTCCGCTCGGATTACCCCGTCGGGCCAACAGACAGATGGTCTTGTTGCCCACGGTCAGATACTTCTTCAGTATTCCGTCCTTCCACTTCTTGGCGTTGCCAATAAGGCAAACCCACGACACGCTATTTGTCGAGGCAAACGACACTTGGTAGTCGTGCGGGACAAGTGGTTCGAGGCAGAATATCTCAATGTGCGCACCCGATTCCTTTTGGAAATGGAGCCGTGCATATATGACCTTCGTATTGTTGAATATCATCAACGATTCCGGAGTTATATAATCCGTCAGGTGCTTAAAGACATCTTCCGACGGCTTTGCATCTTTCCAAACCAACATCTTGCATTCGTCGCGTTTCTCTATCGGAAACTTGGCAATGCGCTCATCTGGCAATTCGTAGTCGTAGTCTTTAATCTGAATGTGCCGTGTCTCAATCATCTCAAACTATGGTATTTCGTTAGTTATTATTCAACTGCTCTGGTAGCACGAGCACCTTGCTCTTGTTCTTTATGTAAACACCAGGTTCTACTGGCTTGCGAATCCGAACTCCATTGATGTTGCGCCACACGGCTGGTTCTTCCGGCAGCGGCGCTATTTCGAATTCTATCTCGCGTACCACATTCCACGGACTGCGTATGAGAATCTTATAGGACATGCCGTAGTCCAAATTCGTAAAGGTTACTTCGTCGTCCATTTCTCCCTCCGGTGCCAAATAAACCACGTGCGGATGGCGCGGACCTTCGTTCGTCACGCCGTCAAGCGGCAGCAATTCGTAAATCACATTACGGCCGGTCCGGAAATCAGTATCCTCATTTCGCATGTGCAAGGTCACTTTGACGGCATTCGCCTCAACGAACTCGATTTGTGGTTCGTCGAATGTCATTTGCGCCTGGCGTCCGCCGGCAACATCGATGTCGGCAACCGCCTTGTAAGCCACTCCGTCGGGCGATATATATAATGTGCGTGCACCTCGGCTATTGAACTTCACATGTACGAGCCGCTCGCAAGTCTCTCCCGGATTCAGCGACGAGGAAGAATAGCCTATGTAGTCAACACCGGCCAGCGGATTGGCAGCACCTTGCGGCGAAGTGAAAAGCACGGCCGGAGTGGTCAGTGCCTTATCCGACGTGTTCGTCAGTCGCAACAAAAGCCGCGTGTACATACCCGTATATGGCTCGTCGATAAATTCGTAGGAGGAAACCTCAATCTCGTCGCCCGTACGGTTAATAGGTTCGGGCAGGCTGACGTTCTGGGCGTCAGGGTGAATAAAGACAGCCTCGTGGTTGACATAGAAACCGTCGCGTTGCCCCTCTTCCGTGTGTTCAAAAGGCCGTTCGCCGGTATAGAGCCATGCGAGGTCGAAAAATCCGTCATAAGCGCCGCCGTAGCCCCAATTCACATGGAAGAGTCCGTCTTCGTCCAATCCGTCAACCACAAAGGCATGTCCGCCCATGTGCTGAGTGTTTGCCGAATAATATACGGGGCGTTGGGCCAGCAGTTCGTTCTGTACCATCGTCAGCCAGTCGGCCGGCGAATAAGTATAACTGTCGGCATATTTCACATATTTCAAGCCGAACTTATCCTTAAGTGCGTCTTCCACCAGATAGGAATACGTGCCGCTGCTGCCTATGCCCCACTGCATTTTCAGGGCTTGTCCGAGCCAATAGCTCAGTTTGGCCACGGCGTCGATGCTTTCTTCCGGTGCCGACTCGTCGTAGTCGTCGAGGATTAGTCTGGTGTCCACCGACAGACCTGCTTCGGTCGGCTCAATGGTATAGTGCTCCGTACTCCATCCGTCGAGTTGTTGTTGAAGCGTATAGGTGCGCCGATAGTAGGTAAGTATCTGCTCAAGCGATGTAGCCACGCATCCCACGTCGCAATGCTGCTGGCTAATGGTTCCATCGTCGTAGGTGTAGAGCGGACAGTATTTATTGTAGGGAGCAGACTGATGGCGAACGGTGGTAAGGAGCGGCGCTACGGTTTGCTTGGCCTTCACCTGAAAATGTGTCAGACTGCGCGATGCCTGTCCCTTCTCCAACATCTCAACCCACTCTCTCAGTTGGATGGGCATATTGCCCGCCGTGTTTTGTCCGTAGCCGATGACCTTTTCGCCGTTGTCGTCGCTCGACACCATAACAAAGCGATTCTGCACGTCTTGGAACACATAGACAAAGTCGCCTGCATGGAGCAGTTTCATTCGTGATGCCTGCGCCTGAGCCTCTCGTCCTTGCAAGAATGTGCGTGCTCTCTTCTGGGCACGTAGTTCTCTCGTCGTCTGCGACTGTGCCGCAAATGCGGAGCAGGCTAAAATCGTGACGACACATAGTCGTCGGAGCAAAGTGTCATATTTCATAGGAGTGGAGAAAAGATGCGTATGGTAGATTCTATGAGGCGTTTCCACATTGGCCGGTTCAACCATTCGTCGATATTGATTTCGGTGCAGTTTTCCATGTCGTGCAGGAACTTTTCCTTTAGTTGTATGGCGATTTCACGGTCGTAAAGGAGCGCATTGGCTTCGAAATTGTTCTCGTAACTACGGAAATCCATATTTGAAGAGCCTATCGAGCCGATTGCATCGTCTATCACCAGACTTTTAGCATGCAAGAATCCGCCTTCATAGCGATATACTTTCACACCAGCCTTCAGCACATCGGCAAAATAACTCTCGTTGGCCCACTTCATAAGTTCCGAGTCGGGACGCATAGGCACCATGACCCGCACCTCTATGCCGGCAAACGATGCAGTCTGCAGTGCTTGCAAAATAGAGTCTGACGGAAGGAAATAGGGCGTTTGTATGTAAATGTAGCGACGGGCATTCTGGAAAAGCCATGTTTGCAGATAGAGAATCGACGGACAATCGGAGAAAGGCGACGATGCCATAATCTGGCAATCGGTTCCGGCGGGCGAAGACGACTCTGTATTGGGGAAATAGTCGGCATTTAGGTTTACGTCGTAGCGTGTAAGTCCCCAGTCCCATAGGAATACGGACTGCAAACTGCCCACGATGTCGCCCTCCAAGTACAGGTGCAGGTCGTTCCATCGATCCGTGCCGCGCGAGAAGTAGCGGACGGCGTAGTTCATGCCTCCGATAAATCCGTAGGTGCCGTCAACCACAACGATTTTCCTATGGTTTCGGTAGTTGACACGGCGGGTCAGGCTTGGAAACCTAACCGGCTGCGAAGCGGCCACTATGCCTCCGGCTGCAATCAGCGGGTTGAAGAGCGAGTCGCTTACGTTCCAGTTGCCCACATCGTCGTAAAGCAGTCGCACCTCTATGCCCTCGCGTGCCTTGTCGGTCAGGGCGTCGATGAGCATACGCCCCACGCTGTCGTCCTCTATCAAATAGGTCTGTATATGGATGTGGTGACGGGCCTTGCCAATGGTTTGCAACAAATCGATAAAGAAATCGTCGGCGCAGTCGTATATCTTCTGTCGGCGGGCATATTGCGCCGGCATGAGATACTGTGTCTCGAGTGCATGCACCAATGGTTGCCACTGGTCGTCAATGTGGTTTGTCTGCCCGGGCCTATACAGGGTGCGGATGCGCTTCTCGAAGTTGTGGGTCTCGCTATGGCGCAGTTTCCATTCCCTACGGAAGTCCTGCCCGAAAAAGTAGAACAGGATGAAACCAACGATGGGCAGAAACCATACAATGAACAACCAGACGACAGTCTTGGCCGGCTGACGGTTTTCAAGCATCAGCACCAGCACCGTATTGGCCAACAGGACCACATATACGGCTACCGCAATCCAAAACAAGACTTCTGCCCACATAGTTTAGTTGTTTCTGATGGTTTGGTTTTCCGGCCAGTTGACCAGATAAAGTTTGTCGGTGGTTCGGGTAAAGGCCGTGTAGAGCCAGCGTATGTAGCCGGCCACGTCCATAGTGGGAGGAATGTATCCCTGGTCGATAAACACGCGACGCCATTGTCCGCCCTGCGCCTTGTGGCAAGTAACCGTGTAGGCGAACTTTATTTGCAAGGCGTTGTAATAGGCATCGTCGCGCACGTGCTTGTTGCGTTCTTTCTTGCCGGGCAGATACGAATAGTCGGCATAGACCCGCTGATAGAGTTGCTCGCTCTGCTCGGCCGTTAGCGAGGGCGACTCGGATGTCAGGGTATCGAGCAGCACCCGGCAACGCATCTCGTAGTTATCGTAGTCCGTGAAACGCAAATCGACATCGGCAAATCGGAATCCGTGTTCCGTGTGTTCGTTGCTGACGCGAACCACCTGCGCACTGTCGCCATTGGCTATGAAGTCGAACGGCGGGCGTTCGTCGGCCGGAAGCATCTTGTGCAGGCGCTCTGTCCAGTAGTAATTGTTCTTCACCACCATGATACGGTCGCCACGCGTAAGGACGTCCTCGCGGTCGAATATGCGTTCGCGGATGCCCATATTGTAGAGCATGGCCCGCTTGTTGCTGAGCGTCACCACGATAGTCTGGTCCTCGCCTTCCTTTGAGTAGCCGTCCTCGAGCAGTTCCAGAAAGTCGGCCCCGCCTATCAGCTGCACGTCGCCGTGCTCACCAATAGAAATGGACGGCAGTTGCAAGGGCGCATTGACCAGTTGCTCGCGCAGACTGGTGGCATTTGCCAGCACGTCGGAATGGGCTTCCTGACGAACCACCTGACTAAGGTTTTCGTGGAATACGCGGAAGCCGAGACGCTCGAAGGTTTCGGGCAGAAGCGACGGACTTGCCTCCTCGCCCACGGGAGGAAGTTGCGCCAAGTCGCCCATAAGCAACAGTTTGCACCCACTTCCGCTATAGACATACTGCAGTAAGTCGTCGAGAAGCCGGCCCGTTCCGAAGAGCGTATCGGGATTGGTTTCATTGGCAAGCATCGACGCCTCGTCAACTACGAAGAGCGTGTTCTGGCGCTTATTGAAGCCGAGCGAGAAACGGGTCTGCTCGCCCTCGAATGCCTGCTGTCGATAGATGATGCGGTGCACCGTGTGGGCCGGCATATCGGAATAGGCGGAAAACACCTTGGCTGCCCGGCCCGTAGGCGCCAACAGCGCCACGCTGCGGTCCAGCCGGCGCATCGAACGTACCAGTGCCGACACAAGCGAGGTCTTTCCGGTGCCGGCATAGCCCGTCAGGATGAAAACCTCGCGGCCGTGCGACGACAAGATAAAGCGAGCCAACGACTGCACGGCCTTTTCCTGGTCGGCAGTAAAGGGGTGCTTGAACTCCTCGGACAAACTTGCGATGAAACTATCGATAATCATACGGACAATCGTGTAGGACTACAAAATCCCATACAAATGTAAACATTTATTTATGGTTGGCAATAAGAAAGCCGATTTAACTCTCACAACCACCGTATAATCCGCGCGACGCATAAGGGCGCATTCCATTCCAAGGCTTGAAATGTGCGTTTCAGGGCTTGGAATGAGCATTTCAAGCCCTGAAACGGAAAATAGCATTATGCAATGAAAGAAAAAATATCGGGGTCGGAAGAAACGCAAATAGAAAAGAAAAAACTATCTTTGCTTTTTTAGGAACAAACTGCATTCACCATGTCAATCAGCAAGACCCGCAATCATTTTATAGAAGTGGCACGCGAACTTTTCGCCGTGAAAGGCTATGAAACCACTACGATGAACGACATTGCAAAGGTTTCGGGTCGCGGAAGGCGTACGCTCTACACCTATTTCCGTAGCAAGGAAGAAATCTACTATGCCGTAATCAGCAACGAGCTTGAGGGATTGTCCGAAAAACTTGACGCAGTGACTGCCATGCATATACGGCCGGAAGAAAAACTCATGCGGCTCATCTACACCCACCTCAACGCCATTCGCGAGACAGTGGTTCGAAACGGCTCGCTACGCGCCGAGTTCTTTCGCAACATTTGGAAGGTGGAGCGGGTTAGGAAATCGTTCGACGCCGAAGAGCGTAGCATCATCACCCGCATCCTGGAAGAAGGCGTGCAAAAGAAAATCTTCCATATCGACCACATCGGACTCATGGCCGATATCATACACTACACGACCAAGGGCCTGGAAGTTCCCTACATATACGACCGCCTCGGAATCGGACTCACGGAAGAGGAATCGATACCCATCGTGCAGCATATCATAAACCAGGCGCTCGGAATCGCCCAGTCTGTCACGCCACCAAGCAACAAATAAACTGACTAAATAATACCTAAAGACATGAAACTACTGGAAGGAAAAACCGCACTTATCACCGGCGCCGCCCGCGGCATCGGCAAGGCTATCGCCCTGCGTTTTGCCAGCGAAGGCGCTAATATCGCATTCACCGACCTCGTGATAAACGACGACGCCGAAGCCACCCGCAAAGAGGTGGAAGCATTGGGCGTGAAATGCCAAGCATACGCCTCGAACGCCGCCCTGTTCGATGAGACCGAAAAGGTAGTCGAACAAATCAAGAATGACTTCGGACAGATTGACATCCTTGTGAACAATGCCGGCATCACCAAGGACGGCCTGCTCCTGCGTATGACGGAGGCACAATGGGACGCCGTCCTGACAGTCAACCTTAAGAGCGCGTTCAACTTCTGCCACGCCGTGGCTCCCATCATGATGCGCCAGCGCAAGGGCTCTATCATTAATATGGCCAGCGTAGTGGGCGTGCATGGCAACGCAGGGCAATGCAACTACGCCGCCTCGAAAGCCGGACTTATCGCACTTGCAAAAAGCATTGCCCAAGAGTTGGGTAGCCGCGGCATAAGGGCCAACGCCATTGCCCCAGGATTTATTGAAACGGCAATGACGGCAGCGCTCCCCGACGATATACGAAAAGAATGGACCAACAAGATTCCGCTCCGCCGAGGCGGCAAACCGGAAGACATCGCCGATGTAGCCACGTTCTTGGCCAGCGACATGAGTTCGTACATAAGCGGGCAGGTCATTCAGGTTGACGGCGGAATGAACATGTAGCATTTTTCAGACAAAAACATAAGGAAGGTCTCTCCGAACAACAACATGGCAGAGACCTTCTTTATACTCCCCATTGAAAAGGTATGCACGTACTCTACCAAGACAATCATATCATCATAGTGGCCAAGGAAGTGGGCGAAATTGTGCAGGGCGACAAGACCGGCGACCGCACTCTTGCCGACGACGTAAAGGCCTACATAAAAAAGAAATATAACAAGCCGGGCGAAGTATATCTCGGCGTTCCGCACCGATTAGACCGCCCGGTCAGCGGCGTATGCCTGTTTGCCCGGACCAGTAAGGCGCTGACCCGGCTGAACGATATGTTCCGTAAAGGAAAAATAAGAAAAGTCTATCACGCCATTGTATGCAAGCACCCGGAGGCAGAAAGTGGCAAACTGACTAATTGGCTTGTCCGAAACGAAAAGCAAAACAAGTCGTACGCCTATCCTACGGAGCGACCGGACAGTAAGCGAGCCGAACTGTCGTATGAACTAATCGGACACAACGATCATTACTATCTGCTGGAAGTACTACTGCACACAGGCCGCCATCATCAAATCAGATGCCAACTTGCAAACATGGGATGCCCTATTAAAGGCGACCTGAAATACGGTGCCCCGCGCAGCAATCCCAATGGCGGCATCTGCCTGCACGCTCGCAGCATCGAATTCGAGCACCCAGTGTCGCACGACCATATTAAGGTAGAGGCGCCCTACCCTGACGAATTTATTTGGAAGACTTTTAGTTGACGCGCTTCTTATCGGATGCGTCCCCAGGCGAGAGTTTTCCCTGCAAAAGACGGCGTTCGTCGCGCGAAGCCCTGCGCTCTGCGTCTTCCAGACTATCAGGATTTAATTCAGGTGCCGGAGACATTGGCAACACGTCGGTTCCCTTGACACGCAACAACGACATGTCCGACAAGACCATCAGTCGTATCCGCTCGGAGAACGAGGTGTTCTGGAAAACGAATAGTTCGATCGTCTTGGGAGTATGTGGCAGCAGGCGGACATGTAATTCCTGCAAACCTTCTGTATAATAGACTCGATTGAGAACCTGCGTGGTGTCGTTGGCATAAGTAATCTTTGCCACGGCATATACCTGACGCGATCCCTCGCGATAATGCCACCGGAAATTGAAACGGAACAAGAGATTATCGCCTGCCTTTACCAGCGTGTCTGCATCAATCTTCTCAGAAAACAGATTATTGCGTCCAGCCACAAAAAGCAACGGCGACTCTTGAACCCATACTTGCGCCGTATCAGCACCGAACCCCTTGCCGGCCGTACTATTGCTCTTTTTTCCGCCCTTACCCAATCGCTCGTTCAGCGTCTTGTAGATGTTGGCAAGTTTATCGGAATGACGCGAATAGTATTCCATTGAGGCATCAAACTCCTCGGCCGTGATGCCATACTTATTGAACACAGCCTCGGTATAGTATTTCCGATAAAAAGCAATGCTGTCGTGCTTCAAATCTGCCATGGCGTGGGCCAGATGATAGTCGTAGAGCAAATTGCGCATCTTGCGCTCGCCGACAACTCCCTTCGACGACTTGTCGCCACAGGAGAACACGGCCAACAGCATAAGGCCACACATGAGGCCCGTTATGACACTACTTGCTTTCTTCATCCGACGAAACGGCTTCGGGCTTGTTGCTGAAAATAAGTTTCGAGTAAAATAGCAGGATGATTATGGCTCCAGTCGTCACAGCGGCATCTGCCAAATTGAAAATGGCTCCGAAAAAAGTGCTTCCCCCTACTATCGGCATCCAAGTCGGCCATTCGAACAAAGGGAAGTAGAACATGTCGACCACACGTCCGTTGAAAAACGATGCATATCCGTGGCCGAACTCAACAAACTGGGCCGGCTGGCTGGCTACATAGGCGGGCAGACTTTCCGTAAAGATCAATCCGTACAGGCAATTATCTATCAGGTTGCCAATAGCACCGGCCACAATCAGCGCAATAGCAAAGACAAACCCCTTATTGGCCTTCCGCTGGACAAGTCGCCTCAGATAAATGCAGAAGAAGAAGATGGCGGCCAGTCGGAATATGGCAAGAATCCACGTCCCTACGAATTCCATGCCAAAGGCCATGCCGCTGTTCTCCGTAAACGAGATGTGGAACCACGGCATAACCTCGATGCGCTCGAAAAGGAACATGTGTGTCTTGACCATAACCTTGATGGCCTGGTCAGCTATGAGAACGAGCAATATGAGCGCAATGGCCCACACTCCCGTAGAGCATTTCTTCAAACCCATTATGCGACTGCGTTACGTAACAATCTAATCAACAGACCCAACCATTGTGCCAGGCCGAATCTAAAACTTACGCTTCTTTTCCAGGTTCTTTCCCTCAACCGTCGTAGTGGCGTGGGGCACTGCGCGTAGTCTTTCCTTCGGTATGAGTTTGCCGGTGACGCGGCAGATACCGTAAGTTTTATTTTCTATGCGTACAAGCGCTGCCTTCAATCCTTGTATGAACTTAAGTTGCCGTACCGCCATGTTGGTTAGTTCTTCCTTTGTCTGCACAGCACTACCCTCCTCGAGCGTCTTATAAGTGGGCAGGGTATCATCAACATCGTTTGTGCCGCGATGCATAAGCACATTCATCATTTCGTCGTACTCGCGAGTTGCCAGGCTAAGCTTTTCTTCAATAATCTGACGGAATTCTGCCAATTCCTCGTCAGTGTATCTTTGTTTCTCTTCCATACAAAATGATTGTGTTTAGATTTTTACAATTTGGATATTCGTTTTGATTTCGTCGTGCTCGAACGGCTCGCCGTCGCATAGTTCTGTCGACACCGAGATGCTGTCGGCCAAAACCTGAGCAGCCACATATTGTCCGAACTCATTAATCACTTCGTCCACCAGATTATGCTTTCCGATGGTTACCATGATGTGGTCGGTGATCTCAAAGTCGTGTTCTTTACGATAAGTTTGTATTTTCTTGATAAGTTCGCGGGCCACGCCTTCGCGATAGAGTTCCGGAGAAACCGTAAGGTCGAGCGCGACGGTCAAAATACCTTCGTTGGCTACAGTCCAGCCCGGCAGGTCTTTTGTAATGATTTCCACATCGGCAAGTTCTATCTGAGCGTCCTGTCCGTCTATGGTGAGGGTCAGCAAACCCGTGCTTTCGAGTTCGGCCACCTGTTCTTGCGACAGATTGGTCACGGCTGCGGCCACAGATTTCATTTGTTTGCCGAACTTCTTGCCCATTACGCGGAAATTGCACTTTACTTCCTTCTTAAGCAACGAGCTGTCGGCGAAACTCAACTCTTTTACGTTCACCTCGTCCAGTATTAACTGTTTGACGGCAAGGATGGCGCGACGGGTTTCTTCGTCGGAGATGGGAAGTGTAATATTCTGCAGCGGCTGACGAACGATGATGTGTTCCTTCTTACGGAGGGACAGAACCATCGAAGTAATCTTCTGGGCAAGTTCCATCTGTTTTTCGAGTGTGGCATTAATCTGGCTATTGTCAACCTTAGGGAATGAAGCCAGATGTACGCTCTTCGGTGCGTCGGTATTATCGCCCATCAAGTCGCGATAGAGTTCGTCGGCATAGAACGGGGCAAACGGGGCCACAAGTTTGCTTAATGCCAGCAGGCAAGTATAGAGTGTCTGGTAGGCACTGAGTTTGTCGGCGGTGAGACTACCAGCCCAGAAACGTTTACGGTTCAGTCGGACGTACCAATTAGACAGGTTGTCGTTTACAAAGAGCTGTATGTCGCGAGCAGCCTTGGTCGGCTCGTAATCGTCCATGTTCTCGGTCACCCGGCTTATGAGGCTGTTCAGTTCCGATAGGATCCAGCGGTCAATCTCAGGCCGTTCGGCAAAGGGCACCTGTTCCATCGACGGATTGAAGCCATCTACGTTGGCATACATGGCGAAGAACGAATAGACCTGATAGAGTTTTCCGAAGAAAGTACGGCTCACTTCTTTCACGCCATCTTCGTCGAACTTCAGATTGTCCCACGGAGCAGAATTTGTAATCATGAACCAGCGCAACGGGTCAGAGCCATATTTCTGTATCACGCCGAAAGGCTCCACGGCATTACCCAGATGCTTCGACATCTTATTTCCGTTCTTGTCGAGCACAAGTCCGTTCGACACTACGTTCTTGAAAGCGACGCTGTCGAATATCATCGTGGCGATTGCATGCAGGGTAAAGAACCATCCGCGAGTCTGGTCGACGCCTTCGGCAATGAAATCGGCGGGGAACAAGGTACCGTTTTCAAATCCCTCTGCGTTTTCGAACGGGAAGTGGGCCTGAGCATACGGCATCGCACCGCTGTCAAACCATACGTCTATCAAGTCGGGCTCGCGGTGCAGTGGTTTGCCCGTGGCCGATACGAGTACGATTCGGTCCACATACGGGCGGTGCAAATCGACCTTTGCATAATTCTCCTTGCTATAGTCTCCGGGAACAAATCCGGCATCTTTCAACGGATTGCTTTCCATCAATCCGGCCGCCACACTCTTCTCTATCTCGGCATAAAGATCGGCCAGGCTGCCTATGCAGATTTCCTCACCGTCGTCATTACGCCAGATGGGCAGCGGAGTACCCCAGAAACGGCTGCGACTGAGGTTCCAGTCGTTCAGATTCTCCAACCATTTTCCAAAACGGCCCGAGCCCGTCGATTCCGGTTTCCACTTGATGGTTTTGTTTAGTTCGTACATCCGTTCCTTAAGGGCTGTGCTGCGGATGAACCACGAGTCGAGCGGATAGTAAAGCACCGGCTTGTCCGTGCGCCAGCAATGCGGATACGAGTGTATGTGCTTCTGCGTTTGCAGCAACTTGCCTTCCGACCGCAGTTGCATACAGATGCGGAGGTCAAGTGATTCGTCGCTGTCGGACAGACTTTCGTCGTAGGCGTTCTTCACATAGCAGCCGGCGTAAGGTTTGTAGGCTTCCACATCCACGTGTTCCCTGACGAAATCTGCGTCGAGGTCTTCCAGTCGATAGAAGCGTCCTTGCAAATCGACCATCGGGCCATCTTTCCCCTTTTGGGTAACCACCAAAAGGCCAGGCACGCCGGCTTTCTTCGCTACGAAAGCGTCGTCGGCACCAAAGGTCGGAGCGATGTGCACTATGCCCGTGCCGTCGTCGGTAGTGACATAGTCGCCGAGGATTACGCGGAAAGCATCACCCGAGTCTTTTGGTGTCATGTACGACAGCAGTTGCTCGTAGTGAAGACCTTCGAGTTGGCTGCCAACCCAGTGCGCCGTCAGGCGATAAGGTTTGGGGGCATCGGCCTGAGTGGCATCGTAGGCATTAAGTTCGTCGAGCGTCTCGACGCGTGCCCACTTCTTGTTGCCGAAATAGGCGGCCACGCAACTTTCTGCCATCACGATGGACAGTTTCTCGTTCGAATAGGGATTGAACGTTTGCACACAGACGTAGTCAATCTTTCCGCCCACACAGAGTGCCGTGTTTGAGGGCAGGGTCCAGGGCGTAGTGGTCCAGGCGGCTATGCAGGCCGTTCCCCACTCCGTCATCTCGGGCAAGGTCTCGGTCAGACGAAACAGCACCGTAGCCGTGAGGTCTTTCACGTCGCGGTAGCAGCCCGGCAGGTTAAGTTCGTGGCTCGACAGTCCCGTGCCGGCGGCCGGCGAGTACGGCTGAATGGTATAGCCCTTGTAGAGATAGCCCTTTTCGTATAGTTTGTGGAGCAGCCACCATAGGGTCTCCATGTACGGAGTCTCGTAAGTGATGTAGGGGTGGTCCATATCGGCCCAGTAGCCCATCTGAAGAGTCAGGTCCTCCCACTCACGCGTATATTTCATAACGTTCTTGCGGCAGTGGGCATTATAATCCTCTATCGAAATCTTACTGCCGATGTCCACCTTTGTGATGCCCAGCTCGGCCTCTACACCCAGTTCCACAGGCAAGCCATGCGTGTCCCAGCCAGCCTTTCTTTCCACGTGGAAACCCTGCATAGTCTTGTAGCGGCAAAAGAGGTCCTTAATCGTGCGAGCCAGCACGTGGTGGATACCAGGGTGGCCGTTGGCCGAAGGAGGTCCGTCGTAGAAGACATACGTGGGGTGTCCCTCGCTTGCCTTGAGGCTCTCTTCGAACAGACGCTCAGATTGCCATTTCGCAAGCACTTCCTGGTTGACCTTATAAAGGTCCTGACTGTTATGCTCGTTAAACTTCATCGCAGAATAATCAATTTTACTATAATTATATATTGAGTGCGCAAAGATAATTCTTTTTTGTCGAAGAGAACCAATCGAGCATAAAAACTCTATAATATAATTTTCCATTCCAAACCTTGGAATGTGCATTTCAGGGCTTGAAACGCGCATTTCAAGCCCTGAAACGGAACCGGCCATACTGAAACGGGCCGTTTTCGCTAATTTATCGGCAATTTATACAGACATTTGCCAAAAAATGTGTACCTTCGCAGTCAATTATGGACATTTGGGTCGGTTTTACAAGCACTTTACTCCTGCTACTAAAGGGATTTGTCATCGGCATAATTGTTTCTGCGCCGATGGGTCCGACGGGCATCTTGTGCATACAGCGCACCATGCGAAAAGGACGGCAGTATGGCATCGTTACTGGTGCCGGAGCCGCGCTTAGCGACTTGTTCTACGCGCTCATCACCGGCCTCGGCATGTTTTCGCTTGTCGGATTTATCGAAGACAAGTCCATATTGTTCTGGCTCAAACTCATAGGCAGCGTCATGCTATTCATTTTCGGCATCTGGACCTTGCGTTCCGACCCGAGGAAGTTCATGCGCAACGACAACGAGAACAAACCAAAGGGCACCCTGCTCCAGAACTTCGTCACGTCCTTTCTCGTGACCCTGTCCAACCCACTTATCATCTTCCTGTTTATTGCCCTGTTCAACATGCTCACTTTTGTGGTGCCGGAGAACATATTCGGCATGCTGGTCGGATATGCGGCCATCGTGGCAGGTGCCATGATGTGGTGGTATGGGCTTACGTATGTGCTCACACGCGCTAAGCAAAACTTTGGGCTGCACGGCATCCATCGCTTCAACCAAGCCATTGGCGTGGTCGTCATCACTATTTCCATCTGCTACGCCATTATGACAGTATTCCACTTGTCTTTCTACTAACTGGGTAGCAAATGATAATCGCCGACAAACTCCGCACAACCAACCGAGCCGAATATGTGCTCTACATGTGGCAGATAGAAGACATGCTGCGCTCCTATCACTGCGACATTGAACACGTTCGCCACGACTACCTGGTCCGTTTCACGCTTCCCGACGACAAGCGCGCCGAAATGGAACAGTGGTATGCCGACTTGTGCCGTATGATGAAGGAAGAAGGAGTGGCTCAGACCGGCCACCTGCAAATCAACAAAAACGCCGTGCAGGAACTTTCCGAACTGCACCACAGTCTGCTCCGCTCGTCCAACTTCCCCTACTATCAGCAACTTTATTATAAGGTGCTGCCCTATATCGTAGAGGTGCGAGCCAAAGGTGCCGACAAATCGTCCGACGAGACCGAAAATATGTTCGAAGTACTCTACGGACTGATGCTCCTGCGCCTTCAGGGCAAAGAAGTATCGGCCGAGACCCTTGCCGCCTCGAAAGACATCGCCACACTATTGGGCCAACTTTCCGACTACTATTTCAAGAACAAAGCAGGCGAACTCGAACTCTGACGAGCCACCTGACGACATAATCCCCTATCGCTCCACCATGAACATACTTATCACTGGTTGCCAAGGCCAACTGGGCAGCGAACTGAAGGCACTTGCCACCCCATCGGACTTTTGCCGGTATTTTTTTACCGACATAAACGAACTCGACATCACGGATGCGCGTGCAGTGAACCAATTTGTGCAGGAAAACCAAATTGACGTCGTCGTCAACTGCGCAGCCTACACGGCTGTAGATAAAGCAGAAAGCGACCTGGGACTATGCGAGCGGCTCAATGCCATAGCCCCGCAGTATCTTGCCGAGGCTATCGAAAAAAGAGGCGGCACATTGGTGCACGTCTCGACGGACTACGTGTTCGACGGAAAAGGCTTCCAGCCCTACAAGGAGGATGCGCCGACCAATCCGCTTACGGTCTACGGCCGCACCAAACTGGAGGGAGAGCGCAAGGCCATGCAAGCCTGCAAAAGGACGGTTGTCGTGCGCACCGCATGGCTCTACAGCACCTACGGAAACAACTTTGTGCAGACCATCCTTAGGCTGGCGCATGAAAAGGAAGTGCTCGGCGTCGTCGCCGACCAGATAGGAACGCCCACCTACGCCCGCGACCTGGCTCGCACCATCCTGCAGATTATTGCCAAAGGCATACGACCCGGCATCTTCCACTTCACGAACGAAGGCACCTGCAGTTGGTACGACTTCGCCTATGCCATCGTCCGATTTGCCGGCATCGACCGCTGCCAAATCAAGCCGCTGCTCACGGCCAACTATCCCACACCGGCCCAGCGACCACACTATTCGGTGCTCGACAAGACAAAGATTAAGGAAGTCTATGGCATCGACATAGCCCACTGGACAGAAAGCCTGAAAGACTGCCTGAACCGCCTGCAAAACAACTAAACCAACCGACAGACCAATGACCAACCCAGAAATAGACCGCCGGCGCACTTTCGCCATAATCTCCCACCCCGACGCGGGTAAGACGACGCTCACCGAGAAACTCCTACTCTTCGGTGGACAAATCCAAGTGGCCGGTGCCGTAAAGAACAACAAAATCAAAAAGACCGCCACGTCCGACTGGATGGAGATTGAAAAGCAGCGCGGTATCTCGGTGACCACCTCCGTAATGGAGTTCGACTACAACGACTACAAAGTGAACATTCTCGATACCCCGGGCCACCAGGACTTTGCGGAAGATACGTTTCGCACCCTTACGGCGGTCGATTCGGCTATCATCGTGGTCGATGCGGCCAAGGGTGTGGAGCAGCAGACAAGGAAACTGATGACGGTGTGCCGCATGCGCAAGACTCCCGTTATCATCTTCATCAACAAAATGGACCGAGAGGGAAAAGATCCCTTCGACCTACTCGACGAACTTGAGGAAGAATTGCAAATCAGTGTACGTCCGCTGTCGTGGCCCATCAATCAGGGACAACGCTTTAAGGGAGTGTTCAACATCTACGAGGACCAACTCAACTTGTTTACGAGCGACAAGCAGCGCATCACTGAAAAAATCAGCGTCGACATACATAGCGACGAACTCGACAAGCATGTCAGTCCGACCGATGCAGAAAAACTGCGGAACGACTTGGAACTGATTGACGGAGTCTATCCCGCGTTCGACGTCGACGATTATCTGAAGGCAGACATCGCTCCGGTATTCTTCGGCTCGGCTCTAAACAATTTCGGAGTCAAGGAACTTCTTGACTGTTTCGTTAAAATAGCGCCATCGCCCCGACCTGTGCAGGCAGAGGAGCGAGTGGTCAACCCAGAGGAAAGTAAATTCAGCGGATTTATCTTTAAGATTACCGCAAACATCGACCCCAACCATCGCTCGTGCATTGCTTTCTGCAAAGTGTGCAGCGGAAAATTCGTGCGCAATAATCCCTATCTCCACGTACGCCAACAAAAGACCATGCGCTTCTCTTCTCCCACCCAGTTTATGGCTCAGAGAAAAAGCACAATCGATGAAGCATGGCCAGGCGATATTGTCGGTCTTCCGGACAACGGCATTTTCAAGATTGGCGATACGCTGACCGAGGGAGAGAATATCCATTTCAAGGGACTACCCAGTTTTTCGCCCGAAATGTTCAAATATATTGAGAACGCCGACCCTATGAAGACCAAGCAACTCAATAAAGGCATCGAACAACTCATGGACGAAGGCGTGGCGCAATTGTTTGTCAACCAGTTCAACGGTCGAAAAATCATCGGCACCGTTGGTCAGCTCCAATTCGAGGTCATTCAGTATCGATTGGAAAATGAATACGGCGCAAAGTGCCGTTGGGAGCCGATAAGCCTCTATAAAGCCTGCTGGATTGAAAGTGACGACGAGGCTGAACTCAACAATTTCAAGCAGCGCAAGTATCAGTTTATGGCAAAAGACCGTGACGGACGCGACGTTTTCCTTGCCGATAGCGGATACATGCTCCAGATGGCTCAGCAAGACTTTGAGAACATCCGGTTCCACTTTACAAGCGAATTCTAAAATAGGCTTCGTCTTCGATTTTTCCGCCTTTTCGTTTGGTGGAATAAAAAAATGAGCCTATTTTTGCATCCGATTCTGAAACAGAATCACTCGGCGCGGTAGCTCAGCTGGTTAGAGCGCATGATTCATAATCATGAGGTCGAGGGATCATGCCCCCCCCGCGCTACACGATTGAGAAATCGTACGACGGAAGTCATCTGACCGATGATTTCCGTCGATTTTTTATGTCCACGTCGGAGTTATCGGCTCATTCGACCAATATATGCCTTAGATTGATTATATTTGTAGTCTGCAATAAGCACCAATCGCTCCACATGCCCTTCCAGTTCCAACAGTTCTTTATCGACGACACGCACTGTGCCCACAAAGTTGGCACCGACGGCGTGCTGTTGGGCGCATGGACCGACATACAAGGCGCCACGAACGTGCTGGACATCGGTTGCGGTAGCGGACTGGTGGGCCTCATAGTCGCGCAACGCAGTCCGGCACGTGTTACCGGAGTGGAGATTGATGAGGCTGCTGCAAACGATGCTACTCTCAACGCAGCGCGCTCTCCGTGGAACGAACGCATCCGTATCGTCTGTGCGGATATCCGTACATATGAGCCGGAGGAGCGTTTTGACGCCATACTCTCTAATCCTCCCTTTTTCAACGAGACGCTTCTGCCTCCCGACGACGGACGAGCACTTGCACGCCATACGGCACTGCTGCCGTTCGACACACTTTTGCACAAAATCGACCGACTGGGCACCGACGACTGCCGCCTTTCCATGGTACTCCCCTATCACATCGAGCCGGAGTTTACCCGGCTGGCCGTCGCCCATACGTTTTTCCTAACCAGGAAGACACTTGTTCACACAAAGCAAGGTAAGCCGTGCAAGCGTGTCCTTGTTTCATATTCGCGAGAGCCACTTGCCTGCCAGCAAGACACTCTGACACTCACCGACGAAAGTGGCGCACGCACATCCGCCTATCAGCAACTCACATCACACCTATATTTATAGTAACAAATCTATCCACATGGCCGACATCTCTATCTTGCAGAAATACTTCCCAAATCTGACCAAGCAACAGCAAGACCAGTTTGCCCGTTTGTTTGACCTATACAAAGACTGGAACGAGAAAATCAACGTCATCTCACGCAAAGACATCGACAATCTCTATTTGCACCACGTGCTGCACTCACTTGCCATCGCAAAGGTCATTCATTTCCGTCCAGGCACCCACATTCTTGACGTGGGCACCGGTGGCGGCTTTCCAGGCATCCCACTTGCCATCATGTTTCCCGATTCCGCATTCACACTCATCGACAGCATTCGCAAAAAAGTCGGTGTTGCCGATGCCATTGCCAAAGCCATCGGACTGGAAAACACGGAAATCTTCCAACGCAATGCCATGGAAGAGAAATGCAAGTACGATTTCGTCGTAAGCCGTGCGGTTTCACACATCGACGACTTAGTAAAATGGACCAAGAAGAATATTGCCGCCACGCCTCATAATTCCCTGCCCAACGGCATATTGTGCTTGAAAGGCGGTGATTTATCAAACGAACTGAAAAAATATGCCAAGCGCTCCGACACATGGGCATTGTCCGACATGTTCGAGGAAGATTATTTCGAAAGCAAGTATGTGGTCTACGTACAACCCTAAGCCCCAAGTCCGATGCTTACGATAAAAAGTTTCATTGTCAACTCGATTGAAGAGAACTGCTATGTGGTTTCCGACGAAACCAAAGAGGCCGTCATCATAGACTGTGGCACACAGACAAAAGAAGAATTTCAGGTCATAGACGACTATATTCGCAGCCAGCAACTCCGGCCGACACACTTGCTCAATACGCATGGGCACTTCGACCATATTTGGGGCGATGGATTCGTTTATGATGCCTACGGATTGAAACCGGAAATACACCCCGACGACCTATTTCTCTACGAAAATGTAACCGACCAATTTCTGACTATCTTACACCGCGCAATACCTATAACACTCCCGTCGGTCGGAAGACTATTCGAACCCGACGACGTCATAAGTTGGGGAACACACCAGTTTAAGGTAATTGCCAGTCCGGGGCACACACCAGGCGGCGTGTGCTTCCTGTGCGAGGAAGAATCGGTCCTATTCACCGGCGACACTATCTTCCGACACGCAATTGGCCGTACAGATCTTCCATACGGTAATACGGATGCCATGCAAAGCAGTCTGATACGCCACATTCTCACCTTGCCCAAGACCATCCGTATATTCCCTGGACACGGAGAACCATCCACCATCGGTGAAGAACAACGATTTCACGGTGTCGAATTTTTGTCGTGAATCCTATCATAATGCCGCAAAACAGCGTCTCTATGGCGCACAGATTTTGCATTTCGCCCACAGAAAACTATCTTAGCGAAAAATTATATAAAACCATACTGTCATGCTAACAATCAAACAAATTGAAAACGACAAAGAAGCTATCATAAAAGGCCTCAATAAAAAACATTTTGTAGGTGCTGAGGAAGCAATCGACCGCGTAATCGAACTGGACCAGATTCGTAAGAAAGCACAGGTTCAACTTGACAATCTGCTCAACCAGACTAAGGTGGCATCGAAAAACATAGGCATGCTGCTCAAAAACGGGCAGAAAGACGAAGCCGAAGCAGAGAAGCAGAAGATTGCCAACCTCAAATCGGAAGCCAACCTACTCAAAGAAGAAATGGAAAAGGCCGAGCACGACCGCACTCAAGTTCTCCTGACCATTCCCAATATTCCCTACGACGAAGTGCCTGAAGGTGCCGGCGCAGCCGATAATGTGGTCGTCAAGGAAGGCGGTTCGCTCATCGAATTACCTGAAAATCCGCTTCCGCACTGGGAACTTGCAAAAAAATACAACCTTATTGACTTTGACTTAGGCGTTAAAATCAGCGGAGCCGGCTTTCCCGTCTACGTGGGCCAAGGTGCAAGACTGCAACGCGCCTTGATTAACTTCTTCCTCGACGAAGCAAGGAAAGCAGGCTATACGGAGATAATGCCGCCCACCGTAGTAAATGCCGATTCGGGTTATGGCACCGGCCAACTTCCCGATAAGGAAGGCCAAATGTACCATTGCGAAGTGGACGACCTATACTTGATTCCGACCGCAGAAGTACCCGTCACAAACATTTATCGTGGCGAAATTCTCGACATCAAAGACCTTCCCATCAAAAACAGTGCATATACGCAGTGCTTCCGCCGTGAAGCCGGCAGTTACGGTAAGGACGTACGCGGACTGAACCGACTTCATGAGTTCTCGAAGATTGAAATCGTCCGCATCGATACTCCGGAACATTCGCGCGACAGTCATAAAGAAATGCTGCAGCATGTTGAAGGTCTGTTGCAGAAACTTGAACTCCCGTACCGTATTCTTCTGCTCTGCGGCGGTGATATGAGTTTCACGTCCAGTATTTGCTATGACTTCGAAGTCTATAGCGAGGCTCAGAAGCGCTGGCTTGAGGTTAGTTCTGTCTCTAATTTCGACAGTTACCAGGCTAATCGCATGCAATGCCGTTATCGCGACGAAGAAAAGAAAATACATCTCTGCCACACCCTTAATGGTTCGGCTCTTGCCCTGCCGAGAATCGTGGCTGCATTATTAGAGGATTTCCAGACTCCCGAAGGCATCCGGATTCCGAAGGCACTGCAACCGTACATGGGCACGGACTTGATTTGCTAAGCGACTATGGGGCGAATTGTTTGCATTGACTACGGAAAGAAACGCTGTGGCATTGCAGCCACGGATATCCTGCAAATTGTTCCGAACGGACTTACAACCATTGCAACGCACGGACTTCTCAACTTTCTTGTGGAATACACCCAAAAGGAAGAAGTAGAGCGTTTTGTGGTCGGACTGCCAAAGCAAACCAACAATCAGCCTTCTGAAAACCAAGCTCGCGTGCTACAGTTCTGCAAGATACTGAAACGAAAACTGCCCCATATACCTGTCGATTTCTACGACGAGCGTTTCACCTCGGTACTGGCTCATCAGGCCATGCTCGATACCCTGGGAAAAGAAAAGCGCCGCAACAAGGAACTCGTTGACGAGATTAGTGCTTGCATCATCTTACGCGACTACCTTGAAAGCAAGTCTAACACACCCGTTCTCTAACTATCGCCATTCATTCCATAACCCTACCAATCCATTTCCTTATGATACTCCCCATTTACACTATCGGCCAGCCCGTTCTGAGAAAGAAAGCCGAAGACATCCCTCTCGACTATCCCAATTTGAAAGAACTGATTGACAACATGTTTGAGACAATGTACAAAAGCGACGGCGTAGGCCTTGCCGCACCGCAGATAGGCTTGTCGATTCGGGTAGTTGTCATCACCTTAGATGTACTTAGGGACGAATTCCCCGAATATGCCGATTTCAACCATGCGTATATCAATCCGCACATCATTGAATTCGACGAGTCGGATACGGAGGTAATGGAAGAAGGCTGTCTGAGTCTGCCAGGCATTCATGAGCCCGTGCGACGCGCTAAGCGAATCCGTGTGCAGTATTTGGATGAAAACCTGAAAGAACACGACGAATGGGTGGACGGATACTTGGCCCGAGTCATGCAACATGAGTTCGACCACCTTGAAGGCATTGTTTTCACCGACAAACTATCGCCCTTGCGCAAACAACTCATCAAGAAGAAGATGCAACAGTTGCGCAGTGGAAAAATAAGTTGTGCCTATAAAGTTAAGCCCTTAAAATAGCCCATGGGATGACGCAACGAGTTGTTTCTACTCTACAACGATTGTCAGCACTTATTTGCGTAGGCATTTTCACGCTCCTGTCAAAGCCTGCCACCGCGCAAATAAATGTTGACAATGTGCTTTTTATGGGTAGAAGCGCACTTAGTGCCGACGATAATATTACAGCCATCCACTACTTCAATCAAGCCATCCAGGCCAGACCATCTCATGCGCTGGCCTATTATTTTCGCGGCTATGCCAAGTTCATTCTTGAGGACTTTCACGGTGCAGAGACCGACTGCAGCCGTTCTCTTGAACTGAACCCTTATGTAATAGACGTCTATCTGCTACGCGGCCTGGTCAGAATCAACCTCGCCGACTACAAAGGTGCCCTTGCCGACTACACGCAGGCCTTGTCTGACGCCCCCGACGATATTGGCGCACGTTTCAACCAAGCATATTGCATGCTGCAACTGAAGGAAACCGGACGGGCCGACTCTACGGTCAACATGGTTCTCGGTCGGTCGCCGCACTACTATAGGGCTTTCATGTTGAAGACGCAGATTGCGCTCGAAGAGAAAGATACCCTGCGCGGACTGCATTGGATTGACTCGCTGCTGACCTTTCGTCCACGCGAAGTGGGTGCGTGGCAATTCAAGGGCCAATATGCGCTCGACCAAAAAGAATATGTGAAGGCCGACTCTTTCCTTACGACAGCCATCAGATACGACGGAAACAATTTCGATGCCTACCTGCTTCGAGCCATGGCGCGTAATGGACTCAACCTGTTCGACGATGCCATTGCCGACTACAACCGCGTCATAGAGATTGTGCCCCAACATTTCGTGGCACACTATAATCGGGCGCTTCTGCGCAGCCTGGTAGGCGACGACAACCGGGCACTTGAGGACTTCTCGTATATTCTGCAACGCGAGCCCGACAATACGCTCGCACGCTACAACCGAGCCCTGCTCCGGGAACGTACGGGCGATTTCCAAGGGGCTATTACCGACTACACGGAACTTATTAAGAGTTACCCGAACTTCATATACGGCTACTATGCGCGAGCCGCCTGCCGACGGAAAACCGGCGACATTCGGGGCGCACTTGCCGACGAAACCGTCGTGGCACGCTCGCAGTTGGACCTGGCCTTCGCGCGTCCGAAGAAAAAAGCATATAAGGAGGTGCGACAACGGAGCGACTTGGCTCTGGAACACTACGACCGACTGATTGAAGAGGAGAAAGACACGGCCCGCATATTCGGCGACATCGTCATCGGCAAGGTACAAAACACAAAGGCTACGCAAGACCTGATTGGGCCCTTCCAACTGGCGCTCCACATAGAACCTTCCTACGGATATCACTCGAATGCCTACATCGACCAACTTGACCTGCTGCAGAAAGAGTTTGGTCCGATTGAACTGCAGGCAGAAAGGAGCGAGACGAAAGACCGCATACTCCGAAAGAGCGCCCGGAAGATTTTCTTCACCGCAGAAAGCGAGCAAGAAGACATTTCACATCTCAACGCACATAACGAACTTGTCCGGCCCGGAGTGGAAAGACTTCCGCGGCAAGTACGTGCGCTTGTGCTCTCTATGCTTTCCCGCCAGACCTACGCATTGACCGAAGCGCTTACCCATGCCAACGAGGCCGTGGCTGCCGACTCTGCGTCGGTACTTGCCCACCTGAATCGCGCGACCATAGTGATGGCACTTGAACGCAATACGCATGCCGGTCCGTTTGCCAATGCCGACACCAACCAACAAACTGCGCAGGCGAAGGACTACCGTCAGACCATCGAGGCCGACTTTGCCAAGGCCCAGGAGATGGCTCCGGCCAATCCGCTTGTCTATTACAACCGGGCCTACTATTATGCTTCGCTGTCCAACTGGGCAAAAGCGCTGGCCGACTATAACCGCGCACTCGAACTCGACCCGCGCATGGCCGAGGCCTACTTCAATCGCGGCATCGTCTATATTAACACCGGCAAGAACGAACTGGCCATACCCGATTTGAGTAAGGCCGGCGAACTGGGCATCTATCGCGCCTACAATCTCCTCAAACAAATTCGCATCGACAAATAACACCCCCGTAAATTGCATAATGCAATCAAAAAATTGTATTATGCAATCTGAAAATTCAATAATACAATTTCGAAATTCCATAATCCAATTTTTCCATCCCATAATACAATGAAGGCGTTTCCCGAAGACCTGGCCGAAAAACCGGTTCCTATCAGCAAATCGTGGCGTGAAGACATTAAGAAAGCCGTAGATGTGATGTGGCAGGGCGGAGTAATCCTCTATCCTACCGATACCATCTGGGGAATTGGATGCGACGCAACCAACGAAAAAGCCGTGAAACGAATCTACGAAATAAAGCAGCGTATCGACTCTAAGGCACTGATTTGCCTGACCGACAGCGATGCCAAACTGGCATATTATGTGCGTGACATTCCGAACATTGCATGGGATTTAATCGACCTTTCCGTGAAGCCGCTGACTATCGTTTTCGACCAGGCGCGTAATCTGGCACCCAACTTGCTTGCCGAGGATGGTTCGGTCGGTATTCGCGTCACTCGCGAACCCTTTAGCAAAGAACTCTGCTTCCGCATGCGCAAGATGATTGTATCGACCTCGGCGAACATAAGCGGGCAGCCTGCGCCGACATGTTTCGACGACATAGCCCCCGAACTATTGGAGGCCGTCGACTACGTATGCACCTCGCGCAGAAACGAGCACAACCCGGCCGCTTCGTCAGTCATCCGTCTGCGGCCCAACGGCGAAGTAAGCATCATCCGTAAGTAATCCATCCACAAGCCTGCAACGCAATGATTTTCCACTATCTCAGCAAACCGCTGTTCTATCTGAAAGAACACCATCTCTCGCAGCGCCAGTTCCTGCTCCTGTTGAGTCTGCTCGTAGGTCTGTTGTCGGCACTTGCCGCATGCTTCATGAAGTGGCTCATACAGTCCATCGAATGGATACTTACCTTCCACTTCGACCGCACGGAGGGGCAATGGCTCTATCTGATATATCCGTTCATCGGCATTGTGCTGACAATGCTCTTTGTCAAATATGTCGTACACGACGATATCGGTCATGGCATCACGAAGGTGCTGTTCTCCATATCGAGAAAACAAGGCCACCTGCGCAAACACAACTGCTGGTCGAGCATAATCGCCTCCTCGCTGACCATAGGTTTCGGCGGTTCGGTCGGAGCAGAGTCGCCCATCGTGCTGACTGGTTCGGCCATCGGCTCAAACATGGGTTCTCTGTTCAAATTAGACCACCGTACGCTGATGCTACTGATAGGCTGCGGCGCATCTGGGGCCATTGCCGGCATATTCAAGGCGCCCATCGCCGGAGTAGTATTCACGCTCGAAGTGCTAATGATTGACCTGTCGATGTCGTCGTTGCTCCCGTTGATTGTTGCCTCGCTCACGGCCACCTGCGTAGCCTATGCGCTGACAGGTACCAATGCCATGTTCGACTTCCAGCTCAACGAGCCCTTTGCCATAGGTCAGATTCCGGCGACGCTTATACTCGGACTGCTTTGCGGCTTCCTGTCGCTCTATTTCACGCGTATAACCCTACGGGTGGAACGAGCATTCAGCCGGCTGAAATATGGGTGGACGAAAATTGCCATTGGTGGCACGCTGCTGGCCTTGCTCATCTTCCTGTTTCCCCCACTCTATGGTGAAGGCTATAGCACCATCAACACCGTACTCAATGCCAACAGCGCAGACAACTTCAATGCACTGCTGAACAACTCTATCCTATACAACTCGCCCCAATATCTGCTTCTGTATATCGCGGCCATTATCCTGCTGAAGGTATTTGCCTCGACAGCCACCAATGCCAGTGGCGGCTGCGGCGGACTTTTCGCCCCGAGCCTCTTCTTGGGCTGCCTGGGAGGACTGCTGTTCTCGCTCACTTGGAACGACGTGCAGTTCACGAGTACCATGCTTCCGGCCCACCAGTACGCACTTCTGGGCATGGCGGGTATTATGAGCGGCGTATTCCACGCACCTCTGACCGGCGTGTTCCTTATTGCCGAACTCACAGGTGGCTACGATTTATTCCTGCCATTGATGATTGTGTCGGCAAGTTCGTACCTGATTATCCACATCTTTGAGCCGCACAGCATCTACGCCATGCGACTGGCACGCCATGGCGACCTGCTGACCCACAACACCGACCAGTCGATACTCACACTTATGTCGCTCGACTCCGTCATTGACAAAAGCGCCCCCACCCTTACGCCCGACATGACTCTGGGCAAGATTGTCAGCATCATCTCAAGCAAGACGCAAGACAACTTTGCCGTGGTGAACGGCGAAGGTATGCTGCTGGGCGTCATCAACCTCCACACAATCCGTCTCTATATCTTCCGCAACGAATTATATAACCTCTACACCGCCGACCAACTGATGCAGACGCCGAAGATAATGCTATACACCGACGACAATATGCAAAGCGTCATGGACAAATTCCAGGAAAACGATGCAGAAGTGCTGCCGGTGGTCAAGTCCGACCAAACGTTCGTGGGCTTTATTGCAAAAACTAAAGCCTACAGCATGTATCGGCAACTCGTTATTGACTTCTCACAGGAATAAAGCAAACACATGGATAAGAAAGACCTACGAATTGTTTTCATGGGCACTCCCGACTTCGCCGTCAGGACTCTGGCCCGATTGCTCGAAGAAAGTTTCAACGTGGTGGGTGTTGTCACCATGCCCGACAAACCTATGGGCCGACATCAGGACCAACTGTCGCAATCGGCCGTGAAAAAATTCGCATTGGCCAACGGACTGAATGTACTGCAACCAGAAAAACTCAAGGACGAGGGCTTTCTGGAGCAACTCAAGGCACTTCGCGCCGACCTGCAAATAGTTGTAGCCTTCCGCATGCTTCCGGAAGCAGTGTGGAATATGCCCAAACTGGGAACGTTTAATCTTCACGCCTCGCTACTGCCGCAGTATCGCGGCGCCGCACCGATAAACTGGGCCATAATCAACGGCGAAAAGGAAACGGGAGTAACCACTTTCTTCCTCCAACACGACATCGACACCGGCCGCATAATCCATCAGGAACGCGTGCCTATCGCCCCCACCGACACGGCCGAGGACGTGCACGACCACCTTATGGAAACCGGTGCAGAACTCGTGGTTCGCACGGTCAACGATATTCTTTCCGACCAGGTGACCCCCATTCCGCAAGAGCAACTCTATGGCAATGACGCCGAACTCCGTCCGGCACCGAAAATCTTCCACGAAACCTGTCGCATCGATTGGTCGCGCACGACGGAAGAAGTATATAACTTCGTGAGAGGTCTGTCGCCCTATCCTGCCGCATGGACCGAACTCGTGCAAGGAGAGCAGTCCTGGAACCTGAAACTATACAAGACGGAAATGGTTGCTGGAGAACCCGCCGAGAAGCCTGGCTGCGTGATTGCCCGCAATGGGAAAGAAATGATGGTGGCGATGAAAGACGGCTACCTGCGTATTGCAGAGTTGCAGATAGCTGGCAAGAAAAGAATGAAAGCCGTCGATTTTCTCAACGGCTTTCGGAATTGCGACAAACTCATTGTGCGCTAAATCGATTCCAATAGAGTGGCCATCTGCTGCTGCAGGCAGCGGGCCTCTTCCATAGCCTTTTCTGCAAAGGCCTCGGTGTGATCAGCATAGATAATACTGCGCGACGCATTTACCAACAGGTCGCAGTCGGATGTCATACCATATCGGCACACTTCCTCAAGACTACCGCCCTGCGCGCCAACGCCTGGCACCAGAAGAAAACTGTTGGGAACCACTTTCCTAATGCGCTCGAACATTTTGCCTTGGGTAGCTCCCACGACATACATTAGTCGGTCCTCGTTGCCCCATTCTTTGCTCTTGCGCAATACTTCCTCAAACAAGCATGTGCCTGCTTCGGTCTGAAGCAACTGGAAATCGGCGGAGCCGGCATTACTGGTCAGCGCCAAAAGTATAACCCATTTTCCCTCGCAATTAAGAAACGGAGTGACACTGTCCGTTCCCATGTACGGCGCCACGGTAATTGCATCGAAATCCAATTGTTCCAGCAGTGCATGCGCGTACATCTTGCTCGTGTTTCCTATATCGCCTCGCTTGGCATCTGCGATAAGGAAATGCGACGGATAGTTCTGCCGCAAATACGCCAGGGTCTTTTCGAGCGCAGCCCAGCCTTGCAGGCCAAAACACTCATAGAACGCCAAATTCGGCTTATAGGCTACGCAGAAAGGCGCGGTGGCATCGATGATGGCCTTATTGAACGCAAAGATAGGTTCGTCGGAACTATCGAGCAAGTGGCTCGGAATTTTCCGAAGGTCTGTGTCGAGGCCGACGCAGAGGAAACTTTTGCGCTCCTTTATTATGCGAATGAGTTCTTTTCTGGTCATTTCTTTATCTTTCCTATCATTCCAAGGACTCCTGCAATTATGCCGTGAAGCAACAGCAATATAATTGCCTGAATACCAATGAACCTTATAACGCCGTGCCCTAATTCAAACCAATCTAACACGTAGCATGTCAAAATACCGGATATGAATACGGTAAACAAACTCGGCCAGTCTTTCTTAAACGACTGTTTAATGCCACTCCAAGTCCATTGTTCTTTAATTTCTTTCCACATTTTGTTGATAGATCATTATGTTTCACAATTCTGCCTCTTTGAGACGCTCGGCATTCTCAGCCACAATCAAGTGGTCGATACAGTCCTGAATTTCTCCGTCCATGAAAGCAGCCAGGTTGTATATGGTATAATTTATTCGGTGGTCCGTAATGCGCCCTTGGGGGAAGTTGTAGGTGCGAATCTTAGCACTTCTGTCGCCAGTTGATACGAGCGATTTTCTACGACTGGCTATATCGTCGACATACTTTTGATGTTCGCGGTCGTAGATAAAGGTTCTGAGTCGGGCCAACGCACGTTCTTTGTTTTTAGGTTGGTCGCGTGTCTCGGTACATTCGATTAAGATTTCCTCAACCTCGCCGGTGTTCGGATTTTTCCAAGGATAGCGAAGGCGAACACCGCTCTCCACCTTGTTTACATTCTGCCCGCCGGCTCCGCTACTACGGAATGTGTCCCACTTAATCTCGCCTTCGTGGATTTCCACGTCGAATGCTTCGGCTTCAGGCAGAACGGCAACGGTTGCTGCCGAAGTATGGACGCGTCCCTGCGTCTCGGTGGCCGGGACTCGCTGTACTCGGTGGACGCCGCTCTCATATTTCAGCGTGCCATATACGTCGATTCCGGTAACGGAGCATACAACCTCCTTGTATCCCCCTACGGCGCCTTCACTCATCGAAGATACCTCGAACTTCCAGCCTTTTTTCTCGCAATACTTCGCATACATCCGAAACAAATCTCCGGCAAACAAGGCCGCTTCATCACCGCCCGTGCCTGCACGAATTTCCAAGATAGCGTTCTTAGCGTCCTCCGGATCCTTTGGTACGAGCATCAGTTTGATTTTCTCTTCCATTTCCGGAATCTGCGCCTCGGATGCGGCCACTTCTTCGCGGGCCATCTCCTTTAGTTCGGGGTCTGTTTCGTTCAGCAGTATGTTTTTGCTCTCCTCATAGTTCGACAGCAGGTTGCCATACTCTTTCCGGGCTGCCATAAGGTCTTCCAGTTCCTTATATTCGCGAGTCAGGCGAACATAACGTTCCTGGTTGGCAATTACTGCCGGGTCGGTAATCAACGTGCTTACTTCCTCAAAGCGACCCAGTAGGGAGTCGAGTTTTTCTAATAGTGTATTCATTGTGCTTATAAGATTGCCGCGCCAAACAGCACGACTACGGGAATAACGGAATCGGTTGTATAGAGAATGTTGCCCACATAGGTGGAGTTTCCCTTATAGATATACTTGCCGTCATAAGTGGCGATGATGTTACCCACATAGGTTGAATTGCCGCGATAGGCATATTCACCGTCAAACGTGAGCAAGATGTCTCCCACATAAGTCGAATTGCCGCGATAGATATGCCGGCCATCGTAGGTGGCTATGATGTTGCCCGAATAGGTAGAGTTGCCTTTGTACAGGTACTTTCCGTCGAACGTATAGACCACGTTGTCCGAATAGGTTGAATTACCGCGATAGAGATTACGACCGTCGTAGGTGTAGATAACATTGCCTATATAGGTCGAGTTGCCCTTGTAGATGTGTGCCTCATACTGCCCCATCATGGTCAGAGGCAGAAGAAACAGCACAGCCGTGAGCATTCTTTTCATGGCATTAGTAGTTGAACTCACCGAACTCACTTTTTATCGTAAGACTGCGCTCGCCTTTCTCCACGCGACCCACTATGCGGGCATCAATGTTATAGGAGGCGGCAATGTCTATGACATTTTGGGCATCAGCCTCGTCGAGATAGACTTCCATCCTATGCCCCATGTTGAACACCTTATACATCTCACTCCAGTCCGTATGGCTTTCTTGTTGAATCATACGGAACAGCGGCGGAAGCGGGAACAAGTTGTCCTTCACAATGTGGCAGTCGTCGCCGACAAAGTGGAGTACCTTGGTTTGTGCGCCGCCTGTGCAATGCACCATACCGTGAATGCGCGGACGCATATCGGCCAGCATCGTCCGAACCACCGGCGCATAGGTCCGCGTAGGACTCAGCACGATTTGTCCGGCATTGACGGGAGCGTCATTCAGTTGCTGGAGCAGTTCGTAATGTCCGCTGTAAACAAGTTCGGCCGGAATCTTGGAGTCATAACTCTCCGGGTATTTCTCAGCCAGATAGCGGGCAAACACATCGTGGCGTGCACTGGTCAGGCCGTTCGAGCCCATTCCGCCATTATAGCGCGACTCGTAGGATGCCTGCCCGAACGAGGCAAGTCCGACAATCACGTCGCCCGGACGGATGCGGCTGTTGTCGATAACCTCGTCGCGTCGCATTCGGCAGGTGACGGTGGTGTCCACCACGATGGTGCGCACGAGGTCGCCTATGTCGGCTGTCTCGCCGCCCGTGGCGTAGATGCCTATGCCCATGCCGCGAAGTTCTTCCAGTAGTTCATCGGTGCCGTTGATTATGGCACTGATCACTTCGCCAGGCACCAGCAATTTGTTTCTGCCGATGGTTGAAGAAACCAGAATATTGTCCACGGCACCTACACACAGCAAGTCGTCGAGGTTCATAATGAGCGAGTCCTGGGCGATGCCTTTCCATACGGATAGGTCACCCGTCTCGCGCCAGTACATATAGGCAAGGCTCGATTTCGTACCTGCCCCGTCGGCATGCATAATGTTACAATAGGCAGGGTCGCCGCCAAGGATGTCGGGGATAATCTTGCAGAACGCTTTGGGGAACAAACCTTTGTCCACATGCTTGATGGCATTGTGAACGTCCTCCTTCAGCGCCGACACCCCACGATTGAGATAGCGTTGGCTTGTCACGATGGTGAATTCTATAGTTTAGTCGAAGCTGACCTGAGGTGCTTCTTGAGCAGCGGCCGTGGCTTCGAATTTGTCTTTCTTTGCAAAATTGCAGATGGAGGCTACAATGTTCTTGGGAAAGGTGCGAATGTTCACGTTGTAGTCTTGCACGGCCTTGTTGTAAAGGCTACGGCTCTCGTTGATGCGGTTCTCCGTGCCTTCCAGCTGGGCCTGCAGTTCCAGGAAATTCTGGTTTGCCTTCAGTTCAGGATAGTTTTCCGAGATGGCAATGAGGCGTCCGAGCGCTTGAGTGAGTTCGCCCTGTGCTTCCTGATACTTCTGCAGGTCTTCGGCCGTCATGTTCGTCGGGTCGACCTTGATTTCAGTTGCCTTGGCTCTTGCCTCGACCACTTTCTCAAAGGTTTCCTGCTCGTGCTTTGCGTAACCCTTCACCGTGTTTACCAGGTTCGGGATTAGGTCGGCACGGCGCTGATATTGCGTCTGCACGTTGGCCCATGCGGTAGAGACGTTCTCTTCCTGACTTACGAAACCATTGCGTACGCCTACACCCCAGAAGAATGCAATAAGGGCTACGCCGATAAGGGCTAATAGTACGAGTGTACCTGTTGCTAATTTTTTCATAGTTGCTTATTGTTTGAATTGTGAGTATTATCGGTCAGAAATGTCCGCCGGCACCACCGCCGCCGAACGAGCCTCCGCCAAACGAGCCGCCACTAAATCCGCCACCGCCGAAGTTTCCTCCGGAGCCGAAGATTATGGGAACGCCCGAACGGCCCATGGCATTGCCGCGACCTGCAGGCGGGTCGTCGTAGGTGTCTTCTTCGTGCCCGCAAGAAGAACAGCGCCAATGGCGATGAAGTTTCATCTTTCCGTTCACGCGAACGACTTCCTCCTTGCGGAGTATGAGTTTTCGTTTGCCACATTTGGGGCATTTATGCACAAGACTCAGATAGATGCTGGAAACACAGATGGCCAGCGTAAATAGCATGATTAGCAACGCCATGACTGCCCCGGCCGTGTCGTCCTCATTATTCGGCTCGGGAATCAGCGACTCGTCGCCTTCGATATATTTGGCCAGTGCCGACACGCCATTACCGATTGCATCGTCCCATTTGCCCTCTTTCATGCTGGGAACCATCAACTGCATCTCTACCCTTTTGCATATCGCATCGGGCAAGGTTCCCTCGAGTCCATTTCCGGTGTGTATGAAGTAAGCACGGTCGTCCGTGGCAAGAACCACAATCAGTCCGCTGCGCTGACTCTTCGACCCGACGCCATACTTATTGCCCAGGTCCACGCCAAAGCGATAGGCATCGCCGCCCTCAATCTGCCGGACGGCAACTACCACCGTCTGCACGCCACGCCGTTGCTCCAAGTCCATCAGCAAGGCATCGAGCGAATCGACAACCTCCTGCGAGAGCACACCATCGGGATTGCAGACGTAGCGACGCGCATCCTGCAAGTGGACCATAGGTAGATTGTCAATCGTCCATACAGTGGCGTTTCCCATCCCAAGGCCGAGCATCCACAGCAAAAGGATGCACGCACCGCGTAATATTCTCAAAAAATGAGCCATAGGCAAACCGGTTGGCAAAACCATACAATAATAGGCAAAGATACGCATTTTCGCAAAACTTCCCATACATTCCGCCAAGAAACAAGCGCGACACTTTCATTTTTACGCGTCGCAACATTGCACGGCATAATCCGATTTTCCATTTCAAGGCTTGGAATGGACGTTTCAGGGCTTGGAATGCGCGTTTCAGGGCTTGAAATGAAACCACCCATAGGGCTGCGTATTCATTTCTTTGTGTTATCTTCGCTTGCTGAACGCAAACACCACTTTTCCCTATGTCCTCTCTCCTGCCCGCCGATGGCGCCCAGACGCAAGTGCCCATTCCTGCCGATTTTGTCCGCGAAGTAGAGCCGTTGCTCGGCACTCCGGCCACGGAGGCACTGCTGCGTGCGCTCGAAGGTCCGTCGCCCGTGAGCGTCCGACTGAACGAAAGGAAAACAGCACCGATTGCGGGCGAGAAGATTGGGTGGTGCGAGTCGGGACGCTATTTGGACAGCCGTCCGCAATACACGCTCGACCCGCTATGGCACGCCGGTTGCTTCTATGCACAGGAGGCCTCGTCGATGTTCATAGAGCAGGCGTTCCGCGCCATAGACATTGCGCCGCGCCGCATACTTGACCTGTGCGCCGCCCCAGGTGGAAAATCCACGCACTGGCGTGCGCTACTTCCGCCCGACTGCCTGCTCGTGGCGAACGAGCCAGTAAAACTCCGCGCAAACATATTGAACGAGAACCTCGCCAAATGGGGCTGGCCGAACGTAGTGGTCTCGCAAAATTTTCCCCACGACTTTGCTCCGCTCACCCATTGCTTCGACCTGATTGCTGCCGACGTGCCGTGCTCGGGCGAAGGCATGTTTCGCAAAGACCCCGGCGCACGCACCGATTGGAGCCTGCAAAAGGTGGAAGAGTGCGCAGCGCTACAATACCGCATCGTGGCCGACGTGTGGAACTGCCTCGTTCCGGGCGGATATCTTATCTACAGTACCTGCACCTATAACCGGGCCGAAAACGAGGACAATGTGGTCAAGATATGCGAGCGACTTGGTGCCGAAATGGTGCCTGTCGCCACGCTGCCCGAATGGGAAATCGACGGCGACACTACCGGACGAAACCTGCCCGTCTATCATTTCTTTCCGCACCATAGCCGGGGCGAAGGATTCTTCCTGGCACTGCTCCGAAAGAATAAGTCCGACGAGAAAACGCAACCTGCCCGCGCGAAGAAGAACAAGTGCAAGCCGAGCATCGAAAGAGGTTTCAAACTCGCACAATATATTGCTGATAACCAACAATATGACTGCGTACGAATAAACCAAAACTTTTTGGTGGCACAACATAAGTTGCACACCGAATTCATAGGAATGCTGGCACAGACGCTTCACCTATTGACCTCCGGCATCTGCCTGTTTGAAGAAAAGAACAAGAAACTCATCCCGCAGACCGACCTGGCACTCTCCACCCTATTGCAACCCGACGCGTTCCCAAGCATCAACCTCAGCCTCACGGACGCGCTGCGCTACCTGCGCCATGAGGCACTCGTGCTCGACAATGCTCCGCGCGGATATGTGCTGGCCTGTTTCGACGGACATCCCATCGGATTTCTGAACAACATTGGCTCGCGTGCCAACAACCTGTACCCCAAGGAGTGGCGCATACGCAACCTGTAGTCCTCCATAACCGAACCAACCTACTAACCAGATGAAATACCTCGAATTCCTATTCACCATCACCCCCGCATCGTCCGATGCCTACGACCTGCTGTCGGGCCTGACGGCAGAAGTGGGTTTTGAATCGTTTGAAAAATTCGACAACCCCGACGAACCGATGAAAGGCTACATTCCGGCCGACCTGTTCGACCAGGAAACCCTCGACGGAATTGTGGCAAACTTCCCGTTTGCCGGCACGAATGTGACCTATCAGTATTCGGAAATGGAAGACCGCGACTGGAACGCGGAATGGGAGAAGAACTACTTCCAACCGCTCGAGATTGACGACCTCTGCGTGGTTTCGGCTACGTTCCACAAAGACGTGAAAGAGGCCCGCTACAATATCAAAATCAATCCGCGCATGAGCTTTGGCACCGGCCACCATGCCACTACGTCGCAGATGATGAGAGAGATACTACAGGCCGACTGCAAAGGCAAATCGGTGCTCGACATGGGCTGCGGAACCGGCATCCTTGGCATACTGGCCTGCATGTGCGGCGCCGCGGAATGCCTGTCTATCGACGTGGACGAATGGTGTATCAAAAACACCGAGGAGAACATTGCCCTCAACCACATCGACAATCTGAATGTGGTGCTGGGCAGTGCTGCCAGCCTCGACAACTATGCATGCTTCGACCTGCTCCTTTGCAACATCCACCTCAATGTGATTGTAGCCGACATGCCCTATTACGCACGCCATCTGAAACCTGGCGCGGTGGCACTGTTCAGCGGTTTCTACGAAAAAGACCTGCCGAAGATTGTGGAAGCAGCCGGAAAGGAAGGCCTTAGCCTATGCCATTCGCGCACAGAAAACGACTGGTGCTGTGCCCGCTTTGTGAAGCAGGCCGAAGCATAGCGCTCCTCTCCCGCCCCATACCAATACCGACAAAAAAGCGAGGCGCGGTTCCATAGAGAACTGCGCCTCGCGTCGTTATGCCTGTGCTATGAATTCGCCTAATAGGCAAACATCGGATATTCTACCATGATTTCGTTCACTTCTCTGCGCGTGGCGGCGATAACTGCCTCGCTGTCGAAATGGTCAAGCACGTTTTCAATCATCCGGGCAATCTCCGCCATGAAATCTTCCTTGAGTCCGCGTGTGGTAATAGCGGGCGTACCCAAACGAATACCGGACGTCTGGAAAGCACTGCGTGTGTCGAACGGCACCATATTCTTATTGACCGTAATGTCGGCCGCAACGAGCGCGTTCTCGGCCTGCTTACCCGTCAGGTCTGGGTATTTCTCACGCAAGTCAACGAGCATGCTGTGGTTGTCCGTTCCACCCGACACGATGTTAAAGCCGCGCTTCATCAACTCCTCGGCCAACACAAATGCATTGCGCTTAACTTGCTGCTGGTATAATTTGAACGACGGCTGCAAGGCTTCGCCGAACGCAACGGCCTTGGCTGCAATCACGTGCTCTAATGGTCCGCCCTGCTGACCCGGGAATACGGCGCTGTTCAATAGGCTTGACATCATGCGCACCTCGCCTTTTTTCGTCTTGATGCCCCACGGATTCTCGAAATCCTTACCCATCAAGATGATACCACCGCGCGGGCCGCGAAGTGTCTTATGGGTGGTCGACGTTACAATGTGGGCATATTTGACAGGATTATCCAACAAACCGGCAGCAATAAGACCGGCCGGATGTGCCATATCGACCATGAAAATTGCACCGACCTCGTCGGCGATGGCACGCATCTTTGCGTAATCCCATTCGCGGCTGTAGGCAGAACCACCGCCTATTATCAGTTTGGGCTTATGCTCCCGAGCCAGCTGAGCCATCTCGTCGTAGTCAACACGGCCCGTCTCGCGGTTCAGATTATAGCCCACCGGTTTATATAGTATGCCTGACGTGTTTACCAAAGAGCCGTGGGACAAATGGCCGCCATGATCCAAGTTTAGGCCCATGAAAGTGTCGCCCGGCTTAAGGCAACACAGCAGGACTGCCGCATTTGCCTGCGCGCCGGAATGAGGTTGCACGTTGGCGTATTCGGCTCCGTAGAGTTTGCATATTCTTTCGATTGCCAAAGTCTCGACCTTGTCGACAACTTGACAGCCTCCGTAGTAACGATGTCCGGGATATCCTTCGGCATACTTATTGGTCAGACAGGAACCCATAGCCCGCATGACTTCGTCGCTTACGAAATTCTCAGATGCGATAAGCTCGATGCCGCGTGCCTGCCTCAGATGCTCTTGCTCTATAAGCTGAAATACTTGATTGTCTATTTCCATAACTGGTTGTGTAATTTGATGAAGGGGTATATTGGTTTTATTTGGTAAAGCGAACCTCGTCCGTCTCGACCTCCTTACCGCAGTAGTGGCACTTGAGCACTTTTTTATCGGCACAATAGTGGAACTTCGTGGGCATCGGTTCGTTGTTGGTGATGCACATAGGATTCGGACAGACTACTATATTGTCGAAATCGGAAGGCATGTCGAAGGCACGTTTTTCCTTAATCTGGTAATCCTCAATAATAGACAGCGTGGCATTCGGAATAGCAATGCAGAGCGTGTCTAACTCTTCTTTGGAAAAATAGTGGTTGGACACCTTGATAAGACTTTTGTGGCCGAGTTGCTCACTATTGAGATTGTAGCCAATCATGATGCTCGAGTTGGGAAGACGCTCCAGGTGGAGCAAACGAACCACCTCGACCAGTTTCTCATTGGGAATGTGGTCGATAACCGTGCCGTTTTGGATGGCAGCAACCTGTAATTGTTTCGACATATAATAGGTGAGATTTAGGGGATTCTACTTTTCTACTCTGACATCGTCCAACGTGTAGCCAAGTGCGTTGCACAGAACGGCTTCACGCATATACAGTCCGTTTTTTGCCTGCTGGAAATAATAAGCATGGGGATCGTCGTCGACATCTTGGGCTATTTCATTGACACGAGGCAGCGGGTGAAGAATCTTCATGTTGTCTTTCGTCTGCCCAAGCATATCTCGCTGCAGAATATAGACGTCCTTGACCCGTTCATATTCCATCAAGTCGGTAAAGCGCTCACGCTGCACGCGGGTCATATAGATGATGTCGGCATCTGCGATGGATGAACTGTCAAAACGCTCCGTTTCCTCGAAGGAAATATGCTGTTCCTGACAATAGCGCTTATATTCTTCGGGAAGAGAGAGTTCGCGAGGCGCTACAAACTGGAATTTCGGATTAAAATGGCGCATTGCCATGATTAGCGAGTGTACCGTGCGGCCATACTTAAGGTCTCCCACGATGCAGATATTCAAATCTTCGAGGCGACCTTGCGTCTGCTGTATGGTATAGAGGTCGAGAAGCGTTTGCGTGGGATGCTGGTTCGAACCATCGCCGGCGTTGACAATAGGCACGGGCGACACTTCGGTTGCCCAAAGTGCTGCTCCTTCCAAATAGTGGCGCATGACAATCACATCGGCGTAGTTCGACACCATCATAATGGTGTCTTTCAGCGTCTCGCCCTTTGTTGAACTGGTAACCTTGGGGTCGGTAAATCCGATTACGCGGGCGCCCAGCCTATTAGCCGCAGTCTCAAACGAAAGCCTTGTGCGGGTTGACGGTTCAAAGAAAAGCGTGGCCACCAACTTGCCATCGAGGATTTTGCGGTTTGGACATTTCTCAAACTCCCTGCCCATTGCCAAGAGGTATTTCAACTGCTCGCCCGAAAGGTTTGCAATTGACACAAGACTATTATTTTCCATGGGGACTATATTGTTTGCGGCGCAGACTATTCAGAGGCGAGTCAGCACACTGGTTTTACTTGTCACAAAAATAATACAACTTCCAGACAAAACAAGGCAAACTGTCTCAACTAATGTTGGAAAAATCGAGATTATTATCGCGAACACGCTTTAGTTCGTGTTTTATGGCGGCATGATTGGGATGCGATAGCGCCGGATCGATCTGAAGAAATTCCTTCACGTCGTTTCGCGACTTTTCGAGTATGGGTGTGTCGGCCATGATACTCGCCACGCGCAACGGCACATGTATTCCGCTCTGCTGGGTGCTCTGTATGTTTCCTGGACCACGCAGACGCAAGTCCTCTTCAGCTATCAGGAAACCGTCGGTATAATTGCACATGGTCAGAATGCGCTGCTCGGCATCGACAGATAGGTTGTTGGGAGTGACAAGTACGCAGAAACTCTTGTCGGCACCACGCCCCACGCGCCCGCGAAGTTGGTGCAGCTGCGAAAGTCCGAAGCGCTGTGCCTCCATAATAGCCATCATCGTGGCATTTGGCACATTCACGCCCACTTCAATGACCGTTGTCGAAACAAGTATATTGACTTCGCCACGAACGAACTGCTGCACGACGTCGTCCTTCTGATAGGCATTCATCCGACCGTGTAGCAACTCGACCGTATAGTTGGGAAAAAGTTCCCGAAAACGTTCGTAGCCCTCAACAGCATTGCCCAAGTCAATTTTCTCACTGTGTTCGATGAGCGGATATACGATATAAATCTGGTGGTGGGCAGCCAACTGCTCGTGCATCAGTTCGATGAACGCAGCCGACTGTTCCTGATAGAAATGGCGCGTTTCAATCGGTTTGCGCCCCGGCGGCAATTCGTCGATAACAGAAACATCCAAATCGCCATATAAGGTCATCGCGAGCGTCCGGGGTATCGGAGTTGCCGTCATCACAAGGATGTGAGGTGGCTGCAGGTTCTTTTGCCATAATTGTGCGCGTTGCTTCACGCCAAAACGGTGTTGCTCGTCGATGATTGCCAGTCCAAGATTTCGAAATGCCACTGTCGGCTCGATGAGGGCGTGGGTTCCGACAAGAATATCTATTTTGCCCGACTTGACCCCCTCCAGAATTTTCTTGCGGGCGGCACCTTTCACGTTACCAGTCAGCAGTGCCACCTCGACCGGTAGTTGGGCCAGCAGACTGCTAAAGGTAGCATAGTGTTGCTCCGCGAGAATTTCGGTGGGAGCCATGATGCATGCCTGGAAACCATTATCGAGTGCCAGCAGAAGAGTGAAGAGTGCCACGATGGTCTTACCGCTTCCGACATCGCCCTGCAGTAAACGGTTCATCTGAATACCGCTGCCGAGGTCTTGCCTTATCTGTCGGAGCACTTTCTTTTGTGCTTCCGTCAGGCTGAACGGCAGAAAACGATTGTAGAAATCATTGAACAGCGACCCCACCTTACTGAACACGAAGCCGTCCTTATGCTGGTTGCGCAAGGCTGCTTCCTGTAGGGTGTTCAACTGAAGATAGAAAAACTCTTCATATTTGAGCCGTTGCTGACCACGCGTCAGATCGCCTGCATCTTTGGGAAAATGGACGGCCCGAAAGGCTTCCATCTTGGTCATGAACTGCTCGCGCCGCACGACATAATCGGGCAGTACCTCCACCGGTGGATTATTTTCGAGCAGACTAAGTGCGTTGGCCACCAGTCCCGACATTACCTTCGACGTAATACCGCGTTTCTGCAACGTCTCCGACAAGGCGTAATGCGGCCTAAGGCCCATGTGCACTTCAATACGCCCGTCTTTCACTTCATCGAGTTCGGGATGAGCGAACGAATAGTGTCCGTTGAACACCGACAACCGGCCCAGCAGAAGAAACGGAGTTCTCACCTTGTAGGTACGGGTCACGTACTTGAAACCGCGAAACCATACCAGTTCCACAAAGCCTGTACCGTCGGAGAACACGGCTTTCATCGGATTGCGCCGTCCGGTGCCCTCGTTGCTGAAACTGACAATCTGGCCGTATAGTTGCACGAACACACTCGACCGTTCGTCGTTGCCACCGCCAAAGAGCGTTGTGTCGGCAACCATAGAAGGCAGGTCGCATATCTTGACAATCTTACTGCGGTCTATATGACGCGTGGGCAAGTTCCATAGCAAGTTGCCCACAGTCTTAATCTGCAGTTCCTTGCCAAGGAGTTTTGCCCGCTCAGGACCGACACCTTTCAGATATGTAATGTCCTGCTGTAAAATCAAATAATCGAATCGAAAAATTGGATTATGAAATCGGAAAATTGTATTATGCAATTTCAAAATTCAATTATGCAATTTTCAAATTGTATAATCGGATTTTTTGATTGCATTATGGGGTATTTCCGCCACCATATTCAAAAGAACATTTGCGCCCTTACTTCGTCGACCAACTCACTCGGGCAAAGCGACTTGGCTATGGCAAATCCGAATTCGGCCGCTGCACCCGGACCTTTTCCGGTGATTACGTTTCCGTCGCATACCACAAGGTCGCTGCAGGTCGTTGCTCCTTGCAGATAAGACTCAAATCCGGGATAGCATGTGGCTCGTTTTCCGTTGAGCAAACCATGCCGCCCGAGCACCATCGGTGCCGCACAAATGGCACACAATCCGATGCCCTTTTCGGCACTTTCCTTCAGCAGCACCCCCAAGGGTTCGCTTTCTGCCAGATATTTCGCCCCAGGCATTCCACCGGGCAACACCATGGCAGATGCCTGCGAGAAATCGGTAGCACTGAGCAGCCCGTTGCAAAGCACGCGGACGCCGTGGGCACCAGCCACCTGCAGAGACGAGCCAATACTTATCAGACGTGCATCAACGCCACACCGGCGCAAAATGTCTATGGGAAGCAGGGCTTCGACCTCTTCGAAACCAGTTGCCAAAAAGAAAAAAACTTGTGGAGCCATCAGATGTATTCGTTTAAGAATGTTACAGATTCATATTATAGGAGTTGTTCCAGATATGCCTTCACCGTCGCTTCAAGACCCATATACAATGCATCACAAATCAAGGCATGTCCGATGCTTACCTCGTCGAGGTTGGCGATATGTTCGTGAAAGTAGCGCAGATTGGCAAGGCTCAAGTCGTGACCCGCATTCAATCCGAGTCCACACCGGTCGGCAGCCTCAGCGGCAGCCACATATGGAGCAATGGCTTGGGCGGGGCTGTCGGCAAATGCCTCGGCATAGGGCCCCGTATAGAGTTCCACACGGTCGGCCCCTGTGCATGCCGCTCCTTCAACCATCCGCGAATTTGCATCGACAAACAGACTGACACGTATCTTACTCGAATGGAGTCGCGCCACGCATTCGCGCAGAAAATCGCACGAAGAAACCGTGTCCCAACCATGGTTCGACGTGAGTTGGTCGGGCTTGTCGGGAACAAGAGTAGCCTGAGTCGGACCGACTTCACAAACCATTTCCAGAAATTCAGGTGACGGATAGCCTTCTATATTTAGTTCGGTGCCGACAACCTGCTTTAACGCATAGACATCGCTATGGCGGATGTGGCGTTCATCAGGACGCGGATGAATTGTGATACCCTGTGCGCCAAACTCCTCAATGCGGCGGACCGCCTCGATAAGGTCGGGATTGTTTCCGCCTCTCGCATTGCGCAGGGTGGCTATCTTGTTTACGTTTACACTTAACTTTGTCATCTGGTAGACGAAAAAATAAAAGTTTTATACCTTTGCAAAAGCGAAGGTAATAATATCGGCGTAAAACAAGCCTTTTGTTTAAGAAGTAATTTTTATAGCGTCCATGCCAACCACAAGGAACGAAACGCTCTCGGTAGTGCTCTACGGCAACACGAGCCAGAGAGAAAAAAGCCAGCATATCGTGCGCATTCTCAACGCACTCGAACGCTTTGCTTTCACCACATTCATTGATGAAAAGTTCGCTCGTTTTCTGCAACAGGAACTTTCCCTCGACATAAGTCGCTGTACGGTTGTGGCCGACCATACCCAAATCCGTTCGGACTTTGCCATATCCGTTGGTGGCGACGGGACATTTCTGCAAACCGCTGCCCAGATTGGCAACGCTGGCATACCCATTATCGGAATTAACACCGGCCACCTGGGTTTCTTGGCCGATGTTTCGCCCGACGACATAGACGATGCCATCGAAGCCCTTAGCAAAAAAGAATATGGAATTGAGGTACACAGCGTGCTGAAAGTGGAAATAGACGGCAAGCCTCATCTTTCCGACCCTTATGCCCTCAACGAAGTGGCTATCCTTAAGTCGGACACCGCCTCACTTATCACCATACAGACCGACATTGACCAAAAAGCCTTTACCAGTTACATTGCCGATGGTCTGATTATTGCCACGCCGACTGGCTCTACGGGATATTCGCTCAGCGCTAACGGGCCGATTATCTCGCCCGACTCGCACTCAATCTGCCTTACACCGATTGCGCCCCACAGCCTCAGCCTCCGACCGTTCATTATCAACGACGATGCTCGCATCGACCTGTCGGTCAAGAGCAGAACCGACAATTTCCTCATCTCTATCGACGGCCGCAGCACTACCCTGTCAACCGACTCAAAGGTAAGCGTCTCGCGCGCGAACCACTATATTTCCGTCATAAAGATTCGGCACCAGAATTTTATTGATACACTGAAAGACAAACTCCACTGGGGTATAGACGAACGCTAAGCACGACGTCGGCACCCCTCACAATACTCTTCATCGGCATGGCTGGCGAGCCAATTGCCCGGCATATTTTTCACTCGGAAATGTTTGCCACTTACAAAAGAAGCACTATTTTTGCAAACGATTTATGGGAAAGTGCTACACGGTCAGCTCCTTGCGAACTCCCCCAGGGCTTGATCGCAGCAAGGGTAACAGGTTGTAGCGGCGCGATGTAGAGAGCTTTCCCTCCCGCCTCATTAGCTCAGTTGGCCAGAGCACTCGATTTGTAATCCTGGGGTCGTTGGTTCGAATCCGACATGAGGCTCAGTAAGTGAGTAGACAATATGAAACAGAATTGTTTCTATTCGTTTACTCACTTTTTGTATATAGATGCACCACACATCAATAGATAATAACAAACAAACTATACACACTATGGACGAAACACGTATTGAGCAAAACAAGCAGACCTATCTTTCCATTTGCCGGCAACTCATAAATCGCGAAGGAATAGAAAACCTGCTGGCCTACCTTGAAGAAAAAACGGATTTCTTTACAGCCCCTTCAAGCTCCAAGTTCCACCTCAATGAACCCGGCGGTCTCTGCCTCCACTCCCTTAATGTGTTCCACCTTGCCCAAAAGTTGCACGCGCAGGTTGTGGACACTATCGAAGACGAGACCTTAAAAGAAAAGGCACAGAAGATCACGGCAGAGAACATAGCCATTAGCGCACTCTTCCACGACCTTTGCAAGACCAACTTGTACAAGCCGGTCGAACGATACAAGAAAGACAATGCCGGACGATGGGTTACCTATCCCGGATACGAACTTGACGACCAGTTGCCCATTGGACACGGCGAAAAATCGTGCCTTATTGTGCATCGCTTTATGAAACTATACAAAGAGGAACTGCTTGCCATCCGATGGCATATGGGTATGTTTGACATGGGAGAACAGTCGGCCCCGATGAGGTCGTCGTTCTACAAAGCGTTAGACCAAAGCCCGCTGACGGCAATCATACACGCTGCCGATTTCCTAACATCGAACTGCCTGGAAGTAACGACCACCTACTAAAGAAAAAAGATTGGAAGACTAACTTCCAATCTTTTTTCCATTTATACGGCGCTGCAAGAATTTCTTTAGCCGCTTGTATCCGTAGAACTGCTTACGCCACTGGCGCAACTGCCAATCTTTATAACGAATCAGGTCGTTTTTGACAGGCGTTATAATCAGGTTGGACGAATGTGCCCTATCGTTCACCAATGCACGGAAGTCGTGGGGAACAAGTTCTATCTCGATGGTGGTGCCGGCCGTATAGGGGTCTCCGTCGCAATGGATGCATCCCTCGTTCTGACGGGTTATCCTGACTTTCTTGGCATGCAACATCTTGACGCGAGGATTGCTCGGCAGCGTCTTGCTCAGCAATTGAGTGGCAATAATAGGTGCCTCGACCACCGTAAAGGGTGATATGACAACAACATCCATAATTCCGTCTTCCATAGAAGCATGCGGCGCAATGAATGCGTTGTTTCCGTACTGAGAAGCATTGGCACAAGTGATAAGGAAGGCTTTGTAAGACTCAGCCTCGCCATCCATCCAAAGTTCATAGTTCTCCGACTGATAGTTGAAGCCTTGCTTGAGCACATTCTCTACATACGACTTCAGGCCACGTTTGCCGTAACTGGCAAACTTCTCGCTGATAAAGGCATCAAAGCCCACGCCACAAGTGCAAAAGAACGGGCGGCCGTCAATCTTTCCATAGTCGAGCGTCTTGACCACCCTCCGATTGATTACACGAATGGCGTTCTTCACGTCAAGCGGAATCTGTAAGTGACGGGCCAATCCATTCCCCGATCCTACCGGCACGATGCCAAGTGCCACCTTGGTACCCACCAACGCACGAGCCACTTCGTTGACCGTGCCATCGCCGCCAACGGCTACCACAAAGTCGAAAGCATCTTCTACAGCCTGACGCGCAAGCACCGTAGCATGACCCGCATACTCCGTATATATATATTTAGGTTCATATATATTACGGTCAATATACTTACGAATCTTCTTTACTATAAAGAATTTCTTGTGACGTCCCGAATGGGGATTGATAATAAAAAGTAGTTTTTGTCGTTCCATTATGATAAATCGTGGTTGCAAAATAAAATAAAATCACGCACAACATAATACAAAAACCCTTTTTTTGCACAAAAAGAGTTAAAATGTACCGTTTTTAAATAATTCATCGTAAATTTGCGCAAATATGTACATATAAAATCCAATTACGATATAATGGAAATGGACTTACTACACCAACGCCTTGCCAAATATACTATTCCGCAAGAGTGCATGGCACAAGGTATTTATCCCTACTTCAGAGAAATTGAAGGAAAGCAAGGCACACGTGTCGAAATGGAAGGACACAAAGTCTTAATGTTTGGCTCCAATGCCTACACCGGACTAACCGGCGACGAACGCGTCATTGAGGCAGGAATCGCCGCCATGAAGCAATACGGCTCCGGCTGTGCAGGCTCGCGTTTTCTGAACGGCACGCTGGACATTCATGTCCAACTTGAGAAAGAATTGGCCGAATTTGTCGGAAAAGACGAGGCTCTTTGCTTTGCCACCGGCTTTACCGTCAATTCAGGAGTTATTCCACAACTCGTAGGCAAGAATGACTATATCATATGCGACGACCGCGACCACGCATCCATCGTAGATGGCCGCCGACTCTCCTTTGCCACATGCTTGAAGTATAAGCATAACGACATGGAAGACCTTGAGCGCCAACTAAAAAAGTGTGAGCCCGACACGGTCAAACTGATAGTCGTTGACGGAGTCTTTTCCATGGAAGGCGACCTCTGCAACCTCCCAGAAATTATCCGCTTGAAAAAACAATACGGAGCAACCGTAATGGTCGACGAAGCGCATGGTCTCGGCGTGTTCGGTAGAGATGGTCGCGGCGTGTGCGATCATTTTGGCCTGTCCGACGAAGTGGACCTTATCATGGGAACATTCAGCAAGTCGCTCGCAAGCATCGGTGGATTTATTGCTGCCGACAAAATCATCATCAACTACTTGCGCCATAACGCACGAACCTACATTTTCAGTGCTTCTGCCACCCCTGCTGCCACAGCATGCGCACGAAAGGCACTCCATATTATACAAGAGGAGCCCGAACGTATCAAACATCTGTGGGACATTACAGGATACGCACTCAAGCGCTTCCGCGAAGAAGGTTTCGAAATCGGGGCAACCGAAAGCCCTATCATCCCGCTGTACGTACGCGATGTCCAGAAAACCTTCATAGTAACCAAACTGGCATTTGATAAAGGCGTATTCATCAACCCCGTGATTCCACCTGCATGTGCCCCGCAAGACACACTGGTGCGCTTTGCATTGATGGCAAGCCATAGTCAGGAAGAAGTAGAGCAAGGCATACAGATTTTGGTATCCGTATTTAAGGAAATCGGATTGCTGAAATAAAAAACATCAAAACTTTTTCCCAATATATTTTGCTTATATAAAACTTAAGTATATCTTTGCATCGCTTTTACAGAAAGCATATGTCTAAGCGTAGACATATTGTAAAGTTTGCGGCAATAGCTCAGTTGGTAGAGCGCAACCTTGCCAAGGTTGAGGTCGCGGGTCCGAGCCCCGTTTGCCGCTCTTTTTATTGAACAACAATAGGACCACAAAAATATAGCCTAATCCTATTGGTTTATATCTGAATTGCCCAGGTGGCGGAATGGTAGACGCGCTAGTTTCAGGTACTAGTGTCAGCAATGACGTGCAGGTTCGAGTCCTGTTCTGGGCACTACCGAATCAGATATAATATTAAATAAAAACATGAAACGGAGAGGTGGCGGAATTGGTAGACGCGCTACTTTGAGGGGGTAGTGTCAATTGCGACGTGGGAGTTCGAGTCTCCTCCTCTTCACTTTCTATTTTTTATTTTCATTGAGGCGGCAATAGCTCAGTTGGTAGAGCGCAACCTTGCCAAGGTTGAGGTCGCGGGTCCGAGCCCCGTTTGCCGCTCTTTTTTTATTGTATTTAGTTCCAGGATTATTCCATCAATCGACTTGCTTATGACTATTATGCCATGACTTATCAAAATAGGACATTGGCCCATGACGTGTATCCGTGCCCGTAGGCAACGAGCGAACGACACTATCGGCCGGACAAAGTGCAACGTCTGAATTTCCGAGAACCCTTTCGTACGCAAGTGCAGTTTTGTTGAAGATTGTCAACCCGCTTATTGAAACATATTGTCACACTACCCCATGAATCTATACATTAGATATTTCGATTCAGAAGCTTTGGTCCGCAATTTGGATGAAGCCTGCGATTTTTTAGTCGGACTATCCGACTTCGACCTTACCCCCCAGATTAAGAACGACATCCAAAAGTATCTGGAAAACCCGGCAAACTTCCCGAAGCGCTACCGGGTCAAGCCGCGCGCCTATTTTATACTGATTAAGACCACGGCCGAGTCGCTGGAAGAATTCAAGGCCAACCGGAAGGACAAGTCGCAAGAAGATGGTGACGGTTCTATGCGCGAGGGGGACACACGCAAGTTGTCGCCGTTAGAGCAAGAGCAGGCGGGCTGGTACAAGGTCGGACTGACATTCAAGCGTGTCGTACAGATTGCTGAGACTAACAAATTCAAATACGTCGATGCGCATATCGATACGCTACTCTATGCCACGAGTCCCCAACACGCTTACGACCAGGTCGTGGCCTATGTGCGTAGCAGAAACGATATTGATGCACGTTGCCAGATTCCTTCGGCCAAAGGACACCACTTCAGTTACGAGTTTATCGGCGCTGAAAAACCCTTGATTGAAGAGGAAAACCTGTAGAGAGTCCATTGGAAACAAGCCACACCCCCATACAGGTCCCCTTGCCTATTATCATTTAGGCAAGGGGACCTTTTCGTTGGGTATATTTCACAGAAATATTGTATATTTGTACTTTCTCATTCAAACACCCTCTTATCCGAACACCTCTATGGAAGAAAGAATTCTCAAATACGGCTGCAATCCCAATCAGCAGCCTGCGCGCATTTTTGCAGAAAACGGTTCGTTGCCGCTGCGAGTGCTTAATGGCAATCCGGGCTATATCAACTTACTCGACGCACTCAACGGATGGCAACTTGTCCGAGAACTTAAGCAGGCCACAGGCCATTGCGCCGCCACCAGTTTCAAGCATGTTTCGCCGGCAGGTGCCGCAATCGGTCTCCCACTAAACGACACTTTGCGAAAAGTATACTGGCTCACCGACTTCCAAGAGGAACTCTCGCCCATTGCATCGGCCTATGCCCGGGCGCGCGGGGCCGACCGAATGTCTTCATACGGCGATTTCATTGCACTCAGCGACATCTGCGACAAGGCAACGGCCTTGCTGATTAAGCCCGAGGTCAGCGACGGAATCATCGCCCCCGGATATACAGATGAGGCGCTCGAAATTCTCAAGAACAAACGCCGCGGAACTTACAACATTATCGAAATGGACGAAAACTATGTGCCCGATGCCATTGAGCGCAAGCAAGTCTTCGGTCTGACATTCGAACAAGGCCGCAACACTATCGACCTGAGCGACCGTACTATCTTCGACAACCGCCCGACGACTGCAACGGATATTCCCGACCACGCTCTGCGCGACTTGCAGATTGCCCTGATTACGCTCAAATATACACAGAGCAACTCGGTGTGTTATGTGAAAGACGGTCAGGCAATTGGCATCGGGGCCGGGCAACAAAGCCGAATACACTGTACGCGTCTGGCCGGCGACAAGGCTGACACCTGGTGGCTGCGCCAACATAGCAAGGTGCTCAACCTGCCTTGGCGCGAGAAAATCGGTCGCGCCGACCGCGACAACGCTATCGACCTGTATATCGGCCGTGAATCCGACGACCTCTATAAGGATGACAACTGGCAGCGCTTCTTCAGCAGCAAGCCCGAGCCACTCACCGACGCAGAGAAGCATGCATGGATTACCGAACTCACTCAGGTGAGCCTGGGCAGCGATGCTTTCTTCCCGTTCGGCGACAATATTGAGCGGGCCCATAAAAGCGGCGTCTGCTATGTGGCTCAGACAGGCGGCAGCGTGCGCGACGACCACGTCATAGAAACCTGCAACAAATACGGCATTGCCATGGCGTTCACCGGCATCCGCCTTTTCCACCATTAGTTCCCTATTCCATCACCCCACCAACCTATATGAGAGAAGCAGACCACGCTGAAATCGACCAGGCCATCACTTCGGGCATTGTATTCAAAGGAGAAAAACTCCGCAAAGGAGGCTCCGACGGAAAGGTGCGCACCAAGGCGAAGAAGAAATCCTATATGACCGGCGCACACGGCAGCGGTGCGGCAAAGAAGAAGGCCGACATCCGCCGACGAAGAGCCAACCGCCACAAAGGATAAACGATAGAAGCAGCCGCAGACACTATTTTGTCTGTGGCTGCTTTTGTTCTGTAAACCAGCCACATAGTTCAACGCAAAAATTGCATTATGGGACAAAAAAATTGCATTATGAAATCTTAAAATTCCATAATTGAATTTCGAAATTGCATAATAGAATTTAAAAATCGCATTATATAAAATTAAAGGGTTATCTTTGCACTTGGCGAAAAGCCAATTCCATAAAGCAATAGCACGCATTCATGCTCTTTAAGCAATATATAAAATTTTCGTTTTTTGCCCTTTCTGCCTTGTTTGCCTTACCCATGTCGTCGCAAGACATGGTTTCGATGCAAGCCCCTATTGACAAGCATCACAAGCAGGTAGACACGCTTTCGCTGAACAGGGTTAAAAAGAAAACCTTCGTAGAAAATCCTTCGGGCGACCTTTATACGACCTGGAACACCTCGTCGGTGCATTGCTATGGCAATGAGCAGTTGCCAAGCACCTATCGCATTGACCTGCGCGACTATACGATGCCCACACCAAGCCGCAAAATCAACAGCAAATACGGCTATCGACCGGCATTTCGCCGTATGCACAAAGGATTGGATATCAAGGTTTACACCGGCGATACCATCCGCGCTGCATTTGCCGGAAAAGTGCGCATCGTCGACTATGAAGGAAAAGGATACGGCAAATATGTAGTAATACGCCACAACAACGGACTTGAAACCATCTATGGCCACATGTCAAAACACTTGGTCAAGGTCAACGACTACGTAGATTCCGGCCAGCCCATCGGACTTGGCGGAAGCACCGGCATGAGTACGGGCTCGCATCTGCATTTCGAGACCCGCCTTCTCGGAGAAGCCATCAATCCTGCCCTACTCTTCGACTTTGAGAATCAGGTGACGACGGGCGACTACTATGTATACCACTCAAAAGCCCGCCCGAAGCCTGCCACCATCGTTTCGGAGAAGGAAAACACCGAAGAAACCGCTGAACAGAAAGAGGCCGCAGCGCCGCCCAAGCAGACTGCCAGCCGCTCGTCCCACTATCATAAAGTGAAGAAAGGAGAAACGCTCTACAGCATCGCCAAGAAACTGAAGATTCCCCTCAACACTTTGTGCAAATCAAATCACCTGACACCCAAAAGCCGAATACGCCCCGGGCAAATCCTAAAATACTAACATACACGTATAAGCCTGTCTGTCAATACAAAAACCTTGAGCCGTCCGAACTCGAGGTTTTTGAGTGGAAAGACAAGCGTCCCACACACAACCACCAGCCAATGAATCCATTCGATAATAATAACGGAACCATTTCCCTTGTAGCAGACTTCGAGGGCGACATTGAGTCGCTGCTCAATAAGGACGTGGACGAGGTAGTCCCCGTCCTTCCGCTGCGCAACCTGTTGCTCTTCCCCACCGTAGTGACCCCTATCACCATCGGCCGCGAGTCGTCGATGAAACTCATAGAGGCCGTGTCGAAGAAAAAGCAGGTATTTGCCGTTGCCTGCCAGAAAAACCCCGACATCGAAAGTCCGCGCCTCAACGACCTCTATAGCGTAGGCGTGGCCGCCAGTGTAGTGCGTATCGTCGACCTGCCTAACGGCAACAAGACCGCCATTCTCCAGACACACGGCCGCGTTCTCCTCATCGAGGAAGCACGCCGTCGTCCCTATCTCACTGCAAAGATTCAGGTGCGCCGCGACACACTGCCAACCGACGAGGATAAATTCAAGGTACTCCTTGATGCCTGTAAGGAAGTCACTTTCGACTACTTCAAGCACCAAGAAGGCTATTCGCACGACGTCATCTTCGGCCTGCACAATATTCGTCAGCCGCTGATGGCCCTGCATTTCCTGTGCACCAACTTTCCTTTCGGATTGGAAGACAAGTTCCAACTTCTGTGCGAAGCCGACGTAGAGACACGTGCCTATAAACTGCTCCAGATTCTCAACCGCGAGAACCAATACCAGAAGATAAAAGAAGACATACAGGAACAAACACGCGAAGAACTCGACAAACAGCAGCGAGAGTACTTTCTTCAGCAACAGATGCGTAATATACAGCACGAGTTGGGCGAAGAAGAAAGCGCCGAAATACGCGAACTGGAGAAAAAGAAAAAGTGCCTGTACGGCGTGCCCAAAGTTCTCGAAGCGTTCGAGCGCGAACTGGAGAAACTGCGCGGCACCATGCCGCAAAGCCCCGAATACGGCGTGCTGCTCAACTGGTTGCAGACCATTGTCCGCCTACCCTGGGGCAAAACCACCAAGGACAACCTCGACATACATCAGGCCGAGAAGATACTTAACCGCGACCACTACGGACTTGAAAAGATTAAGGAGCGCATACTTGAGCACCTTGCCGTCATGCAACTACAGGGTCAGCACAAAGCACCCATCCTTTGCCTCTATGGTCCTCCGGGCGTGGGCAAGACCTCGTTGGGCAAGAGCATAGCAGAGTCGCTCAACCGCAAATATGTACGTATTTCACTCGGCGGCATACACGACGAGGCCGAAATACGCGGACACCGGCGCACCTACGTAGGCGCCATGCCCGGTCGCATTATCAAAAGCCTCATCAAGGCCGAGAGCGACAATCCCGTCTTTGTGCTGGACGAAATCGACAAAGTCTCAAGCAACAATTACAACGGCGACCCGCAGAGCGCCCTGCTCGAAGTGCTCGACCCGGAGCAGAACGCGGCATTTCACGACAACTTCCTCGACGTAGACTACGACCTGTCGAAGGTTATGTTTATCGCCACGGCCAATTCGCTTAACTCCATCCCGGCGCCCCTACTCGACCGAATGGAGATTATAAACATCGACGGCTACCTGACCGAGGAGAAACTGCAGATTGCCAAGAAACATCTCATCCCAAAGATAGAGCGCGAACTGCACATAAACGAATACGGCCATGCCCGCTTTACCAATCCGGCACTCGAGTATGTCATTGAGAAATACACTCGCGAAAGCGGCGTGCGCCAACTGGAAAAGCAACTGAACAAACTTTTCAGAAAATTCGCCTACGATATTATCCTCAAGCAGAAAGACACCCCGATTTTGGCAGGTAAGACAGTCAACATCAAGGATATTGAGAAATACCTCGGCAAGCCACTCTTCAGTCGCGATCAATATCAAGGCAACAAGGAGGCCGGAGTTGTCACCGGACTGGCCTGGACCTCCGTAGGTGGCGAAATACTCTTCATCGAAACAAGCGTAAGCCGCTCAAAGACACCTAAACTCACGCTGACCGGAAACCTGGGCGACGTGATGAAAGAAAGCGCCATGCTGGCCTTTGAATACATCAAGGCACACGCCAACCTATTGAACATTGAATACGAATTCTTCGAGAACTGGGCACTCCACATCCATGTGCCCGAAGGAGCCACCCCCAAAGACGGACCTTCGGCCGGCATCACGATTGCCACGTCCATTGCCTCGGCAATAACCCAGCGCAAAGTGAAAGACCATACGGCCATGACCGGAGAAATAACCCTTCGCGGCAAAGTACTGCCTGTCGGCGGCATCAAAGAGAAGATTCTGGCTGCAAAACGCGCAGGAATCACGAACATCATTATCAGCGAGGAGAATAAAAAAGACATTCTCGACATCAACGAGCGCTATATCAAAGGCTTGACCTTCCATTACGTCGAGACCATGGCAGATGTGCTCTCCATTGTGCTTCTGAAAGAAAAAGTAGCCCATCCCATCGACTTCTCCGTTAAACAAACCGACTCTCATGATAATTGAACGAAAAAACAAGCGCTTCTTTGAACTTGAGCACACCGACAAGTCTTCATCGGCCAGAGCAGGAACCATCTACACCGACCATGGAGTCATCGAAACCCCTATTTTCATGCCAGTGGGCACCGTAGGTTCTGTCAAGGCAGTCGGACTAAACTATCTGTTCAACGACATCAAGGCACAAATCATATTAGGCAACACCTACCACCTCTATTTGCGTCCGGGCATAGAAGTGCTCAAGAAAGTCGGAGGACTCCACAAGTTCAACGGTTTCAATAGGCCGATGCTCACAGACAGCGGCGGATTTCAGGTTTTCTCGCTGAGCGGAATCCGAAAGCTTACGGAAGAAGGCTGTGAGTTTAGGTCGCACATTGACGGAAGCCGTCATTTCTTCACGCCCGAAAGGGTAATCGACATAGAACGTGCTATCGGCGCCGACATCATCATGGCTTTCGACGAATGTCCTCCTGGAGATGCCCCCTACGACTATGCAAAGAAAAGCATGGACCTTACCCACAACTGGCTGAGCCGTTGCGTCAATCAGTTCAATACTACCGAGCCGCTCTATGGCTATCATCAGACCCTGTTCCCCATTGTTCAGGGCTGCTGCTATAAGGACCTGCGCCAGCAGAGTGCGCATTTCGCGTCGGAACTACAGGCCGAGGGCTACGCCATTGGCGGTCTGGCAGTCGGCGAGCCTACCGAAGTGATGTACGAGATGATTGAAGTGGTCAACGACATATTGCCGAAAGACCGTTCGAGGTACTTGATGGGCGTCGGCACCCCCGCAAATCTGCTCGAGGCTATCGAACGCGGCGTTGACATGTTCGACTGCGTGATGCCCACAAGGAACGGACGCAACGCCATGCTGTTCACGGCCGAGGGAATTGTCAACCTGCGCAACGCCAAATGGGAAAACGACTTTTCGCCGCTCGACCCGACTGGCACCAGCGAGGTAGACCACCTCTACTCAAAGGCCTACGTCCACCACCTATTCAAGGCAAAAGAACTGCTTGCCATGGAGATTGCCAGCATACACAATCTGGCCTTCTACCTATGGCTGGTACGCGAGGCGCGTAAGCAAATCCTCGCCGACAACTATGTGGCCTGGAAAAAAGACATGTTGGAACGAGTAACCCGACGATTGTAAGACACCACGCAATGGACCTGAAAGTTTCTGCACATAAGTTCTGGCAAAAGATGCAAGCCCTGCTTCGGACGGCAAGAATCAAATTCTCGCTGACCAAGTTGATGCACCGCCTCGGCTTTAAGAAACTGGACATCTACATCATCAAGAAGTTCCTCACCACCTACATCTTCCTCATTCTCATAGTCATTACGATTGCCATCATATTCGACTACAACGAGAAGATTGACAAAATCACCTCGAGCCATGCCACGTGGTCGCAAATCATATTTGACTATTACGCCAACTTTGTCCCCTATTTCTCCAACCTGTTCAGTCCGCTCTTTGTCTTTATAGCGGTCATCTTCTTCACCACTAAGTTGTCGGGAAACTCGGAGATAATCGCCATGAAAGCGGCCGGAATGAGTTTCAACCGTATTCTCCGGCCCTACATGTTCTCTGCCACGCTCATAGCCGTGGTCACTTTTCTGTTGGGCGCCTATGTAATCCCCCGCGGCAACGTGGAGCGCGTGAATTTTGAAAACCACTACATCAAGAACAGAGATATCACCGCCATCGACAACATACAGATGCAGGTCGATACCGGCGTGATTGCCTACATCTCGCACTTTGACAATCAGCGAAAGAGCGGATATGGCTTCTCGCTTGATAAGTTTGTCGGCAAGAAACTCGTGGAGCATCTGACCGCACAGACCATCCAGTACGACACGCTTGCCGAGAAGCGCTACAGTTGGACGCTCCGAATGTACCAGTCGCGTATTCTGAAGGGAAACAAAGAGCAGATATCGACCGGCGAAAAGATTGACACCGTCATCATGATGGAGCCGCAGGACTTTTTCTATATCAAAAACCAGCAGGAGACTATGACCGTGCCCGAACTGCGCACGTTCGTCGAGAAACAGACTATGCGCGGCGCAGCGGGCGTAAGCATGTTCGAAGTTGAACTTCACAAACGGTTTGCCATGCCATTTGCGGCGTTCATTCTCACGCTCATCGGACTGACACTCTCCGTCGAAAAGCGCAAAAACGGTATGGGTACGAGCATCGGCATCGGCGTAGCCTTGAGTTTCTCCTACATCTTGTTCCAGACCATAAGCGCCAGTTTTGCCATCAATGCGGGATGGCCTCCCATGCTTAGCGCATGGATTCCGAACATTATATTCATGGGCATTGCCTTCTATCTCTACAAGAAGACGCCCCAATAACCCAACGACCTTCCTATGCCATCTAACGTAAACACCGACGCGCCAACTTATTTTGATAGTTTTGACCTGAGTGATGATATTCTCGACGCGCTCTACGATATGCGTTTTGAGCATTGCACTCCCATACAGGCGGCCTGCATACCCCAAATCCTCAACCGTAAGGACCTGGTGGGCATTGCCCAAACGGGAACGGGAAAGACGGCTGCCTATTTACTACCGCTCATAACACTCTTGCAACGCAACCCACGTCCGGCAAAATCCATCGGGTGCCTAATCATGGCTCCCACACGCGAACTGGCTCAGCAGATAGACCAGGCACTTCAGGGCTTCGGCTACTATTCCAACGTCACGGGCATTGCCGTCTACGGCGGTAATGACGGCAGCCGCTACGAGCAGGAAAGGCGCAGCATGCAGGCAGGTGCCGACATCATTGTCGCTACTCCCGGCCGACTGCTCACACATCTCGACCTGGGCAACCTCGATTTGAGCCAGACCCGCTATCTCGTGCTTGACGAAGCCGACCGAATGCTCGACATGGGCTTTGTAGACGACATATTGCGCATTGCAAAACATCTGCCCGATAAGCGTCAGACGCTGCTCTTCTCTGCAACCATGCCGGAGAAGATTAACGAACTGGCAAAGACCTTGATGAACGACCCCGTGGAAGTTCGAATCGCCGTGTCGAAACCTATTGAGAAAATCGACCAGCGTGTCTTCGTGTGCCGCGAAGCAGACAAGATTCGAGTGCTCAAGCATATCATTCAGCACAACCCGCCATTCCGCACCATTGTCTTTTGTGCCTCGAAACTGCAAGTAAAAACCCTTCCGCGCGACCTGGGAAAGCACGACTACACCACGGAGACCATGCATTCCGACCTTGCCCAGTCGGAGCGCGACAAGGTCATGCAACGGTTCAAGAATGGTCACGTCCAACTGCTCATTGCCACCGACATCGTGGCCCGTGGCATCGACGTGACCGATATTGATATGGTCATCAACTACGACGTGCCTCGCCACGCAGAAGAATACGTCCACCGAATTGGCCGTACCGCCCGCGCCGGACGAGGCGGAAAAGCGTTCACCCTTGCCAACGAGCGCGACCTACCCTATTGGAACCAAATCAGACACGAATTGCAACTGTCGATAAGTCCAGAGCCTCTGCCCGAAGGATGCGAGGCACCGAAAGCAACGAGCCAAAAGCCGGGCCGCAACCACGGCAGACCCGGACGCGGCAAGGGTAAACCGCGCCAGGGAAAGCCCCGGTCGAACCATCGGAACGGGTCGCGGGAGAAAAGCAAGAAGCAATAGCGTGACAAGGCTGTGCCGCCACCCTGCCTCACGGACAAACAACCTTGGCAATCAGATTAAACCAAACCGTTTCATAAAGTCAAAATAGAAACGAACCGTACAAAAATTTTGTTTGTTAATTGTTTTTGCTACTTTCGCCGTGTGAGCAACCAACGCAATAAGCCTGAGACACACTTCGATAGACACACATACAAATTAAATAACTAAAGTCATGAAAACATTCAGCGCAATTTTCACATTCCTCTGCGGAGCCGCTGTGGGCACCGCTTGTGGACTGCTGTTAGCCCCTGAAAAGGGAGAAGACACCCGTAAGAAACTCGTAGAGAAAGGCAAAAAGATTGCCGACAAGGTCAACGAGAACCTGAAGGCCAAGGGCATCAATCTGTCGCTTTCGGACATCGAGAACATTGCCGACGATATTGCCGACGAACTCGAGCCCGATGACGCAGAATAAAGTCCTGCCGATTCGTTTCTCCGTGCAACCCATTTGCCACTAAGACATGCTGAACAAGGAAACATTCACGTCGATGCTTCAGGGCTTTCTGAAGACGCTAAGCCTAAGGCTCGAACTGGCCAAGATTGACATCGTCGAGCGCGGCTCAGTCATCCTGACCGCACTGATATGCGGACTGCTTGCCTTGCTGGTCGGATTTCTGGTACTCATATTCCTGTCGATTGGCTGCGCCATCCTTTTGGGCAAACTGATAGGCTACGGATGGGCCTTCCTTATCGTGGCCGCCTTTTGGCTGTTGTTGCTTGTGGCCGTCATTATCGGGCGCAAGTCGCTCTTCCTTGGTCCGCTCATCAAGGCCCTCTATCCGTCGATAGACCAACCTGCCGCATCCGCCGACGAGCCTTCTTCCGTTCCATTCAACCCTTCCGACAATGAATAAGTCCGTCCAGCAACCCAGTCCGCAAGAGGCCCTGCGTCAGAGAAGGCGCGAAATCGAAGCCCAACTAAGGCAAGAGGAATACCTCATACGCCGACAGACCAACAGCCTGATGCGACGCCATCAGCACGCGCTCCGGCTGGGCGACCTCGTAGGCACGGCATTCACGCACGTGCTTAGCGTGAGCAAGGTTGCCGTTCCGCTGTGGCGAATAGCCAAGCGACTGAAACGACGCAAATAGGAAACGAACCGGCCCGACCGTCGCACACATCAAAGCCATACAGTCCCACACGGATTGTATGGCTTTCTTTTTGCACCGCACGATGCGCGGTTTTCCGATGTCCGCAGACTCTTTCGGCCACATAATCGCCCGTTCCGTTTCAAGGCTTGAAACGTGCGTTTCAGGGTTTGGAATGTCCATTTCAAGCCTTGGAATGGAAAATATCACTATGCCGCAGAAATCTTCTCCCCTACTTTCCCCAGTTCGGAAGGGGTGTTTCAAACCTTAGTTCCTCACCCGTCATCGGATGTCGGAGCACCAGCCTGAAAGCATGCAGGCATAGGCGGTCTTCAGGGTTGTCGGTGCTGCCATACTTATGGTCGCCGCAAATCGGACAGCCCAGGTCGGCCAGATGTACGCGTATCTGATTCTTCCGCCCCGTTTCCAGTTTCAGTTCCACTAAGGCACGGCCTTGCGCCATATTGCTACGAATCACTTTATAGTGTGTCACCGAGCGCTTACCGCCGTTGTCGGTGGGTGAAGAATAGACCACATAGGCGCTATTATCCTTCAACCAACTGACAACCGTGCCTTCCGTCTGCTTCGGACACTGCGACACGAGTGCCACATAGCGGCGGTCCACGACGTGTCCGTGCCAGTCGGCCTCAAGTCGTCGCTCGGCCTCCATCTGCTTGGCAAACACCATAACCCCCGAGGTCTCCTTGTCGAGACGATGGACCACGTGGGCGCGGCAACGCTGATGCGTACGCTCAAAATAGTCGTCGAGAATGTTTTTTGCACTGATTTCGCCGCCCCGATTAGGTGCCGAGAGTAGCCCGCCATGCTTCACCACGACAATGAGCCAGTTGTCTTCCCACACCCAGTCGAGACCGCGACCTATGTACGGTTTTTGTGGTTGCTTCGATAAGATGCCGACCCGGCAGGTGGCTTCCACCGGCTCGTTGGCCTTGCGTCGCGGGCTGCCGTCCACGGCAATGCGTCCGGCGGCAATATACTCCTTGAGGCGGGCACGGCTCATCTCGGGCCATTCCCTTTGGGCACGCTCAAGCAGTGTTATCGACTGCGCCGACGGCTGCGGGGTCTGGGGCGAATGGGGCGTTTTTTTCATGGTTGCAATAAAATGGCGGAATTATTCGAAGCAAAATTACTATTTTTACCCATACGAACCCATCCGTTGAACACCTGAGGTCTACGAACACACTATGAAACTGCGTCCTTTCATCCGCTCATTGGGAGATATCTTGTTTCCGCGACAGTGTGCAATATGCCGAAAAACGCTCAACCCAAGCGAGCGCCACCTCTGCACGGCATGCCTGCTCTCACTGCCCTATACCGGCTATCGAGCGCATAGCGGAAATCCGGCAGAACGCATGTTTTGGGAACACCGCGAGGTAGAAAGCGTCACGTCCTACCTGCATTATTTTCCAGGCACGGGTGCCGCGCGGCCAGTGATTTCTCTAAAATACTTCGGCAAAATGAATCTGGGGCAATACCTCGGAGAAAAAGCCGCGGAGGAACTACTTTCGACCTCGTTCTTCAATGGCGTCGACTGGTTGGTGCCGGTTCCGCTCCACAAGGTGCGTTGGAATACACGCGGCTATAACCAGAGCCACGAGATTGCCCGAGGCGTGAGTCGCATCACTAAGATTCCCATCAAGACCGACGTGCTTTGGCGGCGGCGCAACAATCGGACGCAGACACGGCTTACCCGCCACGAACGAAAAGAGAATGTCGACCAACTGTTTGTGGCTCACCGCACACGCGGCCTCGAGGGAAAGCACCTGATGCTAATAGACGACGTGCTGACAACAGGCGCCACGCTGGGTGCTTGCATACACGCACTGTCGCACATCAAAGACCTCCGCATCTCCATCCTTACGCTCTACGTAACGGGCCGCCCCGGAACGGCGCCCGACATACACCATCCCGATGTCACAACCGTCAAGATTGAACACCCTACTGACGAATAGTCCGCTGCTGCCCGTGGCATGCGCCATGGCCATAGGCATTGTGGCAGCCGGACTTATGCCCCGCACCGACAGCATAGGGGTGTTGGGCGGCGCCATTGTGGCAGAAACAGGCCTCATAGCCGCGCTCGTGGCGGTCTTTATGAAAAAACGACAACACACGGCCTTGTTTGTCGCCCTGCTTATGACGGCAGCCTGCGGAATGGGCATACTGTCGATGTGGAATAGCCGGAACCGGCCACAAGTCGAATGGCCGGAATCGAAACAACTATACCGCGCACAGATTCTACGCATACACAAGGACAACCCACGCAGTTGGCGCGTGGTATGTTCGATTGACGGACACCGGGCACAAGGCGTGTTGGTGAAAAGTGGCTCGCAACCGCTTCCAGGCGACAGTATCTGGCTGCTTACCCAAATCACTCGTCCCAAGAACTATGGCAATCCGGGCGAAATGAACTACAGCGCTTATCTGCAACGCGACCAGATTGACGGCACCTTTATGTGCTACGCCAAAGAATGGGCTCCCATGGGAAAATACACGGCGAAATTTCCCTCGGCCACTTGGTTTCTGCGCCAGCGCAGCAAGTTGGTGGAACGCTACAAAGACTATTTTTCCGACCACACGCTGGCCGTGGTCGCCTCGCTTACGCTGGGCGACCGTTCGCTTATCACGTCCGACACCCGCACCTTGTTCTCGCAGTCGGGCACGGCACATGTCATCGCCCTGAGCGGCTTCCACCTGAGCATCTTTATTGCCATTGCCAACTTGTTTATGTGGCTGTTTGTCAGAAGCAGGCGGTGGCGCATGTGGCTTGGGCTGTGCCTCATTCCGATAATGTGGGCATTCTGCATGCTTGCCGGAGCGCCCTCGTCGCTTGTGCGAGCAGTCATCATGGCAAGCCTCTACCAGTTTTTGCTTGCCCTTCAATACGACTTGCAACCTTTAAATCTGCTGTCGCTGGCTGCCATTGCCTTCTTTCTCGTTTCTCCCAACTCGCTCTACGATGTAGGATTTCAGTTGTCCTTTGTTGCCATGATAGCCATCTATGCCGTCTATCCGCAACTGCCTCAACCGGGTTGGCTGCATAAGTCGAAGGCATTGCAGTTCCTATACGGTACCGTCATGCTATCGTTGGCCGCACAGATTGGAACGTTCCCCATCGTGGCCTATCACTTCCATTCGATTCCACTATACGGATTGCTGTCGACACTGCTGATACTGCCATTCGCCTACCTTATATTGGGCGGCGGATTGGCTTTCTTTCTGATTCCTCCCGTACAGTCTGTCGTTGCCTTCATCATGGAAAAAGCAACGACCCTAATGCTCGCCATCCTGACCACCGTCAGCCATTGGCCGCTGAGCCACATTGCATTTGCACCGACTATGTGGCAAGTCGGTTTGTTCTACCTGTCGATTGGCTGTCTGATTGCGCCATTCCGACAAAAAGGGCAAAAATGGCTTTGCTTGGCCATCCTGGCCGGACTGATAGTACTGTGCGGACGCATTGCACGTGGTAGTCTCCGACTGCAACCTCAAATAGCCATCTACAACAGCTACTTACCGCTGGTACATATTATCGGGACTGAAGAGGAAACTGCCATTTGGGCATCCAACGACAGTCTGACCGAGTTTCAGCATCGCATGGCCCGAAACCACCTTGAAGCACACAAAGACTACCGCCCGTCGCGACAGATGCCCCTGCCGACCCGCACCGCCACCCTATATGCCGACTCCACGCTTATAGTGTGGGGCTCGAAAACTATTGCCATTCCCCACCGGCAATATGGCAACGACCACGAACCCATTGCCACCCGGCCGACCGACATATTATTCGTCACAAAAGCATTCAGAGGTTCGCTGCGAAACCTATGCCTCCGGCTGCAACCAAAGACTATCGTAATAGGAGCAGACTTGTCGGAACAAAAACAACGGAAATATGCCCACGAAGTAGCCGACCTGCCTGTGCGTTGCCATATCGTGTCAAAAGATGGTGCCTACATTGAACATTTTTCGGACTAACCAAGAAATCATGCCATTAGGACACCGCTCTCTGAAAACTTCTTTTTAATTTAGCAAGCAATCGGGCACCACAGCCCCATAAACCACTCCCTTTCTAACCCGCTCTCATCGACCATGTCCCTTACAATACCCAAATTCAACGATACGCCATTTGTACGCCTGATGCAGCGACGCGTGTTCAACGTACTGCTCCTGGGCACAAAGTACGACATATTTGCCCTTGAAGAAGACGGACGAATCGATGAGCAAGTCTTTGCCGAATATACCACACTCGGATTGAGATATCCCCCGCGGTTTACGAAAGTGGAAACCGAGACCGAGGCGCTGCATGTGCTTTCCACACAGCACTTCGAACTGATAATCTGCATGCCCAATATGGCCGACCACGACGCCTTTGCCTCGGCCAAGAACATCAAACGCTTGTATCCCGACTCAACCCTCGTGGTGCTGACGCCTTTCTCCCACGAAGTGTCGCGACGCATAAAGAAGGAAGACCTCAGCAATATCGACTACGTCTTTTCGTGGCTTGGCGATGCCGACTTGCTACTCGCCATCATCAAACTGGTAGAGGACAAATGGAATTTCGTAAACGATGCGCGGCTGGCCTCGGTGCGATGCATCATCTTGGTAGAGGACAGCATCCGTTTCTACTCTTCTGCACTGCCACACCTCTATCGCATTGTGCTGGAACAAAGTCGGGAGATTGCAAAAGAGGCACTTAACGACCAACTGAAGGCACTTCGAATGCGCGGCAGACCTAAAATCTTGCTGGCGCGTAATTACGAAGAAGCAATCAACCTGCTTGAGAACTACGGGGACTATGTATTAGGCGTCGTGTCCGATATGAGTTTCATGCGCAATAATACCAAGGACGAACTGGCCGGTTATCAACTCGGAATGGAACTTCCCAAATACTCGGCCGGCGCACGCCTGATTCTGGAGTCAAGTGAAGCCGACAATGTGGCCTATGCAAAGAAACTCGGCGTCGGTTTTATTCATAAGAACGACCGTCGTTACTCCGAGAAACTCCGTCACGAGATGGAACAGCACTTTGGCATGGGCGACTTTCGTATTATCAACCCGCGCACCCATAAACTTCTCTTCAAGGTGCATACGCTCCACGAACTGCAAACCTGCATCAAGAACATACCCGATAGTGCCATGCGCTATCACCTTGCGAGAAACGACTTCTCACGTTTCTTCTTTAATCGCGCAATGTTTGAGCCCGCTCTCGTCTTGATAAACATAGACGTCAGCGAGTACGAGAGTATGGACGAGGCAAGGGAGTTCGTCTTCAACATCATAGTGGCCTACCGCCAGTTGAAGAACGAAGGCGTCGTGGCAGTCTATCAGGCCGACCGATTCGACAAATATGCTGCCTTCGCTCGTATAGGAAAAGGCTCGCTCGGCGGTAAAGGCCGCGGATTAGCCTTTATGGCGGCAATGATTCGACGGTACAAAAACAAAATGCCAGAGCATCTCTCGGTCGACATCCCAAAGACCGTGGTTGTCTGCACAGATGTTTTCGACCGCTTCATCCAACATAACCAGTTGCAGAAGGTTGCATTCTCCGACACCGATGATGAAATCATCTTCAAGCACTTTCAGTCCGCTCACCTTCCCGCAGAAATCGTTTCGCAACTGGCGTCCTTCCTCGACGCAGTAGTAGGCCCCATCGCCATTCGCTCGTCCAGTTTGCTCGAAGATTCGCACTACCAGCCGTTTGCAGGCATCTATTCGACCTTTATGATACCGGGCAGCGAAAACCGACAAGAGCGCCTGCGTCTGCTACTATGCGCCATAAAGGCCGTATATGCCAGCGTATATTTCAAAAAGAGCAAGGCCTATCTGCAAGCCACAAAGAACCTCGTAGAAGAGGAAAAGATGGCCATCGTATTACAGGAAGTGGTCGGAGAACAGCACGGCGACTATTTTTATCCGACATTCAGCGGCGTAGCACGCTCACTAAATTTCTATCCCATAAATGACGAGAAGCCTGAAGACGGGATTGTTTCGCTTTCGCTTGGGTTAGGAAAATATATCGTTGACAATTACGGCAAAACGCTTCAGTTTTCGCCCAGACACCCACGTCGAATCCTCCAATTGTCCCAACCTGAGATTGCATTGCGCGATTCTCAGAAACAATTTCTGGCTATAAATCTCCGGCATCCCATGGATTCCTTTGAGCGGGAAGATAATTTCAACCTGTCGGAGTTAGATTTGTCGGCAGCCGAAGCCGACGGCGTGCTTAAACTCGTATGCTCCACCTACGATGCCAATGACAATCGGTTGAAACCAGGATGGCACAAATACGGACGAAAGATTGTAAGTTTCCAAAACCTTATCGAATACGACGAATACCCTATTGCTGCGACCATCAACAGACTTTTGGAGATTGGCAAGCGTGAGATGGGCAGAAATATCGAAGTCGAATTAGCCGGCATCATTGATCCCGTGGCACGAAAAGCCAGTCTGAAACTGCTTCAGATGCGTCCCATCGTCGATATGAATAATGACATCGACGACCACCAGATTGAAACCGTTGAAAACAACGCTACCATACTGGTGTCGTCTAATCAAGCACTGGGAAACGGCAAGCGCGACACCATGCGCCATATTGTATATGTCCGGCCCGATAATTTCGACCCGTCAAACAACAAGGCACTCGCCCAAGAAGTGGCTGCCATCAACCAGCAGTTCGTGGACAACGACGAAAAATACATATTAGTCGGTCCCGGCAGATGGGGAAGCAGCGATCCTTGGTTAGGCATACCAGTTGATTTCCCAGACATCAACCAGGCCGGCATAATCGTGGAATGCACCTACTCGGACTATCGGATTGAACCGAGCCAGGGAACTCACTTCTTCCAAAATCTGACCAGCCTCGGCATCGGATATATGTGCGTAGACGAAAGTCGCGGAAACGGATTGTTCAATGTAGCCGCACTAAACACCCTTGCCGCATGCTACGAGTCGGATGGCATCCGCATCGTGGAGTATGAACAGCCGTTGCAGGTGCTTCTGAACGGCCGGTCGGGCAAAGGTATTGTGGCAGAAAGCCACTAAATACGAAAAATTCAGTATATTCGCCACAAATTCATCCATAGCCAACCGCCATCGCACGTACAAACACAATGATTGTAAAGAGATATAGTCCGGCATATCAGCAGGTTTGGGACAGTTTCATAGACGAGTCGCGCAACGGAACTTTTCTGTTGAAGCGTCCGTATATGGACTATCACGCTGACCGCTTTCCCGACCATTCTCTCCTTATCTGCTCCGACAGCGGAAAGGTGTTGGCGGTGCTTCCGGCCCACGAAGAGGAAAACGCCACCGTGTTGGCTTCGCACAACGGACTCACATACGGCGGATTTATTATCGACCCCAAAAGTTCGACAGCAGATGTCGGTCAATTCTTCAAGTTGACGATTGACTACCTGCTGTCGAATCATTTTATGCGATGGACCTACAAGCCCATTCCACACATCTATCACACCACGCCCTGCGAGGAAGACCTGTTTTGGATATACCGATTGGGCGGAAGGCTTATCTACCGCAATCTCTCATCGGCAATTCCGCTCCACAACCCGCTCCCATTTTCCACGCTTCGTAATCGGAAAATCAAATCGGCACGTAACTATCCGCTGGAAATACGGATTGACGACTGGAGCCGCATATCCGACTACTGGGATGTACTATCGCAGGTGTTGGAAAGTCGCCACCACACCACCCCTACCCACTCGCTTGCCGAAATCGAACTATTGCACAGCCGTTTTCCCCAACACATCCAATTGGCAACTTGCTACAACGGCGACACACTATTGGCCGGCATCGTGGTTTACGTATGGCGTGGCATTGCCCACCTACAGTATATTGCGGCAGGTGCCGTCGGCCTGGAGCAAAAAGCACTCGACGCGCTCATTGCCCAACTGATTTCACACTATAAAAACCTCGGACTGGACTACTTTGACTTTGGCATCTCCACCGAGGACGGAGGCGCCTACCTGAACCGCGGACTTGTGTTCCAAAAAGAGGGATTTGGCGGTCGAGGCATCTGTTACGATGAATACGAAATCGAACTTTCGCCCAAACAGCTCACACTTTTCTGAACATAGCAACTATCCACATAATTTCTACTCCATCCCATCCAACCAAACAATAGCCCTATGACCCTTGATGTTCTTATTTGCTGCATAGACAAAGGCATTGTCAGAATCAACGATACGCTTGCCGACCCGCGCGACGATGTTCACTACATCATGTCCTATCAATATACCGACGAGCGCTATTTGGACCTTATTCCGCAAGCACTTCGCAACCGACACGACGTGACGCTGTACACCTACAAAGGTCGCGGACTTTCGGCCAATAGAAATCTGGCGCTTGAAAAGGCTACTGCCGACTTGGTGATGTATCTGGACGACGACACGCGACTTACTGAAAACACATTCGATACGATTTTCGGAGTGATGGAAGAGCATGCTGACCTCGACGTGGCTTTTTTCTGCGCAAGCACCTATACGGGCAAGCCGCTCAAGAATTATCCCAGCGAAGAATGCGTCATCAATCAGATGCCAGAACAATACACCATCTCGGCAATTGAGATGGTAGCCCGCCGGCGCAGTATTCAGGGACGCGTCAGGTTTGACGAACGCTTTGGTTTGGGTACTCCGTTCCTAACTTGTGGCGAGGAAGACATCTGGATGATTGATGCGCAGAAAGCCAACCTAAGCATGCGCTATTTCCCCATAAAGATTGTTGAGACTTCGACCCTGCTCAAGAAAGCCATGATTTATGTGGATGCCGGCGTGCAGCGTAGTTACGGCGCAATCTCCTATTATAAATACGGCCGCAAGGCTTGGGTCAAGTGCTTCAACTATGCCGTCCAGTCGTCAAAGAATCGGATGTGCCATTTTTGGCCGTTTATGCGCCACATGGCCGAGGGTATCCGATTTATGAAAAAGACTTCTTGAACCATCGGACTATGCTGCTTGAAATCCTCATATCGACCATCAACCAAGGCATTGAGCATATCGACCAGATGCTTATGCCTGCGAGACCCGATGTCCGATATCTGATTGTGTGGCAGCATACGGACGGAAAACCCTACCGCATATCGTCGCCGATAGCAACCAGAAACGACCTGCGGCTACTGACCTGCCGCCGAGCCGGACTATCGCACAGCCGAAATCTTGCCCTCCGGCATGCGCAGGGCACTATCCTTCTCTTTGCCGACGACGATTGTCGCTACACCTCCCAATATGTGGGTAATCTGCTGGATGCTTTCGCCGAGCACCCGCGTGCAGATATTATCTGTCTGAAGGCATCTACGGAATCGGGCGAGCCACTTAAGGCCTACCCCGCCAATCCCTTCCACCTGTCGCACCGCCCTAAAGGATACTACCCCAGTTCGGTCGAGATAGCCTGCCGTCGCACGGACCGATTGCCCGCATTCGACGAACGCTTCGGACTGGGTTCCAAACATCTTGCATGCGGCGAGGAAGAGGTTTTCCTATACGACGCACTGAAAAATGGGCTGGCGGTGGTTTTTTACCCTGCCACCGTGGTAGAAACCGACTCGTACACCACCGGAAGCCGCTTCTCCGAAGAGGCAGCCGTAAGGCGTGCCAAGGGAGCAGTACTGTGCAAACTGCACGGACTGCCAGGCGGAACGGCAAGATGCGTGTACGAGGCCTTTCGCATAAAGCAAGCATCCTGGACCACGCGACTTTCCTATCTGCGCGATATGCTTGTCGGCATAAAACACCTGTACGATGGACGTACGCGATAATTTTTCGATAGTCATTCCCTTCTACAACCGAGCCAAATGGCTACCCGCCACCCTCGCGTCATTGTCGGACTTGCTCACCTGGCCCGTCGAACTGATTTTTGTCGATAACCAATCGACCGACCTGTCGGTCCAACTGATTGAGCGCTTTATGGCCGACAACAGCCAGTCGGCGGCATCGGTCCGACTCCTTAGCGAACCGAAGCGCGGTGCCGCTGCTGCACGCAACTGCGGCCTGCATGCGGCCACACGCCCTTATGTATTCTTCTTCGACTCCGACGACGAGTTCTCACTATCCCATTTGGAAGAAGCACTACCCCATGTCGGAACAACCGACCTGATACTGTCAGCCACACGCATGCGAGTTGCATCAGGGCGCATCACCACCAGGCGCAGTTGTCGAACGCTCTCGCCCGCCGACCAGATACTGACCGGCCAACTGTCGACGCAGTCCATGATTTTCCGAACGGACTTTCTGAAACGCATCGGCGGCTGGAATGAGAATTTGCCTATATGGAACGACTGGGAACTGGGCATAAGAGCCCTGAAGTCCGAGCCGCGAGCCGTTTGGCTAAGCCATGCCCACCATCTCATCAACCAGCACGCGAACAGCATAACGGGAACCGACCGGAAGTCGCACTTCTCAGGCTACCTGTCGGCAATTAACGCCGTGGACCATATGACTCTGACATCCCATGAGCGGCATGCACTCCGAGCCCGTACGACCATTCTTGCCGCCGAACTTCGTAGCGAAAAAGCGCACGAAGAATCGCAGGCACTGCTGCAGGCCTATCCGCTCACAAATGCGGCCTACAAATTGCTCTTCCTATACGCCCGCACTTTGCACAAAGGCAGTTGGTGGCTTTATAGGAACTTGCTCGGAAAATCACTATAGAGCCAATCCTTTATATAATTATAAACCAGCGTGTTATAATCCTATAAATAAAGCAAATTATAGCACGTGAAAATTGTATTATACAATCAAAAAATTCAATTATACAATTTCGAAATTGCATAATACAATCTGCAAATTGCATTATGAAATTTTTCGATTCCATTATGCAATTTTTTCGTTCCACTAACCTGCACAAAATCAATCCATTCCCATCCGCCGGAAACATTACGTCCCAGCGAGTCGGAATTATTTTTTTTGCTTTTACGATTTGAAAGGAAATTCGTTATATTTGCATAGGAATAAAAAACTTGTTTCACCCACCAACAAAAATTATCACTATGGATTACAAAATTATTGACGTAGAAGGCATCGGTGAGGTTTACTCGCAGAAACTTATTGCCGCAGGCATCAACACAGTAAACGAACTGCTCGAGAAAGGCAAGTCTGCCGCCGGCCGCAAGGCACTGGCCGAAGCCACCGAGATTTCGCCCAAGCTCATACTGACATGGGTCAATCATGCCGACCTGATGCGCATCAACGGCGTTGGCCCGCAATTCTCCGAACTCCTCGAGGCCGCCGGCGTAGATACCGTCAAAGAACTCAAGCATCGCGTAGCCGCCAACCTTCAGCCGAAATTGGAAGAAATCAATGCCGCGAAGAACCTGGTTAATCGCGTGCCCAGTTTGGCAGAAGTTGAGAAAATGATTGAACAGGCAAAGGAATTGCCCGGAGTAGTAGAATACTAACATCCCCCTATCGTTCGGCAACGAACCCTAAGAAACGGCGAGGAGACCATCGGGTGCTCCTCGCCGTTTTCTATGCCTACCACACCGCAGATTATCGCCCCCATTGCACACAAAATGAAAATAATTTCATCTGCACCCCAAAATTTACCTCCCATAATGCAATCGTGAGATAAAAAAGAAATTATCTTTGTGCGTAGAAACCAATCATCTAAAAACATTACCTATGGACAAGATTACCTGCCTGCACGAGCAGCATATAGCGTTGGGCGCAAAAATGGTATCATTCGGCGGTTTCGACATGCCGCTGTTCTATTCTGACATCATAAGCGAACACAACGCCGTAAGAACGGAAGTGGGCGTTTTCGACGTTTCGCACATGGGCGAGATATTCGTAAAAGGTCCCGAAGCCGAGAAATTTGTGCAATACATCTTTACCAACGACATTGCCAACGCTGAAGCCGGCAAGATTTTCTATGGTATGATGCTGCAAGAAGATGGTGGCACCGTAGACGACCTGCTTGTATACAAAAATGGCGAAAACGATTTTCTGTTAGTGGTCAATGCCGCCAACATCGATAAGGACTTTGCCTGGATTAGCAAGCAGGCAGCCGCCTTCCATGTGGAAATTGCCAACGAAAGCGAGTCGTGGGGACAGATTGCCGTACAGGGCCCGCAAGGCGAAAAGGCCGTTGAGGAAATCCTGCAGTTGCCCTGCAAGGAACTCGCGTTCTACACATTCAAAACGCTGGTCATCGACGGCGAGGAAGTAATCATCTCTCGCACGGGATACACCGGCGAAGACGGATTCGAGATTTACGGAAGCCATAAGTTTATCGTAGAGAGTTGGAACAAACTCATTGCCGCTCACATCACGCCCTGCGGACTCGGTTGCCGCGACACGTTGCGCTTTGAAGTAGGACTGCCGCTCTACGGCGACGAGTTGACCGAAGAAATCAGCCCGATTATGTGCGGACTGGGTATGTTTGTGAAAATCGACGCCAAGGACTTCATCGGTCGCGATGCATGTGCCGCCCAGAAAGCCAACGGTGTCAGCCGCAAAGTGGTTGGCATCGAACTGTCTGACAAGGGCATTCCCCGCCACGGCTACCCCGTCTGCGCTGACGGTAAGGAAATCGGCTACGTAACCACCGGCTACAAATCGATTTCTACCGGACAATTCGTCTGCATGGCACTTGTCGACATCGACTATGCCAAACTTGACACCCCGGTGGACGTACTTATCCATGGAAAAGCCCGTCGCGGAGTAGTCGTAAAGAAACGCTTCTATCAGAAAAACTATAAAAAATAATCACTCATAAATCTTAAAATCATGGCTGAAATTAAAGCAGGCTATTTGTATTCGGAATCTCACGAATATGTCAAAGTTGAAGGTGAATTCGCTTATATCGGCATCACCGACTACGCACAGGACCAACTCGGAAACGTAACCTATGTGGAAATTCCAGAGGTTGGCGAGGAAATTACTGCCGGAGAGGACTTCGGAAGCGTAGAGAGCGTGAAGGCTGCCAGTGAGCTGACGGCTCCCGTAAGCGGAGAAATCGTAGAGGTGAATACAGCACTCGACAACGCTCCTCAACTTCTCAACGAAGATGCCTTTGCCAACTGGATCATCAAAGTTCGCATGAGCAACGCCGACGAACTGAACGACCTGTTGGACGGCGAAAAATATGCAGCAATCTGTGAGTAACATCCACACCCTACTGCTCCACTAAGACGAATTAGAGCAAAAGAATTGTAGCACCAATACTTTTGCTCTAATCTTTCTATAACCCACTCAACCCATAAAATACTCCTTCAGATGTTTAAGTATTTTCCACACACCGACGCAGATGTGCAAGAAATGCTCCGCGTTGTCGGTGTAAAGTCGTTAGACGACCTCTACAACGAAGTACCCGAAGAACTGAAACATAAGGGCGAACTCGACATCCCCGCAGCCAAGAGCGAGGAAGAGGTTAGAAAGCAACTGCGTCAATATGCCGACCAAAACATCCAACTGGCTTGCTTTGCCGGAAGCGGCACCTACGACCACATAACCCCGAGCGTCGTGCCCTATATTGCCTCGCGTTCGGAGTTTTCTACCAGTTACACGCCCTACCAAGCAGAAATCTCGCAGGGAACACTGCAGTATATTTTCGAATATCAGACCATGATGGCCAATCTCACAGGCATGGACATCAGCAACGCCTCCATGTACGACGAAGCAACGGCCACGGCTGAAGCCATGCTTATGTGCGTGGCCAGCGCAAAGAAGCGCGACAAGGTGCTGATAAGCGCATCGTTCCGCCCGAGTGTGCTGGAAGTGGTCAAGACCTATGCCCACTACCACGGAGTCAATCTCGTCGAAGTGCCCGAGCATGACGGCACGATGGACAAGGCTGCCGCAGCCGAACTAATCGAACAAGACGACGTGGCCGGACTGGTTTGCACCCAGCACAACCGACATGGACTCATCGAGGACTTTGAAGGCATTGCCGAACTCTGCCATGCACACAAGACGCTGCTTGCCATCAATGCAGTGGCCAGCGATTTGGCCGTATTGAAGACTCCCGGCGAATGGGGGGCCGATATCGCGTGCGGAAATGCGCAGAGTCTGGGCATACCCATGGGTTTTGGCGGCCCGCACATCGGATACCTCTGTGTAAAGAACGAACTAGTGCGCAAAATGCCTGGACGATTGGTGGGGGCCACCGACGATGCAAACGGACAACGCGCCTTTGTACTCACATTGCAGGCGCGCGAGCAGCACATTCGCCGTGAAAAAGCCACATCGAACATTTGTACGGCCCAAGGCTACATGTGCCTGCATGTGGCTGCATACTTGTCGCTGATGGGAGAACAGGGACTGCGCGAGGTTAATGAATTGAGTTTTGCCGGAGCACACTACCTGCACGATGAACTCATAAAGACAGGTCTGTTCGAAGACTGTTTCCCTGGCAAGTTCTACCTTAACGAATTCACGCTCCACCTTACTGGCGGAAAAGGCAATGTCAGCGCATTTATAAAATATATGGCTGAAAACGGATACCTCGCAGGCGTAGAGGCCGAAAACAATTGCCTCACCATCGCCGTTACTGAAAAATACGGAAAGGAAGAGGTTGAACGTTACATCGAGTTAGTTCGCCAATGGTAGGCAAGTCGGCCGTCTGCGGTCGATAAGCCCCCCGCCCACTCTTCCCATAGCGTCAATTCCACACATAAAGAAAATTGCCATGAACAACACCTATTATCATAAACTCATATTCGAACTGTCCCACAAGGGGCGCGTAGGCTACTCGCTTCCTAAAAACAAATACGACAAGCAATATGCGCTGTCGGTGCCCGATGGACAAGCACGCCAGAAAGAGGCACAACTGCCCGAAGCCGACGAACTGACCGTGGTAAGGCATTACACCAACATGTCGAACAATAATTTCGGCGTTGACACCGGCTTTTATCCGCTCGGATCGTGTACGATGAAATACAATCCGAAACTGAACGAGGAACTTAGCCAACTATCGGGTTTCAACGCACATCCGTCGGCGCCCGACTTTGCCGTACAAGGCTGTCTGAAACTATATGACGACACGCAGCGCATCCTATCGGAAGTATGCGGAATGAAGCAGTTTACGCTCAACCCATACGCCGGCGCTCACGGAGAACTTACCGGTCTGATGGTTATACGCGCCTACCATGAAAAACGTGGCGACCTGGCACGCACCAAGATATTGGTTCCCGACTCGGCCCATGGTACAAATCCCGCATCGGCCGCAGTTTGTGGCCTGCAGGTAGTTCAAGTCAAAAGCCTCGACAATGGTACCGTCGACGTAGAGGATTTGAAAACGAAATTGTCGCCCGAAGTGGCTGGAATGATGATGACAAACCCCAACACGCTCGGCATTTTCGAACAAAAGATTCCTGAGATTGCCAAATTGGTCCACGATTGCGGCGGACTGATGTATTACGATGGAGCAAACCTTAATCCGATGCTTGGCGTATGCCGTCCCGGAGACATGGGCTTCGATGTAATGCACATCAATCTCCATAAAACATTCTCGACCCCCCATGGCGGCGGCGGTCCCGGTAGTGGTCCTGTTGGCGTGAGAAGTGGGCTGGAAGAACTCCTCCCCAATCCGAAGGTAGAGGTCGATGCCAGCGGCGCTGCCCACCGTGCTATCGGTGCAAGTGCCCTTGGTGCCGTCACACCGGTATATGGAAACTTCGGCGTCATCATTCGCGCATTGTGCTACCTGCTTTCACTCGGTCGGGAAAACATAGCCCTGGCCGGAAAACTCTCTGTGCTCAATGCCAACTATATTAAGGAGCGCCTGAAAGACTATTACAAACTCCCAATCGATGGTCTGTGCAAGCACGAGTTCGTATTTGACGGCCTGCGCGAAGAATATGGCGGTGACCATCACGATGCTTCCCACGTGACGACCTTAGATGTGGCCAAACGACTACTGGACTACGGATTCCATGCTCCGACCATCTACTTCCCGCTCTTATTCCACGAGGCACTGATGATAGAGCCGACCGAGACCGAGAGTAAGGAAACGATTGACGCCTTTATCGAGACGATGAAAACCATTGCCATCGAGGCACGCGACAATAGGGAAATGGTCCGCACGGCCCCACATTCCACTCCGGTGAAGCGACTGGACGACGTGAAAGCCGTTCGCTCGGCACAATTCACTTACGACACTCTCGAAAAATAGACTGCAACCAACCCCTACTATAAACAGACATTCACATGACACAAGCCGATTTGATTATTATAGGCGCTGGTCCCGGCGGATATGAGACCGCTCTGGAGGCAGCACAATGCGGGTTGCAAGTTGTACTAATCGACAAGCACAAAGTGGGCGGAACCTGTCTGAACGAAGGGTGCATTCCCACGAAATGCCTATGCCATACGGCCGAGACACTGCACACAATTAAAAACTGCACAGCAGACGGCATTTCGTTCGACGGAGATGCCAGGCTGGACCTCAGTCAAGCCGTTGCACGCAAGAATCAAATCGTGGAGCAACTCGGCAACGGCATAACCATGCAACTGAAGAAAGCGGGCGTCACCTATGTGCATGGCACAGCGCGACTGACCTCTGCCAATACAGTTGCCGTGGTGCTTGACGACGGCAGTGAGCAATCGTTCGGAGCAAAGGACATTATCATTGCCTGCGGTTCGAAAACAGCGTTTCTGCCTATTGAGGGTGCCCATTTGCCAAAGGTTCTGACCTCGACAGAAATGCTGAAACTGGACAGCATCCCCGAACGCATCTGCATCATTGGCGGCGGCGTCATCGGCCTTGAATTCGCATCCATCTTCAATACCTTCGGCTCGCAGATTACCGTTGTGGAATTCTGCAAAGAAGTTCTCCCGTTTTTCGACAAAGACATTGCAAAGCGCTTAAGACTCGCGTTGAAGAAAAGTGGTATCGACTTCCGCCTAAGTTCGCAGGTTGTTGCCATACACGATAAAGGCGGCTGCTACGAGGTTGAATATGTGGCCAACGACAACCATGAAACCGTCGAATGCGACTATGTATTGATGGCGGTGGGCAGGAAAGCCAATCTGGAAGCCCTCAACCTGGCCGACTACAATATAGAAGTCAGCCGACGTGGCATTGTCGTGGACGAATACTATCAGACAACCGTGCCACACATCTATGCCATCGGCGACATCAACGGACAAATGCAACTGGCTCATGCGGCAACCTTCCAGGGAAAAACGGCCTTGGCCAAGATTCTCGGTAAGTCCAGCCCCATCCAGCACTCGCTTTGTCCGGCCGTAGTATTCACTCACCCAGAAGTAGCCATGGTTGGCAAGACCGAAGAGCAGTTGAAGGAAGAAGGCATAGAGTTCGCCACCCGCAAGTGCCAGTACGGCGCCAACGGAAGAGCTCTTTCGATGGGAGCCGCTGAGGGTCTGCTGAAAATGTATGTGAGCGCCGACGGACACATCCTTGGCGTGCACATCTTGGGCAGTCACGCAGCCGAACTCATCCATGAAGCAACGGCTTGGATGAGCACTAACGCCACCATAGAACAAGTCCGCCAAACGATTCATGCCCACCCCACGCTGAACGAACTATTCATCAACGCATAGGCATAGGGCCAACAAACCATACAATAAGAGCGGGGCGCTAATGTGTATTAGCACCCCGCTCTGCAATTATTAGCAAATTAGAATTTATATCCGAGGGTGAACACTACTCTATAGTTGTTCAGGTCAACTGATTTGGGCGACACGGCGTTAGTACGGTAGTGCGTATCGTCAATAGGAACCTGGAACGGATAGACGTCGGCTTTCTGCATCTGATACTGCACTGCAGCGTCGGCATAGAAATGCTTGCCATGATATCCGAGACCGCCAGTGACACGGCTGAGTCCGCCGATATTCATATAGTCAGTACCAACGGCATTATAAGCGGTAGCACTCTCTGGAAGGCTGGTTCCCTCTTCAGGATAGTAGTTCAGGAAGGCATCCTTCTTAAACGGACTGCTTACATAGTTGTAGCCAGCACGAAGGAAGAGGCCTTTCGCCATCTGAAGCTCGGCGCCAACTTTGAACGTATGCACGGTCCCGGTGTAAATATCGAGTTCATTGTTCAGAGCAGGATCGGACGTCGTCGAACTAAATCCCCACGAATACCGATAGTCATTCGGGTAGCCCACATAGGCCGAGTGCATGAACTTTGCCTCGTATTCGGCTCCCAGAGCCAACTGTGTGCCAACCGTAGTAGCCAGGCTGACGCCAAGTTTCCACGGCGTGCGAATGCGGAAGTCGTATCCGACGTTATATCCGGCTTCTGTACGCTCCGAAATAACAGCGCCACCGGCATCAACGTTCTGATAAGGCGAATTCATAACTACCGAACTGCTGGCCGAAAGATCGTAGAACGTCGGAGTAGCCAACGAGATTCCAAAACGGAAGGGGCTTTCCTCAATCGGGCGGAATATAGCGCCAAACTTAACATCGAAACCGGTTCCGGTAATTGATTCGGCATTGTCCATATAGTAGGGCAACGTGCGATTGTTTGCTTCGTCGATAATCTGCTCGTCATAGGCCACGGAACTATTCCACTTGGCATTGTAAAAGCCGAAAGTCATACCGAAGTACATGCGGTCCTTTACGTTCATACTGACATTGATGTCGTACTGCTGTAGTCCGCCCCACCATGTACGGTTGTAGTTGTAGCTGTCCGCATGCGACGGATTCCAATCAACCACATGTCCGCTGGCATCATAAACCGGGTCGAACATATAACTGTTGTATGCAGCGTCGGCAATAGGAACATAGTCGCCGCGATAACTGTCCACGCCATACATCTGTCCCAGATTGGCGGCTTCCATACTCTGGCTGAGTCCGTCGAGGGCGATGTTGTCTAACCGGGCAAAGTTTTTGAAATTCTTCCGCTTCTGATAGTTAAATCCAAAGTTCAGAAATCTTACGTTGTCGCTTTTTAGCGGTGTGGAAAATACGAAACCGATCTGATCGAAACTGGCTTTCAGTTTGTCGGCCTTAGTGTTGGAGAAGTCTCCCTTTTGTCCGAGCATACTGGCCGAGACCGACACGTCTGATTTTCTATAGAGTCCGATGCCGGCAGGGTTGCTTCCCATGACCGAAAGGTCTGCTCCGAGCGAGCCCATAGCGCCGCCCATGCCTACATAGCGGGCCGTGCCTGAAAGGTCTTCCGACGAGAAGTTTTCTACCTTATAGATGTCCTGGGCATAGACCCATCCGCCCACACAGGCGAGACACAGACAAATAAGCGTTCTTTTCATTATTGTAGCAAAATTTTATTGATTCAGACTAATGTGTTGTGAGTTGGCTGCAGGATGCGGCGGGCCGGTTTAACGGCGTCCGCCACTTCTGCCACCGCCGCCGCTGCCGAACGAACGGCCGCCGCCACTGTAAGAACCGCCGCTGTAACTGCGACCTCCGCCGCTGTAGCTGGAGCCACTGCTCGACGAGGAGCGGCTATTACCGAACGAACTGCTACGACTACTGGAACTGCTGCCAGAGAAGCTTCTGTTGCGAGAAGAACCATTCGAGTTGCTGCTGCCACTATTGTAGCTGCGGTTTCCGCTGCGGCCGCTGTTTATGCTGCCGTTGGTCGTGCCCGGAGTCGTACGGTTGTAGGTGCTGCTACCGCCGAACGAGCGACTGCGACTGTTGCCGTTGTAGATTCCTCCGCGGTTGGTGCTGCCACCATAGTTGCCATAACTGCCATAGTTGTTGCTGCGACCGGTTCCATAGTTGTAGCGGTGGCTGCTGTTACGGGAGTTGTTGGCCACATGACCGTCGCGACGTCCGCCCCAGCCTCCGTAGTAGCGGTCATAATGGGTTCCTCCACGGCGATAGGCGTAGTCGTTATAATGATGGATGGGACGGTAGCCGCCATACCAGTGGTTGTAGTGGGGATAATACCAGCGGTTCCATGCATAGCCGTACCAGGGATCATACCAACCGCCGTGCCAGCCTACATACCAGCCCGAGTACCAACCAGTGCGCCATGCCCAGCTGCTATAAGGACGCCAAGTCCAGGAATACCAGGGGTCGTACCAGAAAGCGTCGTACATGTCCCAGTAATAAGGACTCAGAACGACTATCGTACTGGGCGAGTGGAAACGGATTATGCGGGTGGTGTATTGTCCGTCTTCAATCGCTACGTCGTCCTCTACAACCGTCTCGTTGGAGCCGTTGTAGTTGCCGCGGCGATTATACGAATCGACGTCCTTACGCTGGTTGCGGCCTACATACCAATCGTCGTCGCTGTCATAAGCATCGACATTGCCGGTTGCAGGCAGCGTCTCGTAGGTCGAATAGTCGGACGAAGGCGTTACCGTAGTCACCTTTGCTTTTTCCTGCGACTTCTTCGGAACGAAGTATACGTCGTCCTGTGCATAGGTGCTCACTACGCAACCCATCATCAAAACTAAGAGTAGAAGTGACTTTTTCATAACTGTATTACTTTAAAGTGTGATTATTCTGCTTTTTGTTTTATGACGCCCCAACCATGCATTAGTTAAAGGGTTGTGGTGCATTTTTATGTTTTTTTTAGATTTCGGTCCGTCCGAGGGGGTTGTCCACCGGGCTAACAATGCATCAGCGTATTCTTATTGTGTCGCCTACATGTAGGACATGCGAAGCGTCGAATTGGTTTAATTTATACAGGCTCTTCAGGCGGATGCCGTAGGATTGCGATATGGCGTAGAGGCTTTCGCCCGACTTGACGACGTGGGTCTTTATGCCGAGTTTCTTCGAAGCCTTCGATTTCTTACTGTGCAGGTATACAATGTCTCCGGCGTGCAGGATTGCCTGCTTGGGGGCGTCATTATATTTGCGCAATTTCCGTGCCTTGGAGCCGAGCATCTTGGCTATCGACTTGTAAGTATCGCCTTCGCGGGCCAACAAGTATTGCACGCCGTTGCACGACCCGAAGGTGTAGCCGCTTGCAATGTCGGCCGCGTACCCGTGTCCGTGCTTCTTTCGGGCGGCATTGGGATTGTCGTAACTGGCCAGGTCGTACGACTCAATCAGATGGATGAGTTGCTGGGCATAGTGGGGATTGGTGGCATAGCCCGCGCTCTTCAGCCCGTGAGCCCAGCCCTTGTAGTCGGTTGGCTTCAGTTTGAACAGCGAGGCATAGCGCTGTCCGCTGCGAAGAAAGACCGAATGGTCCTCATAACTCTCCTCGGCGCTGCGATACTTGCGAAATCGTTCGTCCTTATAGTCGTCGTCCTTCAGCACATAGGGCCCCGTCCAGTTCATGCCCACCTTTATGCCGAAATGATTGTTGGCCTTGCGGGCCAGACTGCTTTGTCCGGCCGCACTCTCGAGCAATCCCTGCGCCAGCGTGATGCTGGCCGGAATGCCATAGCGTTCCATCTGCTCGACAGCAATGGGCGCATAGCGCTCGATATAGGTTTGGTAGGCACTCTTAGGGGTCTGGGCGCAAACCATGTGGAAGGACATAGCCCACACCATGGCAAGCAGGCAAAAGCCTTTTGCCAAGCTCCGACAATCTATGTGGAACAAGCCTTTCATAAGGCAACAAAGATAAAAAGTAGTTTCAGTAAAAACAAGCACCGGCCGGCAAACTTGTTTCACAGACCTGTGGTTCGATTTTCTTATGGTTTGGAAACCAGCGCCTTACGAAATCCGAAAATTGCATAATACAATCTGAAAATTCAATTATACAATTTCGAAATTCCATTATGTAATTTTCAAATTCCATTATGCAATTTTTCAATCCCATTATGCAATTTTTCGGCCCAACTATACCGCTGACAATCAACCGCATACAACCGTACTAAAACCTTATGGCATCACTCCGCCGGACAAGGCACAGCCGGCCACCGGACTTTCCCAGAGAATGGCAGAAGAATGTAAAAAAAGAATGCAAAAATGATTTGGATTTAAAAATTATGTATTTTTGAACTTTACAATAGGTTCCCGCCGGAACCCAGAGACATGTCAAACCATAAACTACAGCTATATAAAACATGTATTATTTGCAATTTGACAAAAATCAGATGACGAATCTGCAGGATTCGCTCTTCAAGGAATTTTTGATAACAAGTCGCACCGGAGCCTATTGCTCCACGACCTTAGTCGGCTGCAACATTCGCAAATACCACGGACTCTTGGTGGCTCCCGTCCCCCAATTAAGCGACGAGAACTATGTTTTCCTTTCGTCGCTCGATGAAACCGTCATACAGCACGGTGCGGAATTCAATCTCGGACTGCATAAATACAGCGGCGAGAACTATAGCCCCAAAGGCCATAAGTACATCACCCAGTTCTATTGGGAAAAAGTGCCGACCTGGATATACCGCATCGGTGGAGTCATATTGAAGAAAGAGATTTCATACGGCGTCTTCGACTCGCGCCTGTATATCCGCTACACGCTCTTAGAGGCCCACAGCCAAACCACGTTGCGTCTGAAGCCGTTCCTGGCTTTCCGCAGCGTGCGCCAATGGACCCACGCCAACGGAACGGCCAACCAATCGTTCCAACCTATTGAAAACGGCATCAAGATGTGCATGTACGAAGGCTATCCCGAACTTTTCATGCAACTCAATACGCCCGAGGCCCAGTTCCAGTATGCCCCCAACTGGTATATGAATCTGGAATATCCGAAGGAGCGTGAACGCGGTTACGAGTCCAGCGAAGACCTGCTGGTTCCCGGCTACTTTGAAATGGAAATAAAGAAGGGCGAGAGCATTGTATTCTCGGCCTCGGTGCAATCACCTGCCGACCCGTCGAAACTCTCTGAGATGATTGACGCGGAGATAGCACCCCGCCTTCCGTTGAATAGTTTCTACCACTGCCTCATCCATGCCGCCCACCAGTTCAAGTATCAGGAAAATAACGAGAACTATGTGCTGGCCGGCTACCACTGGTTCAAGTGCCGCGCACGCGACACCTTTGTGGCACTTCCCGGCTTGACCCTGTCGATTGGCGAGACCGAAGAATTTGAACGCTATATGGAAACCGCGCGGAAGGCTATCGACGACTTCATTGCCGGGCGTCCCATCAGCGTGAAGGTATATGAGATGGAAAAACCCGACGTACTTCTTTGGGCCATCTACAGCATCCAGCAATACGCCAAATATGTCTCTGAAAAGAAATGCTACCAGAAATATGGTGACATGCTGGTCAAGATTATGCACTTCCTGCTCGATGGAAAGCATCCCTCACTCTTCCTGCACGACAACGGACTTCTCTACAGCGACGGCCACGACGTAGCCATCTCTTGGATGAACTCTCTGGTCAACGGCAAGCCCATTGTCCCACGGTCGGGCTATCTGGTAGAATTCAATGCCCTTTGGTATAACGCACTGCGCTTTGTTTCGCAACTGATAGACAAGTGCGGCAAAGCAGCCGATAAGTCCCTCAAGTCGCAACTCGACAGCGTGGCCGAGAAAGTGGCTGTCAATTTCCGCCAAGTGTTCCTGAACGACAGCGGATATCTATTGGACTACGTGGACGGACAGAAGATGGACTGGAGCGTACGGCCCAACCAACTGTTTGCCATAGCCCTCGACTTCTCGCCACTCGACAAAAAAGAAAGAAAGAGCGTGCTCGACATGTGCACCAAAGAGTTGGTGACGCCAAAAGGCATTCGCTCACTCTCGCCCAAGAGTGTAGGCTACAACCCGCTCTATGTAGGTCCGCAATACAACCGCGACCTGGCCTACTACCAAGGCACGGCATGGCCATGGCTTACGGGCTTCTACCTGTCGGCCTATCTGAAGGTTTACAAGATGAGTGGCATCAACTACATGGAGCGTCAACTCATCGGATTCGAGGAAGAACTCTACTACCACTGTATTGGAACCATTCCCGAACTCTTTGACGGCAACCCGCGCTTCAGTGGCCGCGGCGCCATCTCCTATGCCATGAACGTGGCCGGTATTCTGACCGCACTGCGCATGATTGAAAAAATCACGCAGGCCGACGACGACGAAGCATAGCCCCGCACCATGAATCGAAACAATAACAAGTTGACCAAAATCTAATATCAAAACACCTATGAAAGTACTCATGTTTGGCTGGGAGTTCCCCCCTCACATCCTTGGCGGACTCGGAACAGCCAGTTATGGTATTACAAAAGGACTTTCGCTACAGCCCGACACGGAAATAACCTTCTGTCTGCCCCGTCCCACAGGCGACGAGGACCAGAGTTTTATGAACATCATCGGGATGAGTGAGACGCCCATCGTTTGGCGCGACGTAAACTACGACGAAGTAAAGCAATGGCTCGGCAACAAGATGAGTCCGGAGACTTACTTCAGCCTGCGCGACCACATCTACGCCGATTTCTCCTATTGCCTTACCGACCGCTTCGGATGCATCCAATTCTCGGGTCGCTACCCCGACAATCTGTACGACGAGATAAACAACTATTCGATTGTGGCCGGTGTAATCGCCCGACAGCAAGAGTTTGACATCATACACGCCCATGACTGGCTGACCTATCCCGCGGGAATTCACGCAAAGAACGTGAGCGGCCGTCCACTGGTCATTCACGTACACGCAACCGACTTTGACCGCTCGCGCGGCAACGTTAATCCGACCGTGTACAATATAGAAAAGGACGGAATGGACCATGCCGACTGCATAATGTGCGTTAGCGAACTCACGCGGCAGACGGTAATCAACCACTACCACCAAGATCCGGCCAAATGCATCGCCATGCACAACGCCGTATATCCGCTCTCCGATGAAATCCGAGCCATTGCCGAGTCGAGAAAACCGTTCAACGAACGCAAGACAAAGGTGGTCACGTTCCTCGGACGCCTCACCATGCAAAAAGGTCCTGAGTACTTCGTCGAAGCAGCCGCGCAAGTTTTGTCGAGAACAAGGAACATACAGTTCTGCATGGCCGGATCGGGCGACATGATGGAGGAAATGATTGAACTCGTAGCACGCCGCGGAATTGCCGATAGGTTTTTCTTCCCCGGCTTTATGAAAGGAAAGCAAGTCTATGAGGTTTTCCGCGACAGCGACGTCTACGTGATGCCTTCCGTATCGGAACCGTTCGGCATCTCCCCTCTCGAAGCCATGCAGTGCGGTGTTCCGTCGATAATCAGTAAGCAAAGCGGATGCGCGGAAATATTGGACAAGTGCATCAAAACCGACTATTGGGACATAAATGCGATGGCCGACGCAATGTACTCTATCTGCACGAACGAAGCCCTATTCAACTATCTGTCAGTTGAGGGCAAGAACGAGGTAGACCAAATCACCTGGGAAAAAGTAGGCGAACGCATCTACAACTGCTACCGCAATCTACTCCATATATAATATAGTTCACCCAACGCATTACATCGTCAATCCATACAAATAGAAAACAAACCATAAACCTATTGTTATGAAAACAATTTGCCTTTATTTTGAGATACACCAAAATATTCATCTGAAACGCTACCGTTTTTTCGACATCGGCAAAGACCATTACTACTACGACGACTATGAAAACGAGCGCGCCATCACTGAAACGGCCGAAAAGTCCTATATCCCCACCCTGAACACCCTTATTGAAATGGCAAAGACTTATGGGTCCTACTTTAAGTGCGCTATTTCGCTTTCAGGCTGTGCTATAGAACAGTTGGAGAACCATGCTCCGCAAGTGTTAGACCTTCTTCAAGAACTGAACGAGTATGGCAATGTTGAGTTTCTCGCAGAACCCTACTCACACGGTTTTTCTTCGCTCAAAGACCCCGAGTATTTCCGCGACGAGGTCAAGCGTCTGTGCAAAAAAGTCAAGGCACTCTTCGGGAAAGAACCGAAAGTATTCCGCAACTCCTGTTTAATCTACGACGACGAGATTGGCGAAATGGTGGCCGATATGGGTTTCAAGGGAATGCTGGCTGAAGGCGCCAAGCACATCCTTGGCTGGAAGAGCCCGCACTATGTTTACAACTGCTGCCGTAATCCGAAACTGAAACTGCTCCTTCGCGACAGTTCGCTGTCCGAAGATATCTCTTTCCGCTTCAACGATTCCAACTGGCCCCACTATCCTCTCTTCGCCGAAACCTATGCCGATTGGATAGCAGCCCTTCCGGAAGACGAACAAATCATCAATCTCTACATGGAACTTTGTGCTTTCGGCATCTTCCAGCCGTTGTCGAGCAACATTCTCGAGTTCCTCCGTGCGCTACCAGAGCAGTGCAAGAAGCGCAACATAGAGTTCGCCACTCCGAGCGAAATCATTTCGAAGGTGAAGTCGGCAGGTGATTTGGTAGTGGAATATCCGACATCCTGGGTGGACGAAGAACGCGATCTGTCGCCTTGGCTTGGCAACACCATGCAGCAGGAAGCCTGCAACAAACTATACTCCATTGCGCCACGAGTACACATCAGCCGTAACCGTAGGCTTATGCAGGACTTCGACTACCTGCAGGCGTCGAACAATTTGCGCTTCATGTCGACCAAGGCAAACTCGTACGGCGGATATCGCGGTATCTATGACTCGCCCTACGATGCGTTTACGAACTACATGAATATCCTGGGCGACTTCATCACCCGCGTAGAAAACCTTTACCCAAGTGTCGACAACGAAGAACTTGACTCGCTGCTCACCACCATTAAGAACCAGGAGGACGAGTTGGCCCTGCGCGACAAGGAAATAAAGCGACTGCGCAAGATGTTGGCAAAAATCGGTACGGGCGGTAATGCCGAGACTCCGGTGCCCGAAGTAGTCGAGCCCGAAGTTAAAGAAGCGAAGAAAGCAGCCAAGCCAAAGGCCAAGGCCAAGCGTACCACCAAGAAATAACCCACTCTCAAATCACATCAACCCATGAAAGGAATTGTGCTTGCCGGAGGTAGTGGCTCGCGTCTCTATCCAATCACCAAAGGCATCAGTAAACAACTCATACCCATCTATGACAAACCGATGGTGTATTATCCTATCTCCGTGCTCATGTATGCCGGCATTCGCGACATCCTCATCATCAGCACGCCGCAGGACCTTCCCGCCTTCGAACGCCTATTAGGTGACGGCAGCGACTATGGCATCAACCTGTCGTATGCAGAGCAGCCGTCGCCCGACGGACTTGCACAGGCCTTTCTCATTGGTGAGCAATTCATTGGTCAAGACGATGTGTGCCTGGTATTAGGCGACAACATTTTCCATGGTTCGGGTTTTCTGCCGCTACTGCATAACGCAGTCGAAAATGCGGAGCAGCGGGGCCAGGCCACCGTCTTCGGCTACCACGTCACCGACCCGGAGCGCTATGGCGTAGTCGAATTCGATGACGCCGGCCGTTGTCTGAGTATCGAGGAGAAACCTGCCGAGCCGCGCTCCAATTACGCGGTCGTGGGTCTTTATTTCTATCCGAACAACGTCATAGAAATCGCCAAGCAAATCAAGCCCTCCAAGCGAGGCGAACTGGAAATCACCAGCGTCAACCAGGCTTATTTGCAAAAGGATGCGCTTCAGGTTGAAATCCTCAGTCGCGGCTTCGCATGGCTCGATACCGGCACGCACGAAAGCTTGTCGGAGGCATCGACATATATCGAGGTCATCGAGAAAAGAACAGGCCTGAAGGTAGGATGCTTGGAAGCAATTGCGTTCGAGAAAGGTTGGATTGACCGCGACAAACTTCGGACGCTGGCAGAACCCATGGCCAAGAACCAATATGGCCAATATCTGCTGCGCTTAGCCAAGGCAAAAAAACAGTAAGCACGTGCAGGGGATGAGTTGCATAGGCCATAGGATACATCGTTGGGTGCTTTGTCTGACTGCAATAGCGGCCGGAGTGTGCCCCACCCTCTCGTCGGCCCAGACCACAGGCGAGACGGTCAATGCCACCTTTGTCCCCGTAAAATCGATTGACGAACTCAACACCACCGACCATTTCCTGGTCTATTCACAAGAGAACGACCAACGCGGATGGCTCCTTTCCAGCGAAAAATCAAGTGCCACGTCCTCTAAGAAACTTGCCGCCATCGCCACGTCCGTCCCACAACCGCAAACCATAAGCATGCCGCAGAGCAGTTGCCTATGGCGACTGTCTTTCAACGGTGCGCGGACTGAAATATCGCTCCTGTCGGCCAACGGCACAGGCGGAATTGCCACAAGCGGTACGAACGACCTCGTCATCACGGCTTCGTCGCCCAAGGCCTGGGTATTTATCGACAACGGCGACGGCACTTTCACGCTGCGCAACAGTTCCACCTCCAACTACTGCCTTGCCGTCAGCGACATGGACCAATATGCCTATTGGGGTAACTATTCGCGCTACGGACAAAGCAGTTCGAAACTCACCTTCTACAGGCAACTGGATGGACTGGACGAAGTAACCGGCTCGGCCGAGGCACCTGCCGACGGAAAATGGGTTGCATTCCGCGCCGACGACCATCTGGCCGACAGCCAGTTGCGTGCCGTCGACTATTCCGACTATGAACTGTCGGACGGACAAGTGGCCAACGACCCACAACTAGCCAACTTTTTGGTGACAACCTTGTCGGACGGATTGTTCACCCTACAGCGCTCAGACAAAACCTACTTGCAGCACGACTTGTCGTATGGCAACGAGGCTGCCACCTGGACCATTTTCAACGGCCAACTATGCACCCACGCCACGCCCCACAAGATTGTTGCCTATCTCCCAAGCAGTCAGACATTCAACTCGCTCACGCCGTCCGACGCTCTTAGCCGCCAGGGACAAGGCATCACATTCTGCACACTTGGCCTACTCCCCGACTCCACCGTCACCGCACAAGGCACCAAGAAACTCACCGGTACGTGGTCGGCGCCGCAACTTGCGAATACAGACTTTACAGATGTCAGTGCGCTCGACCTCACCGAAATTGCATTGCCCCTGCATGCCAGCGACTTTGCCTATGCCCTCGACGCACACAACATTCCCATCTACATCGACCATGGTCAGGCAGCCTACGCACCCGAGTCCTGGCGCTTTGTCGTCGTACACCATGCCAACGGAACCGACTCGCTCCGCAAAATGACATACCTGGTCGACAAGGAACCCCTATGCATCGACCGCGAAATTGGCTGCACCTACGCCACAGACCTCGAATATCATCGCGAAGCCTACATGGACCTGAAATGGGAAACGGTTTGCCTGCCATTTGCATGGAAGGTTGCCTCATCGTTCGTAGCCTATCAGTTCGCAGGCTACTCCAACGGTGAACTTTCCTTTAGCAAAACGTCGGAAATAGCAGCCTACCAACCGGTTATACTACGATACGACGGCCACAACAATAGCGGAACATTTCCCTTGTTTATCGTTCCGAGCGACAAGCATATCGCACCGCCCACGGAGGACAATGACGGACCTTTCTACGGCAATTTTATCGACTGGAATGTCGGTAGCGACGATTGCGACCACGTCTATTTTCTCACGCAAGACGGCACCACGTTCAAGCAGGTGGCTCCCGGCAGCCACTTGTCGCCTTTCCGTGCCTACATGCACCTTACCGGCAACCGGTCGACCCTTCGCGTGCGCTTCATCGACCGGCCCGTCGATTCCGACCACGACACTCCTGCCGTCTACGACCTTCGCGGCCGCAGGCTCCAGCAACCTTCCGGTCACGGAATCTATTTAATAGGCTCAAAAAAAGTGCTTCTGTAACAATCAGTTATAGAAGCCCGAAAATTCCATAATGGAATCAAAAAATTGCATTATGGGACAGCGAAATTGCATTATACAATTTGCGGATTGCATAATGCATTTTTTGGGTTACATAATCGGACGCGCAGAACGTCAAGGTACGACCGAAAAAAGCCAGTAATTAGTCTGTCCGCGCAACAATTTCCCGCTTTGACTAGTCCGATTTGATATTTTTCACTACATTCGCGTTTTAATATCACAATAGTCTCCCTTCTAAAACATCCAATCCTATGAATCGCGTCAAAGTTAAAGACAAAGTGTTCAAGCCATTTATATCGGAAGAAACCATCAAGACACGCGTGAAGGAACTTGCGGCCGTGATGAGCGAAGACCTTGCCGGCAAGAAGCCCCTATTTCTCGTCGTGCTGAACGGTGCCTTCGTCTTCGCCGCCGACCTTGTGCGCGAAGTGAACCTTGATTGTGAAGTGTCGTTCATTCGTCTGGCCTCGTATGCCGGTACCAGTTCCACAGGGGTGGTTCGCGAAATCATGGGACTCAACGAAAGACTTGAAGGACGCACGGTAGTTATCGTAGAGGACATTATCGACTCCGGACTTACCATGAAGGATTTGATTGCCAAATTAGAAGAGCGCCACCCCGCAGAGATAAAGGTGGCCACGCTATTAGTCAAGCCGTGCAACCTCAAGGTTGACCTGACCGTAGACTACTGTTGTTTCGAGATTCCCAACGACTTTATTCTCGGATACGGACTGGACTACGACGGAGAAGGTCGCAACCTGAAGGAAATCTATGTAATCGACTAACATTTGTCCGACAAACAACCACACCGAATATGAAAAATATCGTATTGTTTGGTGCCCCCGGCTCAGGCAAAGGCACCCAGAGCGAACTGCTCATAGAAAAATATGGTTTCAAGCACATCTCGACGGGCGACGCCTTACGCGCTGAAATCAAACAAGGAACCGAACTCGGAAAAATAGCACAGGGATTTATCAACGACGGCAAATTGCTGCCCGACGACCTTATCATCAAGTTGCTTGCCTCCGTATACGATTCGATGCTTCCCTGTGAAGGAATCATCTTCGACGGCTTCCCCCGCACCATTCCACAAGCCGAGGCTCTCAACGAAATGCTGAAGGAACGCGGCGAAACCTTGAGCGCCATGATTGAACTGGACGTCCCCGAAGAAGAACTCATCACCCGCCTCATTCTGCGCGGCAAGAGTTCCGGCCGGGCCGACGACAACGAAGCAACCATACGCCAGCGCCTCGAAGTCTATAAGCAACAGACCCGCCCCGTAAGCGACTGGTACGAAAAAGAAGGTTCGCGCCACGCCATCAAGGGCATAGGCAGCCTCGAAAGCATCTTTGCCGACATCTGCAAAGTGGTCGACGCCCTTTAGCCGGCACATACCCTCCCCCATACTAATCCCCTCGTCGAATCCCATAGCACAATGGCCGAAACAAACTTTATTGACTACGCAAAAATCTTTTGCCGGTCCGGAAAAGGCGGTAGAGGCTCTACCCACATGCATCGGGCAAAATACAACCCCAACGGCGGGCCCGACGGCGGCGATGGCGGACGCGGAGGCAATATCTATCTGCGCGGAAATCGCAATCTTTGGACGCTGCTCCACCTTAAATACGAAAGACACGTCTTTGCCGGACACGGACAGAACGGCGGCAAGTCGCTCCTGCACGGGGCAGCCGGCGCCGACAAGTATATCGACGTGCCGTGCGGCACGGTGGCCTACGATGCCGAAACAGGCAAATACCTCTGCGACATTACCGAGGACGGCCAGGTCGTTATGCTCCTGAAAGGCGGACGCGGCGGACTCGGCAACTGGCACTTTCGCACCGCCACCAATCAGGCTCCGCGCTACGCACAACCCGGAGAACCGATGCAGGAACTCATGATTGTGCTGGAACTGAAGTTGCTTGCCGACGTGGGCCTCGTTGGTTTCCCCAACGCCGGTAAGTCGACATTGCTGTCGGCCACTTCTGCCGCAAAGCCAAAGATTGCAAACTATCCGTTCACCACTCTTCAGCCCTCGGTGGGTATTATTTCCTACCGCGAGGGGCAGTCGTTCGTAATGGCCGATATTCCGGGCATCATCGAAGGCGCTTCCGAGGGCAAAGGACTCGGACTCCGATTCCTGCGACATATCGAACGCAACTCCACACTCTTGTTTCTCGTTCCGGCCGACAGCGACCACATCAAGCAAGACTATGAGACACTGCTGTCCGAACTACGTGCCTTCAACCCCGCCCTGGAAGAGAAGCGGCGCGTACTTGGCATCTCAAAATGCGACCTGATTGACGAGGAACTCATGCAACTTCTCGAAGAGGAACTGCCTACCGACATCGAACATGTCTTTTTCTCGGCCGTGACCGGCTATGGCGTCGATAAGCTGAAAGACGTATTGTGGAAAAACCTCTATCACGACAAAATCGAGAACGGTGCCGAACGCCACGAGGAACTTGTCCACCGCGACATGAAGAGTCAGGTGCTCGACGTAGACTTTGAAGAATGGGAACCCGACTGGGAAGACGACACAAACGATAGCGAAGACGATGAATTTGACCTGGATGACCTGATAGTCGAATAAGTCAACAACCTAAACCAATAGACACATGAAAGGGTTTGTAAAGGTGGCCGCTGCCATTCCACAGACGAACGTGGCAGACTGCGTAGGCAATACGCAACAAATCGTAGGACAAATCCAAGAGGCTGCAGCCCGACAGGCGGGCCTCATAGTCTTTCCCGAACTGGCCATTACGGGCTATTCGTGCAAAGACCTGCTGCTGCAAGATTCCCTTATCAAACAGGCACAGAACTGCCTCGCAGAAATTGCCGCGGCCACCCAGTCGGCCGACATCATTGCCGTGGTGGGACTGCCCATAGCATACGGCAACGCACTCTATGATTGCGCCGCCGTCGTAGAGAACGGAGCGGTGAAAGGACTCGTGCCTAAAACTATCTTCCTCAACGACAACAACCGCAACGACCTGCGTTGGTTCAAGTCGGCCTATGGCATTGCCCCCAATGCCACGATCAGACTGTTCGACCAAGATGTTCCCATCGGCCGCAACCTGCTATTCCAAACCGACCTGTATTCCTTCGGCATAGAACTCGGCGAAGAAGCCACGACCCCCTATCGTCCGGCCGCCCATCAGGCGCAGGCCGGTGCCGACCTTATTCTCCACCTGACCGCACACAGCGACGTGGTCGGAAAATACCGACAGACCAAAGCACAAATTGCCCAGACGAGCAAAACGCTCTGCTGTGCCTGCGTCTCCACCAGCTGCGGCTTTGGCGAAAGTACGCAGGACGGCGTGTTTGGCGGCTACAGCCTGATTGCCGAACAAGGAAAAGTCGTAGCCGAAGCCACCCGCTACTCGACAGTTCCGCAACTGACAATCGCAGAGATAGACCTCGACCGCATCGGTCATAGCCGGCGTACACACGCCATGAGCCTCGCTGTTCACCACCCACAGTCGGCGTGCCGAGCCATAAGGCTAGAAACCGTTGCCACCGCCACCCCCGCATGCACTACAAGGTCGGTGAATCCGCTGCCATTCGTTCCGGCATCGGACACCCTTGCAGCCGACTGCGAAGAGGTGCTGACGCTTCAAGCCCTTGCGTTGGCCAAGCGCTTGCTTCACACGCACACGCAGAAAATCATAATCGGCGTAAGCGGCGGCCTCGACTCGACGCTGGCACTTATCGTAGGTATCAAGGCCTTTGACATGCTGGGACTTAGCCATGAAGGAATCGTCGGCTACACTATGCCCGGTTTCGGTACCACGCGACGCACCCATTCAAATGCCACTGCCCTGATGGAGAGCCTCGGCATTTCCGTGAAAGAAGTGCCTATACACGACGCCTGCAAGCAACATTTCAGCGACATTGGCTTAGATCCGACCAAACTCGACGCGGCCTTTGAAAACAGTCAAGCCCGCGAACGCACACAAATCCTTATGGATGTGGCAAACATGATAGGCGCATTGGTTGTGGGAACTGGCGACTTGAGCGAACTGGCACTCGGATGGGCCACTTACAATGGCGACCACATGTCTATGTATGGCGTCAATGCCGGCATACCAAAGACCTTGATCAAATACCTAATCCGGCACTACGCTGAAAGTTGTGGAAACGAAGCTATCAGCCAGATTTTGCTCGATGTGCTTGACACTCCCGTCAGTCCGGAACTGCTTCCGTCGGACGACAAGGGCGAAATCCAACAAAAGACAGAAGACCTGGTCGGTCCGTATGAACTCCACGACTTTTTCCTCTATCATTTTTTGAACAACGGCTATGGTCCGGAGAAAATCTACGAACTTGCCAAGGTAGCCTTTAGTGGAACAGACCCGCGCGTCAGCACCTACGACAAAACCACCATATTAAAATGGCTGACAACCTTCTTCCGCCGGTTCTTCAGTCAACAGTTCAAACGCAGTTGTATGCCCGACGGTCCGCAAGTGCTGTCGTGTTCGCTCAGTCCACGGGGAGCCTGGTCGATGCCTACCGACGCTACCGCCGAACTGTGGTTGAAAGAATGCGAAACCCTGACAAACGGGTAGGTCCATATAACCAAGAGTAAATAACAACTAAAAATTCAAATTACTCCATTATAGCGATGTTGGCTTTTCGGGAAGTCTCCTTCTCTGCCAACATCGCTTTTTTATTGCCAAGGCAAAATCCATCAATATATTTTAGGTTGTCAGAATCTTATTTATTATTTTTGCATAAACATAGAGTTGCGCAGTGGCGCAACACCAATGTATCATAGCGTTTGCTATTTGCTCAACAACAATGAAACGTAGGAACTTTCATTAATAGAATAACAGGAACTGAGCAGATAAGTGAACGACCACGTAAAAAAATCGTGGCCGTTCTTGTCTGCCTGTTACGGTTCTCCTACGACCGCATTGTTCGGACTAAGAATGTCCACGATTTGCGTGTCTATAGGAAATGGAGCGACAGCGGGCGCACAACGCTAAATACAAATGTCGCAGCAAACACCAGCGTGTTCGCCCAACCTTACACGTCCGTGGAAGAATTGGATAGATTGGGCAAAAACCATTGGGATGTTATGTATCGTATGGGGACATACGTTCCCTGTATACCTTTCCCCTTTCATTTACGCGTTCAACGTGCCACTTTTCTTCTTTTTGTCAGGCTATTTGACTAAAGAAGAATTCGACACAACCATATTCTACAAGAAACTATGGCACAACCTTATTGTGCCATACCTTATCCTTGGGTTGTCACTCAACGCCATATTTATTGTTTCACACAAAATAAGTCTTATATCGCTATACTCTGTATTACTGATGCTTGTGGGCGTGCATAGTATGGGAGAAATTATCGGTTGTTCCAGTTTGTGGTTTGTATACACACTCATCCTTATAAAAGTGGCATTTTTCTACGCCTCACGATTGAAATACGGAATTCCATGTATCGGCATAATCGCCATTGTCTGTATGTTCGCCTACAACTTGTCGGGAAATAATAATATGGCATGGGCATTTACCAACACTTTTATCGCCCTCCCCTATTTCATTGCAGGATTCTACACTTCAAAGCCAGCATTTCATAAGGTAGCAAGTGCATGGATACTAAGATATCAAAAGACGCCTCTGATAGTTAAGTCGTGCATCATTTTACTGCTAATCGGTTGCACATTTATAGTAAGTAGCAACAACGACAACGCATTTCTCTTCAAAGGTCAATATGGCCACTGCTATCCATTATTCCTAATGGGTAGTATCACGGGAATAGGTACGATACTGATGATTTCACATTTACTGGACGGATTTTGCAATAGAAACTGTCATCTCATTTCAATAGGCTCTATTATTATCTTAGCATATCATCTATATGTGCTGGTTCCTGCCTTAAAAGTTCTTAACTATTATATAGACAAACCATTGATTGATAATGTAGTAAAATTCGGACTTTCAATAACCATACTCATACTTTTCATCCCCATAATTATGCTTACAAAGCGCTTCTTTCCCATACTTTTAGGGAGCCGTGCTAAGAAATAACGGCTAACACTACTAATGACAACGCAAGCGGGAGGCATCAAATTGATGCCTCCCGCTTTCAATTATAGTGAATCGCTTGTAAACTGAAACGGAAGTAAATCGCTGACTGATTCGAAAATATACACTTTCTCGCGACCACAAAGAATGGTGCGCATTGGATGGTGGCGGTGTTCGATTTCTGAAAGCACCTGACGGCAAGCGCCACAGGGAGAAATCGGTTCGTCGGAGAAATTGCCCGAGGTGTCTATGGCCGCAATGGCTATCGCCTTCACTCCCACACCGGGGTAGTTGGCATTGGCATAGAACACGGTACAACGCTCGGCACATATACCAGTAGTGAACGAAGCGTTCTCTTGATTGCTGCCGGTGAGCACTACCCCATTGTCCAACATCAAAGCTGCACCCACTTTGAAATGGGAAAATGGGGAATAGCTCGTTTGCGTGGCTTCACGCGCCTTTTCAGCCAATTGTTTGTCTAAGGCGGGAAGTTCATCAAACGTATATTCTTGAAAATTGGTCTTAATTTGTCTGTTCATCCTATTATCGCTTTATTTCATACAAATTTACGTTCTTTTTTGAAAAGTGCGAAATTCCATAAAGAAATAAGGCATTTTGCAACCTGAATAAGACAGCAGGCACACTGAACAGGTTCCGGAACAAAAAAGATTTGCACACTTTTGTCAGAATGATGCAAAAAAAGCCCTAAAACAGACAATGATTCCTTAAATAATATTATCTTTGCGCACGAAAAAATTATTTCGTTTTTCAAGACTATACAAATAACATATTACATAACATTCTTTACTTGAATCTACTTATGGACAAGACAAAACGCGTTTATCTATTCGGAAATGGCCATGCTGAAGGCCGCGCCGATATGCGCAACCAACTGGGCGGCAAGGGTGCTAACCTGGCCGAAATGAATCTAATTGGAGTTCCCGTACCTCCTGGATTTACCATTACTACAGACGTATGCAACGAGTACTACGAAATTGGTAAAGACAAGGTGGTGGAACTGTTGCGCGAAGATGTTGAACGCTCAATGCGACATATTGAAGAACTGACCGGACAAAAATTTGGCGACTCCGAGAACCCGCTGTTGGTAAGTGTACGCTCCGGAGCCCGCGCCTCTATGCCGGGAATGATGGACACTATCCTGAATCTGGGTTTGAACGATGAAGTGGTTGAGGGCCTTGCCAAAAAGACCGACAATCCCCGCTTTGCCTACGATGCCTACCGTCGTTTTGTCCAGATGTACGGCGATGTAGTTATGTCGCTCAAACCTGTCAACAAGGAAGATATTGACCCATTCGAGGAAATTATTGAAAAAGTCAAGGCCGACAAGGGCGTCAAGCTCGACAACGAACTTGACGTGGACGACCTCAAGCGTCTTGTCAAACTATTCAAGGAAGCCATCCTGGCACGTACGGGTCAGGAATTCCCGACCAATCCCGTTGAACAATTGTGGGGTGCAATCTGCGCAGTGTTCGATAGTTGGATGAACGATCGCGCCATTCTTTACAGAAAGATGGAAGGTATACCCGCAGAATGGGGTACTGCTGTCAACGTAATGGCTATGGTCTTTGGAAACATGGGAGCAACCAGTGCAACCGGCGTTTGTTTCAGCAGAAATGCCGCTACTGGTGAAGACCTGTTTAATGGAGAATGGCTGGTTAATGCTCAAGGCGAAGATGTGGTGGCTGGAATCCGCACACCGCAGCAGATTACCAAAATAGGCTCCCAACGTTGGGCCGAATTGCAAGGTATCAGCGAAGAAGTCCGCGCTGCTAAATATCCATCCATGGAAGAAGCAATGCCCGAAATCTATGCTGAACTCAACGCCATCCAGCAAAAACTGGAAGACCATTATCGCGACATGCAAGACATGGAGTTTACCGTTCAGGAAGGTAAGCTTTGGTTCCTGCAAACCCGTAACGGCAAACGCACCGGAGCAGCTATGGTCAAAATAGCCATGGATTTGCTCCGTCAGGGTATGATTGATGAGAAAACAGCCATTGAACGCTGCGAGCCCCAAAAGCTTGACGAACTGCTTCACCCTGTTTTCGACAAAAATGCTCTGGCTCATGCTAAGGAACTCACGCGCGGTCTTCCGGCAAGTCCGGGTGCCGCTTGTGGTCAGATAGTATTCTTTGCCGATGATGCAAAGGCTTGGCACGAAGAGGGCCACAAAGTGGTGCTTGTCCGCCTGGAAACCTCTCCGGAAGACCTTGCCGGCATGGCCGAGGCCGAAGGTATTCTCACCGCTCGCGGAGGTATGACCAGCCACGCCGCAGTTGTAGCTCGCGGCATGGGTAAATGCTGCGTAAGTGGCGCAGGTGCTCTCAACGTAGATTATCACAAGCGCACGGTAGAAATTGATGGCAAGATTTTGCACGAAGGCGACTACATCTCCATCAATGGTACGAACGGACGTGTCTATGAAGGCGAAATACCCACCCAAGCAGCTGAATTAAGCGGCGACTTTGCTGAGTTGATGAACCTTTGCGACAAATACTCCCGCCTGCAAGTTCGCACAAATGCCGATACTCCTCACGACGCTGCCGTTGCTCGTCGCTTCGGTGCCGTAGGTATTGGCCTGTGCCGTACGGAACACATGTTCTTCGACAATGAGAAAATCGTGGCCATGCGCGAAATGATTCTCTCGCCCGACACCGCAGGCAGAGAAAAGGCACTTAAGAAGTTGCTTCCCTATCAGAAGGAAGACTTCAAGGGCATCTTCCGCGCAATGGACGGATTCCCCGTTAACATCCGCCTGCTTGATCCCCCTCTCCACGAGTTTGTCCCCCACGATGCTAAAGGTCAGGAAATAATGGCCAAGGAAATGGGCGTAAGCGTAGAATACATTCGCCAGCGCGTAGATGAACTCTGCGAGCACAACCCGATGCTGGGCCACCGCGGCTGTCGTCTGGGCAACACCTACCCGGAAATCACAGCTATGCAGACTCGCGCCATCATGACGGCTGCCATCGAACTGAAGAAAGAAGGTTTGAATCCGCATCCCGAAATAATGGTTCCGCTCACAGGTATTCTCTATGAGTTCGAAGCACAGGAAAATGTAATCCGTGCCGAGGCTGCCAAAGTATTCGAAGAGGAAGGCATCGAGATTCCCTTCAAGGTTGGCACGATGATTGAGATTCCTCGCGCTGCACTGACGGCTAACCGCATTGCAACCCGCGCCGAATACTTCTCATTCGGTACTAACGACCTCACCCAGATGACCTTCGGCTATTCACGCGACGACATCGCCACCTTCTTGCCCGTTTACCTGGAGAAAAAGATTCTTAAGGTCGACCCGTTCCAAGTGCTCGACCAGCACGGCGTAGGCCAACTGGTTGAGATGGCCGTGAACAAAGGTCGTGCCGTTCGTCCTACGCTTAAATGCGGTATTTGCGGCGAACACGGCGGCGAACCTTCGTCGGTGAAGTTCTGCCATAAAGTCGGTTTGGACTACGTGAGTTGCTCACCGTTTCGTGTTCCCATCGCACGCCTCGCCGCCGCCCAGGCAGCCGTTGAGGAATAATTAAGCACTCTTATATAATGAAAGGGACCTGTCCGTTTGGGCAGGTCCCTTTTATTCATCTAGACGTAGACTCAGAATTACGAAATGTCCATATTTACAATTGATTAGACGAATGAACATCTACGGAAAAAACAAAACAATACAAATACCCACACACAAACAAAAAAGGCCACACGCGTAAACGTGCAGCCCTCTGTGCGTAAATCTATCGTCCTACAGGCGTAAACGAATTTGCCCCAAACGTAAAGCAAACGTAAGCCTATGTAAACGTTTCGTTTGGTGCTGACCTCACAGCCACAACCCTCGCAACTCTTTGTAAATAAACGGCTTTCTGCGTTTTTCGTCCCCTCTCTACATTATACGCTTCGTTCTGTGCCCCATATCTTCTGCGTTGAAGTGCGGATGCGTGATTGAGAATACCGCCACAATCTCTGCGAGGGCTATAAGCATTCCTGCAATCCAAAAGCATACATATTCGTGCGCACGTAGCCAGTCGTATATCTTCTTCATAGTGGAGAAAGTAGCAAGATTCTGGCAAATAAACCGAAGGTAGATGTGTGGCTGGGTATTTTCGCCACTATGACAAGAACCAAGTTGATTCCGTTAAGCCGTGTGCGTCCAAAATTGGAAATAGACACGGTAAAGGAGAGCAAGCAGTTCGGCGAGCGCAGGGCGTTCGACGTGCTGTTTCCTGCAAGAACATTTTATGTACTTAAGACATCTCTACCAGCTTGTCCTTATACCACTTTAATTTTTCTTCAAATTGCTCCCGAGTCCCTTCCAAAAACCGGATTTCCTTCAGCCCGCACACATAAAAGAAAAGAGGGATGCTGACATCCCTCTTTTCTTTCGTCGGGGTGAAAGGATTCGAACCTTCGACCCCCTGCTCCCAAAGCAGGTGCGCTAACCGGACTGCGCTACACCCCGAAGCATCTGATATAATTCGTTAAAAAAACGCCCGGCAATAATGCTCGATGCGTTTTAGAGGTACCTAGCAGATTCGAACTGCTGTACACGGTTTTGCAGACCGCTACCTAGCCACTCGGTCAAGGTACCATGCTTTCTTTTAGCGGTGCAAAAATACAACAATTTTCCATAATCCCAAGCAATGGCTGCATTTTTCTCGCAATCCGCCTGAATAATTCTACCACTCGAAGATGCCTGTAGGTATTCGCCGCCGTAGGACAAAGAGTTCGGGCGACAATCCTGCGGCGCTTATTGCCTGCGACACGGTTTCGAAAGCCTTGTTGGGATGATTGTTTTCCTCGCTCAGGTGGCAGAGCCATATACGCTTGGTCTTGCCGGTCAGGTGCTTGGCAAGCGCGTCTGCCGTCTGTGGATTGCTGATATGCCCCAACCCTCCCTTAATGCGATCCTTCAAAAATCGCGGATAGCGGCCTGCTTCGAGCATATAGGGGTCGTAGTTCGACTCGACGACCAAATTCTCGGCCTTGCCTAAATAGCCAACCATTTCGTCGGTCATGTGGCCAATGTCGGTCATGATGCAGAAAGTTGTGCGAGGCGTCTCGATGAAATAGCCGCTGTTGCGACTGGCGTCGTGGGGCACCGTGAACGACTCGATACGAAACGGGCCTATTTCCACCTGTATGCCGTTTTCGAAAGTACGCTGCAGGTCGGCCGGGACCTTGACCGTCAGGCACGGATTGCGCATCATGCCGGCAAAGACGTCCGAGGTGGCATACACCGGTATGCGGTTCTTGCGCGATATCATTCCCACCGACTTCACGTGGTCCATGTGGTCGTGCGTCAGCAATATGCCCTTCACCGCGGCCATAGGCAGACAATAATTTGCCAGGTGCTTCATGGTCATACGGATGCCGATGCCGGCATCTATCACGATGGCAACGCCGTCCTCCATCAAGTAATAGCAGTTTCCGCTGCTTCCAGACCCTATACTAATAAATTTCACCTTATCGTAAACTGATTTAGAACGGCAGCCCCACCGCAAAATGAAACGTCAGGTCGCGCGAGAGCCGCGGGTGAATTATCGGGTAGTGCTCGCGCTTGGTGGTATAAGCCGGATTGATGGCTTTCATGCCGAGGTCGAAGCGCAAGACGAAATAGTTCACGTTGAAACGCAGGCCGACGCCGTAGCCCACGGCTATTTGCTTGTAGAATTTGTCGAACTTGAACACGCCGTCCTCCAGTCCCTCGTAGGAGCGCGTGTTCCATATATTGCCCGCATCGAGGAAGACGGCACTGTCGAATTTCCAGAACAGGTGCGTGCGCCATTCAATGCTCATGTCCAGACGCAGGTTACCCGTCTGATTGATGAAGTCAACTTGTCCGTCGGTGCCGCGATAGCTGCCCGGACCGAGTTCGCGCACACTCCATCCGCGCACACTGTTTGCACCGCCGGCGAAGTAGCGTTTTTCGTACGGTATGACCGAACTGTTGCCAAAAGGTATAGCGATGCCGAAGGCAAAGTGGCTTGCTATCGAGTTGTGCTCGTTGAGGAAGTAAGAGAAGGTATAGTCGAAGTCGAACTTTATGTATTCCGAAAACGGCACGTTAAAGATTTTGTAGTGCCCCGAAGCGTCTTTGTGGGCCTTCGTCAGTTTCGAAAGTCCCTGCAGCACGTTGCCGGCGCTCTCGGCGCCTATGCGAAGCAGCCATTCCTTGCGCTGACCGCTGTTGGGCACCAGCAAGGCAGCCACGCTCTCCCTCTTCTTCGAGCCCATCGTAAGCGAGTAGCCCCACCGCATGATGAAAAGGTCCTCGTAACTGGCTCGCAGGATGGCGTTGCGCGATTGGTTGTTGTCGAGGTAGTTCTTTCTGAACGTCTCCGATATCCATGGCATGAACACATAGTTCAGACTCAGCACGTCGAAACGGTGCGTCCATTCCGGATGCTTATCGGGTGTCCACCGATAGCCGAGGTTTGCCGTCAGGACTCGGCGGTGGAATTCCGGACGGTCTTCCGAGTCGTAAACCAGGTTGAGTTCGCCGAACGTGGCATACTTCGTCACGCGTCGGCGATACATGAACGGCGGGTGCGACGTCGGGAAACGAAGTCCGGCCTCTATGCGATATTCGAAAAAGTTCTCCGCATTGTATCCCTCCAATCCTTTAATGGCCTCATAGGCACCGCGCAGTTTGAGGGTAAACTGCTCCTGTCCGCGCAGGAAATTACGATTGGTGTAACTCAGCACCAATGCCGCGCCGAGGTCGCCGTTGGTGTTGGTGCCTTCGAGTTCGATGCCCACTGACTGCGACTTCTGCTGGTTGATTGCAATAGCCGCGTCAAGTTGCGTGCTGTCGCCTTCCTCCACACGGCTAAAGCGAATGTTGGTGGAGTTCACCATCGGCAGGGCGTTAAGTCGGGTGTAGGTATTGCGAACCGCCTGCTCGCTGAACAGGCTATCGGGCACCAGGCCGATACGATTAAGGAACACGCGCCTGCGCGTATGCGTCGAGCCGGTGGCCAATGGTTTGCCGTGCGAGTCGGTATGGTTGGGCTCCAAGGTCAGTCGTCCCCGCAGCGCAGATTCCTCCAGCGAGTCGGCCGCCAGCAGTTGTCCGTTTTCGTAAAGCGTGATGCGGCGCAACCTATAAGGACGGTAGACCGACATATCGACCTCCGGCGTCGGCCGCGAGACTATCGTTGTCACTTCCACGCCCTGCTCGTTGCGGACCGTGTCGAGTTGGAACGTGATAAAGTCCTTGTTGATAAAGAAATAGCCCGCATTCTGCAGACAATTGACAATTCGCTTCCGTTCCTCTTCGAGTAGCGTGATGCTCATGGGAAGCCCCACCTTCACATACGACTGTCCGACCGTCCGCTCGCAGATTCGCCCGACGGCATCGTTCTCGTAGCGCGCACCCGTCTTCGATATATAGAAGCGCATACCGGGCGTGAGCGTATAGCGCACACTCGCACGCTTTTGGTGCGTCGTGACGTCGGCATCCACATGCGCATGGAAGTATCCGTCGAACTTGAGCGCATTCTCAATACCTGCACGCGAGAACTCCATAAGTCCCTCGTCGAACACCACGGGGGCCTCGCCCAAGCGGCGGAAGAACCGGCCCTTGCGGCGCGTCGTGTCGGCCGGCGAGAGTGAGTAGATGCCCAACGGCACCTTCAGCAGATTGAACCACTTAGAGTTGGGCTCCTGCCGCACATATACGCGGAAGTCAGAAGTGCGCACCTGCTTGTTGCCACCAGCCATCTTCACGCTCGACAACATAAGTTCGTCGTCGTCGAGAAACTTGGTGGTGTTGCAGCCCATAAGGGCAACCATGGCCACAAGGCACACGGCCAACCATGCATGCTTTCTGTCAAGACACCGCTTCATCGCGCACATTTGTTCTAACTTGCAAAGATAGTCTTTAATGCCATAACCCTCGCCCACCCCAGCCGCATTTTTTCAAACAACCTCCAAAAATCCAGACTCAATAATTCCATTTCCCATTCCAAGCCTTGAAATGCGCATTTCAAGGCTTGGAATATGCGTTTCAGGGCTTGAAACGGAACGCAGGCCTATGAGGTATTACGAGCGGAATGTGTTATCTTCGCCTCAGACCGTAGCCACGCACCACACGTGGCTACCGCGAAATGCCATGATTACGAAAAACGAAATCAAAGAAATCAGAGCCCTCCAAAACCCGCGCCAACGCAAGGCCACGGGGCTCTTTGTGGCCGAAGGCCCAAAGGTGGTAGGCGAACTCTTTGAGCAACTCGCCTGCCGGCAGATAGCGGCCACCGAGGAATGCCTGCCGCTGCTCTCCGCCGCCATGCAGTCGAAAACCACCACCGTCTCGGCGAAAGACATGGAACGCCTCTCGGCCCAGAAGACGCCGCAAGGATGCGTGGGGGTATTTGAAATGCCCGCCTACGAACCACCTACCGAGCGACAACTGCTGACCGACCTGACGCTGGCCCTCGACGGCGTGCAAGACCCGGGCAACCTCGGCTCCATCATCCGTACGGCCGTGTGGTACGGCATAAGCCACATCGTGTGCTCCGCCGACACCGTCGATGCCTTCTCGCCCAAGGTAGTCCAGTCCACTATGGGCGCACTCGGCCGCATACAGATAACCCGCTGCAACCTGGTCGAATTTCTGAACAACCTGCCCGACGGCGTTCCCGTGTACGGCACCCTGCTCGACGGCCATAATATCAACGACGCCGCACTCACGCCAAACGGCATAATCGTCATGGGCAACGAAGGCGCCGGACTGTCGGACGACGTGCGATCCCTCGTCAGCCACCGGCTTCTGATACCACCCTACCCCGCCAACCAGCCGCCGCAGATTGAAAGCCTCAACGTGGCACTCGCCACCGCCATCGTCGTCGACCACTTCCGCCGCCCACGCAGTTGACCCATAGACGAAATTATCGCACCGCATATTTGCATATTCCATACTAATTGCATAATTTTGCGCCCGATATGTGCACAGACAATTCGCTCTATATTGACCTGCAGAAAGTTGCGGACAAAAACGACGCCCACTATCAACTGATTTTGGACGACAATTTCTTCCGCCAACTCGACCAGGACGAAATAAAAGGCGGCAATGTCACAGTCAACTACAACCTGTCAAAACCCAACGACTATTCCACAAAAATTCAAATAGAACTGGCCGGCCAAGTTACAGTGATATGCGATCGTTGCCTGGAAGACTTAAAGTTGGACGTGGCCTTTGACGACGAATCGACATTCGAAGTCAATTCCGACGAACAAGCCTTCTACTATACCGACGAAAAGCACCCCGGACTCTTTAACATAGGCTGGTACATATACGAAGCAATCGTAACTTCGCTGCCCATAGAGCGCTGCCACCCCGACAACGAGTGCAACGGCGAAATGACGCAGCACATTCTGTCTGAAACGGAAGAATAGAATACTAAAATAAACAAACACATACAAAAATGGCACATCCTAAAAGAAGACAATCTAAAACACGCACATTGAAGCGTAGAACGCACGACAACGCCGTAATGCCCACGATGGCTATATGCCCCAACTGTGGCGGATGGCACATCTACCACACCGTTTGCCCGAACTGTGGCTACTACAGAGGCAAACTGGCTGTTGCCGCGCTAAGCGAAGAAAACGCTGACTAAGTGGAACGAGTGCGTGAGGCCGACTCACGCGCTCCTCTCCTATTTCTCCAGCAAGCCCCCATACTTACTGGACAATGTGCGCAGATTTTACAGGTGTGCGGTAGCGCCCCATCGACAGGCCCCGTAATCAACCTTAAAATCTGCCTTTTTTAATCTTACTACACCATGGACAAAATACACGCAGCCATTACTGGAGTGGGTGGCTACATACCCGAATACGTGCTTGACAACGACGAGCTGGCCCGCATGGTCGACACCAACGACGAATGGATTATGGCCCGCATCGGCATCAAAGAGCGACACATCCTCAACGAGGAAGGCCTCGGCCCGAGCTATATGGCACGCAAGGCGGTGAAGCAACTTCTGCGCAAGACCCAAACCGACCCGCTCTCGGTGGACGCACTAATCCTCGTGACAACCACTCCCGACTACGGAGTGCCCAACACGGCCTCTATCGTCATCGGACAAACCGGCATGCAAAACGCGCACGGCTTCGACCTCAACGCGGCTTGCTGCGGCTTTCTCTTTGCAATGGAACAGGCAGCCGCGATGATTGAATCGGGGCGATACCAGAAAGTGGTTGTTTGCGCTTCGGAAAAAATGTCGAGCATTATCGACTACAACGACCGCAGCACATGTCCGCTCTTCGGCGACGGTTCGGCTGCCGTATTGGTAGAGCCCACCACCGAAGACCTCGGATGGAAAGACTCGATACTGCGCACCGACGGAAAGGGACTGCCCTACCTCGTGGTGAAAGGCGGCGGCTCCGCTTGCACACCCTCCTACTATACAATCGACAATAAGTTGCAATACTTGCACCAAGAGGGACGCACCGTTTTCAAATACGCAGTCACGTACATGAGCGACTTGAGCGCCCAGATTGTGGCACGCAACCAACTGAAAGGCGATGCGCTCAAATGGGTGATACCCCACCAGGCCAACATCCGCATCATCGAAGCAGTTGCCAACCGACTGGAACTGCCTGCGGAGAAAGTGCTCATCAACATTCAGAAGTATGGCAACACCTCGAGCGCCACGCTGCCGCTTGTACTGTGGGATTTTGAAAACAAACTGAAGAAAGGCGACAACATCCTGCTGACTGCTTTCGGTGCAGGCTTCACTTATGGCGCCGCCTATCTCACTTGGGCATACGACCCGAAATAGCCTATCCGACTGTCCTCCTATGAAATCCGGCTTCGTAAATATCGTGGGAAACCCGAACGTGGGCAAATCGACCTTGATGAACCTACTTACCGGCGAGCGCATCTCTACCACCACCTTCAAGTCGCAGACTACGCGCCACCGCATCCTTGGCATCGTCAACACCGATAATGCCCAGGTTGTATTTTCCGACACTCCCGGCGTCGTGCAACCGGCCTACAAGATGCAAGAAGCAATGCTTGCCTTCTCGGAATCGGCCTTGGAAGACGCCGACGTATTGGTTTACGTGACCGACGTCGTTGAGAAACTTGAGAAGAATATCGACTTCATCGAGAAGGTCAACAAACTGAGCGTGCCCATCATCGTGGCCATCAACAAGATTGACCTGAGCAACCAGGGCGACCTCGAACAACGCGTGGAAGAAATACACCGGCTCATTCCGACGGCAGAAATTATCCCCATATCGGCCAAGGCAAGGTTCAACACGCAGCCGTTGCTCAACCGCATAATGGAACTGGTCCCCGAAGCACCTCCCTATTTCCCGCAAGACCAGTGGACCGACAAGCCCGCCCGCTTTTTCGTGTCGGAAATCATTCGCGAAAAAATCCTTCTCTACTACGACAAGGAAATCCCCTATTCCTGCGAAGTGGTAGTGGAACAATTCAAGGAGGACGACAAACTTATTCACATAAATGCCAACATCCTGGTAGAACGTGACAGTCAGAAAGGCATCATCATCGGACACGGCGGCGTAGCCCTTAAGAAAACCGTGTCGGAAGCCCGCAAGGCGCTTGAGAAGTTCTTCCAGAAAAAGATTTTCCTCGAAGTCTTTGTCAAAGTGGACAAGGACTGGCGCAACGACGAAAAGCGCCTGCGCGCCTACGGTTATATAAACAAATAAAACTTATATTCAGCATGCAAAAACTTGTAGCCATCGTCGGCAGACCCAATGTTGGCAAATCGACACTATTCAACCGCCTGACCGGAACACGCTCGGCCATTGTCAGCGAACTGGCCGGCACAACCAGAGACCGCCAATACGGAACATGCGAATGGTGCAACCGCGAATTCTCTATCGTGGACACTGGCGGCTGGGTAGTGAACTCGGAAGACATCTTTGAGTCGGAAATCAGAAAGCAAGTCATTGCCGCCACGGAAGAGGCCGACTGCATCTTGTTTGTAGTGGACAACGAGACAGGCATTACCGACCTCGACCAGCAAGTGGCTCAGATTCTCCGGCAGGCCTCTACCCCCATCATCTTGTGCGCCAACAAATGCGACGACAATAAGGACATCTACCAGAGTGCCGAGTTCTATTCGCTCGGACTGGGCGAGCCCTTCTGCATATCTGCAGCCACCGGTAGCGGAACCGGCGACCTGCTTGACCTTATCCTTAAGACCCTCGGTCCCGACAACAAGGTTGAAGAGATAGAGCGTATTCCCCGCATAGCCGTGGTCGGACGCCCGAACGCAGGCAAAAGCAGTCTGATAAACTCCTTTATAGGTGAGGACCGACACATCGTGACCGACATTGCCGGAACTACCCGCGACTCTATTCTTACACGCTACGACAAATTCGGATTCGACTTCTATCTGGTCGATACTGCCGGCATCCGCAAAAAATCGAAAGTCAACGAAGACCTTGAGTTCTATTCCGTCATGCGGGCCATTAGGGCTATTGAAAATTCCGACGTATGTATCCTGCTAATCGACGGAACACGCGGCATAGGCACCCAAGATATGAACATTTTCCAGATTATCCAGCACAATCGGAAAAGCCTTGTCGTGGCCGTCAATAAGTGGGACCTCGTCGAAGACAAGAGCCAGAAAGCCATCGACTACTTCTCCGCCACTATCCGCGAGAGAATGGCACCGTTTACCGACTTCCCCATCATCTACACCTCGGCCCTGACCAAACAGCGCATATTCAAACTGCTCGAAACGGCCAAGGACGTCTATGTGCAGAGGAAGTTCCACATCTCGACCTCGAAGTTGAACGCCGAAATGCTTCCCCTTATCGAGGCCTACCCGCCCCCCTCAATCAAGGGAAAGTATATTAAGATAAAATACTGCATGCAACTGCCCGAGACACAAATCCCATCGTTTGTCTTCTATGCTAATCTGCCGCAGTATGTCAAAGACCCTTACAAGCGTTTCCTGGAAAACAAAATCAGAGAACGCTGGAACTTCTCGGGCTCTCCCATGCACATCTTCATTCGCAAAAAGTAGTATCGGTATGCGACTGATCCACCTGCTCACCACCTTCATGCTTGCCGGCATACTCCTGTCGTGTTCTTCGAAAAACGAGGACGCCGACCTGAAACGTCCGTCGAACCGCGAGGTGCGCCAACTCTACGAACTTGCCACCTCCGACAACTTCGAGAAAATCACCGCGAAGATGGCCTCGTGCAAAGACATGCCCGCCACCTATACCGAAGAAATGCAGAACGCGCTTAAGATGCATGCCCAACAAATCAAGCAGACTAAGGGAGGCATCAAAGGTTTCAGCGTAAACGACATTGAAGCCTTCAGGAGCGACGATGGCTATGCCGCCGACGCCCATATTCAGGTGGAATACAACGACAGTACAACCGAAGAAATCCTATTTCGCCTCGTATATGACAACGGAAAATGGATTTTACGCTAAAAAAACCGCGAATTGATTTGCATTTTCAATTAAACGCATTATTTTTGCATTCGCTTTCCCAAACGAAAAGCACCAACCTATAAGAAAATGCACCCTTAGCTCAGTTGGTAGAGCAACTGACTCTTAATCAGTGGGTCCAGGGTTCGAGCCCCTGAGGGTGTACCACAAGGCGATTGTTATCAAGCATAACAGTCGCCTTTTCCTTTGCTATCGTACCCGATAAATATATAAGGAGTGCGCACGATGCGACACGTCTTTATCCCACCTCCCATAATCGGACAATTGCGGAGAAACCAGATTTCGCGAATAAAAATTTCTGAATTTATCAGTCCAATTATTTGGTCAACCACAAAAATTCACTAATTTGCGCTGACTTTTGGGCGAGAAATCCCCAGAAGCCCGTTGTGAACCGACAACAATCAACTAAAAACAATAAATCTAACATTATGAAAGTCTACAACTCTCACGACATCAAAAACATTGCCTTGCTTGGTAATGACGGCGCGGGTAAGACAACCTTGACCGAATCTTTGCTTTTCGAAAGCGGTCAAATCAGTCGCCGCGGCCGTGTATCTCAGAAAAACACCGTCAGTGATTATTTCCCCGTAGAACATGACTACGGATATTCCGTATTCTCGACGGTTTTCCATGTGGAATACAACCAAAAGAAACTGAACATTATCGACTGCCCGGGTTCCGACGACTTCGTAGGTGCTGCCCTGACGGCACTCAACATTACCGACACGGCCATCCTGCTTATCAACGGCACGCGCGGCCCTGAAGTAGGTACGCAAAACCACTTCCGCTACACCGAGCAGCTTAAGAAGCCGGTCATCTTCCTGGTGAACCAACTCGATGCAGAGAACTGCGACTTCAACAACCTACTCGAACAGCTCCAAACCACCTACGGCTCGAAAGTGGTTCCCGTGCAATACCCCATTGCCACCGGTCCGAACTTCAACAGCCTTATCGACGTCATCCTGATGAAGAAGTTGACGTGGGGTCCCGACGGCGGAAAACCGACTATCGAGGAAATTCCTGCCAACGAACTTGACAAGGCTCAGGAAATGCACCACGCATTGGTTGAAGCTGCCGCTGAGAACGACGAAGCCCTTATGGAAAAATTCTTCGAAAGCGAGCAACTGACCGAAGACGAAATGCGCGAAGGCATCCGTAAAGGAATGGTGACCCGCTCCATATTCCCCGTATTCTGCGTATGCGCCGTGAAGAACATGGGCGTAGGCCGACTGATGGAATTCCTTGGCAACGTCGTTCCCTTCGTTGACGAAATGCCCACTGTGCAGAACACCGCCGGCCAAGAGGTTGCTCTTGACCCGAAGGCTCCCACAAGCATCTATTTCTTCAAGACCAGCATCGAGCCGCACATCGGTGAAGTGCAATACTTCAAGGTTATGAGCGGTACGCTTCGCGAAGGCGATGAACTGACCAATACGGACCGCGGTTCGAAGGAACGTATCGCCCAGTTGTTCGTCTGCTCCGGCGCACAGCGCGAAAAGGTTACGGAACTGCAGGCCGGTGATATCGGTTGCTCCGTCAAACTGAAAGATGTACGCACGGGCAATACGCTCTGCGACGCTAATTGCGAATACCACTTCGACTGGATTAAGTATCCGGAACCCAAGTATATCCGTGCCATCAAGGCTGTAAACGAGTCGGAAACCGAAAAGATGATGCAGGTTCTCAACCGCATGCGTCAGGAAGACCCGACTTGGGTAGTAGAACAGAGTAAAGAACTCCGCCAGACCTTGGTTAAGGGACAGGGCGAGTTCCACCTGCGCACCTTGAAATGGCGCCTAGAAAACAACGATAAGATTGCCGTTGAATTTGCCGAGCAAAAGATTCCCTATCGTGAGACTATCACCAAGGCTGCCCGTTCAAGCTATCGTCACAAGAAGCAGTCGGGCGGCGCAGGCCAGTTCGGTGAAGTGCATCTAGTAATCGAGCCGTACACTGAAGGCATGCCCGATCCTACCGTATATAACTTCGGCGGCCAGGAAATACGCGTAAACCTGAAAGGCAAGGAAGAAATTCCATTGGAATGGGGCGGCAAGCTCATCTTCATTAACTCCGTGGTCGGCGGTGCTATCGACACGCGCTTCATGCCTGCCATCCTGAAAGGTATCATGAGCCGCATGGAACAAGGCCCCTTGACCGGCAGTTATGCCCGTGACGTACGCGTCGTTGTCTTTGACGGAAAAATGCACCCGGTAGACTCCAACGAAATCTCCTTTACGCTGGCCGGCCGCAACGCATTCAGCCAGGCATTTAGAGAGGCTGGTCCGAAGGTGCTCGAACCCATTTACGACGTGCAGGTTTATACCCCGGCCGACTACATGGGTGACGTAATGAGCGACCTGCAGGGGCGTCGCGGACTCATCATTGGTATGGACAGCGAAGGTAATTTCCAGCGCCTGTCGGCCAAGGTTCCCCTAAAGGAACTGGCCAACTACTCTACGTCGCTCAGCAGTTTGACTGGCGGTCGTGCATCGTTCGTAATGAAATTTGCTTCGTACGAACTCATGCCTACCGATTTGCAGAACAAACTCATTACCGAATTTGCTCAACAGCAGGAAGAAGAGGCATAAAAAAGCCTGTTTCCACCTCATACGTACGCAAATCCCTTGCACAACTTTGTGTAAGGGATTTGCTCTATTATGGTACGCACAAAAATGCAAATCTGCCCAAACACAAGCCCGCCCAAAATGGTCTGAAAACAAAAGATTTTTGTAAATTCGCATATCTGTTGTTTTCATCCTCCAACCATGTCCTACGACTTCATTACCCTACTGGGCCCGACAGCCTGCGGAAAGACCGACTGTGCCGTGGCTCTGGCTCGTCGCATTGACGGAGAAATCGTCAGTGCGGACAGTCGACAGGTATATAAATATATGGACATCGGCACCGGTAAGGACCTTGATTGCTACCATACGGGAGGCACCCCCATCCCCTATCACCTCATTGACATTGCCGAGCCGGGAGAGAAATACAACATTTTTCGCTTTCAGCAAGACTTTCTGGCCGCATACAACGACATTAAGGCCCGCCAGAAGAACTGTATCGTGTGCGGAGGTAGCGGACTTTATCTGGAAAGCATCTTGCGGAACTACCGTCTGGAGGCTGTTCCCGAAAACGCCGAACTACGCAACCGGCTGGCCCACTATTCGCTGCCGGAACTGACCAAGAAGCTGGGAGCCATGAAACGACTTCACAACACAACCGACGTAGATACCGCCCAACGGGCCATACGCGCCATCGAAATAGAAACCTACTATCAAGACCACCCTCAAAGCCAAGGCGAACTGCCCGTATGGAACAGTTTTGTAGTAGGTCTTGACGTGAGTCGGGAAGTACGACGCGAACGCATCTCCCAAAGACTTCGGCAGCGACTGGAGAGCGGCATGGTCAAAGAAGTAAGGTCGCTGCTGGACCGAGGCGTAGATAGCGACACCCTCATAAACTACGGACTGGAATACAAATACCTGACGCTTTATCTCATTGGCCAACTGAGCTACGACGAGATGGTGCGACAACTTGAAATAGCCATACACCAATTTTCGAAGCGACAAATGACCTGGTTCAGGGGCATGGAGCGTCGGGGCATACACATACACTGGGTAAAACCAGGCGAAGAATTCGACACCCTGGTCGAACAACTCGCGGAAATCATGCAATCATAACCCACAAACGAGCAATCATTCAGATGGAAGATTTTGTTCATCTACACGTCCATACACAATATTCAATTCTCGATGGCCAGGCCGCCATTGATAAGTTGGTAAACAAAGCACTCAAAGATGGAATGCGAGGCATGGCTATTACCGACCACGGCAATATGATGGGCATTAAGGAATTCTTTAATGTCACCAAAAAGATTACGGGAGCAGCAAAGAAGGAACTGGACAAGGTGGAGAAACAACTGGCCGAACTCGAGAAAGATGCCTCAGCCAACGAAGAACAACTGACCAAACTGCGCGCACAACATTCTGAACTGGCACGCAAAGCCAGCTTCAAACCGATTTTTGGTTGCGAGATGTATGTAGCACGACGCGGCCGACTGACCAAAGAGGAGAAAACCGACCAAAGTGGTAACCACCTGATTGTATTAGCCAAAAACGAACGCGGATATCATAACCTGATCAAACTGGTGTCCGAGGCGTGGACCGACGGCTTTTATATGCGGCCTCGCACCGACCATGAAAGCCTGGAGAAATACAAGGAAGGACTCATCGTGTGCAGTGCATGCATCGCAGGCGAAGTACCTTCGAAGATTATCAAGGGAGACATTGAAGGAGCCGAGCAAACCGCACGTTGGTATCAAAGCGTTTTCGGCAACGACTACTATCTTGAACTTCAACGCCACGAGGTTACCGACCCGAATGTCCGTGCCAATCGCGAGACATTCCCTCTTCAGCAGCAGGCCAACCGCGAAATTGTCCGGCTGGCCCAGAAACTGGGAATTAAACTCGTTTGCACCAACGACTCGCACTTTGTCGATCAGGAAAATGCTGAGGCACACGACCGACTAATCTGTCTTTCCACCGGAGCTGACCTTGACGACCCGAAACGCATGCTTTATACCAAACAGGAATGGTTTAAGACACGCGAAGAGATGAATTCCGTCTTCTCCGACATACCGGAAGCACTCCGAAACACCTGCGAAATTGCCGACAAGGTCGAGGTTTACAACATCGACCACGCCCCAATTATGCCAAACTTCGACATCCCTGCCTCATTTGGTACGGAAGAGGAATATCGCAAGCGTTTTTCGAACGAAGACCTCTATCGGGAATTCACCAGCGACGAACTTGGCAATCCGATAATGGATGAAGTCGCCGGAAAGAAGAGGATTGAGAGCATGGGCGGCTATGATAGACTGGTGCGCATTAAGTTTGAGGCCGACTATCTCTCCTATCTGGCCCACGAAGGCGCTAAGAAACGCTACGGCGACCCCATTTCCCAAGAAGTGGAAGAACGTTTGCGCTTCGAACTCCATACGATGAAGACAATGGGTTTTCCCGGATATTTCTTAATCGTTCAAGACTACATCAATGCCGCTCGAAACGAACTGGGAGTAAGTGTGGGTCCCGGACGAGGCAGTGCAGCCGGTAGTTGTGTGGCGTACTGTCTGGGAATAACACAAATAGACCCCATCGAATACGACCTCCTGTTTGAGCGTTTCCTTAACCCCGACCGTATTTCCCTACCAGATATTGACGTGGACTTTGATGACGACGGTCGCGGAAAAGTGCTGGACTGGGTTACCAATAAATACGGCGCCGACAACTGCGCGCACATCATCACTTACGGTACGATGAAGACCAAGAGTGCTATCAAAGATGTGGCCCGCGTAGAGAAACTGCCTCTCTCCGAGAGCAACCGACTCTGCAAACTTATTCCCGACACGCTCCCGAAAGACGCAGACGGCAACACCCCTAAACTGACACTCGACAATGTTATCGCAGCCATCCCCGAACTTAAGGAGGCTGAACAGTCGAAAGACCCGTTGCTGAGCGAGACCATCCGCTATGCCAAGATGCTTGAGGGGAATGTGCGCAACACGGGTGTCCATGCCTGCGGCTTTATCATCTGTCGCGACCCCATAAGCGACTGGGTTCCCGTCTCTACGGCAGAGGACAAAGAGACTCACGAAAAACTCCGCTGCACCCAGTACGAAGGCACGGTCATAGAGGACACGGGCCTCATCAAGATGGACTTCCTCGGTTTGAAGACCCTGACCATCATCAACAGCGCACTTCAGATTATAAAGGAGAGTCTTGGCATTGAAATCGATATTGACAAAATCCCGCTCAACGATGCCTCCACATTCGAACTATTCTCCGGCGGAAACACAATAGGCACCTTCCAGTTTGAATCTTCGGGCATGCAGAAATATCTGCGTGAACTGCACCCCAACTGCATAGCCGACCTGATTGCCATGAACGCACTCTACAGGCCTGGTCCTATGGACTACATCCCGCAGTTTATCAATCGAAAGAACGGCTTAGAGAAAATCGAGTACGACTTACCCTGCATGGAGAAATACCTTAAGGAAACCTACGGGGTCACGGTCTATCAAGAGCAGGTCATGCTTCTCAGTCGAGAAATTGCCAACTTTACGCGCGGCGAAAGTGACACGTTGCGTAAGGCAATGGGTAAAAAACTGAAAGACAAGATGGCTCAGATGCAAGACAAGTTCCTGTTGGGCGGAAAGGCAAAGGGATACGACGAGAAGACCTTGAACAAGATATGGGGCGACTGGGAAAAATTCGCTTCGTATGCTTTCAACAAGAGCCATGCCGCTTGCTATGCCTGGATTGCCTATCAAACGGGCTACCTGAAAGCACATTTCCCCTCGCAGTTTATGGCTGGCACCATGAACTCCTGGACTTCCGACATATCGGCCATTAGCAAACTCATGGACGAATGTAAATCGATGGACATCAAGGTACTTGGTCCCGACGTCAACGAATCCAGAGTAAAATTCTCCGTCAATGCCAAGGGAGACATCCGTTTTGGACTGGCAGCCATTAAGGGGGTCGGCGAAATGGCCATTCACAGCATCATCGAAGAGCGCGAAAAGAATGGCAACTATAAGGATGTCTATGACTTCATGGAGCGAATCAACCTGACCTACTGCAACCGCAAGACGATTGAAAACTTGATTGCAGCCGGAGCCTTTGACAATTTCGACATTCCACGCGACAACTATTTCCCCTGCGACGTCGAGCCGAATGGTTTCATCGAGAAACTGATTCAATATGGCCAGCAATTCCAGCAGGGCGAGCAGCAGATGACCAATTCCCTATTTGGCGACATGGGTGCTATAGAAGTGTCGAAGCCCAAACCGCCACAGATGATGTCGAACTGGACCGATTTGGAACGGCTGAACAAGGAGTACGAACTCCTCGGCATATATCTTTCGGGTCATCCCCTCGACAACTTCAAAGTGGCACTGATGCTCGGCTGCAATACTCCCGTATCGGAACTGGCAGACATATCGGCCCGTGCCAACCAAGAGATAACTTTTGGCGGAATCGTGACAAAGGTGCGCATCGGACAGACCAAGCGAGGCAACCCGTATGGGTCTGTGACGATAGAAGACTACAAGGGCAACGGCAGCTTTGCCATCTTTGGCAACGACTGGGCCCGATGGAGCGGCTACCTTACAGTGAACAACACCGTCCATATAAGAGCCAAAGTTAAGGAGCGCACATACCGCCCGGGAGAGTTCGACTTGAACATCATCAATATCAGCTTGCTCAGCGACGTTAGCGACCACGTCGCCGACAAAGTCACCATCAAGATTTACCCGGACAAGGTGGACGACGACATACTTTCGGAACTGGCCATGCTTATCAAAGAAAATCCCGGCGATACCCCTTTCACCATTATGTTTGTATCGGGGCATCATCAAACTTCCGTGACGACTATGAGCCATATTCCGTCCATCAAAGTCATTACTCCCCTGCTCGACCTAATAGAAAAAGAAGAAGGTCTTGAGTTACAAGTAAATTAGATTACCTTTGCAATCAAATCACAAACTATTTATAACTATGGAACAAATACTTACCGACCAAAATTTCGCTGAGGTACTGAACAGCGGAAAGCCCCTCATCGTCGATTTCTTTGCCACGTGGTGTGGTCCGTGCCGCGTGTTGGCTCCCATCATAGAGGAATTGGCCAATACCTACGACGGACGTATTGTCGTAGGTAAGGTTGATTGCGACGAGAACCCTGAAATCTGCGGCCAATACGGCATTCGCAACATTCCCACCGTGCTGTTTTTCAAAGACGGCCAACTTGTCGACAAGACTGTAGGTGCCATGCCCAAGGGCGAACTTGTAAAACGCGCCGAAGCCTTACTCTAACCCTTAAACCATACGATCAGTCATGGCAAACATAGACGAGGAACTTCTTCTCGACGCACAAGAAGACGAGCAGATAATCACCTTTATCCGCCAGCAACTTCCGCAGGAACTTAAAGACAAGTTTTCGGACGACCAACTCTTCTATTTTCTCGACGTCATAGAGGAGTACTATGCTGAAAGCGGCATCCTCGACGCCACGCCCGACAACGACGGCTATATCGAAGTCGACCAGGAAGCCGTTGCAAACTTTTTGGCCAAGACGGCAAAGAAAGAGGGCATCGGCAACTTTGACGCTGCCGACCTCCTATTTGTAGTGGAAGCCGAATGGGACTTTAACGAGCAAGCTGAGGCCTGACGGACAGACATCACTATTGCATCCAATCAAAGACGCGCCAGATGTGCAGTTGCAACTATCTGGCGCGTCTATTTTTGTAGGTAGTCAAGCCTGACGGTCGACTAAAACTCGGCCGTTTTCGGCGTACGCGGGAACGGAATAACGTCGCGGATGTTCTGCATACCCGTCACAAACAGAATCAGGCGCTCAAAGCCCAGTCCGAAGCCGCCGTGCGGGCAACTTCCGTACTTGCGCGTGTCTAAGTACCACCACATGTCCTTCATCGGTATGTCGCGCTCCTCAATCTGGTTCATCAGTTTGTCGTAGTCGGCCTCACGGATGCTTCCGCCTATGATTTCACCGATTTGCGGGAAGAGAACGTCGGTTCCTTGTACGGTCTTGCCGTCCTCGTTAAGTTTCATGTAGAACGCCTTTATGCCCTTCGGGTAGTCGGTCATGATAACAGGCTTCTTGAAGTGTTCTTCCACCAAATAGCGCTCGTGCTCGCTGGCCAAATCCATACCCCATTCAACGGGGAACTCGAACTTCCGGCCGTTCTTGACGGCCTCTTCAAGGATTTCAATACCCTTTGTGTAAGGCAGACGCACGAAACTGTCGGCAAGCACCGATTCCAGACGCTCAATAAGGGTGTTGTCAATCATCTTATTGAGGAATTCAAGGTCTTCACGGCAGTTTTCGAGTGCCCAACGCACACAGTATTTGATAAAGTCTTCCTCGAGGTCCATCAGTTCGGGCAAATCGATGAACGCAACTTCCGGCTCAATCATCCAAAATTCGGCCAAGTGACGGGGTGTATTCGAATTCTCTGCGCGGAAGGTCGGTCCGAAAGTATAGATAGCACCCAGGGCCGTAGCACCGAGTTCGCCTTCCAACTGACCGCTCACTGTCAGCGAAGTCGATTTACCGAAGAAATCACCACTATAGTCAATCTTGCCCTCTTCGTTTTTCTTGAGTTCGTAAAGGTTCTGCGTCGTTACTTGAAACATCTCGCCAGCGCCTTCACAGTCGCTTGCGGTGATAATAGGCGTATGGAAATAGTAGAACCCGTGCTCGTGGAAATAGCGGTGTATGGCAATGGCCATGTGGTGGCGGATGCGGAATACGGCGCCAAAGGTATTGGTACGCGGGCGTAGGTGGGCATACTGTCGCATATACTCGAAGGTCTGTCCCTTCTTCTGCATAGGATAGTCGCCCGGGCAAAGGCCGAGTATCTCTATTTCGTCGGCCTGTATCTCTACGCTCTGACCAGCGCCCTGACTCTGAACCAGCGTGCCGCATACGGCTATGCATGCTCCGGTCGTGATATCCTTAATCAAATCCGTAGAAAACTTCTCGTTGTCCACCACGATTTGCACATTTTTGATAGTAGAACCGTCGTTCAGTGCTATGAAACTGACCATCTTACTACCGCGGCGGGTTCTAACCCAGCCTTTCACCAACACTTGCGAGCCATAAGCCGTGCTCTGCAATAGTTCGGCAATCTTTGTTCGTTTTATCGTATCCATATTTTCTTTATCTGTTTGACTATTCATAGGAACCCATTTGCAGGAAGTTTACCTCTTCCTCGGTTAGGAAGCGCCAGTTGCCGCGCGGCAACTTTTTCTTGGTCAGTCCGGCAAAGTAAACGCGGTCGAGTTTTTGGACATGGTAGCCAAGGCTCTCAAAGATGCGGCGCACGATACGATTGCGGCCGCTGTGTATCTCGATGCCTACCTGTTTCTTATCCACTTCGCTCGTGTACTGTATGTCGTCGGCCTTTATCACACCGTCTTCGAGCGATATGCCGTCGAGGATGGCGTGCATGTCTTCCACGCTGACTTTGCGGTCGAGGAAGACATGGTAAATCTTTTTCTTCTGATACTGCGGATGCGTCAATTTGTCGGCCAACTCGCCGTCGTTGGTTAGGAGCAGTACACCGGTTGTGTTACGGTCCAGACGTCCCACCGGATAGATGCGTTCCGGGCAGGCGTTCTTCACAAGGTCCATGACGGTCTTACGGTTCTGCGGGTCGTCGCTGGTAGTGACGTAGCCCTTCGGCTTATTGAGCAGGATGTAAACCTTGCGTTCGAGGCGCACGGGCTCGTTGTGGAAGAGCACCGTATCTGTGCGCAGCACTTTCGTGCCGAGTTCGGTGACTACTTGTCCGTTGACGCTGACCACGCCTGCCTCGATGAATGTATCGGCATCGCGGCGCGAGCATACACCTGCATTGGCCAGGTATTTATTCAGGCGGATGGGAGCAGTCGGGTCGATGTTCTTTTCCTTATATACGATTTGCTTGCGACGGCTATACTTGGCATGGGGGTCGTAAGAAGCACGCGGACGACGCTCACCGGCAAACGAACTGCGATAGGCGTTCGGGCGGCCTTCTTCCCTATTGTTGTCGCGACTGTAGCCCTGGCGACTGTTGCTTCCATAGTTGGATGTACGCGAACCGCCGTAGTTGCCGCGGCTTTCGCGTCCGTAGGCATTGCCTTCTTCGTGGTTGCGGTTACGGAATCCGTAGTGCTGGCCTTCTTCGCGGCCTACGCCATAGGGGCGACTGTTCTGTGAGCGCTGAAAACGCGGACGCTGACTGGGTCCACGGCGACCGCGTCCGTTTTCGTTGCGGTTCGATTCTCTCTGATTGTAGTCTCCTCTGCGCTGATAGGAGGATTTTTCGTGTTGTTCTGTCATGATGGTTGACCTCACGGCCTAATTAGTTGGTAATAGTATGTTAAAAGCCCACATAGTTGTGCGGCGTAATTTTTCGCAGTTCGTCTTTCACCTCGGGAGCCACCTCCAGTCCGTCGATAAACACTTCGAGGCGGGCTTGCGTAATCTTCTCGTTGGTGCGGGTAAGTGCCTTGAGCGTCTCATAGGGATTCGGATAGCCCTCACGGCGCAAGATGGTCTGGATAGCCTCGGCCACCACGGCCCAGTTATTGTCGAGGTCGGCACCGATAGCCTCGCGGTTGACAAGCAACTTGCCCAGACCTTTCAGCGTGCTCTTCAGGCCGATGAGAATATGCGCCAGAGGCACGCCGATATTGCGTATGACGGTCGAATCGGTCAAGTCGCGCTGCAGGCGGCTCACCGGCAGTTTCCGGCTTAGGAATTCAAGCGTCGACACCGCAAGCATCAGGTTGCCCTCCGAGTTCTCGAAGTCAATCGGATTAACCTTGTGGGGCATCGCACTCGAGCCAACCTCGCCGGCCTTGATGCGCTGCTGGAAATAGCCCATCGAGATATACTGCCACACGTCGCGGTCGAAATCGACCACGATAGTAGCCAGTCGCTTCAACGCGTCGAAGACGGCGCTCATACTGTCGTAGTTCGAAATCTGCGTAGTCACCGCTTCACGGCGAATATGCAGTCGCTCGGTCAGGAACTGGTTGGCAAACGCAGGCCAGTCGGTCTTGGGATAAGCCACACGGTGCGCGTTGAAATTACCCGTAGCACCGCCGAACTTGCCCGACAGGTAGTCGTTGGCCAGTATCAGATGGGCCAACTGCTGCTCCAGGCGGTAGCGGAACACGTCGAACTCCTTGCCGAGGCGAGTCGGACTGGCCGGCTGTCCATGGGTGCGGGCCAGCATCGATATGTCGCTGTATTCCTCGACCTTTGCCTTGACCTGTTCAATCAACTCGCTAAACGACGGAATAATGCACTGCGACAAGGCATCCTTCAGCATGAGCGGAAAAGCCGTATTGTTGATGTCCTGACTGGTCAGACCGAAGTGCACACACTCCTTTTCCTCCTGGAAACCGCCGATGGCGTCTAGTTTCTCCTTGATGAAATACTCTACGGCCTTCACGTCGTGGTTCGTCACCGACTCAATCTCCTTCACGTGCTTTGCGTCATCCAAAGAAAAGGTTTCATAGATGGAGCGCAACCGTGCCGTCTCCTCACCCGACAGTTGTCGCATGCGAGTCAAGCCAGAAGCAGAAAGGTAGATAAAGTATTCTATCTCAACGAATAATCGATACTTTATTAAAGCCTTTTCCGAAAAGAAGTCCGACAGTTGTGCGGTGGCTTTGGCATATCGGCCGTCGATGGGCGATACAGCTAACAACGATTTTTCCATAGGTTTCTGTGTGTGCGGGACAGTGTCCGAATTAAAATGCAAAAGTACATCAAAATTGCATAATAGCACAGAAAAATCGCATAATACAATCGCAAAATTGCATTATGCCGCAGCCGAATTGCCTTATGCAATTTCAAAATCCGATTATGCAATTCTCGCGTTCCATAGCACTGGGCACAAAAAAGTCCGGCAGCACACGCTGCCGGACTATATGTCCAACGTACAAGACTGGGCTACGGAACGAGAACCTTCTTGCCGTCGATGATATAAATACCGTGGGTCGGATTCTTAACGCGGCGTCCGGACAGGTCATAGACCACACGCTCGCGAGCAGGCTTCTCCACTTCGATGCCATCGATACCGGTTACTACATCGCGGTGATACAGGCTCAAACTTGCCTGCGACGACGTATAGCAACGGAACATCGGCGTCGAGTTATTGCACTGCAACTTGTACGTAGTACGCGATGCATTCGTTATCGTAGCCACGCCAGAACTTACCGTAATGTTCCAGTGTGCATCATTACTCGTGGCGTCGGCAGCCGTATGGATGGCATTGGCATTGCTTGTCAGGGCAAGGTATTTCTCTTGCCTGGTGTCGTAGATGGTATAGCTGGTGCCGTCCTTCGTTATGATAAACACCGTCGGAAGGTCATCTGCATTCGTCTCCGACTCTACCGTATTCACAAGAGCCCTGCGGCCGCCGGTTGCCAGAGTAACCTGCGCGCTACGGTCTGGGGCAGATGCCGAACCGGAACTATTGATGCTGACGTCAACAGCCAGCAATCGGGTTGTACCCGGGCCACCGGCCGCCTTAGCCTTCGATTCGCACACGATAATATACTCGTCGCCGTCAACAAGGTCGGCCGTGCTGCCTACGCGCGTATAGGTGTTGCCCGTTGAAGTAGAGCCACCGCCGCCACCTGAAGAGCCGCCGCCGCCTTCCTCGCTGCCGCCACCGCCACCACCTGTGTCGATGCCAGAGCCATTGTAGCCGCCCGCACCGTTGAGTATGGCAGAAGAGTCGTAGTTATCAGGGTCGAACGACACATCCGTCTTCGTACCCCAGACAATCTGCTCAAGGCCCGGGAAGTCTACGTAGGGATTACGGTTCTTTTGGATGGAATATACGGCATTATTGCGATTGATTTCCTTCTGACTTACAGGGTCGTTGATGGCCCATCCGAGCAGCATGTTCAAGTACCATTCGTTGTAGAACGGATAGGTGCTTCCGTCGATTGCATCGCTCGACCAGTCGGAAGAAAGGGTCTTCTCGTAGGCCGTAGCCATGTAGAAATAGATACGTGCCAAGTCGCCTTTATACATGTCGTTAGGCTCGAACACGGTTCCCGAATATCCGGAAATGGAATTCGTACCTAATTTGGAAAAGCCTCCGCTCGACTCATATTTAATATTCGTTGAACTGACCACGCCATAAGGATAGTTGGAGCGGCGTCCGTTCACATAGCCGTCAGAAGGAATCAGATGGTGCAAATCCGTATACATCGGATATTCATCATTGAACCAACTCTTCGGGAAAGAGTGCTCGCGGTTGTAGCAATCGCCTTCTACTTTGTAAGTAGCACCCTTCGACTGCCATTCATAGTTCGTAATGCCGGAATACATATCGTAGATATATCCGTCATCACGCGTGTCGGTCGTCTTAAAGTCGGCCCAAAGGTTAGTATAGGTGCGCTGCGTGTGAGAATAGATAATGTCACACAAGGCAGTCTTCAATGCTTGTCCGCTCTTACCCTTCGCAGCCTTGTAATAGTTAGCAGGAATCTGCGCATAGGAAAGCGAGACGGTTAGCAATAAGAAAAACAAGAAGTAAAGTTTCTTCATAGGAAGATGTTTATGTTATCAAAAGACAGATGTAAGGTTTCGTCTGGTATATTACTGCAGATATTCCACAATACTTTAATTTGCAAAAATAGACATTTTTACAGTTTACACACAAATAAAATTCCATAATTAAATTGTTAGAATTATCTTCGCGGCGAAATTCAAACCAAACCGTAAAACTATTATCCCTATCGATATGAAAGCAATTGTTTTCCCTGGACAAGGCGCCCAGTTCGTAGGAATGGGCAAAGACCTCTACGACAACTATCCCCTTGCCAAAGAACTTTTTGAAAAAGCCAACGAAATCCTCGGCTTCCGCATCACCGACATTATGTTCGAAGGAACCGACGAGGAACTCAAGCAGACCAAAGTAACCCAACCCGCTGTTTTCTTACACAGCGTGATAAAATACCTATGCCTTCAAGGCGAAGAAAAACCCGACATGGTAGCCGGCCACTCGCTCGGCGAACTATCTGCATTGGTGGCGGCCGAAGTACTGACATTCGAAGACGGACTGCGACTCGTAGCCACTCGTGCCAAGGCCATGCAGGAAGCCTGCGATATGAATCCGGGTACGATGGCTGCTATTATCGCGTTGCCAGATGCTGATGTGGAAAATGCATGTAAGACGGTCAGCACCGACGACAATCTGGTCATCCCAGCCAACTACAACTGCCCCGGCCAGCTCGTCATCTCCGGCCATGTAGGTGCTGTTGAGAAAGCCTGCGAACTATTGAAGGAAGCCGGTGCCAAGCGCGCGCTCATCCTGCCCGTAAGCGGAGCCTTCCATAGCCCGCTCATGATGCCCGCACAGCAAAAACTTGCCGAAGCCATTGCTGCTACCACTTTCCACGAACCTAAGTGTGCCATCTATCAGAATGTAGATGGAAAGGCACACCACGAAGCCTCCGAAATCAAAGAAAACCTCAATCAGCAACTTACCCACAGCGTGCTGTGGACACAAGAGGTTAGCCACATGATTAAAGCCGGAGCCACCTCGTTTGCAGAATGTGGTCCCGGTAAGGCATTGCAAGGCATGATTGCCAAAATTGCCAAAGCAAACGACGCCACCGTCGAACTGGGGGGCCTGGGAGACTAATGACTGACCAACCTATTGCCATCTATCAGGTGTTGCCTCGACTCTATGGCAACACCAAGGAGAACTGCGTGCCTGACGGCAGCATCGAGCAGAATGGTTGCGGCAAGTTCAACGATTTCACTTTGGCGCGACTGCGAGCCATAAAGAAATCCGGCTATACGCATATTTGGTACACCGGAGTCATTGAACATGCCACCCAGACCGATTATAGCGCCTACGGAATAAAATCCGATCACCCGCAAGTGGTCAAGGGAAAAGCCGGCTCGCCCTATGCCATTAAAGACTACTACGATGTCGACCCCGACCTTGCCAGTTCTGTACCCGACCGCATGGGTGAGTTCGAGGCGTTGGTGGCTCGGACCCATCAGGCCGGACTTCGCGTAATCATTGACTTCGTCCCCAACCACGTTGCCCGCGAGTATTTCTCCGACTCCAAGCCTGCCGGCGTCCGCGACCTCGGTGCCGACGACGATACCCATAAGGCTTTCGACCCGAACAACAATTTCTACTACATCCCCGACCGTCCGCTGACCACCGACTTGCTCCCTACCGTCTATGACCATAGCGGAGCAACCTATCAGGAATTTCCAGCCAAGGCATCGGGTAATGACATTTTCTCGGAAAGACCATCGGCATACGACTGGTACGAGACTGCCAAACTAAACTACGGCGTCGACCACGTGGGCGACGGCGCCACCCACTTCTCCCCTATTCCCGACACTTGGGACAAGATGCTTGACATCCTGCTCTATTGGGCGGGCAAAGGCATTGACGGGTTCCGTTGCGACATGGCCGAAATGGTTCCGGTAGATTTCTGGCACTATGCTATTGCAAAAGTCAAAGAAACATATCCCAAACTCTTCTTTATTGCCGAAATATACAATCCAGGCAACTATCGCAACTATATCGGTCACGGCGGTTTCGACTATCTCTACGACAAAGTCGGACTCTACGACACGCTGCGGGCTATAATCTGCGGATATGCTCCTGCCTCAGCCATCACGCAATGTTGGCAAAACCTCGACGACATTCGCACGCAGATGCTTCACTTTCTGGAAAACCACGACGAGCAGCGTATTGCCTCGCTGCAGTTTGCCGACAATGCCGACAAAGCAATCCCGGCGTTCTGCGTATGTGCATTTTTCGACGCTGCACCCGTGATGGTTTACGCAGGCCAGGAGTTTGGCGAAAAGGGTAATGACGCCGAGGGATTCAGTGGCTCCGACGGTCGCACCACCCTATTCGACTACTGGACCGTCCCCACCCTCCGGCGAAACCTGTTGGGAAAACTGTCTGAAAAAGAACTCCGCCTGCAAGCATTCTACCAGAAGACCCTGTGTCTGAAAGGGATGTCGGAAGCACTGCGCATCGGCAAGATGTTCGACCTTATGTATGTCAACTATAACGGCAGCAACGGCTTCGACCCCAATAGGCACTATGCTTTCCTGCGCGGCACCGAGGATGAGTGCATACTTATAGTAGCCAACTTCTCCGAGGAACCTGCCGACGTGGAAGTGCTCGTGCCGTCGCATGCCTTCGAAGTGTTTGGCATGACGGGCACATGGAGTGAAGGAACGGACTTGATGACCGACACTCCCATCGCAGCAACCATCGGTCCAGACCAGCGCGTCAAGTTGCTTATAGAGGGCTACAACTGCCGGGTTGTGCAGTTCCGAAAATCAAAACCCTCAAAAAAATCTCGCACTAAAATTGCCAAATGATTTGGCATATCAAAATGCAATACTTATTTTTGCATCGCTTTCTGAATGCTATCAGCGCATAGTCCTATAGAAAGTTTTTATTGGAAAGTTGCCGGAGTGATCGATCGGGGCGGACTCGAAATCCGCTGTACTCATTTTGGGTACCGGGGGTTTGAATCCCTCACTTTCCGCTTTCAGTTTTTCAGAAGAGCTGCTCGGTTGAGCAGCTCTTCTGTGTTTTTAGCCCCACACGGCCTCTTTTGTCGTCTTTCAATTATTAAAGTAGGCATGCAGGCTCATCGTGGAAAAAAGTTTGCTTATCTTTGCACTTCGTAGAATCAAACAAACCACACCTACCACTATGTATAGAACCAAAACCTGTGGCGAACTGCGTGCCGCAAACATTGGAGAAAACGTCACGCTTGCCGGATGGGTGCAACGCGTACGCAAGATGGGTGCCATGACTTTCGTGGATTTGCGCGACCGCTATGGCATCACCCAGTTAGTCTTTGACACAGAGACGTCGGACGAACTTTTTGAACAAGCCAACCAACTTGGACGCGAATATGTCATTCAGGCGTGCGGAAAAGTAAGAGAGCGTTTTTCGAAAAACAACAAGATTGACACGGGCGACATTGAAATCCTTGTCGACAAGCTTACCGTGCTCAACAAGGCCCTTACGCCACCGTTCACTATCGAAGACAACACCGACGGCGGCGATGACCTCCGCATGAAATACCGCTATCTCGACTTGCGCCGCAATTGCGTACGCAGCAATCTCGAACTTCGTCACAAAATGGCCCTTGAAGTACGCAAGTATCTCGACTCCAAAGGTTTCCTTGAAGTTGAAACGCCCGCGCTCATCGGTAGCACGCCCGAAGGCGCCAGAGACTTCATCGTGCCTTCCCGCATGAATCCCGGACAGTTCTATGCCCTTCCGCAAAGTCCGCAGACACTGAAGCAATTGCTTATGGTGGCAGGAATGGACCGATACTTCCAAATCGTGAAATGTTTCCGCGACGAAGACCTTCGAGCCGACCGTCAGCCCGAATTTACCCAGATTGACTGCGAAATGAGTTTTGTCGAACAAGACGACATACTTCAGACCTTCGAGGGTATGGCTAAATACCTGTTCAAAGAAGTGCGCGGCGTGGACTTGGGTGAACAACCTTTCCTCCGCCTATCTTGGCATGACGCCATGAAGCGTTTTGGCTCCGACAAACCCGACATGCGCTTCGGCATGGAGTTTGTAGAACTTGACGACACACTGAAAGGAACGGGAACCTTTGGCGTATTCAACGAAGCCGCCTATATCGGTGGCATCTGTGCCGAAGGATGTGCATCCTACACACGCAAGCAGATTGACGAACTTACAGACTTTGTCAAGAGTCCGCAAATTGGAGCCAAAGGCCTCGTTTACGCTCGCGTCAACGAAGATGGTTCGGTCAAGTCGAGTGTGGATAAATTCTATACCCCCGAAGTGTTGGCACAACTCAAAGAGAAAATGGGGGCCAAAGCAGGCGACCTGATTCTTATCTTGAGTGGCGACAACGCAATGAAGACTCGAAAACAACTGTGCGAGCTCCGTTTGCTCATGGGTCAACGTCTTGGACTGCGCGACAAAAATCGATTTGCATTGCTGTGGGTAGTTGACTTCCCGATGTTCGAGTGGAGCGATGAGGAACAGCGGCTTATGGCCATGCACCATCCGTTCACCGCCCCGAAGCCTTCCGACATCCCCCTGCTCGATACGCATCCCGAGCAAGTGTGCGCCGACGCTTACGACATGGTATGCAACGGTGTAGAAGTTGGTGGCGGCAGCATTCGTATACATGACGCAGAACTGCAGCAAAAGATTTTCGAAATTCTCGGTTTCACTCCAGAGGAAGCCAACAAGCGTTTCGGATTCCTGATGAATGCCTTCAAATTTGGCGCTCCCCCTCACGGAGGACTTGCCTACGGACTCGACCGCTGGGTCAGCCTATTTGCCGGACTGGATTCCATACGCGATTGCATCGCCTTCCCGAAGAACAACTCCGGTCGCGATGTCATGCTCGACGCTCCCTCTATCGTTGACGAGAAACAGTTGGACGAGCTCTGCATCGCTCTCAACTTGCCTACCGAATAGACTGGCATCCCGTTTTGCATAAGTCCCGGCCAAAACCGGGCCGCATAGAAAACCGAAAAAAGCATAACGGCTCAAAGGCCATTATGCTTTTTCATTTGTGTCGGAAAGGACGTGAAATATGAACTATAGTATTTTTATTTCACGAATTTGTTCCGTACCCACTGATTCGTTTAACCTGCGGACGAGTTCCTCGCGTTGCATCTGCAGATTGGCCTTCAGTGCCGGCGAACTAATATGCACATACAGACAACCGGCATTGACATAGATGCTGGTTGTCTTACTCGAGACCTTCACCCCGGCCACATCGCCCCAATGTTGAATAAGCCGATGCTCAATCAGAGGACTCTCCAGCGAATTGTCGTGTAGGAAACGTCCCAACACGTCGCCCAAGCTCTCAGGTTTACCGCGTTCCATTCGTGCGCCTATTTATCAGGTTCTTCTGTTACAATTCCGTCTTTGACTACAAACAGTTTAGAAGAGCGGTCGGTAAGTTTCAACACCTCTTTCACACGTTCTTTTGCAGTGTCGGTAATAAACACCTGACCAAGAGCCGTGCCTATTGTGTAGGCCACAATCTTCTGTACGCGGCCTTCATCGAGTTTGTCGAAAATGTCATCCAACAATAGAATCGGAGTGACCGCACGTCCGCGTGTCTTCAAGTACAGATATTGTGCAATCTTCATGGCAATGAAAAACGTCTTGGTCTGCCCCTGCGAGCCCTCCCGGCGCAACGGATAGCCGGAAATAGTAAACTCAAGGTCGTCCTTATGGGGTCCATACAGGGAATATCCCACTATCTGCTCTTTCATACGACCAGCCTCGAAAAGTTCATGCAAACTGCCCCTGTCTGCCTGCGTGACATAGGTGAAGGAGACATCCTCGCTGTCCACATTACACAGATTGCCATAGACTTCTTGGAATATGGGCAAGAACACATCGACGAAACTGCGACGTCTGTCAAAGATGACCGCCGCATCCTGTTCCATCATTGTTTCCAACACTTCGAGAAGGCTTTTGTCTATAGGTTGATTTCTTTCGGCCGCATTGCGCAGCATTACATTTCGCTGGTGCAAACTGCGTTCGTAGCGTATGATACTATCCAAATAGGCTACATCCTGCTGCGATATGGTGGCGTCCATAAAACGCCGACGCTCCCCGCTACCTCCGCTCACCAACTGCGAGTCGGAAGGAGCAATCATCACCAGGGGCACTTGTCCCAAATGGTCGGAGAAACGCCGGACGGCCTTATCGTTGAGTCGCACGCTTTTCCGTCCGTTCGCATAGCCGCAACTGACCTCCTTCTGGTTGCCGGCATCATCTGTATAATAGCCTTTCAGCATAAACCCGTCGCTTCCATGATGCACATTTTGTTCATCCAGAGTCTGCGCCGAACTCTTTAGGCGCGACAGGTAGAAAATGGCATCCAGCACATTGGTTTTACCCATGCCGTTATCTCCACAAAGGCAGTTGATGGCCGGCGAAAAGGTAAGCGAAGCCTGCTCGATGTTCTTATAGTTGATTACAGACAGTTTGTCAATACGCATAATGAAAGTGCGGGCCTAAAGAAGCCACGCAGAAGAAAAAATGATCATTCGTACAAGCAAAAATACTTGTATTTTTCTAAAAAATGGCGCCCAACTTTCATAATTCCATTGCGTTTCATTATTTTTGCGCCGATTTGCGTTTGCAACTCATACAACAGAATATCAAAACAAATAGAATATGTCAACGAAAAACGAACTTAAAAAGCAAAACAAGCAGGCTGCTGACACAAACGACTTCGTCAGTTCTTCCGAGGCTTTCCTGATTAAGAATCAGAAAAAGATTATCATTGCCCTTGTCGCTCTGGTTATTCTTATTGCCGGATTCTTTCTTGCAAAGAACCTTCTGCAAAACCGCGAAGACAAGGCTCAGACTCTGCTTACCCAAGGTCTGACCTACGTGCAGCAAGGTGACTACGACAAAGCCCTTAACGGTGACAACGTGTTCCCTGGCTTCGTCAAGATTGCCAACGGCTATAGTTTCACCGATGCTTCAAACATCGCCAAACTCTGGGCCGGAATCTGCTATGCTAAGAAAGCCGATTTCAAGCAGGCCATCAAATTCCTGGAAGACTTCTCGCCGAAGAGCGACCATATGATTTCGCCTGCCGGTCTGGCCACCCTTGCCAACTGCTATGCAGAAATTGGAGAAATCGACAAGGCCGTCAAGACCTTTGAAAAGGCTGCCAAACTGGCCGACAACGATGCCACCAGTCCTGAATATCTGCTGCAAGCCGGTGTACTGCTTCAGTCGCAGAACAAACAGGCCGAGGCCGCTAAACTCTATGAGAAAATCAAGAGCGACTACCCCGGAAGTTCCTATAACTTTGGCAACGTCACGGCCGACAGCATCATCGAAGACGGACTTATTGAAGCCTATATAGAAAGCACGAAAGAATAAATCTTTCGACTTCATAACCATGCAACCAACTTTGGAATTGTTTCAGAGTTGGTTGTTCTTTACCCACCCACCCCAAAATGTCTACATCAAACTTTCAACTCGACACCAACGAACCTCTCGATGCCAGCGACATGCGAATCGGCATCGTGGTAGCAGAATGGAACAAGCAGATTACTGACAAACTCCTTGAAGGAGCACTTAGCGAACTGCAGAAATACGGTGCAAAAGAGCAAAGCATCAATGTGATGCATGTGCCCGGAAGCTTCGAACTAATATATGGCTGTGCAGAAATGGCACGGTCGGGACTGGTAGATGCCATCATCGCCATCGGATGCATCATCAAAGGCGAGACGCCACATTTCGACTATATCTGTCAGGGCGTCACTCAAGAACTCGCTAAACAAAATTCTGCCGGTCGCGTTCCCGTCATCTATGGCGTGCTTACGGTCAACACACTTGAACAGGCAGAAAGCCGCTGTGGCGGAAAATATGGCAACAAAGGATGCGAATACGCTCTTTCGGCTATAAAAATGATAAATTTCGCCCGCGAACTTAAAAATTAGGCTTACTTCTTTTTGCGTTTTCAATTATCGTGCTACTTTTGCACACGCAAAAAAGAAAGGGCAGATACCAGAGTGGCCAAATGGGGCAGACTGTAAATCTGCTGGCTTACGCCTTCGGTGGTTCGAATCCATCTCTGCCCACTCCCCATTTAACGGTGCGTTAGTTCAGCTTGGTTAGAATATCTGCCTGTCACGCAGGGGGTCACGGGTTCGAGTCCCGTACGCACCGCAAAACCTAAAGCTGGTAAGGATGCTTACCAGCTTTTTTTATTTCCCCAAAGCTTTCGCCATAACAAAACATTTCATGCTAATATAAACCGGAATTTGTTTTACAACAATATGATTTCGTTTTCGTCTTAAGTCTTCACCGTGCGCTCGCCGTCGGCATCATACCAGTAGTTGGTCACGAATCCATTGTCGTCAGACGACAGCAGGCGGTTCTCCTCGTCCCAGCGCAATTTGCGCTCACCGGCCTTCTCGTCACTCTCGCCATTCTTTTTCTCACGAGAGGTGTTAACGTATATGAGGTTGCCGTTGGCATCATACTCGTAGGCATGGCTGTTCTTGACATTCGCATCCTCACCGGGAGTCTCCTCCGTGCGGTAGTTCACGTCTGTCACGTCAGCCAGATGGAATTTCTTCCCCTCATTCTTCCCGTAGGTGTATGACAGGTCGTAGCCAACGTTGAGCGTACCGTTGAACTGCAGGTTCTGCTGGGTCAGGTGCTGGCTCTTCGATGATGTGGCTTTCGTCCACTCCTTCTGAAAGCAGGTGGTTATGGAACAAGGACTTCAACAGATAAGATTTTCCGCACCTGCGCGGCCCGGTTACTACTTTGATAAATCCATTCTGTCTGGCATTAACCAGTTGATTCAAATATATGTCTCTCTTTATCTGCATAGTACAACGAATTTGTGGCACATGTGCCAATTTCTCAGCCTAAATACGTTTGTTTCACAATTCGATAAATTCCGATTTATCTATTTATATTTCTTACGCATTATACTTTGTACGTCAGCGCATCAGAAGGCCAGCCCGTCACGTTCCTGCCTGTATCAAGCCGGCAAATCTCTTGAAGATCATCATCGGTTAGGGTGAAGTCGAAGAGGTTGATGTTCTCAATCATCCTTTCTCTATGCGTAGTCTTTGGGATGATGATAATATCGTTCTGTATCAGGAACTTCAAGGCTATCTGTGCTGATGTCTTCCCGTATTTCTCGCCAATTCTCAACAAAGACTTGTTCTCGAAGATGCCGTGCTTTCCCTCTGCCAATGGACTCCATGCTTCCAGAGCCGTGTCGTAGGGTTTCAGATATTCCAACATCTTCCGTTGCTGATAGAGTACATGGGTCTCGCACTGGTTCACAACAGGCATCACCTTTGCATCATCCACAATCTTCGGAAAGGTGTTTGGATAGAAGTTTGATATGCCAATGGCTTTAAACATACCTTGTTCATTGAGTTCTTCGAGCGTGTGCCACATGATGGTAGGATTTCCGACAGGCCAGTGAATCAGCATCAAGTCCACATAGTCAAGCCCCAACTGCTTCATGGAATGGTCAACTGTACGCAAGGTTTCCTCCTTCGTATAGCAGGAATCGCATATCTTTGTCGTGATGAACAGTTCTTCACGAGGAACGCCACATGCCCGAACTGCATCCCCCACACCTTTCTCGTTGTAGTACATAGCAGCCGTATCTATGCTCCTATAGCCTACCGATATGGCATCTTCAACAACTCGCTGGGTTTCTCTCTCAGAGATATTATAGACACCCAGCCCAACCATCGGCATCTTCAGGCCGTTATTCAACGTCTTATATTCCATATCCTCCTCACACACGCTTGCCAAGTTCGTAAGCCTCTTGCAATTTGGGATTGCCTTCAATCTCACGGGCTTCGTTCACGCCGCCGCAGAAGAGCGTACCGGCCAGACGACTCTTTGGATAACAGTCTATCCAGCCCGTCAGTCCTGTCTCTGCACGTTTGGGGGTCTCAGCTTCATCCTCTGCAGCCGTAGTCAGCAGATAGACATCACGGAACTGATAATCCTGCTCGTACATCGCATTCATGCGGTCTATGAGTGTTTTCATCTGCCTGCTCGTCAATCTTCTTCACCAACTTGTCGTGTGCGGTTTGGAGGTCGGTGGGGCAAATGTAATGTGCATTGCGAATGTCCTTGCCAACCTTGCTGAGCATACGGTTGGTGTCACACCATAGACTGATGTTGCC
>JAFUTC010000008.1 GCA_017471505.1 Alloprevotella sp.
CTACAATCTGGATTCCGTAAGTGCCGTCGTTGTCTGGCTTAGGAATGTGCAGAGAGTTCAGCAACTGCTGGAATGCTTTAAGCATAGTACTCTTGCCATTGCCACAGCCACCGCATAGCATAATGCCGAAATGGGATGATGGCGAGGTAAGCCAGTGAGCCATCTCATGGAGTTGCTTCTCCAAGTGTTCGTTTGGGCAGAAGGTGCGGTGGCGATATTCTACCTCAGCCATAATTGAAGCTAAAAGCCAGGCATAAGCTTCTTCCTCTGACATAGGCATCTTAAAACGAGCCTTCATAGGGCGACGCTGTAGTAGAGACTTCTTTAATCCCTCTACGTCGATTTTGAGTTTCTGTTCCATAATTCCTTTCCCTTTCTTTGTTTGAAAAGTTTAGTGAAGCGCTAATAATTAAATTGTCTTTCTCTTTATCTTTTAAAGGGGTAAAGTCAGCCGTCAATCCATCCGTCAACTCTACCGTCAAGTTATCCGTCCATTTTAGGAGTGAATATTTGGACGGTACATGACGTGAACTGCCTTCGGTGAAAGAAATCAGTCCACGTTTGGCAAGATTCTTTCGAGCGTTGCAGAGCGTCTGCTTTGACATATGCAGCACTTCGCAGATTCGGACTGTAGAGCATGGCACTGGCATATTCCAATGATTAAGGTTGCACTCATTCACTATGAATGCGTATAGCGCAACCTCGCTCATGGACATATATTCCATAGAAGAAGCACGCCAGAACTGGTTCATGTAATCAATGTACGTCATTCTCTTTCGCTGTTTTCTCGCCTTTGACCCTGATAGTTCCTGCTTTCTTTGCCAATTCAAGAGCAAGATTGCCATCGATTACAATCTGACGATCGATTTGTGTTATGGCATCGTCTATCACACCACTCTTCTTGATGCGATTGGCAGTTGGTACACTGCAACCGAATATCTGAGCGATTCCTTCAATACCATAGTAGATACGTCTTTGACTAAGACTCGCAATCTCTGTTGCCCAAGTAGCCATACGGCTGTCAATGAGGAAACTGAGTTCCTCTCCTGTCATTATTGCCACAGGTTTTTGTTTCAATTCATCGATATTCATATTTAATGTCATTTGAAATTAGTACTAAGAGGTCTGCAGAACCTCAATGAATTTCTCTGAAATCGATTTCGAGTGCAAAGGTAATGACAATTCAATGGGGCATTGGTCGGTTTATTTATACCTTAATAAAACCAACCATTTTGAGGGATACATTCAATGTCTATTAACTGTGTATCAACAAGAAAAGCGGATAATCAGTCTTGTGCCGATTATCCGCCTATCATGGGTCAAAAGAAGAGGGATGACTTTATGCTACTGCTTCAAATATGCGTGACCACCGAAATATGATTTCTTTGGCTTTAGCCCATGAACCCTTCTGTGCTCCGTGAAATCCAAAGTCCTTCATCTCACCAAAGCGTTTCTGGGGAGTGTCAATCCCGAACTTCCGTCCTGTGAACTGTTCTATGGCACGATGGAAAGTAGCATAACTGACACTCTCCTTAATGGCATCAACTCGTATTAACGCCTTTAACATGTATGCTAGACAGATTGCCCCAGGATTCTCTTTAATAAAGAGAAGAATCTGTTCTTTCAGTGCAGACTTGTTTCCTATCAGCAGGTTGTCGATACAATCTATTTTCACCTTTCTTCCTCTATTTCCTTCCGACTTGCTTAGTTCATAGCTTATATCCTTCCAGATTTCAGGGTCACATGAGTTTGCAACCTTTTCCCAAGATTCCTTAGTTCCCACACCAAGGTCAATGCTGCTTAGAACCATAAAGCCGACTGCCCCATGAATCATTGCCATATCCTCTTGGTCAAGAATTTCTTCGTTCAGAATGCTATTCAGCGTTTCAATCATCTTTGTTGAGCCGCCATCAAACATCATGTAGTAGTACATGCATCGAATGACATCATTCTCTTCATCCATGACTTTCGCCTTTAAGTTGCTTACAAAAGATGGGACAAATGACATACATGTGTTCATGTAATCAGCAGCCTCCTCAATCAAAGAAAGACAATCCTCCTTGGTCGCCCTACCATCTGTTTTGCTTGCCTCGGCAATATAAGACTTGGCATATTGAGGAAGGGTTTGCCAAATCGCCTCGGCAGATCCGAAGCATGGCAATGATGATGCAGTCTTGCCCTTTGGCTTATCAGACAAGCAATCACAGAAAAGATGGAACATTGCATCCAATGCGGACAGGTCTCCTGCGCTGATGTTCTCCATTTTGTCCTTGAATTCAGTATAGACATCTTCATGCTCTGCTTTCCAAGAACAGATGCTTAGTGATGCTTTTTCTCGCAATTCGGGGTAATTACTCACATTCATTAGCGCGTCAATAATAGTCTTCATACATTATACAATTATATATAGGTACTACATGGCTTTTGCAAGAAGTTGGGTAAGTTCCTCATTCGACAGCTTTGATAGCCTTGACATCAGTTCTTCCCGCTCGGTAGATTCCGTGTCGAGAACAAGCAACTTGGAGTTGTACTCCATCTGCATTTCAATAGGGTATGTGTCAAGATACACATTGGTCATGTCGTTAGAATTGCTGGAATGCCCCATGCTCTCATCAATATAAGTCTTTTCCACACCAGCATTACGGAGGTTGGTGGCAAACGAATGGCGGCACCACGTTCCAGACGGTTTTATTGCGTTATCCCATCCAAGAACATCGTGACATATCTTGGTCACACGGTCTTTAACGTTAGAGTTTTCCTGTGCCGTTAGCTTCCTTCGTTCTTTTTCACTTGTCTCCCCATCGAATATCTGGGGAAACACATAACTCCCAAGAGTGGGAGGGGCTGCGATTTCATCAAGTATCGCTTGCAACGGCTCGATGATAGGTATGACAACCTCGGAATCATTGGAACTTCTCTCAGCAGTCTTCTTGCGGTTGAAGAGGAATGCCCTTCTGCCAGTCTGGAAATAATAGTCGTTATATTGCAACCGTGCAGCATCTGCAAGATTAAAACCATTGCAGAGATACTGAATCAAGAACAGTCCAAGGGAATAATGTGCCTTTTCTGCATAGCCCTTCTTCCATGTTTTAGGATAGTTCTTGTTGATAAACACATGATATAGTTCCGTAAACTGTTCTCTCTTCAGATAGACCTTCTTCTTCACCTTGCCTCGTGGAATACTGACAAGATGCTTCTCTTTCTTATTTGAGAACGGATAGGGTACATCCAGCAGATAGCCCTGACTGCGACACAGATTCCATATAGTGCGGCAGGAGCGAAGATATATCCCGACCGTGGCATCTGACAGTTCTCTTTCAATACTGCCATTCTTCTCTTTAACAGCATTAGTCATAGCTTCCTTCCATTTCTGTATCTCAGCCACGCTGATATTAAATCCTTTGATGGCATCCTTCCCCAAGAATTTCTGGAAGGAGTTCAATGCACTGATGTAGCTGTCGCTTGTAGAATATCGCTTACCATTATCGTCGTTCTGAAGATGGTAGATATATTCTTGCCAAATACCGACAAAGGACTTGTCTTCTTTGGCAACCTCGACATTGGCATTGCCTGTGGTGACAGCCACACGTACCATTTCATAAGTGAATGGAATGCCCTTGTTGAGGTTGACGAGCATATCCTTGTATTTCGGAACGATTTCCTCGCGCCACATCTTCTGCTCCTTATAGTTCTCCGAAGAACTCTTGGTGGCAGTACAGATGTCAGAGAATCGTTTTTCGGAATAGGAACCTCCGACTTGATGATAGAAGAACTTGCGGTCAACCGTGAATCGGATGGCCAGAGGGTACTCACTCACATTCTTACGATTGGTGCGAGTGTCAAGAACTAAAGAAGCATTACAATTACGCTCCTTGATGACTGGTAGTGATTTTGTTAATTTCATGACTGAAATGAATTAAATTATTAAACATGTTGAATTCTCTCACATGCAGTCATTTCAGTACATGGGTATATATACAAAAACAACTGCGTTTGACCATTGCCGAAGCAATAATCAAAAGCAGCTGTGCAATCTCGGCCTCTTCTGTCGCTGTATGATAACCGGGCTTATGCTAATCGGTCTCAACCCCTGAAGAGCCTCTTGTGTGGAGTTGGATAGAGTATCTTCCGACTAATACTCCCTCCGCACGATGATTCATCGGAATGAATTTTTACCAGTTCACGTTCTGGTGAGCAGACTCACTTCCTTGTCGAAACAAGAAGAGCAACATTTCGTTCTTGCTTAGGCAAGCGTCTCATAATGTCGCCGAGCGCATGGCCCGCTCTTAATGCTAAAGCGTTGCAAAGGTACAACTTTTTCTCTGATGGAACGTCATAGTATGGCAGAAAACAGAGTATCTTTGAGCATCTTTAACTATCATACTTGGGTCGAGTATGAAAATTATACCCTGAAGATTAGGTGCTACCTTTATTTTTGTAATGAGTCTAATAGGTTAGATGCTATTTCAGGATTTCGGAATCGAATAAGATTATCTTCAAGGGAGCGGTATCCAAGGATATTGACACTGCCGTACCAGATGGTGCTTTTGTCAATAATGGCAGCATGAAGGGATAGATGGTCTTTGTAGATGACAGATATTCCCTGATGTTGTAAACGAATCGCGTCATCATTCTCTTCTTTTGTATACAACACTATCTCTATACCGTTTGCCATTAAATCAGCAAGACGGTCTGCAATCTGTGAGTGTCGTCCAGTTTTTACTTTCGGACATGAGACAACAACAGATTGCTTGGCCTTTGATAAATCAGAGATAAATGGAGGTTCAAAGTTCTGACCGTCGTAAATCACATCAGTAATAGGGAATAGGCTGTCAAAAGCCTCATTGTTGCGGATTCTATAACCGATGGAAGCGTAGCCTTTCAGCCGCTTACGATACATGGACTCGCATACAGGAACACGGATGTCAATGTAATCATAAATCTGGACATCTTGTTTGCCTTCATACTCCCGATGCAAACGTCCTGCATATTGGGCCACGATACCTTTCCATGCTACTGGAGACACGAGAAACAGCGTGTCAAGTCTTGCATAGTCAAAGCCCTCACCAACATATTTGCCTGTAGCGACTATGACAAGCTGCTCTGATGATGGAATAGATTGTAGATGTTCCATCTTCTGCCGTTTATCCTTGGTACTTTCGGAGCCAATAAGAGTGATGACATTCCGACAATGAGGCTTTAGTAGTTCAGCCAATGTCGCGACATGGGAGGTTCGACTGGTAAGGATGATGGGAGAGCGGCCTTCCTTCAGGACTTCAATAACATCCTTGACGATAAATAAGTTTCGATATTCATCCTCTGCCAGTTGCTGGGCGACTTTTGTATACGAGAGATCACTACCTACAATGGGTCTGAATGGTGTAAAGCGAGGCACTAACAAACGCTCAAAAGATTGGCTTAGCATCTGAGCTTTTGCATCTGCACTATATCTTATTGGGCCACACTGCATGAAGATGATGGGCTGGTGTCCATCTTTACGAATGGGTGTCGCAGTCAAGCCATACACATAACGTGCATTAACGGTTTTAAGTATCTGCTCAAAGTTTACAGCTGAGACGTGGTGGCATTCGTCGGCAATCACCATGCCATATTCCTTGACGAAAGTCTTTACTTCATTGTCAGATATGCATGACTGCATTAAAGCGATGTCAATGATGCCATGAAGTTTGTTACCAGTTGATGATAAGGTACCAATGGGCGAAAGTGGTTTTCTTCGTTTGCGTTTGCGCTCATTCTCCTCAGGGATTGTATCAATCGTCAAGAACTGCTCCAAAGCCTTTACCCATTGATCAAGTAAGGCTTTTGTGTGAACAAGTACCAACGTGTTTACTCCATGTTTTGCTATCAATCCTATTGCTGTCACCGTCTTGCCAAATGCTGTTGTAGCGGAGAGCACACCATTACTATTGGAAGCCAAGACATTGACTGCTTCTTGCTGATTGTCCCTTAACACACCATTGAACTGAACGGAAATCGGTTTGCCATGATTGCATTTGTCTTCAATTCGATAAGGAACGTCCTTTTCTCTTAACAATGCAATGACTGCATCCTCACATCCACGAGGTAAAGCGAGGTATTCATCGTCTATGTCTGCACAGGAAATGATGCGAGGCGTTTGGTAGGTTGACAGTCTCAATGCCTGTTTGCTGTAGAACTCCGGATTACGGAATGAGGCTATTCGTTTGAGATGGTTGAGGACTTTCGATGAAAGCTGGTTCAACGGAATATAGAGCATGTTTGACCGTATGATGATGACCTCTGACGAGAAATCGCTCCTTCCTATCTCTTTCGGCATTGGTGTCTCCCATGGCTTACTCTCACTAGTCTTTGAAAGTTCACCAAGAGGTTGTATGTTGGCAGTCTTTTTCAAAATATCCTCCAGTAACTGCTCAGAGAGTTTACCAACATTCAACAGAAACTCCCATTGGTCAGGGTATGGTTCAAAATTCTCATCTACGAACACGCTATTGCCATGTTTCCTGGCATTTCCCTGTAACGGCAGAGCAACTAAATTGCCCAGTCCTCCTTCAGGCATCGTGTCTTGATTAGGAAAGAAACGGTCGTATGATTTGAAACTGATTTTCCCGTTTCTGCTCATCGCCTCTGTTAGTATGGCATTGCCAAGCCTACGTACTTTGACAGCCAGCACAGGATTATCAAAGAAAATCCACACATGAGCACCGTTGCCTGAACGGGAACGCTCTACAGAACAAGGTATGTTCCAACTCCTACAAACATCTATGAATGCCAGTACATCATTTTTATAGCCATGTTCGCAGTTCTTGTCGTCAAAATCCGTACATAGAAGGTGACAAGTGTTGTCTTCATTAAGAACATAAAGACCAATTACATCCCTGCCATCGGCATCTTTGCCTTCCAGATGTCGATAGATGTCATTATCAGTAAGAGGTGAAAAATGGCGATTGGGACAATCGGCGCATTTGAATGTCCTCTTGTCGCACATTGGAGTCCATTCATTTTGACATACAGGTTGGTAACCTGCTTTTCCACTTGTCTTGCTGTACCATCTACGGGCAAACACATCCTCACGCCCTTTGAAAAGGCTTCTGAACAAGTCCACTTTCTCCTGAAAAGACAAATTTTGCATTGCCGTCGGTTTCTTTTCTGTGGGCGTGACATCTTCGCCAAGCCTTTTTCTAAGCTCGGTATTCTCGGCTTCCAATTCTTTTATTCGTTCAAGAAGCTGCTGACGTTCTATTAACCACTCATGTTGCTGCATAGATTCTTTAATTGCCACAATATGGATATTGTGCCTTAAAGCCCAGTAAGGTCAAACTTATATACTTTCTCTTCTGCCTGGGTTTGTTCGAAAAAGGTTATCATGTAGATGGGATAGTAAATAACTCTCCCCTTTGTCTGGACATTCTCCCCACAGAACACATAAGCCATTGGTACAGCATATTCTTCATTCTCCATCACGTTAGAAAGTGCATTATGCCGCTCATAGTCCTTACCTGACTTGACCTCTATCGGCAGCATGTTACCAGCATACTCTACCACAAAGTCTAACTCTCCTTGTTTCTTGCTGTTGAAATAGTAAAGTGAATGTTGCTGTGCTTCAGAGAAACCATGAGCATACAGTTCTTGGGCAACAAGGTTTTCAAAAACAGAGCCAAAGTTGATGTTTGGATTCGGACTGAGCAATCTGGCTTGTATGTTTCCCCCGTACATAGCAGCAAGCAACCCTACATCGTTGAGAAAGAGTTTGAACAGATTTCGCTGCTTGTTCAATAGCAAAGGTACTCGTGGCTCCTCGACATTGTATGCAGGGATAGCCACCCCCGCATCCCTTAGCCATAAAAAACTGTCCTCGTATTTGCTGAATCGTGCCTTTTCGTTCAGCTCTTTGAGGATAAAGCGTTTGTTTTTTGCATTCAGTTCAGAGGGTATTAGGTCGTAGATTTCTTCTATCTGCAACTTATGGTCATGGTCGTATTGGGTGATATCCCTCTTGTAGGTGCGAATGATTCCGCGCTGTTCTTCATACACTCTGCGGAGATTGTTAGTGTCAAGGTACTTTTGAACAGCCGCGGGCATTCCACCGACGATAAGATATAGACGAATGGCCTCCAACATTCTCTTGTGAATAAATTCATCAACAGGTCTCTTCTCCTCAAAACACGTTCGCAAATGGCTAATGACATCTATGCCAATACCAATTGCCTCAAAGAACTCCATCAGGTCAAGAGGATACATTTCTATCTCATCCATGTACCCCACGGGGACACTACGCAGGTCATCCAACTCAACACCAAGTAAAGAGCCACTCATCACATACTTGTAACTGCCCTCGTCCACAAGGAACTTGATTGCTGTTACTATCTCCTTGCACTCCTGTACTTCATCGAAGAAAATCAATGTTTTCCCGGGAACCAATGGCTTTTTAGTGAAGGCAGACAGTCGCAAAAGCAAATCTTTTGCTCCCTTCTGCTCACTGAACAGTTCAATGGCATCGGGCTGTTCTACGAAATTGATTTCAACAACATTGTCAAAACACTCCTTACCGACCTTCCTAATGGAAAAGGTCTTGCCAACTTGTCTGGCTCCTGTTACCAACAGAGAACGCCTGTCGTTGAGTATAAAGTTGCGTATTAGCTCGTCAGCTTTGCGTTTTACCATATCAAATAAACTTTGTTGGTACAAAGGTACAATTTTTCGCTTAAACACAAGCATGGATTGCAAATAAATTACACTTTTCCAAGGCAATTTAATGTATTTTATTACACTTTTCCAAGGTTGTAATAGTATAGAATATACATTTATCCAAGATTAGGATGTTTTTTCAGCCGTATGGCCTTCACATTGTGAGCTAAACTAAGACTTGAGTATAAAACTGCCTGTTTGCCGCCAAATTCTGCGTAAACAATGCGTAAACATTTTATTTCAGTTAGGGGTGTTTTTTGATATTCATAGAAAATCATGATTTAGTAAAACACTGATAATCAGTACGCTTCTACAATAACAAGATGTCACAGAATATCACTTTAAGATACTCATAATCTGGAGGTCATAGGTTCAAGCCCTATCTGGTCCACGCTGAAAATCAAGCACTTACAAAGATTTTGTAGGTGCTTTTTCTTTTCTTGGTGAACATGAGGTGAACATAGAGCTCTCAAAGTGACCTTTGGGTGACCTTCTGAAATTTAGTGTAATTACTTGGGAGAACGTGAAATACATTAATGACTTATTGTGGCATATATACATCCCCCACACTATGGATAAGTGGGAACATTTTGGGAACAATTAACCCACTGACCTTTGGCATAACTGCTGAAAGTCAGTGGGTTTGCTCGTTTCGTTGTCAATCTTGATAAGATGAATCAGCTAAGATTTACATCTCGATAATATCAGTCATTTTTACCACACGTGGGTATCTCCAGTCTTCTCCTTCAGTTTTTGACTCTTCAATTTTAATTCTAGATAATTCTGGAGTTTTCAGGGGAGATTGTGGATTATCTAAGTCGAAAAGAATATACATAGAACGACTTGTCTTAGGTTTAATCAGATTACCATTTGTATCTATATTAAACACCTCAGGCTTTGGATTTGTGTATGTAGTGGATATACAACTTTCCTTGTCAATTTCATAAACTAACTGAGGCTCGCCCTTTACTTTGTAAAGACGTTTCTTCCATTTTTCATCTTTGCCCGTATTTGAGACAACAACATACTTGACTTTTGTAAACTTTTGAACGACCTCAAACGCATGTAAATCCATCTCTACACCAACAGCCACAGATAATATCTTGTCTATATTCTGCCAATGATATGCATTCGTGTCAATAAACACTAGAACCTTTTCTCTGTTCCACTTCTTTTGCAATGCAAGTGATGGGTCATCTGAATATACTAATCCTTTCTGTGGAACAGAATTTTCAATGTGAGCTATCATTCTCTCTTCTGTCAAGACTTTCTGTAAATGTTCTTCCAGTTTTGAACACATGATAAAAGTATTCTCACTTATAGGTTTTGAAGGGTCGAATTTTGATGGCATAACTGGGAATGCTCCAATATTGATGGACTCAATGCTCTTGATATAATACTTGTCTTCAAGACTTTCATTACTGCCTACACGACCTGGGAATAGAATATAACCACCAATAACCTCTTTGCTATCAGGACGGTTAATAGTATGATTGGGAATGCGATTATCAGGTGTAGTACCATAGTAAATAGCATCCCTATATCTATGCATTGCATTTATCGCATCATGGACAGGTTCATCGGTAGCCTTTTCTGCATTCTTTATTTTGTCATCATACACACGATACTTAGCATCATAAAGGTATGTTAGTGTTTCCTGACCCTCTCGATGGATGTTCAATACAATATCAGGTATTTGTTCTATTGTTAAAGAATGCTCTTCTGTTGAAGAATCATTATATTCATATCTACATTGATATATCAACTCTGCCCATGAAGTTTTAACTATCTCGCCATTTTCGTTTTCTTTATGAAAATAGAATCTACAACGACTAGTTTTCTTGTCGTCTTCCAGACATTCTGCCAAGGTACTGCCTGTTATTTCTATTTGTGGTGAAGTCAATACGTCCTCTATACCCATAACCTTGGCAATAAGACGTTTCATCACAAGAAAACACCAAACCTCATATAACTTCCATATCTGACGAACACCAATCTGCGTACTTCCATTTTCTAGTTCTACAACCGATTTGAGGACTTGCCAATAAACATACACATTTCGATATCCAACTCTTTGCTGAAGAACCAAGCTCTCTTGCATTTGCCCTTCAAAGTTTCCTATAGATCTGAAAAATTGGCTATGTCTGAGAGATCGAAATGTATCACAATAGGACGTAATCATTTGCTCATATTCAGTAGAGAGACTTTCCTTATATTTCTTTTTTATATCAGCAAAAACATAAGTAAGCCTTTCTTCAATCTTTAGTAAAGTATGTTTGACAAAGCGATTTTCCTTTGTGTTAATGGTTTGTTCCGAAACCTGATTCCGATAATAATATTTGTCTGCATCCTTCCCTCTATTGTGCATTTTTTCAAGTTCGTGCACCCCCCAATGCTTTATGCGGTCTGGTTTTTGATAATAAACCTTCTGCACAGAACGTTTATTGCTATGCGCTATGATGTAGCGTACAGCCTTTACATACTTGTCAACAATTTGTTGGAAGATACTCATCCATACATCATCCTCGCTTCTATCTTTTCTCTGGATACTCTGGTTTTGATATGTAAGTGCAAGGTATTGATATACATAGTTTTCGTACTCTTGTTCAATAAGACGTTTTATTTCCAGCAAATCATGTTTGGTGTCTAGTTTAGGGGACACAACTTCCATAGACATGTTCTCATCATGATGTATTCCGTCTTTGTCGGTATAATCAAATCGAAGGATAAATGTCCCTGGTTGATTCAAGAAGTTAACCACACCAGTTAACAAACCGGTATAATTTCCTGTATCAACGTACTCAAAACAATCTGTGACATCTTTTAAAGGATGAATCAACCTAGCGTTCCCTTTAATGTTATTGAGTTTTATATGGAAATGATACATGCCTCCTGTTTCAAACAACACTGGAGGTTGCCCATTCCATTTTCTTGTATAATTTCCAGGAGCTGCAAAGCATTCATTACTTGAATTGTTTATGTCATATCTTAGCAAATACAATCTGCCTTCTGAACTTGATTCATAATCGCAATATGTGGAAGCAGTTCGATGACTTTCGTAATCTTCAATTATGCGTCCCTTGAATCGATTCCATAAGTCATGTGTATCACCACTTGTAACAACCGTGATGACATACCTATTGTCTTTCTCATGAAATTTAAGTACTTGCATAACTCTTATTTTATATTACTTCCAAAATCTCGTAAATCCGTCTCCTGTATTTAGAAGATAAAGCATATATTCTATTTTCAAGATAGAATCCTTCCAAGGTGTTTGGGGTTTTGATGCAATTGTTTGCGCATCAATATCGTATGAAACGTTAGCCCATTCATTTGGAATATTCTGCTTAGCAATCATTGACTTTAATCCTATTAACGCTTTTTTTGCAGCACTATCTCCTTCTATTCTAGGCAAAACCTTCATCATAAGAATGTCATTTTTTACCTGTTCTAATGAAGCATCGCCATCATTTAGTAACTGCATTGAACGATAATATAAAATCATTTCATTAAGAACTCGATAACTAATTTGGAAACTAGTACCTGCCATCGCTTTGTTTAAGTCATTGATGTAATCAATAATTGCCTGACGTTCATCTTCTTTCAGTTCATACCCTGCTTCGATAGCTTTGTCTGCTCTAACCTCATCACAAATAAATACAGAGCCATCGAGATTACCATATTGTAATGTATCTTTGGCTACAAAATAAGATTCTTTATCAAAAACTTCAATGTCAGTTTCAAAGATCATTGCACGATCAATAACCTTGCGAGAGAAAGAATTGGTCGTGTCGTCCATATTAACAGTACCGATTACTACTAAATTCTCTGGAATACAAAGACCTTCATTTCTTAAGACAGAAATAATGTCTTCACGCTCAAATATTTCTGATGTTGTCTCTGTATTTTGTCCCGCGGTTGAAGCTTCGTTAGAACCAACGGTTCTTCCTACCTTTTTAAGCCCTAAATCTTCAAATATATTATAGGTAGAACCATTATTTCCCCGGCCACTATATGATTTCTTGAAAACATCTGCAGGTATTAGTGGCTCACTTATAATATGCCATGAGTCGTCTTCAAATTGAATTTTTTTTCTGCTTTCTAAAACACTTAGAAATTCAGCGAAATATTCCTCAACTGGGGCAAGATTCATCTCGTCCATACAACAGAAGAATGGTGTATTAGGTGTCTGCATCGCCTTTACCACAAAGCGCATAAACTCCGTGACCATATACTTATTAGCAATGGTTGACTCATAACCTAGCAACTCTGTAGAATCATGCCAATTTGGTTTAACTGATATTAAACAATAATTCCCAGGGCTTTTTTCATCTTGAAGCTCAAGAGGACATGTAAGATATGCAAGCTCTTTAACCTTTTGACTTTTACCTGTACCCGAAAAACCTCCTAGTATTAGGAAAGGTTTAGTGCGAATGGCTGTAAGATACTTAATGTCTATATCTTCAACCTCTTCGAGGTTTGTTGGAGTTACGCTCATTTTTTTAGCTTGGGGAGATACTGGTTCTTGAATTTCAGCCGTCATCCCTTTAGCTTCTACTAACCAATCTGAGAAATCGTTCTTTTTGTAAACCATCAATTTCTCATATACAAAAGGAGTGCCTTCTGTCAAAACAAGAACAGTCTCTAACTTTGGATACTTAAATGTTTCAATGTGTTCTAAGATTATTGACTGTTTTCTGTTCCACAGGTCGTCTTTGCACACGAAAACAACAATACTTTTTTCATGCCTAAATGGATCGCTAACTCGATTCTTCAAAGCACCATCGTTTGTTATTCGAGAACTTTTACTTTCAAGAGAAAAAGTGCTTTGAATCCAATTCTCCATGGGCTTACCTTTGCTATTGTCTTTGACGCCAGCATTTACTAGATGGGTAATAGTCGATTCAAAGTCTTGAATACTAATGTTACTCATTTTCTTTATTCTTTATGTATTTAACTAATGTTTTATTAAAGTACTTTGGGCTTTTTAGATTACCCTCTTGAAGACGGCTGTAGAATCCTTTGCTTGCTCTCAATGATAAATCTTTCATTGGAAATTCTATAAATTCTTCCAATCCAGAATCTCTGGCCATCTCTGGAAGTGTTGATGCATTTGAACAGAAACGTTTTCCATTCATGCCCCATGCAGCATGAGGCCATTTCTTTCCATCAAGAGGTTTGTCTTTTGTCGTATCGTATTTCTCTGGATGTGCAAACTTCTTCGCTATCCATGCTATAGTATTGACTGTAACTGCATTCCCAACAAGTTTCCATCTCGTTGATGGTTTTGCAACAGCCTCTGCAGGCTTCGTCCAATTGGGTGGAAATCCTTGTAATCTTTCTGCGTCGCGAATATCAGGCATAGCAACCTTACCTGAAGGGAATGCTATTGCTGGTGGAGATGGAATACCTATCGTGGATCCAGCTTTTAATGTGGGAATTGCGTCAGAAACTAGTCCTAAGGCAGATCTTCCTTCTGTCCAGTAGAATCCCAATGGCTTTTCAAAATTATCCAAGTTTATTTCTCCGTATCGTATTGATGATTCCCCGCTTAACAAAATATCACAAGGATTATGATGAAGAGATGCAACAATATATACTCTTTTCCTATGCTGGGGAATAAAAGAAATTGAATCTATCAGCCTATAAGCCCATTTGTAACCAAGTTCTTCAAGGTTTTCAACTATACATTTAATAGCCTCCCCACCTTTCAAACTTAGCATAAAAGATACATTCTCAAAGATTACCCACTCAACTTTACGCTTGCTTAGGAGTCGGAATACCTCATTAACAAGAGAGGATCTTGTTCCTTCTAGTCCTAATTTTGCACCGACAGAACTTAAGTCTTGACAAGGAAATCCGGCACAAAGTAAGTCTGTCTTTGGTGGGAGGTTTTTGAGTGTGCAAATATCATCTACTATAGGAATATTTGGCAGATTCGTTGACAATACATATTTGGCAACATTATCTATTTCGCACATTAAGATAGTCTTAGTCCCGATTGAATTGAAACCAAGTTCAAAGCCTCCAATGCCAGCAAAGAGACTGACCATTCTTTGGGGAATTTTATTTTTTTGAGCCATTTTCAATTTGTTCAATGTTATCACATATTAATTCTATTAAATATGGAGGCACACTTTCTCCAATGACTTCGCAACACATAGCTCTGGTAATATCTTTCCCTTCTATAGAGAATTTGTAATCATACCTAGATATGCTTTGCAAAATCAAACCTTCTTGTATAGATAAGACTCGATCCTGTTCTGGGTGAAGTTTCTTGTCTGATGACTCAAACTGGAAATTCTGCGTTAGTGTAGGTGCTGGTGAGTCCCAAACCATTCTTCTGTATGCACTATCAAAACCTTTTATCATCCGCCTTAAGCCAGTCTCCTTGTCAACCATTGTTGGCCGTGGCAACAAAGAGTTGCATTGGGCACAATAGATAGGGGTGTCTTTTCTTGATTGATGGCGTCCTTCAAGATAGCACATACCATGTCGAGGTGTTCCAGTAAATCCACAATGAGTGCATTGGTTATTATAAGCTGTCTCGTTGTATGGCGTATTTTCAACCCACCATAATTTTTCTTTTTTCATTATGGGAACAACATGCCATTTAATATTGGGATCTTGGTTTTTTCCTTTTTCAGAACGCAAATATGGCATATTACCAATAGCGTCTCTTAAGGTAATCCATTTTTTCAGATTATCCTTTGGAGTTTCAGAATGAGTTCTATCTGGAAGTAAAGTTTTATGTTTTTTGAAATACGACTTACCTTTTGAACTGCGAGTTAATATAGTTAATAGACGACAACGCATCTGAGGTATACCATAATCGGCACAATTCACTATTTCTGGTACACCTTCGTAATCGGGCGCTAATTCTTGTTTAATGTAATCTATAATATTAATGTAAACATCATCCTCTGTTCGAATAATTGTATTTTGCATGGTAGGCACATTCTCTAGAAGTACCCACTGAGGACTTAAAGATTTTATAATTTGAATTGTAGGTATGATTAAACGGTTTCTGGCATCTTCTTTTGGTCTTCGACCTGCTCTAATTTCTGATTGCAATTTGCCAATTCCATTAAACGACATACCTTGGCAAGGAGGTGTTGCATAAATCATAAATGGATTTCCCTTCTTCAGCGATTTCCATGTTGATATTATATTATCCTGCAAAGACCAAATGTCTCCGCAAATACATAGTGTTTCCGGATAGTTTTCCTTATAGAGTTTGCAGCGCTCATATACCAGTTCGTTGCTTACTAGTATATCAAAGCCACTTGCTTTAATACCAAGTTCACCAATACCGGCAGAAGAGAACAAACTCAATACATTTCTATTCATCATATACCAATTTAACAAATACATCTATTCAAATACTATATAGAAGGACAATCTTAACAGATTCGAATAGAGACGCTTATTTTTCAGTTGAGTTCAACAAGTCCTTCATGTCAACATCAAGGAGCTTTGCGATTTTATCTAAAGTTTGCAAGTCTGGTTGAATACTATTACTGCACCATTTGCTTACAGTACAGGGTGTTTTACCTACCTCTTCGGCAAGCCATTTGCCTGTTTTGCCTTTCTCGACAAGAACAACTTTAATTCTATTCAAATTTGCCATAAATCTATAATTGATTATAATTTGGTGCAAATATAATAAAATTCCATGAAATAAATGGCTCTTGCTTGTGAAAAGTTGCTAATGGCGCTATATTTTCCATGATATTATTAAAAATGCCACATGGTAACGCATAGAACCACCTTCGTAAAACACGAATGTGGTTAATAATACATCAAAGAAACTCCATGATACTATGTGACTGAAAAGGGGAGACTGAAACAAAATGTTTACGCATTGTTTACGCAGACATGAAAAAAGGAGTTGCGCGATTTGCGTAACTCCTTGATTTTCTGAGTGGACCAGCCAGGGCTTGAACCTGGGACCTCCAGATTATGAGTCTGTTGCTCTAACCAACTGAGCTACAAGTCCGGGACTTCGGCCGCACGGGGCGGTCTTGTCGGGTGCAAAGATACAACTAAATTTTCAGTTGCCTGTGTTTGCTCCTAAAATTTTTATGGTTTCTGCTCGAAAGCCTGGCGGATGGCGTCGGCGGTTTGTTGCATGACGTCGGCCGGCAGTTGGAGCTTGGGTTTGCGGAAGTCGGCGTCGGCCTCGGTCTGCAGTGGGATGAGGTGGATATGGGCGTGGTTGACTTCGAGTCCGAGCACGACCATGGCTACTTTCTTGCAAGGGAAGGCTTCTTTGATGGCGGCGGCCACGCGCTTGGTGAAGGCCATCATGCGTGCCAGTTCGTCGTCGCTCAGGTCGAAGAAATAGTCTTCTTCGCGGCGGGGGATGACGAGGGTGTGGCCTTGGGCCAGCGGGTTGATGTCGAGGAAGGCGTAGAACTCGTCGTTCTGGGCGCAGCAGTAGGAGGGGATTTCGCCGGCGGCGATTTTGCTGAAGAGGGTCATGGGCTTAGGGAGGGGGTTAGAGGCTGATGCTGATGATTTCGAGTTGGATGGTGCCCTGGGGGATTTTCACGTCGACGACGTCGCCCACTTTGTGGCCCAGCAGGCCTTGTGCGATGGGGGTGCTGCTCGATATCTTGCCTTCGCGCAGGTTGGCTTCGCTCTCGCTGACGATGGTGTATTTCATCACCATGCCGTTGCGCACGTTTTTCATTTCGACGGTGGAGAGTATCTGTACGGTGTCGGCCGACAGCATGCTCGGGTCGATGATTTTGGCTTCGGCGATGGTGGCCTTGAGTTCGTTGATGCGCATTTCGAGCATGGCCTGTGCTTCTTTTGCGGCTTCGTATTCGCTGTTTTCCGAGAGGTCGCCCTTGTCGCGGGCTTCGGCGATGGCGGCAGAGGCGGCCGGGCGGTCCACGGTCTCCATCTTGCGCACTTGGGCCACCAGCTTGTCGTAGCCCTCTTGAGTCATGTATGCCATAGTGTCTTTTGTGGTTTGCGGGTGAATAATGGTTTTGTAGGATTGCAGCGTAAAAAAAACCGAAAGAACTCACGCCGTTTTGCGAGAATCCTTTCTTTTTTTGCGTCTGCTAATTGTGTGTTTTCCTGCGACAAAGGTAAGGCAATCGTTCGATATGCCCAAATTTTTCGGCCGTAAAGTTTTTCGCGGGCTGTGGGGCGAGAGTGGCACGGCGGGGTCAGGTGGCGTGGTGGGCGCGTACGAGGGGGCGCACTTGCTCGAGCAGTCCGAAGAGTTGGTCGAGGGTGGTGGCGCGGAGGATGGCGATGCGTGTCTCGCGGAAGTCGGGAATGCCTTTCAGCACGGGGCTGGCGGCCAGGTGGCGGCGCACGTGGAGTATGCCGCGGTACTCGTCGATGCGGGCAATGCTCTGGCGCACCTGTTCCTTGAGCACGTCGAGTTTCCAGTCGGCGCTGAGGGGCTCGTAGTCGCTCCTGACGAACGAGGGGTCGAAGGCATCGGTGCGTCCTACGGCCTCGCTCATCTCGCGAAATATCCACGGTTGTCCGAAGGTGGCGCGGCCCACCATGACAGCGTCCACGCCGTAGCGTTCGAAGGCCTCGCGGGCCTGCTGTCCGGTGCAGATGTCGCCGTTGCCGATGATGGGGATGTGCATGCGCGGGTTCTGCTTGATCTGGCCGATGAGTGTCCAGTCGGCCTCGCCCTTATACATCTGTGCGCGTGTGCGGCCGTGGATGGTCAGTGCGCTGATGCCGCAGTCCTGCAGGGCTTCGGCGGTTTCGACGATGTGCTTGCTCTGCTCGTCCCAGCCGAGGCGTGTCTTGACGGTGACGGGGATGCGCACGGCCTCGACCACGCGGCGCGTGATAGTGAGCATGAGCGGTATGTTCTGCAGCAGACCGGCTCCGGCGCCTTTTCCGGCCACTCGCTTTACGGGGCAGCCGAAGTTGAGGTCGAGCACGTCGGGACGGGCTATTTCTTCGACCATGCGGGCGGCTTCGGCCATGGCGTCGGGCAGTCGGCCGTAGATTTGTATGGCGGTGGGCCGCTCGTCGTCACTGACCTGCAGCTTGCGAAGCGTGGTGGGCACGGAACGTACCAGGGCGTCGCTGGCCACGAACTCGGAGTAGACCATGGCGGCGCCCATCTTGCGGCACAGCAGTCGGAAGCCGGCGTCGGTGACGTCTTCCATCGGGGCCAGGAGTATGGGGCGTTCGCCCAAGTCGATTGTTCCGATTTTCATGGGTTTAGTCGTTGGATTGCGTGGGTGCGTCCGGTGTGGGGAGCGGGGCTTTCGAGCGGTTCCACCAATAGGCCAACAGTGCCGCGGCAGCCAGCAGCATGCCGGTGCCCATAAGGATGTCGCCCCAGAGAGGCAGGCTGAATAGTTCGGCCTCAGGGCCCAGCAGAATCAGCGTGGTCACGGCGATGGCGTTGTTTAGGATGTGGGCCGGCAGGCATAAGCGCAGGTCGCCGGTCTTGAGGTAGAGCAGTCCGAGCACTATGCCGAGGAGGAATGCGGGTATGGACTGCGCCAGGTTGAGGTGGGCAATGCCGAAGAGGGCTGCCGAGACGACGAGCGCCACGGCGGGGCGGAAACCGCCGCTTATGAGGCGTTGCAGGATGCCGGCGCGGAACACCACCTCTTCTATCAGGGGGGCTACTACGACCATCGTGACGATGCCCCATACGGAGCCCGACATCTGCAGGAACAGCGGTTCGGTGCCGCCATCGCTCAGGTCGAACGGTGCGCATAGTTGGTTGACGCCGAGGGCAAAGAGGATGAAGGCCACGATGGCGAGTGGCCAGCCTTTGAGCCGTCCCTCGGGCACGGGCTTAACATACTGGCGCGGGACGAGGCGTACCTGCCACAGGAAGGCAAGGGTGAGCACGGCGGCCACAATCATGCCCACCGACAGGGCTGTGGGGTCGAGCGGGTTCATAAGGGAGTCGATTTTATCGGCTCCGATGTTGAGGCGTTGGCCTTTGAGAAGGTTCGACACGAGGGCGTAGCCCATCGAGATGATGCCGGCCAGCACGTTGTAGGCCAGGAATATCATCAGCAAGGTGGCCACTTTCCAGATGGCATCCGATTTATGTGGGTTCATAGGAGTAGGGTTTTAGCGTGGGCGACGTCGCGCTCCAGCTGGCTGACCAGTGCATCGGTCGAGGCGAAGGTCTGCTCGTCGCGCAGCCTTGCCGTAAAGCGCAGCGTCATAGGTTTGCCGTAGAGTTCGAGGCGTTGTCCGATGAGATGGGTCTCTATGGTTCTTTCGAGGGAGTCGTCGAAGGTGGGCCGGCGACCGATGTAGGTCATGGCGGCATAGTCGTGTCCGTCGACGGCCGCCCACACGGCGTAGGCCCCATCCTTGGGCAGGAGTTTGTCGGGGTTGTCCGTGCGCAGGTTGGCCGTGGGAAATCCGAGCGTGTGACCAATTCCGCGGCCATCGCCTATGGTTCCGCTCAGGGTGTAGGCGTGTCCGAGCAGGCGGGTGGCTTCGTCCACGTCGCCCGACTGCAGCAGGCGCCGGATGGCCGAACTGCTGGCATGGCTGCTGGCTTCGGTCCACTCGTCGGCCTTGACCACGTCGATGTCCAAGGCGCGGCCCTCTTCGCAGTAGCGCTCAAACGAGGCGTCGGCATCGCTTCCGAAGTGGTGGTCGTAGCCCACGAGAAGGCAGTCGGTGTGGAACCATTGGCGCAGATAGTCGCGCATGAAGGCCTGCGAGGTCTGCCGGGCAAAGTCGGGCGTGAAGTCAATCATCGCACAGAGGTCGATGCCCAGGACTTCGAGCAGGCGGGCTTTCTCTTCGGCGGTGGTGAGCAGGGGCGGTGTCTGCTGGGGCTGCAGCACCTTGCGCGGATGGGTCGGAAAGGTGATCACCAGGCTCCGTCCGTGGCGGCGGGCGGCTTCTTGCTTGAGCAGGTCGAGCAGATAGGCATGGCCGCGGTGAACGCCGTCGAAGAATCCCACGGCTGCCACAATCGGCGTCGATTGGAGCAGGGCCTGGCACGAGGGGTCGGTGCGGTCGGAGGAGCGGATTATGCGCATGGGGTGTCGGAGGGGCTTGCCGGTTCGGAGGTGGCTTTCGTCACGGGGTCGATGCGGTATAGTTTGTCGGAAGGACGTATTTTTTCATCGAGCGGGATGCTCACGTTGTGGCCGCGCAGGGCCTGCTGGAGCGGTTCGCGGTCGTAGCGCAGTTCGGTGGCGGTGAAATAGACGGCTCCAGTAGTGGGTCCGGTGACCAGGAGCTTGTCGCCCACGGCGATGTCGCCCGCCTCGAGGCGGAACTCGGCCACGCCGATGCGTTCGTAGTACTTCACGCCGCGCCCGATATAGGTCTTACGCTCGGTGGCTTGGCTTCCGTAGGATGCGCTCCATTCGCCGAGGCGCCGGCCCAGGTAGTAGCCGTCCCAGAAGCCGCGGTTGAACACGGTCATAAGGCGCTCGTCCCACTGCGCTACCTTCTCGGCCGAGAACGTGCCGCGGCACACCGACTCGATGGCCTCGCGGTAGCACGTCGTAACGGTGCTTACGTATTCGGCAGGCCTGGCGCGGCCCTCAATCTTGAAGACGCGCACTCCGGCCTCCATCATCTGGTCGATGAACGAGATGGTCTTCAGGTCCTTGGGGCTCATGATGTATTTGTTGTCGACGTCGAGTTCTACGCCGGTCTCGCGGTCGCGCACCGTATAGCCGCGACGGCATACCTGCAGGCAACTGCCGCGGTTGGCCGACGAGTTGAGATTGTCGAGCGAGAGATAGCACTTGCCGCTAATGGCCATGCAGAGGGCCCCGTGGCAAAACATCTCGATGCGTATGAGCTGGCCCGACGGGCCGCAGATGTGATCGCGCACGATAGCCTCGTAGATGTGTCGCACCTGCTTGAGGTTCAGTTCGCGGGCAAGTACCACCACGTCGGCAAATTGGGCATAGAAGCGCAGGGCTTCGATGTTGGAAATGTTCAGTTGCGTGGACAGATGCACCTCCATCCCAATCTGGCGGCAATAGGCCATGACCGCAATGTCGCAGGCAATGACGGCAGTGATGCCCGACTCCTTGGCAGCCCGGCAGATTTGCCGCATCAGTTCCATATCGTCGTCGTAGATGATGGTGTTGACGGTGAGATAGGACTTTATGCCGTGCTGCCGGGTGGTAAGGGCAATGTCGCGCAGGTCGTCGAGCGTGAAGTGGGAGGCCGAATGTGAGCGCATGTTCAGGGCTTCGACCCCGAAATAGATGGAGCCTGCGCCGGCACGGATGGCGGCGGCCAGCGCCTCGCGCGAACCTACCGGTGCCATGACCTCGAACGTCTCGCCGGCATAGGGTGCGGCGGAGTGTGGGGATAGTGGTTCGGACATGTGAACGTATGGGTTGTTTTCGGATGCGAAGATAAAGAAAAGCCGTGGCGTGGGCAACGGCTTTTCTCAATAAGTGCGCCTGCGCGGGGCGCTATGGCGTAGGTCGGCGTGTGGGGCTGCTTTTGCCGGCGGTCAGACAAATTCGCCGCCGAAACGGCTGTTGGCGTCTTTGTAGGCCTTCTTGGCAGTGGCGGGGTCGTCGTTCGGGCATATCAGGAGTATGTTGTCGTGCTGCGCCACAAGGTAGCCGTCGAGTCCCTCGATGACGGCGAGGTGTCCCTCGGGGATGCTCACAAGGTTGCGGCTGGCGTGGTTGAAGACGGCCTTGCCCTGGTTCATCACGGCGTTGCCCTGCGTGTCTTTCTGCGCGAAGTCGTAGAGTTGGGGCCAGCTGCCGATGTCGGCCCATCCGAATGTGCAGCGCTGGATGAGTGCCGTTTCGTTGCGCGACAGTATGACGAGGTCGATGGAGGCTTTGCTGTCGGTGGGATAGAGGGTCTTGACAAACTGCAAGTCTTGTCCCTGCCGGAGGTTGTGGGTGGCAGCCTCGAGCGACTCTGCGAGTTGCGGCATCAATGTGGGCAGATGGTGGAGGAACGATTGTGCGTTCCAGGCGAACAGTCCGGTGTTCCATAGGAACTCGCCGCTCTCGACGAAGGCGGCGGCATAGACGGCGTCGGGCTTTTCGGTGAACGAGCGGATGCTGTAGCGTTCGTTGCCCAGGCTGTCGCCTATCTGCACGTATCCGTAGGCGGTGTTGGCGGCATTGGCCTGCACGGCCAGAGCCAGGAGTTTGTCGCTCTGGACCGTATAGTCGAGGGCGGCTCCTACCTCGTCGGTGTAGCGGTCGGTATAGAGCACGAGTTGGTCGCAGGGGGTCACCAGGATGTTGGCCTGCGGGTTTTGCAGGGCGATATGAATGGTGGCCCAGGCCACTGCGGCGGCGGTGGAGATGCGCACGGGCTCGGTCAGTATCTGGCTGGTGCTGATTTGCGGCAACTGGTTGCTGACCTGCTCCACGTATTGCTCGTAGGTCGAGATATAGATGTTTTCGGGGGGAATGATGCGGCTGACGCGCTCGAAGGTTTGTTGGAGCAGGGTCTGGCCGGTGCCGAAAAAGTCGATAAACTGCTTGGGGTGGGCGCTGTTGCTCTGCGGCCACAGACGCTTGCCCACGCCGCCTGCCAACAGGATGCAGAAGTTGTTGTGGTTAAGAGTCATAGTCAGACTAAGGTTGTTGCATACGAAAGTAGGCCGATTCGTTGAAAGTTCCAAACAGTTGGTGGGTTTTAATGAATTTTAGTATTTGGGCGCGGTCGGGGTGGCCGGCGGGCACGTGATACCAAAGAAGGAGGCAGTCCCGTGGCGGGCTTGCCTCCTTGCTTGGCTATTTCCGCAAGACCGGTGCACGCATGCCGGCGTGGCGTCTGGGCGGAAACAAAGGGTGTTTTAATAAAAGTGTAGAAAGTTTTTTGGTAAAACTTTGCGTCGGGCGCTCCCGACTGCACAAATGAATATCTATTCTATTGTGTTTTCGAAATGAGTTGCTGCAATGCGTCGGCATCGAGCGTGCCGGTGACGTTGACCATGTTGAACTGTGCGTGTTGCGTGTCGATGAGGATGAGTTCCACTATGGTGTCTTTCTTCTTGCGGGCATAGAGTTGGTAGTGGCTCTTTTCGGCCAGTTCGGTGTAGCGTCCCTTGTCTTGCTGCAACAGGTTCAGGGCTATGCGCAGCAGTTCGTCGGGGGCGAGGGTGCCTTTGGCGGTGACCACACGCATGCTTTTGATGTTTTTCAGTTGTGCGGCAACCTCGGGCGACAGCGAGCCGCTGTAGGCAGTCACGAGTTGGGCTATCATGGCGGGTCCGACGGTCTGGCAGAAGACGGCTTCTTCGACGTGGTCCTGTTCAAGGAAGCGCGAGGTGAAGTCGGTTTCTTTCTGTGCGCTGAGTGTGAGCGTGCCGGTCAGTGCCACCAGCAGGAGCAGCAGGGCTTTTTTCATCATGGTTCGGTTTCGGGGTTGACTGCAGCCCGTGCGGTGTCGGCCTGGGCGGTGCGGCTGAAGATGTCGAGGCCTTCCTGCAGCACCTTATAGGCTTGCTGTGGGTTGTCGTAGGAGTTTTCGAACGAGGCGGGGTTGTAGTCCCACACGCCACGGTCGGCGCGTTCGAAGGCCCGCTGGGCTCCGTAGGCTGTAAGCACGACGACGACGACGGCAGCGGCAGCCTGCATCAGCGGGCGTATGACGTTGAGCAGCGTGGGGCGTTCGGCCCGCACGACGGTGCGTTCGTCGTCGGCAATGCGTCGGAGCACGCGCTCGTCGAAGCGACTGTCGAGTTCGTGGGCGGCTTCGGCATCGAGCTGGGCAAAGAGTGCCGCGTAGCGGTTCAGGTGGGCCGGCACGTCCGACTGGCGGAAGAAGGTGCGCAATATGTGCTCCTCCTCGAGGGTGGTCTCGGCGTTCCAGTAGCGCTCTAACAGTTGTTCGATGTATTTATAGTCCATAGTTTTCGATGGCTTCAAATTCTTGTCGCATACGCTGTCGGGCTCGGCAGATGCTCACTTTGACGGCTTCTTCGGTGGTGCCCATGATTTCGGCAATCTGGCTGTGGCGAAGGCCTTCGATGTCGCGCAGTTGGATGAGGGTGCGCTGGCGCTCGGGCAGCCGGTTGAAGATTTCGCGTATTCGCTCCAGGTGGTCGGTGCCCACGAGTCGGTCGAGCGGATTGGGAGCGGCGTCGGCCGCATCGTAGTCCAGGTCGTCGAGCGAGGCGTTCTGGCTGTCGTGCAATGCCTTTCGGTCGAGGGCAAGGTGGCGGCAGACGGTCAGGCAGTAGGCTTCGACGGAGCGAAGGTCTTGCAGTTCGTCGCGCTTTTGCCATACGCGAATCAGCGTGTCCTCGGTGATATCCTCGGCCTCAACCGTGTCGGCCACAATGCGCAGCGCAAGCCGGTAGAGCTTGTTTTTCAGCGGGAGGAGGTCGGTGCGGAAATCAATGGTAGGCATATGCGTCTCTATAAGGGATGACGGATGAGATGGAGTAAAGTTACAGAAAAATGTGCGTTTTTTTTAATTTTTTCTTCCGATGCTTGGCTTGCACGGCTCCGGCGGGGTGGAAAACGGCATTATGGAACGGAAAATTCGCATTATGCGGCCGCGAAATTGGCTTATGGAAAATGAAAATTGCATAATCCGATTTTGGCGTCGGATTATGCAATTTCGGTGGCCGGACTGTTGCGGGTGCCTATTGGAATATGAGGGTGCTGCGCAGGTGGGGCGCATAGAGTTCGCGGGCGGCGCTGAGCAGTTGGTCGGCTGTGAGTGCGCGAATCTTGTCCATGGTCTTGCGCGTGTCGCGTATTTGGTTGTAGTGGGCGTAGGTGCGTCCGAGGGCGAGTGCGCGGCTTTCGAACGAGTTGGTGGCCACGCCGATTTGTCCGCATAGTTGGCGCTTGGCGGCCTCGAGTTGCCGCGGGGTGAGCGGGGCTTGCAGCAGTCGGTCCAACTCTTGTGCGATGCGACGCAGGCAGCGTTTGACGTCGGAGGGATTGCAGCCGAAGTAGATGTTCCACATGCCTGCGTCGGGATAAGTGGACAGGTAGGAGTCGACACTATAGACGAGGCCTGCCTTCTCGCGCAGCGAGACGTTCAGTCGGCTGTTCATGCCGGGTCCGCCAAGGAGGTTGTTGAGCAGGATGGCGGCGTACTTGCGGCTGTCGGTACCTGCGAAACTGCGTCCGCCTACCATGACGTGGGCCTGGTGGGTGTTTTTCTCGACTGACAGGGTGATGGGCTCGTAGGGTGGCAGCGGCTGGGCAAGGGCGGTTGGCGCCGGGGTGTCGGCCAGTGCGATGCGTCCGCATGCGGCGGTATGTTTCTCGAGGTAGTGGCGCACGCGGTCGGGGTCGAGGTGTCCGAAGGTGAAGAACACGCAGTTGTCGGGGCGATAGTGGCGGGTGGCGAAGCGCAGGGCATCGTCGTGCTGATAGGTGCGCAGTCGGTCGGCGTCGCCCAGGATGTCGCGGCCCAGCGGATGGTTGCGGAAGACGGTCCGCTCGAACTCGTCGAAGATTTTATCGGCGGGCGAGTCGTTGTAACTGTCTATTTCGTCGCAGACGACTTCCACCTCGCGGGTGAGTTCCTTCTGCGGATAGATGCTGTGGAACACGATGTCGGAAAGCAGGTCGACGGCACGCGGGAAATGCTCGCGCAGCACGGCGGCATGATAGACCGTCTCCTGCTTGGTGGTGTAGGCGTTCAGGTCGCCGCCCACGCGTTCGAGACCGTTGGTTATCTGGAAGGCCTTGCGTTTCTCGGTGCCTTTGAAGGTGAGATGCTCGACGAAATGAGCCAGGCCCGAGTCGGCCGGTTCTTCGTGGCGCGTGCCGGCGCAGACCACGTAGCCGCAATAGACCACCTCCGACGGCACATCGGCGCACACCACGCGCAGCCCATTGTCGAGGCGGAACGTGGTCGTTGGGTTAAGCGTTGGGTTCATGGGCTGACGGTTTGCGGAAATACTTGCCCACCACTGGCAGTGCGTGGAGCGGAAAATCGTGATAGACGACGTGGCCGACGAAGGCCAGGATGAGCGTCGTGTTGATAAGCAGCCGCGTCCATAGCGGCCAGTTGGCGGGCACGAGCAGCATGGCGCCGAAGAACAGGGCCGTCAGTGCTACGTACACCAGTATGTCGCGCAGCGGATAGCGTATGGGATAGTAGCGCTGGCCTACGAGGTAGCTCAGGAGCATGGCCGTGCCGTAGCCGGCGCCGCCCGCCCAGGCGCAGGCCATGTAGTGGTAGGTCGGGATGAACAGGAGGTTGACGACAATCAGCACGGCGCAGCCTATTCCGCTGAAGATGGCGCCCCAGCCGGTGCGGTCGGTGAGCTTGTACCAGAAGGAAAGGTTGAAATAGACGCCCATCATGATTTCGGCGGCCATGACTATCGGGACGACGCGAAGGCCTTCCCAATAGGTGGGTCCGACAATGTATTTCAGCACATCGATGTAGGCCATTACTACCAAGAAGGCCAGGAGCGTGAATATGAGGAAGTACTTCATGGCCTTGGCGTAGGTATCCTTGCTGTCCTTGTCCTTCGCCTTGCCAAAGACAAACGGCTCGTAGGCATAGCGGAACGCCTGCGTGATAAGGGCCATAATCATGGCAATCTTGACCGATGCGCCGTAGATGCCGAGTTCGACACTGCCCTCATGGCCCGGACGGATGAGCGGATAGATGATTTTGTCGGCCGTCTGGTTGAGGATGCCGGCAATGCCGAGCACCAGGATGGGCCAGGCATACTTCAGCATCTTTCGCAAGAGGTCGCGGTCCATCTGGAAGTGCCATCCGCGCAGTTCCTTATAGAAGAACAGCATGACCGTCGAGGTGCATACGAGGTTGATATAGAACACGTAGCCCACGTCGATGGCACCGCCCGGCTTGAGCAGCGGAGCCACCCATGAGTCGGGACCGTCGTAGAGTTCGGGGACGACGAGGAAGTAGAGCAGGTTCAGTCCGATGTTCAGCGCGATGAAAAGCAGTTTGAGCATAGCGAACCGCAGCGGCTTGCGCTGGTAGCGGAGGTAGGCGAAGGGGATGCACTGAAACGCATCCATGGCTACGACGGCAGCCATAACGCCGAGGAACTGTGGATGGGCCTCGTGGCCCAGTGCGCCGGCAATGGGCGACAGGAAAACCAGCACGAGGGCCACAAACAGCAGCCCGACGCTTCCGACGGCGGTCAGCGTGGTGCGATAGACGGTCTGCGGGTTTTCCTCCTCTTTGTTCACATAGCGGAAGAACGTGGTTTCCATGCCGAAGGTGAGGATGACCAGCAGCAAGGCTATGTAGGAATAGATGTTGGTCACTATTCCGTAGTCGCCCGACTGTGCCGCCATCTTGAACGTATAGAGCGGCACGAGCAGATAGTTGAGAAACCGTCCGATGATGCTGCTCAGTCCGTAGATGGCCGTGTCTTTTGCGAGCGAAGATAGGTTTGCCATAGTATCGTTTCTATGAGGTTGTCAGATTGGTTGTCGAGGCCGGTCGGGAGCGGGCTTATTTCGTGCCGCCGCCCAGTGCGATGTAGAGGGCGATTACGGCTTGGGCACCCTCGTATATATTCATGGCCTCGCCGAGTTGTGAGCTGAGCAGGCTCTCTTGTGCCGTGAGCACCTCAAGATAGTTGGCCTTGCCGTTGTCCATGAGTTCGTGGGTGCCGGTATAGGCCTCGTGGAGCACTTGCACTTGGCGGTGGAAATACTCGTGCTTCTCGCGGGCCGCCATGCAGTCGGCGATGGCCTCGTTGACTTGGTTTCCGGCATCGATGACTGTCTGCGCATACTTGTTCTTAAGGTCTTCTTCGGTCAGTTGCGATATTTTCAGGTTGGCCTTCAACTTGCCGCGTGCGAAGATGGGCTGCGTGAGTTGTCCGATAAAGTTGAGCAGCAGTTTGCCCGGGTTGACGATGGCACCGCCGCCGTTGTTGGTCCATCCGAGCGTGCCCGAGAGCGTGATGCTGGGGAAGAAAGCGGCGCGGGCGGCTTGCGTGTTGTAGAAGGCTTCTTCCATGGCGTGGTTGGCCATGCGAATGTCGGGACGGTGTTCGAGCAGCGAGGCCGGAACGCCCACCTTCAGGTAGCGCGTGTCAAACATGTTCAAGTTTTCTTCGGCGTTGGGATGGTGCGGCAGTGCGGTAAATCCCCACGAGCTACGCTCGATGTGCTGCGGCGGCAAGCACAGCATTTGGCAGAGCGCGTTCTCGGTGGAGCGTATGCTGCGGCGTATGTCGACAATCTGCGTCTTTACGTTCAGCCACGACGATTCCATCTGGTTGACGGCCGTAGAGTACGACTTGCCGTTCTCCCACAAGGTCTTCTGTGTGTCCAGCGACGTGTTCCACAGGCTGTCGGTCTGCGTGAGTATTTCCAGTTGGCGGTCGAGCAACTGCAGCATGTAATAGTACTGGGCGACGGCGCTAATGAGATTAGAGCGCACGGCTTCTTCACGCATGCGAGTCTGCATAAGCACAGCCTCCGAGGCGCGTTTCTTATTGGTGAGCGAGCCGAAGATATCGACGTCGAGCGACAACTGCAGGGGCAGGTCGTAGGTCTTTGACCACGACGAGTTGCCGAATTTTCCAACGGAGCCTTGCGGCACGAGGGCGAGCGCCGGCAGATAGGCCATTTTGGCCATCTTCAGCGAGGCTTCGCTCATTTCTACGGCAATGCGAGCCGAGTTGAGGTCGGTGTTGGAGGCCAGAGCCTGCTCAATGAGTTGCTGCAAAAGCGGGTCGGTGAAGAACTCGCGCCACGACAGGTCGGCCAGCGACGTGCTGTCGGAACTCTCGGCGATGTCCAGCGTGGTTCCGAAGGCATTGTCGGTCACCTTTACGTTTTGCTCGTATTTGTTATACAGGCCGCAGCCCGTGAGCATCAGACAGGCGACTGCAGCGATGATGATATTTTGCTTCATTATTGCACTGTTTCGTAAATCCGTTATATAGACTCGTTGTTGCTGGTGTTCTGCGTCGCCTTCGTTCCCTGGAAACGCTCATGCAGTTTCTGGAACACGATGAAGAAGGCCGGCACGGTGAAGAGCAGGGCCAGTGTGCCGACCGCCATACCGGCGGAGACGCCGAGAGCCAGCACGCGGTTGCCGTTGGCTCCCGCACCACCGGCGATGATAAGCGGAATCATACCCGCAATCATCGTGACGACGGTCATCAGAATGGGGCGTAGGCGTTCCTCGCAGGCGGCAAAGGCGGCGTCGCGGATGCTGAGTCCCTGAGCACGGCGTTCGGAGGCGTACTCCGTGATGAGGATGGCCGTCTTGGCCAACAGGCCAATGAGCATGATAACACCCGTCTGCAGATAGATGTTGTTCGCCATGCCCGGGAGTGTCGAAACGAGCCACACCGCTCCGAACGAACCCATCAGACCGAAGGGAACGCTTAGCAGCACGGCCCACGGAGTGAACCACGAGTTGTAGAGCGAGGCCAGGATGAGGTAGATGAGGATGACGCAGACGAGGTAGATAAGAGCCGTGGCGTTCGAGCCGGCCATCTCTTCCACCTCACGCGACATACCGCTGTACTCGTAACTGTAGCCGTTGGACATCTCTTGCTTGAAGACTTCGGCAATAGCCTCATGGACGTCGCCCTCGGAGAAGCCGTTGGCGGGCATTACGCCGCAGGTGATGCTCTGGAACAGGTTGAAGTGGCTTACGGCTGCCGAGCCGACAATCTCCTTCAGAGTGACGAACTCGGATATCGGTGCCATCTTGCCACCTTGCACACGCACGAAGATGTTGTTCAGCGACGAGGGGTCGAGGCGGTATTCGGGCGCTGCGTTGGCCATAATGCGATAGACCTTGCCAAACTGGTTGAAGTTGCCCACATACGCGCCGCCGCAATAGGCACCCAGCGTGTTGAGCACCGCAGCGGGCGACACGCCGGCACGGTCGCATTGCGTGGCGTCTACATCAACCAGATATTTCGGAAAGCGTTCGGAGTAGGCCGACATGGCCATCATGACTTCCGGCCGTTCGTTCAGTTTGGTCAGGAACTTCGTGGCATCGGCATTAAACTCCGACATCGGGCGGTCCTGGACATCCTGCAGAATCAGACTGATGCCGCTGTTCGCGCCATAGCCCGGCACCTGTGGCATCTGGAAGGGGATGACCTGCGCGTTCTTAATGTCCATGCAGTCGTAGGCAAAGCGGCCGTAGACAAGGTCAATGATATGGTTCATTCCCGGGCGGTCGTCCCAGTTCTTCAGTCGGATGATGAGCGTGGCATAGCAGCTGCCGGAGCGGTCGGCCATCATTCCGTAGCCAGAGACAACGGCATAGCTTTCCAACTCGGGAATCTTCTTAATCTTCTCCTCTACTTTCTTCACGATTTCCTGCGTCTCGTGCAGTGTGCAACCTTCTGGAGCACGCACTTCAGCGAAGAATACGCCCTGGTCCTCTTGCGGTACGAGGTCGGAAGGCAGGCCGCGCATGAAGATAACGAGCAATACGGCGGCTATCGCAAGCAGTAGCCCCGAAACCCACGGGCGCTTGATGAAGCCAGCCACACTCTTCTTGTACTTGGCGAGGATGGCGTTGTAACTGGCGTTGTAGGCCTTGGTCACATAGTAGTTCAGATTCTTTTTCTCCTTTTTCCCCTCCGTGACGCGCATCATGATGGCGCACAGGGCCGGGCAGAGTGTCAAGGCGCATATGCACGACAGACCTACGGACGAGGCCAGCGTGACGCCGAACTGCGTGAAGAACGAACCCGACGTGCCGGGCATGAATGCCACGGGGATGAACACGGCCATGAATACCAGCGTACACGAGATGACGGCCACCGACACGTCGCTCATAGCCTCGCGGGTGGCTTGCTTGGCATCCGAGATGCCGCTCTCCATCTTTGCCATTACGGCCTCTACTACGACGATGGCATCGTCTACTACCGTACCGATGGCCAATACTAAGGCAAACAGCGTTAATATGTTGAGGGAGAAACCGGCAAGGGAAACGATGGCAAAGGTGCCCATCAGCGAGACAATGATACTGATGGACGGGATGACCGTTGCCTTAAAGTTCTGCAGGAAGAAATAGACGACGAGGATTACAAGGATGATGGCGATGACAAGCGTCTCTACCACGTTGTGAATGGCGGCAAAGAGAAAATCGTCGCTGGTCTCCAGAATTTCAAACTCCAGTCCGGCCGGCATCGTTGTCTGTAGTTCCTCGTAGAGATTATTGATGCGTGCGTTCACTTCCGTGGCATTGGCACCCGGTGCCTGGAACACCATGTAGATAATGCCCGGTTTCCCGTCGATGTTAGAAGTAAAGTTGTAACTGACTGCACCAATCTCCACGTCGGCCACGTCGTTCAGGTGCAACAGGTGGCCGTTGTCGCTGGTGCGCAGTACGATGTCGTTGAATTCCTCAACGGTCTTCAGCGTGCCCTTGTATTCCATCGAATACTGGTAGGCATTTTCCGACTGTTCGCCCAAAGAACCTGTGGCGGCCACGAAACTTTGTCCGCCGATGGCCGCAAACACGTCGTTGGGTTCAAGTCCGTATTGCGCCATCACATCAGGCTTCAGCCAGATGCGAAGTGCGTAGGTGTTGCCCAGCGACATAACGTCGCCCACACCCGTGATACGCATCAGTCGGGGACGCACGTTGATGTCGACATAGTTGGCTATGAAGTCGGCGTCATATTTGCCGTCGACGCTTTTCAGGGCACCGATGTGCAGGATGTTACTCTGCTGCTTCATCACCTGCACACCTACCTTTGTCACTTCCGAAGGCAGCAGGGCGGTGGCACGGCTGACGCGGTTCTGCACATTTACGGCGGCGATGTCGGGGTCAGTGCCTTGTTCGAAAAACACCTGGATGGAGACGTCGCCGGATGCCGAGGCCGAACTGGTGATATAGGTCATGCCTGGCACGCCGTTGATGTTTTCCTCCAAAGGTTGCACCACCGACTTCATGATGGTGTTGGCGTCGGCTCCCGTATAGTTCGTCGACACGCGCACCGTGGGCGGCGCGATGTCTGGATACTGCTCGATGGGCAGGGAATTCATGCAGATGAAACCCACCAGCGTGATGACAATGGCGATGGCGCATGCCATCACGTATCGGTTAATGAAAATGTTGTTCTTCATAATCGTCGTTCCTCAATGATCAATAGTCTGGTGCCATTTAGAAGATGACTTGCTGTCCTTCTTGCACGTTGTTGGCTCCGACCGTCACAATTCGGTCGCCTACATTGAGGCCGCTTTGGATGATGAAGTCTTTGCCGTTGCCGAAATCCGTGTAGGTCACGGCAACTGCGGTGGCGGTGCTGTCAGCCTTCACCTTATAGACAAGAGCCTTGTCCTGCAGGCGAAGCACGGCGGCTTGCGGAATGGTAATCACGGCGTGCTCCTGAAGCGGAAGCACTACTGTGCCCTGAACTCCCGAGTACAGGTGGCCGTCGGGGTTGGGGAACGAGGCTTTGCAGGCCAGCGAGCCGGTAGCCGCATCCACCACGCCAGTCAGACTGGTGATGCGTCCTTTGTGCGGGTATTCCGTACCGTTCTTCATGACAAACGTCACCTCGGGAAGTTCGGCCAGATATTTTGATATGTCGTTCTGACTCGTACCAAGCGACACCTGCGCCTCGATGATGGCCTCCGTGACGGAAAACACTGCGTCCATCGTCGTGTTGCCGCTGACGATGGTGAGATACGTGGCAGGAGAAACCTGGTCGCCAGGGCGAACGGGTATCTCGCCTATGACGCCAGTCACGGGCGAAGTGATGGTGCAGAATCCGAGGTTTACTTTTGCGCGGTTCACCGATGCGCGAGCCTGGGCAACCGAGGCTTGCGCCTGGCGGTAACTGTTCAGTGAATTTTCCAGCATGTAACTGCTGACAATTTTCTTTTCAAAGAGGTTCTTATTCGAGTCGTATTCCAGTTTGGCACTGTTCTCCATGGCGATGGCGGCTTGCAGGTTGGCCTTTGCGGCATCCAGTTCCAACTGAGCATTACGCGAGTCGATGACGAAAAGCGTTTGCCCCTTTCTTACCTGCTGGCCCTCGCTCACGCAAATTTGCGTCAGCTGCCCACTTACTTGCGGAGTGATGGTTACGTCGGATTGTCCTTTCAGTTTGGCGCTGAATTTGACAGGTACCTCAAGGTCCTGTTTCTCAACAACCATGGTTTCAAACGACGAGGGTACCTCCTTGGGCATGTCAATCTTGCACGAGGCCAACATTAAAAGCATCACGGTCCCCGCAAAAACAAATTTTTTTCTCATATGGTTTTAAGGATTTTGTGGATTTGTCGTTAACTGAAGAAGAGATATGTGACACCGATGGCCGCCAGTATGCCGGCAAGGTCGGCCAATAGTCCGCACTGAACGGCATGGCGTGTCTTGCTGATGCCCACGCTGCCGAAATAGACGGCAAGGATGTAGAAGGTGGTGTCAGTGCTGCCTTGGAAGATGCAACTGAGTCGTCCGATGAAACTGTCGGCGCCGTAGGTGTTCATCGCATCCACCATCATTCCGCGAGCGCCGCTTCCGCTCAGAGGCTTCATGATAGCGGTGGGAAGAGCGGCCACCCAGTCGGATGCACAGCCCAACTGCTCGACGCACCAGCGCAGGCCGTCGATAAGCCAGGTCATGGCGCCCGAAGCACGGAACACGCCGATGGCCACCAGAATGGCGATGAGGTAGGGAATAATCTTCACCGAGGTCTCAAAGCCCTCCTTGGCACCTTCGATAAAGGCGTCGTACACGTTGATTCTCTTTCGAATGCCGCTGATAATGAAGAGCACGATGACGCCAAAGAGAATAAGATTGGCGCTAAGCGAGCCTACTAGTCCGAGTTGTTCCTGATTCAGTTTGCTAAAGCCCCAGATGATTCCGGCCACAAAGAGCGAAGCCACACCAATGGTGAGCAGCAATACGGAGTTGAATATATTGATTCGCTGGTAGATGCAGGTGATAATCATACCGGCGAGCGTCGAGCAGAAGGTGGCGATGAGAATGGGGATAAAGATGTCGGTGGCTTGGGCTGCGCCGCACTGGAATCGGTAGGTCATGACGCCCACGGGAATAAGGGTCAGTCCCGACGTGTTAAGCACGAGGAACATAATCATTGCATTCGACGCCGTATCCTTTTTCTCGTTGAGTGCCTGCAGGCCTTCCATAGCCTTGAGGCCTAAGGGCGTGGCGGCATTGTCGAGTCCCAGCATGTTGGCTGCCACGTTCATGAACATCTGTCCATATACGGGGTGGTTCTTGGGTATTTCTGGGAACAACTTACTGAATACGGGCGACAGGCCGCGGGCAAGTGTCTGCACGAGGCCACCTTTCTCGCCAATTTTCATGACGCCGAGCCAGAGTGAAAGTACGCCGCACAGACCCAGGGAAATCTCAAATCCTTGCTTTGCCATGTCGAATGTGCTGTTCATCATATCGGCAAAGACGCCGGTATCGCCGCCTATAAGCAGACGAAGCAGTCCCACGACGAAAGCAATGAGGAAAAATGCAATCCAAATATAGTTTAAGACCATAGTAAAAGGTGTTTCAAACGCGAAATTACAAAGAATTTTCGTAACACAGGCACTCCCCGTTGCTACAAGCCACGTTCCGGCCGTTTCGGGCTACGGACGGGTATAGAAATCGGTCATGCGGATGAGGGCGCGTGTGCAGACAGGGCAGAAATGGGTTACCTCGTTGATTTTCATACGGCACTCCTGCGCGGGGCGGTAGACTCCTTTCGACTGGTAGCCTCCGCCTTCGAACACGCCTATGCGCTGCGTGGCTTCGTCAATGGCCTTCCATTCCTTTGCGGTCCGGGCCTTGCGATAGTCGGGAATCTTGGCCGGCGGCGTGGGGATGGCGCAGTTGACGGGCAGCATGTCGGCCCATTTCTTCGAGAAGTCGTGCAGGGTCGTTAGGTTCGGCTCCCACGGCTCGGTGTCGGCGGGATAGATAGACTCATATTGGTCGTCGTAGAAGTATTCGTCGCCCAGACCGCCGTATTCGTGGCCGAATTCATGCACGAGCACCTGCGAAAAAGTGCGATGGTCGGAGGTGGTCAGCGTGAGTTGGTTGTAGATGCCACCGCCGCCGTAGTTGCCGGTATTGGCCAGTACGATGATATGTTCGTAGGGGATGCCGTTCAGACTGTCGCTCAAGCGAAAAAGACTGCTCGTGGTCAGATAGCGGTCGGTGTAGAACGTGTCGAAGTGACTTTGGCAGGCTGTCGTGTGCCAGATGTGGTGGTGCGGGATGCTGGGGCCGGAGTCTTTCGAGGGCAAATAGCAGGCCACCACGTTGAAACGGTCCTGCAGGCTAAGGAAAGGTTCGTGTGCGAACAGTGCATCGTAGGCCCGCTGAGCATCGGAGAAGAACTTGTCCGTTTCGCCCTCGGCATATCCTTCTGCGACAATGACGATATCCACGCATTCGGAGGGCTTGCCGTTTGCTTTCAGGGTGCGCAGGGTTCCGTCGGACGGTTCGACTTTGCGTATCAGGATGTCTTTCGGGTCAATCGTCTGGGAGTAGGTGGTTTTCGGCTGGCCGTGCGTGTCGAGCAGGCAGAGCGTGATATCAACGGAGTCTTTCGGATAGGGCACCTGAAACGTTGCCTCGAAGGAGCGCGAGGTGCGAGTGGCCTCCTCGGTGGATACCCACTCTTGGAACAGCGTCGAAAAGGTGTGGGTGTAGATGAGTTGCTGCGAGCGGTGGTCGCGCATGAACAACTGGCCGTTGCCACGCAGCATTATTTCGGAAAGATGGTTGCGCCGGCCTGCCCAACCGGCATACGACGTGGCGCCGGCGTAGAAAATGTGCTGTTCGGCGGCATTGCCGGCCAGGATGAAGTCCAGGCGCAGGGTTTGGTCGGTGAAATAGTCGTCGAACTGCTGTGCGCGAAGAGTGTGGCACGTGACAGTCAGTACGAGGCACATAGATAGGAAAAGGCGGCGTAGTCGCATGGGCGGGGATGTTTATGTGGGTTAAGGTTCGGATTAGTGTCGGAAGTAGGCGGTTCGGACTGTTTTCGGAGGGGCTATTTCAGTTTCAGCGGCGAAAAGACATTCTCGCGTGTCAAGGGACATTCGCGGCGTAGCGGATAGGTGCCGCGTTGTTGTTCGAACTGCATGGGAGCTGCCTTGAAGCGGTTGCTGTCGAAGAGGGGGTCGTAGTAGCGCAGTGCCTCGGTGACGGGCGGCTGCTCCGTATTGTAGGCAAACGACGGGTCTATCTGCGGAGGCTCCACCTCAAAGGCAATGTCCGTGCCGAGCCACTCGGCCACGGCTTGCAGCGACATGCGGGTGGCGTTGGCCTTGCCGTCGGCCGAATAGCCTGCGATGTGGGGCGTGGCAATAAGGCACCGGTCGCGCAGTTCGCGGTCGGTCGATGGTTCTGTCTGCCACGTGTCGATGACGGCCTCTCGCACGGTTCCGTCGCGTAGGGCTTTCAGCAGCAACGCCTCGTCGACCACTCCGCCACGGGCCGCATTTATCACGATAGGACGGCGTTCCCGACACAGGTCGAAGAAGTGTGCGCCGGCCAGATGGTAGGTGGCGTGCGGACCATTGTGGGTCAGCGGTGTATGGAAGGTGATGACGTCCGATTGGCTTATGAGTTCGTTCATACCGACAAGGCCCGCCTCGCCTTTCTCGGCGCGTGGCGGGTCGCAGAGCAAGGTGCGGACGCCCAGGCCCGACAGACTGGATGCCAGCCTACTGCCGATGTTCCCCACCCCTACGATGCCTACGGTGGCGGCGGTCAGGTCGAGGCGCTCCATTAGGTGCAGCCGCAGCAAGGTTGTTATCACATATTGCACTACGCTCATGGCGTTCGATGCGGGGCAGCAGCGCCACGCTATGCCGGCCTGTTGCAGCCATTCGACGTCAAGATGGTCGTAGCCGCTTGTGGCCGTGACCACCAGTCTTACACTACTGCCTTGCAGCAGCGCTGCGTCGCAACGGGTGCGTGTCCGGACGATGAGCACGTCTTTGTCCTTCACGTCGGCAGGACTGATGCGTGCGCCGGGCATATAGGTGCAGCAGCCGAGCTGTTCGGCCTGGCCGTGCAGGTAGGGGATTTTGTCGTCTATCAGTATGCGAGTCATGTGGCAGCCAATGGAAACTACTTGCCGGTCAGTGCGGTGAGCGGATGACGCACGTTCTTCCAACCGGACAGATAGGCTTTTGCCGTGCCGAAACGCAGGTTCATGTCCAGTCGGACAGGCAGGTGGTTGTCGTCGTCGGTCACGTAGAAGCGCACCACTTCGTTCTCCTTGCCTTTCTCGGTTTCGAGATAGGAGAACACCAGGCAGCGGAACTGTTGGTCGGTGCCTTCCATTTTGACAGTTTCTTTTCCGCAGTAGAGCAATGTGCGCCACTCCGTGTGCCTGCCTTCGGCGAGCAGAAACTTCTGTCGGTATCCCTTGGTGTACTTGCTTGCGTCAAACGACCTCGCACGCAGCATCATGGCAACCATGTCGTAGGCGCAGTAGGCACTTTCCAGCACGTCGGTGCGTGGCTCGAGATAGTCGCGCCGGTAATACATCGAAACCTTGCATTTGCCCGACGGGTAGGTGTAGTTGATTTTTTCTTGCCTATATTGCTTGCCTTCGGTGGCGTTCTTCTCGAAATAGAGAGGGTGTAGGTCGCGTGCCACATAAGAAACAAGGGTGTCGCGCATCACAAAGTAGCGGTCGGCCTTCTTGTTAGAGCGTGTGATGAGGCGGGTACGGTAGGCTGGCGTGCCCTTATAGGACGTCTGCGAAACGCTCCACGTGGCGTTGCCAACCTTAATCCACACGAATTTCCAATTGAAGTATAGGTCGAAGACGAGTGTCTCGCCGCTCTGGAAAGCCGAGTTGGGCGCGGCACACTGCGCTTGTGCGGCCGAGTGGCCTATGGCTGTCCACACGCACCACAGGAGTAGCCATCGGCCGACCATGCCGGCGAGCCTACTTGCTCTTTTGTTTCTGCTGTTGGCGCTGTATGTTCTTTTCATGTCCCGTTTGTTTCTTTTGCTTCGACTTTTTGGTCTGCATCTTTGCGGGTTTTTGTTTCAGGAGCGACCGTTCCGTCAGTTTCCAGGTCTGGTCGATGTCCCAGTTGGCCCGCACCTCGATGCCGGTCGGGAAGTAGTACATCTCTTCGGGTTGCTCCAGTGGCTCGGCACGTCCGGACGACCATTTGCCGTCACCGTTGCGGTCGAAGAAGCAACGCACGTAGTAGGTGCCGGGAACGATGTAGAAGAAGTCGGCCCGCTGGTTTTCAACCTTGACTCGGCGCTCCACGCTGGTGGCACTCTTTATCAGTTCGACCACTGCCGTCGAGTCGGCGTCGGGGATGGTGAGGAAAATCGAGCCGACCTCCTCGTTGGTCGTCACGTGGATGGCCTGGGTCAGTCCGCGGGTGTTTTTTCCGCTCAGGGCTGTGGCGCACAGCGAGTCCATAACCAGTTTGTACGACTGCCCGGGCCTCCATTCGGCCATCAGGGTGAACTCCTTCAGCCGGGGCTTGAGAATGCGATAGGGCGCGGGGGTTTGAGTGGAGTCGGTAACGAGCGTTAGGTGGATGTGGCTCGTGTCCACTTGCATGATAGGCTCTTCAGCCGTGAACACGAGGTTTTGCAGTGGCGTGATAGAGGTGCCTGTCGCCGCCTTCAGTTCAATGGTCTCGGGTGGCCGTGTCTCTTGCGAGAAGTCGCCTCGCTTGTGGCGGCGGGCCAGTTCTTTCTCCCAGGTCTTCTGCGCCTCCTCTTCCAGTTTCTTGATTCGTGCGTTGCTCAGACGGGGCACCAGCTCCATCGTATCGGTGCGCAACTCGAGCGCATAGGTGGAGTCGTTCGTTGCCTCGTAGGTGTAGAGGAACTGGAGCGTGTCGTTGAGAGCCAGGTCTTTGCTCTTGAGCCAATAGATAATGGTGTCGCCCGTCTCGCATGCGTCTTCCACAAACGCATCGGTGGCGTCGAAGTTGATGCCTTTGATTTCGGGTCGTTTCGAGGGGGTTCCGCTGAACACGGCCGTCATGCGCTCGGGGCGTTCGCGGTTGAATTTGGTAAGGCCCTTGATGGCGTTCGGCTCCTGGTAGAAACGCATCACCAGGTCGTCGGGCTTGAAGTGGGTGTAGTGTATGGTGCGCACGCTGTCGTATCGCACGGAGTCGGCCCATATTGTGTCGAACCGGATGTCGGGATAGGCCGACGGGGTGATGGCTTCTTCGAGGAAAGCCAGTCGTTCGCCGCGCGTGTACTTAAAGTCGCCGTCCATGTCGGCCAATGCATACACGCGGTAGGTGCCTGGTGCCACGCCTTTGATGCTGAAGTGTCCGTCGTCGTCCGTACGGGCCACGCGCTCAAAGGGTTTCGAGAAAAACAGACTATCCTCCATCGAACTGTAAAGTCCGACCAGGGCACCCTTTACGGGTTCGAGCGTCTCGGCATCGACCACGTTGCCGGCCACTTCCATGGTGTCTATCTGTTCGCCAGTAGAGAAATAGTAGGTGAAATTGCCCAGCGGGTTCTTTTCCGTAGCGTCGGTAATGGCGTCACTGAAGTCGATGGTGTAGGTCGTATTCTCGCGGAGGGTGTCTTGGAGTTGCACGCTGATGCGACGGCCGTTCACCTTGACTTCGGGCACGTCTTGCTGCGGAGGCGAGACCGTCACCTTCTCGGAGATGTTCTCCACGGCGATAGGTTCGGAGAAGGTGATAATAATCTTCTGCTTTTTCCCAACGGACGTAGTGCCTTGGGCCGGCGAAATGGCCACGATGCTCGGAGGAGTCTCGTCGAACGGGCCTCCATCGGGGCCTGTGCCCGGATTGGCGCAGGAGTGGAGCGAGAGCCCTATGGCACACGTCCACAGCAGTAGCAGGGCGGTATGTAGTCGGGTCATAGTCATCTATTTGTTAAGCGGAAGGATGTCGTCGATGATGTGGCGGTTGTTGGCGAGGCGTGGAACTTTGTGCTGTCCGCCCAGTTTGCCGTTTTTCTTAAGCCATTCGTCAAACAGTCCGGGCTTGGCCACCACAATCTCAAGCGGCTGCAGCGTGATGTCCTTGTAGCGCTTGGCTTCGTAGTCGGAATTGACGCGTTGGAGGGCCAGGTCGAGCAGCTGGCCGAAGCGGTCGACGTCCTCGGGCATCTTGCTGAACTCGATGAGCCACTGGTGGCGGCATTTGCCGCTCTGGTCCATAAACACCGGCGCGGCTGTGTATTCGCAGACGATGGCTCCCGTCTGGGCGCAGGCTTCTTTCAGTCCCGACTCCGCGTTGTCCACAATCAGTTCTTCGCCAAATGCGTTGATGAAACTCTTGGTGCGGCCTGAAATCTTGAACTTGTAGGGGGCTTTCTGCGTGAAGCATACGGTGTCGCCTATCTGGTAGCGCCACAGCCCGCAGCTGGTGGTTATCACCATCGCGTAGTTCTTGCCCACCTCTACGTCCCAGAGCGGCACGACGGTCGGTTCGGGCCGGCCGACTTCTTCGAGTGGGATGAACTCGTAGAAGACGCCATAGTCGAGCATCAGGAGCATGGCCGGGTCGGCCAGGTCGCTCTGCAGGCCAAAGAAACCCTCGCTGGCGTTATAGGTCTCCATGTAGTGCATACGGTCGCTGTGTATCAGGCTGTGGTAAAGTTCGCGGTAGGGCGTGAAGGCAATTCCTCCGTGGAAGAAGACTTCCAGTTCGGGCCATATCTCGTCGAGCGAGTCCTTGCCGCTGAGTTCCAGCATGCGCTTGATGACCGACATCATCCAACTGGGCACGCCCGATATATTGGTCACGTTCTGCTGCATGGCCATGCGGGCAATCTTGTCGCGCTTTTCTTCAAAGTCGGGCCAGAGAGCGGTCTGTTTGTCGGGAATGCGAAACAGGTTGACAAACGGACTGACGTTTTCTATCAGTATGGCGCTCAGGTCGCCCACGAGCGAGTGAGGCAGGTTGTAGTTGGGCTGGTGGCTGCCGCCGAGTATGAGCGCCTTGCCACTGAACAGGCGGCTTTGGGGATTGTTGTGCAGATAGAGAGCCACGGCATCCGATCCGCCGGCATAGTGGGTGTCGCGCAGTCCTTGGGCCGACACGGGGATGAACTTACTCTTGTCGTTGGTGGTGCCCGAACTCTTGGCGTACCATCTTATGCGACCGGGCCAGAGCACGTCGCTTTCGCCGTGGCGCATGCGGTCGATGTCTGCCTTCAGCGTCTCGTAGTCGTTCACCGGTATGCGGGAGGCAAACTGCTCGTAACTGTCAATCTGCTCGAAGTTGTTGCGGCAGCCGAACTCGGTGTTCCTGGCTTGGTGGAGCAGGTTCTTGAGCACTTGGCGCTGGATTTGTTCCGCCTGGGAGGCATAGCGTGCAATCTGCTTTATGCGGCGGCTGAAATAAGGTCGTGTTATGGGTGTCAGGTTTATCATCTTGGTGGAGTGGCTTGTGGGGCAGAGCCGTCTGACGGTCGGAAAAATCGGCAGGACCTTTTGTTTGGACGGCGACCCATTGTTTCGAATTTACAAAAATATGGAGTTCTGCCGTTTCTACCAAAACGGAGGCGGTTTTTCAGAGGTTTCAGTCCGTATGCCTGTCTGGCGGTCGCGGCTCTAAATGGTTTGATTTTCTCGCAACATGTCGTAAATTCGCACCATTATTCTACCATTCGACAAGACTATCGCATGAATCTGCTCCATTGGATTGACAACGAATTGCTCGGCGTTCCGGCCATCAAGGCCGTGGCCATCATCTGTCTTTGTTGCGCCTTTGGACTGGCGCTTGGCAAGATTCGGTTTCGCGGCATAAGGCTCGGCGTGACGTTCGTGTTCTTCGTGGGCCTTCTCGTAGGCGGCCTCGGCGTTGCCATAGACCACCAGATGCTCATCTATGCCGAGGACTTCGGTCTGATAATCTTCGTCTATGTCTTGGGTCTGCAAGTGGGTCCGGGCTTTATGAGCAGTTTCCATGCGGGCGGCACGCGGCTGTCCTTGCTTAGCATGGGCGTGGTGCTGACGGGCACGCTGATGGCGCTGCTCCCCGTGCTGTTGCAGCAGATGCCGTTGGGCGAGATGATGGGCGTATTGTGTGGCGCCACTACCAACACTCCCGCGCTGGCAGCCGCCCAGCAGGCGTTCACGCAAGTGGGACTTCCGTCGGAAGGCATAGCGTCGGCGCTTTCGCTTGGCGTGACCTACCCCGTGGGAATGATTGGGGTGATTGTGGCGCTTATTGTGATTCGCGTGTTCCTTGTGCGCAGCCACCACACGCTTGAGGAACCCGAGCACGACGAGGCGTTCATCGCGTCGTTCCTTATCACCAATCCCGACGTCTTCGACCTGCGGATTGTCGACTGTGTCAAGCGGGTCGATTTCCACTTTGTGGTGAGCCGCATCTGGCGCGACGACCGCGTCATCCTTCCTTTCGGCGACACTGCGCTGAAGAAAGGCGACCGCTTGCTTATTATCATGCAGGAGAAGGACGTGGCCGCGCTGGCAGCCTTGCTCGGACAGGTCGACAAGACCGACTGGAATAAGAAAAACATCGACTGGAACAAACTGGATGCCAAACTGGTCAGCGAGCGCATCCTGATTACCAACAAGCACATCAACGGCAAACGGCTGGGCGCCTTGCATCTGCGCAATCGTTTCGGGGTAACCGTCTCGCGTGTCAAGCGAAGCGGCCTGCACCTCGTGGCTACGCCCGACCTGGTGCTTCGCATGGGCGACCGTCTTACGGTGGTCGGCGAGGCCGATAGTTGCCACCACGTGGCCGACGAGTTGGGCAACCGGATTACCGCCCTCAACGAGCCCAACATGGTAACGATTTTCATCGGCATGGTACTCGGACTGTTGCTCGGCTATATTCCGATAGCTGTTCCCGGCATGTCGGTGCCGCTCCGGCTTGGTTTGGCAGGCGGCCCGATAGTGATGGGCATCCTGATAGGTGCGTTCGGGCCTCGCATCCATATGGTCACCTATGTCACCACAAGCGCCAACATGCTCATCCGTAGCCTGGGGCTTGCCACCTACCTTGCGTGCCTCGGCCTCGACGCCGGACCGCAGTTTGTGAGCGTTGTGATGCGCCCGGCGGCCTTGGTGTGGGTTGGCTTCTCGGGGTTGATAGCCGTGGTGCCTGTGCTGCTGTTCGCCTGGATTGCCATGCGCTGGTGCAAGTGCGGCTATGCTACCTCGGCCGGCATGCTTTGCGGCGCCATGGCCAACCCGATTGCGCTCGACTACTATAATACAACCGTGAAGACCGACAACGCCAACGTGGCCTATGCTACGGTCTATCCGCTGTCTATGTTCGTGCGCATCATAGTGGCTCAACTCATTGTTGTGCTCTGTTGTTCCTGAAAACCACACCATAGTCTATGCGCACTTTCCTATGCTATTTGCTGCTAAGTCTGTCGGCCGTTGCTGCTACGGCGCAGAAATCGGCCACGGAACGGTCGATGGAGCGGCAGGGACTGGTCGATGTGCAGGAAGCCGACTCGTCGATACGCGTCAGCCTGATGTATGCGCGTGCCGACAACTTCACCGGACGCGTGCTGTACTCCGACCTGCACACGGCCTATTTGCATCCGGAGGCGGCCCAAGCGCTCCGCAAGGCACAGCAGATGTTGCAGCGGCTGCGTCCCGACCTGTCGCTTATTGTGTTTGATGCCACGCGGCCGATGTCGGTGCAAGCAAAAATGTACAAGGTCGTGGCGAACACGAACAGGGCCAAGTATGTCAGCAACCCGCGCAACGGAGGAGGACTGCATAACTACGGACTCGCGGTCGATATTTCTATCTGCCGGAAGGCCACGGGCGACACCCTGCACATGGGCACGACAGTGGACCACATGAGCAGTTTGTCGCACACCGATAGGGAAGACGACCTGCTGCGTGGCCGGCTGCTCACGAAGGAGGCGGTAGAAAACCGGCGACTGCTTCGCCGGGTGATGAAGGCCGCCGGCTTCCGTCAGTTGCCCACGGAGTGGTGGCACTACAACCTGCGTTCGCGAGCCGAGGCTAAGGCACGCTATCGGGTTATAAAATAAACGGTTTCATCGCATAATAACCACCTGCACATTGCCTATGACAGCCGACGAATTCATACGCCTGCATGCCGACGAGCCGGTTGAGCAACTTGCTTTCCGACTGCAGCAGCACAAGGAGATAGACGCGGCGTATGTCTTGCGTCAGATAGAGGGCCGCCAGCGCATGGCGCGGAAGGTTCCGTCGCTGGCGCAGGTCGATGGCCTTCGGTTTCCGATGCGCCTCTCTATGGAGCAATGCTCGGGCGAGGTGGCGGCCCGCTACAAGGCCGACTTGGTGGCGCGGCGCATAGGCTCGCGGCGGTGCATGGCCGACTTGACGGGCGGTTTCGGTATCGACTTCGCCTTTCTGTCGCCGCTTTTCGACGAGGCCCACTATGTGGAGCGCCAGGACGAACTGGTGGAGTTGGCGGCGCACAATCTGCCACTGATGGATGCCCGTGCCACGACTGTGGAGCAGGGTGAGGCCGCTGAATGGCTGGCTCGCGCGGAGCAACTCGACTTAGTTTTTCTCGACCCGGCCCGTCGCGACGAGGCAGGCCGCAAGGTGGTGCTGCTCGACGACTGTGAACCCAACGTGAAGGACTTGCTTCCGTTGCTGCGCCGTAAGTGCCGCTATGCGTTGGTCAAACTTTCGCCCATGCTCGATATTGCCAGTTGCCTGCAGAGCCTTCCGGCCGTGGCCGAGGTGCATGTGGTGGCCGAAAAGGGAGAATGCAAGGAACTGCTTCTGCTGCTGGATTTCACAACTGATAAAGACCCTGATTTCCCCGATGAAACCGTGGTTTTTTGCCACGATGGATTCGACTTCCGCTTTACTCGCATGGAGGAGGCACAGGCGGTGGCGCCCGGCACCGACAGGGTGATGCGCTACCTCTACGAGCCTTCGGCGGCGCTTCTCAAGGCAGGGGCGTTCAAGGTGGTTGTGGCCCGCTACGGACTGCTGAAACTCCACCCCGAAAGTCACCTCTACACCTCGGACGAACTGGTGAACGACTTCCCCGGACGGAGGTTCCGCGTGCTGCGTACGAGCCGTTTTGCCAAACCGCAGTTGCGGGCGTTCGTGGACGGCGTGAAGCGGGCCAATCTGACGGTGCGCAACTTCCCCGGCACGGTGGCCGCGTTGCGCAAGCGCCTGCGGGTGGCCGAAGGCGGTGAGGAATACTGGTTTGCCACTACGCTGAACGACCAGACACACGTGCTGATTGCCTGCGAAAAGGTGTCGCCAATCGAAAAGATGGTGTAACTTTGCCTGCGAATTATATACCAACAAACAGACTATGATACATTCTTTCCACCGACTTATGGCCTGCATCGGCGTGTGCTGCGTGGCGCTCTCGCTCCATGCGCAGACGGCCCGCGAGGCTATCCATGCCGACCTGAAACGTAGTGCCGGCAACTACTATGCCTATCCCTCTCCGCAACGCAACCTTACGCCCGCGCCCAAGGGCTATGAGCCGTTCTACCTCAGCCATTATGCCCGCCACGGCAGCCGCTATCTGATTGACCCGGGCCAATATAACCGCCCAGTCGACAAACTTACGCGCGCGAAGAATAAAGGATGCCTGACGGCCGAGGGACTTCGGGTGCTGGAGATATGCGACAGCGTGGCAAAGATGGCGAAGGATCGCTATGGTGAACTGTCGGCCCTTGGCGCACGCCAGCACCGCGGCATCGCGCAACGCATGTACGAGAACTTTCCACAGGTGTTCTCGAAGAATGCGCCGGTCGATGCACGCAGCACTATCATCATTCGCTGCATCCTCTCTATGATGAACGAGTGCATGCAGTTGCAGTCGCTCAACCCGACCCTGCAGGTCAAGAGCGATGCCAGCCAGCACGACATGTTCTATATGAACAACGAGAACCAGGCCGACCTCTACAAATACCGCAGCAATCCCGCCATCCACGAGGCCCACAAGCAACTCAACAGCACGCGCACCGACCGCAAGCGCATCATTGCCTCGCTGTTTACCGACCTGCAGTTTGCCAACGACAGCCTTGATGCAAACGGATTGGTGGGCGACTTGTTCGACGTGGCCAGCAATATGCAGAGCCTCGATACGGACCTCGACCTCTACTGGCTGTTTACCGAGCAGGAACTCTACGACATGTGGGCAAACTATAACATGGGCTGGCACATCAACTATGCCAACTCGCCGCTGACCGAAGGCACCATGCCCTACCTGCAGCGAAACCTGCTGCGCAACATTCTCGACACCGCCGACACCTGCATCGTCAAGGCACAGCCCGGTGCCACGCTCCGCTTCGGCCACGAAGTGGTGGTGCTGCCCCTTGCCGCGCTCATGGAACTCGGACACTACGGACGTTCGTACAATGACGACGAGAACCTGGAGAATGAATGGCGCAACTACGAGATATTTCCCATGGCAAGCAACATTCAACTCGTGTTCTACCGTAAGAAGAAAAGCAACGACGTGCTTGTGAAGGTGCTGCTCAACGAGCGCGAGATGACGCTGCCCGTGAGTTCCGACCTCGCACCCTACTACCACTGGACCGACGTGTCGTCCTACTATCGCGACAAACTGGACCGTTTCAGTGTTAAATAAGCCGACGGGCGGACAGGCGTTCGCCGTTGTGAGATTGCATAATCGGATTTCGCTGTCCGATTATGCAATTTTTTTGTCGCATAATGCAATTCCGAAATTCCATTATGCAATCGGGCCATTGCATAATGTTCCACGGCAAAAGGTGCTATAGTAGGCATCTGTGGGCTTGTCTTTGGAAAATATTGAAACGTGAAACAATCAAAAAGTTTTCTCTTTTCGACAAGTTTTGTAATCGGATTTTTGAAAAAGTTTTCCAAAACAATTTGCTATATTATTAAATCTCAGCGGATTAACATTATTTAACACGAAAAAAGTTGTCCAAAATGATAATCGTATAGTGGCGGCGAATTACTTTTGCATCAACAAAAATCGCCACATGAGTTTTTTGAGCGCGAAAGAGGTTGCCGGCTTCTTTTCGGAACGACTTGCGCGCCGACCGGACAGACTCCTATATTTATATAACCCCATACATCATTTACAGTAGCAATGATTCAGACAGTAGTAAAACGCGACGGACGCATCGTCGGTTTCAACGAGCAGAAGATAATGGCCGCCATCCGCAAGGCCATGCTGCACACCGAGCAAGGTGACGACGAGACGCTCATCCGGCAGATTACCGACAGCATCAGCATAAGCGGCTCGGCCCAGATGACGGTCGAGCAGATTCAGGATGCCGTTGAGATGGAACTCATGAAGAGCGCGCGCAAGGACGTGGCAAAGGAATACATCTCCTACCGCAACCAGCGCAGCATTGCGCGCAAGGCGAAGACCCGTGACGTGTTCCTCGAGATTATCAACATAAAGAACAACGACGTGACGCGTGAGAACGCGAACATGAACGCCGACACGCCGGCCGGCATGATGATGAAGTTCGCCAGCGAGTCCACCAAGCCGTTCGTCGACGACTATCTGCTCAGCCCCGAAGTCCGTGAGGCCGTCGAACACAACTATCTGCACATTCACGACAAGGACTACTATCCGACCAAGTCGCTGACCTGCGTGCAGCACCCCCTGGACCATATCCTGACAAATGGGTTCTCGGCAGGCCACGGCTCGTCGCGTCCGGCCAAGCGCATAGAAACCGCCAGCATGCTCGCATGCATCTCGATGGAAACCGCCCAGAACGAAATGCACGGAGGGCAGGCCATCCCGGCATTCGACTTCTATCTGGCACCCTTCGTACGCTCCAGTTACATTGAAGAGGTGAAGGTGCTCGAACGACTGACCGGCCAGGACCTCTCTGCCCTCTACCATGCCGAAGTCAAGGACTTCGACACGCGCCCCGTAGACGAACTCGAAGGCAACGAGCGCCTGCAGCAGCATGCCATAAACCGCACTGTCAGCCGCGTGCATCAGGCCATGGAGGCCTTTATACACAACATGAACACCATCCACTCGCGCGGCGGCAACCAGGTGGTGTTCTCGAGCATCAACTATGGCACCGACACGTCGGCCGAAGGAAGATGCATCATGCGCGAGGTTTTGAAGAGCACCTACGAGGGTGTCGGAAACGGAGAAACGGCCATCTTCCCCATCCAGATATGGAAGAAGAAAAGAGGCGTGAACTATCTGCCCGCAGACCCCAACTACGACCTCTACCAACTGGCCTGCAAGGTGTCGGCACGCCGCTTCTTCCCCAACTTCCTTAACCTGGACGCCACGTTCAACCAGTGCGACGAGTGGGATGCCAATGACCCGGAGCGCTATCTGCACGAGGTGGCCACGATGGGCTGTCGCACCCGCGTGTTCGAGAACCGTTTCGGCCCGAAGACCAGTGTGGGTCGCGGAAACCTCTCTTTCTCCACCATCAACATCGTTCGCCTGGCCATAGAGTGCATGGGCATCGAGAACAAGGAGGAGCGCATCAACGCATTCTTTGCCAAGCTCGACCAGATGCTCGAAGTTACCGCCGCACAACTCAACGACCGCTTCAATTTCCAGAAGACGGCCTACGTGCGCCAATTCCCGCTGCTCATGCGCAGCCTTTGGGTCGATTGCGACAAACTGGACCCGAACGGAACCATCGAGCCTGTCATCAACCAGGGTACGCTTGGCATCGGATTCATCGGCCTGGCCGAGTGCCTGGTGGCACTTATCGGCAAGCACCACGGCGAGAGCGACGAGGCCCAGGAACTTGGCATCAAGATTGTCACTTACATGCGCGACCGCGTCAACGATTTCTGCGAACGCTATAAGCACAACTACAGTGTGCTGGCTACTCCGGCCGAGGGACTCAGCGGAAAATTCACGCGCGTCGACCAAAAGAAGTTCGGCAAGATACCTGGCGTCACGGACCGCGAATATTACACCAACTCCAACCATGTGCCCGTCTACTACAAGTGTACGGCACGCCACAAGGCCGAGGTGGAGGCTCCGTATCACAACCTGACGCGCGGAGGCCATATATTCTATGTCGAAATCGACGGAGATGCCACCCACAATCCCGATGTCATCATGAACATTGTCGATATGATGGACCAACTCAATATGGGCTACGGCAGCGTCAACCATAATCGCAACCGATGCATGGAGTGCGGCTACGAAAATGCAGAGCCCGACCTGAAGATTTGTCCGAAGTGCGGAAGCACGCATATCGACAAGCTGCAGCGCATCACGGGCTATCTCGTGGGCACCACCGACCGATGGAACCGTGGCAAACTGGCCGAACTCAACGACCGCGTAACGCACGTCGACAGCGGCAACCAGCTCACGCTTTTCGAACGCCTCTAGCCCTGCGGCACGATGATTTCCATTCTCGACATAGTCGAAGACACCATGGTCGACGGGCCCGGACTGCGCACCTCTATCTACTGCGCCGGTTGCCCGAACGCCTGTGAGCATTGCCACAATCCGCAGTCGTGGGACATACGCAACGGCCGCCCCACCTCTACGGAGGAGATTATGAAGGTCATACTTGCCGACCCGTTTGCCAATGTAACCTTCACGGGAGGCGACCCGATGTTCCAGCCCGAGGGGTTCACCGAACTGGCGCGAGCCATCCGCGAGCAGACCGACAAGACCATTTGGTGCTTTACCGGCTACTTGTTTGAGAACCTCGTAAAGAAACCGGCCCAGCGCATGCTGCTCGAAGAAATCGACGTATTGGTCGACGGTCCCTACATAGACCGCCTGCGCAACACCGACCTCCGGTTTCGCGGCAGCGAGAACCAGCGCATCATCGACGTAAGGCAGTCGCTACGCAGCAATAAGGTGGTGCTCAGCAGCGAAATGCAAATACCGACCATCTGAGACTAACCGAACGACGGCAGCCTCTCCCGTGCCAGGGGGAGGCTGTTGCGCGTTTGGAGCATAATGGCAGAAAAATTCGCCATATTGACAGGAAAAGCGTTGATATCTGCAGCAATTTTGTGCATTATTTTATCAAATTGTAAATTTGTTCCGATACAATCGTTTATATTTGTCGGCACAAAAACATAACCTTTTTAACTTAACAAGCCGTTCAGGCGAACCTGAATCTTTATACTATGGATAAGATTGAACCGCTGGATCTCAAGATTCTCAGCATTATCTCCAAGAATGCCCGTATTCCGTTCAAGGATGTGGCAGAAAAGTGCAACGTGAGCCGTGCCGCCGTCCATCAGCACGTTCAGAAAATGATAGAGGACGGCATCATCGAAGGCTCGGGCTATCATGTCAACCCGCGGGCCATAGGCTACGGAACCAGTTCGTATATCGGCATCACGCTGGAACGCGGTTCGCTCTACAAAGAAGTATCGAAACAGCTGGCCGAACTGCCCGAGGTGGTCGAATGTCACTTGGTCACGGGCGAATATACCTTGCTCATCAAGATACAGTGCTACAACAACGAGCATCTGATGACCCTTCTGAACGAAAAGATACAGGCCATCGACGGCATCCTGTCGACGACGACGCTCATCTCGCTCGAGCAGACCATCTACCGCACGCTGCACATTCCCGAGGTAGAGATGCCGGTGCGCAAACATAGCCGGTAGCGCCGCTTCGGGCACCGCCTCGCCGGTGCGTCAGGCAAAAATGTGGGCCGAATGATGATAGCCGCCCGAAAAACCGGGTCACATTTGCGTCCGATTTACTAACTTCGCAAGCAGATAATCCAATTTATTTGCTTGCGTATGTTTTTTGAAGGCCTCCTAATCGGCTTTGCCACCTTCCTTATCATCGGCATCTGCCACCCGATAGTAATCAAGACAGAGTATTATTGCGGCACCTGGCCGTGGTGCATCTATCTGGTCATCGGACTGTCGGGCATCGTGGGTGCACTATTCATCGAATCGACGCTATGGAGTTCGCTCTCCGCCATAACGGGTTTCTCGTTTCTTTGGGGCATCCTTGAACTCTTCGAACAGCAGAAGCGCGTCGAGAGAGGCTGGTTTCCGATGAACCCGAAGCGCAAGCACCACTATAAGTCCAAGCAATAGCCACGTTCCACCAACCATTCCACTTGCAACTATGGGAAAAGAACTCGACCAACAATACCGCCGACTGACAAGCCGTTTCCCCAACCACGAGCAACGCCCCGTCGTGGGCATAGCAGGCAACAGCGACGCGACAAACTACTTGCTCAACCGCGACTACTACGACAGTCTGCTCGAGGCAGGCGTGGTGCCAGTGATTTTGCCGCCCACGACGAGTCACGCCACTATGCTGTCGTACCTCGACCTTATCGACGGCCTGCTGTTGTCGGGCGGCTCGGACATCAACCCTGTGTGGCTCGACGAAGACCCTATACCGCAACTCCATTCCATCAACCCCTTGCGCGATGGCTTTGAGTTGCTGCTCACCCGCATGGCCTACGACCGCCAGATACCTATGCTCGGCATCTGTCGGGGCATCCAGGTGATGGCGGCCAGCCTCGGAGGCTCCGTCAGCCAAGACATCTATGCCGAAAATGCGGGTCGCACGCTGCTGAAGCACTCTCAGGATGCGCCGCGTCCCACGGCAACCCATCTGGTGAAGGCAGAAGAAGGCTCGCTGGTGGCTCAGTTGCTCGGCGAGACCTTTGCCGTCAATTCGTTCCACCATCAGGCCGTGCGCGAATGTGGCCCGCATCTGCGGGTGAGTGCCGTGGCGCCCGACGGCATCATTGAGGCCGTGGAGAGCACCGAGTACAAAAGCATGCTCGGCATACAGTGGCACCCCGAGAGTTTCGTCCACGAAATCCAGAACCCCATGGCGCCGCTTTTCATGTGGCTGGCCGACGAAGCCAGGTCGTTCCAGGCGGCCAAGCGCATACACCAGTCCATACAGACCCTCGACTCCCATTGCGACACGCCTATGCTGTTTGCCGATGGCTACAATCCTGCCGTGCGCCAGGAGCGTGCCTGCGTCGATTTGCATAAGATGACCGAGGGACACCTCGATGCTTCCGTCTGGGCCGTCTATCTGCCGCAGAAGGAACTCACCGACGACGGACGCGCAAGTGCTGTGGCCTATGCCGACAAGCAGATTGCAGCCGTCAAGAAGACGGTGGCCTATGCCAAAGGCATGCAGTTGGCCACCACTCCGAAGGACCTGCCGCGCATCAAGCGCATGGGCGACAAGGCCATCTTTATGGGTATCGAAAACGGCTATGCCATCGGCACCGACCTGAGCCACATTGCCCGCTACAAGAAGGAGGGAATCGTATATATCACGCTCTGTCACAACGGCGACAACGACCTTTGCGACAGCGCCATGCGTAGTGCGAACACGCACGGCGGACTGAGCGAGCTGGGGCGTAAGGCCGTGGCCGAGATGAACCGTTGCGGCGTGATGGTCGACCTGTCGCACGCCGCCGAGTCGACCTTCTACGACGCGCTCCGGCTGTCAAGCGTGCCGGTGGTATGCTCCCATTCGTCGTGCCGAGCCATCTGCGACCATCCGCGAAACCTTACCGACGAGCAACTAAAGGCCTTGGCCGAGAAAGGCGGCGTGGCGCAGATTACTTTCTATAGCGGATTTGTGCGCAAGGAGGGCGTGGCCACCATTCTCGATATCGTGGAGCACATCATGCACGCCATTTCCGTGTGCGGCATAGACCACGTGGGCATCGGCTCGGACTTCGACGGTGACGGAGGCGTGGTAGGACTGGCCAACGCTTCGGAAATGATAAATCTGACCAGGCTGCTTCTCAGAGAAGGGCTCAGCGTGGCCGACCTGCGCAAGTTGTGGGGCGGCAACTTCCTGCGCGTGATGGACCAGATACAGAAAGCCGCCCATCCGGCCGATTAGTCGGCCGAGGGTATCGCACCATCCAATCCCAGCAAACACATCTATCATGATAAGACAATCGTTTTCAATCGTTTCCTTGTTGGTTGCGCTGACGCTACTGGCGTGCAAGAGCAACCAAAGCACCTCTGCGCCGGCCGGCGAGGAGGCCGACCTGACAACCGTGAGTTTCGACGCCGACAGTGCGTTCGCGCTGATTGTAGCCCAGTGCGACATGGGTGCCCGCGTACCGGGTTCGGCCGCACATAGTCAGTGTGCATCGTGGATACAGCAACAATTCAAGGCCAGAGGTATGCAGCCCGCCGACCAGACGGCACGTCTGACCATGTGGGACGGAAAAACCTACGACTGCCATAACATTTTTGCCTCGTACAAGCCAGAAGCCGCCCGGCGCATCTTGCTCTGCGCCCATTGGGACAGTCGTCCGTGGGCCGACGAGGATGCCGACAGCAGCAAACACCGCAGTCCGGTGATGGCCGCTAACGACGGCGCCAGCGGAGTGGCTGTGCTGCTCGAGGTGGCCCGTCTGTTGCCGGCGCTCGACCCTTCTGTCGGTGTCGATTTCCTGTGTTTCGACCTCGAGGACTATGGCGCTCCCTATTGGGCCAAGTCTTCCGTTCAAGAGGACGACTGGTGTGTGGGTAGCCGCTATTGGGCCGAACACAAGCCTGCCGACTACAAGCCGGAATATGCCATCTTGCTCGACATGGTAGGCGGCAAGGACACCAAATTCTACTACGAGCATTTCAGCCGCCAATATGCCCAGCGCATACTGGCCCGCACCTGGGGCGCCGCACAGACCGCCGGCTACGAAGCCTATTTCCCCCAGCGCGACGGACTGATGCTCACCGACGACCACATACCCCTCAACCGCATTGCGCGTATTCCGACCATCGACATCGTTGGCACCGCCGACCAGGGATTTGGCGCCACGTGGCACACCACGGCCGACACGCCCGAAAACATCTCGAAAGACTTGCTCAAGGCCGTCGGGCAGACGCTCCTGCAACTGCTCTACGAGGAAAACTAAGTTGAACGCACCTGTTGCATTAAATTTTTCCAGACAATGACCATTAACCAGATTCAGGACGATATCATCGAGGAGTTCTCGGAACTTGACGATTGGATGGACCGCTATCAGTTGCTCATCGACCTGGGGTCGGACCAGCCGGCGCTGCCCGATTCCGACAAGACTGAAAGCAATCTTATCGACGGCTGCCAGAGCCGTGTGTGGCTTGCATGCGAGGAGCGGGACGGCCGCCTGTGGTTCCGGGCCGAAAGCGACGCGCTCATCGTGAAAGGCATAGTGTCGCTGCTCGTGCGCGTATTCAATGGGCAGACGGCTGAGGACATCGTGGATGCCGACCTATACTTCGTCGACCGCATCGGTTTGCGCGACCATCTTTCGCCCACCCGTTCGAACGGACTACTGGCCATGATTCGCCAGATACGCTACTATGCGCTCGCCTTCAAGGCCCGGCACGCTGTGCAATAGGGCTGCCGCCATAGAAAAGCAATCCGCTGCATCTCTTGCGAGGTGCAGCGGATTGTGTTTTCAGCGAGAAGTTCGCTGAGTATGCGTCCGATTAGAGACCCAGTTTCTTGAGGCCTTTGTTTACGCCTTCGTTCACTTTCTCAGCAGCCTTCTCGGAAGCCTTGTTAACGGCTTCGTTGGCAGCCTGAGTAGCGGCTTCCTTCACGGCTTCCTTGGCGGCTTCGCCTTCAGCCTTCAGTTCTTCCTTGGCACCCTCGACGGCAGCGTTGGCATTGTCGGCTGCGTTCTCCACAGCGGCTTCGCCGTTGCCAGTGAGTTTGTTTACGAAGTTGGTGATGGTTTCGCCACCTACGTTGCCAGCCACTTTCTCGACAGCCTCTTTCAGCGTAACGTCGCCAGCGATAACGTCCTTGATAATCTGGGTGTACTGGTTCAGGGCAGTAGAGTCGCCGGCCTGAGTCAGTTCTTCAATCTTGGCCTGAGCCTCGCTTATGAGGGTAGCAATCTTCTCGGGATTGTCCACATTAGCCTTCAGGGAGTCAACCAAAGCGTTGGCTGCTTCTTCGGGGTTCACGGCTTTGTCGCTATTGCAGGCAGCGAACGAAACAGTTGCGAGAGCAACGAGAGCAAATACTAATTTTTTCATGATAAAATGGTTTATGAGTTAATAAAATAGAAATGTGATTCGAATGCCGTATGGAGGGGCTGAAACGGGCGTTTTTTTCATAATGCCGCATACCATCTCATAAGCAAAAGTAGGCGAATTTTCGTTCAATCCAAGATTTTTTTCAAAAAAATGCAGTCCGCCGTCCCGTTGTCATAATTCGTGGTGCCGGCGGCATAATGCGACGAAAAAATTGCATTATGGAGCGGGCCGATTGTATAATTGAATCGTCGGATTCCATAATGCAATTCCAAGATTGTATAATGCCATTTTTCTGCGGCATTATGCAATGTGGCGCTATATATAAAGGAGTGGGCCAGAGGGGCGGTCCTATCGTTTCACGTCGTAGGGCTCGAGCGAGTATTGTCCGTGGGTGATTTCCTCGAGCGTGAGCAGCCGGTAGGCAATCGTATAGTCGGTGCCGTGAGTCAGTTCCTCGAAGATGAAGGCAATGAGTCCGTTCTGTAGGGGCAGGATTTCGGAATAGGCCGAAGCCACTTGCGACACCTGGAAGCGGCCGTCCCAGTCGGCGGCAATGTCGGCCGGGTTGTCGAAGGTCGCGTCGAGGGCGAACTCCTTATAGTATATGCCCACGTTGCGGCGCTGCGGGCCGAAGGGCAGCGACTGCAGCAGCAGATAGACGGGTGTGCGGTCGGACTTGCGTAGGGCACGCACCAGTTCGACGCCTCCGTTGCATGCGTTGTCGAGGGCTGCGACGCCGCGGTTGGCGTGGTTGCTGAGCACAGGTTGCTGCCACGAGCCGGTGCCTGCCTTCACGTCGTCGTAGCGGAAGATGTTGTAGAAGCGTCCGCCGTCGGTGCGTGATGACAGTAGCAGGTTGCCGTTGGGCAGCTCGACCACCTTGGGCTCGTCGCCTTTCGGGCAGGGGCGTGCCTGCGGTCCTCCGAGTGCGTGCCACGTGCGGCCGAAGTCGTCGGTATAGACCACCATGTTGCCTTCGCCCTTGGCCAGCAGTGGGGCATAGACGCGGCGGTGCGTGCCGATGCGGTAGCAATGGCTCTGATAGAGTTTGCCGCTGCCGAAGAAGAGGCCTTGCAGATTGTCATAGAGTCCGTAGATGGCCGGAGTGAGGTCGGTGGGCGCGCTCCAGGTGGTGCCGTTGTCGTGCGACAGGAACAGCGCCGTCTGCATACGGTGGTCGGCCCGCGTGTCGCCCCATGAGATGTTTCCCATCACCGAAATCATCAACACGTCGGCACTCTCGTAGTCGGCCACCAGTGCTGCGTCGCCAAATCCGGCGGTGGCGGGGTCGGCCGCGCCACTTCCGAGCACGAGGGTGTGCTCCGGTCCGAAGGCAACGCCGTCGGGCGAGAGGCGATATTTGAGGTCGATGCGCGAACCGAAGAGTTCGGGGCTCCAGCCAATGTCTCCCTTGTTCCAGCGATAGTCCGACACGACGATGACCTGCCCGCTGTGGGCCTGCGCGATGGCGGGGATGCGATAGGGGATGCGGGCGTCGGCCGAGGTCGTAAAGAGGTCTTGGCGGGCGCTTTGGGCCATGGCCGACAGACTGAGGCTGAGGCCGAGGGCCACAAAGAGGTGGCGGAGGTTCATGGGGGCGGGTGTTTAGGCGTTAAGGATTTGTTTCACGAGGTTGGCAATGGCCTTTCCGTCGGCCTTGCCTACGAGCCGCTTCGACGCCTCGCCCATGACGCGGCCCATGTCGCGCATGCTGGTGGCACCGAGTTCGGCCACGATGGCACGGATGGCGGTCTCGAGTTCTTCGGCCGACAGTTGCTTGGGCAGGTATTCGTCGATGACAAGTGCCTGTGCCTCTTCCTCCTGAGCCAGGTCGTCGCGGCCTTTCTCGTGGTAGAGGGCGGCAGTGTCGTGGCCCTGCTTCGAAAGTTTCGACAGGATTTTCACGGCCTGCTCGTCGGTGAGTTCTCCGTTAGAACCCGGGGCGGTGACTGCCTCGAGGAAGTATTTCTTAATGTTGCGCAGTGCGTCGGTGCGCACCTTGTCGCGTGCTTTCATAGCCGCCATGATGTCGCGGCTTATCTGTTCGAAAAGTGGCATAGTGGGATGGAAATGTTGGAAAGGGCTGTGCGCCGGCGGCTAAATGGGGTCGGTCAGGTCGACGGTGGTGGCCGTGGTCGGCACAGCAAGTTGTTTGATATTCTTCAGTTCGGCCTGCGTGCGGCGCAGGGTTGGCGTCGCGTCCACTTCGGTAACCACCAAATCGTTGTCGAGGTCGTCGGTTGAGAAAATATAGTGGCGGATGACGTGACGGATGCGTCCCTGGTTTTTGGTGGGATAGAAGCGGCTGATGCGCTCGTTCTGCTGTATTTCGCGGTCGGTGAGGAGCGTGGGCTCGTGGTGGCGCACGGTTTCATCGTAGAGTCCGAATCCGGAAGCCAGTATGACGACCTTTACGCCGTCCTCCATCTCGCGGTCTACCTCCAAGCCGTATTTTATAAAGAGGTCGGGACGGAAATTGGAGAAGAATGCGTTGAGTTCTCCCATCTCGTCCATCGTAATCTGCTCGTCTTTGTTGGGACTGGTGCTGATTTTGATGACAACCTTGGAGGCCAGGAAGACATTGTTGTTGTTGAGGATGGGCGAATTAAGCGCTTCCTCGATGGCCTTCGACAAGCGGTGCTCGCCCTTGGCATATCCTTGTGCCATAATGGCTACGCCGCCGTCGCGAAGCACCGTGCTGACATCGCGAAAGTCGAGCATGACGTGGCCACGCATGAACGTAATCTCTACAATGCTCTTGACGGCCTTGTAGAGGGTCTCGTCGGCGCACCGGAAGCCTCCGATGAGCGACTGCGTAGTGAAGATTTCGCGGAGGCGCTCGTTGTTGATGACAATGATGGCATCTGTCTCGGCGGCCAGCGTTTCCATGCCGAGCAAGGCCTTGTCAATCTTCCGGCGTCCCTCGAACTTGAACGGGAGGGTTACTACTCCGATGGTGAGCAAGCCTGCTTTCCGCGCCTCGCGGGCAATAACCGGCGAAACGCCCGTGCCCGTGCCGTTGCCCTCGCCTGCCGTGATGAAAACCATCTTGACTTCGGGGTTGAAGATGGCTTGAATCTTTTCAATCTCGTTTTCTGCGTACTGACGCCCTATGTCGGGATTGCCGCCCGCACCGAGGCCCGGACCCAACTGAACCTTCTCCTTGATGGGAGATTCCTGCAAGTGCTTCTGGTCGGTATTGACCACGCAGAAACTGACGTCGTGCAACCCCATCTGATACATGTTTGCCACGGCATTACTGCCACCGCCACCCACACCAACGACCTTAATCATGGCGGTAGGCTTCGGCGAAGTCAGTTCGATAAGTTCGTGGTCGGACATTTCTATCATGACGGTGCGAAAGTGGGGTTGGGAAAACGATTACTTGAGGAAGCCGGCTCGGCGCACGGGGCTGCGCTTAGTTGGCATTGTTGGCCTGCGCCTGCTGACGAATCTGCTCGAGCAATTCCTTGCTGCGCTTGTAGGTGGGCGAGAGTTCTACCATCGAAATGACCTCTTCGTTGTCAAGGTCCTTGAGGTCGAACGTGTAAGTCCTGAAGATTCGGCGCATAGTGCCGCGCTGCGAATCGGCCGGATAGAACACCGCACGGCGGTTGGCGGCTTCGTAGGCCTCTTCCTCGCTGCGCTGCTTGGCGGCCTCGGCCGCGTCGTCCAGTTTCTTTTGCATGCCAGGCACTGCGCTCATGCCGAAGCCGGTTGCCAATAGGGTGATTTTGATTTTCTTACCGAGGTTGGGATCTATCGATAGGCCCCACTTCGTTTCCACGTCGTCGCGGAATTTTGACATAAACTCGTGGACCTCGTTCATCTCTTCCATCATCAACGTGTCGCCTTCGTCGTCAGAACAGAACGAGATGGACAGCAGGACTTTCCTACTGTCGAAGATGTCGGTATTATTGAGCAGCGGCGAATGCAAGGCTTCTTCGAGTGCGCGAGTGACGCGTTCCTCGCCTTCAGCATAGCCGGTGGACATGATAGCCACTCCGCCGTCTTTAAGTACGGTGCAGACATCGCGGAAGTCGAGGTTGATGACGCCGTGCATAGTGATAATCTCGGCTATGCTACGCGCGGCCACCGACAGCGTATTGTCGGCACGCTGAAACGCGCTCAGGACGTTGAGCTCGGGGTAGATTTCGCGGAGGCGCTCATTGTTGATGACCAAAAGGGCATCGACGTGCTGCGCTATCTCCTCGACGCCGTCCAGCGCCTGGTCGATTTTCATGTTTCCCTCAAAGAGAAACGGTATGGTCACTATGCCGACAGTCAGTATGCCCATAGCCTTGGCCTCGCGGGCTATGATGGGCGCGGCTCCGGTACCGGTACCGCCTCCCATGCCTGCGGTGATGAACACCATCTTTGTGCCGTCGTTGAGCATGTGGTGTATATCTTCCAGGCTCTCCTCGGCTGCTTTCTGGGCGCGCTTAGGATTGTTGCCGGCGCCTAAGCCTTCGTGCCCGAGTTGTAGTCGGGTCGGCACGGGGGAGTCGGCCAATGCTTTGCTATCTGTATTGCAAACGACGAAATTGACGTCGTGTATGCCTTCTCGATACATGTGGTTGACGGCATTGCCGCCGCCTCCGCCCACACCAATGACCTTTATGATGGAGGTATTCGTGTTGCTGGGCTGCACGTCTATCAAAGGTTCTATCATGTCCATGTCCATAGTCAATGCGCTTTTTGTGTCGTTTGGTTAGTCTTCTTCGTTGATGGCTTCCGATATCTTCTTCCAGATGTTCTTGCCGAAGTTCAGGATTTTCTTGCCGTTTTCACTTGGCGGCACGGTCTGCTCGTCCAATGCCTCGCGCAGCCGCTGCACTTCGCCGGCGAATTCCCGGTCTTTGCCATACTTTTTGGCTACTTCCTCGAGGTTGTCGATGGCGTCGATGATGGGCTGTGGCTTTTTCACTTTGCCGGAGAGTTGGCGGTCTATGTCGGCCACCAGTTCCCTGAGTTCCTCCAGTTGCTTGCCGTCGTTTTCGTGCTGTGAGTCGAACATGTCGGTGGTTTCGCCCAGTTCGCCGCCGCAGCAGATAGGCTCGCCGCCTTCGAGCAGCGATATGGCGCTGTTGTAGGAGCCGTCTGCGTTGAAGTCGGACAGGCTGGCCGGCGTGCGCAACTGTACTTTCAGGTTGTTGACAAAACAAATCTTCTCGCGGTCAAAGCCTGTGAACTGTGCGAATGCCTTGTCTATTTCTTTCATCTGCGAGGCGCCGCCCGTCAGCACTATGCCGCCAATCAGTTTGTCCTTGTCGAGGCCCGAGATGGTTATCTGCGCAGCCACGTTCCGTATGATTTCTTCCTGGCGGGCCTCTACCAGTTCGCAGAACTCGGTAAATGTCACCCGATTGTTCATGGGTAGTTGGATGTCCTCGTGGTTTTCGGCATTTTCGGGTACTTGTGCCTCGCCGTACTTCAGTTTGAGGCGTTCAGACTCCTGCATGTCGACTTGCAGGGAACTGATGTCGCGGGTGATATTCTCGCCGCCCAGAGGGATTACGGCCACGTGCTGGATGATATTGTTCTTGTAGATGGCTACGGAAGTGGTTTCGGCACCCATGTCTACGAACACGCAGCCGCTGCGACGTTTCTGTTCTTCGAGCAGATTGTCGGCCAGGGCCAGAAATGTGATGGGCATGTCGGCCAAAGCCAGTTTGGCGTCGTGGAAGCACTTCTCGATGTCGTCGCAAACGTCGCGGCGAATGATTACATTGAGGAAGCGGCCCTCAATCTTATCGGCCTGCATGCCTACGGGGTCGAGCGTCGATTGTGCGCCAAGGCGATATTCCTGCGGAATGGTGGCGAGGATTACTTTGTCGGGGGTGTGGGCCTGTGCGTTCTCCTCGTGCATCGATGCGATTATCTCGGGCGTGATTTGCACTTTGTCGGCAAACGTCTGCGTAACCGTGTTAATCTGTGCATGCATGCCCATGCCGCCGACGCCTACGTAGGCTTTCTGGATGTTTTTCTTCGTGGCGCGTTCGAGGCGCATCTTGATGTCTTCGACGCAGTCGCGGGTCTTAAGCTGGTTGTTTATGCGGCCCTTGCGTATGAAGTCGGACGATGGCCTTTGGCAGGCGGCTGCGATGTGGATGGCACCGTCGGGTTCCTTTGTGCCGGCAATTCCCGTGATTTTGGAAGAGCCGATTTCAATAGCAACAATGTAGTTTTTCTCTGTCGACATATTCTATGGTATTCTTGTTTGCTTAAATGCGAAGTTAATCAGGAATTTTTATCTGCGCCGTCTTTTTTGCAGATTACTTGGTTCGTGTGGCGCAAATCGATTTCCGAGTATTTGTTCCAGCCCACTTGCGGCATTACTTTTTGGTAGAACACGAGCAGGTTGTTCATTTTGACGTCGAGACTATCGGGCAGGCCGATGTGAATGAGTTGCGAGCCTACGCGAGGCACCAGGTCGATTTTTCCATCGCGGTGCACGTAGATTTGTTCTATCTGGTCGTCCCAGAAGCGGTTCTCGCGCAGGAAGCGGCCTATGACGCGCAGTTTTTTCTTTGCGTAGTCGGCCGATATGTAGCCGGTAGCCACGGCCAGGTCGGCCGGATAGCCCGTGAAGCGCATGGCGTCGCCGTTTTCGTCAATGTAGTAGTCGTGCTCGTTCTGCGGACAGACGCGCAGCAACGGCAGCCGCTGTTCTAGCAGTATGGTCACGCGGTGGTCGGCCGTCTTGTAGCAGTCGATGTCCTTGATGAACGGGTTTTTCAGCAGTGCCTCCTTGATGTTCGTAGTGTTGACGCGGTCTATGGCCGTGTTGACGGGGTTTACCTTTGCCTTGTCGATTAGCCGGACTACCTCGTCGCGCGATATGAACCCTGCCCGCGTGCTGTCGGCTATGACAATGTTCAGCCCCGAACACTTCTCTTCGTTGGCAATGCGCGAGAAGCGAACCAGTGCAAAGCCCAGATAGACAATCAGGCCGCACATGAGCAGAAGTTTGAATAGCGTTTTCACTGGGACGGGAGGGATTTTATTCGGTCAGGTTATATTTGGTGCGCAGGAGTTGCTCCAGTGCGGGCACGTCGTCGTCCACGTTGCCGGCGCCAAGCACCATCAGCACGTCGACGGGTTCGTCTTGCAGGATGCGAGGCAGGTCGGCGCGCGTAGACAGTCGGCGCTCGATGCCCGGACGCAGGTTGTCGTATATCAGACGGCTGCTTACGCCGGGAATGGGTTCCTCGCGAGCCGGATAGATGTCGAGCAGGATGACTTCATCGAGCAGCGACAGGCTCTCAGCGAATTCCTGGTAGAAATCACGGGTCCGCGTGTAGAGGTGTGGCTGGAAGATGCCGGTCACCTTACGCCCGTCGAACACTTCGCGTACGGAAAGGATGCTCTGCCGCAGTTCTTCGGGATGATGGGCATAGTCGCTGAGGAAAACCAATTGGTCGGTCTTTATCTTGAAGTCGAAGCGTCGGTCCACGCCCTTATAGGTGGCCATGGCCTGCTTCATTTCTTCGGGGGTGGCACCGGCCAGTTGCGTCAGGGCCATGGCGGCCACGGCGTTTTCTATGTTGATGCTCACGGGCACGCCGAGTTCCACGTCGGCAACTCCGCCCAGCGGCGACACATAGTCGAAGCATATCCGTCCGCCACCGATGCGCACGTTTTCGGCACGGAAGTCGCCGTCGCTGCGTCCGTATTCGTAACTGGCTACGCCGTCGGCCAGGCGTTTTTCAAGGTCGAGGCCGGTGTGCGCGATAAGTGCGCCGCCTTCGGGCTTTATGAGCGAGGTGTAAACGGCAAAGCCTTCGCGATAGGCCTCGGGCGTGCCGTAGATGTCAAGGTGGTCGGCGTCGACAGCGGTTATGACGCTGGCCCACGGCCTAAGTTGGTGGAACGAGCGGTCGAACTCGTCGGCCTCGATCACTACGTAGGGGCTCGACGCGTCGAAGAGGTAGTTGGTTTCGTAGTTCTTGCTGATGCCACCGAGAAAGGCGTTGCAGCCCACGTGGCTCTCGTGGAGCAGGTGGGCTGTCATAGCGGTGGTTGTGGTCTTGCCGTGTGTTCCTGCCACGCAGAGGCCTTTCATCTGCTTTGTCAGCAGCCCCAGCACCTCCGACCTTTTCTTTATGTCGAAGCCGTTTTCCTTGAACCACTTTAGTTCGCCGAAGTCGGCGGGTATGGCCGGCGTATAGACCACGAGGGTCTCGGCGCGGTTCTTGCAGGCGTCGGGCACCAGGTCGAGGTTGTCGTCGTAGTGGATTACGACGCCTTCGTGTTCGAGTGTGCGGGTCAGTTCGGTGGCCGTGCGGTCGTAGCCGGCCACGCATAGTCCGCAGTGGCGGAAGTATCGGGCCAGCGCGCTCATGCCGATGCCGCCCACGCCAAGAAAGTATACTGCTTTGATATCGTTCATCTTCTATTCAATCTGTCCGGCCAGGCGGAGCACCTCATCGGCTATTGTGTCGGCCGCATGGGGGCGTGCCAGTTGTTTGATGTTCTCCGACAGTACGCGAAGGGCTTCGCTGTCGGTTACCATATTGATGGCCTTGGCAAGCAGGAGGCGCTGTGCCTCGTCGTCTTTCACGCAGACGGCAGCCTGCTTGTCGACGAGCGCCATGGCGTTCTTTGTCTGATGGTCTTCGGCCACGTTGGGCGAAGGCACAAGGATTGAAGGCTTGGCAAGGAGGCACAGTTCGGAAATACTGCCGGCGCCGGCGCGCGAAATGACTAAGTCGGCGGCGCAATAGGCGGTTCGCATGTCGGAAATGAAGTCGCAGACGAGCAGATTGTCCGGGCAACCCTTTTCATCCAGTTCCTGGTGGATGGCTGCCGAGTAGTATTTTCCGGTCTGCCAGATAAACTGCACGTCCTTTTGACTGCGGATGAGCAACAGGTTGTTCAGGATGCTTTCGTTTATGGTGCGGGCACCGAGCGAGCCGCCGACAACCAGTATCGTATGCTTTTCGGGGTCGAGGCCGAGGCTTTTCTTCGCGTCGTCCTTGCGCAGGTCGTCGGCCAGCAGGTTCTGGCGCACGGGGTTGCCCGTAAACATGATTTTCTCGGCCGGGAAGAAGCGTTCCATACCGTCGTAGGCCACGCAGATGCGGTTGGCTTTCTTGGCCAGCAGTTTGTTGGTGACGCCGGCGTATGAGTTCTGCTCCTGCAACAGGGTGGGCACTCCGAGACCCGCACACACGTTGAGCGTAGGTCCGCTGGCGTAGCCGCCAACGCCCACTGCCACGTCGGGACGGAAGTCCTTCACGATTTTGCGAGCCTCGCGCTGGCTCTTCCAAACCTTCCACAGCACGGCGGCATTCTTCCACAGGTGTTTTCGGTCAAAGCCGGCAATCGGCAGGCCTATGATTTTGTAGCCGGCAGCAGGCACACGCTGCATTTCCATACGGCCTTGGGCTCCCACAAAGAGTATTTCGCAGTCGGGGCGTTTTTTCTTCAACGCATCGGCTATGGAAACGGCCGGAAATATATGCCCACCGGTTCCTCCGCCACTGATAATGATTCGCAAGTCTTTCATTTGTCTGATTTTCCGCCGCTTATGTGCAGCTATGTAATGCTTATCTTGCAAAGATATAGCATTTTCGCAAGATTCTGCGGGAGAAACGGAAAAAAAGGCAGTTTTTTCTACGAAAAAAATTGGGCGGACGGGGCGGCCTACTTCAGGTCGTTGAGCAAAGCACGCGCGGCCGCCTCGAGTTGGGCATACCATTCCTTGCCAAAACGGCGCACCAGCGGTGCGCGAAGGAACTGGTAGACGGCAATGCCTTTCTCGCGGCCCAGGGCCCTTGCCGGTGCGCATACGCTCCAGCGGTGGTAGTTGAGTCCGATAAGACCGTTGCTCAGTTGCTTCTCGCGTATCGGGTAGAGGGCGCACGAGATGGGCTTGGTCCATAGTGCCCGCTTTCGGCGGGCGGCCCGTTCGAGCGCGCAGAAGCAACATCCGCCCTCGTAGCAGGTGAAGACGCAGTCGCGCCCCTCGACAATCTGGGTGACAAGGTCGCCTTCGCGGTCGATGGCAGCTACTCCCTCGCGGTCCACCTGGTCGCGTGCGGCGGCGCTCATATCGTTCCAGACGAGCGGCAGCAGTTCTTCGCACTCGCCAATCTCCTCCTCGCGCAGAGGTGCGCCCGAGTCGCCCTCGATACAGCAGGCGCCGCCGCAGGCCTCAAGGTTGCAGCAGAACGACTCTGTCAGGATTTCCGACGACAATAGGACGTCGCCAATCTGGAGTAAGGGAGGAATGGAATTCATACAAATTTTGGCGGTTTCATCGGGGTTTTTACCACTTTATCGGCTCCTTTCCGTGCGCGGCAAGGTAGGCATTGGCCTGCGTGAAATGGTGATTGCCGAAAAAGCCTCTGTAGGCCGACAGGGGCGAGGGGTGAGCCGACGACAGCACAAGGTGGCGCTGGCGGTCGATAAGCGCACCCTTGCGTTGTGCGTAGGAACCCCACAGGAGGAACACGAGGTGCGAGCGCGTCTGAGCCAGTCGCTGCACGGCGGCATCGGTGAAGGTCTCCCACCCCTTGCCGGCGTGGCTGCCGGCCTGGTGGGCGCGGACGGTCAGCGTACTGTTGAGCAGCAGCACGCCTTGCCGGGCCCAGCGGAGCAGACTGCCGTCGGCAGGCAGGTCGGTCTGGCAGTCGGAGGCCACTTCCTTGAAGATGTTTTGCAGAGAGGGAGGCCACGCCACCTGCTGTCCCACCGAGAAGCAGAGCCCTTCGGCCTGTCCGGGCTCGTGGTATGGGTCTTGGCCCAATAGGACTACCTTCACGCGGTCGGCGGGGCATTCGTCGAAGGCACGGAACACCTGGGCGGCAGGCGGATAGCACGGACCCGCGGCATATTCCTGCCGCACGAAGTCGGCCAGTTTCGCGAAGTAGGGCTTGTCAAACTCGTCGGCAAGCAAGTGTTTCCAACTGGTTTCTAACCTTACGTTCATCGGTTTTCTATTAGGGTTTCAGGGGCGGATCGGGAGGCGGAAAAATGGCATTATGCAATCGAAAAATCCGATTATGCAATTTCGAAATTCAATTATGCAATTTTCAAATTTCCTTATGCAATTTTTCTGCGCTATTATGCAATTTTCGGGTTTGTCTATGTGGTTGGACAACAGGCGGTTGCGGGGTATTGGGCGGCATATGGCGTCCGGCTATTCGAAGTCGGCGTCGGCAAACAGGGGCATCTGTCCGACGGGCAGGCTGTAGGAGCGGCGGTGGTGGGGCGTGAGTCCGTAGCGCACGATGGCTTCGCGGTGCTGCCGGGTCGGGTAGCCGGCGTTCTTGTCCCATCCGTACTGCGGGAAGTCGGCGGCGAGGTCGCGCATGTAGTCGTCGCGGTAAGTCTTGGCAAGGATTGACGCGGCGGCGATAGACAGGTATTTGCCGTCGCCTTTGACGATGGTGCAGTAGGGCGTGTTGCCGTAGGACTTGAAGCGGTTGCCGTCGACGATGATGTGTTGCGGCCGCAGGCTCAAGCCATCCAGCGCGCGGTGCATGGCGAGAATCGACGCGTTGAGTATGTTGATTTCGTCAATCTCCTGTGCGCTGACAATGCCGACCGCCCATGCCAGTGCATCGCGCTCTATTTCCTCACGCAGGCTGTATCGGGCTCGCGCCGAAAGCTGTTTGGAGTCGTTGAGGCGCGGATTCTCATAGTCGGAGGGGAATACTACGGCCGCGGCATATACGCTGCCGGCCAGGCATCCCCGTCCGGCTTCGTCGCAGCCGGCTTCAACCAGTCCGGATTTCAGGCAACTTTTCAGCATCGGGCAAGTACGTCGTCGGTGCGGTTATCAGAGCAGCGGAAGTCCTATGAGCAGGATGAGTTGCGCTACGAGAATGCGCAGGAACATCGAGAGCGGATAGACGGTGCTATAGCCGATGGCGGGGGCGTCGTTATTGGCCGTCTGGTTGGCAAAGGCCAGTGCGGGCGGGTCGGTATGCGTACCGGCGATGAGACCCATCAGCGTGAAATAGTTGAGTTTGAGATGCAGCCGTCCGACAAGCCCGCCGATGAAGATGGGTATGACGGTAATCAGGAAGCCGGTCCAGACGTAGGTCAGGCCGCCGTTGCGCACGGTTTCCCAGAACGTGGCGCCGGCTTCGATGCCCACGCAGGCCAGGAACAGTACGAGTCCCACCTCGCGCAGCATCAGGTTGGCCGACGTCGTGGTGTAGGCCGTAATCTTCATACGGTAGCCGAACGCGCCGATAAGGATGGCCATCACCAGCGGGCCTCCGGCGAGGCCGAGCTTTACGGGAACGTCGAGTCCGGGTATGGGAATGGGCAGCTGGCCCAGCAAGACACCGAGCAGGATGCCCAGGAACAGCATGCCGACGTTGGGAACTTCGAGGCGCTTTATGGTGTCGCCCACGAGGTCTTTGACGCGCTCCACGTTCTCTTCGGCGCCTACCACGAGCAGGCGGTCGCCCATCTGCAGGTGCAGGTTGCTCGCGGCGAACAGGGTCATGCCGGCGCGGTTCACGCGCGACACGTTGACATGGTATAGGGTGGAAATGTGGAGGGCCGCCAGTGTCTTTCCGTTAATCTCGGGTTTTGTCACCACAATCCGTTTCGACACGTAGCGGGTCTGTGCGTCGATTTCCTTGCGCCAGCTTTCCTGCAGACGCTCGCCGATGAAAGCGATGATGGCATCCATGTCTGCCTCAGCCGAAACGACCATCATCTTCATGTCTTCCTCCAGCACGAAGTCTTTTTGGGGAATAATCATCTCACCATTGACCTTCACGCGTGTGCAAATGAACTCGCGCTTCATAATTTCGCGGATTTCCAACAGCGTACGGCCGCACACGGCCTTGTTCTTGACTTGCAGCACATAGTGATGGGGCAAGGCGGTCGGGTCTACCTCCTGCGACTGCTGATATTTGCGGCTCTCCTCGTCGAGCTTTATGCGGCAGAGGAATCGCAGCAGTATGGTGGCGCCAATCATGCCCAGCACGCCCAGCGGATAGGCACATGCGTAGCCGTTGCCTATGGCCGGAATGGCATTCTCTGCGAAGAATCCGCCCAGCACGTTATTGGCCGCGCCCAGGGCAGGCGTGTTCGTCACGGCACCATTGAGCACGCCGGTCATCATAGCCAGATGCTCGCGGTTGGCACCGCTTCCGGGCTCGTAGAACACCAGGAAGAAGCATGCCAGCATTACGACGACGTCGAGTGCGATAATGCCTACCGACAGCAGGTTCATCGAAACGCCGCCTTTCTTGAAGATGGCGAAAAATCCGGGCCCTACCTGGAGGCCGATGCAGTAGACAAACAGAATCAGGCCTAACTCCTTGACGAAGTCGAGTATCTCTTTCTGCTGTGCCATCATGGCCACAATCGACACGTCGGCTGCGGGAGCCTTGACAATATAGGTGTTGTAGAGATGGCCTGCGAAGATGCCCACGAACAATACGAAGGACACTCCCAGCGATATGCCGCCGAATTTCATCCTGCCCAGTTTCACGCCAAGCCAAATGACGATGGCCAAGAGCACTGCGATGTGGGCGGCTCCGCTTGGGTGATGGAGTATGTCAACAATCCAATTCATAGGTTTTGTGTGTATAAGTTTTTAATGGTTTTATTCAAAAACGTCGAACGAGTAGCCTTCGTCGCGCAGCCATTCGATGGCTCGCGGCAGGGCATATTGCAGTTTCTCGTAGCTCTTGTGCGAATCGTGGAAAGTAATGATAGATCCGGGCCGCGCATAGCGTTTCACGTTGGCCAGGACGGCCTTTCCGTCGAGATGCTTAGAGTAGTCGCGCGTCACCAAGTCCCACATCACGATGCGGTACTTCAGCGATACGGCCACATAGTGGCCCCACTTCATCCATCCGTGGGGCGGCCGGAATAGGTCGGAGTGCAGATAGGCATTGGCTTTCTCCACGTTGAACATATAGGTGTGTATGCCGTGGCGCATAGAGCCTATGTGGTTGAACGTATGGTTTCCGATGCGATGTCCGGCCTTCCGCACCATCTCATATTCCTCGGGGTGTTTCCGCACGTTGTCGCCGACCATGAAAAAGGTGGCCTTGATGCCGTACTTATAGAGTACGCTCAAAACCCACGGCGTCACCTCGGGAATGGGGCCGTCGTCGAAAGTCAGATAGACCGACCGGCGCTTTGCATCCATCCTCCACATGGCGCGAGGGTAAATCCAACGCAGATATTTGGCGGGCTGCTCGATGAACATGGGCTGGCGGGCTGTAGGCTTGTGCTATTGTGCGACTTCGTTGGGCATTAAACCGGCATTGCCGTCGCTCATCATGACCTCGTAGAGATACATGGCGCCTTGCTTGGCCATGGCGCCGGCCGGCGTATTGGCTAGAGCGTCAAGTTCCTCGGACATGGCTTTTGCCTCCTTGTCGTCGCAGGCTGCAGCCACGAACGCGGCGCGGGCCATATAGAATCCGTGGCGGGCAAGGCGGTCCTGATAGAGTCCGGGGTTGTAGGCGTAGAGCGAATTAATCCACTCGACATACTGACGGTTCTGCCGGAAGATTTCCTTGCTCACGCGGAGTGCTTCCTTATCGTCGCCGGCCTGATGCCAGAACTCGGCGAGTTCAATCTCGTCGTTTATGTAGGTCACATTGTCGGGCGAGAGTTCTTGCTTGCACTTCCGGAGCGCAGCCAAGGCCTGTTCTTTCTTTCCTTCCTTGAGGAGGGTCTGCACGAGCATGGCGAAAATGCGGCGGTGCGTCTGGCACATGCGCAGGTTCGTGTCGTCGAGGTAGATGCCTTTTGCGCTGACGTTTCCGTAGTGGAAGCGCTCCATCATGTTATGGTACATTTTTTCGGAGTCCACGGGTTCCTGTCCGCGGCGGAAGGGCGTGAGGCGATAGGCCAGGCCTTCGAGCGAGAAGAAGTCTTGCAGCCCGGCATAGTTCTCTTGTCCGAGCGTGACGCTCATGTATATCGGCCGCTTCCAGTCGTTGCGTGCCAGCATTTCATAGATGAGTACCTGGTTGCGAGCCATCAGTTTGCCGCGTTCCATGGCCCATTTGAGCGAAATGCTGATTTGGTCGGGGATTTCATAGCCTTCCGGCACGGTGATGCCTTGGTTGAGCACGTTTTCCTTATTGACTTTGACCACGATAGAGTCGGTCGGGAAATAACCCTTGGTGCGCACGTAGTTGTCCATGATGTAGCACAGTTCGTAAGGGTCGGGCCCGTCGGGATGACTGGCCTTGAAGGCGTCAAGTTCGGCCTTCATCTCCGGCTTAATATAGAAGATGCCGTGCTTGCCGTCGTCCACGTATTCGGCACGCTTCCACGCGATGGGAAGTGCGGGCGAATCGTAGGCCGGGCGGACCATCTGGTCGGTGTACCACTCCGTCTGCAGATATTCAAGGTTGCAGACGCGTGCACCCGTATATTTTCCTTCGGTTTCCTGGGCATACCAGAGCGGGAACGTATCGTTGTCGCCGTTGGAAAAGATGATGGGATAGGAAGGACTGCCGTCCAGGAGCGTGTCAGGCATGGTGGCGAGGTAGTTCATACCGAAGTCGCGGCATGCAAAGCGTCCGCTGCGGTCGTGGTCGTCCCAAGTCTGGCTGACCATCTGTAGCGGCACGAGGATGCATAATGCGGTGGCCACGGAAGCCGCGAGCGCAGGCTTGGCCTTCAGGTATTTCTTCAGAAGGTCGGCTACGGCTGCCACGCCCAAGCCTATCCAGATGGCGAAGGCATAGAACGAGCCGGCGTAGGCATAGTCGCGTTCGCGCGGTTGCTGCGGGGTCTGGTTCAGGTAGAGTACGATGGCCAGGCCGGTCATAAAGAAGAGGAAGAACACTACCCAGAACTGGCGCACGCCCTGCTCTCCTTTGAATGCCTGCCAGAAGAGTCCGAGCAGGCCCAATAGGAGCGGCAGGCAGTAGAACACGTTGTGGGCCTTGTCTTCTCTGAGTTCGTCGGGCATCTTGCTTTGGTCGCCGAGCATGGCATTGTCGAGCGGGGCGATGCCGGTAAGGTAGTTGCCGTGTTCCTTTTCGCCGAAACTCTGTTGTCCGTTCTGCCGGCCGGCAAAGTTCCACATGAAGTATCTCCAATACATGAAGTTCACCTGATAAGAGAGGAAGAACCTCAGGTTGCTGAGTTGCGTGGGCATTTGTCCGACGAAGGTCTCGCCGGTACCTTGCTCGTAGTCGACGGTCTTGAGGTCCAGTCCGTCGCCAAGCCAGTCTTCGTAGGCTTGCTTATGGCGCGACGAATACATGCGGGGGAACAGCATGGTCAGTCCGCTGGGGTAGACGGCCTTAGCGGGCGACGTGACGGTTTCGTACTCGTCTTTCTCGTCGGCGCTGAGTTTCTCCTTGCGGTGCATGTCTTTCTTGTAGATATATCGGTAGTGGTAGGTGTCGTCATAGGCCATTTCCGAGGTATATGCCTGCCCCAGGAACAGCGGACGGTCGCCGTATTGCTCGCGGCTGAGGTAGTTGCCGAGCGTAAAGATGTCTTCGGGCGAATTCTGGTCCATCGGCGGATTGGCAGCCGAGCGTATGACGATGAGTGCGTAGCTGCTGTAGCCAATCATTAGCACGAGCATGCAGAGCAGTGAGGTGTTGAGGAACCGCTTGCGGATGCGGACGTGGGGAATAAGGTCGCGGCTCAGAACGAGGTAGAGAGCGGCCAGCACCACCAGTCCGACGACTACCGACAACAGTCCGGTGCCGATGAACGGTATGCCGAGCAGCGCCACCGAAGCCACATAGAGGCCGTTGGTCAGCGTGCGGTTGGTGCGCGTCGTACTCCAGATGGCGGCCAGCACTACTCCGACGAGCACGAGGATGTATAGAATCATGCCGGTGTTGAAGGGAAGTCCGAGCCAGTTTACGCAAATTAGTTCAAACCAGCCGCCTACCTTCACGATGCCCGGCACTACGCCGTAGAGCACTGCGGCCACGAGCAGGAATCCCACGGCCAGCGCCACGGTCGAACCTTTCAGGTTGGTGTCGGGGTAGCGTTTGTAGCAATAGACCAGTGCTATGGCCGGAAGGCATAGCAGGTTGAGCAGATGGATGCCTACGGCCACGCCGGTAAGGTAGAATATCAGCACGAGCCAGCGGTCGCTGTGAGGGTCGTCGGCGTGGTCTTCCCATTTCAGAATGAGCCAGAACACAAGTGCAGTAAACATCGACGAGTAGGCATAGACCTCTCCCTCGACAGCACTGAACCAGAACGTGTCGCTCCATGTGTAGGCGAGCGCTCCCACTGTGCCGGCACCCATGATGGTTATGAGTTCGGCGGTTGTCTCAACCCGGCCGTCCTTGCACATAAGCATGCGGGCCAAGTGGGTGATGGTCCAGAACAGGAATAGTATGCACAACGCCGACAGTAGCGCGCTCATCACATTCACCATCATGGCCACTTGCTCGGGGCCGCTTGCAAACTGTGCGAAGAGGTTGCCTGTGAGCATGAAGAACGGTGCGCCGGGGGGATGGCCTACTTCCATCTTGGCGGCCGATGAGATGAATTCCGGACAATCCCAGAAACTTGCGCTGGGCTCTACGGTGGAGCAGTAGGTAAATGCCGCTACGGCAAACACCAGCCAGCCCACCAGGTTGTTTACTAACTTGTATTGTTTCATATATCTGTGATGGTTCGTCGGCCCCCTTTGGAACAGGGGCACACAATTGCGCTGCGAAGTTAGCAGATTATTATTAAACATCGTTTAATAAGCGCCAACGAAAATTGCATTATGGGACAAAAAAATTGCATAATCGGATTTTGAAATTCAATTATGCAATTTGCGGATTGTATTATGCAATTTTTCTGCGGCATTATGGGACGGGACGGCAGATGGTCAGCCGGCCGTCGTCCAACTGCCATATAGTGGTGTCGGACTGTGGGGTTTCGTGCGACACCATGACCACGGCGCTGGCGGGGCGTTGCTGTGCCAGCGTGCGATAGAGCAGCGAGCGGCTTTCTTGGTCGAGGTGGGTGTCGGGCTCGTCGAGCAGAATCAGGTCGGGTTCGGACACGAGTGCGCGGGCTATGAGGGCTCGCTGAAACTGGCCTCCGCTGAGTTGGCGGATGGGCGTGTCGGCCAGTGGCTCTATCTGCATCTGCTGCAGCATGCGGCTCACGCGCTCGCGGTGGCTTGCGTCGAAGCGTTGGAGCAGGCTCTTGCGGTTTTGCAGTCCGGAACACACCAGTTGGCCTACGCTGATGGGGAACTGGCGGTCGATGGCGCGGCGTTGGGGCAGGTAGCCGATGCGCAGGTCTTTGCTGCGTTCGAGCAGGCCCGAGGTGGGCGTCAGCAGGCCGGCCATGAGGCGCAGCAGCGTGGTCTTGCCCGAGCCGTTGCTGCCGGTCATCACCACCAGGTCGCCCCGGTCGATTTGTGCGCTTATGTCGTGGAGCACCAGGTGGCTCTCGTAGGAAAACTCGATGTGTTCGAGGCGTAGCAAAGTGTTCATTGCGTAAGGGTTTGAGTGAGTTGCAGCAAGGTTTGTTCCCACTGCGGAGCCAGCGGATTGTATCGCACGACGCGCAGTCCTGCCTCGCGGGCCAGCATGTCGGCCGTGGCGCCCTGGTAGGCTTGTTCTGCCAGCACGAACTGTACGCTGTCGGCCCGGCAGGTGCGCACGAGTTGCTCCACGCGAGCCACCGACGGTTCGCGCCCGTCTTGCTCGATGCTCGTCTGACGGAGTCCGTAGTCGCGGCAATAATAGCCCAGTGCTGGATGGTGGACCAGCAGCGTGCGATGGGTGAGCGGCCGGAGCATTTCGCGCAGTTGTGCGTCGACGCTGTCTAGATGTTGCCCGTAGCGCATAAGGTTGGCGCGGTAGAGGTCGGCCTTGGCGGTGTCGGCCTCGCAGAGAGCGGTGCAGATGACGGTGGCCATAGCCTTGGCGTTGATGACGGAGAGCCAGATGTGGGGATCGGCGGAGTCGGTGTAGCCACCTTCGAGCGAGCGCGGCAATAGTGTGAGCGTGTCGCTCAGGCGGACGGTTGCCGGGGTGCGTTGGCTGCTTAGCAAGGTGGACAGCATCGTGCTCTCGAAACCGAGTGTGCCGGTGAAGAAGCAGAGGCGGCTGTCGGCCAGACCGACCATCTGTTGCGGCGTAGGCTCGTAGGTCTCGGCTGCAGCGCCTTCCGGCACGAGCACGTTGATGCGGTAGTCGGAGCCGGCTATGGCCTCGACCATCGCACCTATGGGAGCCACGCTCACGCTAATCACGGGCCGCGTGTCGGCTATGCGCCGGCATCCGCCCATAAGCAGCATGGCAACGGCCAGTATGGCCACAATCGGTTTCTTCATTCTGTCAGTAGGTTAAAATATCGATTCGTAACTAAGTACAAGAATCAGGTAGCGCACGAACTTGCCGAGGCCGATGGCCAGTATGGTGGGCCAAAACGGTGTACGCAGAAATCCGAGCGACACCGTGACGACGCTTCCCATCACGGGCACCCAGGCCAGCAGTCCCATCCAGGCTCCGTGGCGGCGTATGCGGACGAGCATGGCCTCCAGTTTGTCGGGCTGCACGTGCGTCCAGTGCTCAATCCACTCGGTGTTGCCGAGCGACCCAATCTTGTAGTTGACCAACGCCCCGAGCCAGTTGCCCAGCGTGCCCCATAAAAGCAGGCGGCTGCTATCGGAGCCGATGGCCAGGAGTGCAATCATCACGAATTCCGAGGAGAAGGGCAGCACGCTGCCTGCCAAAAAGGCCGACAGGAACATGCCGATGTATCCTTGCTCGATGAAAAACTGCTGTATCTGCTCCATGTCTGTCAGAAGGCCGCGCCGGTGCGCCTATAGTCCCCACCACCCCATTTGTCCGGCCGTCCAGATGAGCGCGAAGCCTATGAGCCAGACGTCAAACCATATACCCATGGCCCAATGTCCCTTGGCCAGAGTGAAATAGTGGCTCAGGAGCGGCGCCGTGTTAAGCAGGACGACGGGAAGCATCAGCGAGAAGTCGGCGGGAAACAGCACCATGAGAACTAACAGTAGCAACTCGTGCGAAATCATAACGTAGTGCATGTCGCGCACAATCTTTTTGTCGCGGAATCGGCCCCTTGCGTAGTGTAGCAGGCCGAAGAAGGCGCACACCATAATGAACGCGAAATAGAAGCGTGGCGCCGAGGCCCACTGCGTAAGGTCGGGCACCGACCACATGCGGCAAACCTGCAGGAATGCGAACATGGTGGGCACGGAGTCGGTCCATACGCTCCACGCAAAGTAGAGCCAGAGCGGAAACGCTATGCCCAGGAGCGCGGCAAAGAAGGTGCGCCACGACAGGATGTGCAGCCGGAATCCCAACTGCCACATAAACAGCGGCAGCATAAAGGCCATCTGCGGCCACACGGCAGTGCCGAGCGTCAGCAGCAGGAACGCGTGGAACACGTAGCCGGCCGGGCGGCGTTGCGATAGGGCGGCAAAGAGCAGATCGTATGCACCGAGCAGGCAGAACGGCGGTATCCATGCCCACGACAGGCTGTGGCACGGCAGGCATACGGTGGCCAGCATGAGGAACGTGGAACTTGTCATGCGCGACCGTACTCGAATCCATTGGAAGTGGTTGTTCGACTCGCGCAACAGGAACGTCAGCACGACGGCTACGGCAAATCCACCCCATGTGCGGTAGTCGGTGCCGGCAGGAAGCAGCCACAGCAGTGCGCAGACCACCAGCACGCCCGAAAGCGTGAAGTAGTTGGTCGTGATGCGTTCGCGCAGCGTCTTTCGCTTGTTCCTTGCCATGGCCTGCCTGTGGTGTAGTTAGTCGGAAAGCACGTCGCGACCGATATCGCGGCGATGGTAGGCACCTTCGAACGAGATGTTTTCGGCGGCCTTCATCGACTGGTCCAGCGCCTCGCGTAGCGTCGACCCGTAGGAACTGACGGCAATGACGCGGCCGCCGCTTGTGAGCAGTTGCGAGCCGTCTGTGCACGTGCCGGCATGGAATACGACCGAGCGGCCCACGTCGCCTATGCGGATGGGCTTGTTCTTTTCGTAGGCACCCGGGTAGCCTCCGCTCACAACCATGACGCATGCGGCGGCACGTTCGTCGAACTCGACGGCGACCTTATCGAGCCGATGCTCGCGCACGGCCTCGAACAGTTCGACGATATCGGTTTTGAGGCGCAGCATTACGCTCTCGGTCTCGGGGTCGCCCATGCGGCAGTTGTACTCTATGACCTTAGGCTGTCCGCCTATGTTGATGAGTCCGAAGAAGATGAATCCCTGATAGGCAATGCCCTCCTGGCGCAGCCCGCTTATGGTGGGCTCTACAATCTGTGTCCGGACGCGCTCCATCCAAGCCTTGTCGGCAAAGGGCACGGGCGAAACGCTTCCCATGCCGCCGGTGTTGGGACCTTTGTCGCCCTCGCCGATGCGCTTGTAGTCTTTGGCCTCAGGCAGCATTACGTAGTGCTCGCCGTCGGTAAGCACGAACACCGAACACTCTATGCCGTCCATAAACTCCTCGATGACCACCTTGCTGCTGGCCGTTCCAAATTCACCGTCGAGCATGGCTTTCAGTTCGGCGCAAGCCTCTTCGAACGTGGGCAATATGACCACACCCTTGCCGGCCGCCAGTCCGTCGGCCTTCAACACATAGGGCGGCTGCAGACTGCGCATGAACGCGCAACCGGCCTCGTAGTCGGAGCGCGTAAACGTGGCATACTGTGCCGTCGGAATATGGTGGCGCGTCATAAATGCCTTGGCGAAGTCCTTGCTGCCCTCCAACTGGGCACCTTCGCGGCACGGTCCAATCACGCAAATATCCTTCAGCAGCGAGTGATGGGCAAAATAGTCGGCAATGCCGTTCACCAGCGGCACTTCTGGCCCAACCACCATCAGTTGCACCTCGTAGTCGATGGCGAATGCAGCAATCTCGTCGAAATCGGATAAGTTGAGCGACACATTCTCGCCCAATTCGGCAGTGCCAGGATTACCGGGAGCAATGAAAAACCTGTCCACCAGCGGACTTTGAGCAATCTTCCAGGCCAACGCACTCTCGCGTCCGCCACTTCCTAAAAGCAAAATGTTCATGGCATAGGGATTTATAGTCGCAAAAATACGCGAAAAGCCCGAATTTCAGCCCCCTGGACGCCATTCTTTCACAAATTCACCGAAAAATTTGGACATTTGCAGAATTTCCTTGTACTTTTGCACCGCTTTAAGCCCAGATGGCGGAATCGGTAGACGCGCTGGTCTCAAACACCAGTGGGGCAACCCGTGCCGGTTCGACCCCGGCTCTGGGTACGAGGCTTAAAAGTCGATAGTTAAGTAAAGTGCTGTAAGTAAACAACTTGCAGCACTTTCGTGTTTTCAAAATTAGTAATTTGCACCACGTTTGCACCACTCAAACGCAAAATACCTACTTTTTGCCCGTTTGTGATGGTTCTGTTATTGGTCGTTTGCGGCTGGTGTGAGGTGTATTATTCTGGCTGGTTGGCTCTGGCTCGTTTCTGTTCCTGTCCTGTGCTTTGCCTCAAATAGTGTAAAGCGTTCCTTTCTGGTTAGTTCCTGTATGGTTCTGTTGGCTGTTTCTAACGCTGCCAGCAGCCTGTCGTTTGTTGCCTGTAACTGCTCTTTGGCGGCTTGTAACTCTCTGCACTTGGCGTTTGCTATCGCTAACGCTTGGCTAATGGTTTCTAATGCTTCTTTGTTGTTCATTGGTTCGGTTGTTTTGTAATGCTGTGCAAAGGTAGATGTTTTCTTCCTGTTTTTCAAACACAAAACAAAGATTTTTCACTTCTAAATAATTGGCTTTCAGTGCGTTTTGTATTACCTTAATACGCTTTTCTGTATTACTTTAATACGCTGGTTTCCCTGCAAATACTTCGTTGCTTTTTCCTCTCCCTTTCCTAATCGCCTATAATTGCCTAACTTTGCCGTTGGTTAGGTTTCGTAATGCTGGCAGGGGCATCCTTTTGTGGTGTTCCTGCACTTCTTGTTATTATTAGGTATGCCAAAAACGGGTACTTTTTCGGGTACTTATTTTGTAACTCGCTGATTTTCAAAGGGGCTTGTAGAGTACATACCTCTACAAGCCTGTATTATTATGCCCGTTCCTTTGGTGGTTTCGGGAAAAACCACTAATTTTGCAAGCAAATAGGGGCGTGACCGTCTTTGACGCTCTCGCACCACTCCAAACCCCGTTAGTTCCTGCTAACGGGGTTTGCGCGTCTTAAAACTCATGTACTACGTTCTCGCCTGTTCTTGTGGCTTCTTTCGCCTGTTTCTTGCTTGCTGCTTGTTTCTCTGTTGTGCCTTGTTTCTTTCCCTGCTTTCTCGGTGTTAATTGGCTTTTTCTTCGGTGTTTCCTACTTACACAAAAAAGGCTGGTGCAACAAACTCGCCCAGCCTTTTTCTTGCCGTGTTCTAATTAAACCGATTTAAGCCCTTCTGCGCCCTCTTTTCTTTCCTGCCTTGTTGTTGTACCTTTTTATGGCAAAATGCTGTTAGGCGTAAAATTCGGTAAAAATAACTACTCCGCAAATGGTGTGTTATTGTTTGCCGCCTTATTTATGCTCCTAAACTTCCCGTGATTGGTTGTTATGTTCTTCGTTGTGCCTTTTGTGTTGGCTTGGGGCAGTCCTTTTACTACGTCTGCAATTACTTCGGCTGCTTCCTGTTCCTCTTTGCCGTTCCCTGCTTTGTAGTTCTCGGCTGTGTTTAGGTCGCTGGGAGTAAAGTAAAAGTTTTCGTTTTCGTCTTTCTCCACTACAAAAGCAATGCCCAGCAAAAGAATGGTGTTATATACCATATAGCCTTGCGCCCGTAACTCGTTCCACAATTCGTTTAGGGCGTTGGCTGCTTTCGTTTGAAGGTTGGCTATAACTTCGCGCTGTTCCTGCTCCGTCTGGGTTCTGGTCTGGTCGCGCTCCGTTGTTCCTGTTGCCTCGCTGTTCTGTGTTGCGCTCTCCTGTTCGGTCGCGCTGGTGTCGGCTTGCGCCTTTTTGGTGGTTTCTTTCGTTGCCATAATACTTGTTTTTATTAGTTAATAATTTTGCCTTTCGGCTTGCTTTAATTTCTCGCTTAATATCGTTGCAACCTTTTCGGCTGCTTTGCAAAATTCCCTGTTATACTTGTACTCACTTTCGTAATGCCGCAAATAATAACCGATGCTGCTTTCATCGTGCTTTATCTCGGCTGCTATTCTCTGGGTGTTCTCTCCTGCTTTCTTGCAATGGTGGGCGTAAATCATTCGGGCGTAAACGTGCCAGCGGTTTCGGCTGTCCTGTGCAATAATGCTAAATGGTACACCCATAACGGCTTTTATTGCCTTCTTTATCTCCGTGTGGCGCGGTTCTGTTTCGTACTCAATACCGAGTTTTAGCCCTGTGGCGATTTCGTGTTCTAATACGGCTTTGTCGCTTAATTCCCAATTCGGCAGCATATAAATAGCGTTGCAGCCTATTAGCCTTAATATGTCGGCTTTCGCCTGTGCTTCGCTGTCTGCTCCTTTGGTCGGCTCGGCTGGTTCTACTACTTCGTAACCTTCTGCAAATAGTTTGCCCTTTGCACTACCTATTATGCTTTTGTGTTCCTCTGGCGGTGCGCTTGGGCTTACTCCCGATATAAACACCCTTCTTTGCTCCATATAGCACACCTTTGTTATATTTGCTTTCCTGTTAGTTTGCACCTGTTTGGGGTGTCTGTTCCACCATCGAGGCTTTTGCCTGTGTTGGTGTCGGTCGGCTTTTCCTTCCCGTAATACTCCAGCCACTCTTTTGCGGCTGCGCCCGGCTGTTCTTCTGTTGCGCCTCGTTCCTTCTCAATGCTGCGCAATGCTTCGTTTATCTGTTCTGTTATTATCATACTTCAAAATTTATATAGTGTTGTGGCGCGTTCCTGTATATTGCTGCGCTTCGTATTCTCTAAATCTTTCTTCAAGCGTTTTGCGCTGCTGCGGCTGGTGTGTTACCTGTTGAGGCTGGTTTATGCCGTTGCGTTCCCACGTTCTTACGGCTGCTCTCCAGTCTTTTATCGGGTTTCCGCCTTTCTGCTTCCACCCGTTTGCGGTGTAATGGTCGCAAAACTGCTGGGCGTTTACTCCGTTGCCTCTCTCCTTGCAATATGCTTCTACTTCTGTAATGCTTGGAGGTGTAAATCTGGCGCGTGTGGGCGTAACGCTCTGCGTTGCGCTAACTTCCCTTTGTTCCTTTTCCTTTACCTTTTCATTGTCTTTTATATTTTCATTATCATTTATATTAGTTTGTTTCTCGCTTTCGGCTTGGTTGTTTGTCGGTTGCCTTTCGGTTGTTTCTTGGTTGTTTTCCTCTGGTCGCTTGGCTGCGTTTCGGTTTCCCTTCGGTGCGCCTCCTGCTTGCCCGTTCTTATACCTTCGCCAATTTGCTTCTAATTGTGGTTTTATCAACTTCCAGCATAACTTGGCGTATGGCTCTGTTATATTCGGCTCTTGCTCTGTTAGTGCGTATTCTGCAATGGCTTCGTATATTTTCAGCCTTACTTCTTCGGGGCAAAGGTCAATGGCTTCCTTAAAACTCCTGTAAAATATAAAACTATCTTTTTCCATTGTGCCTGTCTGTTTTATACAATAGCGTAAATTACTCAAATTCTCGCAAATAGTACACCTTATAACGCCCGTAAACGCCTTGCCGCCATTCGTCTTGTATGTTAATACCCTTCTTCCGTAATTGGCTAATGTGCCCTCTGGGGTCGGATAGGTGTAAAGCGGTCGCAATGTCGGCAGCAGAATACTTTTTGCCACCTATAAGAAAGTTATAAACAAGCCTCTGCAAAACTGCTGGGCGTGTGCTGTGGTTCTGTTTCGTTGCCATATTCCTTGTTATTTGCTGGTTAGTATTCGTTGTATGTCGGTTTTCCTATAACGGCAAAGTCCGCCTACTCTAACAGGCTGCAAAAAGCCTTTCTTGTCCCAATTCCACAATGTAGAAGGGTTTACGTTTAGGAGGCTGGCTGTCTGCTCTCTGGTGTAATATATTTCGCTGTTGCTGGCTTCCACCTCTCGCGCTAATTCTTGCCGCGTCTTGCCGATTAAGTCTTTAGCAAATTCGCCTAATTGTGCGGCTGTTACTTGCAATGTTACGTTTGCTCCGCTGTCAATAATTTCTGTTATGCTCATACTTGCTTGTTTTTGTTATTACACCACTTCGGGGCAGATGCTTTCCCGTTGTGGTTCTGGTGCAAAGTTATGGCAAAGAAATAGGGTGCAAAAATTTTAGAAATACCGATAAATTCCGCCATTCCGTTTCGGTATTTCTTTTTTCTAAATGCCACTAAAAAAGCGTAACTTTTTGGGTTACGCTTGCTGTAATTCTTCTTTGTAGGTCTTTGCAGTGCCTGTCCTTAACGCTTCTCTAAATGCCCTTTCGCTCCCGATGCCTTGTAACACCTTCTGTAATGCCCTGTGCAAAGGTGCTGCCTTGATGTTCTTTGTAATATAGCCTAATTCTTGGGCTGCTAAAATAATTCTGGCTGCTTCGGCTGTTTTGCCTTGTATATGGTGCAGCTTCAACATATTAACAACTTTGTTATATTTGCTTCTGTCGGCAAAATACGCTATAAAATCGGGGCTTTGCGTGGTCGGGCTGGTTGGCTCTGGCTTTCTGCCTATTCCCTGCAAATAGCCAATATATTGCGCTGCATATTTGTAAACGGGATGTCCTTCGTAATAGTCTGGGGTTGTCGTTTCTCTCACTTCTTTTAATGCTTGCTCCAGATGTTCGGCTTTCCTCTTTGCAAAGGTTTCGGGGTGCTGCCCTTCGCTATCTCTTGCAAATAGTTCGGCAAAGGTGTAAAACTCTGGGGCGTTGCTATCGCTGGCGTTTCCTTCTTCCACTTTAGAAAACTGCCTACTTAAACGCCATAACTTTGCAATGCCTGTTATTAGGTTCTCGCGCTGCTGGTGCTGCCGTTCCTGCTCTGGGGGTCTGGCTGTTATTTGCTTACCTTCCATATTACACCAATAAATCTACTAAATTACGCTTCATTTCTTCGTCTATCTCTCTGTAACGTGCAAACGCCCGGCTTCCTTCCTTGTGTCCGCTTAATGCTCCTACGAGGTTAGGGTCTTTCACTTGCTTGTATAGGTTGCCAACAAAACACCGCCTTGCCAAATGCGATGAGGCTATTTCGTTAATAGGTCTTATTTCTGGCTCTCTGGTGGTCGGATTGATGATTGTAACGGGGCGCGTTATTCCTGCGGCTGTAAACGCTTCCTTTATTGCCACGTTATATTTCTGCTCGGAAATGAAGGGAAATAGAAGGTTGTTGCCCTCGCTGGCGTGCCTTGCTAATATCTCTTTGGCTGTTGCGTTTAATGGAACTCGGACTGTTACCGCTCTCCCGTCTTTCGTCTTTCTGGGTATGTACTCCACCGCATCGCCTATTATGTTGTTACGGGTCAGTTTATATAAATCGCCTACCCTGCAACCGATTAGGCACTGAAACACAAAAATATCTCTCTGTAACGCTAAACGGGGGCTTAATTCTGCCTTATATAGTGTGTTGCGTTCCTCTATCGTAATGTAGTAGGGCGTTCCGTAAACACATTCTTTGATGCTGTAATTCTTAAATGGGTTGTTGGTCGTTTCTCCTGTTTCTATTGCCCATAAAAAGAAGGTGCGCAACTTCGTTAATATGTCGCTTATGGTGTTTTGCCCTCTCTGGGCTGGTGTCCGTGTTTCTGGTACGGCTTCAAATACGGGTTTATAGTCTGCGTTGCAGATGTACTTTCCCGTTTCTTCGTCTTGTGTAAAGTGCTGGTACTCCGTTTTTAGGAAATCTTCAAATTTTCGCAAATGGTCGGGCGTGATGGTGTCTAACTCCAGCCTAAAATTTGGGCGGCTGTAAAGTTGCGTGTATATCTCAAAACGCTGCAATGCCCTATATATTACCCTAAAATTGCGCTTTCTCACTTCGGAAATGTTGCGCGTTTCCAAAAAGCGTGAGAAGGTTTCAAAGAAGGTTTCACGCCTCTGCACTATTCCGTATTTGTCTGGGTTCTGGGCTTTGTCTATTTCCTCTTTTAGCCAATTAGATGTAACGGCTTCTTTGTCGGTCGCGCTGTTGTATATGTCTGCAATTAGTTGTTTAAGTTCTGCCACTTCCTTGTTAATGCTGGCTTTCTCCGCCGGGTTCATTACTACCTTTGCTTTTATTTCCTCTCGCTTTGCATCCCATTGTTCGGGCTTCACTTCTATATTGCTGGCGTAAAGTAGTTGTACTTTGCGCCCATCCCTCAACCTAAAACGCACGTTTGCCGTTTTCTTCTTGCTGGTTGACACTCTGATAAATGCTGTAATTGTTGCCATATTGGGTTAGGTCTAATATTACCGTGGTGCAAATTTAGTAATTTTGCACCACATAACAACAATAATTTTAGATTATTTTAGAATAAAATAAATAGTACCAATTTTCACAACTCCCTTAAAATCATTGTAGAATAAGCAAAAAACGGGCGTTTTTGCTTGTGTGGCGCAAAATCGGCTTTTCTAACTATTCAAACACGGCTCTGGGTACGAGGTGGAACGCTTTGATATGTTCCAAATTGAAAAACAGTGCTGTAGGTTTATGACCTGCGGCACTGTTTTCTTGTTATGTTGGAGGGAGATTTTGATGGCAAAAAGCGGGATACCTACTCGTAGCAGGCTCGGAGGATGAGGCGGGACTCGGGGCCCAGGTTGAAAAGCAGGTCGGCCACGCTCAGGTTTGGGCTGAAGTCGGCTTGCGTGCCAAAGGTCTGGCTGTAGGGGACGGGGTGGAAGTGCGGGTCGAGCGTGAGGGGGGTCTTGGGGCTTATGAGAGTGCGACAATCCTCGATGAAACCGTCGGTTTTTGGCAGGTATTCGGCGGTGGGCTCAAGGGTGATGTCGATGAAAAGCCATTGTAAGAACAGACGCGACAGGGCTGCATTGAAATCGACGAGGTGTTCGATGTCGGAGAAATAGACGGCGTGCAGGTCGTCGGCGTAGAACTGGAAGAACGGACTGCTCTCGTAGGCTGACACAAGGGTCTGCCAGTGGATGTGCCGCCAGTTGTTGTGGCGGCTCATGGTGACTTGGCCGATGGGCATGTGGTTGTCGCCGCTATGCTCTATGGGTATGGTCAGCGCCACGGGGCCATTGGCACCGAGGATGACGGCGCGGTTGCGGTAGGTCTGCTTGACATAGTTCTCGCAATGTTCTTCCCAGGCATGGGTGGCTCGTATGAGCCGGGCATATTGTTGTATGGGGCCCATGTAGGCAGTGGCAAACAGGAAGTCGGTCATTGCAGGGCGGCAAGTCGTTTGAGCGTGGCGATTGAGGCAAAGCAGCGGTTCCACTGCATACGTCCATCCTGACGCGAGAAACTGGTGGCTACGCACACGCCGATGATGTCGCGGCGGGCCACAGGGCCATAGACCTCGGTCCAGAAGTAGTCGTCGGACACGTGTATGCGGCGGCCCATGGCAAGCGTCTCCGTGGTGTCGGCCATCGTCTTTTCGCTTTCCAATATATAGTGGAGCAGCGACAGGTTGGTGGTGTCGACGTCGACGGGCTCGTGAATGCCAGGCAGCACAAGGCCTTCTTCGCGGGGATGGCTGCGGTAGGTGGACACCTCGAGGCGTGCGGAGTCGAGCCATAGGGAGTCGCCGGCGAGGGCCTCGACGGCAGCCAGGCACACCTCGTCAGTCTGCGGGTGGGTGAAGGCAATCAGGTCGCCGCGTTGGGGCGTGGCAAAAGGTGTACGTACGACGAGCACGCGGTCGCCGGCTTGCAGCGGATGGCATACGGTGCGCGGCGACACGCTCACTTGCGTGACGACAAAGAGATGGGCCAGCAGTGCCAACAATAGTGTCAGCAGGAAGGGCAGCAGATAGACGCGGAACTTTCTCACGGTGTTGCGGCGGTTTGAGGGGGAAGGGTCAGCGTATGTGGCTGACATTCATAAATAGGCGGTTCCATCGGATTTTTCCGTTGGTCCAGCCGTAGTCTTTGTTAAGCGAGAGCCACACGAAGAGCGGCTTGCCTACGATGTGGTCCTCGGGAACGAATCCCCAGAACCGGCTGTCGGCCGAGCAGTCGCGGTTGTCGCCTTCCATCCAGTAGTAGTCGAGGCGGAAGGTGTAGGACTTGGCTTCGGCACCATTGATGTAGATTTTTCCGCCACGCACTTGCAGATCGTTTCCTTCGTACACGCGGATGCAACGTTCGTAGAACGGCAGGTTGTCAAGGTCGAGCTTGAGCGTGGCACCGCGCTTCGGAATCCAAAGTGGTCCGTAGTCGGCCGTAGTCCAGCCCGTCGGCTTGTTTAGCGGGTAGAGCCAGTCGCTGGCAGGTTGCACCGGATGGATGCTGGCCACCAGGTCGTGGTCGGCCATAAGTGTCTGCTTCACCTTCTCGGTCAGCGGCATGACAAAGGTAAGGCCTTCGCCCTGCAGCATCTCGGAGAGGTCTTCTTGCGTAATGCCCAGTTCGCGGATGAGCGTCTCGCTGGGGTAATGGTTAAAGGTGACGAAATAGGAGTACTGCGCGTTTTCGGGTTCGGGGTTGAGTTTGCCGTCAAGGTATATGCGGTTGTCGCGCACCTGTATGGTCTGGCCCGGCAGGCCTACGCAGCGCTTCACGTAGTTCTCGCGGCGGTCGGTGGGGTGGCTCAGAATCTTGCCGAACTGGCTCGGGTTGGCGGCGATATAGTCGCGGCCGGCCTGGTAGAGTCTGGCGTAGGCGGCTTGCTGTGCCTCGTAGTCGGGAAGTTCGGCAATCTGGTTCGAGAAGTGCATGGATAGTCCCAGTTGCTGGGTCAGAACCTCGTCGCCCACTTGATAGACCACGCGGTAGTAGTCCTGGTTGAGTGCGTTCGTTATGACGGTATCGCCCGAGGGGTAGTTAAACACCACGATGTCGTTCAGTTCGACGTGTCCGGTACCCTTGACGCGACGATAGTCCCAGTGAGGCTTCGACAGGTAACTCTTGCAGCCCAGCACGGGCAGGCTGTTCTGTACGAGGGGCATGCTGAGCGGCGTCTGCGGTATGCGCGGCCCGTAGGCCACCTTGCTGACGAGCAGATAGTCGCCCGTGAGTAGCGTCTTCTCAAGCGAGGAACTTGGTATGACAAAGTTCTGCACGAAGAACTGGTTGAGGAAATAGACGGCAATAAGCGCAAACACCAGCGCGTCAACCCAGGCCATCAGTGTGCGTGCCGATTTGTTGCGCAGGCCTTTCCACCAGCCCCAGTTGATAAACCGGGTGATGTAGGCGTCGAAGATAAACGGCACGACGATAAGACCCCACCAACTTTTTACCCAATAGAGGAAAGCAAGAAACAGGGCTATGTAGATGCAGCACTTTGCCCAGTCGATGGCCGATGGGCGTTTGCGTGACTGCATGCGGTTTTTCGTTTCAGTCATAAGTCAGAAAATTTTGTGTCAGAAGGAAAACAGATCAGAGGTGGTCAGCAGACCCTGATGGGTGGCAGTGAACTCGGCGGCCAGTACGGCACCGAGCGCAAATCCCTGTCGGTTGTGCGCGGAGTGGGTCAGTACGATTTCGTCGGCCGCACTTTCGTAGACGACGGAGTGTGTTCCGGGAATTTCTCCCTGTCGGAACGCATCAATGGCCAGCACCTTCGGGTCGGTTGCCTCGTGATGCTCGACGGTTCCGTCGGACTTGTGGCTGTCGCGAAGCATCCACTGCGATTTCCGGTCAAGTTCGCCGACAATATCTTCGGCCAGCGTGATGGCAGTGCCGCTCGGGGCGTCGAGTTTGTGTATGTGGTGGGTCTCCTCCATGCGCACGTCGTAGTCGGCAAAGGAGTTCATAATCTGCGCAAGTTTCTTGTTGACGGCTTGGAATATGGCCACGCCCAGCGAGAAGTTCGAAGCCCAGAAGAGCGTGTGCCCCTCGCCGATGAGCCTGAGGATGTCGTCCATGTGGTCTTTGCGCCAGCCCGTTGACCCGCTGACCACCTTCACTCCCTCGGAGAAGGCGGCGCAGATGTTTGAGTAGGCGGCCTGCGGCGTAGTGAACTCGATGGCGACGTCCGACTCGCGGAAGGCCGCGCTATGGATGTCGTCGGGGTTGTCTATGTCGATGATGCAGGCAATGGTGTGGCCACGTTGCAGGGCTATCTGTTCAATCATGTGCCCCATCTTGCCGTAGCCTATCAGTGAGAATTTCATAGGTGCTATAATGCTTTGTGTGGCGAAGATAAGGGTTTGTGGTTGAACTGCCAACCCTTTGCGCGGCCACGATGGCGGAATGACGAAAAACGCCACACATATCAATGCGTGGCGTTCAGTTTTCAAGGGCAAGAGCCGTGGTCTTACTTACGCAGACCGAGTTTCTTGACGATGGCACGGTAGCGTTCTATGTCGCGAGACTTCAAGTAGTTGAGAAGTGCGCGGCGCTTACCTACCAACATAACCAAGGCGCGTTCAGTCATATGATCTTTACGGTTCGCCTTAACATGTTCCGTCAGATGGGCAATACGGTAGGAGAACAATGCTATCTGGCTCTCGCAGGAACCAGTATCAGAGTTGGACTTTCCGTATGTGCCAAAGATCTCTTGCTTCTTTTCAGAATCCAAGTACATAGTAAAAAAACGATAAAATAATTAGATTGATTGAAAGTGCTCTTTTTCGAGAGCGGGTGCAAAGGTATGCTTTTCAGTCGATATCGACCAAATTTTTTTGCATAATTCTTTTGTCTGAAGGGTCGTTCGTGGGAGTCTGTGCCATAAGTTGCTGCAGCATCTCGGCTATGGTGGGGCCGTCGGATGTAAGCCGGTGGTCGGGTGCTATCTGGCTCCACGGCTCGAGCACAAAGCGGCGTTCGGCAATGTGCTTGTGGGGGATGGACAACTCGGGCGTGTCGATGCGTACGCCTTCCATCCAGAGCAGGTCGATATCAATGGGACGGTCGAAGTGCTGGCCGTTGCGCGACTTGCGGCGGCGTCCGAGCCGGCGCTCTATGTCTTGCGTGACGCGCAACAGGGATGTCGGCTCCAGGGTGGTGGTGAGCAGGCAGACTCCATTGAGGAACGGGTGGCTGGAACGAAACCCTTCGGGACGGGTGGCTATGAGGTCGGAGCAGCGGACTATGGGGCCAGCCTCTTCGGCCAGCATCTGCAGGGCCCGACCAATGGTTTCGGCCCGGGAGCCTATGTTGCTTCCCAGGCCGATAAAGACGCGGCGGGTTTCGCTTGTGGTGGGTTTCAATGCCTTAGTCTACAATGAGTATTGCATCGCCGAACGGGCCGAACTTATAGTCGGACTTGAGTGCGCGGCTATAGGCTTCCATCACCAAATCGTAGCCTCCGAACGCAGCCGTGAGGATGAGCATGGTGGAATAGGGCAGCTGGAAGTTGGCAAGCATGGCCGTGGCCACGTGGAAGTCGTACGGCGGGAAAATGAACTTGTTGGTAAATCCGTCATACTCCATGATGTGGTTGTCCATACCTACGCATACCTCAAGTGCGCGTTGCACGGTGCTGCCTACGGCCAATATCTGGCGACCAGCGTCGTGCGCGGCATTTACTTTGTCGCAGCATTCGCGGCCCACTATGAGGCGCTCGCTTTGCACTTTCTGCTTCGACAGGTCCTCTACGTCGGTGGAGCGGAAGTTGCCCAGGCCGCAGTGGAGCGTTATGAAGGCGGTGTCGATGTCGAGCAGTTCAATTTTCTTCAATAGGATTTTGGAAAAGTGCAAGCCCGACGAGGGTGCGGTGACGGCACCTTCTTCTCTGGCGTACAGGGTTTGGAAGCGCTCCATGTCCTCGGGTTCGGTCGGACGGTTGATGAACGAGGGGATAGGTGCTTCGCCCAGCGCGTAGAGTTGCTTCTTGAATTCGTCATAATCGCCGTCGTAGAGGAAACGCAAGGTGCGTCCGCGACTGGTAGTATTGTCGATGACCTCGGCCACTATCGAGGCGTCCTCGCCGAAGTAGAGCTTGTTGCCGATGCGTATCTTGCGGGCCGGGTCGACCGTGACGTCCCACAGGTGCTGTTCCTTGCTGAGCTCGCGCACTAAGAAGACTTCGATTCGGGCGCCGGTTTTTTCTTTTCGGCCGTAGAGGCGGGCCGGAAACACTTTCGTGTCGTTCATCACGAATAGGTCGTGCGGCGAGAAGTAGTCGAGGATGTCGCTGAAGATTTTGTCTTCAATCTCTCTGGTCTTCCTGTGGACGACCATCATTTTGCAATCGTCGCGGAAGTCGCTCGGATACTTTGCAATGTGCTCTTCGGTGAGCTTAAACTTAAACTGTGACAGTTTCATATATAATAAGGTGTGTTTGTTGGCTTATGGAATGGTCAGATTTCTGCGGGCGGGGCGAGTGTCGGAAAGTTTTTCGGCACGGGGCAGTCGGGCAGTTCGGTTTCAAGGTGCTGTTGTTTAATCCACGCCTCGAACTGCGGGAGCGTCCAGCAGTCTTCCACGCGGACGTTGCCCACTCTTGTGCGGCGAAGCGAGAGCAAATGGGCTCCGCTGCCGAGTGCTTCGCCGATGTCGCGGGCCAGGGCGCGGATATAAGTACCTTTTCCGCACACCACACGGATGCGCAGGTAGTCGGGAGCCTTGAATTCTTCTATCTCTATGGCGTCGATGCGGATGGGCTTGGCTTCGAGCTTGACGTCGCGGCCTTTTCGGGCCAGGTCGTAGGAGCGGTCGCCGTTTACCTTACAGGCCGAGAATATGGGCGGTGTCTGACGGATGTCGCCGATAAATTTCGGCAGTGCCTCTTCGATGAGCGCGAGCGTGATGTGGCTGTTGTCGAAGGTCTGGTCTATGGGCTGTTCCAGGTCGAAACTGGCCGTGGTGGCTCCGAGCCTCAATTCGGCCACATACTCTTTCTGGTGTCCTTGCAGGTCTTCGATGCGCCGCGTTGCCCGCCCGGTGCAGATGGTCAGCACGCCCGTAGCGAGCGGGTCGAGTGTGCCGGCGTGGCCCACGCGCAGTTTGCGGCCGTCCATCTGGCTGGAAATGAGACGGCGCACTATGCTGACAAGTTGGAAACTGGTCTGGCGATACGACTTGTCGAAGTGAAGTATTTGTCCGGTAAGGAAGTTCAAGGCTGTGCTTATGGGGTGTGACGGTTGCGGGGTGCGGCGGGCCTATTGCATCTCGAGATGGATGGGGACGATGCCTGCCTGGTTGAGGGCGATAAGCGCCAGTATCAGCAGTCCTACGACGATGCGATACCACCCAAAGGCGCGGAAGCCATAGCGGGATACGTAGGAGATGAAGAACTTGATGGCGGCCAGCGCCACTATGAAGGCCACGGCGCTGCCAAAGAGAAGCACCGACAGGTTGTTGCCTTCGAGCAGCAAGTTGCCTTCGCCGTGCGAAAAGAGCTTATAGGTCTCCAGCAAGGTGGCTCCGGCCATGGTGGGCACTGCGAGAAAGAACGAGAATTCGGCGGCTGCCTTTCGGGTGAGCCGTTGTTGCATGCCGCCCACTATGGTTGCCATCGAGCGCGATACGCCGGGAATCATCGAGATGCACTGGAACAGACCGATGACAAAGGCATTGCGATAGGAAGGTGCGGTCTTCCATCCGTGGCCGAACAACTTGTCGCAGTAGAGCATAAAGATGCCGCCCACTACGAGCATGACGGCCACCAGCCACACCTTGCCGAGGTTTTCTTCAATCTGGTCGTTGAACGCCAGTCCAAGGACTACGGCGGGAAGCACGCCCACGATGAGCCGCAGGTAGAACCTCCACACCGACTGCCACCACGTGCGGCCGTCGCGCTCTATGGAGTTGGGCAGGAAGAAGCGCCGCCAGTAGAGCCAGATGACGGAGAGGATGGCGCCGAACTGTATGATAACGGTGAAAGCCTTTACGAAAGGTGTGCTCTCCATTCCGAGCGCTCCTTCGGCTATGATCATGTGGCCGGTCGATGATACGGGGAGGAATTCGGTCAGTCCTTCCACCACGGCCAATATGAATGCTTGTAGCCAGGTCATGGTTGCGAGTGTCTGTAAGGGTGGTCTATTGGTGAAGTTCGGTGCGGTTGCGGCGGGGGCTGTAGAGAATGCCCGCGCCCACTATGAGGTAGCCCAGCAAACATACGAGGGGTGCCACCCTGATGCGGCGGACGCTGAAGATGTCGGGGTTGAAGTGCGAGGGGTCGCTGCCGCTGCCCGACATGAGTATCATACCTACTATTACTATCAGCACGCCGGCGGCTATGAGCAGGTAGTTGGTGCGGGTGAACGCGAATACGCGCGGTTTCTGCGTGCCGTCGGCCGACGGCTTTTGACTGTTGTGGTTCTTGTCCATGGTTTGAGGTTTAAGTCCTATGGGTCGGTGCCGGCCCATGCGGATGGCTTATCGGAGAATAAGTTCGCTTTCCGTCATGCGCAGGAAGCGGTTCACGCTCAGCGTGGTGCTGAGTAGCGTGAGTAGCAGTCCGACCACCACCACGCTGCCGATGGTCAGTCCGATGACGAGCGGCGTGACGAGGTGGCTCACGTAGGCGTCTTGGTGCATGATGTAGAGTATGCCGCCCAACAAAAGGCCGCCGGCTATAACGGCCGAGATGAGGCCGATGATGGCGCTGCGGCGGAGGAACGGCCTGCGGATGTAGCTCCACTTGGCGCCGACCAGTTTCATGGTCAGGATGTCGTGGCGGCGGGAGTGGATGCTCAGGCGCACTATGTTGTGGATGAGCGAACTGGAGATGATGGCCAGCAACACGGCCAGGCCGAGCAGCACCATACTCATGATGGGAATGGTCTTGTCGAGTGTGTCGAGGGCGTCTTGTGGAAATATCACGTCCGATACGTAGGGCTGTTTCTGCAAGGCGGGAACCAGTCGGCGCAGACTATCCATGCGGGCATAGTCGGCTTTTAGGAACACCTCGAACTCTGCGGGTATCGGGCTCCATTCGGCAAACTCGCTGTCGGCCAGTGCCTCGGCCATTTCGGCATTGCTCTTTTCGCGCGATACATAGCGGGTGCGGAGCGTGTATGGCTGCGACCGGAGCGTTTGTTGGAGGGTGTAGAGGTCTTTCTGGCTCGCACTGTCGGCCACCACTACTTCTATCGAGAAGTTCTCGCGTACGGCGCGGCTGAAGTTGTAGGCCATCAGGGTGCTGAATACGACGATGCCCAGCAATATCAGCACCATCGACGTGCTGATGCATGAGGTGACGGCGGTGAACCGGCCGGCGCGCGTTTTAGTCTTTTTTCCCATCGAAAAGCAACTTGTTAGGTTTTCATTAGAGGCTATAAGACCCCATTTTACCAAATTGTTGCAAAAATACAATATTGCCGTTTAGGCGCAAAGGCTTATGCCCGAAATTTAGCGCTACGGGACGGGGAAACTGTATAATCGGATTTGAAAATTGCATAATTGAATTCTGAAATTGCATTATGGAATATTTTTAGGGCATTATGCAATTTTTTTGCTTCATAATGGTGTTTTTCGGGGGCATAGAACCGCGTGGAATAAAAGGTTTTGCGTAACTTTGTGCGTTTATTGTGCCGACCTGTAGCCACGGGCTCTGAAACGACTGCACAGGCGTGCGGTCGTGGCCGGCAGAGATTCATTGCCCCGACCATGAATGTAAGCATCAAGAAAGTAAGCAACCGCAAGGAGTTGAAACAGTTTATCCGCTTCAACTACGAACTATACAAGGACAACCCCTATTCCGTGCCTGACTTGTACGAGGACATGCTCAACACGTTCAGTGAAAAGAAAAACCCCGCCTTTGAATTCTGCGAGGCCGACTATTTCCTGGCGCTGAGCGAGGGTCGCATCGTGGGGCGCGTGGCTGCCATCATCAACCATCGTGCTAACGAGAAGTGGAACAAAAAGGCCGTGCGCTTCGGATGGATTGATTTCGTCGACGACCTCAGTGTGAGCAGCGCATTGCTCCAGGCCGTGAGCGACTGGGGCCGTGAGCGCGGCATGGACACTATTGAAGGTCCGCTGGGCTTCACGGATATGGATGCGGAAGGCATGCTCATCGAGGGGTTTGAGGAACTTTCGACCATTGCTACCATATACAATTATCCGTATTATCCGGAGCACATGGAGAAACTCGGCTACGAGAAGGCCGTCGACTGGGTGGAGCGGAAGATTTTTACGCCCGAGTCGACTCCCGAGAAGCACCTGCGCATTGCCCGCATCATTGAGGAGAAATACAACCTCCACGTGCGCAAGATTAAGAGCCGCCGCGAAGTCTATCGCGAGAACCTCGGCCACAAAATCTTCGCGTTGATTAACCAGGCCTATGCAGGACTGTTCGGCTACTCCGAGATGACGGAGCGTCAGATAGACAGCTACGTAAAGACCTACATCCCGCTGCTCGACCTGCGCATGGTTTCGCTCGTGGAAGACAGTCAGGGCAATTTGGTGGCCGTTGGCATTTCGATGGGGTCGCTTTCGACGGCCATGCAGAAGGCTCACGGCCGGCTGTTCCCCTTTGGGTGGTGGCACCTGCTCAAGGCTCTGAAGATAAAGCACGCCCCGATGCTCGACTTGCTACTTGTGGGCGTGCGGCCCGACTATCAGGACAAGGGAATCAACGCACTCCTCTTCACCGACCTCATACCTATCTACCAGCAGATGGGATTCAAATACGGCGAAAGCAATCCGGAACTCGAAATCAACCATGCCGTGCAGAACCAGTGGAAGTATTTCGACCACAAAATCCATAAGCGCCGCCGCTGCTATACGGCTCCCCTTAACCAGAACCCTTCAAACAATCGATAAATGGCTCTACACTCCCGCGAAAACTATGATGAGAACAAAGTCGTCCATCTCGACGACATGGAACACATTCGCCTGCGCTCAGGCATGTATATAGGCAAGCTCGGCGATGGCTCGCACAGCGACGACGGCATATACGTGCTACTGAAAGAAACCATCGACAACAGCATAGACGAGTTCAACGAAGGTTTCGGAAAGCGCATCGAAGTGGAAATAGAGAACAACCAGTCGGCAAGCGTACGCGACTACGGCCGCGGAATACCCCTTGGCTCGATAGTCGATGCAGTGTCGAAACTGAACACGGGCGCAAAATACGACACCTCGGTCTTCACGGCCAGCGTGGGCTTGAACGGCGTCGGTCTGAAAGCGGTAAACGCGCTCAGCTCGTTCTTTCTGGTGCGCAGCTTTAGGGAGGGGAAATATGCCGAGGCCCGGTTTGAGCGCGGCAAGTTGATAGGCAGCGAAACGGGCGATTCCACTGAGGAAAACGGTACTTATATCTATTTCGAACCCGATGTGGAACTCTTCCCCAACTTTCGTTTCCACGACGAGTTCGTAGATACGCTGCTGCGCAACTATACCTATCTGAACACGGGCCTTGCCATCTTCCACAACGGCCGTCGCATCCTTTCGCGCAACGGACTGGAGGACCTGCTCAACGACAATATGACGGCGCAGGCCCTTTATCCCATCGTGCATGTCAAGGGCGAGAACATAGAGATTGCCTTTACCCACACGTCGCAGTATGGCGAGGAATACTACAGCTTCGTAAACGGCCAGCACACCACGCAGGGCGGCACCCACCAAAGTGCTTTCAAAGAACACATTGCCCGCACCATCAAGGAGTATTATGGCAAGAACTTCGACGTGCAGGACGTCCGAAACGGACTAGTAGCCGCCGTGGCCATCCGCGTAATAGAACCGCTGTTCGAGAGTCAGACAAAAATCAAATTGGGCTCGCTTTACATGGCACCCGATAAGGACAAGCGCGGAAACACCTTTCCCTTGAGCGGAGTAAGTATTAATAAATTCGTGGGCGACTTTATAAAGCAGCAGGTTGATAACTATCTGCACCGAAATCTCGATGTGGCCGAAGTGCTCCTGCAGAAAATCCAAGAGTCGGAGCGTGAAAGAAAAGCAATAGCCGGTGTGACGAAGGCAGCCCGCGAACATGCCAAGAAAGCCAACCTGCATAACGAAAAACTGCGCGATTGTCGCATCCACTACAACGATGCCGCCAAGCCGCGCCGTAATGGGGCCAAGGGCGACGACGATGGCATCGACCTGCGCAACGAGACCTCTATATTCATTACTGAGGGCGACTCGGCCAGCGGCTCTATTACGAAAAGCCGCGACGCAGCCACGCAGGCCGTTTTCTCGCTGATAGGAAAGCCTCTCAATACGTACGGCAAGACAAAGGAGGTCGTCTACAAAAACAAAGAGTTCTATTTGCTCCAGAGCGCACTCAACATAGAAGACGGGCTTGAGGGACTGCGCTACAACAAGGTCATCATTGCCACCGATGCCGACGTGGACGGCATGCACATAAGGCTGCTGATGCTTACGTTCTTCCTGCAGTTCTTTCCCGAACTGGTAAAGACCGGTCACGTATACATATTGCAGACGCCGCTATTCCGAGTGAGGAACAAGAAGAAGAAAGTGCGCCAGGCAAAGGTGAAGTCGGTCGACGAGCGTACGGCCGGCGCCGCCATCCTAAAGAAAACGCAGAGCAGCGAGCGTTCCGACTACGAAACGCGTTATTGCTACAACGAAGACGAGAAACTTGCCGCCGTGGCCGAACTGGGTCCCGACCCGGAGATTACTCGATTCAAAGGATTGGGCGAGATTTCGCCCGAAGAGTTCCGTCATTTCATCGGGCCCGATATTCGTCTCGACCAGGTGCATCTGCATAAGAGCGACAAGGTCGGAGAACTGCTCGGCTACTATATGGGCAAGAACACCATCGAGCGTCAGAATTTCATCATCGATAATCTGGTGGTCGAAGAAGACCTTGCCGACGAAGCGTTCGACGAGTAGCATTGGCCAACCGCATATTGCAAACTATGGAACAGAAGAAGAAAATTGCCGTTTTCCCAGGCTCGTTCGACCCTTTCACCGTGGGCCACGCCAGCATCGTAGAGCGTGCGCTCGCCATGTTTGACGAAATCTATATAGGCATAGGCATAAACGACCAGAAGAAGGCCCTGCAGACTCCCGGCGAGCGCCTGCAGAACATTCGCACTATCTATGCGGACAATCCGCGCGTGAAGGTGGAGAGCTACACCGACCTGACTATCGATTTCGCACGCCGCTGCGGCGCCAGCGTTATCGTGCGCGGCATTCGCAGCGTGAAAGATTTTGAATACGAGCGCGACGTGGCGTCTATGAACCTCAAGTTGGCCGGCATCGATACCGTAATTCTGTTTTGCGAGGAGCAATACGCCTACGTCTCCTCGAGCGTGGTGCGCGAACTTATGAAATACGGCAAGGACGTAAGCGAATTCCTCCCCAAGAAAAAGTAATGAGACGATACCTATATATATTGCTCGCGTGGGTCTGTGGCATGAGCCTGCAGGCCCAGTCTCTCGAGGCGCAGGTCGATATCATGCAGTTGCGCAAGTTGCAAATGGCCCAGATGGCCATTGCTTCGCTCTATGTCGATAGTGTGAATCAGGAAAAACTTGTGGAAGATGCCATACGCGGTATGCTTGACAAACTCGACCCCCATTCCGAATACTCGTCGGCCGAAGAAACCAAGAAACTCACCGAGCCTCTCAACGGAAACTTCGAGGGTATCGGCGTGCAGTTTAATATGCTCGACGACACGCTCGTGGTTATCCAGACCATCCATAAGGGTCCGAGCGAGAAGGTCGGCATTCGCAGCGGCGACCGCATTGTAATGGTCAACGGCGTCGCTATTGCGGGTGTGCAGATGCCTCGCGACAGCATCGTCAGCCGACTTCGCGGTCCGAAGGGCACGCATGCCAACCTGAAGGTGGTCCGTCGCGGCGTGGTCGAGCCACTGCTGTTCGATGTGGTCCGTGACAAGATTCCGCTCAATACGCTCGATGCTGCCTACATGCTTACTCCGACGGTGGGCTATATTCGGCTCGAGTCGTTCGGCAATACGACGGGTACGGAAACTCGTGACGCCATCAAGAACCTCAAGAAGAAAGGCATGAAGGACCTTGTGCTCGACCTGCAGGACAATGGCGGCGGCTACTTGGGTGCTGCGGTCGAGGTGGCCGAGCAGTTTCTGCACGGCGGCGATAAGGTGGTCTATACGCAAGGCCGTACCGACGAGCCGCACTACCTGTTCGCTTCGGCCGGAGGACTGTTCCGCGAGGGCCGGCTCGTGGTGCTTGTCGACGAACTGACGGCTTCGGCGGCCGAAATCGTATCGGGCGCCGTGCAAGACTATGACCGCGGAACGATTGTAGGGCGCCGTACGTTCGGAAAAGGACTGGTGCAGCGCCCCATCCCTATGCCCGACAACTCGATGATACGCCTGACCGTGGCACACTATTATACGCCCAGCGGACGCTGTATTCAGAAACCCTACGTGAAAGGTAAGAAAACCGAATACGGCCAGGATATCGAGGAACGCTATAAGCACGGCGAACTGATTTGTAAGGACAGCATCCGGCTCGACTCTGCCAAAGTGTTTTACACCCTTAACGAGGGACGGAAGGTCTATGGCGGCGGCGGAATAATGCCCGATGTGTTCGTGCCGCTTGATACGGCCACCTATTCGAAGTATTACATCGGCCTGCGCCGTATTAACGCCTTCAACGACGTGGCTCTTAAGTACACCGACTCCCATCGTGCCGCGCTGCTGAAGCAGTATGCCAAGTCCGACGACTTTATAGCACGCTACCAGGTGCCTGCCGCGCTGCTCGACGAGGTGGAAAAACTCGGCGCCGATAAGAAAGTTGTTCCGGCCGACGAGTCCGACCGGTTGAAAACGCGGTCCGACGTCGAATTTATGCTGAAGGCGCTCATTCTTTACGACTTGTTTGACCGCAGCGCCTACTTCCAGTTTGTCAACCAACGGAGCGACGTGCTCAAGCGAGCGTTGGAACTGTTGCAACCATAAGAAAATCCATCGGTCGGACAGACCGGTGGATTTTTTCTTTTATGTGATTGGTTGTGGGTGCAGACCTATCGGCTGGCTGCCGGTACGAACGTGACGGCTTGTCCGCCGCCCGGCGCCATGCGAATGTCCAGTGTGTCGCCGTGCCTTACCTTTCGCTCGCTAATCATATAGGCCTGCGGATTGGTAAGCCAGTCGGCATCGGGCGCATCGGCATAGACGATGGCGCGATAGTCCTGTCCGGGTTTCAGAAAGTCGAGCGCCACGCTGAGCCTGCGTGCCTGCTCGTTGGTAGTAGCCCCCAGAAAGAAACGTCCCTTGGCCTCGCGCACTACTACCACATATTCGCCCGGTTCTCCGTCGAGTGCCTCCGAACGTTCGCAGTCCGGGTCGAAATCGCGGAAGAACTGGAATGCCGGATGGGCTTCGTAGTTCTCAATCATATCCGACGCCATCTGAAGCGGGCTGTATAGTATCACCCAATTAGCCAGTTGCTTGCAGAGCGTGGTGTTGGTGCGTGCCTGCCCGTTGTCCTGGTCGTTCCAACGCTTGTGGTCGGGCGAGTGCTTAGAACTCTCGAGCAGCAGGTCGAAGGTGCCGGGCGTGTAGTCCATCGGACCGGCCAGCAGACGGGTGAAGGGCAGCATTTCGTGGTGCGAAGGCGGATTTCCCGCGCTCCAGCCGTTCCATTCCATGCCGCGGGCGCCCTCGCGGGTCATCATGTTGGGCCAGGTGCGCCGGATGCCGGTGTCTTTGATAGGTTCGTGGGCATCGATAGTCAGTCCGTATTTCGCGGCGGTCTCTACTACGTGCTGATAGTGCCGTACGCCGTATTGGCCGTGGTGACTAAATCCGCCGCGGAAGCCACCTGCGTAGCCGGTCTTCAGGTCGTCCACGCCGAGGGCTTTGAGGCGTTGGTAGGCGGCATCCATCTGCCGCTCGTAGGAGGGGATGTTTCCGCCTGTTTCATGATGGCCGATGAACTTAACTCCTTTCGCCTTGGCGTAGGCACATACCTTTTCGACGTCGAAATCGGCCTGTGCGTTCACAAAGTCGAACTCCTGGTTGCCGCCCCAGGCTTCCCAGCCCTTGTTCCAGCCTTCTGCCAGTATGGCATCGATGCCGTTGCGTGCGGCAAAGTCGATGTAGTCGATGGCACGCTCGGTGGTGGCACCATGTCGGTCGCCCATCACCCAACTCCAGATGCCCACGTGCATACCCCACCATATTCCGACATATTTCTTAGGGCGTATCCACGAAGTGTCGGCTATCTGGCAGGCCGGATTGAGGTTGAGAATCAGACTGCTGTTAATCAGACCGACGGCACGGTCGGCCAGTTGCAGCGTGCGCCACGGCGTGTGGAAACTACCGGGTTCGCGGGCCGCAATGCCGTCGGGCCAGGGCGCAAGCCTTGCCTCCAGGCGCAGCGAGTCCGTGGAGGCCACCGTCATCTCGGGGTAGTCGTAGAGCGCGGCCTCGTGGATGCTGCAATACACGCCCGCGTGCGTGCGTAGGGTAAGCGGAGTGTTTGCCGTGCCTATCTGGCTGAGCGGCAGGTCGCGGTAGAGCAGTTCATAGGTATCGCTGTTGGCCGGTATCGACCAACTGCGGGCATCGTCGATAAAGCAGAACTCCGTCAGTTCGCGGACTATCTGCAGCGAATCCCGTCCTTTGGCTGCCACCTCGTATCGGAATCCGATGCCGTCGTCGAATGCGCGAAAACGCAATGCGAGGTCGGCGTTCAGGCTACGCAGGTGTACGGTCATTTCCCTATAGTTCTCGCGGATTGTCTTGTTCTCGCCCCACGGCTGATGCCAAAGGCTGTCGACGGCAGCGTAGTCGGTGCGCGTTTCACGCAGGCCGCGGCTCAGTTCCACGCCGTTTTTCTCTTCCAGTCCGAGGCGCGAGGCACCGACGATGGGCTGGCCGTCGCGGCAGACCGAGTAGTAGGCGCAGCCGCCGCGCAGTTCGACCAGCACCTCGGTGCGGCCGTCGGGCGACTTCAGCACGCGACGTTTTGCCATAAGGGTTGGCGCGCATAGCATAGCGCAGATAATCAGCAAGATAGAGTGTCGGAAATATTTCATAATGCGATAAAAATATTCAATAATGGAATTTTGAAATTGCATTATACAATTTTGAGATTGTATTATGCAATTTTTCAATTTCATAATGCAATTTTCAGGTGGTCATAATGCAGGCTGAGCGGCGCAGTATGGGATGTTCAGAAAATCCTGTCGGACAGCGTGTTGGCTATATGCTCGAGGGCGTCGGCATCGGTCTGGTCGAAGTCGGCCATTAGGGTGCTGTCGATGTCGATGAGGGCACGCACGGCTCCGCTTCGGTCCTTGAGCGGCACCACTATCTCGGAGCGCGACAGACTGCTGCAGGCAATGTGTCCGGGGAACGCATCGACGTCGTCGACAATGACGGTGGCGCCCTTGCCCCAGCAGTGGCCGCACACGCCGCGCCCTTTCTTTATGCGGATGCAGGCTACCGGGCCCTGGAACGGACCCAGCACGAGTTCGTCGCCGACCACGCGGTAGAAACCTACCCAGAAAAACTGCAGGCTATCCTTGAGCAGCGCGGCGGTATTGGCCATCAGCGCCACCGCATCGTTCTCGCCGGAGGCAAGTGCCTCGATTTGCTTTTGTGCAAGCGCATAGCGGGCCAGTTTGTCGGTTTTGTCCATCGATAGAGTAGATTTATGGAAAGGATTGACAATTTTAGTGGCATAAAGATACAACCATTCGCGGAGTTTCCTAATTTTGTGTGACCAGAATAGTGGTTTTTGTACATGAAATACAATAAAATCGGTGTTTTTCTCTCTGCCTGTCCGGTGGCAGAACCTGCGTTCGAAGCAGCAGCCCGGGCTGTGGGCGCGTTCATCGGTCGCACGGGACGGCAACTCGTCTATGGCGGTTCGAAGAGCGGACTGATGGAGACGCTGGCTCAGGCCGTCAAGGCCGAGGGCGGACTGGTGGTGGGCGTAGTGCCCGAAATCGTGTTCGAGCAGAAGCGCGTCAGCGCATGCAACGATACCGTCATCCGCACGCATAACATGGCCGACCGGAAACAGACGATGATTGAGCAGAGCGACGTGCTTGTGGCGTTGCCTGGAGGTGTGGGCACCATCGACGAGGTATTCACCGCGCTGTCGATGGCTTCCATCGGCTACAAGGTGCCTCGCGTTGTCCTCTACAACGTGGACGGATGCTGGGACGACCTGCTTGCCATGCTGCACCGTATGGGCACACGAAGCCTGCTCCGCGACACCGTCGACGACATGCTTACTGTCGTGACGTCGGAGCAGCAACTCGAGGCGTTGCTCGAGGCCGGCGGACCGGAACCAGTGGCCCGCAGGCACTATCTATAGGGTTTTCAGCAGCCGCTCTACGGCCTTGCGGATGGAGGCCAGGCCAAACTGTGCCGGGTCTACTTCCGTGAGCGGAATCCATAGGATTTCCGCCGCGTCGTCGTGTGCTTCCGCCGTGGCGCCGCCTTCAATCGTGCAGGCAAAGAAGAGGTCGGTGGTGTGAACCGTATGCGCCGAATAGACATACGTGTTGGGCAGCGAGAACAGATAGTCGGTCTTCGCCACGCGACATCCGGTTTCCTCGAAAACCTCGCGCCGCACGGCCGTTTCAGCCTCCTCGCCCGGATCTACAAAGCCGCCCGGCAGGTCGAGCGTATGGCGCGCGGGCTCAAATGCCCTCCGCGTCACTAGAAGTCGGCGGTACTTGTCGATGACAATAGCGGCCACGGCTGCAGCCGAGTTGTGGTAGAGCACAAATCCGCAGTCGGCGCAGATTTTCGACTTCGGGTCGTTCACCCTAAAGTGGCGGCTGCCGCAGCGTGGGCAGTAGGCAAAATCGGCCATAGGGTGCTGCAAAGATTTCATAGGCAGTTTGGTTGATAGGTGGTTGCAGTGGTCCGGTAGCCTTATGGCCACGACCGCTGCCATAAAGAAAGAGCCCCACGCCATAGTGCGAAGGGCTCAAAGGTTGTCCTGCTCCGATTCGAACGGGGACTGAGGGTACCAAAAACCCTAGTGCTGACCATTACACCACAGGACAAACGCGGTGTTCTTCGTGAAAAGAACGGTGCAAAAGTAGGCTTTCTTTTTCAAAAAGCGAAGTTTTCGCACATTTTTTAAGGCAATTTTCTGCTGGGAAAGGCGTTCGCGCCCGAATGCCTGTGCGCGGTGGCTATTGGCCGCAGCAGTTGAGCGGTTTGAGGTAGTCGTCGAAGTAGCGCGTTATGCGTTCGTGCAGATGCACCATGTCGCGGCCCGTCATGTTATGGCCCTGGCCCGGATAGGCAAAGAAATCGGGCTGCGTGCCGGCATCTGCGCAGGCACGCAAGAAACTAAGCGAGTGCTGCGGTACGCACACCGGGTCGTTGTAGCCGATAATCAGTTGGAGCCTGCCTTTCAGGTTGCCGGCCTTATTGAGCAACGAACTGCTCTCATAGCCTTCTGGGTTCTCCTGAGGGGTGTCCATGTAGCGTTCTCCGTACATTACCTCGTAATAACGCCAGTCGATGACGGGACCACCTGCTACGCCGACCTTGAACACGTCCGGATAGGTCAGCATCAGGTTCGTGGTCATAAATCCGCCGTAGCTCCAGCCGTGCACGCCTATGCGGTCGGCGTCGACATAGGGTAGCGACTTCAGGAAGTCTATGCCGCACATCTGGTCGCGCATCTCTTCGTCGCCCAGGTGGCGGAAAGTGACACTTTCGAAGTCGAAACCGCGCTGCGACGAACCTCTGTTGTCCAACACGAATAGGACGTAGCCGCGCTGGGCCATGTAGGTTTCCCACGGGCGCGACATGTAGCGCCAGCGCTCCTCGATAGTTCTTGTTCCGGGGCCTCCATAGACATAGACCACGGTGGGATATTTTTTTGCGGGGTCGAAATCGGTGGGCAGCACCAAGCGATAGTAGAGCGGCGTAGTGCCGTCGGCGGCTACGATACTGCCGCTCTTGACTTCGGGTACGTTGTAGCCCTGCCAGATGGTGCTGTCGGTCTGGAGTACCTGTTCGGCCGGCTTCGTGGTGCTTCGGATGGCGTAGGAAGCATATAGGTCGGGCTCGCTCCAGCGGTCGACGAGTTCGGTGCCGCTTGCGTTGAGGCGGCCCGAGTGTACTCCGCGGCCGTTGTCGAGCAGTTGGCGCTTTCCGCTACGCACATTCACGCTCCATATATTATTGCGCAGCGGATGGGCCTCGTTGCTCTGGTAGATGACACTCTTGTTCTTGACGTTGAATCCGAGCAGTGTGTTCACGACATAGGCGCCCTTGGTGAGTTGCTTGACTTCCTTGCCGGTGTCATCGAACAAATAGAGGTGGTTATAACCGTCGCGCTCGCTCTGATAGATGAACTGGTGCGGATTCCACGGGAGAAACGCCAGTGCATGGGTTGGATGGACGTATTTGGCGTTGGTCTCGGTGTAGAGTACGGCCTTGCGGGCGCCGGTCTTTGAGTCGTAGGCCACGAGCTCGGCCTTGTCCTGCGACCGGGGTAGTTCGATGACGTAGAGCGTAGTCTCGTCGGGCGACCAACTTATGTTGCTGAAGTAGCGGTCGGTCGGGTCGCCGGTCTGCAGGTAGACGGTGGCCTGCGTGGCAGGGTTGTAGATGCCCACGCTTACCTTGTGGCTCGCCATGCCTGCCATGGGATATTTGTCGGGGGTGTAGGCGGCTTCGCGGGCTGAGATGTCAACCTGCGGGTAGTCTGCAACCATCGACTGGTCCATGCGATAGAACGCCAGCAGGCGTCCGCTCGGGCTGAAGAACAGGCCTTTGTCTATGCCGAACTCATTTCGGTGCACGACCTGGCCATAAACGATTTCGCGCGAACCGTCTGTCGACAGTTTGTGCGGTTCGCCCTTTCCGTCCGACAGATAGAGGTTGTCGCCCGATACGAAGGCTTCGTAGTGCGACTGCGGACTGAACTCGTAGGCCTGCACAGCGTGGCGGCGCTTGCTCTGCCACACGACGGCGCGAGCCTCCCAGTCGTAGATTAGATACAGCGAGCCGCTGGAAAGCAGTGCCTGCGGACGGTCGGCATAGGGGAAGGTGGCGCGAAGCAGGTTGAGTCCGCGCAAGAGTGAATCGGCCTTGACGGCACGACGGACATCGTCCAGAGTGAACAGCACTTTGCGGTCGGACTGCCTACGCACGTTGTCAACGCTGAGTTGAAGCAACTCGTCACCCCAATAGTCCACGTAGAGCGACTTGGGAAGCAGGTTCCAATAATTATTGCCGCCACTCATTAAGTCGTTGAGCGTGAAGGCTTTCTTATCTTGTGCGGCGAGTGTCATAAACGTGGAGGTTAGTAGAAGCAGGAGGATGGCGCGTAGGTTTCTCATGGTGGTTGGGCGCATTATGGTTGGTTTAACTTTCGCGGTTGAACTTGCGGCGAGGAGGGCGCTGCCGGTTGTCGCGCTTGGCAAATCGGTCGCGCGAAGGTGCGTTTTCGCGACGCGGGCGCCTGTTGTCGGCCGACGGTTCGCCATCTTCGCGGCGATTGTACTTGCGGCCGAGACGATGCTCGAATTGCCGGTGCAGGTTGCGCATGCTTTCGAGTTCGTTGTCCTCTTCCGACAGTTCGGGGGTCGGTCCGTCGAACGACTTGAAGAACTCTTGTCGGACTTCGCGACTACGGCGTTTCTGTGCGTTGCGGTGAAGGTCTTCCGAAGTCTTGAGCAGTCCGCCTTCGGCACGGAACGATTTCATTTTTCCATCGAACAGTTGGTAGCGGCGCAGTTCGCATGGGAGCGAGCCGTTGTTGAGTTCAATCTTTACACTGGGGCGCAGTCCGATATTATCGAACAAATCCTTGCTCGAACAGATTATCCAGGCCTCGTTGCCCTTGAACTGGTGCTTAAGCCGGTCGCCGATGACGTTGTAAAGGCCGAGCGTGTCGCTTCCCTTAAGGCGTTCGCCGTAAGGCGGGTTGGTCACGATGATGGCTTTGTCTTCCGGTTGCGTGAACTGGCGGAAATCTTGCTGTTCGAAGGTGATGAGGTCGGCCACGCCTGCGTTGCGTGCGTTTTCCATGGCAATCTCGATGGCGGGGCGGTTGATGTCGCGTGCGTAGATATGGTGCTCGAACGGTCGCTCGGCCGAATCGTCGTCGTAGATACGCTGAAGCAGGTCGGCATCGAAGTCGTTCCAGTTTTCAAAGCCGAAATGCTTGCGGAAGATGCCCGGGTAGATGTTCCGGGCCATGAGTGCGGCCTCGATGGCTATGGTTCCGCTTCCGCAGAACGGGTCGATGAAGTCGGTGTCGAAGTTCCAGCCGCTCAGCCTTATCATGCCGGCCGCCAGCACCTCGTTGATGGGCGCTTCGACGGTGCCGCTACGGTAGCCACGTAGGTGGAGGCTCTCTCCGCTACTGTCGAGGCTCAGTGTGCACTCGGTGCCGGTGATGTGCATATCGAAGCGGATGTCGGGGTTGCTGACGCTGATGTTCGGGCGCTTGCCGTCGCGCTGCAGGAAGTAGTCGGCGATGGCGTCCTTGACGCGGTAGGCCACGAACTTGCTGTGGTTGAACTCGCTGCTATTGATGACGCTGTTCACCGCAAAGGTCTGGTCGAGGCGCAGTATGGTTTCCCACGGAAACTGGCTCAGCACGTTGTACACCTCGTCGGGATTGTGGGCCACGAAGTGCTTGATGGGTTTCAGCACGCGCACGGCGGTGCGCAGGCAGAAGTTGGCGCGGTAGAGCATTTCCTGATTGCCGCGGAAACTGACCATGCGGTGCCCCTTCTCTATCTGGTCGGCGCCGAGTTCGGCAAGTTCGGCGGCCAGGGGCTCTTCAAGTCCGAGAAAGGTCTTGGCTATGATTTCAAAGTCTTGCATGATGGGAGGGTTAGATAGTCAAATTTAGTGGTTGCGGCCGACAATGCAAAAATCCCATTATGGAATCGTCAGATTGCATAATGCAATTTCAAAATTGTATTATGGAATTTGCGAATTGTATTATGCAATTTTTCGGTCCGATCATGGAATTTGCGCCGGCCATGGCTGTGCGGCAGCGCTGTATATGAAAAAGCCGAACCTTATCTATGAACGATAGGGCTCGGCTTAGGTTCTTTACGCCTATAACAGATGCGTGCTTACGCAAGTTTGTTCACGTGAAGAGCTACACTGCTTTTCAGGTTGGCAGCTTTGTTCTTGTGAATGATATGACGCTTTGCAAGTTTGTCAAGCATCTTCTGAACTTTCGGAAGAAGTTCTTCGGCAGCTGCCTTCTCAGTGGTGGCACGCAGTTTGCGTACGGCATTGCGCATGGTCTTAGCGTAATAGCGGTTGTGAAGGCGGCGAGTGGCCGTCTGGCGTATTCTTTTAACTGATGATTTGTGGTTTGCCATTATGTTTCTATATGTTCTATTTTGTTTGTAGCCGGTAGGAGAGTCGAACTCCTCTTTAGAGAATGAAAATCTCTCGTCCTAACCGATAGACGAACCGGCCTGCCTTGCAACGGCTGCCTTTCAATGGCGCAGAGATGCCTCAAAACGCCACGCGGCTTAATTGCGGTGCAAAATTACACTGCTTTTTTAATTGGGCAAATATTTTTCGCATTATTTTTTAGCTTTTTATGGGTTTTGCGCCTTATCGGGGCCGATAATTGCATAATGCGACAGACTGAAACGGCGGTTTCGTTTCGCTGTTGGCAATTTTTTTGCTTACTTCGCAGTCGGTAACCGATAGATGTAATATGCTGCTCAGTTCACAGGCCATTGTGCTCCACACGCTCCGCTATTCCGACGGCAAACTGATTGCCGACTTGCTGACGGAAGAGGCTGGCCGCCAGTCGTTTGTGCTGCATCGTCCGTCTGTCCGACAGCGTGGCGGGCTGAACGTGAACCTGTTTCAGCCGCTGGCGCTTATGGAAATCGAGTGGAACCAGCGCGACCAGAAACCGCTGCAGCAACTTCGCAGTGCGCACGCCACTAATCTGGCTTCAATTCCCTATGACATGCGCAAGACGGCTGTGGCTCTGTTTCTGGCCGAGGTGCTAATCGGAGCGTTGCGCGGCGAACCGCTGACGAAGGACTTGTTTGCCTTCCTGCGTAACAGCATCCTGTGGCTCGACGAGGCAGATGCGGGCATCGAGAACTTTCACCTGACGTTTCTGCGGCGACTGATTCCGTTCCTGGGCTTCGAACCGAATGCGGAGAATTATGCTGACGGCAGTTTCTTCGACTTGCTGAACGGAATGTATACGCCTCGGCAGCCGCTCCATGAGCACTATCTGCTGCCCCAAGAGGCAAAGTGGCTGCCGTCGCTGTTGCGCATGAATTTTTCGAACGCCCACTTGTTCGCGTTCTCGTCGGCCGAGCGTAGCCGCCTGCTCGACATCATGATTACCTACTACCGGCTCCATCTGCCACAGTTTAGCGAGCCGAAATCATTGCAGGTGCTCCACGACATCTTCAGGGCATAGCCGACGGGGCGTATGCCGCCGACCGACGAAAAAAGGCCGCAACAGCGTTGCAGCCTTTTTAGGAACATAACAATTTAATTTTCTACTTAACTCAGAGGCTTCTGCGTCGATGTCATCTCTCGACGATGGTCGGGCATAGGCTTTCCCTAATATTCAAAGGTGTTCTGAATCTGGTGCAAAGATATGCCGACCTGCGTGCCGCACCAATACACCGAAAAGGGTATTTTGCTACTGGAATTGATAGGAGAGCGCGAACAGCAGCGTGAAGTTGTGGCGTCCGGCCGTGTTGAACTTCGTCAGTCCATAGTCCATTTCCACGCCGGCCGTGATGTGTATGGGGAACTGATAGCCCACCCCGGCGGTTACTCCGGCCTCGAAGCGGTGGACGCCGAGTTCCTTGAAGGTTTTCTTCTCGTAGTAGAGTTTCCGACCCATATATTCTTCGGCATCTCCCTTGGTCTTTTGTTTACCACTGATTCCGCAAGCGATATATGGTCCGGCGCTGAACACCACATAGCGGCTCTCGCCCGTGCGAAGGTAGTAGTTGAACACCACAGGCACCTCCAGATAGTTGGCCGTAGTGGTGCGGTTCTTTAGTCCGGTGCGCACGGTGCCGTCATCGTTGTATACGAGTTCGTGATTATCGTCGTAGTAGTTTACTACCTGGTCCTTCTCCTTCCAGCCTTTTCCGTAGGCCACCAGCGAAGGCATGATGGTCCATTTCTGGCTCAGTTCGTATTCGTAGCCAATGCCAATCTTGAAGGCACCGATGTTCTTGGTGTCTTTGAGGTGCGAGGCAATACCTCCGCCTAACTTGAGATGGAAATGCTGGGCACTTGCCGTGGCGGCGCATAGGAGCATGAACAGCAGGAAAGCAGATTTTTTCATATCGGTGAGATTTGTGGGTCGGAAGAATGGTGCGGCAACGGTTTTTCGCCGCCGTCCGACGCATATATATAATAATAGGAGTGGATTCGCGCGAGGAGCGAGGCGGTAGCACTATGGCCGTGGCGGTTTGTATAGGCATTTCGGCCACCGCCACAAAAGTACAAAAAAAAGCCGTAGGCCTTTCGACCTACGGCATAAGTTTTGAAAAAGTCAAACTTATTTAACAGCTGCTTCGAGTTCAGCACCTGCCTTGAACTTAACGACTTTCTTTGCAGGAATCTTAATCTTCTTGGTGGGCTGAGCGGGGTTCACACCCTGACGAGCGGCGCGCTTAACGACTTTCAAGGTACCGAAGCCAACGAGAGCCACGTTTTCGTCCTTTGCAAGAGATTCTTTAACAGCAGCAAGAGCAGCTTCAAGAGCTTTCTTAGCGTCTACCTTAGTAAGTTCGGCTTTGGCTGCAATAGCAGCAACTAATTCAGTTTTGTTCATAATAAAAATTATTTAAAGTGTTAAGGAATAGGTTTTTATCGTTACTTTGCATAGCAAATATATAAAGTTGAAAATCAGCAACCAAATTTTTGAAGTTTTTTTTATGTTTTTCCTGAAAAATTGTGCGATTTTCTTTATTTATGGGCTTATAGAGCGCGTTTAAGCGGCCGTTTAGATGACAATTATCTTGGCAACTGCGCCTTTCTTTGCGTCGGCTGTGGAGATGTAGAAATAGTATACGCCCGAGCCCACTCGTTTTCCGCTCTGGTTGTTGAGGTCCCAGGTGAAGTTTCCACTATGGGCGCGGCCTACATAGACTACGCGTCCGCTCGTGGCAACGACTTTCACCTCGGCATCCTGCGTCATACCGGTCAGCGTGACCATGCCGTGATATTCTGGACGTACTGGATTGGGGTATACTTTTATGTTGTCTTCCACCAACTCGTCGTAGAAATTCACCACATTGGCTTTCAGCGAGCAGATGCCTACGTCGGTGCCAATCATCACGGTGCCGTCGGTCTCGTTGATAGCGATGCTGAGGATGTAGTTGCTCAAGATGGGCGAGTTGCTTGTGTCGTAGTGCGCGAGCACTTCGGTTCCGTCGGCGCTGACTAAGTAGAGTCCGCTGTTCATGGTTCCAATCCATTTGCGGTTGGCTCCGTCGACGGTGAGCGCCGATACCGCGACGTCGCTCAATAGGTAGTCGGCCAGGTTGGTGCCGTCGTTTCGGGCAATTTTAATTTGCGTGAAGTTGAATGAACTGTTGAACCACTCGTCGGTATTATTGATGACGTAAAGACCCGTTTCGGTTCCGACCCAAAGTCGGTTGGTCTTGTCGAGGGCAAGGGCATAGACACCGCCCAGTCGGACGCTGCGGGAGTCCTGATTATAGCCGTCGATGCGATAACGGTAGATGTCGTCGGTTTCATTATCGAATGTGCCGTTTGTATCGTAGCACAGCAGTCCGGCATCGTGGTTTCCGGTCGTACGCCTTGAGGCTACCCAGATGCGATTCTTGTGGTCGACAAGAGTCTTCTCCAAAGTGGGCGCGGCATCAATGGGCTCTACGTAGAAGGCTTTCCAAGTGCCGTCGGGCTTCATGGCCTTGAGCGGCATCTCGGTGCCGTTGTTCACCATCCAAAGGTTTCCGTCGTGGTCGTAGTTCAGACCGTCCATTCGGAGGTAGTTGCCGTTTCCGGGGATTATCGATTCGAGCGCAGAGTTGCTTTCGTTGAGTAGTCTGAGGAATTGGAAATCCTGGAACTCGTATACGCCTTGTCCGGCCGATGATGCAAAGTGGTGGGAGGGGTCGTTAGGATCTTGAACGATGCTTGTTATGTCACGATAGTTAAATCCGGTAATCTGGGAGATGCCGTCTTCCTGGAAACTCGACCATTCTCCGTCTTCGTAGCGCATGATTGTGCCTGGCCAGTGCTGTCGGCCGTACGGATCCAACCGACCTCCGGCCACAAGTAGGCGTTCTCCTTCGTAGCGCATATAGTATGCCAGGTCGCGGCGCGTACCAAAGGCCGGAATGGACAGGCCTGTCGGTGTGAGGGTGGCTGTGGCGGCGTCGAGGGTATATTGTTTCAGTCCGTCCACGCCTTCGCTAATCCAGAATGTGCCGTCGTTTTCGCGGGTGATGTAATACCACGTAGGAATGTCTGCCGGTTTTCTGACGACAAGGGGATGTTCGATGTCGTCGGCATTAAGCACCATCATCTGAGTAGTGTTGAACGTGACGGCGCCATATTTGTCGGCTTTGCTCGTGTTATAGACGATGTTGCGTTGTATGAGGCGCGGAGTAAAGGAACCATCTTCGTCAGTGATAGTAAACTCCCATGTACCGCGATAATAGGGATAGGCCTGGTTCCAAATATTTGCATAGAGTTTTTCGCCTATCTGGAAGAAATGGTCAACCCAAATGTTGTTAATTTGTGCCCAGTTTTCTGCGTCGTAGGGGTTGCTGTTGAGCGGACACCTAAAGACGATGCCGTTTCCGGCGGCCCAAATCTCGTTGTTGAATATGGTGGCGGCCCGCAACTCGTTGCGAGTGTTGTATACGCCTTTCAGGTTTTTCTTTTCGAGGTCGATGATGACCACTTCGCTACCGTTGGCAATCAATGCGAACTGCTCGTAGATGTGCAACTTGGTGGCGCTGAAAGTTCCGACGAGTGAAGAGCGGTACTGCGACAGTTGGGTGAAATTGTCGTTCTCGTCGAGCAAGTCGATATTGCCGTCGCCGTAGACGATGACAAGTACTTTTGCGGCTTCGGAATAGCCGGCCATGAGTATGGTCTTACCGCTCATGCCGGAATTCGTATTGTAGAGGCGCACTTCTTCGTCGTCAAACGAATAGCTCATGAGGTTTCCGCCCGTTATGCAGTAGACTTTGTCGCCTACGAAGATGTGTTGCGTGGGTTCAGTATAGGCCAGGTGAAAATCCCAGTCTTGTGCATATTGAGCCCGTGTGTTGGCAACGAGTGCTATCAGACAGCAAATAAAAAATAGGGTGCGACGCATAGGTTGTCTATTTTATGGATTTGTTTTCGTTGTGGTTTTCAGCCAGATATTGGCATAGTTTCTTGACGGCATTGGCGCGGTGGCTGATTTGGTTCTTGTAGTCGGCGCCAAGTTCGGCAAATGTGAGGGTTTCTTCCTTGGGCACGAACACCGGATCGTAGCCGAAGCCGCCGTTGCCGCGTTTTTCGGTGGTTATATAGCCTTCTACGATTCCCTCAAAGAGATGTTCTTCGCCGCCTTCAATCAGTGCGATGATTGTGCGGAAGCGTGCGCTGCGATTCTCCTCGTCTTTGAGCACGCGAAGCAGTTTCTGCGTGTTTGCCTCGGACTGGTCTTCGGCCGGAGGGGCATAGCGGGCCGTGTGTACGCCGGGCAGGCCGCCAAGTGCGTCCACTTCGAGTCCGGAATCGTCGGCGAAGCAATCGCATCCGTATTTCTCATAGACGTAGCGGGCTTTTTGGAGCGCATTGCCTTCGAGCGTGTCGGCCGTCTCATCGATTTCTTCCGTACATCCGAGTTCGCCGAGGCTGCGCACCTCTACCCGACTGCCCAGAATATGCCTTATCTCGTCGAGTTTATGCGCGTTGTGTGTGGCAAAGACTAACTGTTTCATGGCTAATCGGTATGGGGAGAATGAATAGTGGGGTTGTGCTGTTCTACCCAGTCGGGCAGGTTCAGCTTTGGTGCCTCGTCGGAAGGCTTGGGCGAATCGGGCCGAATCTTTGGGTTTTTCGAACTGTGGTCTTTCACCTTGAGGTGGTCGAAGCCATATCCGAACACGCCGATTACTTTACTTTGCGAGACGAAGGCATTTGGGTCGATGTGGTGTATGATTCTGAATATGTTGGTGCTCTCGCGTTTCTTTGCCAGAACCACCAGCACGCGGATATCTCGGTGCGTGTACCAGCCTTCTGCGTTGAGTGCAGTCACGCCACGGCCGGTCTTGTTGATGGCATTAGCGATATCCTGATAGCGACTGGAGAAGATGAAGAACTGAACCGACTGTCGACCGCTGTCTACGACAAAGTCGAGCAGCATACTGACTATAATCAGTGTCGTATAACCGTAGAGCGTGCGTGAAATAGTGTATCCGGGCAGAAGCAGACTGCTCGAGACGATGATAATATCGGTCAGCATGATGGTCTGGCCCAGTGTCACGTCGCGATACTTGTTGATGACGGCGGCAATGATGTCGGTGCCGCCCGTACTGCCGTTGTGCAGGAAAACTACGCCCAGTCCGACGCCGACACAGGCCGATCCGAGGATGGTCGACATGAAAGCGTCGCCGTGCACTATCTGAGGCATTTGGTTGTATATGATGTCGAAGTCGGCCGTATGGGAGGCGCCGTAGCCAACCAGGAAAACGCGGATGAACTCCAGCAAGAACGTCAGCAGGAATACCGCATAGATGGTCTTGATGGAGAAACTGAAGCCGAGTTCCTTGATGGCTATTATCAGCAGTATGATGTTGATGAACAGGTAGGAGTAGGCCTGCGGGATGCCAAAGGCATAGAAAATCAGCGCACCGATACCGGCCACTCCGCCCGACGTAATTTGGTAGGGCAGTAAGAAGCAGTTGATGCCTACGGCGTAGATGATGCAGCCAAGAGTGATAAACAGGTAGTCGTTGGCTTCTTGGATCGCTTTCTTAGAGGTCCATAATGGCATGGCGGTGCGATGGATTTATTTGATTACTATGTTGACGATGCGCTTGGGCACTACAATCACCTTCACTATTTGGTGACCTTCCAGGTATTTGGCGGCATTGGCGTCGCCAAGGGCTTGCTGCTGCACCTCGTCATTGCTGGCCGATGCGCTTACGTCGATGGTGTAGCGGGTCTTTCCGTTGAACGACACGGCCATTTTGACGGTCGATTCTACCAGGTATTTCTCATCGAATACGGGCCACTTCTCGTCGAACACGGTGGCGTCGTGTCCCATGCGGTTCCACAGTTCCTCGGCGATATGTGGGGCGAATGGGGCCAGCAGAATGACGGTCGGCTCCAGTATCTGGCGGCTGTGGCACTTTTGGCTGGCCAGTTCCGTCGTAGCAATCATGAACGCCGGCACGCTGGTGTTGAACGAGAAGTCTTCGATGTCTTCCGAAATCTTCTTGATGAGTTTGTGCAGCGACTTCAGGTTTTCGGGGGTTGGGGTGCTGTCGTCAACGGCGATAGTGTCGTTGTCGAAGAACAGATTCCAGAACTTGCGCAGAAAGCGTGCCGAGCCGTCGATGCCGTTGCTGTCCCACGGCTTGCTTTGGTTAATCGGGCCGAGGAACATCTCGTAGATGCGTAGCGTATCGGCGCCGTAGCGTTCCACTATGAGGTCGGGGTTTACCACGTTAAACATCGATTTTGACATCTTCTCAACGGCCCAGCCGCAAATGTATTTGCCGTCCTCGAGTATGAACTCGGCGTTTTCGTACTCCGGACGCCACTGCCGGAAGGCGTTGATGTCGAGTACGTCGTTCTCGACGATGTTTACGTCTACGTGGATGGGCGTCACGTCGTAGTTGTCTTTCAGGCCGAGGCTTACAAACTGTTGCGTGCCTTTGATGCGATAGACGAAGTTCGACCTGCCCTGTATCATGCCTTGGTTGACGAGTTTTCCGAACGGTTCTTCTTCGCAGCTCACGCCGATGTCGTGCAGGAACTTGTTCCAGAACCGGCTGTAGATAAGGTGGCCGGTTGCGTGCTCGCTGCCGCCGACGTACAGGTCTACGTTGCGCCAGTATTGGTCGGCTTTCTCCGACACGAGGGCCGTGTCGTTGTGCGCGTCCATATAGCGCAGGTAGTAGGCGCTACTGCCGGCGAAGCCCGGCATGGTGCTCAGTTCGAGCGGGAATATGGTCTGGTTGTCGATGAGGCTGTTGTCCACCACTTGCAGCGACTTTGTGTCCCATGCCCATTTGGTGGCGTTGCCGAGGGGCGGTTCTCCCGATTCGGTGGGCAGGAATTTCGTCACCTCGGGCAGTTCTATCGGCAGGCACTCCTCGGGAATGGGCTGAGGCATGCCGTCTTTGTAGTAGATGGGGAAGGGTTCGCCCCAATAGCGTTGGCGCGAGAAGATAGCGTCGCGTAGTCGGTAGTTGGTCTTTACTCGGCCGAGCCGGTTGTCCGTTACAAACTGCTTGGTGGCCACTATGGCCTCTTTGATGGTCAGTCCGTTCAGCGTAAATCCCTTGAGGCTTTCCACGCCGGTGGCTGGCGAATTGCATACGATGCCTTCTTTCGCGTCGAAACTCTCTTCGCTGACGTCGCATCCCTCGACCAGCGGGCGGATGGGCAGGTTGAAATGGCGGGCAAAGGCGTAGTCGCGGCTGTCGTGAGCAGGAACGGCCATGATGGCACCCGTGCCGTAGCCCGAAAGTACGTAGTCGCTAACCCAGATGGGGATTTGCTCGCCGGTAAACGGGTTCTGCGCGTAGCTGCCCGTAAATACGCCACTGACGCGACGGTCGGCTATGCGCTCGCGTTCGGTGCGTTTTTTCGTGTCGGCCACATATTGCTCCACGGCTACGCGTTGTGCGTCGGTGGTAAGGGGTTTCACGTATTCACTCTCGGGAGCCAGCACCATGAAAGTAACGCCGAAGATGGTATCTGCCCGGGTCGTGAAGATAGTAATCTCGGGCTGGTCGGCGCTATTGGTGTGGAACACCATTTCCGTGCCTTCCGAGCGGCCAATCCAGTTGCGCTGGGTTTCCTTGATACTCTCCGACCAGTCGATGCCGTTCAGGCCGTCCAGCAGCCTTTGGGCATAGGCCGACACGCGCAGGCACCACTGTTTCATTTTCTTTTGTACGACCGGATAGCCGCCTCTGACGCTCACGCCGTCCACTACTTCGTCGTTGGCCAATACGGTGCCCAGTTCGGCGCACCAGTTTACCATCGTTTCGCCCAGATAGGCCAGGCGGTAGTTCATGAGTGTCTGCTGCTTTTCCTGTTCGCTCATGGCGTTCCAGTTGGCTGCGCTGAAATGCAGTTCTTCCGTCTGCGCCACGTCGAGGCCTTCCGTTCCCTTGGTGCTGAGGTGGTCAACCAGCGCACTGATGGGCTGCGCCGAGGCACAGCGGTTGCAGTAGAACGAATTATACATGCGGAGGAATGCCCACTGCGTCCACTTGTAGTACTTGGGGTCGCAGGTTCTTACTTCGCGGTCCCAGTCGAACGAAAAGCCTATTTTGTCGAGTTGTTCGCGATAGCGCGCAATGTTCTGCTCGGTGGTGATGGCCGGATGCTGTCCCGTCTGGATGGCATATTGCTCGGCGGGCAGGCCATAGGCGTCGTAGCCCATCGGATTGAGCACGTTGTAGCCGCAAAGCCGCTTGTAGCGTGCATAGATATCGGAAGCGATGTAGCCCAGGGGGTGACCCACGTGCAGGCCTGCGCCGCTCGGATACGGGAACATGTTGAGCACGTAGAACTTAGGCTTCTCGCCGTCAATGTCCACGTGGTAGATTTTCTCATCAGCCCAACGCTTGCGCCAGCGCTGTTCAATGTCGGTAAAATTATATTCCATGGTTGTATGCGATTCTTTTGCGCGAAGTTACGATAAATGCGTGGATACGCAAAGCCGTAGGCTTTTTCTTGTGGAATTATGCAGGAATTTTGTCGCAGTAGGCTCGCTTCCAGGGGTGTAGGCGGACCCGAAAATTGCATAATGCCGTGTGAAAATCCCATTATACAATTCGAAAATTGCATTATGCAATTTCGAAATTCCATTATGCAATTTTCCGATTCCATTATGCAATTTTGGGACTCGTAATAGTTTGGTTCACAAATGCTTATGGCGTTGTTTAGAAACATTAACCCTTTTTGCCGGGCTCATATGGGTTTTTGGGAGTAACTTTGCCCTGTCTATGCGCAAGTTTGAGAGTCTGATTCGAATGAGCCTGCTGTGGCTCTGTGTGCTTGTGGCCGTGCCGGCTGCGAGCCAGACCATCATCGACTTGAACAAGGGCGCCGTGCGGGTGCGCTCGAAAAATCTGCACGACTTCGACGTGGAGAACAAGCACCCCGAGGCGTTGCGCGAGGACTCCCTGCAATATGCCGACAACCTGAAGCGGGCGTTCAACTTTCTCTATACCGACTCGCTCGCCCAAGCAGAGACGCTGCTGCGCGACTGTTTGAAACTGAGGCCCGACGCTCGTGGCAACTGGGTGGTCCGTCGCACGCTCGGACAAATCTATCTCGGACAGGAACGCTATAAGGAAGCCATCAGCGAGTTCACCTCCATCCTGCGCATGCAACCCGAAAACCGCGACGTTCGAATGGAGCGCGCGTCGGCCTACCTGAACTTTGGCAACGCACGTGCTGCCCTCCAGGACTGCGACGTAATGATGCTGGCCGACATGCCCGACTCGACACTCGTTCGCATACTCTTTCTGCGAGCCGCCGCAAAGATGCAGCTGCGCACCTACTCGGAGGCGCGTCAGGACCTGGCTCGCGTCGTGGAACTCGACCCCGAAAACACCAACGCGCCCATACTCCTGGCCTTGGCTCTCTATCGCGACGGCCGGCCGCAGGAGGCCCTGCAGCGGCTCGACGTGTTTATCGGGCAGCACCCCGACGATGTCGAGGCACTGGCCATGCGGGCCAACCTGCTCAAGCATCAGGAACGATGGGGCGAGGCACTTGCCGACTACGACCGTATGCTGACGCTTCAGCCCGACAATCGCACCTATCGCGTGAGCCGCGCCGAAGTACACCTGCAAATGGGAAGCAAGGCCGAAGCACGGCGCGACCTCGACAAAGCCGTACAACTCGGACTGCCGCGAGCCTCGCTTCAGTCGCTCTATCAGCAATGCCGATGAAAATATCCCTTCCGTCAGTCAAGTGCCTTATCGTTGGCCTACTGTGGCTTATGGTGCCCACCGGCCGCATCAGCGCACAGTTCAGTCTGTCCGTGCCCGACAGCACTCGGACCGCATTTCCGCTGCCACGCGCCTATCGGGCGGTCTGGTTTACCACGCTTGGCGGTCTCGACTGGCCTGCTGCGCCGGCCAACAACGCCACCTCGCGGTCCAGACAACAGGCCGACCTCTGCCGGCAATTCGACCAACTGAAGGAAGCAGGCATCAACACCATACTTTTTCAGACCCGTCTGCGCGGAACCGTGGCCTACAGGTCGGAAATAGAGCCTTTCGACTACGTGTTTGCGGGCAAATCGTGCGCAGATCCGGGCTACGACCCGCTGGCCTTTGCTGTCGAGCAGGCACATCGGCGCGGCATGGAACTGCATGCCTGGGTCGTGGCGTTTCCCGTATGCCGCCTGTCGGACATGAAGTCGCTTGGAGCCAAGGCACTGCCGCGCCTGCATCCCGAACTGTGCTACAAGAGCCAGGAACTATACCTGATGGACCCCGGACAGCCCGGCACGGCCGACTATCTGGCCCGTCTGTGCGTGGAAATAGCCTCTCGCTACGAAGTGGACGGCATCCATCTCGACTACATACGCTACCCCGAAAACGGCATACGCTTTGACGACCGCCACACTTATAGCCGCTACGGAAAAGGCACTCCGCTGAAACAATGGCGCAGGGAAAACGTGTCGCATGTCGTGGAAACCGTTGCCGAGGCCGTTCGTGCGGTGCGACCCGACATTCGGCTGTCGTGCTCTCCCGTTGGAAAATACGACGACACGGCTCGCTACAGTTCAAAAGGCTGGAATGCGTTCACGGCGGTCTGTCAGGATCCGGTGGAATGGGTGGAAAAAGGCTGGATGGACGTGCTTTTTCCGATGATGTACTTTGACGGCGACAATTTCTACCCTTTCCTGTTCGACTGGAAAGAACGTGTCGGCGCCAACCACATTGCTCCCGGACTGGGGCTCTATCAAATTGACCGGCGCGAGGGCAATCGCACGCTGACATCACTGACCCGCCAGACATTTGTCATTGAGCAGCAGCGGCTTGCAGGCTTCGCATTTTTCCGCACCCGCTTCCTTTTGGGCAACACCAAAGGCTGCTACGATTTCTACCGCGGGCTCTACGGCCAGACTGCCGTGCTGCCTCCCGCCAAGCAGTTCGGTCTGCCCGAAAAGCCACTTCCCCGCCCGAGTGCCACCATCCGGCAGGTGGGCCACAGCCTGCAATTCGCGTGGAGCCCTCGCTACGATGCCGACGGCCATAGACTTTGGGTCAACATCTACCGCATCGACCCGGCCGGGCCTACACTGCTGCAAAGTCGCATAGAGGCGTCGACTCATAGGCTTGAGGTGGCGCTGCCCCAGATGATGCACTGCTGCTACGCCCTTACCTTCTACGACCGCTACGGCCGCGAATCGGAACCCGCCTTCGTCGGGTTGTAGTCTTTCTCCCTTGTCTTAAATCTTAGGTTTCTTCTCCGAACGAATCCTGCGTATCGCGTTCGTCCAGAAGCTTATACCCCAGTCCGCGTGCATTGACGATACGCACCGATGTGTCCCTTGAAAGTTTATGCCGGAGCTTGGTAATAAAAACATGGAGTGACTTCTGATTGTAGAAACTGTCATCTCCCCACACGTCCAATAGTAGCGTTTGCATACTGACTATTTCTCTGCGTCGGCTGCACAAGTGGCGCAGGATGGAACATTCGCGAAACGAGAGCAGGGCAGTATGCCCCGACGGAAGATGCCGGAGTTCCTGCGTGGTAGGATAGAACTGGTAGGAGCCTATGCGGTAGTTGTCGGCCTGCGGACTTGTGGGCTTTGGTGCCCGCTCTACCAAGGCGCGCAGCCGCACTATGAGTTCGCGGATGCCGAAAGGTTTGCGCAGAAAATCGTTGGCCCCCATTTCAAATCCCTTTACCACATCGTCCACTGCCGTACGCGCCGTGAGAAACAGAACGGGGATATGTGCATTTTCGAGTCTGATGTGGCGCACCATCTCAAAGCCGTCCATCTGCGGCATCATCACGTCGGCCACTATCACGTGGGGCGTTTCTTCACGGAACAGGCGCAGTCCGTCTATACCATTATGGGCCGTGCGCACACTGAAACCTTCTTGCGTCAGCGTATCTTTAAGTATGAGCACAAGGTCGGGCTCGTCTTCTACGAGAAGCAACTTAATCTTTTCCATCCTTATCAAAATAGATTGTAAAACGGCTGCCACGACCTGATTCACTATCCACCATGATGCGCCAACCGTGTTGCTGCACCATGGCATGGACATAGTGGAGCCCAAGTCCGTAGCCTCGTGCGTTTTGCACGTCGCCTGTGGGTACGCGATAGAACTTTTCGAAAATCAGAGCCTGCTGCGAGCGCGCAATGCCGATGCCGTCGTCGCTTATCTGCAGGTATTCGGCCGTGCAGACGATTTGTATGTTTACGGAATCCCCTGAATATTTGAGTGCATTATCCACCAGATTGTTTACCATATTCTGCAAGTGGGTTCTGTCTGCACTGATGGCTAAATCCTCGGGATTGACGTCGAGCGTGATAGAGCAAGGTTTCTGTGCCCTTATCTGCTGAATTTCCGTCACGTGTTCCAGCAACGGGCGCATGGCTACCGTTTCACGATGCAAGCGGAATGTCTGCCGATGCTCCATGTTCATCGAGAGAATTTGTTCTACCAATGTGCTCAGCTGTTGGAGTTGCTCGCGGCAGATGTTGAGGTATCGGCGGCGGACTTCCTCCGACGCGTCGGCCCCATAATGGAGCAGCGCATCATTTGCGGCATAGGCTACCGACAGGGGCGTCTTAAGTTCGTGCGTGATATTATGGGTGAAATCGTCGCTTATCTCCTTGAGCGATTTTATATGCAGGAGCGTGCGCAGGAGATAGAAAAAGGCAAATGCCAATATGAAAATTATCAACAGCGAGGTTGCAAGAATTCCAGCCATCTGTCGGACGACGACGCGCGACACGTTCTCCACGCAGATTTCATAGTAGTGCTGCCCACTGACATCGTAGGCGTAGATGAACGTATTATTGTCGCGACGGGCTTGATAGGCTTTTGTCGTCAATGAAGCCAACGTATCGGCCACAAATGAGTCGAGCAGATTGGGCTGATAGATGAGGAGCAATTTATGTTCGCCACTCAGCCCGATAGCACGGAGCTCGTCGACGAGCACACTGTCCAGGTACACTGTATCTAATGGCAATAGAGCATCTACTCCGATGTGGAGGCTCTGCTGAAAGCCTGCTGCAAGTTTTAGAAGCCCATCTTGCGCCAGCAGATTATTGGAAAACTCGTCTTCAGCCATCTGTTCGGCGCTTGCATATTGCTTGTGGCCAACAACGACCGAGTCTGAATCCATTTCATATTTATCTACGGCCGTAATGACGGTGCCCGTGGTGTGCGTCCTATTGCCTTCCACTCGCGTCTCCGTCGAAATCGTGTGTTGTGCATGTGTTGTGTCGGGCTGGTAGCCTACTGCAGCCGTAAAGACACCATGCTTCAGACTTTTATCACGGCGATACTGGTCGATGCGATGATACATTTCGCGCAGGTCAGCCACGCGCAGGGCTTCTTCTACGGCTTTCGACTTCTCAGCACGGGTGGTCTGAAACAAGTTGCTAAGCCAATATATCTGGTACATAAAGATGCCGCTCAACGCAATGAGGATAAGGGCTGAGATAAACTTCAAGTGCAGTTTCATAGAGCAAAAATACGAACATAGCCTTATAGCCTCGCCACGCGTTAAGACTAAATAAGTTTTCTCTTAAGACTTGGTAAGCAGGCGGAGCCACCTGCCGACTGATGCGCGCCTTACTTTTGCCGAGAAATCAATCATTCTATAATATGAAACGCATATTTCTCTTCCTATGTCTGTGCTTCAGTCTGACGGCATACGGCCAGACGGATTCGCTACGCACCGACAGCATTTTCCAATCGTTGCCCGAGGCGCTTGTTCGTGGCGAGCGCCCGATAGTAAAGTCCGATGGCGCAGCGCTCTTATACGACCTGCCCGAACTCATACGCAACAAGCCCGTAGATAACGCTTTCGATGCGCTCAAGCATATACCAGGTGTGGCGGAGATAGGCGAATCGCTGCAGTTCGCAGGCCAGTCGGTCAACGTCATTATAGATGGGAAACCGCAAGTGCTGTCCAGCGAACAACTTAATGCCTTGCTCAAGAGTATTCCTGCATCGCGTCTGAAGAATGCAGCCTTCTACGTGTCGGCACCTGCTAAATTTCAAGTGCGCGGCATGCTCATAGATCTTCATTTGAAGCATGAATCGGCCGATCGTTACTTGCAAGCCGAACTCTTTGCCGATGCCGAAATGCGCGATGACCCTCGTTTCAGCCAGCGCGCCAATCTGAACTGGACGCACGGCCGACTTTCGGCCGACTTGCTCTATCGTCATGCTCAGGAGCGTTATTACAGCGAGACCCAGACCCATGCGCTTCATACGCTCAATAATGGAGCCGTGATGCAGATAGACAATGCGAACGAATGGCATGGGCGAAAGTCGGAAAACATGCTTCGTCTGGGCGCAGACTATAATTGGGCCGAACATCATCTGCTGAGTTTTGTGTATAACGGACAATACGATTTTTCGAAAGGTCATGAGTCGTCAACGGGTTGGAACGTCTCACACGGCAAAGGCACTGGTCTAACACGGCTGCACAACGCTCGGATAGATTATGAGGTGCCGTGGGGGCTGAAGACTGGAGTAGATTTTTTGTTTTATCGTACGCCACATGCGTCAGAAATCCATAGTGAAAACGGCGCGGGGGTGCTGGAGTATGGGTCGGAAAGTCTGCAGCGTATCAATAAATGGAAGGTCTATCTAAGCGGAGAACATAAGACACGTTCGGGTTGGAGCCTTAACTACGGCGCGATCTATGCCACAACGGTGGATAACAGCCATCAATCGTACGACAACCCCGACTTGCAGGATACAGCCACACGACGTCGCGAACAAAGGTTTGACTTATATGCCGGATTCAGCAGGTCGTGGACAGATAGGTTTAGCCTGAGCGCGTCGCTCGACGTGGAACATTTCAAAAGCATAGTGCAAGACACCTGGGGGTTCTTTCCGACTATCAACGCCACCTATATGCCGACGAAAAATCATATCCTACAACTTTCTCTGAGTAGTAATAAACAATATCCTCCTTACTGGGAGATGCAGGATGTCGTTTCTTGGCAAGACTCCTATACGGTTTTAGTAGGAAACCCAGAACTAAAACCCTCACGTGATTATGGGCTGATGTTGCAGTATGTGCTCAAGAACAAATATGTCTTTCTGATTTATGGCACGCATAAGAGTGATTACTATGTGCAACTGCTTTACCAATCGCCCGAGCGACTTATGCAAATCTACAAGACTACGAATTTCAACTACCATAGAGAAGTGGTGGCGCAGGTAGTGTGTCCCGTAAAGGCCGGACAATGGTACGATGCGCGTTTCACGCTTGTAGGATTTTGGACCAACGAGCGAGCGGACCATTTCTTTGAGTTGCCGTTCAACAGAAGTGCTCTGTCGCTAATGGCCTTTATGACGCATACATTTGGCATTACCAAACAGCTTTTCCTTACGCTGTCTGCTTTCGCTCGCACCCGAGGAATTCAAGGCCTTTATAATCTGCCTGCTTCCGGCAATCTGGATGTTGGCCTGCGCTATTCGTTCTGTGGAGGAAAAGTTACGCTCAATTTTTATGGAAAGAACTTGCTGAAGACAAGTTCCATTAGTCCGGAAATTCATTATAAGACGCAATGTCTGGATCAGCATATCCGCGATTACCGCACCTTTGGTCTGTCGCTGACCTATCGCTTTGGCAATTATAAAGAGCATAAGCGCGCGGCCGTAGATACCTCGCGCATGCACTGATGGTAGACAGGCGCCAACTGACGCGACAGACTTATACGCAAATCCGCCCCGACAAATAGTGTGTTGGAGCGGACTTTTTTGCTATGGCATTACGGTGAGAGTCTATCGGTTTAGTTTCCAGATGGCTCCGTCCTTTGTGTCTTTCACTTCAAAGCCTGCGGCGGCCAGTTCATCGCGTATCTTGTCGCTGGTGGCCCAGTCTTTGTCGGCTTTGGCCTTTGCCCGCAGTTCAAGCAACAGGTTTACGGCTGCGCCGAAACTTTCTTCGCGCTCGTTGCCGCCGTTTGCCTCTTCGCGCAAACCAAGCAAGTCGAAGCAGAAGGTTTGGAAAATCTGCTTCAATGCCTCGAGGGCCTCGGTCGATATGGTGGTGGTCTTGTCGGACAGCTGATTTACGATGCGGCAGGCATCAAACAGATGGCTTATCACGATGGGCGAGTTGAGATCATCGCTCAATGCGTCGTAGCACTTATCGCGCAGTTCGTCGGTATAGGCGGTCGTGACGGCTGCATGGTCGGATGCCTCGATGCGACGCAGCGTCTTGACGGCGTCAAGGAGGCGTTCGAGTCCTTTACGGCTGGCCTGGAGCGCTTCATTGGAAAAGTCGACGGTAGAACGGTAGTGGGCCTGCAGAATGAAGAACCTGATGGTCATCGGGCTATAGGCTTCGGCCAATTTCTCATGGCTGCCGCTGAAGAACTGCTGTAGCGTGATGAAGTTGCCCAGGCTCTTGCCCATCTTCTGCCCGTTAATCGTAATCATGTTATTATGCATCCAGTAGCGGACCATGGGTTTTCCCTGTGCGGCAACGGCCTGTGCAATCTCGCATTCGTGGTGCGGGAAAATCAGGTCCATGCCTCCGCCGTGAATATCGAACTGTTCGCCGAGATACTTACGACCCATGGCTGTACATTCGCAGTGCCAGCCGGGAAATCCGTCGCTCCAGGGCGAAGGCCAGCGCATGATGTGCTCAGGCTGGGCTTTTTTCCACAGGGCAAAGTCCACCTGGTTGTGTTTCTCTTCCTGTCCGCTCAAATCACGGCTGTGGTTGATGACGTCCGTGAGGTTTCGGTTGGAAAGTATGCCGTAGCGATGGTCGCGATTATATTTCTCAACGTCGAAATAGACGCTTCCGTGCGACTCATAGGCGTAGCCGTTGGCAAGAATCTGCTTCACCAGTTCTTCTTGCTCGATGATGTGTCCGGTAGCATGCGGCTCGATGCTTGGAGGGAGAACATTGAGCATATCCATGGCCTGGTGGAAACTGTTCGTATAGAACTGGGCGATTTCCATGGGTTCCAACTGCTCGAGCTTGGCTTTCTTGGCGATTTTATCCTCGCCTTCGTCGGCGTCATGCTCCAAGTGGCCCACGTCGGTAATGTTGCGGACATAGCGCACCTTGTAGCCGATGTGTTTCAGGTAGCGATACAGCAGGTCGAACGTGATGGCGGGCCGCGCATGGCCCAAATGTGGCTCTCCGTATACGGTAGGGCCGCAGACATACATGCCGACGTGGTCGGGCTCTATCGGGCGGAACAGTTCCTTCTGGCGGGAGAGTGTATTGAATAGATATAGGTTTCGTTGTGCCATAGATATGGATTGGGTGAATAGTGTTACTGATTGCGAAAATACGGGTTTTGCCCTGAAACTCAAAGGCGCGGACTCATTGAATAAGCCTGCGTGCCGGCAAGGCTATGTCGGCGGCTGCTCCAACGAGCGGATGACGCGGCAGGGGTTTCCGGCGGCCACGCTGTACGGAGGTATGGACCGCGTGACCACGGAGCCTGCGCCGATTACCGAGCCTTTTCCGATGGTTACTCCGGGAAGCACGCAGACCTGAGCGCCTATCCAGACGTCGTCTTCGACCTTTATGGACAGGGCTTTCTCCTCTCCGCCGGCGCGATGATTGGGGTCGAGCGGATGTATGGCGGTGTGAAATCCGCACATGGGTCCTACGAACACGTTATTACCGAACGTGATGCCACCTCCGTCGAGCAGTTGGCAGCCTTTGTTCATGAAGAAGTTGTCGCCCACTTCGGTGAAGATGCCATAGTCGCAGTGGAAGGGGGAAAGGATGCAGCACCCTGTGCCACAGCGTCCCAGGATTTTGCGGATGAGTTGCTGGCGCTCTTCCGACTGGTGCGGCCGCAGCAGGTTATAGTCGTAGGTCAGTTCTTGAGCCTGCTGCATGACTTGTCGGAGTTCGGGGTCGGTGGAAGGGTTGTACCAGTCGCCGGCCCTGAGTTTTTCGGCTTCGGTCATATCGGTGGTTTTTCTACGACAAAGGTAGCGAGTTTTTGCATAAAAAATGGACTTTGCGCAATTCACATTGGGCAAAGTCCTAAATGGTTGTTTGTAAAATTGAGTTGGTTTGCATTAAACGCGATTCACATCGGCTTTAATGCGGGGGAGATAATAAATGCTATGATAGAAAAGGAATAGAGTGTGCTTATGGTTGGTGCCGACGCCTTTGTGGGGACCGTCGGCGGGATGGTGCGCTATGTGTCGAGCTTGGCGTAGGTGGCGTTTTTCTCGATGAACTCGCGGCGCGGGCCCACGTCTTCGCCCATCAGCATAGAGAAGACGTAGTCGGCGTTGCTTGCGCTTTCGAGCGTCACCTGTTTGAGCAGTCGGTTCTCCGGGTCCATGGTCGTCTCCCATAGTTGTTCGGCGTTCATTTCACCGAGACCTTTGTAGCGCTGAGTAGTGATGTTGTTCTCATCTCCGTCGCCGTAGCGTTCAATGAACTGCAGGCGGGCCTGCTCATTATAGCAGTATTCCTCGATATTACCGCGCTTGGTGCGGCAACGGTAGAGTGGCGGCATGGCTATATAGAGGTAGCCGTCTTCTATGAGTTGGCGCATATAGCGATAGAAGAGCGTCATGATTAGTGTGGCGATGTGCTGTCCGTCGACGTCGGCATCGGCCATGATGATTATCTTGTGGTAGCGGAGCTTTTCGAGGTTGACTTCTTTGCTGTCTTCGCCGAGTCCGAACCTTACGCCGAGCGCCTTGATGATATTGTTGACTTCCTGGCTCTCAAAGGCTTTGTGCCACATGACTTTCTCGACGTTCAGAATCTTACCACGCAGGGGCAGGATGGCCTGGGTCTTGCGGCTACGGCCCTTTTTGGCCGAACCGCCTGCCGAGTCTCCCTCGACGATGAACAGTTCGCATTCGGCGGGGTCCTTGCTTGAGCAGTCGGCCAACTTTCCGGGCAGTCCGCCGCCGCTTAGCGGGCTCTTGCGCTGTACGCTTTCGCGTGCTTTGCGGGCGGCAATGCGGGCGGTGGCTGCTAATATGACTTTGTCCACCACGAGTTTGGCCTCGCGCGGATGTTCTTCGAGATAGTTGGTCAGGGCTTCGCCGACGGCTTGATTGACGGCTCCGGCCACTTCCTTATTGCCCAGGCGCGTCTTAGTCTGCCCTTCGAACTGCGGCTCGGCCACTTTGACAGAGATGACGGCAGTAAGGCCTTCGCGGAAGTCTTCTCCGCTGATTTCTATCTTGGCTTTCTCTATCTGCTTGGCGGCGGTTTGCTCGGCGTAGTTCTTGAGCACGCGGGTAAGTGCCTGGCGGAAGCCGGTCAGATGGGTGCCGCCTTCGATGGTGTTGATGTTGTTGACGTAGGAATGGACGTTTTCGCTGTAGGAAGTATTGTACATAATGGCTACATCGATGGGCACGCCGCCTTTCTGCGTGGTGATGGAGATGACGTCGTCAAAAAGATGGACGCGGCTCGAATCTATGTAGCGGACGAACTCGGGCAGTCCTTCCTCGGAGTAGAACATTTCTTCGCGGGTCTGACCTTCGGCGTCGGGGCGCTGGTCGGTCAGTTTGATGTGCAGGCCTTTGTTCAGGTAGGCCAGTTCGCGCATGCGGTTGCATAGGGTCTCGTAGCTGTACTCCGTGACGGAGAAGATGCTGTCATCGGGCCAGAACTGCTGGCGAGTACCGCGGCGGTCGGTTTCTCCGACCACCTTGACGGCATACAGGGGTTTTCCTTTTTCGTATTCCTGCTGATAGATTTTTCCATCGCGGAACACTTGCGAGGTCATGTGCTTGCTGAGCGCATTGACGCAACTTACGCCGACGCCATGCAGACCGCCGCTGACTTTATAGGAGCCTTTGTCGAACTTACCGCCGGCGTGGAGCACGGTCATGACCACTTCGAGCGCGCTACGGTGTTCTTTCGGATGTTCATCGATGGGTATGCCGCGACCGTTGTCCTCGACGATGATGCTATTGTCGGGGCAGATGGTTACTTCGATGTGGGTGCAGAAACCGGCCAGGGCTTCGTCGATGGAGTTGTCGACGGTTTCGTAAACAAGGTGATGCAAGCCCTTTTCACTGATGTCGCCGATGTACATCGCGGGGCGTTTGCGCACTGCCTCAAGGCCTTCGAGCACCTGTATATTGGAGGCGGAATAGGAGGTTGCGTTGGGATTTTCTTCCTGCATTATTTTGTATGGTTGGATGCTTGGTTATAAACTATGCAAAGTTAATTAAATGCAAGCAATTGAGCAATTTTTTCGGCTCATTATTTTGGGAAAAATATTGCATTATGGGGCAAAAAAAATCAATTATGCAATTTTCCGGTCGCATTATGGAATTTTGAAATTCAATTATACAATTTCGCGATTGCATTATGGGATTTTCGGGGTCGGATTATGGAATTGGCGGGGTGGCGTATTCGGATGCAGAAAAAGCCCGCCCATTGCCGGCGGGGCAATATGGGCGGGCTCTGCGTGAGCGTGGTGTGAAGAGGCTTATTGCTTTTCTTCGAGGCTTGCGGGAAGCATCACCACGGTAATCTTGTTGTTGTCCTTGAGGAGCACGTCGCGGCAGAAGCGCTGAACGGCTTCTTTCGTGACGCCATTGACGGCGGCTTCGTAGCCAGTCTGGCCGTCTTTGCCCCAACGTACCTTTTCGCGGATAAGGTTCTGCCAGTAGCTGTTTACCTTCTGGTTGTCCTGATATTCCTTAATCTGGAACTTCTTGACCTTATCGAGTTCCTCTTCGGTAACGCCGTTCTTGGCGATTTCCTCGATGCCTTGCTGCATCAGAAGGAGGGCGCTGTCGGCTTTGGCGGGCTGTACGGGGCAATAAATCTGCATCATGTACTCGTCCTTATAGCCGTAGCTGGTAGCAGCGCTCGAGCCGCAACTGTAGGCGATGCCTGCGTCCTCGCGAATGCTCTTCAGCAGACGCTGGCTGAGGATTTCGCCAAATGCATTGACCACTTCGTTCTCTTCCATGCTGTACGGACGGTTGCCATGCCATACCTGGACGATATTGCCCTTCGGCGTCTCCATTTCGCGGATGAAGCGGTTGGTAACCACGCCGTCGACGAAGTCGAACTTGGGATCGCGGTCGATTTCAGCCTTCTTCGCTTTCTTGATAGAGCCGATATACTGCTGGGCGAATAGGCGGAGCGAGTCGACGTCGAATGCTCCGGTTACAAAGAACGTGAAGTCGCTGGGCGAATTGAAGCGCTGGCGGAAGATTTCCTTCATCTGTGCGTAGTCGCAAAGGTCGAGGTCGGCGCTGGTGATACGCGCTGCGCGAACATCATGGTTGTAGATGGTGGCAGATACGGAGTCGCTGAATGCAACCTCGGGCTGTTTCTCGATGTTCTCAAGCTGAGACTTGAGCGTGGCTATGAAGTTGTCGTAAGCCTCCTGGTCGTTGCCCGGGTTGGTAAAGGTGAGGTAGAGCATCTCAAAGAGCGTGCGCAAATCCTTCGGGGTGGCGTTGCCGTTGATGCTCTCGGTCGAGTAGGAAATACCGGTGTTGAGGCTTACCTGCTTGCCTGCGAGCAGTTTGGTCAGTTCGGTGTCGGTGAAGTTGCCGAGTCCGGTCTGACCCTGTACTTGCGTGGCCAGACGGGCGTTGACATACGTCTTCGGGTCTTTATAGTTGAGTTCGTTCATACCGCCAGCGCTGGTTGCTGCGAGTATGACTTGGCTCTTGTTGAAGTCGGTCTGCTTGTAATAGAGCTTGGCACCGTTCGAAAGTTCTATGAGCGTGTAGCCAAAGTCGGCTGGAGTCTCGCTCTTTATTTTGCCGGCTTTCGGGAGCTTAGACACGAGCGGCTCGTTCTTAACCTCGTCAACAAATGCCTCTACCTCGGCGTTCTGCGCAGCGGCAACTGCCGACTTGAGCGACTCTACCGTGGGAACGGGCAAGTCTTCTTTTTCGGGATACATGGCCAACAGCACGAAGTTTTTCTCGTTGCTTTCCACGATTTGCGGGAAGGCCTGGTTGACAACCATGGTCAGCATCTTGGCGCTGCTGAGTTGTTGCGAGATAGCCTTGAGGGCCTCGTACTCTTGCTCGATGCTCGAGATGTAGTCACCCTCGAGGAAGTGGCGTACATACTGCGGCACGAAGAAACTGCTGCGCTGCTTGTCGCGGTTATCATAAATGCGCTCCATGCGAGAGAGTATCTCGTCGTTGGCACGGCTCAGTTCACCATCGGTAAAGCCGAACTGGGCGGCACGCTTGACCTCGGTCAGTACGGCCTTGAGGGCTGCGTCGTCTTGTCCGGGTTTCGGCAGGATAGACAGGTTCAGTGCGTCGGCAGTCTTAGCGATGAAGAAGTGTCCGTAGTCGGAACCGGCCTGCAGGTAGGGGCAGTCGGCCTTCTTGCTAAGGTCGCTGAGGCGCTCGTTAAGGGCGTGCGTGGCAAGGTCGGTGATGTAGCCCTGGAGCAACTTTTGCATCGAGCCGTTCTGTTCGTGCGTCAAAGCTTCCTGCTTATAGAACAGCATCATGATGGCCTGCTGCATCTCCTTGTCCTTATCTACAACGTAGATGGGCTGTTCGTTGTCGGGCACGGGATAGAGTTCGTAGGCGGCCTCATTGGCGGGGTTGGTCAGGTCAGAGAAGATGTTCTTGATCTTACCTTCCACTTCGTCCACGTTAATATCGCCCACGACGATGATAGCCTGCAAGTCGGGATGATACCACTTGTGGTAGTAGGCGCGAAGGGTGTCGGGTGCGAAGTTGTCTACGACGCTCATCAGGCCGATAGGCATGCGGCGGCCGTAGCGGCTTCCCGGATACAGCGTCTCAAGGTTGCGGGTGTAGATGCGCATGGCGCCGCTGTCGCGCATACGCCATTCTTCGTGAATCACGCCGCGTTCCTTGTCAATCTCCTCGTCTTCGAGCAGAAGAGCGCCCGACCAGTCGTGCAGGATAAGCAAGCAGCTGTCGACGTTGCCTTCTGTGCCCGGAAGGTTCACGGGAACGTTGTCGATGTTATAGACGGTTTCGTCGGTCGAAGTATAGGCGTTGAGGTTTTGTCCGAACTTCACGCCGATTTTCTCGCAGTAGTTGACGATGCCGTTACCGGGGAAATTTTTAGTACCGTTGAAGCACATGTGTTCAAGGAAGTGTGCGAGACCGCGCTGGGACTCTTCTTCCTGAACACTGCCCACTTTCTGTGCGATATAGAAGTAGGCTTGATTCTCAGGCAGTGCGTTGTGGCGGATGTAATAGGTCAGGCCGTTTTCAAGCTTGCCTATGCGTACATCCGGGTCGACTGGCATCTGCGGCATCTCCTGCGCGCTGACGTTCGTCTGGAATGCCAGCAGAAGTGCTCCTGCCAGCATGCAAAGTCGTTGAAACTTTTTCATGGATTAAAGATATTAAGTGAGTGAATATTTTTGTCAGTTGGCCGGAGTGGCTTCGCCATCGGTTTCTTCCTCTTCTTCGTCGTCTTCAGAGGCTTCCTCCTCAACAACCTCAGTGACGGTCTCGACAGTCTCGCCGCTTCCGACTTCCTCGAACTGCAGTTCGGGCGTGTCGGCCACTCCGTAGTTCGGGTCGTGGTATGGGTTTTTCTTGTGGCCGAATTTGATGGTCAGGCCGCACAGGACTTGTATCTGCCAGTCGCCGTGGGCGTTGGCGATGGAATTATAGCGGTCGGCCACGTTATTGGCGGTTGCCTCGATGTTGACGGCCAGGTGGCGGGTGAGATTATGCTCAAGAAGCACGCCCATACGCACGTTGTAGAATGCATGGCGGCGCCAGGGATAGGTGGAGGGGTTCTGCCCGCTTTCTACCCAGCCGCGCATGGTTTTGTTGCTCAGACCTTGGTTGAGGCCTATGCCGCCAATCAGGAACACGTTGGTTTTCTTGTAGGACGACGAGAAAAGCCACTGCCACACATTGAGCATCAGGTCGAGGTCGTAGTTGATGTATTTGTAGGAATACTTCTGTCCGAGGGGCTTATAATAGCCTTTGTTGTTCCATCCGCTGAAGTTGGCACGCAGGCCTATGTAGGGGGTGAACTGATAGCCCACCGAGATGGCCGCGATAGGGGTGAACAGCCGGCTGGCTCTCATTCCGTCGGCCAGTGTTGTCTGGGCACCGCCTTGCACGCTGACGAATGCGTAGGGGTAGGCCTTGTATTCCTTATACCAGTTGATGTCGGCCTGTGTCTGCGCGCTTGTCGAAAGACAGAACAGGGTTGCGAGGGCAAACAGCAGGCATGCAGGCCGCCAGGAGGATGTAGTTTTCATAAACGAGTGGTGTGTGGTGATTGATGACGATAATATCAGTCTACAAAGATAAGCAATTCTATTATGCAATTGTGTTTTTTCGGAAAAATTTGGAGGTGCGGACGTTTGGAAATAGGGGTTTAAAATATACCTTTGTGTCACGAAGCGGTTTTCCGCATTTCACAGTTTGCAATCTTACAGAGAATGACAAAGGCAACCACATTTGCATGGATGGGTCTCGGCTTGTTGCCGATGGGCCTTGCGGCGCAGCAGCGTCCGAATATTATCTACATCATGTGCGACGACATGGGCTACGGCGACTTAGGCTGCTACGGCCAGCACTATATCCTGACGCCCAACATCGACCGGATGGCGGCCGAGGGCATAAGATTCACGCAGGCCTACTGCGGCAGCCCGGTCAGTGCGCCTTCGCGGGCCACGTTTATGACGGGCCAGCACTCCGGCCATACGCATGTTCGCGGCAACAAGGAGTATTGGGCCGACAAACTGGTGCCGGCCATGTACGGCGAGAACGAGGACTACACGGTGGTAGGCCAGGAGCCTTACGACACGGCCCACGTCATCTTGCCCGAAATCTTCAAGGCACAGGGCTACCGCACGGGCATGTTCGGAAAGTGGGCCGGCGGATACGAAGGGTCGGTCTCTACTCCCGACAAGCGCGGCGTAGATGAGTTCTACGGCTATATTTGCCAGTTCCAGGCTCACCTCTATTTCCCCAACTTCCTCAATGCCTTCAGTCGCTCTGCCGGCGACACGGCCGTGCGCCGCGTGGTGCTGGAGCAGAATATCAGACATCCGATGTACGGGCCCGACTATATCAATCGCGAGCAGTACAGTGCCGACCTCATCCATAGGCAGGCGCTGGCATGGCTCGATGACCAGCGGCCCGACGAACCGTTTTTCGGCATCTTCACCTATACGCTGCCCCATGCCGAACTGCGGCAGCCCGTCGATTCGCTGTTGATGTCGTACGTGCCCTGCTTCCCCGAAGAGAAAACCTACGGCGGCGAGCCATGGTCACGCTACAATCCGACGGAACATGCCCACGCTGAGTTCGCCGCCATGATTACGCGGCTCGACAGGCAGGTAGGCGAAATTCTGCAGAAACTTCGTGAGAAAGGACTCGAAGATAATACGCTCGTCATTTTTACTTCCGACAACGGCCCGCACGAGGAAGGCGGTGCTGACCCCGACTTCTTCAACCGCGACGGACTTTTGCAGGGCAAGAAGCGAAGCACCTACGAGGGCGGCATACGCATCCCGTTCATCGTCAGATGGCCCGGCCACGTGCCTGCGGGCAAGGTGAGCGACCAGATGTTTGCCTTCTACGACCTCATGCCCACTTTCTGCGAGGCCGCCGGTATCGACGACTACGAGAGCCGTTTCCGCAATCCGCGCCTGAAGGACGACCGCTTCGACGGCATATCGATGTGGCCCGCTTTCACGGGCCGCCCGCAGCCTCGTCAGCACGAATATCTCTATTGGGAGTTCCACGAGACCGACATGATAGGCGTGCGCGAGGGAAACTGGAAACTGGTGGTGGAAAAAGGCCAGCCGAGGCTCTACGACCTCGCTTCCGACGTACACGAGGATAATGACGTCAGCGCGTCGCATCCCGACATTGTGCGCCGACTAATAGACCACATCTATAGCGAACACGTCGAGAGCACCGACTTCCGCGTGACGCTGCCGCCGCGCAGGTAGTTGCCGGCGGCTGGCAGCCTTGTTGCCGGAGAAAGTATTATGGGACGCAGAAATCCGATTATGGAATTCGGAAATTGCATAATGCGATTTTGAAATTCCATAATCGGATTTTCAGATTGCATTATGGCGTGCAGCGGTTTCACCGTGGCACAAGAAAAGAGGCCCTTACGATTGTCGTAAGGGCCTCTGCTGTGGGTTGGAAAGCGGGATTAGAGTCCCAGTTTCTTCTTGATTTTGTCGGTGATGTCCTCGCTGATGGAGGTGTTGATAAAGATGTTGGCCTGCAAGGCAGTCTGAGTGTCGAGCACATATACGTAGCTGCCTTCTTTCTGTACGGCGTTGACTGCGTCCATAATGCGCTGGATGATTGGCTGCATCTTCTGCTGGCGTGCCTCCTCAAAGGCTTTCTGGTTGTCGGCTTGTGCCTGCTGGAACTTCTCGTACATGCTCTGGAGTTCTTGCTCGTAGCGCTCGCGAATGTTCTGCGGCGTCTGGTCGTTGACTTCCTTCTGATATTTTTCAGCCTTGGTCTGAATTTCTTTCTGCATGTCTTCGAGGTCTTTCGTATACTTCTCGCCCAGAGTCTTCAGTTCTGCTTCGGCAGTCTTATAGGCTGGCAACTCAGATGCGGTTGCGTTGAGGTCAAAGTGTGCGAATTTCTGGGCGGAGAGGCTCAGCGGTGCCAACATGAGTACGGCGAGTAGGATTTTCTTAATCATTGTTCAGTTTTTATTTGTTTTAAGTTTATAATGCGTAGTGTGGCCGGTCGGACGGATTATGCGCCGAACCGATGCGAGCGCAAAAATAGGAAGTTTAGTTGGAATATCCTAAATTGCGGAGTACTTCGTCGCTGATGTCAATGGCGGGCGAGGCGAAAAGTATGCCGGCGGTGTCGCTCGAACGGTCGAGCACGAGTTGCAGGTTGCGCTTCTGGGCCACTGCCTTGACGGCGTTGTAGACTTCTTCCTGGATGGGAGCCATCAGGCTTTCGCGCTTCTTGAAGAGTTCGCCTTCCGGGCCGAAATACTTCTTGCGCAGTTCGCTGGTTTCCTTCTCTTTTTTCACAATGGCTTGCTCGCGGTCTTTTTTCTGGTCTTCGGAGAGGAAAACGGCCTCGTTCTGATAGTTCTTATAGAGGTTTTTCGATTCAGTCTCGAGGGCCTCGACTTCAGTCTGCCACTTTTTGGAGGTCTGATTGAGTTGTTCGTTGGCGCGCTCATAGGCCGGAATGTTCGAAAGGATATATTCCATGTCGACAAGGGCGAACTTCTGTGCGTTAGCACTGCAAACGGCCACGGCGGCCACTAAAAGGATAAGAATGCGTTTCATGGTTTTTCGTTTTATATGCGTTCTGAAATCTGTGTTTATTCGTTTTGACGCAGCGAATGGTTAAAAGGTTACTTTGAGTATCGTGTTTTTAACTTTTTTTACGAGATGGGCGTGCAGGTCAGTCTGGCGTTAGAACTCCTGGTTCATGATGAAGTGTATCTGGCTGCCGCCGGCTTTCACGCCGTTGATGTAGCGCTGGAAACCATAGGCCCAGTCGACTCCGAGCATACCTACCATCGGGAGCATCAGTCGGATGCCCACGCCGGCGCTGCGTTTCATGTCGAACGGATTGAACTTTTTGACGTCGGTCCAGGCATTGCCGCCCTCGACAAAGGCCAATGCGAAGATGTTAGTCTGGCCCTCGAGAATGAGCGGGTAGCGGAGTTCGAGCGTCATACGGCTGTAGGCGTATGCATTGTCTCCGTGGTTACCGGCTATAGTACCGTTGTCGTAGCCGCGCAGTCCGATGGTCTCGGTGGCATATCCGTAGGTGTAGCCCGACATGCCGTCGCCGCCGACATAGTAAGCCTCGAAAGGCGACTTCTTATGGCGATTGTAACTGCCAAGCAGACCGAACTCGACGCGAGTCATCAGCACGGGAGCCTTGGGGATGTTGGCCAGCGCAATAAAGTTGCGGAATTTGAATTTCCATTTGTGGTATTCAATCCAACGGAATTTCTCCTGGCTTTCTTTCTGGTAGTTGACGCTGCGATAGTCGGTGGCAAGGTTCGCATAGTCCTTCTTGTCCCAAAGCGAATAGGGCGGCGTGAAGGCTACCGACAACTCGAGTTCGGAACCGCGGCGCGGATAGAACGTGTTATCGGTCGAGGTGCGGTTGAGCGACAGGCGCATGTTGATGTTATTACAGTTACCGTCGGTGATAAGGAAGTACTGCCACGACTTAAGCATATAGCGCGTGTACGACAGTTCGGCCGAGAAGGTGAAGTAGTCGTCGGGCCAGCGCAGGCGTTTTCCGAATCCGATGGACAGGCCAATCATCTTGACATACTTGTCGGGGTCGTAGAAGTTGGTATAGTTGTAATAGTTGTTATTGTTGCCGTAGCCGCTCAGATAGTTATAGTAGTAGTTGTTGTAGTAGTTCTGGTTGTAGTAGTTAGAGTTCACGTCGCTCTGCTTGGTGAAGTAGAACGAGAACGAGAACTGATTGGGCCGCTTGCCTCCGAACCACGGGTCGAGGAAGGAGAAACTGTAGCTTTGGTAGTAGGTACCGTTGGTTTGCACATTGAGCGAAACCGTTTCGCCGTCACCTTGTGGCAGGAATCCTACGTGTTTCTTTCCGTCTCTGCGGAACAAGTTGCGCACAGAAAAGTTGGTGAACTTGATACCTGCCTGTCCCACGATGCCAGTCGGGCCCCATCCAATGGAAAGTTGGAGTTGGTCGCCGCCCTTCGAGACTAACGGATAGGTTATATCGACCGTTCCGTTCTCGGGATCGGGTTTTATGGCCTTCGACATACCTTGCTGCAACGCTTCGGCATCAAACTGGTTCATCTGAGCCAGTTCCATGACCGAACGCTTGATGTTTTCCATGCTGAAGAGGTCGCCGGGCTTCGTGCGCAGTTCGCGTCGGATGACATTCTCATAGACGCGGTCGTTGCCCGTGATGTTCACCCTGTTAAAACGGGCCTGCTGACCTTCGCGAATACGCATTTCGAGGTCAATAGAGTCGCCTTCGATGTTTACTTCGGTGGGGTCGAGCGAATAGAAGACGTATCCGTTGTTGTAATAAAGATTGCCGACGGCATCTTCGTCCTCGTTGAGGCGTTTGTTGAGATGTGTCTGGTTATAGACGTCGCCTTTTTCCATGCGAAGGATGTTCTGGAGCACATTAGTGGGATAGACGGTGTTTCCAACCCAACTGATGTTGCGCACATAATACTTCTGGCCCTTGCTGAGGTTGAGATAGATGTCAACATGGCCGTCGTCGATGGCTACTACGCTGTCGGAGAGCAGAAGTGCATCGCGCAGACCCCAGGCATTCATGCGTGTGATGATATGTTCCTTGTCTTCTTCGTATTTCTCGGGAAGGAATTTCTTCGACTTGAAGATGGAGGCGATACCACGCTCGTGTGTCTTCTTCATAGCACGCTTCAGCCTTCTTGCTTCCCCCTTGGTCACGCCGGTCATATAGATCTTGTTGACGCGCGTCTTCGAGTTCTTGACAATGTCGATGTTTACGAGCATGCGATTTTCGCTCGTGACGTCTTCCTTTTGGCTGATGTCAACGCTGCAGTTCTTGAAACCCTTTTCCTCAAAGTAGCGCTTTATCACAATCTTGGCGCGGTCGACCATGTCCGGGGTAATCTGGCTTCCGGTCTGCAAGCCGAGCCGTTTCTCAAGCGCCTCGCGCTCGCTCTTCTTCACGCCGGTGTAGCTGATAGAGGAGATGCGCGGTTGGGCCGTCAGATGGATGTGTATGTAAATCTTGTGGCCCACGATGCTATCGGCGGTGATCTTTACGTTGGAGAAAAGTCTCTGGTCCCAATATCGGCGCAAGGCTTCGGTCATGTCGCTTCCGGGAATTTCATAGACATTTCCCACGAAAAGTCCGGAAATCGAAGTCAGAAGGTCGTGGTCGAAGCCGGGAACCTCGTCGACAACGAGGCCGCCCAGTTCGTATTTTTCGCTATGACTGCTATAGACAATGTCAGGATTAAGTTCTCGTTTCGCATCGGTTTGCGCCAATGCGTTTTGAGTGCCAAACAGAATCATTGCCCCAAGAAGCCAAGTGCTGAGATACTGGTATTTCATATTGTGTGGTGTCTTTTTCTGGTGTCGGATTATATCGTCGGTTGGCTGACCTGTTCGCCGGTTTTCCCAAAGCGTCTTTGCCGGCGTTGATAGGCGGCAATGGCTTCGTGGAAGTCAGATTCATCAAAGTCGGGCCAATATTTGTCAGTAAAGTAGAATTCGGTGTAGGCGCATTGCCATAGAAGGAAATTGCTAAGCCTTTGCTCTCCGCCGGTGCGAATAAGCAGGTCGGGGTCGGGCATAAAGGAGGTGCTCAGTTGCGCGGCGATGTCGTCGGACGTGAGTGTGTCGGCATCCAAAAGGCCTTCGCTGTGTTGCTGCAGCAGGCGCTTCGTGGCGTTCACCATTTCCCAGCGGGCACTGTAGTTAAGCGCCAGGACGCATGTCATATGCGTAAAGTGCGCGGTGTGCTGCTGAAGTGTCAAAATGGCTTTCTGAACTTCTTGCGGGAGTCTGGTGACGTCGCCAATGATACGCAGGCGTACCTGGTTCTTTACGAAGATTTCTTCCTCCATGCTCTCCACAATCAGTGCCATAAGGGCAGCGACCTCGGCATCGGGGCGGTTCCAGTTTTCGGTAGAGAAAGTGTAGAGGGTCAAGTATTTTATCCCCAGGTTCGATGCGGCTGTTGTGATGTTTCTCACAGTTTCCACGCCTTTCTGATGGCCAAAGCTGCGATTTAGTCCGCGCTGTTTGGCCCAACGTCCGTTGCCGTCCATGATGATGGCGACGTGTTGGGGCAGATTATATTTGTCGAGAGCGGTTTGCGTCATGTGTCAGCAGCGTCTATTATCTATCCTTGTTGCAACTGGGGCAACGCGGAGACAGGTCATAGGTGAGTGAGATAACTGTAAGGTTGTAGTGGTCTTTATTCCTGAAGCCTCCCGATTTAATGCCGTGCGGTGCCTCGACGCCATCGAGTTTGTCGCTCGGAGTGAAGTGGAACGTCCAACTAAGTCCGGCATTCAGGCGTTCGGCTATTTTCCATTTAACGCCAAAGCCGACGGGCAGATTCGCCGTGAAGGCTTTTCCGGCGGTCGAATAGGTCAGGCCGAATCCTATCTGGAGGTAAGGAACTATGCGCTTATAGCCCTGATAGCCTTTCAGCCATCCGTAAGGCAGAAGATGGAGTTCGTAGAGTCCGCCAATATCAATCAGTTCGCCAGATGCTTCGTAAATCATGCGGTCTGGCGATGCGCCGGCTGAGAGGACGGGGTAAAAGTCCTTAACGTTTGCACTGTTGCCGCGCACCTTTAGATAGTTTGCCGACACCTTTATGGCCATGCGGGGACTCAGCGGGAAGCGGGCCACCAGTTGCCCGGCAATGCTCGTGTTGCCGTATAGTTTGCTCCCAAGGTCATTTACTCCAAATCCGCAACCTATGCCGCCGCCCAGTTCCAAGCGGTAGTAGGCCTCATCTTGAGCCTTAAGTTCGCTGACAGGTGCCATCCATAGGCAAAAAGCAAAAAGCAGCAGTGCCGGAAGGCGGAGCAGGCGAAGTGTGGAATGGACGCGGAGCATGGTTTGATAGGTTTATGAGTGGTGCAGGCGGATTGTTGAGGTGGTTTGACTATTCTTCGTAGGAATAGGATATGTCCTCCCATCCCAGGCGATTGAGGCGTCCGCGGTAAACTGCGCCGCTGCCGTTGCAGAAGAGGTAGATGAAATTGTTTTCGTCTACGGCGCCGACATATCCGGTAGTGCCGTCTGCCAGTTTGGGCTGTGGGATGGTTGTCGACGACCAGTGGAGTCCGCCGTCTTTACTATAGTAGAGGGCGCTGGGTTGATGGTCGCTGTCCACGCCAACCATCAGCAGGCCTTTGTCATACGCCAGTAGCGAGGTGGCCGTAAGCAGGGGAAGCCTGGTATCGGCGGCGGTGGCCAGAGTATAGTAGTTCCAATCGTATTGGTCGGTGCCGGAGTTGTCGATGTTCTTTTTCCAGATGGTGGGCTCGTTGTTGTGGTAGCCGACAAGTATGAGGTCTTCGTATTGGGCGTCGGTTTCCGATGGGAAGCATAGTCCGTAGGCTTCGTCCAACGGCAGTTTTCCGCCAGCCTCGAGGGCTTCCTCTTCCCAGGTCTGTCCGCCGTCCTTCGAGCCGAGTAGTTTGTCGCCTTGGCGAGCCACCAATTGCTGCGAGCCAGCGGCCAATAGGGCGTCAAAAGGTTCGGTGGCCGACGTGGCCGTATAGTCCCAGTTGATGCCATCGGTGCTCTCTACCAGTTTGCCCGAGGCGAGCGCATAGAACTTGTTTTGGAGCAGCACGACGTTATGGGTTTCGATGTCGGCCATACTGATTTCGTTGCGTTGCAGGTTGGCGGCATCGTCGGTGCTGGCAGTAAGTACCACGGGAGTGCTTCCGTTTTCTTTGGCGAACAGGTAGATTTGTTCGTTACATACGAGGGCGCGTTGCTCGGTCAAGTCGGTGACGATTGATACGTTATTGGCCAGTTGGCTCCACTTGGTACTGTCGCCCACTTCCCTATGCACGCGGATGTCAAGTTGGTATTTCCGCGTGTGGGTATAGTCGGGCGAATAGACGGTAAGTTGTCGTGGAACGATGCAGTTAGTCGAGTCGGAAATGGAAAATACGGTGTCTTCCTCTACCATAAGTTTGCGAATCAGAATGGTAGATGTTCCCGACATGTCGGCAAAGGTAACGTGTGCGACATCCGTTTCGTACGGAAGCGAATCAAGGTTGAATATCCGGCCTGCCGCATGGTCGATGCTCAGGGGATACTTTGCTCCGGTGAGAGTGCCGATGTAGGCGGAGTCTTTCGTAGTGCCGTCGGTATTTGTGACGGTAGTATGCAGTATGCGGTTCAGGGTTCCGAGCGTAGCCGAACCTATGTAGCAGTTGCTCGAACCGCTTTCGTCGTAATAGTCTTCAGAATCGCAACTGGAAAAAGCCAGTGTGAGGGCAAGGATATATAAGGCTGAATATAAGCAGTGTCTTGTCATCTTTTACAACGGTTTAATCTGTCGATTTGCTTATGGCACACGTGTGCTAATTTACATTAAATTGCAAATTTATAGATTATTCCGTCAACAACAAGATAAAACCGCCGTTTTTATCAATTATTTAATAATTGAACGCGGTGTTTTTGCATAATTTAAGGTAGCCAGTCGAAGTTCTCGATATATTTTTGGATGTTTTCCTCTTTGGCCGTAAACACGTGACCAAAGACGCCGACCCCTACGAATTGTTTTTTGTGGCCAATCATAATGTGGGTGGTCGTGAAGAGAAGGTAGTCGTGGTAGTTGAGTTCGTTTTCGAGTCCTTTCTTTAGTCCATAGCCCACGAGTCCCTGCAGGCCGAATCGGTCAGCATCTTGCATGATGGTATTGGTGGCTGCCGCATTTTCGAAGGCCGCCGAAAGTGTTTCGGATATGGCTTCGGCGTGGTCGGTCTTGTTAGGCCGTGTCAGGAAAAGCAGGAGGACCAGCGCAACCACGATAGAGAGCGTGGCGACAAGTCGTTTGTTCATGGCGGGAAAAAGGGGATTTCTTATTTAGCAATAAGCACGCTGGTCTTGCCGATAGTGCCATAGTTCTGTGCGGGCATTATCATCATCAGGTTGCGCTGTGAAAAATACTTTTCCAACTGGGTGGGCAACATGTTGAAATAGGGGTGTCGCGACACGGAGTTCTCTCTGGCCAAAATGAATATGACCAGATGGTTGTCCCTCGTCAGGTTGGCGAGCGGCAGAAAGTCGTTCCATTCGTTATATGGCTCAAATTCCACCCGAAGCACGTAGCCTTTCTTCACCCAGTAGTCGCGCAGGGCGTTGAGCGTATCGGTGCCCGAATAGACCCTGAGGTGGCAGCCCAGATGACTGGTGAGCAGGGCCACACGCTCGGCCCATGCTGCGAAGGCCGGTTCGTATTCGGCCTTGCGAGGCACTACCAGGTGTACTACACGAATGGTGTTGAGCGGTTGCACGGACCTGTATATGATTAGCTGCTTGCCGATGGTGGCTATCAGGTCCGAACCGATTGACCCGAAGAACGACTCCATCAGTCGGGTCTTGCGGTGGAGGCCTATCAATAGGTCAGACGCGTCGAGCTCCTTCATGGCGTGCGACAACCCACTGACCACGTTCACCGACCACCTCAGATGCGTCTGCATCCTTATGTCGGCCGCCGCTGACAACTTGGTGGCCATCTCGAGGCTTTCCTTTCCTTGATATTGGGCTTTAGGATTGTCGTCGGTCACTATGTTGATGGCTGCCAGTGGCTGGGGGGAGCGCGGTTGGCGTATGGTTAGGGCGAGGTTGACTAAGGGCTCGACGTGCTCGGGTGCGTTCACGGCCAGCACGATACGGTCTTCTTCGTGTTTCTCTATCGGCTCAATCTCGCGGCGTAGCATGAGTTTCCGCGCCGACCACTCCGTGAAGAATGCGCTTACGATGCACGACACGAGGATAAGCAGCATGGCGCCGTTCATTATGACGAGGTCGAACAGGTGGCTTCCGTCGGGCAGCACGATGTTGAAGCCGACCAGCGCGATAGCCAGTGTGGCGGCAGCCCTTGACCCCGTGAGGCCGAACATGAGGCTGCGGTCGGAGCTCTTTAGTTTGAATCCCCATTGCGCGATGGCGGCGGCCAGCCACTTAGTGATGATGCTCACGCCAATCATCACAAGGGCCACTTCGACGGCCTTCAGGTGGAACAGGCTGTGCATGTCGATTAGCATGCCTACGCCGATGAGGAAGTAGGGTATGAAGAGTGCGTTGCCGATAAACTCGATGTGGTTCATCAAGGGACTGGTGGCCGGGATGAGCCGGTTGAGCACCAGTCCGGCTAAGAACGCGCCGAGGATGCCTTCCATGCCGGCCAGTTCCATTAGTCCGGCGGCTAGAAACACAAGTGCAAGCACGAAAATGTACTGCACGACGCCGTCGTTCACAAGGCGGAAGAAGCGGCGACTTATGCGGGGAAAGAAAAAGATGATGGCCGCGCCGATGACCACTACCTTCAGCAGTAGCCAGAGCCAGAAGAGACTGTCGTCGGTATTGCGATAGATGCCGCTCACTATGGCAAGCACCAGCAAGGTTAGTGTGTCGGCCACGATGGTGGCTCCGACGGCCAGGCTGACACTCTTGCGTTTGGCCACGCCATAGCGAAGCACGATGGGATAACTGACCAGCGTGTGCGAAGCATACATGGCCGCCATCAGTACAGCAGCAGCAATTCCGTAGCCCAACAGACTATTGGCTACAATGCCTATGCCCATCGGTATGGAGAAGGTGAGCAAGCCGAACAGAAGAGTCTGCTGCGTCGATTCGGAAACGTCACGCAGATTCATTTCCAAGGCCGCCAGGAACATGATATAGTAGAGCCCGACTTTTCCGAAGAGTTCGAAACTGTCGTCGCGCACCAACATGTTCAGTCCATAGGGGCCGATGAGGATGCCTGCTATGATGAGGCCGGCTATCGAGGGGATATGAATCTTGCGCATAAGGGCCGGAACGAGCAAGATAATGCCTAAGACAAGAAAGAAAATCCAGGTCGGATTTTCAATAGGAAAAGAGGGCAATGGGATAGGCATGTGGCTCGCTTTGTGGGGTCCTGCGCAGGGACAGCCGCATCTGGAGTGCCGGCTGTGTGCTTATTTGCGGCAAAGTTACGGATTTTTATTTCAACAATAGTTGCATTCTTGCAAAAACCAGTACTTTTGCAACGTTTTCGATAGGCATGCAAAAGCAAATGTCGGTCGGACGTCTCAGAATGTTTCGTATTAGTAACCAGTAAATAGACAAAAGAATATGAAAGTGGCTATTGTGGGCGCGAGCGGCGCTGTGGGACAGGAATTTCTGCGTATTCTCGACGAGCGCGACTTTCCGATTGATGAACTGCGCCTTTTTGGCTCGTCGCGCAGTGCAGGAACCACCTGCCGCTATAAGGGCGAGGACATACCTGTCCGACTTCTTCAGCACAACGACGATTTCTTCGGTATCGACTACGCATTTACCTCTGCGGGCGCCGGTGTCTCCAAAGAGTTTGCCGATACAATCACCCGCCACGGGGCAGTAATGATTGACAACTCCAGTGCTTTCCGCATGGACGATAATGTACCTCTCGTGGTTCCCGAATGCAATGCCGAGGACGCATTGGTGCGGCCCCGCAACATCATAGCCAACCCCAACTGCACCACTATCATGATGGTGGTCGTCCTAAAGCCGATTGAGCAGTTGAGCCACATCTGCCGCCTTCACGTATCGACCTATCAGGCTGCGAGTGGGGCCGGCGCCGCTGCCATGGCCGAACTGGTGGAACAGTGCCGCCAAGTGCTCGACGGGTCGGAGGTGACGGTCAGCAAGTTCCCCCACCAGCTCGCTTTCAATATGATACCGCAGGTGGACGTATTCCTCGACAACGACTACACAAAGGAGGAGATGAAAATGTTCCACGAAACGCGGAAAATCATGCACAGCGACGTGGTCACCTCGGCCACCTGCGTGCGAGTGCCCAGTCTGCGGAGCCATAGCGAGAACGTGTGGATTGAGACCACGCGTCCGCTCGACGTAGCCGAGGTTCGCGCCGCGCTGCAGCAGGCACCTGGCGTCATGCTGGTCGACGATGTGGCCCACGGAGTCTATCCGATGCCGCTCGAGGCCGCCGGAACCGACGAAGTGCGCGTAGGACGTCTGCGCAAAGACCTGGCCAATCCCAACGGACTCACGCTCTGGCTGACCGGCGACCAGATTCGCAAGGGCGCCGCACTGAATGCCGTGCAGATTGCCGAATATCTGATGAAGGCCGAATAATGCCGGCGATGCACGCGATGCATCGGGCCGACAAGACAAAAGGAGAAGCACTTGACGCGCTTCTCCTTTTGTTGTACCCCGACTGAGAATCGAACTCAGATCTAATCTTTAGGAGAGACTTGTTCTATCCATTGAACTATCAGGGCGTTTCTGCCGGTCGGCCGAACTGCGCAGCAAAGATACAAGTATATTGCCACAAGTCCAAATAATGTGCGGTTTCATCGGAGAATCAAGGTATGTGCCCGCCCATGCCTGCTGTCGGAAAATGGCATAATAGTCTGGAAAAATTGCATTATGCAATCCCAAAATTCCATAATGTAATTTCAAAATCCGATTATGCAATTTTCAAATTCCATAATGCAATTTTTACACGGCATTATGGGGTCTTTTAATATATAAATAGGAGTGGGCGGCATTTTTATGCGGATTTTATACAAGTGCTTTGCAAAGTTCAATGTAATTTTGCGCCGAAAATTTTCAAGAATCGCATAATCACAAAATAACCATAAATCACACAAAACCGTTATGACATCTTTGACCATTGCCATTGTGGTGGCATTTTGCATCGGCTATTTCCTCATTGCCATTGAGAGCCTGACCGAAATCAACAAGGCAGCGATTGCCTTGCTTATGTTTGTAGTCTGCTGGACCTTGTTCATGGTCGACCCGGGGCAGTATATAGCCAACCTTGGCGATAATGTGGCCCAGGTAGTCAGTGGCGTCATCGAGCACCATCTTGGAAGCACGGCGACCACCTTGTTTTTCCTGATGGGCGCTATGACCATCGTCGAATTGGTCGATCAAAACGGCGGATTCAACTTTGTGCGCGACACGTTGCAGACTCGCAGCAAGAAAAAACTGCTGTGGCGCATTGCGTTTATGACCTTCATTCTCTCGGCCATACTCGACAATTTGACCACCAGCATAGTGATGATTATGATTCTGCGTAAGTTGGTGAGCGAAAAGAAAGACCGAATCATCTACGCCGCACTTGTCATCATCGCGGCCAATAGCGGCGGCGCCTTCTCGCCTATCGGCGACGTGACCACCATCATGCTCTGGAACAAGGGCGTTATCACCGCCGCCGGCGTTATCGTCGAGATTGTCATCCCCTCGCTCGTTTCGATGATAATACCCGCTTGGATTCTTTCGTGCCAACTGAAGGGCCAACTCACATTTACGGCCGAGCAGGCGCAAAGCGTATCGGCCAGCGAACTTACTACCGTGCAGCGCAAGACCATCTTCTTCCTCGGAGTTGGCGGCCTTATGTTCGTGCCCATCTTCAAGACCCTGACGCACCTTCCGCCGTTTGTGGGAATCCTTCTCGTACTCGGCGTGCTCTGGACCGTTACCGAACTCTTCTATCGCAACCTGGCCGAGGAAGAGGAAAAAGGCGCCATGCAGAAGCGCGTAAGCGACATGCTCTCCCGCATCGACATGTCGACCATCTTGTTCTTCCTGGGCATCCTTATGGCCGTTGCCTGTCTAGAAACCATAGGCGTACTCACCCAACTGGGTAAAGGTCTGGACGTGGCCTTCGAAGGAAACCACTATCTGGTTACTGGCATCATCGGCGTGCTCAGTAGCATCGTCGACAATGTGCCTCTCGTGGCCGGATGCATGGGTATGTATCCCGTGGCCGAAGTAGGCGACATGGCCGTCGACGGCATCTTCTGGCAACTGCTTGCCTACTGTGCCGGCGTAGGTGGCTCGATGCTCATCATTGGAAGCGCCGCCGGAGTCGTGGTAATGGGTCTCGAGAAGATTACCTTCGGATGGTACATGAAACGCATAACCTGGGTGGCATTTGTAGGCTACATCGCAGGCATTGCATGCTACTGGGCACTGCGTACCTTCATCTTCCCGTACATTCTCTACTAAAGCGGAACACCTATGCCTATCGCCTGGAACCTTATGCCTAAGGCCACGAAAAATTTGCTTGTGGTCAACTGCCTGGTCTTCCTCGCGCAGTATCTTTTCGGTATGCGCGGAGTGGACCTGACGGACCTTTTCGGGCTTCACTTTGTGCTGGCATCAGGTTTCAAGGTATGGCAGCCCGTCACCTATATGTTCCTCCACGGCAACCTTACGCACTTGTTCTTCAACATGTTTGCGCTGTGGATGTTCGGCGTGGTAATTGAGCGGACACTTGGGCTGAAGCGGTTTCTCATCTTCTATTTCGTCTGCGGCATAGGCGCGGCTTTCTGTCAGGAACTCTGGCAACTGGTGCAGTATAGTGCCAATGGACTGGCCGGCTATACTACGGTCAGGTTCGACGGAGGCGAGGTGATGCAGATGGCTGATTTTCTCAATCAGTGGACTACGGTTGGCGCGTCGGGAGCATGTTACGGCATATTGCTGGCTTTTGGCGTGCTCTATCCGAATGAAGTCATCATGCTAATCTTTCCTCCCATTCCGATGAAGGCGAAGTATTTCGTCTTTATATATGCGGCTCTTGAATTGCTATTCGCATTCACGGCGAACGACAATATCGCCCATTTTGCCCACATAGGCGGAATGCTGTTCGGATGGGGGTTGCTGGTCTATTGGCGTAGGCAGCAGCGCCGGCCCAAGTATGGCAACTATGTGCGCTATAAGGAAGTGTCTGAGCGCGAGACGTTTTTTAGCCGGCTGAAGCATTGGCTGCGTCCGAACGATACGCTTGAGGTACGCCGCAATAGTAAGGCCGAGCAGGCGAACCGTCAGGCCGACGACTTGCGCCAGCAGATGGAGCGGCAGCAGCGCGTTGACGAAATTCTCGATAAGATTAAGCTCTCGGGCTACGATAGTCTGACGCCAGAGGAAAAGGACGAACTGTTCCGCAATAGTTCCGATTAGTCAGTTCACAGCGAAATGGCTGCCAAGAAACGACCTTCGATTATGTCACCCTTTGTGGCGGGTCTGTCCTATGCGACGGCTGCACTATTGGTGCTTTGCGCCTATTCACAGTATGTGTCGCCCGCATCGGTGCCCTATGCCAGTCTGTGCGGACTCTTGTTCCCCTTTGCATTGGCAGGCACTCTCTTGATTGGCGCCATTACCCTGTTGTTTGCTCCGCGCAAGGCATGGATATGCGGCATAGCCCTGTTGGCGTGCAGCCCGGCCATACGTGCCTATTGCCCGGTTAATTTCCCGAGCGTGGCACCTAAAAACGCGCTCCATGTGCTTTCGTTCAACCTGCACGGATGGGATTCGTGGTGGAAGCACTATGCGCTCGACGACTATGTGAGTCCGTCGGCCCTGTTCATCAAGAAAACCGATGCCGACATCGTTTGTCTGCAAGAGGCCAACGTGGCAAAGAAATTCTTGGATAAGCATGTCAATCCGCACCTCAAGGCCTATCGCTACCGTTCTACGACCCACATGGACAGAAGTGCCTTGACCCTATATAGCAAATACCCCATTCTGCGCGAAGAAGAGATTTGCCAGCGCGTAGGCAACGGGGCCATGGCCTATTGGATAAAGTTGTCGGAGGGCGACACCTTGCTGGTGGTGAACTGCCATTTGCTTTCCTACGGTTTCTCCGATGCCGAGAAGGACAACATCAGTGCGAGCGTTCAGCATCCTAAAGCCGCGGGCAAGCGCAAGGAAGTTGTGCGCATGCTCAAGAAGGTGGTCAAGGTGAGCAAGTATCGCGCCGAGATGACCGACAGCATCTCCGCGTTCCTTTCACGGCACGCGTCGGAGAGCAAGATAGTGTGCGGCGACTTCAACGATACTCCGGTGTCCTATGCGCATAATCGCATCGGCCGCGGACTCAAGGATGCATTTGTGCGCACCGGCAATGGCATTGGACGCTCTTATAACGAGAACTCGTTAGTGATTCGCATCGACCACATGTTCTGTTCGCCCGACTGGCGGCCTTATGACTGCACCGTGCGGCAAGATGTGAAATCGTCCGACCACTATCCGATTGAAGCCTACTTCAAGCGTACCGACCGATAGCATTATGACACCGATATAAAACAAAAGCCTGCTCCGCAATGGAACAGGCTTTTTGTGGTGGCTCAGTAGGAAAGACTTATTTTTCCATGCCGCATTCGTGCTTGGGAGCGGCCTTGGCTTTGCCTTCCTTATTGCATTCGTGCTTGGGAGTGGCTTCTGCCTTGCCTTCCTTATTGCATTCGTGCTTGGGAGCGGCTTCTGCCTTGCCTTCCTTATTGCATTCGTGCTTGGGAGCGGCTTCTGCCTTGCCTTCCTTATTGCATTCGTGCTTGGGAGCGGCCTTGGCTTTGCCTTCCTTATTGCATTCGTGCTTGGGAGCGGCGGCTTCGTGCTTACATTTGTCGCATTTGTGTTCAGGTTTGGCAAGTTCGGCCTTTACACGGATTTTTTCAAAGCCGGCAATGATGTTTTCGGGGTTGGTCTTATTGGCGTCGTATTCTACCACTACCTGTTTCTTCTCCAAATTGACCTCTACGCCCTTTACTCCTTCGCCCAGCGCAGCCACATTGTCCTGGACGCGCTTTACGCAGTTCTCGCAACGGATGCTGGCATTGAACGTCTGCTTTACATAGTTTTCCTGAGCGGTTTGTGCGCTCATGCAAGCCGAGCCCATAAGCATGGCAACGGCAACGAGTAAGATTTTCTTCATGTTGATAGGTTGTTTTTGTGAACTGATAGCAAAAGTAGTGAAAATTCCTATTTTGCAAATACCATAAATTAGGTAAAATACCATTACCTTCGCGCTATAAACCAACGGCATTTAGATTGTTATGGAAAACATAAGTCGACGCAAAGTGCTCATTATCTATACGGGCGGCACCATAGGAATGGTGGCCAACATGAATACGGGGGCACTCGAAAACTTTGGGCTGAACCGATTTTTGGAGATGGTTCCGGAACTGAACCGTATGGACTACGACATCAGCCTTAAGGCGTTCGACCCTCCCATAGACTCGAGCGACATGGAGCCTGTCCGGTGGCGTGAACTGGCCGAGATGATTATTGAGAACTACGACCTCCACGACGGTTTCGTAGTGCTCCACGGCACCGACACTATGGCCTACACCGCCAGCGCACTCAGTTTCATGCTTGAGAATATTGCCAAGCCGGTCATCATAACCGGGTCGCAACTTCCGATAGGCGCGTTGCGCACCGATGGTAAGGAAAACCTGCTTACCAGTGTGGAAATTGCCGCCGCCTGCGACCTTTCCGGCCGTCCCATAGTGCCCGAGGTCTGCATCTACTTCGATTCGCGGCTGATGCGAGGCAACCGGACCACGAAGATAAACGCTGAGGGATTTAACGCATTTCGGTCGTTCAATTACCCTTCGCTGGCGCATGCCGGAATAGACATTCATTATTCTACCCACCTGATACGGCCCTACCGGCCTGAGTTGCCGCTTTGTCCGCACTTGGACCTCGACGACCGTGTAATGGTGCTGACGCTTTTCCCGGGCATCCGGCGCGACTTCATTGAGGCAGCGCTGTCGGCCAAGGAGTTGCGTGCCGTTGTCATAAAGACTTTCGGCGCGGGCAATGCTCCTCAGAAGCCGTGGCTCGTAGATGCCATTCGCGAACTCAGTCGTTGCGGCGTGCATGTGGTCAATATCACCCAATGCTCCGAGGGGTCGGTAGAGATGCATCGCTACGAGACGGGCCTGCAACTGTTGAACGTGGGCGTAGAACCGGGTTTCGACTCGACAATCGAGAGTTGCGTGACGAAACTGATGGTTATTTTGGGGGCAACCCAAGACCCGGCCGAGATACATGCCTTGCTTAACCGCTCAATAGCGGGCGAGGTGACGATACCCGTATAGTTTTTTCTTGTCCGCTTATTGATGCTGTTCGTTCGACGCACCTTCCTTTTCGCTGTGCTGATGTGTGCAATGCTAAGTGCTTGCCAACTGAAGCAAAAAAGTGCGGTTTCATCGGGGAAATCCGTACCCTTTCGCTATGCCTGCTTGTTGCAGATGGAGAGGTCCGAAGGCTATGTGGTTTGCCGTATAGCCGACGCGTGGCACACGGGCAAGACACTGCGCACCTATGTGTTGCTGACCGACACGACGCACTTGCCGGACCGCTTGCCGGCGGGCACGGTGGTGAAGGTGCCGTTGCGTCGCGCCGTGGCAGGGTCGAGCGTGCACGCAGCCTTGGCCTATGAACTGGGAGCAGGCGGGCAGTTGGCTGGCATGTGCGATGCGAATTTCGTGGTGCGTAAGGATTTGCGCCAGGCACTTGCTGACGGGCGGCTGCGCGATATGGGCTCGGGCGTGCAGCCCGATGCCGAGCGCATGCTGCATAATGGCATCGACGGCGTGCTCATATCCCCCTACGAAAATGCACAATACGGTCCCATCGCACAAACGGGCATTCCGCTCATTGAATGTGCCGACTATATGGAAACCACAGCGCTCGGACGGGCCGAATGGATGAAGTTCTACGGACTGCTGTTCGGCTGTCCGGAGCAAGCCGACTCGCTGTTCGCCGAAGTGGAGCGCAACTATCTTGCCCTGTGCCGCAAGGCTGCGCGAGCCACCAGCCGGCCGAGAGTGCTGGTCGATTGTCAGGTGGGAGGGACTTGGTACGTGCCGGGTGGTTCGAGCACCATCGGAACTTTATTGCGCGATGCCGGTGCCGACTACCTTTTTGCCGACAACACCGCAAGCGGAAGCCTGCCCTATAATTTCGAGCAGGTATATGCCAGGGGTGCCGATGCCGATGTCTGGATAATCCGCTACGGCAGCGCCTCCAATCTGACTCGTGCCCAGTTGGGGCGCGACTTTGCACCGAACCGCCGGTTGCGGCCATGGCGCGAGAATCGGATATACCTGTGCAACGTGTCGCTCCGCCCCTACTACGAGGACACGGCATTCTTCCCCGACCGCCAACTGCGCGACCTCGTGCAGATTTTCCACCCTGAACTGGCGGCCGGCACTATGTTGCAATACTATGAGAAGATGGAATAGACACGCGCTGCTATGGCCCGTGCTGACGGGCCTGTTGCTATTGTTGGCCAACTTGTTTTTCGGCAGCACGTCGCTGTCGTTCGGCGAGGTGGCAGGGGCCTTGCTGCATCCGGGCGCGGCTTCCGAAACCACGCGAACCATCTTGTTCGACCTACGCCTGCCTTCGGTGATTACGGCACTGTTGGCCGGCTCGGCACTGGCAGTGTGCGGACTGCTGATGCAGACCATCTTCAACAATCCATTAGCCGATCCGTCAATACTCGGCGTCAGTTCGGGCGCATCGCTGGGCACCGCCATCGTAGTGCTATGGCTTGGCGGCACGCTCGGTTCGGGCATGCTGGCACCTTCGGGCTACATGCTGGCCACCCTGTTTGCGTGGATTGGAGCAGGATTGGTCATCGCCTTTCTACTATTGTGCCACGCGGTATTGCGTAGCACTACGGCCGTGCTCATAAGCGGTGTCCTCATCGGCTTTATGGTGACGGCGCTGACCGCCTTGCTGAGTTTTTTTTCCACGGTGCAGGGGCTTCATTCCTTTATGGTGTGGACGCTCGGCAGTTTTCAAAACGTCACGTGGGACCGCATGTGGCTGTTTGCCACCTTATTGTGTGCGTGTTTCCTGGCGGTGTCGTTTCTGGCAAAGCCGTTGAATGTGTTGCTGCTTGGCGAGGCCTACGCGCAGAATGCCGGCTTCCGCGTGCGTCGCATCAGGATGGTGGTGCTGGTCATTACCGGCCTGCTCACGGCCACCGTCACCGTCTACTGCGGCCCCATCTCGTTCGTCGGCCTGTTCGTGCCCCACGCCGTGCGATTTATGATGCGCAGCAGCAACCATAGGCAATTGCTCCCGGCCACCTTGCTGTGGGGCGCCAACACCGCCATGCTGTGCCATTGGCTTGCCTTGTGGTCCAGCCAGACAGGTGTGCTGCCCGTCAACACTATCACCCCGCTGCTCGGCGTGCCGATGGCGCTCTATCTGATAGTGCGACGAAACGACTGAACGTCAGTTTGTTGGCTTCTTCATACCCCTACCGGAAAATTGCATAATGGCGTGGAAAAATTGCATAATGGAATCTGAAAATTGCATTATGTAATTTGAAAATTGTATTATGCAATTTCGAAATTCCATAATTGAATTTTTGCGTTTTCTAATTGCTTAACTGTCAATCGTTAAGCAAATCGTTTGCCGGACTATGGCCGAGGCCGGCACGGGCGTTTTTTCCGTAGGAAAATAAAGCACGAAATTTTGTAGGTTTTGGTTTTTTATGTATAATTTTGCTTTTCAAAGCCATAGTTGGACCGGACAGCCCGGCCGTCTGTGTCTTTCAACGGATTAAACATTCATAAAACTCCACACTTATGATAGAGCCATTCATTAAGACCCACCGCTATTTGGTAGAACACTTGCATCCGGCTGTTCGCCGTTCGTTGATGGATTCAATCGATTGGAGTTATCGGATGATAGCCATCCGCGGTCCGCGCGGCGTGGGACGCACGTCGTTTCTGCTACACTATGCCAAGGAAAAGTTCGACCCCCAGTTGAACCAATGCATGTATATCAACTCCAACAACTTCTATTTCCACGGTCGCGGCTTGGACGACTTCGTCCGAGAGTTCGTCAACGTGGGCGGACAGGTGCTGATTATCGACCAGGCGTTCAAACTGCCCAGTTGGAAGGACCAACTGATGGCCATCTACCATAAATACCCCTTCTTGCGTATCGTTTTCTCGACCACGAGCGTGGACGGCGACGACAAGGATATGCAACACGAGCTCGACCGTATCACGCACACCTACGTGCTACACGGATTCTCGTTCCGCGAGTACATCAACCAGCAGACGGGCGTGGAACTGGGCACTTACACCCTCAACGAAATCCTTACCGACCCCGAACGCATCCTCAAGACTATACTGCCGAAGGTCAGGCCAAGCGAACACTTCCAGAACTACCTGCACCACGGCTACTATCCCTTTTATCTCGAAAACCACAACTTTACCGAAGCCCTGCTCAAGGCAATGAACAACATGGTGGAGGTAGATGTGCTGCTGCGCAAGCAGATTGAACTGAGCTATCTCTCTAAAATCAAGAAACTGCTCTATCTGCTGGCCGCACAGGGTGAGGACAACGCGCCGAACATCAGTGAACTGGCCAAGGAACTCGGCACCAGCCGCGCCACGATAATGAACTATCTGAAATATCTCGAGGAGGCCCGACTGATAAACATGGTCTATCGGCCCGGAGGAGAGTTCCCCAAGAAACCGGCTGCCGTGTTCCTGCACGACACCAACTATGTGTACGGCATGCAAGCCCCGGATATCACCGACCAACTCGTTATGGAAACGTTCCTGGTCAATGTGATGTGGCGCCACCATACGATAAACAAGACACGGCGCAGTGGCGTCTACCTGATTGATAACCGCATCAAGATATGCGTGTGCGACAAGAACCGCCGCATCAAGGTAGATCCCGAATACTACTACGCCAAGTACAACACCGAAATAGGCCAGGGAAAGAATATACCCATCTGGCTGTTCGGCTTCCTATACTAACAAAAAATCAAACTATAACATCAAACAATTTAACCTTTCTATCAACCACTACTATGGCAAAAGAGAAGAAATTTATTACTTGCGACGGTAATCAGGCTGCTGCACATGTAGCATACATGTTTTCAGAAGTTGCGGCCATCTATCCGATTACTCCGTCGAGCCCTATGGCCGAACACGTGGACGAGTGGTCTGCACAGGGACGAAAGAACCTTTTCGGCGACACCGTATCTGTTCAGGAGATGCAATCGGAGGGTGGCGCTGCAGGTGCCGTGCACGGTTCGCTGCAAGCTGGAGCCCTGACCACTACCTTTACCGCATCGCAAGGTTTGCTGCTGATGATTCCCAACATGTATAAGATTGCCGGCGAACTGCTGCCGTGCGTCTTCCATGTAAGTGCCCGTACTCTGGCCACACATTCGTTGTGTATCTTCGGCGACCATAGCGACGTGATGGCATGTAGGCAGACTGGATTTGCCATGTTATGTGAGGGAAGCGTGCAAGAGGTTATGGACCTCAGCGCAGTGGCCCATCTGTCTACCATAGAGAGCCGCGTACCGTTTATTAACTTCTTCGACGGTTTCCGCACGTCCCACGAGTATCAGAAAATAGAGGAAATCGACCAGGAGAGCCTCCGTCCGCTCGTCAACCAAAAGGCGCTGGCCGAATTCAGGGAGAGAGCGCTCACTCCGGAGCACCCCGTGGCTCGCGGCATGGCCGAAAATCCCGAGACCTTCTTTGCCCATCGCGAAGCCTGCAACCAATACTACGACGCCGTACCCGGAATCGTTGAGAAGTATATGGAGGAAGTCTCCAAGATTACGGGCCGCGAGTATAAGTTGTTCAGTTACTACGGCGCCACAGATGCCGAGGACGTTATCATATGCATGGGCAGTGTTACCGAGGCCGCACGCGAGGCTATCGACCACCTTTTGAAAGAAGGAAGAAAGGTCGGCATGGTCAGCGTACACCTTTACCGCCCGTTCTCGGCCAAGCACTTGCTCGCAGCCGTTCCGCAGACCTGCAAGCGTATTGCCGTGCTCGACCGCACTAAGGAGCCCGGTGCTGAAGGCGAGCCGTTGTATCTCGACGTAAAGGAAGCATTCTACAACCAAGAGAAGCGGCCTCTCATCGTAGGCGGACGCTACGGTTTGGGTTCTTGCGACACCACTCCGACAATGATTATCTCCGTTTACGATAACCTGCTGCTTCCGGAACCAAAGAACCACTTCAGTGTGGGTATCGTGGACGACGTTACCTTTGAGTCGCTGCCTCTCGAGAAAGAGCAGGCGCTCGGTGGCGAAGGCATTTTCGAAGCCAAGTTCTATGGCCTGGGTGCCGACGGTACGGTTGGCGCCAACAAGAACAGTGTGAAAATCATCGGCGATAATACCGACAAGTACTGCCAGGCATATTTCAGTTACGACTCTAAAAAGAGCGGCGGATTCACCTGTTCTCACCTCCGCTTCGGCGATACTCCCATCCGTTCCACCTATCAGATTAAGACGCCCAACTTCGTTGCATGCCACGTGCAGGCATATCTGCGCATGTACAACGTGCTTGAAGGACTGCGCGACGGTGGCACGTTCCTGCTTAATACGATTCACAGCGGACAGGAACTTATCGACTTCCTGCCCAATAACGTGAAGCGCTATTTCGCCGAACATCACATCACCGTTTATTATATCAACGCCACGAAGATTGCTCAGGAAATCGGCCTCGGTAATCGCACGAACACAATTCTGCAGAGTGCGTTCTTCCGCATTACTGAAGTAATCCCGGTAGACCTTGCCATCGAGCAGATGAAGAAGTTTATCGTCAAGAGCTACGGACGTAAGGGCGAAGATGTGGTGAACAAAAACTATCAGGCAGTAGACCGTGGCGGCGAATATCAGCAGTTGCCGATTGATTCGACATGGGCAAATCTGCCGGACGACGAAGCAATCGTTCGTGACGAACCTGCTTTCATCAGCAATCTCGTACGTCCCATCAACGCACAACAGGGCGACAAACTTCCCGTAAGTGCTTTCATGGAAAGTGTAGACGGAACTTGGCAGGCAGGTACGGCCGCCTACGAGAAACGTGGCGTTGCGCCGTTCGTTCCCGTATGGAAGTCGGAGAACTGCATACAGTGTAACAAGTGCGCCTTTGTGTGCCCGCACGCTGCCATACGTCCGTTCGTGCTCGACGATAAGGAAGTGGCTGGATACAAGGGTGCTTCCATCGAGATGAAGGCTCCTGCCGCCATGAAGGGTATGCACTTCGTTCAGCAAGTCAATGTGCTCGACTGCCTTGGCTGTGGAAACTGCGTGGATGTATGTCCGGGAATGAAGGGCAACAAGGCCCTCGAGATGGTTGCTTTAGACAGTCAACTCGCCGAAGCAGACAACTGGGAATACTGCGTAAAGGAAGTCAAGTCGAAGCAAGACCTTGTCGACGTGAAACTCAATCCGAAGAATTCGCAGTTCGCTACTCCGCTCTTCGAGTTCAGTGGCGCCTGCTCGGGCTGCGGTGAAACGCCTTATGTGAAACTGGTTAGCCAGTTGTTCGGTAATCGCCAGATGATAGCCAATGCTACTGGCTGTTCGTCCATCTATTCAGGTTCCATCCCCTCTACGCCCTACACGAAAAACGAAAAGGGTCAGGGACCGGCTTGGGCCAACTCTCTGTTCGAAGACTTCTGCGAATTTGGCATGGGTATGGTGCTCGCCAATAAGAAAATGCGCGCACGCATCGAAAGTCTGCTCGTAGAGGCCATCAACGAAGGCAAATATCCCGAAGGCTTTAAGGAAGCCGCCGAGGAATGGATGGCAGGCAAGGACGATGCCGACCTGTCGGCCGCCGCTGCAGCCAAACTCACGCCGCTCATTGAGCAGTGTGCCGCCAGCGGCTGTCCTATCTGCTCGCAGCTCAAGGAACTCACTCACTTCCTCACGAAGCGCAGCCAGTGGATCATAGGCGGCGACGGTGCAAGTTACGACATCGGCTACGGAGGTCTTGACCACGTGCTGGCAAGTGGCGAGGACGTGAACATCCTCGTATTGGACACCGAGGTTTACTCGAACACCGGCGGCCAGGCCTCAAAGGCAACGCCTATTGCAGCTATCGCACAGTTCGCTGCTGCAGGCAAGCGCGTCGCTAAGAAGGACCTCGGTCTGATGCAGACTACCTACGGCTACGTTTACGTAGCGCAAGTGGCCATGGGAGCCGACCAAGCGCAGTGCTTGAAGGCAATCCGCGAGGCTGAGGCCTACAAAGGACCGTCGCTCATTATTGCCTATGCTCCTTGCATTAACCACGGACTTAAGATTAAGGGAGGAATGGGACGAAGCCAAGCCGAAGAGGGCCGCGCAGTAGAGTGCGGTTACTGGCACCTATGGCGCTACAATCCCGACCTTGAGCTCGAGGGCAAGAACCCGTTCACGCTCGACTCTAAGGAGCCCCAATGGGACAAGTTCCAAGACTATCTGGACGGCGAGGTACGCTTCTTGTCGCTCAAGAAGGCACTTCCCGAGCAGGCCGAAGAGCTCTACGCCGCCACCAAGGCAGCCGCTCAGCGCCGCTATGCTTCCTACGTCCGCAAGTCGAAGGAAGACTGGAGCCTGCCTACCGAATAGGACGGCAGTTCTTGCAAACCAATTCGCGCGGCTATCCACTGGTTGGATAGTCGCGCGTTTTTTTTCGGTGGGCGTATAGAGGCAGTCGATACCGCTATGCGCGTCGGATGAACTATGGGTCAGGAGGCCGGCACTGCGGAGGCGATGAGGTCTTTCACTATCTCGCCGCCCAGCACGAGCCCGGCTGCTGCCGGCACGAACGCGTTGCTGGCCGGTATGCGCTTGCCGTCGGCCGCCACCAGTGTGGCGGGGCGCGGAGGCTCTTCGCTGCATATGGTTTTCAGACTGCCGATGCCGGCTTCGCGTAGTTTTTTGCGCAGCACCTTTGCCAGCGGGTCCATCTTCGTACGGAAAAGGTCGCACACTCTAAAGGCGGTGGCGTCCAACTTGTTGGCGGCGCCCATGCTGCTTATGAGCGGGATGTGGCGGAGGCTGCATTGCCTGGCGATGTCAATCTTGGCGGCGACGGTGTCTATGCAGTCGGCCACGTAGTCGAACTTTTCCCAGTCGATGTACGTTTCCTGGCCCGGCAGGTAGAACTTGTTGACCACGTGCACGATGCAGTCGGGGTTGATGTCGGCAATGCGGCGTGCCATCACCTCGGTCTTCTTCCTTCCGATGGTGGAGCGCAGCGCAATGATTTGGCGGTTGAGGTTGGAGAGGGTCACGTCGTCGGCGTCGATAAGCGTGAGTTCGCCCACGCCGCTGCGGGCCAGCACCTCGGTAGCGTATCCGCCCACGCCGCCGATGCCGAACACGCACACGTGGCTTGTCCGGAGCCGCTGCATGGCTTCGGTGCCGAAGAGCATCTGTGTGCGCTCGCAGAAGTCGTATGCTGCCGGTGCGTCAGTCGGTGTAGTCGGCATAGAGAAAGTCGTTGTAGGGATATTTCTGTACGTGAAGCTGCTTGACGCGCTGGTAGAGCAGTTGGCGCAACGCATCTATGTTGTCACGCGTATGGGCCGACACGAAGATGCAGTCGTTTCCCAGTCGCGACATCCATGTCTTCTGCAGGTCGTCCAGCGAAATGTTCTCGCGGGTGGCTGGCGTCAGGTCGGTGGCGTCTTTTTCGACCCAGGTGTAGGCGTCTATCTTGTTGAACACTAATAGGCTCGGTGTGTCGGAGCAGCCCAGGTCGCTCAGGGTCTTATTGACCACTTCGATTTGTTCCTCGAAGTCCGGGTGCGAAATATCGACCACGTGTATCAGCAGGTCGGCCTCGCGCACCTCATCGAGTGTCGAGCGGAAAGAATCGACCAGTTCGGTCGGAATCTTACGGATAAAGCCCACGGTGTCCGTCATCAGGAACGGCAGGTTGTCGATGACGATTTTCCGCACGGTGGTGTCGAGCGTGGCAAATAGTTTGTTTTCGGCGAACACTTCGGTCTTGGCCAGCAGGTTAAGCCACGTCGATTTTCCCACGTTGGTGTAGCCTACCAGTGCCGTGCGGATGAGTCGTCCGCGGTTGCTGCGCTGCGTTTTCTTTTGCTTGTCGATTTCGGCGAGCCTGCTCTTGAGCAGCGACATACGGTTCAGGATGATTCGGCGGTCCATTTCAAGCTGTGTCTCACCCGGGCCGCGCAGTCCCACGCTGCCTTTGCCGCCTCCGCTACCGCTGCCGCCGCCTTGGCGCTCCAAGTGGGTCCACATCCTTTGCAGGCGCGGCAGCATGTACTTGTATTGCGCCAGTTCCACCTGCGTCTTGGCCGCTGCCGTTTGGGCGCGCATCGCAAAGATATCGAGAATGAGTTGCGTGCGGTCGATGACGCGCACTTGCAGTACCTTTTCGATGTTCCGTATTTGCTTGGCCGACAGTTCGTCGTCGAAAATGACCAGGTCCACAATCCTGTCGGCATCTTCCTCGGCTTCAATGAACGCGCGTATCTCTTCCAGTTTTCCCTGGCCTACGTAGGTTGTGCTGAGGGCCTGGTCGATGCGCTGGGTGAACCGTTTTACGGTCTCGGCCCCTGCGGTTTCAGCCAGGAAAGCCAGTTCGTCCAGGTATTCGAGCGTCTTGCGTTCGTTCTGATAGCGCGTAATCAGCGCCACGAGCACCGCCCGTTCTTTTCGGTTTGCTATCTTTTCAATTTCTATCATAGTGGTCGTAGTGTCTGTGAAAGTGTTTTCAGTTCGTTAGTAAGTTCTTCAGAATGAGGCTGCTATGGAAGGGGAAAATTCCATAATGCAATTTTGGAATTGTATAATTGAATTTTCAGATTCTATAATGGGATTTTCAAATTGTATTATGCAATTTTTCTACGCGATTATGCAATTTTCCGACCCCATAAACCTTTTGGTACACAGGTGGTTAGCGTGCGCCTAGAAGTGGCTTTCCAAAAAGTTTCGGGCGGCTTCCTGTATGGGCGACATAGTGGCGGCTGCCCGTTCGAGCCACTTACGGGCTTCGTGCAGGTTCTTGTCCACGCCTTGTCCGCGGTAGTAGAGTATGCCCATATTGTATTGGGCTGTCGGCACGCCCTGCTTGGCCGCGGTCTCAAACCACGTGGCGGCTTTCTGCCAGTTTTGCTCGCCGGCCTCACCCGTGGCGTAGAGGCGGCCAAGGGCGTAGGCGGCCGGGCCGTAGTTCTGCACGGCGGCGCGTGAGTAGTATTCGAGTGCCTTGGTCTTGTCGGCGTCGGTGCCTTGCCCCTGCTCGTAGGCCACGGCCAGGTTGAACTGCGCTTCGGGCAGTCGCTGCTCGGCGGCCAGTCGGTAGCATTCAAGGGCCTTTTGCGCGTCGCGACGGATGCCTTCGCCGTGGGCGTAGCACGTTCCCAGGTCGTTGAGAGCCTGTGCATAGCCGCTGTCGGCGGCTTGTTTCAGCCAGCGCAGTTGTTGCGCGGGTCGGTCGGACCGCTTGGCCAGGTGATAGGCGGCTTCGGCCACGCCGCGGCGGGCGGCTTCTTCATACCATTGCAGGGCTGTCGCCTCGTCGGCCTTGGTTCCGATGCCGTGGTCGTAGCAGTAGGCCAGGCTCAAGGCACCTTCGGCGTGGTTGGCGGCTGCGGCCTGCCGATAGTAGTCGAATGCCTGCGCCGAATCCAGTGGCATGCCGTCGCCGAACTCGCTCATGCCGCCAAGCATAAAGAGAGCGGCAGAGTCGCCCTTGGCTGCCAGTTGCTTATACCAGTAGGCAGCCTCTGTCCGATTGCGTGCCACCTCGCCGCCCTTATAGTAGAGTTCGGCCAGTTCGTGCTGCGCGTCGGCGTGGCCTTTCTTGGCGGCCAGCGTGTAGAAGGTCAGCGCCTCGGCCATATTCTTTTCAACGCCGACTCCCATGCGCAGCATTTCGGCAAGGAGGTATGCGCCTTCGGCATGGCCTTGTGCGGCGGCCTGACGATAGAGCCTGACGGCCTCCGCATCGTCCTGCTTCACGCCATGCCCTTGGTGGTAGAGCACGCCGAGCTGCACGCACGCATCGGGGTTGCCCTTGTCGGCGGCCTTATGGAGCGAACTGACGGCTTCGGACAGTTGCTCGGCTTTCAGGTAGGCCATTCCCCAACGATATTCGTTGCGGGCCTTTTGTGCGGTGAGCGCCATCGATAGGAGCGCGAAGACAGTAAGGACAACAAGTCGCTGCATGGCGTTTGATAGGCGGATTGGGGGTTTACTTCTCGCTGTCGGCCCACTCCTTAAGGTCGTCTTTTGCGAGTTGCTGAAAGGCACGCGTCCGGCAGTGGAGTGTCTGCTCGAGGTATTGGCGTGCCTGAGCCTTGTCGGCTTCAATCTCGTCGATACCCTCGTAGAAAATCTCGGCCAACTTGTAGGTGGCTGCATCGGAACCGGCTTCCGACGCTCTCTTCAGCAGTTCGACGGCCCGCGTGGCGTTGCGTCCGTGCGGATATCCCTCGAGTGCGAACAGAGCCAGGTTGTAGAGCGTGGCCGGATGCTGCTGCGGCTCCAGTTGCTCATAGAGCTGGTAGGCGCGAGCCAGGTCCTGCTCCATGCCCCAGCCGGCCCGCAACTGAAGTGCGTAGTTGTTGGTGGCAGCAAGGCTACCTTGGGCCATGGCACGCTGGTTGAAGTCGGCGGCCAGCGTGTAGTTTTTCTCCATGCCAAGGCCGTAGAGCGCAGCCATGCCCAGATGCTCGAGTGCAATAGCGTCGTCGGCTTCCGCCGCCTTTCTATACCACTCGATGGCCTTCTCGCCGTTGGCTTTCACGCCAGTTCCCTGTTGGTAGAACTGGCCAATCAGTCCCTGTGCCTTAGGCAGGCCGCTCTTGGCTGCTTTCAGAGCCATGGCGAAGGCTTTTTTCTGTTGCTTCTTGTCGGCTTTTGCCAGCAGGACTGCGACGTTGAACTGTGCGTCAAGGTCGCCCTGCTCGGCTTGAGCCAGCAATGTGTCGATAGTCGTTGTCATCGGCAGCGGTTAGTCGGTCACGGTGATGAGGTAGTAGTTCTTCTTGCCGCGTTGAACAAGCAGATACTTGCCGTCGATAAGGTCTTTCTCTTCTATTACGGCGTCGAAGGCCGAAAGCTTTTCCTTGTTCAGGCTTACCCCGCCACCTTGCACCAGTTTGCGCATTTCTCCTTTCGAGGCAAAGCATTGCGTGTGTTCGGCAAACAGGTCTACGGCCTTGCAGCCTATGGCTGTCTGGCGCGACACGGTGTAGTGCGGCACGCCGCTAAAGACAGCCAGGAGCGTAGGCTCGTCCAGTCGGAGCAACTCATCCTTGGTGGCCTTGCCGAAAAGGATGTTCGAGGCGCTGATAGCCTTCTGCAGTTCGTCTTCTCCGTGCACCATGCGCGTAACCTCTTCGCCCAGGCGCTTTTGAAGCACGCGGCGACCCGGGTCTTGGCGATGTTCGTCGATAAGAGCGTCCACCACGTTTTTTTCAAGCGACGTGAAAATCTTGATATAGCGCTCTGCGTCGGCGTCAGCCACGTTCAGCCAGAACTGATAGAACTCGTAGGGCGTAGTGCGCTTGGCGTCAAGCCATACGTTACCGTTCTCGGTCTTTCCGAACTTCTTGCCGTCCGACTTCGTTATGAGCGGGCACGTCAGGGCAAACACCTCGTTCTCCGGGCCAAGGGTGCGGCGAATCAGTTCGCTGCCTGTGGTGATGTTTCCCCATTGGTCCGAGCCGCCCATCTGCAGTTTGCATCCCTTGTGCTGATATAGATACAGAAAGTCGTAGCCTTGAAGCAACTGATAGCTGAACTCCGTGAACGAAAGTCCGTCGCGTGCCTCGCCGTTGAGGCGCATTTTCACGCTGTCCTTAGCCATCATGTAGTTTACGGTGATGTGTTTGCCGATGTCGCGGACAAACGCGAGGAAACCATAGTCCTTCATCCAGTCGTAGTTATTTACCAGTTCGGCTTTGTTGGGCGCGTCGCTGTCGAAGTCAAGGAAACGCGCCAGTTGGCCCTTGATGCAGGCAATGTTGTGGCTCAGCGTCTCTTCCGTCAGCAGGTTGCGCTCCTGGCTCTTACCCGAAGGGTCGCCTATCATACCAGTAGCACCGCCGACCAGGGCTATTGGCTTGTGGCCGCACCGTTGCAGGTGGCGAAGCATCATTACTCCGCACAGGTGGCCTATGTGTAGCGAGTCGGCCGTCGGGTCTATGCCCACGTAGGCCGTTACGGTTTCCTTCTCAAACAATTCTTCCGTTCCGGGCATCATTTGGTGAATCATGCCACGCCACTTCAATTCTTCTACAAAATTCATGTCTATCTCTGTATGTATTGGTTTTTAGTTGAAATTGCGGTCGCGCGGACCGGCACGCCTATAGGGTTCCTTTTTTACAAAAGGAAAGGCATGCGTGCAAAAGTACGATTTTTTTATTGCATTATGGGACTGAACCGTCCAATTATGCAATTCTACTGTCTCACAATCCGGGCCAGAAAATCAAAGTGAGGGCCATCCGCAATCCTTTCTGCGCAGAAACCGGCCTCAGTGGCGCAGCGCGAAAGGGTATCGAAATCGACGTAGAGCCAAGGGAAAGGCTTTCCGACCACCTGTCCGTAGCGCATCTGGTAGCGCAGTTCGCCGTAGTAGCCATTATGGGGCAGGTCGACTTGTCCGTCGTCGTCGGTGAACACATAGCGTATGTCCGACGAATCGCAGAGCAGTTGGCCGCCGGGAGCCAGCAGGCGGTCCAGATGACGGAAGAATCGGGGCAGGGCCCGCAGGGTTCCCGTCATTCCGATACCGTTCATGAGCATCAGCACCGTGTCGTAGGTGCTTTCCACAAGAAAGAAATCCTGCAGCACGGCATGTCGCACTCCTCGCAACCGCATTGCCTCTACCGACAACGGCGATATGTCAATGGCCGATACGTCGATGCCGCGCTCCTGTAGGACCAGCGAATGACAGCCCGCCCCTGCGCCTACGTCTAACACGTGGCCGCGAGCCAGATCGAGGGCTTTCTGCTCGATGGCAGGCATCTGCAGATAGGTGCGAAAGAGATGGGCGACGGGAATCTCGTCGTCGTCGAACATAGGTGAGCACACGCGCAGTGGCTGATCCGTTCCGCGGGTCAGGAAGTCGATGATGGCAACGCCCATCGGGTCGTTTTGGGGAGAGAGAACGGGCATATCCGTACGAAGAACTGGTGAGCGAGGCAACCTCTTTGGGAAATCAGAATAAAACGGCGTCCTCAAACCGTTTGGCACGCGTGGCGTCCTTCTCCGACAATATGAGTCGGGCCGGGTCGGTTATGGGCCACGCTATTTGCAGGGTCGGGTCGTCGTAGCGGATACATTCCTCAGCCGCTGGGGCATAGATGTTGTCCACTTTGTAGGCGAAGACGGCCTCGGGGCTTATGACCTGGAAGCCGTGGGCAAAGCCGCGGGGCACGAAGAGCATGCGGTTGTTCGACTCGCTTAGTTCCACGGCCAGATACTTGCCGAAAGTGGGCGACTGGCGCCTCAGGTCCACGGCCACGTCTATGACGCAGCCTTGTAGCACACGCACCAGTTTTGCCTGGGCATATTCTCCGCGCTGATAGTGCAGTCCGCGAAGCACGCCGCATACCGATTTCGACTGGTTGTCCTGCACAAAGTGAACGGGCAGACCGACATGCCGGTTGAATTCTTCCTCGCGCCACGTTTCCATAAAGTAGCCGCGCGCATCTTCATAGCGGTGTGGTTCACAAATCCATACGTCCTGAAGCGAAGTCTTGATGTATTCCATGGCAAGATAAGTGTGTGAGTGCGTTCCAAAGTGGTTGAGCAAAGTTAGTCTTTCCTGTCGGATAAGCGGAGGGTCGGGGCTGTTTTTTGCATAATGGAGTCGCGCCGATTGGTTATGAGCGCCGATGATGCTATCTTTGTGGAAGAAATTTGTATCATTTTTTCTAACGGTTACCCTACTATGCCATTTTCATTGCCCACGCTACCCTATGCGTCCGATGCACTTGCACCGCTGATGAGTAAGGAGACCATCGACTATCATTATGGCCGTCATCTGCAGACCTATATCGACAAGGTAAATGCCCTTGTGGCCGGTACGGAGTTCGAGGAGTTGCCGCTCGACGAAGTAGTGCGTCGTTCGGAGGGAGGGCTCTACAACAATGCCGCACAGGCCTGGAACCATATATTCTTCTTCGATTCGCTGACGCCGCAGTCCAAACCCGTCGGAACTGGCTTGCACGCGCTCATACTACGCGATTTCGGGTCGGTTGAAGCGTTCCGCGAACAACTTTGTCAGCGGGTGCTGACGCATTTCGCCTCCGGATGGGTGTGGCTCATTATGGACTGCGACGGGAAGTTGGCTATTGTCAGCACGCAGGATGCTCAGTCGATGCTGGCGGACGGGGTGACGCCCCTGCTGACCATAGACCTGTGGGAGCATGCCTATTACATCGACCACCGCAATAGGCGTGCCGACTATTTCGAGGCAGTTTGGCAACTGATTGATTGGGAAAAGGTGGAAAACCGCTTGAATCTGAATTTGTTCGACGGACTTTAGCCGTTGCCTGCTTATTGCGTCGGTTCGTGGGCGGCACCTATGGACCGGCTGCATTGTAGGGGCAGATGGTCGGACGAGGAACCCACGAAGAATGTGAAGGTTCCGGGTTCGAACACCTTTTCCATTGAACGATTGTAGAGACTTAGTTCCTCGCGCCGCAGTCTGAATTCTACCCGCGTGCCTTGTCCGGCCGGCAAGGATATGCGGGCGAATTTTTTCAAGGCCATCCGTGGCGTCACCACCGAGGCTTTTTCATCGCGCACATAGAGTTGCGCCACCTCGTCGCCGTCGCGTGTACCGATATTTCGGAGGTCGAAACAAACACTGACGGCTTCGCTGTCGTTTTCCAAGGCATTCACCTCCAGACGGCTGTATTCGAACTGCGTGTAACTGAGTCCGTAGCCGAACGCATAGAGCGGTGTGCTCGGACTATCGGTGTAGGGAGCGCCATATCCGTGGGCGTAGTACAAAGGCAACTGCCCTTCGTGGCGAGGTTGGTCGAACGGCAGTCGGCCGGCGGGATTGTATTTGCCGAAAAGCACTTCTGCAATGGCCCTACCGCCTTCCTGACCCGGATACCAGGCCTCCAGCAATGCCTGCGCCTTTTCGGCAGCGAGATTTTTGAGCAACGGACGGCCTTCAATATAGACGACCACGGTGGGAGTACCGGTGGCCAGCACGGCACGGAGCAGCTCCTCCTGTCGGCCGAGAAGCGCGAGCGTGGCACGGTCGAATCCTTCGCCGCAGTCCATGTCGGAAACGGCGGCATTATGGGTTGCATCGGTCGAAGCGGCCCCTGTCTGCTCGTAATTAGTGCGGAAGTCGCGGGCACTACTGCCTCCGACCACGACAATGGCCACGTCGGCTGCCCGGGCGGCTTCGGTGGCGGCGGCTATATCGCAGCGGGCCGTGTCGCGGATGTCGCAGCCTTTCACATAGTCTATCTGGCAGCGGTCACCCGCCAGTTCGCGGATGCCCATAAGTGGCGTGGCGATGCTCCCGTCGGCTTGCGGGGCTGTATAGTCGCCCAGTTGGTTGTAAGGCGTGTTGGCGTTCGGACCGATTATGGCAATGCGGTGCAGGTCGGTCGGAAGGGGCAACACGCCGTCGTTCTTGAGCAGCACCATACTCTCGCGGGCTGCTTGCAGGGCCGTTTCGGCATGCGGCTTACTGCCAACCACCTGTCGGGCAGTGTTTTCATCGACGTAAGGGTTTTCAAACAGTCCCAACTCAAACTTCTGGCGCAACACGTGGCTCACGGCCTCGTCTATCAGCGCCGTGTCAATTCGTTGCTGCGCAGCGGCCTGGCGCAAAGGGGTTCCGAACACCTGACCGCCCAGGTCTATGTCCACGCCGGCCTTTAGTGCCAATACGGCAGCCTCTTCTCGGGTGTCGGCCAAGCGATGTGTGCCCGCCAATCCGTCGAGTGCGTAGAGGTCCGACACCACCAATCCGCCGAAACCCCACTCGCCGCGGAGCACGTCGCGGAGCAACCATCGGCTTGCCGAGGCCGGCACGCCATCGATGGCGTTGTAGGAGGTCATCACACTATGCACGCCGTTGCCGACAGCCTGTTCGAAGGGCATAAGCAGTTCGGAGCGGAGCATGCGTTCTCCCACTTGTGCGACGCCCCCGTTGTGTCCGCCCGTAGGTATGCCGTAGGCGGCGAAATGCTTAAGGCAGGCTGGCAGATGTGCTTCCATTCCTTCGGCCATTGCCGTAGCGAGGGTTGAGGCCAGTATGGGGTCGGCGCCGAAGCCTTCCTCCATGCGCGACCAGCGAGGTTCGCGGGCAATGTCCACTACCGGGCCGAGTGCCATGCCTGCTCCCTGGGCGCGTGCCTCGGTGCCGATGGCGTCGCCCACGTTGCGGGCCAACTGCGGGTCAAAGGTGGCGGCCAGCGCCAGCCCTGTAGGAAACACGGTGGTGCCTATGGCCATGTGGCCGTGCGGACATTCCTCGAGAAACAGCAGGGGTATGCCCAGGCGAGTCTGTTCGACCGCGTGGCGCTGCATGGCATTGAGCATGCGGGCCGCGTGGTACGGGTTGAGTCCGTTATTGAGTGTCTTTTGCGTCCAGGGGTCGGCACGCAGAACTGCCCAGAACGCGCCCACAGGTCCGGGTTGCGCCTGTGTCTGTACGAAGGCTTCGCTCAGGGCATATTGGCCCGGTGCGGTTTGCTCGTACATTGTCCAGCCAGGCAGGCAGCGCAGTTGTCCAAGTTTCTCGTCGAGCGTCATCCGACTGAGCAAGTCGGCCACCCGCTCGTTCACGGGGCGGCTCTTGTCTTTGTAGATGGGCCGTGCGGCAATGGCAGGCAGGACGACCATAAGGACGGCGACGGCAGTCAGCAGGCGGCGGAGCGTTTTCATAGGGTAGCGGGAGTAAAGGTCAGTACGAACGATTCGTGCGGCAGGTCTTTCGGTAACACTACGCGCACTTCGTCGCCGCTCACATAGGTCTTCAGCCGTCGGCCGTTGTGCAGCAGGCGCACCGGTCCCTTGGGCAGGTTGTCGTGCCATACTATCTCGGCCGGGATTGCCTCGCCTTCGGGCAGCGCATAGAGAGCGTAGGCGGTGCGACGGTCCTTCGCGGCGGTGAACCAGAGGTTGCCGTCGTGGAAATGGGGTAGTGGAACGGTGGCATAGATGGCCTGTCCGTAGCGATGCAGCCACCGACCCACGTCGCGGAGTCGTTGGGCGGCAGCCTCTTCAATTTCGCCGTCGGCAGTAGGTCCTACGCCCAGAAGCAGGTTGCCGCCCTTGGCAACTACTTCGATGAGCGTGTTTACAACTTGCTGTGCCGACTTATAGGGGGCATTCGGCACCCAGCCCCAGTCGTTGCTGAGCGGAATGCAACTCTCCCAGGGCACGCTGAGGGGTTGCGCCGGAATGCCTCGCTCGGGCGTCAAGTAGTTTTCGTTGCGTCCGCGGATGGTACGGTCCACCGCAATCATGCCTCGTTGCAGTCCGCTGCGGGCTTCGAGCAACAAGCTGTCCAGTCCGATTTCGTCGCCCGAAACCCAGCCGCCGTCGAGCCACAGCAGGTCGAGGCGGCCGTAGCGAGTGAGCAGTTCGCGCAGTTGTGCGTCGGTGTAGTCCACGTATGCCTGCCACCAGTCGCTATGGCGTTCGCGTCGGTAGTTTTCGCGTCGGTTGGGCGTGGCATAGTTGGGATTCCAGTAGTACGGACAGTGCCAGTCGGGCTTCGAAAAGTAGGCGCCCACCATAAAATGCTCCTGCCGGAATGCGTCGAACACCTGCCGCGCCAGGTCATAGTCGCCGCGGGCGGCCAGTGGCGTGTGGCGTACCGAAAAGTCGGTCTGCTCCGTGTCGAACAGGCAGAAACCATCGTGGTGCTTAGTGGTGAAGACGACGTAGCGCATGCCGCCCTCGCCCATGAGCCTTGCCCACGCCGACGGGTCGAAACGTGTGGGACAGAACGACTTGCACAGGTCGAAATACCATTGTTTATAGGCGTCGTACGATAGGTCGGCGCGTCGCTTTATCCAATCGACGTCCTCCGAACAAATACTCCAACTCTCCACCACACCGGGTATCGAGTAGAGACCCCAGTGCAGCAGTACGCCAAACTTAAGGTCTTGCCACTCAGTAAGTTTCTCTTTCACGGCAGGGTCCGTGGGAGCCACATATCCGTCGGTCGTGCTGTCCTGGAAGGCATAGCCGTCGGGCTCCTGGGCCGACATACCGGTCGGCACGCCTATGAGTACCGTGCAAACTATAAGGGCTTGTAAAAATTTCATAATTGGCTGTGAAAATTCCATTATGGAATCGTGAAATTGGATTATGTAATTTCGAAATTCAATTATGCAATTTGCGGATTGTATAATCGAATTTTTCCGTTGCAATATAGTAAGAATTGAAAGAATTACGAAGTGTGACTATACAACAATCGGACTCGCAAGCCGCACGCGGTGGTGGGTTTGCAAGTCCGAGCGATGGATGGGTGTGCCTATGGCTTAGGCAATCGTCACCAGCACGGTTCCCTCGAGCACGCTTTCGCTTTCTGCTACGGCTATGCCCGTGATGGTTCCGTCGGCTTCGGCAGCGATATTGTTCTCCATTTTCATGGCTTCCAATACGAGCACGGTTTCGCCGCGCTTTACTTTTTGTCCGACCGATACGAGAATCTTCGTCACGATGCCTGGCAGCGGAGCCTTCACCGGAGTTCCCTCGCCAGCCCCTTGAGGAGCAGCGGCAGCGGGCTTTTCGGCAGGAGCAGGAGCGGCGGCTACGGGTGCCGAGGTCTCTGCCGTCGGTGCGCTGGGCAAGTTGTCTTCCGAGAGTTGCGAGGCTTGCATCTCTACGTCGAAGGGAATGCCGTTGATAGTGAGGTGGGCCGTCTGGCCTTTGATAGAGTCGATGCAGACGTCGTAGGCGGCACCGTTGATTTTATAGGTGTATTGTTTCATGGCTGGGAGAAATGGAGGGGTTAGATAACGTCGCCCGTGGGCAGTTGGGCATTGGTGAGCGCGTCGCTTACTTCAGGCAACGCCTGCATGAGTTCTGTCGGGTTGCTCCACGGCGATTTTTTGCGACCGATGGTGAGCACGTCGGCTTCTTCGTCGTGCACTTCCTCGACTTCATACTGCAGCAGGGCCAGCGAAGCGGCTGCCACGTAGGCAGGCATGTCGGCCGGGCTGACCGTAGGCATTTGTCCGTCGACCACTACCTCCGACACGCGTGCTTCTGTGCCCGACAGGGTGATGCACACTTCGTGTCCGTCTATGTGATAGGTGATTCGTTTCATGGTTCGAATGGGGTTGCCCGACAACTATGTCGGAATGTTTCCGTGCTTCTTCTGCGGTCGCGTTTCGCGCTTGTTGGCCAACTGGGCCAGGGCACGGATGATGCGGAAGCGGGTGTTGCGAGGCTCGATTACGTCGTCGATGTAGCCGTACTCGGCTGCCTTGTAGGGATTCGTAAAGAGGTCGTTGTATTCCTTTTCCTTTTCGGCCAGGAAGGCTTTCGGGTCGGCCTGCTCCTTGGCGGCTTTACCGTTGAGAATGGCTACGGCGCCGCTGGCACCCATTACGGCAATCTCGGCGCTCGGCCATGCATAGTTGAGGTCGGCTTTAAGTTGCTTGCAACCCATGACGATGTGGCTGCCACCATAACTCTTGCGGAGCGTGACAGTAACCTTGGGCACCACAGCCTCGCCGTAGGCGTAGAGAAGTTTGGCACCGTGGTCGATGACGGCATTGTATTCCTGTCCGGTGCCGGGAAGGAATCCGGGCACATCGACCAGCGACACGATGGGAATGTTGAAGCAGTCGCAGAAACGGACGAAACGCGCTGCCTTGCGGGAGGCGTTGGCATCAAGTACGCCGGCATAGACGGTAGGTTGGTTGGCTACGATGCCTACACTTTGGCCGTTGAAGCGGGCAAAGCCCACGATGATGTTGCGAGCGAAGTTCCGGTGGACTTCCATGAATTCGCCGTCGTCCACAATGGCACCGATGACTTCGTACATATCGTAGGCCTGGTTGGGATTATCGGGCACAATCTCGTTGAGGAGGTCTTCCTTGCGGTCAATGGGGTCGGTGCATTCTACGCGGGGAGTGCGTTCCAGATTGTTCTGCGGCAGGAACGTGAGCAGTTTGCGTATGAGCGTGGCAAACTCTTCTTCGGTCTTGGCTGTGAAGTGGGCCACTCCCGAGATAGAGGAATGGACACGTGCACCGCCCAAGTCTTCCTGCGACACGTCTTCGCCGGTGACGGTCTTTACCACCTTCGGACCGGTGAGGAACATGTAGCTCACGTCCTCAAGCATCACCACGAAGTCGGTAAGAGCCGGCGAATAGACTGCACCACCGGCGCACGGACCGCATATTCCGGAAATCTGCGGAATGACGCCGCTGGCCTCGATGTTGCGTTGGAAGATGTTGCCGAAGCCTGCCAGCGCGTTGATTCCCTCTTGGATGCGTGCGCCGCCGCTGTCGTTGAGTCCGATGCACGGACAACCGGTCTTCATGGCCAGGTCCATGACCTTGCAAATCTTTTCGGCCATGGTCAGCGACAGGCTGCCGCCGTTCACCGTAAAGTCTTGTGCGAAAATGCAGACCATGCGGCCGTTGATGGTACCGGTGCCGGCCACGACACCATCGCCCAAGAATTTTTTGCGCTCCATGCCGAAGTCGGTGCAACGGTGGAGCTTGAACATATCCATTTCCTCGAAAGAACCGGCATCGAGCAGCAGGTTGATGCGCTCGCGGGCTGTGGCTTTGCCTTTGGCATGTTGTTTTTCGATAGCCACTTCGCCACCACCGAGGCGGGCTTTCTGACGCAGTTCTACGAGTTGTTTGATTTTCTTAGTTTGTTCGCTCATAGTTTTATAGGTGTCTGTTTTTCGGTCGCAAAGTTATAGGATTATGCAACAATTTCCAAACGGCTTGCCCAATAATGAAACGCGGAAAGGTGACAGCCGCCGTGCAGATTGTGTGCAGGTTTTAATAATTTTGCATAGTTCGACTGATTTTGTTCCTAATCATTTCATTCCGATGAACAACAATGTACGCAAAAATTCCTTGAAGGCATGGTTTCTGGCGGCTCGTCCCAAGACATTGTCCGGAGCCTTGCTACCGGTGGCGGTGGCTACGGCACTGGCCTATTACGACGGCGTGATGCAGGTGCGTGCAGCCGTGCTGTGCGCCATGTTTGCCGGCCTGATGCAGATTGCTGCCAATTTCATTAATGACCTTTTCGATTTTCTGAAGGGTACGGATGGCAGCGAGCGCCTTGGTCCGGAGCGGGCGTGTGCGCAGGGATGGATTTCACCGCGGGCCATGCGTGTGGGCATTGGTGCGGTGCTTGCCGTGGCGGGTGTCGTCGGTCTACGGCTCTTGGCTTTTGGCGGATGGGAACTGGTGGCGGTCGGACTGGCTTGCATGGTGTTTGCGTTTTTATATACCACCATGCTGAGCTATTGTGGATTAGGCGACGTGCTGGTAGTAGTGTTTTTCGGCTTCGTGCCGGTGCTCGGAACCTACTATGTGCAAGCCGGCTACCTTGCGGTGGCGGCGTGGCTGCTCGGACTGGCCGTAGGACTGGTCACGGACACGCTGCTTGTGCTTAATAATTTCCGCGACCGCGACACGGATGCGGCGGTGGGCAAGCGCACCCTCGTGGTTGTTGTCGGCGAGCGATGGGGTGCCGACCTATACTTCTATGTGGGGCTGGTAGGCTGCCTGGTGGCAGCAGGAACCGGACTGTTCAGTAATCGATGGCTATGCCTGATTCCCCTATTGTATCTCTATCCGCATTGGCATACTTGGCGCACAATGGTGGCCGTCGGTCGGGGCAGGGAATTGAACCGCGTGCTTGGACTGACTTCGCGGAATATGCTTATATTTGGTTTGTTGACGGTGTTGGCGCTCTGCCTACCGCGATAATTCAATCACCTCGAGGTCTTTGAATGCTTTGCCGTCCACCTTGAGACGGATGAGGGTGCGCTGGCGTTGCCAGCCTGAAAGTCCGGCCGCTCCCGGATTGATATGGAGCAATTGGTAGGACTTGTCGTACATTACTTTCAGAATGTGGCTGTGGCCGCTCACAAATAGGTCGGGCGGCGAGGCGTATATCTTGCCGCGGACCGACGGGTCGTAGTGACCGGGATAGCCGCCAATGTGCTTCATCAGCACGTCGGCCTCTTCGCAGCGAAAACGAAGCGTTTCGGGAAACATACGGCGCACGTCGCCACCGTCGATATTGCCGTGGACGGCACGCACAAGGGCAATCTGCTGCAGGTTTTCAATCACCTCCATCGAACCAATGTCGCCCGCGTGCCAAATCTCATCGCAGTCGGCAAAGTAGGTGGCGAACTTCTCGTCCCAAAAACTGTGTGTGTCGGATATAAGCCCTATCTGTTTCATTCGGCAAAGCGCTGACGGATGTATTGTGCAATAAGGCGAGCCGAACCTTCTATGCCGAGGCGTGAGGTGTTGAGGCACAGGTCGTAGGAAGAAGCCTCGCCCCATGTCTTGCCCGTGTAGAAGTTGTAGAACGACGACCGCTGTGCATCACCCTTGCGCAGCAGGTTGGTAGCGTTTTTTTCGTCGGCGCCGGTGCGTTCCACGAGGTTGCGGATGCGGTCTGGCGTGTCGGCAGTGAGAAAAATGTTGAAGCAACAGTCCATGTCGCGCAGCACATAGTCGGCGGCGCGGCCAATGAAGATGCAGTTGCCGGCTTGGGCTGCCTTGCGGATGGCTTCGCTCTGAAAGCGGAACAGTTCGTCGTCGGAAAGCGAATCATGATAGAACGCATTAATCTGCGAAAATGGGTTCTGCAAGCGAAGGCCCTGACCCAAGAAAAACTTGCGCTCGTCTTTTTGGCGGAAGACCTCCTCGCAGTAGCCACTTTCCTTGGCTGCCATGGCAAGTATCTCGCGGTCGTAGTAGGTCAGTCCGAACTCTTCGGCCAACAGTCGGCCCACCTGACGTCCGCCTGCGCCCAACTGGCGTCCAATGTTGAGAATGAAAGGTTTCATAGATGGTTATTTTTCTCGATTTTAGTATTCGGAATGAGTTGCTTGAACTTACGCACCTGCCATACGAGCATGGCCACAGCCACGATAAACGCAAGCAAGTCGGACACGGGCAAGGCGGCCAGTACGCCGTCCACCTCGTTGGCGAACAGGGGGGGAAGTACTAGCACCAGGGGCACCAGGAAGAGCAACTGCCTGGTGAGCGAATGGAAGATGCTCTTGCCGGCCTGGCCGATGCTTTGGAAGAACGACACTGTGATGACCTGTACGGCTACCAAGGGGAATAAGGCGGCATTGATACGCAGGCTATGGGCCGCTTGTGCGATGAGTTCGGGCGAGTCCTTGGCAAAGAGTGTGGCCAGCGGAGTAGCGAACAGCAAGATACACAGCCAGCCTACCACCATAAAGAGGGTGGCGCCCAATAGAGCTTTGTAGAGCACTTGTAGCAAGCGGTCGAACTTCTGGGCCCCGAAATTGTAGCCGGCTATAGGCTGCATGCCTTGATTGATGCCGATGACTACCATGAAGATGAACAGGATGATGCGGTTGCTTATGCCGTAGCCTCCCACAGCCACGTCGCCGCCCATAGGCATAAGGTTGCCGTAGTAGGTCAGACTGCGGGTCATCAGTACGGCTACCAGGCAGGCGCACAGGTTGACAAGAAACTGCGGCAGGCCTACATAGAGTGCATTCCGCATGATGGAAAGGCTTAGGCGTGGCTTGCCGCGGTGCAGGTGGACGAGGTTGTTCGGGTTGGAAAATAGGCGTAGTTGCCAGCAGAGCATCAGAAACTGTGACGTCACGGTGGCGGCAGCGGCTCCGCGTATGCCCCAGTCGAGTACGAAGATGAACAACGGGGCCAGCACGCAGTTGATGACCACTGTGCCTATTGTCGCAATCATGGCCTGGCGTGGTCGATTGGTGGACCGCAAGAGGGCATTCATGCCTAGATAGAGATGGGTGATGATGTTGCCGAACAATATGATGGTCGTGAAGTCGTAGGCAGGCTTCAGTGTCACCTCGCTGGCTCCGAAAAAGCGCAGGATGGGGTCGAGAAAGAGTTGCAGCAACAGTCCGAGGCCCAGTCCCATGACGACATTCAGAAATACGATATTGTCGAGGATGTCCTGCGCGGTGCGGTAGTCGCGCTGCCCCAGGCGTACAGACATGAGTGTTGAGCCGCCTACACCCACCATGGCGCCGAAAGCGGCGGTCATCGACATGATGGGAGCCGTCAGGGCCAGGCCCATGATGGCTTCGGCACCCACGCCTTGACCAATAAAGATGCCGTCGATGATGTTGTAGAGCGACGAGGCCGTCATCGCAATGATGGCAGGAAGGGCATATTCCCATAGGAGAGCACCCACTGGACGCTCTCCTAATTCCAAAAATTTTTGTTTGTCGGCACTCATCGAATGGGGATATTTGCCTATTTTGCAAGGCCCTCGCCCGGAAGGGAGGCCAAGGCCGTCTGCATGCGGCGAAGTGTCTCGTCCTTGCCCAGGAAGGTCGAAATCTCGTACATGTGCGGTCCCTTGCCTTCGCCCACTAATGTCAGGCGCCAGGCATTCATTACGTCACCGAGTTTATAGTCGCAGTCTTCAATCCATTGGTTGACGGCTGTCTCCTGAGCCTCCATGCTGAAGTCGCCGAGTCCCTCAATCACCTTGCAGAGTTCGGTCATCTGGCGAGGACTCTGCTCTTTCCAGCGCTTGCGTACGGTCTTCTCATCATATTCGGTGGGAGCCACGAAGAAGAACTTGCAGAGTGGCCACAATTCCTTGACGAAGTTCACGCGACTCTTCATCAGCGAGAGCACGCGAACTACCTGCTCGTGGGTGGCTTCGATGCCGTTCTCACGCAGTAGGGCGTCGAAACTGGGCGCAAGTGCCTCGTCGTTGCTTTGGAGTATGTATTCGTGGTTGAACCAGTTGCCTTTGACGTAGTCGAATTTGGCGCCGGCGCGTGAACATTTTGTCAGGTCGAACTGGTCAATCAGTTCCTGCATCGACAGTATCTCTTGCTCAGTGCCTGGATTCCATCCGAGCAAGGCAAGAAAGTTCACCACGGCCTCGGGCAGATAGCCGCTCTCGCGATATCCGCTGCTGACCTCGCCGGTTTTCGGGTCGTGCCATTCGAGCGGGAATACGGGGAAACCTAGACGGTCGCCGTCACGCTTCGATAGTTTGCCCTTTCCGTCAGGCTTGAGTAGAAGCGGCAGGTGGGCAAAGCGGGGCATGGATGCCTCCCATCCAAAGGCGCGGTAGAGCAACACGTGCAAGGGAGCACTGGGCAGCCACTCCTCGCCACGAATGACGTGGGTAATCTCCATCAGGTGGTCGTCCACGATATTGGCCAGGTGGTAGGTGGGGAGTTCATCGGCCGACTTGTAGAGTACTTTGTCGTCGAGGATGTTGGAGTTGATGACGACCTCGCCGCGGATAAGGTCGTCGACGCACACGTCCTCGTCAGGCTCTACCTTGAAACGTACTACATACTGCGCTCCATCGGCCAGCAACTGTTCGATGGTTGTCGGGTCGAGCGTCAGCGAATTGCGCATCTGCATGCGAGTGTGGGCGTCGTATTGGAAATTGGGCATATTGGCACGGCACGCATCCAGTTCTTCAGGCGTGTCGAAAGCCATGTAGGCTTTGCCGGCATCGAGCAATTGCTGGACATATTGCTTGTAGATGGCGCGACGCTCGCTTTGGCGATATGGACCATAGTCGCCACCAAAGGAGACGCCTTCGTCAAACTCGATGCCGAGCCACTTGAAACTCTCAATGATATATTCTTCGGCACCGGGCACAAAGCGGCGGCTGTCGGTGTCTTCGATTCGGAAAATCAACTTACCGCCGTGCTGGCGGGCAAAAAGGTAGTTGTAGAGTGCCGTACGCACGCCACCAATATGGAGAGGTCCGGTAGGACTGGGGGCAAAGCGCACGCGAACGGTTGGTTGTGTCATAAATGGATAGGTTTTCTTACGGGTTGCGAAGTTACAACAAATTCCATAAAGCACCGACTTCCACCCTCCGTTTAACATGTTTGCCCTACAAGAATATGTTTCCTGTTTGAGTCATGAAATGCCCGCTCGTAAAAGCCATAATTACAGGCTGGTAATAGTCGCTCAAATATTTTTTGTGTCATATATTGGGGTTTGTAGGAAATAGACTATATTTGTGCATCGTTCACTTTATTAACTCTATTAAATTAATTCTATGAAAAAAGTTCTTTCTTTGATGTTCATCGTTGCCTCTATGGCATTGGTAAGTTGTGGCGGTAAGAGTGAAGCTGCTGCCGAAGTGGCTGGTACTCCCTATGACGGCGAGAAGTTCACCATGACGGTGCCCGAAGGTCTGGATATCTTCTTCAGCAATGAAGACGGCCTGAATGCAGCCAAGGACGGTGTGCAGTTGGATGCAACCTTCAGTGACACTCCTTGCAAACCCGCCGACTTCGAAGCGTATGTTACGAACATGAGCGGCATCCTGAACAATGCAGGTGCTAAGGAAATTGGCAAGCCCGAAATCGACGACAACATCATGACATTCAAGGCTACCTATGAAGACAAAATTGAGGAGCACTTCGTAGTATTCTTTGACGACGCCGCCGGTGTAGCAGGTAAGATTAAATACCCGGTTGAAAAGGCTGCAGAGTTTGAAGGCTACGCCAAAGGTATTGCCAAGACGATTGCCAAGAAATAAGTCCTACGCGTTGGCACGTTGGAGGTGCCAGCCTACAAGAACAAAGGGGATGTGCAAAAGCGCATCCCCTTTTTCTGGCACTTACCGGTATCTTTTCACCTGAAACAGCCGCCTGCACACTTACTTCATAAAGGCGAAATAGACGGCGAGTATGAGGCAGGAAAAAGCGGCAAGGTGATTCCAATGCAGGTGCTCGCCACGAAACAGCAGCACTGTGAAGCCCGTGAAAATCACCAGCGAAACCACCTCCTGCACAATCTTGAGCTGCACCAGCGTAAGCGCGCCGCCGTTTCCGATAAAGCCGTAACGGTTGGCCGGTACCTGACACGCATATTCGGCAAGCGCAAGGAGCCAGCTCAGCAGGATGACGACGTAGAGAGGCGTGCGGTCGGTGATGACCCCTATCTGCTGGAGCTTTACATGACCATACCACGCGCAGGTCATAAAGATGTTCGAAACGATGAGTAGCCCGATAGTCTGTAAGATGTTCATGTTCTCTGGTTGTATATAGTTGTCCGCTGCGCCATCCGTGCCATGCCGTTGTTCGTCCGCAGCGGCGCAAAAGTAAAGCCTTTCTGCCAAATAAGCCCCAATACCCCCGCGCAATATCCTATGGAGTCGCTTAAAATACCATAATGCAATTTGAAAATAGGCTTATGCAATTTCGAAATTGCATAAGCCTTTATCCGTATTCCATAATCGAATTTATGCCGACTATAGTAGGTTGATTGTGAAGGCTTTACATATCCTCAGAACAGCCAAGTCCGATAGTGCTTGAAAGTGTTGTATTGCTTGTGCTCAGCAACCCAGTCGATGAGAGGCTCGGTATAGTCGCCAAAAAGTGAGCCGAAAGCAAACTGATTGATGTCTTGTCCCAAACCAGTTTGGTTGCATTCAAGAATATGTACGTTCTCATCTTTATCAACCACCACATCCCAGGCTAAAAGGTTGAAGTTTGGAATGCGGGCAGCCATCTTGACAAGTACGTCGGCCATCTTGTCGTAGTAGGGATGCTTCATTCCCGCGAATACCAAGCCACTGGTCGGGTGTTTGTCAAAGGATTTCATGCCTTTCCAACTGTAGGCTTTTGCTCCCAGTTCGCCAGTCCGGCTTAAACCAACGGCTATGCCTCCTTGAGCCATGTTGTCGGCCACTACGTCCGACACTCCGAATTTCATGGAAGCCTTTGTCAGCACAATCTCTCCGTTCCACGGACAACGCAGTGTCACCATGCGGCAAGTGTTTACGCTTCCTTCATTGAAAGCCTTGCTGAAGTCGCATTGATCTACGTATTCCTGCAAAATATAGGTGAAGCAGTGCTGACTTATCCATTCTGCGGTCAATTCGTGTCCTTTATTTGAGACGTAGCCTTTTCCGTCGGTGTATTTATACGATTCAACGCTGTTTCCTTCAAGCGATTCTGCGGCTACCTTTCCTACCAGCGGGCCATGGTCTTGAGAAAGTATTTCGTTGGCTTTGGCATAGGAAACATAGTTGAAGTCTGCATCGTAGAAAATGCCTCGTATGAAACGCAAGTGGGTTTTAGGAAGATATTGCTTGTCGACATAGATGGCAAGAATATTCTTGTCTTCGGCTTCAAATCCGGAACGGTTGCATTCGTTAAGCACGCGTTCAATGCAGCAGTAGTAGACATCTTCCGGCAGATAGGTGTAGTCGACATAGCCCGTTAGATTAGAATAAAGACGGAGCCATTTGTCGGAACATTTCATACCGAGTCGGCCATAAAGTTCCAAGTGTTTTGCGGTAGCCTCCGCATCAACAGGCTGCGCTAAGTCAGGGCGTTCCTTGAACTTGCGCTCCACTTTTTTCTGATAGGCATTCCATACGCGTTTTTCCATGCGTGGATGGAGAAACTTGTTGATTCTTTGTGATAAGGTCATGATAATATGAGTTAAAATGGTGGTACTGAGTTGCGGGCTATAAGAGGGAAAGCCTGCCGCATAGCTACCTCATGTCGCCGGTAGGTCTGGATACAAGCAAAGGTGTCCGAGCGACATGAAGAATTTACAGCTGCGATTGTAGCGTTTCTTTCATACAAGCCAAAAGTTGTTTTACCTTGTATCGGAACGGGTTCCCCTAGGACACAAAAAGTGGACGTTTCATTATCCACTTCTAAGGTCCTAGGAAACCCGTAACTATCGATAAAGAACGCCCACGTACCACGCAGACGTTTACCTTTATCCGATTTAGTTACTACATGAATTTCCTAGGTTCTAGAAGTACCGAATCAAAGTAAACGTATGATATCAAAATTTTCTGACCTTTGCCACTGCAAGGCCTTGTCACGGAAGCAAATATATGAAAATCCAAATAATTAAAGATGTTGAAACGCAGAAAACACACATTCAATCATAAATTCTTTGAATGTGTAGGTTTTTAGTTAACCGTTTTGCGAGATAAACAATAAAGAAGTTACTCGCTAATCAATTACTGAAAATAAAAAATAGGGAGCAAACGCTCCCTAAGTGGATTGGGTAGGACTCGAACCTCCGACACATGGCATAAGAACCACCCAGCTTCCCGTACTGGCATCAATCCACTACACAAAAGTAACACATTATTCCATACAAACAAAATATATTCCTTTTTTATGGTTCATGCGTGCGTGTATATATAAATAAGGAGTGCGGTTGTTGGGGGAGGTGTTAGTGTTAAAAAATATTTGAAAAAAGTTTGCGGAAAGTTTGGTGTATAAGTCAGGTTGTATTAATTTTGCACTCGCTTTCGCCCAAAAATTTGGGTGCAGGCGTTGAGAAGAAGCGATCTTTGAAAGGATTAAGATAAAACTTTTCGGAAGAAGA
>JAFUTC010000009.1 GCA_017471505.1 Alloprevotella sp.
AAGCAATACAACTTCATGGATTGACGTGAATAGAACTAAATACATCCACCATGTAAATGCGGCACCTCCATGTCCTTTAAAGATCATCAGATAATAAAGGGGAGCTGAATATGACAAAAATATTATCATACTTAGAATACTTCTTTTACGGCTAATACGAAGCCACTCAATGAATATTAACACTACCCCAACAAAAGAAAGTAGATAAACAATGGCATTATCATCCATATAGTAAATTCCCATTGCAACAAACACAAAACATACAGCCATCAAAGCTATGTTTTTCCAAATTGAATGATATATTCTGATATCTTCCATAAATCCCGATTTATCTTTTCTAATCTGGTTGCTGGCCGTCATGTGCTTTCCATGCGCACTCGGTAATCTTCATATCCGTGAAAATAGCCGTGAATGAGGACTCTTCTGGCGAACAAGCATAGATGCCAAAAGTGATTTCGTCGGCGCCGGCATTCATGTGGCAGATGCGCATCTGGCTGAATGTCACACCGTCAGTAGAACACTCGATGCAGTAGTCATCCTCACGGCGAGAGAATCGGTACCACATCGTCTTCACTTTTGCAGGGATGGCCGTTGTGGCCCAATCGGAATAGCCGTTGTTCGTTGCCACGCTGCCCAGGTGCTGGAACTCCTCGTTCTCGTATTCCACCGAACCCTTCAACCAGTTCTCCGAGTCGAGGTACATTACGATGCCGCACTGGTCGAATCGGTGGTGACTCTCCGTGAAGTCGGTCTTCACCACGAAACTGAAGAACTTCTCGCGGGTCTTCATCTGAAGCACGGGCGCATTGTCGTTCTGGAAGTGATAGTACGTCCGCTGCCAGAGGTCGGTCTTAGGAGCGGTGGTGATGCGAATGGTATCGCCATTCACTTCAAACCCTGCGGGTTCCCGTGTCCACTGAAGGCTGTCTAAATTAATGCGACCACTATCGGCAAGTGCCGTCTTTACATTGTCGGTTAATTTCTTATTCGTCTCTTTCTGATTCTGCTGTCCGCAAGCAATGAGCATGAGACAGGCACCTAACAGGATAAAGATAGATTTGGGCATAGATATTTTTTGTTTGAATTGACCATTAACTTTTCGATTTGGGAGTTGTGACGCCCGAAGCCTTGATGATGCTGCAATCGTCACCGCCAAAAGGCAAATAAGGCAAAACTCTCACTTCGCCTGTCCTTATTACATGAATCTTTATCTTTTCCATAAATTTCGAATTTTATCTATTAAGTAAATTCTATGATTGTGCTGACTTCGTTTCCAATTGCCAGCGATACGATTACTTTTTCCTCTGACTGGAATACCATCGGAACAAGCCGGTCTCCCATCTTCGCCGCTACGCGATACTCCACGCGCAAGCCTCTAACCTCAAAGTCTTCTGGAAGCAGTTCCATCGCCATGCGGACATAGTTGGCATTGTTCAGATGCTTGTTGTAATCGATGTCTGCGCGAAGCACCTTTATGGGTTCAAGCACCTTGCCACCATCCTTGGGCAGGATGATACGGCGATCCTTATAATTCATTTCCAACTGAGGCTCCAGCGTCATTGAGGCTATTGTAGCATCGTCGATTCGCTTCAGTTTGCCAGCCAACTTATCGACAAATGCTCCCATGCTCCATGTCTTATAGCAAGGATTCCCTTGTGCATCGTAGATGAAGGTGTTGCGAAATCCGAACATGGGTTTCATTCCATAGACCGAGGTCGTCACCGTCAACTCTTCTTTGTATTCTGGAACGCGGATGATTTCCACCTGGCGTGTGGCCAACAACTGTGCCATGTTCTGCTCTGTGAAATACTGTTTTACACCCGGCTCTGAGTCAATCCACATCTCTGAGCAGTCCTGCATCATCTGGAGTGCGGAGTAAAGTTTCAGTTTACCCTCGCTGTCGCAGGTGCTTGTCGTTACTTTATATTTTAAGCTGTACATATTTTTTTAGGCAGCCGTCGTCAGTTGGCTGTTGTTCGTAAACGCCCCTATTCGCAGGTTGCAGGGGCGGATAGGGGCGTAAGAGGTTTGTGTGTTTAGGGCTTGTTAGAACTCGTAGTCGTTGTAGAGGTAGCGCTTGATGCTCTTCTTCGGGGTCTTTTCGAATTCTTCCTTGAGCACCTTGATACCGCTCAGTTGTTCGTAACTGTTGACGATGAGGTTCAGGTCTTTGCGGTTCTGTTCCATCAGCGACTCAATCATGGTTTCGTCCATGCCGTTCTTTTCGGCTTCTTCGTAGTCGGGATAGACGAGTCCGTAGAGTTTTTCGCCTTTCTGGATGACCAGACATTCGCTCACGTAGGGCAGCGTGCAGAGTTTGTCCTCAATTTCTTCGGGATAGATGTTCTGTCCGGATGAGCCGAGGAGCATGTTCTTGCTGCGTCCGCGAATGTAGAGGTAGCCGTCGGCATCAATCACGCCGAGGTCGCCGGTATGGAACCATCCGTCCTTGTCGATGGCGGCTGCCGTGGCTTCGGGGTTCTTGTAGTAGCCGAGCATCACGTTGGCGCCTCGCACCTGTATCTCGCCCACGACGTGTTCGGGGTCGGGACTGTCGATGCGCATTTCCATGTGGGGCACGTTGCGTCCGCACGAACCGAGGGGCAGGTCTTTCCAGTCGGCGTAGGCCATGATGGGGGCGCACTCGGTGGCGCCGTAGCCCACGGTGTAGTTGAAGCCGATGCGGTGCAGGAGTTCTTCAATCTCGCTGTTGAAGGCCGCGCCGCCAATGATGATTTCGTAGAAGTTGCCGCCGAAGGCCTCGTAGAGTTGCTGGCGGATGCGCTCGCCAATCTTGTCGCTGATGTAGGGCAGGCGAAGCAGCACTTTCATGCTTGGGGTCTGCAGTTTGGGCAGGACGGACTTGCGTATGATTTTCTCAATGATGAGCGGCACGCTGATGATGAGCGACGGCTTGATTTCGGAGAAGGCCTGGAAGATGATGCGTGGGGACGGCAGGCGCGTGAGGTAGTAGATGTGTGCGCCGCTGACGAATTCGTAGAAGAACTCGAAGGCCATGCCGTACATATGGGCCATGGGGAGTATGCTGACCACTTTTGCGCCTTCCTTGATGCAGTGTCCCATAACGCCCTTGGCGAAGTCCATGTTCGACCACAGTGCGCGGTAGGGGATGAGCACGCCTTTCGAATTGCTGGTGGTGCCGCTGGTATAGTTGAGGATGGCAAGCTGGTCGGGGTCTGCCGCACGGGTGTACTTGACGTGCTCCTGGCGGAAGAACTTCGGATATTTCTCGCCGAACATCTTGTTGAGCGTCTCGCGGGCATCGGTCAGTTTCTGCGAGCGGGAGACGAGCAGCGAGTAGTCGTTGATGGCGATGATGCCCTCAAGCGTCGGCATCTCGTCGGCGTTGAGCGTGGGCCATACCATGTCGCCCACGAAGAGCAGCTTCGAGTCGGAGTGGTTTACGAGGTCGTGCACTTGCGGGGCCTTGAACTCGTGCAGTATGGGCACGGCGATGGCGCCGTAGGTAAGTACCGCTAAAAAAGCCGATGCCCATTCGGCGCAGTTGCGTCCGCAGAGCGCAATCTTGTCGCCTTTCTGTACACCGGCATTCTCAAACATAATGTGAAGTTTCTCAATCTTTCGTGCTACGTCGTGGTATTGAAGGGTTACTCCTTGATAGTTGGTCAGGGCATCAAGGTTCCAGTGCTTCTTGATGCTATTTTCAATAATTTCAATAAAGTCTACGTATTCAGCCGAGTGGTTTTCCATGATTTGGTGGCTTTTGGCGTGTTAGGATTAAGGTTTGTTGTTTAGAAAATGAGCAGGTTTGCTCACATTTTTATGTTTTGTGCAAAAGTAATGGTTTATGTATAAACTACCAATAAAATAGCGGAGAGAATTGCAAGGTTTCCTAAAAAAGAAAAGGCAACTGCAAGGGTGTGCAATTGCCTTTCTGCGCTGTGGTCGGGTGTAGACACCCGCCGCGGCTTGAGTGTGTACTTATTTGTTTTTTGCCCAGTTGTCTTTCAGGCTGACGGTGCGGTTGAAAATCAGCCGCTCGGGCGTGGAGTCCTTGTCGTAGGTGAAATAGCCGATGCGCTGGAACTGCAGGTAGGTGGTCTGCTTCTGCTCGGCGGCATATTGCTCTACATATCCCTGGATGACTTTCTTCGACTCGCTGTTGAGCAGTTCGCGGAAGTCGAGGTCGGAGGCGGAGGGGTCTTCTACGTTGAATAGGCGGTCGTAGAGCCGCACTTCGGCAGGCTGGCAGTGGGCTGCCGAAAGCCAGTGCAGGGTGCCTTTCACCTTGCGGTCGGCTCCGGGCATGCCGCTCTTGCTGTCGGGGTCGTATTCGCAGTGTATTTCTGTGATGTTGCCGTCGGCGTCTTTCACGCAGCCGGTGCAGCAAACGATGTAGGCGTTTTTCAGGCGCACTTCCTTGCCCGGACTCATACGGAAGAATTTCTTCGGAGCGTCTTCCATGAAGTCGTCGCGCTCCATCCACAGTTCCCGACTGAAGGTGATGGTGTGCGTGCCGTCGGCCTCGTTTTCGGGATTGTTGACGGCCACGAGTTCTTCGGTCTGTCCTTCGGGATAGTTGTCGATGATGAGTTTCACGGGGTTGAGCACGGCACTCACTCGCAGGGCACGCTGGTTGAGGTCTTCGCGGGCAGCGGCCTCGAGCATCGAGAAGTCGTTGAGAGCGTCATATTTCGTGTAGCCGATCATGTCGATGAAGCGGCGGATGGCCTGCGGGCTGTATCCGCGGCGGCGCAGTCCGCATACGGTCGGCATGCGCGGGTCGTCCCAGCCGTCGACAAGTCCTTCCTTGACGAGTGCGAGCAACTTGCGCTTCGACATGACGGTGTAGGTCAGGTTGAGGCGGTTGAACTCTATCTGTCGCGGACGGTGGTCCTGCAGGTCCTGGCCTTCTTTCAGTTCGTCGATGAAGAAGTCATAGAGCGGGCGGTGGGGTACGAACTCCAGTGTGCAGATGGAGTGGGTGACGCCCTCGAAGTAGTCGCTCTGGCCGTGGGCGAAGTCGTACATCGGATAGGCTTTCCACGTGGTGCCGGTGCGATGGTGGGCGCGGTTGATGACGCGGTAGATGATGGGGTCGCGGAAGTGCATGTTGGGGTTGGCCATGTCAATCTTGGCACGCAGCACCATCTTGCCTTCCTCGATTTCGCCGGTGTTCATCTGCTCGAACAGGCGCAGGTTCTCTTCCACGGGCCGGTTGCGATAGGGACTTTCTATGCCGGGCTGTGTGGGCGTGCCTTTCTGGGCGGCTATCTCTTCGCTGGTCTGCTCGTCGATGTATGCTTTACCTTCCTTGATGAGGCGCACGGCAAAGTCCCACAGTTGCTGGAAGTAGTCGGATGCGTAGTAGATTTGTCCCCACTTGAAGCCCAGCCAGCTGATGTCTTCGAGGATGGCTTCTACGTATTCGGTGTCTTCTTTTTCGGGATTGGTGTCGTCGAAGCGCAGGTTGCACACGCCGCCAAACTTCTCGGCGACGCCGAAGTCCATGCAGATGGCCTTGGCATGTCCGATGTGCAGGTATCCGTTAGGCTCGGGCGGGAAGCGGGTCTGTATGCGTCCGTCGTTCTTGCCTTCGCTGAGGTCGGCGGCCACGATTTGTTCGACGAAATTTCCTTTGCGTGTCTCTTCTTTCGGTGTGATAGGTGTTTGCATATATTATGTGGTGTTTCTTGACGGCGTTAGTTGGCCATTTCCGAGATGAACTTGATGCGCACGAGTCGCAGTTCTTCGGGCTCGTAGTCGGGCAGGTTCTTCTGGGCAATGGCTATGCGGTCGGTTTCCGACTGGCGGAAGTAGTTGTAGATTTCTTCTATCTGGTCGTCGTCGAGGGTTTCCTCGAGGAAGTAGTCGATGTTGATGCGCGTGCCGCTATAGACTATCGACTCAAGTGCGCTAATCAGTTCGTCGAAGTCGATGTAGTTGCTCTCGGCAATATCGTCGAGCGACACTTTGCGGTCGATGGCCTGGATGATGTTGACCTTGAGCTTCGACTTCTTGGGCACGGTGCGGATGCGGATGTCCTCCGGGCGGTCAATCTCGTTGTCTTCGCAGTAGCGCTTGATGAGTTCGCAGAATTCCTGGCCGTAGCGTTTGGCCTTGCTGAGTCCCACGCCGGCAATGTTCTGCAGTTCTTCGATGGTCTGGGGGAAGAACGTGGCCATGGCTTGCAGCGACGGGTCTTGGAAGATGACGTATGGCGGAACCTTGAGTTCCTTCGACTTTTTCTTACGCAGGTCTTGCAGCATGTCGTAGAGTTCGGGGGCTACGGAACTCTCGGCGCCGGTCTGCACGGGCTCGATTGACTCGGCATCCTTGTAGTCGCGGTCTTCCACAATCTTGAACGAGGTGGGCTTGTCGATGAATTTCTTGCCCATATCGGTCACCTTCAAGATGCCGTAGTCGTCGATGTCTTTGTTGATGTATTTGGCAATAAGCGCTTGGCGGATGACGGCGTTCCAGTACGACTCGTCGTCCTCGTCTCCGCATCCGAACTCGTCGAGGTCCTGCAGGTTGTGGAGTTCGACCTCTTCGGTGTTCTTGCCGAAGATGACGTCTTTCACACAGTCTTCGCGGAAGTCTTCGTTGGTGGCGAGTATGATGCGGAGCACCTTCACCAAGTCTTCTTTGGCTTCTTTTTCAGTTTTTGGCATTAGGCAGTTGTCACAATTTCCACAGTTATCTTTCGGATAGGTTTCGCCGAAGTAGTTAAGGAGCATCTTGCGGCGGCAGATAGAGGTCTCGGCGTAGGCAGAGGTCTCTTTGAGCAGCAGTTTGCCTATTTCCTGCTCAGCGATGGGCTTTCCTTCCATGAACTTCTCGAGTCGCTTGATGTCGTCGGGCGAATAGAAGGCAATGCACTTGCCTTCGCCGCCGTCGCGGCCGGCACGCCCGGTTTCCTGGTAGTAGCCTTCCAGGCTCTTGGGGATGTCGTAGTGTATGACAAAGCGCACGTCGGGCTTGTCTATGCCCATGCCGAAGGCGATGGTAGCCACGATGATGTCGATGTCCTGCATGATGAATTTGTCCTGCGTCTCGTTGCGCACGCTCGCTTCCAGTCCGGCATGGTAGGGCTCGGCCTTGATATGGTTGGCTTTGAGCACTTCGGCCAGTTCTTCCACGGTCTTGCGGCTCAGGCAGTAGATGATTCCGCTCTTGCCTTCGTTGCGGCGTATGAAGTTAATCAGGTCCTTGTCAATGTTCTTCGTCTTGGTCCGGATTTCGTAGTAGAGGTTCGGACGGTTGAACGAACTCTTGAACTCGAGAGCGTCCTGTATGTTAAGGCATTTCTTGATGTCGATCCTTACCTTGTCGGTGGCCGTCGCGGTCAGCGCCATGATGGGAGCCGGGTGCAGTTTCTGCGAGATGACGTCGTAAATCTTGCGATACTCCGGACGGAAGTCGTGACCCCATTCCGAGATGCAGTGGGCCTCGTCGATGGCGTAGAAACTGATTTTCACGCCGCGCAGGAAACTGGCATACTCCTCCTTCGTAAGCGACTCGGGCGACACGTAGAGCAGCTTGGTGCGTCCCGACAGGATGTCGTCCTTCACCTGGTCCACCTCGGCCTTGCTCAGCATGGAGTTGAGCGTGTGGGCTATGGCGTCGTTCTCGCTCGTGCCGCGGAGGGCGTCCACCTGATTCTTCATCAGCGCGATGAGGGGCGACACCACGATGGCCGTACCCTCCATGAGCAGCGCAGGCAATTGGTAGCACATGCTTTTTCCGCCTCCCGTAGGCATCAGCACAAACACATTTTTGCCGGCTATCAGGGAGCGGATAATCTCCAACTGGTTTTCTTTGAAGGTGTCAAAACCGAAGTGGCGTTTTAAGGCACTATAAAGATCATCAACGGTGATTTTGCTCATAGAAGAGAACGTGTCCAGGGTGAGTATTTAGAGGAAAGGTTTTTTCTTAGAGTTGAACAAAGTTAATATAAATTACGCGACATGTGCAATTCCAGAAAATTTATTTCAGTGCGACAGGAGGATTTTCGCCCCCTGTCGCACGGTGAAAGAGGTCTTAGCCGCAGTGGAAGAATCGCTCTACGAGACTGAGCACCTCCTCGGTGTTTCCTTCGATGTCGGTACGCAGGTGGCGGTCGTCGTAGGCACGCAGTTGCTGGATGATGCCGTCGATGAGGGCCGGGCTGAAGATGTCGTGTGCCTCATAGGCCTTGCGCTGACGGTCGAGGCAGTCGGCCGAGGCGGCGCAGCTGTCGGGCAACTGGGCGAGTTGGGCCAGTTTGTCGGCGTTCTGGGCGTCGTGGATGTTCACGTCCACATAAGTGCGGGCAGCCACATCCAGCGCGTCGGCCATCTCGAAGCCGTGGCGGGCAGCCACGCACAGGCCGGCCAGCAGTTGGTAGAGGTCGGCCGAACAGTCGGACGAGCGTATCTCCACGGTCTGCTTGATGTTGGCAATGGGTGCGGTCTCGGTTTCCTTCGGGTTGGCCATGCGGCACATGTCTACGCCGGCCGTCCAGCCGAGCGGCACGCGCACCAGCACGGAGCGGTTGCGGTCGCCCCAGCAGATGTTGGTGGGAGCCTCTTGGTGGGGAACCAGACGGAAGTAGCTGGTCGGGTTCTTGTTGCCGAACGCCGTGATGGAGGGAGCTAGGTCCACGATGCCGGCAATCATGCGCTTGGCGTCGTCGCTAAGGGCGCCGTTGGCGAGCATCCGGTTGACGCCGTCTTTCATGAGGCGCATGTGGATGTGGAGGCCCGAACCGGCCTTGCCCGTAGTGATTTTCGGGGCGAAGGTCACGTTCAGTCCTTCTTCCCATGCCAGGTTGCGGATGACCCACTTGGCAATCATCAGTTCGTCGGCGGCCTGCTCGACGTCAACGGGCAGGAACTCGATTTCGTTCTGCTCGTAAATCTTGCCGTTCAGGTGGAAGTTGCCCACTTCCGAGTGGCCGTATTTGATGTGTCCGCCGCATTGGGCGATATATTTCATGCACAGTTGGCGGAACAGGCCGAACTTGGCGTAGGGGGCCGACTCGTGGTAGCCTTTCTGGTCGGTGGCGGCGAAGGTCTCGTCGTCGTCGTCAATCACGTAGTATTCGAGTTCGCCCATGGCCTGGAAGGTCAGCCCGGTGGTCTGGGTGAAGCGTTCCGCGGCTTTGTGCAGCGTGTGCTCGGGAGCGCTCTCCAGAGGCTTGCCGTCCTTGTCGAAATAGGAGCAGAGCATGGTCAGCGTCGGCACCTCGGCAAACGGGTCGAGGAAGGCCGTGCGGAAGCGCGGCAGCACGTATAGGTCGCTGGCGCCGGCTTCGATGAAGCTGAACAGGCTCGAGCCGTCCACGCGTTCGCCGCTGGTCAGTATCGTGTTCAGGTAGTCGAGGTCGGTGATGACAAAGTTGAGGGTCTTCAGGCGTCCGTCGCCGCCTGGATACATGAAGTTCACCATCCGGATGTCATTTTCGGATATGTAGCGGACGATGTCGGACTTGGTGAAGTCGCAGGCCGGTTTCTGCAGGAAGCCAACCAGCGGGTTGGCGTTGAGGGTAAGGTTTAGGTTTTCCATATTCAGGTTTTGTTGGGGGTATCTTTCCACAAACTTACAACTTTATTTTATTCTTACCCGTAAAGATTAATAAAAAAATAGCATGGCGGCAGAGTGGGCTGCCGCCATGCTGTTGTATGGATGGTCTGTGTGGCCGTCGGCGCGACCTATGCCAGATGGCTGTCTTGCTTGGCGAGTTCGCGTTCGGCGTATTCGCGCGTGATGACGAGGCTGTCGGTCTTCTCGGACGGGGTCTCGTACATGGCGGTCATCATGATGTTTTCCATGATGGAGCGCAGTCCGCGGGCACCCAGTTTGTATTCCATGGCCTTGTCTACCACGAAGTCGAGGGCGGCCTCGTCGAAGGTCAGTTTGACGCCGTCGAGCCGGAAGATTTCCTCATACTGCCTGACGAGCGAGTTCTTCGGTTCCACCAGTATGCGGCGCAGGGCGTCGCGGTCGAGCGGGTTGAGGTAGGTCAGCACGGGAAGGCGGCCGATAATCTCGGGGATGAGTCCGAACGAGCGCAGGTCGGTGGGCTGGATGTACTGCATGAGGTTGTTGGGGTCAATGCGCCGCGCGTTCTGCACGGAGTTGTAGCCCACGGTGTGGGTGTTCAGCCGCTGTGCAATCTTCTTCTCGATGCCGTCGAAGGCTCCTCCGCAGATGAAGAGTATGTTGCGCGTGTCTACGTGCACGTAGTCCTGGTCGGGGTGCTTGCGGCCTCCCTTGGGCGGCACGTTCACGATGGTGCCTTCAAGCAGTTTGAGCATGCTCTGCTGGACTCCTTCGCCGCTCACGTCGCGTGTGATGCTGGGGTTGTCGCTCTTTCGGGCAATCTTGTCGATTTCGTCGATGAACACGATGCCGCGCTGGGCGCGTTCAAGGTCGTAGTCGGCAGCCTGAAGCAGGCGCGACAGGATGCTCTCGACGTCTTCGCCCACATAGCCGGCCTCGGTGAACACCGTGGCATCGACGATGGTGAAGGGCACGTCAATCAGCCGCGCAATCGTGCGGGCCAGCAGGGTCTTGCCCGTGCCGGTAGTGCCAACCATGATGATGTTCGACTTTTCGATGTCCACACCGTCCTCGCGCTTCGGCTCGTTGCCCTGTGCGAGGCGCTTGTAGTGGTTGTAGACGGCCACTGACAAGAAACGCTTGGCGTCGTCCTGGCCGATGACGTACTGGTCGAGGTATTCCTTTATCTCCTTAGGCTTGGGCACCTGCGTCAGTTCCACCTTCTCGGCTTGCTTGGCGTGGGGGGTATGGGACACGGGAAATCCGCCGCTCTCCATCACCTGGAACACCGACAGGGCGCACTCGTCGCATATCGAGGCGTGAAGGCCTTTTATGAGCACGCGCACCTCGTCCTCGGAGCGTCCGCAGAAACTGCAGGATTGTTTCTTTGCCATGAGTTAGTCTTTGTTGAGCACTTTGTCAATCATGCCGTAGGCCTTGGCTTCTTCGGCAGTCATCCAGTAGTCGCGGTCGCTGTCGGCCCACACCTTGTCGAACGACTGGTGGCTGTGCTGCGCAATGATTTGGTAGAGTTCCTCCTTGAGTTTCTTGATTTCGCGGGCCGTAATCTCGATGTCCGAGGCCTGTCCTTGTGCGCCGCCCATGGGCTGGTGTATCATCACGCGGCTGTGGGGCAGGGCCGTGCGCTTGCCTTCCTTGCCGGCCACGAGCAGTACGGCGGCCATCGAGGCTGCCATGCCGGTGCAGATGGTGGCCACGTCCGACGAGATGAACTGCATCGTGTCGTAGATGCCCAGTCCGGCATATACGCTTCCGCCCGGCGAGTTGATGTAGATGGAGATGTCCTTGCCGGCGTCGGCCGAGTCGAGATAGAGCAACTGGGCCTGAAGGGTGTTGGCCGTATAGTCGTCAATCGGCGTGCCCAGGAAGATGATGCGGTCCATCATCAGGCGACTGAACACGTCCATCTGCGTGACGTTGAGCTGGCGCTCTTCGAGGATGTAGGGGTTCAGGCATTGGCTCTGTACCTTGGCAATGCTGTCGAGGGTCATCGACGAGATGCCGCGACTGAGGGCAAATTTTTCAAAATCGCTTTTCATGGTATGGTTGCTTTGTGTGAGTCGTGAAAAACACAAACCCCTTGTCATCGAGGCGGTGTGTTCGCGGTCGAGGGGCAAGGGATTGTGTGGGGAGGGTGGTGTGCGGAGCGACGGTGCGAACTATTTCTGCTTTTCTCCGCTTACCAGTTTGATGAACTCGTCGCGGCTGACGGTCTTGTGGGTCAGGTTCACCACGTTCTTCAGGGCGGCGGTCAGTTTCTCGTCGATGCAGCGCTCGATGAGACTGTTGACCTGGTTCTGGTCTTTCAGCAGGTTCTCGGAGTACTGCTTGAGAATGTCCTCGGGCAGGTTGTTCATGCCGTACTGGGCAAACTGGAAGCGCGTAGCGTCGATGGCAGCCTTTTTCACGTCGTCGTCGTTAATCTTCACGTCGTGGTCGGCAGCCAGCTGCTCCTTGACCAGGTGCCACTTCAGTTCCTCGATGCTGGCGTCGAAGTGCTCGTCGACGTAGGCCTCGCCCTTGTCCTTGTTGTTGGCCAGCATGATGCGCTTGAGGGCGGCTTCGGGGAATTCGAGCTTGCCCACTTTCTTCAGCGCATAGGCACGGACGTCCTGCAGGAACTTATATTCCGAGTCGGCTTCCTGGCCCTTCTGGATTTGAGCCTTCACCTTCTCGCGGAAGTCGGCTTCGTCCTTCACGGTGCCTTCGCCAAAATAGCGGTCGAAGAGGGCCTGGTCGACGGCGGCGGGCTCGAAGTGGCTGATTTCCTCCACCTTCAGTAGGAAGGCTCCCTTGTGGTTCTCCACTTCTTCCTTGTTGATTTTCAGCAAGCCGGCCACCTCGGTGTCAGAATCGTAGGCCGTGGCGGGAGTGAAGGTGATTTCCTGCTCCTTCTTGCAGCGCGTGAACAGTTTCTTCTGTTCCTTGTCCTTCATATACTTCGGCATGATGCTGGCTTTCTCCACCACGAGTCCGCCTTCGAGGGGCTGACCCTCGGCATTCAGTTCGGTCAGCGTGCCGCGAAGCACGTCGCCGTCCTTGTACGAGTTGGCGTCTTTCATCTGTCCGGCCTGGCTCGTCATCTGCTTCACCTGCTCGTCGATGTCCTTGTCGCTCACCTCAATGTCGTAATAGTTGACCTTGTCCTTGCTGGTCAGTTCAATCTTGAACTCCGGAGCCAGCGCAATGTCGAACTTGAACTCGAACGAGTCCTGCGTGTCGATGTCCTGCGTAGCCTGGTCCTCGCAGGGAAGGGGTTCGCCCAGCATGTTGATTTTCTGCTCGCGGATATACTTGAACAGGTTGTCCTGCATCAGGTTGTTCACCTCGTCGAGCTTGGCCTTCGGACCGTACATCTTCTGCACCATGCCAAACGGCACCTTGCCCGGACGGAAGCCCGGCATAGAGGCCTTGGCGGCATATTCTTTCAGGGTTTTCTTTACCTTCTCTTCGTAGTCGGCTGGCTCTATCTGGATGGTCAGCACGCCGTCCACGGCGGTTTTCTTGTCAAATGTAATGTTCATTGTATCGTAATGGTTTTTATTGGCTTTGTGCGAAAGGCTTGCAAAGTTACAACTTTCCGCACAACTGCCAAAATCTTGTGTGCGTCTTTTTCGTCGCCCGCTCATGTGCGTCCGCGAAATCCCGCCGCGTCCGATTATGAAAACAGCCGATTGCATAATGCCGTTTTTAGTTAGAATAATTCTATTTAAAAACGCCATAATCCCTTATTTTCATTCAATTATGAAATTGCTTACATTTTCGAATAGGGCAATATAGTTATCGTAGTTCCTAAGGGCGCACGGGGTGCATTCGCAGAACCATTCTCTCATTACACCGATTCTATGAGATTCGACCATGAGGGCGAAATCCCATACTTTCACAAACTTAATAAGTTCTACTTCCCCCGGAAGGCGTTTTTGGGGCGCAAGGAGAAAGGTCTCGGCCTCTCCGATAGGGTGTGGCGCTACACGACCGAGTTCAAGAACGAGATTGAGCTTGGGCTCGACGTGGGCATACGCAACGGCTCGGATGCCGCGAAGATGGCGCGTGAGCTGAACACGTTCTTGCAAAACCCTGACAAGCTGTTCCGCAGGGTGCGCGATGAACACGGAATGCTAAAGCTCTCGAAGGCAGCCAAGGGCTTCCACCCGGGGCAGGGCGTGTACAGAAGTAGTTACAAGAATGCTCGACGGCTGGCGGCGACCGAGACAAATATGGCATATCGCACGGCCGACTACGAGCGCTGGCAGCAGATGGACTTCGTGGTTGGCATAGAGATACACCTCTCGAACAACCACACCTGCCTCGGGCGCGACGGCAAACCACACCCATTCACGGATATCTGCGACGAGCTGCAGGGAGTCTATCCGAAGGACTTCAAGTTCACTGGGTGGCACCCTCACTGCCGCTGCTACGCCACCACCATCTTCAAGACCGACGAAGAGTTCAAGGCCGATGAGGAACGCATGCTCCGGGGCGAAGAACCTACCGCACCCGAAGACAGCGAGAATGCCGTCAACGACATGCCCAAGCAGTTCAACGACTGGCTCGAGGAACACCGCGAGCAGATAGAGCTATCGCGTCTGCGGGGCAACGAGCCGTACTTCCTGCGCGACAACACCGGGCGGGTAAACACCGCGCTGGGCATCAGTCAGAGCCAGCCCGCCTACATCCAGCCTACGCTATTCAATACGACGCCAGTAGAAGCGTCGAAGGTCACGCCAGCGGAAGCCAGGGCAAAGGTCATCGACGAGCTGCGTAAGCGAGGAAGCCTTCCGAAGGAAGCCATCGACAAGCTTGAACAGATTACCGACCCCGAGGAGTTCAACCGCCGTGCCGACTCCCTGCAAGCTGTGGCCGAACGCCATGAAAAACGGACAGGAGCGCAGGCAAAAAAACTGCAAAAAAGATGGAATGAACGTGATGTTCCTCACAAAGCCCTGCTGAAGTCATATAATAGCAACTCCGAAGTTGACAGCACTTTTAAAGCTATCAATAATGGTTTACCAACTGGCACAAAATGGTTTGAGAACGGAGACCTTGACCTCAATGTAACCACAGACAAGGGAATAAATGGCGGCACTGACATGGAAGGCATGATAGAGCTTACATCTGAAAGGATTAAAGGGGTAAAGGAAGCTTTGGGTAAGATAGCTAACAGGCAGAGTAAAAGTATTACAGAGAAAGAGGCAGACGCTATGGCCACGTTTTGGCACGAAATAACCCACAACCGTAACAAAATAGGCAACGTGCATTTAGGAGATAGAGCAGAATCTTATATGGAGTTAGCTAATGAGTTCGTAGCGCGAAAGACCCTCCCCGAATTTTATAAAGTATTAGGTTGTAAGGAAACGCCACACAAGAAGTTCATGGATGACCGTAATAGCACAGGGTATAACGAGATGGTGAAGAACTACGATACGGTTATAACTCGGCTTAAGTTGGACGGCGGAAAAGTGTTAGACGCGGTACGGAAGCAGTTGTACGAAGAAAGTTACACCCAGCAGAAGAAAGGACTTATTAACGGATTGCAAAGCGGAGGAATTAAGAAAGCCGACGGCACGGCGGCAAAGGGTACGGACGTTGCAAAGATAGTCGAACTTTGCGAGGGGAAAAGATGGGATGACGTAGAGGACTGGCTAAAAAACAATGGGTATATAACAGAAAAATGAGGAAGCAACAACCCTCATTTTTCGTTAAATTTCTTTCGGTAGGAACTTAAAGCATTTGCGTATTCATATTCTACGGAAGACTCTAACGCTTTGTTGTTAGTCAACTCCGCAAGCGTCAGCAAATCTACCGCTATATTTTGTTCGTCGTTAGAGAACATCTCCAGGTACTCGGTTTTATCGAAAGACGTTATTTCTTGAAGAATTTCCTCTTTGTCGCAGAAGTCAAAGATCGTTTTATTTCTTAAATTTTCGTATTTCATACCCATCCAAGTTTAATAACCAAACAAACATTCACGATTGTAATCACGCCAGCGACGGCGGTAACGAGCCACGGCCAGGAGTGGCCCTGCATATAATCGGCCAGCCTGTTGCAGCCCTCGAAGGTAAGGCTGGCATCGTCGGGCGTATGCCCTTCCGACCAAGCCACCCGGATAAGTCCCTCGCGCTCCAGGAGCGAGCACCAGGGCGCAGCCTGCTGAAGGTCGCCGAGCCACACGCAATAGAGCGCGAACATCTTCTTACGATAGTTTCTGAAAAACATAGGCACAAAGTTAAGGATTATTACTTGCACCAGCAACGCGGTGCGGATTTTGTTGCTTCTTGCGGTAGGCATGAACCACGCGGATGGCGCAGAGCGCGTTCTCATAGCGACCGCCGCGAGACAGGTGCATGGCGTAGATGGCACGCTGGCTGATGCCAACCTGCTCGGCCGTGAACTGGTCGAAGATGGCTGACGCGGAGAAGAAATAGTAATCCAGCACATTGCTGTCGGCAAACGGCCGTGTAATCTGGTCTGGAAGACCGTTAAAGAAAAAAGATAGAAATAAAGAAGAAAGAAGAGGCTACCCCCGCACCCCCACAGAAGAAAGAAATAAACAAAGAAAGAAAAAAGACCTTCATTAACGCGCTGACGCGCAAGAGTGGGGAGAAGGGTTTTGGCGGCGACGGTCAGCCGTCTGTTTTCATCGTCACCGCTAAATATTGGCGGGCGGGTGCGTGCAGTAAGCTAATTGTTTTATACTTTTGCAGCGACGTTCTTCGTGAATGTCGCAGCAGGACGGCTCGTCGCACGATGCTTGTCATCGGGAGGAAAGTCCGGGCAACATAGGGCATCGCTCTTCTTAACGGGAAGTAGGCCGTGAGGCTTAATGACGTAGAAGAAAACAACCGCCTCGGGTTTCGGCCCGCGGTAAGGGTGAGAAGGTGGGGTAAGAGCCTACCAGGAAAGTAGCGATACTTTTGCTGTACTAATAGCGAGTTGAAAGTCCATGTAAACTGGCGTCGGAGGGCTGCCCGCCCGAAAGCGTAACGCTTGCGTCAGAGGGTAGGACGATAGAGCGGACTGGCGACAGTCCGTCCAGATAAATGACGAGCAACTGCCCTTTGGGGGAGTTACAGAACCCGGCTTATAGTCCTGCTGCATGCTTGCATTTGTTGCCCGCATTCGACATATCGGAAAAGCAAATCCCCGCAACCGACGGCTGCGGGGATTTGTGTGTGTACGGACTCGCTGAGTCGGACCGGCTAATAGTTTTCGGCCTTGATTTCGAAATAACTCTGCGGATGAGCGCAGACGGGGCACAGTTCGGGAGCCTGCTTGCCTACGACGATATGGCCGCAGTTGCTGCACTGCCAGATGCAGTCGCCCTCGCGCGAGAACACTACCTTGTCGGTAACGTTCTTCAGTAGTTTGCGATAGCGCTCCTCGTGCTCTTTCTCAATGGCAGCCACCATTTCGAACTTGTCGGCAATCTCGTCGAAGCCTTCTTCGCGGGCAATCTTGGCGAACGAGGGATACATGTCGGTCCACTCGTCGTTCTCGCCTTGTGCGGCTGCGGTCAGGTTCTCGATGGTCGAGGGAATGCTGCCGCCACAGAGAATCTTGAACCATATCTTGGCGTGTTCCTTTTCGTTGGCGGCGGTTTCTTCGAAGATTTTGCTTATCTGGACATAGCCGTCTTTCTTGGCCTTGGAGGCAAAGTAGGTGTACTTGTTGCGAGCCTGCGATTCGCCAGCGAATGCGGCCCACAGGTTCTTTTCGGTTTGGGTGCCTTTTAAGTCTTTCATGGGAGAGTGGGGGATTAAATTGTTATGAATTTGATTTTGTGAATGTGCGGTTTAGTCGCGGCGGAAGATGTCGCGGGTGTACACCTTCGCGGCCACGTCGTCGAGGACGGCGTCGTAGCGGTTGGCCACGATGGCCTGGCTCTCTTGCTTGAAGGCCTCGAGGTCGTTCACCACGCGCGAGCCGAAGAACGTGCTGCCATCGGGAAGGGTGGGCTCGTAGATGATGACCTCGGCGCCTTTGGCCTTGATGCGCTTCATCACGCCCTGAATGCTCGACTGGCGGAAGTTGTCGGAGTTCGACTTCATCGTCAGGCGGTAGATACCGATTACGCAGCGGTGCTCGTTGACGGCGGCAAAGTCGTTTTGGCTGTCATAGTCGTAGTAGCCGGCCTTCTTCAATATGCGGTCGGCTATGAAGTCCTTGCGCGTGCGGTTGCTCTCGACGATGGCCTGAATGAGGTTCTCGGGCACGTCCTGATAGTTGGCAAGCAACTGCTTGGTGTCTTTGGGCAGGCAATAGCCGCCGTAGCCGAATGAGGGGTTGTTGTAGTGCTGTCCGATGCGTGGGTCGAGGCAGATGCCTTGGATGATGTCCTGCGTCTGCAGTCCCTTCATCTCGGCATAGGTGTCGAGTTCGTTGAAGTAGCTCACGCGCAGGGCCAGGTAGGTGTTGGCGAACAACTTGACGGCTTCGGCTTCGGTCAGACCCATGTAGAGCACGGGTACATCCTTCTTTATAGCTCCTTCCTGCAGCAACTGGGCAAACACTTCGGCGGCCTGGCGCTCGTCGGCGTGGTCGGTGTCGAAGCCCACCACGATGCGGCTCGGATAGAGGTTGTCGTAGAGCGCACGGCTTTCGCGCAAGAACTCCGGAGCAAACAAGATGCGGTTGGTCTGGTATTTCTCGCGGGCCATCTTGCTGAAGCCGACGGGAATGGTGCTCTTAATCACAATCCAAGCCTGCGGATTGACGGCAAGCACTTGCTCGATGACCGACTCTACGGCCGACGTGTCGAAGAAGTTGCGCTTCGGGTCGTAGTTGGTAGGTGTGGCCACCACCACATAGTCGGCATGCTCGTAGGCGCTGTTGCCGTCGAGCGTGGCAGTGAGTTGCAAGGGACGATTGGCCAGGTAGTCTTCCAGTTCTTTGTCGATGATGGGACTTTTGCGCTCATTGACCATTGCCACCTTCTCGGGCACGACGTCAACGGCCATTACCGGATGGTTTTGAGCAATAAGAGTGGCGATGGAAAGACCAACGTAGCCTGTGCCAGCCACTGCTATGTGTAAGGATTTGTCGGACATGTGGAGTCGATTAGATAGATTATTTATGTTGCAAAATTGCATCTTTTTTTTCAATATTTGGTAGTTAGGAAAACTTTTTGCACTTTTGTAGCCGATTGCATCGGCATTGCATCTGCAAGCGGCCCGATGCGACGGTGTTCTCGTGTAGGCTGCGGCCGATAGGACACTGTTTGTTTCCAACCCAATCTTTAGTTCGTTTATAATTTTGATTGTCTGCTGGCGCAGGCGCATACTTTGCCCATATTGTGGCCCGTCGTATGCCGTCGGTTAGTGGCAGTACCAATCCAGAAAAATCCAATCAGACTATGTATACCATTGAAAAACTAAACGAGAAATCCGATGTCGAACTGGCAGACATTGCCAAGGAGTTGAGCATCAAGGCTTCGAAAGCCGACCGCAAGGACCTGATTTATTCCATCCTCGACGCACAGGCCGAGCAGACGGCTGTCGACAAGCCGGCCAAGCGTCGCCGCCGCGTAGGGGAGAAGGCGCAGGCCGAAGCCGTTTATTCCGCCAACGAGAACGGCGAGTCGAAATCGATAGACACGCCTCCGGCAAAGAAAAAACGCGGACGTCCCAGCAAGGCCGAACTTGCCAAGCGCGCCGAGGAAGAGGCCAAGACTCTTTTCACCCCGATAGAGGAAGTACCCAAGGCGGAAGCCGAGCCGGCCGAGGCACCTGCCGAGACCGCGGAACCGAAGCCCGCTCGCAAGAAGCGTGCCACGAAGAAAGAGAAGGCCGAAGAGAAGGCTGCCGAGGCAGAGGTGAAAGCCGAACCCATTGAGGAGGCCGCCCCCGAGGCACCTGCCGCCGAGAATACGGGGGAGACGGCCGCCATGGAGCAGTCCGTCGCCGAAAAGGCTCCCGAGGCTGCAAAGTTCAAGCCGGCTCTCAAGGTGTCGGACCAGTTCTACGTGCTCACCGATATTGCCGATGCCGCACAGGCCGTGTTGGCTGCCGACGTGCCTGCCCGTGCCGATAAGAAGCAGGGTGCGAACAGTCGCGATGGCCGTCTGGCCGACCTCTTGCTGCAGACGGAAGCCGAGGGCGTGCTCGATTTGCAGTCGGAGAACAGCGGCATCCTTCGCTCGGCCGACTACAACTACCTGCCTTCGCCCGACGACATCCAGATAGGCAGTCAGCTCATACGGCAGTATTCGCTCAAGACCGGGGACACCGTTGCCGGACAGATACGCTTGCCCCGCGGCAACGAGAAGCACTATGTCATGACGAGCGTGACCCGTGTGAACGGACTCGACCCCAAGATGGCATCCGAGCGCATTGCCTTCGAGCATCTGACCCCGTTGTTCCCCGACGAGAAATTCAAACTCTGCACTGGTAACGCCGACTCGCTCAGTTGCCGCGTCGTCGACCTGTTCAGCCCCATCGGCAAGGGACAGCGTGCCCTGATTGTGGCACAGCCCAAGACCGGTAAGACGTGGCTCATGAAAGACATTGCCAACGCCATTGCCCACAACAATCCGAACACCTACCTTATCATGCTGCTCATTGACGAGCGCCCCGAGGAGGTTACCGATATGATACGCACCGTCGATGCCGAGGTGATTGCCTCGACCTTCGACGAGCCGGCTAGCAACCACGTGCGCATTGCCAAACTCGTGCTCGAAAAGGCCAAGCGACTGGTGGAATGTGGCCGCGACGTGGTCATCTTCCTCGACAGCATCACGCGCCTGGCCCGTGCCTTCAACACCGTGTCGCCCTCGAGCGGCAAGGTGCTCACCGGTGGTGTAGAGGCCAACTCGCTGCAGCATCCGAAGCGCTTCTTCGGTGCCGCCCGAAACATCGAAGGCGGCGGTTCGCTCACGATTGTGGCTACCGCGCTCATCGACACCGGTTCGAAGATGGACGAAGTCATTTTTGAAGAGTTCAAAGGCACGGGTAACATGGAACTGCAACTGGACCGCGTCCTGTCGAACAAGCGCATCTATCCGTCGGTCAACCTGATTGCCTCGTCCACTCGTCGCGACGACCTGCTGCTCGACGAAGCCGTGCAGCAACGCATGTGGATATTGCGCAAGCACCTGGCCGACATGAATCCAGTAGAGGCCATGACCGAGATTTCCAAGCGACTCTCCTCCACGCGCAACAACGAGGAGTTTCTGATAACGATGAACGGATAGTAAACACTGTACCCCATGAAACCCTTAGCCGAGCGTCTGCGCCCTACAGACCTGAAGTCGTACATCGGACAAACCCACCTGGTGGGCGAGGGGTGCATCTTGCGCAACATGATAGAGGCCAAGCGTGTGTCGTCGTTCATTCTATGGGGACCTCCGGGAGTGGGAAAGACCACATTGGCGCACATCATTGCCAACGAGTTGGAAGTGCCGTTCTATACGCTCTCGGCTGTTACCGCCGGCGTGAAGGACGTGCGCGACATCATTGACGATGCCTCGAAGAACGCGCTGTGGACCCATCAGAGTCCCATCCTGTTCATCGACGAAATCCACCGTTTCTCCAAGTCGCAGCAGGACAGTCTGCTCTCAGCGGTTGAAACCGGTAAGATTACGCTCATTGGCGCCACCACCGAGAACCCCTCGTTCGAGATTATCCGCCCACTGCTGAGCCGTTGCCAGATTTATGTACTCAACTACTTCTCCGACCAGGAACTGCTCCAGTTGCTCTATCGGGCCCTTACCCACGACGAGATGCTACAGGACCGAGTGGTGAAGATTGAGGAGACGGACGACTTGCTGCGCTACAGCGGTGGCGATGCCCGTAAACTGCTCAACATCGTCGACCTCCTGGCCTCGTCGGCTATGGACACCATCGTCATCAACGACGAGGTGGTCAGCAAGCGCCTGCAACAGAATCCGCTCGCCTACGACAAGGACGGCGAGATGCATTACGACATCATCTCGGCCTTTATAAAAAGCATGCGTGGCAGCAATCCCGATGCGGCCGTCTATTGGATGGCCCGCATGATTGAGGGTGGCGAAAGTCCGGAATTCATAGCCCGTCGCATGGTCATCTGCGCGGCCGAAGACGTGGGACTAGCCAATCCGAATGCCCTGCTGATAGCCAACGCTGCCTTCGACACCGTCCACAAAATCGGATGGCCCGAGGCTCGCATCCCATTGGCCGAGGCCGCCATCTATATTGCCAATAGCCCGAAGAGCAATTCAGCCTATTGTGCCATCGATGCCGCCATTGCCGAAGTAAAACGTTCCGGCAACCTGGCCGTGCCACTTCATCTTCGCAACGCACCCACGCGAATGATGAAGGACCTCGGCTACGGCAAGGGATACCGCTATCCGCACGACTTCCCCAACAACTTCGTAACGCAAGACTATCTTCCCGAGGCACTCAAGGACACCCAGTTCTGGCAGCATCAGCAAAACCGGCAGGAGGAACAGCAATATGAGCGTTGGAAATACCTGTGGGAGAAAGAATAGAAAACACATAAAAATCTACATACTATGGCAGAAAAAAACTACTATACTGAAGAAGAACGGTACTGGAAGGCAGGAGGCAATACAGGAACCTTGCCGCATCGCATCACACCCACCAGAATCAACGTGCTGCGGGAAGGCGAGATATTCGTGTTCGGCAGCAACAAGCAAGGCATGCACGGCGGAGGTGCCGCCCGAGTGGCCGTCGACAAGTTCGGGGCAGAGTGGGGGAACGGCGAAGGACTCCAAGGACAGTCGTATGCCCTCCCCACGATGGAAGGTGCCGAGAGCATGCAAGAGGCCATCAATCGATTTGGAGACTTTGCCGCCAAGCATCCCGAACTGAAGTTCTATATGACCTTGATAGGCTGCGGAATCGCCGGCTACAAACCAGCCGTAGTGGCTAAGATGCTCCGTCCGTATGCCAGCCTCGAGAATGTTTACTACCCGCTACGCTTCTGGAAAATCTGGCTGAATGCCGACGAGTAGGAGTGTTCGACTTCTTACAAAAAGGAGGAAGAGAGCAATTTCCGCGTGGCTATCGTGGTAGATATGCGGATTGTCAGGGACTACACGCCTATGATTCGTGAAGCAGCTAAGCAGCCTACACGCATCGTACAGATGCAGCAACAAAAGCAGTACGGAATGGTGGCCGAAAGAGAAGACGAATATAATAAAATTGAAGAATAATGGAATACGGAATAGTTTATTTGCTGATAAACCCTGTGATGCCTGGTCTTGTGAAGATTGGCATGACAACGCAAGAGGATATTGACAAACGGATGAAAGAGCTCTATACAACTGGGGTTCCCGTTCCGTTTGAGTGTAAGTTTGCTTGCAAGGTCAAGAAAAGTGACTGTCTCAAAATTGAGAAAGCCCTTCATAAAGCCTTTGACCCGCAGCGCATCAATCAGAATCGCGAGTTCTTTCGTATCAATGTAGAACAAGCTCAGGCCATCCTCGAACTTTTCCACCACGAAGATGTAACAGAGAATGTAAGCGAGGAAATTCAGAATGACCTCACCGATGAGGACAAGGCTGCAAGCTCGAAAGCACAAGCAAAAAGACCACCGCTTAATTTCTACGAGATGGGGTTGCAGAAAGGTGATGTGCTCATCTGGAAAGATGACCCATCTATTTCTGTTACCATCCTGTCAGAGCGTAAGGTATGCTACGAAGGAGAAGAAACTTCCATCAGTGCGTTGTCCGCAAAGTTGAAGGGCTACAAGGTCAAACATATCCAGCCCACACCTCACTGGCTTTTCAACGACCGCCTGCTGAGTGAAATTTATGACGAAACGTATCCGTTTGAAGAATAAATAGAGATGTACGAAGCTAGCAATAAACCATTCCCGTTCTGGGGAGCTGAAACGAATAGAAAAACTGGTCGAGACCCTTTGGCTGTGCAGAATAGCAGCGTAGTCATATATGACAATATGGTCAAAGGCGTAACAAACATGACCGTGCGAATTCGGTATAATGGTTTCTTCTGTTGGCTGATGACGTTTATAGCAGAAAGGCTCCAGGCGACAAATCCAGCAAAGATTGATAACCCCAAGGAACAAATCAAATTTATCAGACGAGGCGAACTGTTGTTGGCTTACGCAATGCAATACAATTATCCTCTTGTCAATGGCGTTAGTGGAAGTATATTTGCCCAAAGAAACATCAATGCAGAGGTGCTGAACTTGGCAGAAGGAGCAGATATAGAAAACAAGCCGAAAGTCTATTGGCAAAATAGGTTAGGAGTATTCGGTCAGTATTTCATTGGAGTTTTAACCCAGCTAAAGCTGATTTTCCTACCAGATGCCAACCATCTCACGTATAGAGTTACGTCTGAAGGACTGCGCCTGTGCGAAATCTTCCGTCAGTCGCTCTCAAAAAAACAAGAAGATTTGTTCTGGGACTCTATCAGTTCCGGACTAATTGCCAGAGACAAACTTGCGGAATTCAAATGCCTGGCTCTTCATCTTATTGATAATAAGGATGAATTGGCAGAATACGAAAGTATATTCAGCAAACCAGAGCGACAGGATATAACCGGCCATGATATAAGTCATAGAATATCGACTATCAAGCTACTGCTCAAATACATTCAGAATGAAGGTGCAAGTGTTGATAGACGGCAACTTGTTCTGTCATTCCTAAAAAGTAATTTCCTTTCTGTTTTGAATTCTAATTTGGAGGTGACTGAAGAGCAACTTTCATGGTTCTTGTATGAGCTGAACGAACTGTCGCATGCCGCATACGAAGGGCACCACTTTGCCCTGCTGTATTCTACCACAGAAGAACCGCAGCCACTGGATGTTGTACTTGACAGACTTGAAGAGGGATACAACAATTACAATAACGCTACAGTTGACGGTTACGGCATATATGAACTCTATGAGGAATTGCAATCTTGCTATAAGGAGAAGGCTTATGGGGCAGTGATATATGTGGCTTCAAGATTGCTGGTAGCTCTTTACAATGCGACCAACAAGCATCTTAACAAGTTGTTGGAATATGCGAATGACATATATGACGTTCATCATCCAGGTTTCGGTCCTTCACTTTTGATAAGGTTGGTTGGCGATGAGAATAAAAAAATCGACTGGTCATTTGCCGAGGATTGTATTTATTCGGCAATCAATGAACATCTGCGGAGTTCATATTCCAAGTCATCTATAGGTCAGGGCATTGTGCATAACTACATGGTTGATGATGGCTTGATATGGCAATTGAGACGGCCAGACCCGATAAGGACTTCACCTCGTTTGCAGAATGTCCTGCAATACATAGAAGATATCAAGTGGATAGAAAGGAATGGTGAATACTATGCCATAACTGAACGTGGAACCCAAATATTGATGCAGCAATGATTGACCAGAGACAACTGATAAAAGAGATTCCATCAGGGAAGTTCCATTCTGCTTTGATGACTTCATTCTCAATAAACCTCTATTATTGGGAAATACAACTGTTGCGGTCTTTATCGGCAAAGGGTGTCAATTTCGTTTCTGCTTTGGTTGATTCTGATTGTCTTTCAGACCAACTACTGAAGTTCAGCAAAGCTTTCAGCGGAAGAAGGCCCTTGGATTTCAGCTTACATGGCTATAAGATGAAGGGAGCTTTCCATCCCAAAGTACAGTTCTACGCAGGCAGGGAGAGCGTTTTGGTTCTGGTTGGATCGGGAAACTTAACGATTATGGGACATGGAAGGAACCTTGAAGTATGGTCACCTGTCATGGTTGAAAGTATTGAAAGCCCGGCATACCCTTTCATTCGGAATGTTTGGAGCTACCTTAAAAATCTCTATCAGGGTCTTGGGGAAGAGGCATACAATATTATCTACTCGATTGAAGAGAACTGTGACCTTCTCAGGAATGACTATGACGAACCTGTTGCAGAGCATTTAATTGGGGAGGATAGCATTAGATTCTTCACCAACCAGTCCATCTCTCTATATGACCAATGTAGGGATTGGATAGGTGATGACAAGATAAAGAGTATAACTGTCATGTCGCCATTCTACGATAGCAAAGCGGAACTCATAAAGGCTCTGTATAACCAATATAAGCCCCAAGAGATTCGACTGATTATAGAAGAAGGATTTGGATCTTTACCAAAGCCAGGGAACATTCCTGATTATGTTAAGCTATATAAATGGGATAAGATTGCCAAAGTATCAGATAGAAGATTCCAGGACTTTTTCCATTCTAAATGTTTTTTCTTCGAGGGAGAGACCAACCATTATATGCTATGCGGAAGTGCTAACGCTTCGGTAGCAGCATTTGGCTTGCCTGGGGTTATGCCAACAAATCATGAAGCTAGTGTAGGATTCAAGTCGCCAACTACTGACTATTTCAAGATGACAGGTTTCGTCCTGGCAGATCCAATTAGTTCAAATGACATAAAACAGGCTGAAACGCAAGATACTGCAAGTCGTCATGCTCCGATAACCCTATGGGTAAAAGAAGCTTCATACTTGTATAACAACTATGACCTCACAATAGATAATTCTGCAGATGCGGTTGGTGCGACTATCACCTTCTATTTAGGGAACCGTAAAGCGTTACAAACAGTTCATAAGAGTATTAGGCAAGGAAATAATAAAATAAGTGGAATATTCAAAGACGCAGTAAATCCGCTATATGTAGAGATAACAAATAGCAAAGGGGAACTGATCTCCAACCGTCAATTTGTTATTCCCTCTGAGATTATGGAAGTGAACAACCCTTCTCCAGAATATGAATATAAGCGGAAAAGATACAGAGAAATTGAAGCAGGAAAGTTCATAAATGGCGAGGTTCTACGTTTCATAGAGCAAATACTGAACGATGCTGAAACAAAACTGTCCGCGAAGAGCAATACAGAGACCATTGTTGATAAAACGACAGAGGACAAAGACGGTCATACCTTTAGTTCTTTGACTGATTATTTGAAAGATGATGGCACTGGCATAACTGGTGATAGGGGTATGCGTAAAGGAGAAAAAACTGCTTCCCAATCCTCAATGCTTTTTGACAGCATGATTTCGTATATATCTAGAAGCTCAAAGGAGAAAGAGGATGAGGATATCGACGAAGAAGAAACAGAAGATGTACGAAAATCTGAAGGCAGAGAAAAAAACAAGTCTCAGAAGACTTCTGTCAGAACACAAAAGAACGCTTCGGAAACAGAACAACGGATAAACAAGATGTTTGATAAATACATTACTCATCTTGAAAGTATTGCCCTCTCCGATAAAGTAGTCAAAAATGAAATTCCTCTGATGGAAACGCTGAAGAAATACATGACTGCCGTATTCTTTCTTTATAGAACGTTCAGCTACAGATATATTATTGAGAGCGATGGAAGCGAGGAGCGCTCACTGATTGAATTGAAGAGGTCTGCTTTGTATCGCAAAACGGCTACTGAATACTTCTATCGTCTGACCTCTCTGTTCGCATTGTATTTGATGAAATCCACTTTGCTTGCAGAAGAGAATAGTGTTATCAAGAAAAAGAATGAGTCATATAAACAGTACGCTTTTGAACTTTGTCTTGCCGTATTCTCTATTTGCGACTGGATAAATGAGGGTAATGAGGATTATCGGGATTGGGTGTCAAATTATAAAGCAGCATCATTATTGACAATACAAAGAGCTCTTGATGTCAAAGTTGACGAGAACATCCTTACAAATGTTTTCAAACGGTTAGACCGGGCTATTCAAGAACTTGACGGATTCGATAAGGCAAATATGCAGCAATATATTCATGACAATGTGGCTCTGCTTGCTGATACCAATCTATTATATCCTGATGGAGATGTTCTCTGGTCAGACAAATTCGGGTATGTTCAGCTCAAACGAATTAAGCCTAACATGGCTGCTCCTCTCTCTATAGCCTACGGGTACAACAAATCGAGAAAAGAGTATTGCCCAGACTATCTCTTTCTCTATGACTCTCAGAGATTATTGCAAGTAAAACCATCTACTAAATGACTCGCATAACAAGTAGAGGAGATAAAAAAATGTCACGAAATGTGTTAACCATTGAGACTTGATTCTCATAAAGGGTATGTTGAATAACAAAAAGCAATTAAGAACACTTAACACAACAAAAGCCCTCAAAATGAGAGCTTTAGTTATCCAAATTAGTCTAAGTTGTTGATAATCAACTATTTGCCCACGCAACATTTATATAATCTTCACTTACAGCACTTTAAGCATTTAAACGGTACAAGTAAGATTTTTGCAAGTTCTCAAAGCCCGTTCAAAAAGCGCTTAAGTGTAATTTCAGTCTTTCAAAAGTCTGCGAAAGTGTCCACTTGACCTCTCCTTTGCAAAGGTAGGCAAATTCCTGCAAACGGAGGTCATTTCCATGTTTAAAAATCATTAAATCTGCATTTTTCCTCATAAAAATTTGGAAGTTTGCCTTAAAATGTCTATATTTGCAATCTGAAACATACATTATTGATGTGTTATGTGGTGTTTTGATATGTAAATTGTCAGATTAGTATAGTTAGATATGGAAGATTATTCGGAATATTCAGCACCAGAGTTAGTAAGGATGCTTGGCAGTCGATTTAAGGACTACCGACTAAGGGCTAACATGACTCAGAAGGAGGTGGCAGAGATGGCAGGGCTATCTGTGCTCACTGTCTATAGGTTTGAAAATGGCTCTGTCACGAACATTGCTCTCAGTTCATTCTTGCTGCTGTTGAAGGCCGTCGGTTGTATCAACGACCTCAGCGAACTGATGCCAGAACAGCCAGAATCACCTTATTTATATAAAGAGAGCAAGAAGATTCAACGAGTAAGACATAAGCGGTCATGAGAGAAGTTTTGAAAGTATTCCTATGGGGGCTGGAGATAGGACGATTGGCATGGCACGATGTCCGAAAGACGTCATTCTTCATGTATAATCCAGATTTTTTGAAAGGGACTTTGGAT
>JAFUTC010000013.1 GCA_017471505.1 Alloprevotella sp.
TAGATGGTCAGTGCGCCTATGGCTTTCGAACCGATTTTCTGAGTAAGGTTTTTGCGGTGGGTGATTATGGTGGTGGGCTGCACCTTCAGTTTGTCGGCAATTTCCTTGTTGATGTAGCCTTTCACGATAAGGGCAAGCACCTGTTTCTCACGCATGGTGAGCTGTTCGCCAGTCTGTCTGGCCGACGGCACTGGGTGATGGCCGTGGTCGTGCTGCATTCTTGTCAGCAGGTCTTTGACAATTTGTTTTTCGGGCTGGTTGGCGTCGATTTGCTTAAAGTCCTGCACCAGTTTGTCGGTGGGCTGTCCGTGCACGATAAGGATGGTTCGTGTGGGCACAGTCTGGTAGAACGAAAGCCCTTCGATGAGCGAGGGAGTGTCGATGAAAAAATGGACGAAGTGCGCGTTTTCGTGCTCTTCCAGCATGGCCTTGTTCGATGCGAACAAGCTGCATTGGCATTGGGGCACGATGCGCTGGAACAGTCCCATCAGTCCGAGTCCCTCGAGCGAGTTTTGCGCAACGATGGCTATGTGGGGGACGAAGTCGTGGGGCATTTCATGCGGGTTCATAGTGCGACGGGCTGACGGGTTGGCATTCTATTGGTGGTTGAGTAGCGAATCGAAGGCGGGCATAATTTGCATGAGTTCGGCGCGTAGGATGTCGGGGGCTACCTCGTTGCTGCAGACTACAAGCACCGTGTCGAATCCGGCTATTGTACCGAGAACGCTCTGCAGGTGCTTGCGGTCGATTTCGATGGCTATGCCTGCTGCAAAGCCGGGGCGTGTTTTGATGACGGCCACGTGGTTTGCGAATTCGATAGTCTGCACGGCGGAGTTCTCCAAGTATTCAAACGCCAGTTTCTTCTCTATCACGCGCTGATAGCCTTGTCCTTCGCGCACCTTGTAGCGGTCGCCTTTCTGTGTGCGTACCTTGGCCACGCCGAGGCGCTTGAGGTCGGCAGAAAGAGTAGGTTGCGACACTACATAGCCATTGCGTTTCAGGGCCTCGGCAAGTTCGGCCTGATTCGAGATAGGCATTGCCTGCAACAGGGTGCGTATGGCATCGAGGCGTTGTTCTCGTTTTTTCATAGAGCAAATTGACTTTCAGGTTGCTACAATTGTGATATGTATTTGCAAAGTTAATTTTTTTGATAATAATTATAGGCATATTGCATAATGCAATTTGAGATTTTTTTATCTTTGCTTATGTAATCAATCCATTCGAACCACTTATGCACTCAGTGTTCCAAGAAGAAACCAATTTGCGCGGTCGCATTGAGGTGGTGTGCGGTTCCATGTTCTCGGGCAAGACCGAAGAACTCATACGCCGCCTTCGTCGCGCCCAGTTTGCGCGTCAGCGCGTCGAAATATATAAGCCCACCGTCGACACGCGCTATTCGGAGGAAGACGTAGTCTCTCACGACAGCAAGCATATCCCTTCAACGCCTGTCGATTCGCCTCAGAGCATCCTGCTGCTGGCTTCCGAGGCCGAGGTAGTAGGCATTGACGAGGCACAATTCTTCGACGATTCGCTGGTCAGCGTATGCAACGAATTGGCAAATCGCGGCAAGCGCGTCATCGTGGCAGGCCTCGACATGGATTTCCTTGGCAAGCCGTTCGGTCCGATGCCCGCGTTGCTCGCCATCGCCGAGGAAGTGACCAAGGTGCATGCAATTTGCGTGCGTTGTGGTAGTCTGGCCCACATCTCCCACCGTATCGTGGCCGGCGACAAGCAGGTGTTGCTCGGCGAAAAGCAGGAGTACGAGCCCCTATGCCGCCACTGCTACAACGAAACCCTCTCGGCCCAGTCGGCCACCGAGGGAAAACTGTTCGACGAATAAGGCTGTCAATCAGCACGATACGAAGGCTGAAAAATGGCATAATTGCGCGAAAAAATTGCATTATACAATCGGAAAATTGCATTATGGAATTTCGAAATTGTATAATGCAATAATTTTATTCCATAATACAATTTTCGGAACACATAACACGCTGAAAACCAACTATTAGGAACGGTAAAAATGAGAATAGGAAAACACGGCATGCTCTTGGGGTGCGGACTGGCGGCCGCCACTTGCGGATGGGCCCAACGCACCGAGCGTCCCAACGTCATACTGCTTGTGGCCGACGACCTGGGCTACGGCGACCTGTCGTGCTATGGAGCCACGCGGGTGCATACGCCCGTGGTGGACAGTCTGGCTCGGCACGGCGTGCGCTTTACTGACATGCACGCGTGCGCCTCTACCAGCACACCGTCGCGCTATGCGCTGCTCACGGGCGAATATCCTTTCCGCCGACCGGGCACGGACGTGGCACCGGGTGATGCGGGCATGATCATACGCCCCGGTCAGTTTACCATGGCCGAACTGTTCAGACAGGCCGGCTATAAGACCGCGGCCATAGGCAAATGGCACCTGGGGCTGGGCGACAAGACCGGCGAGCAGGACTGGAATGCTCCGCTCGACATAACCCCTCGCGACATCGGGTTCGACTACCACTATTTGATGGCGGCAACGGCCGACCGCGTGCCCTGCGTATGGATTGAGGACGGCCGCGTATGCGACTGGGACGCCAATGCGCCCATTTCCGTCAGTTATCAGCATCCGTTCGCCGGCGAGCCTATTGCACGCGAGCATCCCGAGATGCTGCAACTGCGCTCCTCGCACGGACACGACCAGGCCATCGTCAACGGCATAGGCCGCATAGGTTATATGAAAGGCGGCGGGCATGCACTGTGGCGCGACGAGGATATTGCCGACTCGATTGTGGCTCATGCCGTGCGATACATAGAGGCAAACCGCGCCGAACCCTTTTTCCTCTACCTGTGCACCAACGATGTGCACGTGCCGCGTATGCCGAACGAACGGTTCCGCGGCACTTCGCCGATGGGACTACGGGGCGAAGCCATCCTGCAATTCGACTGGACGGTGGGGCAGATAAGCGAGTCGCTCCGCCGGCTTGGTCTCGACCAAAACACCCTGCTTATCATCACCAGCGACAACGGGCCCGTGCTCGACGACGGCTATGCCGACCGCGCATGGGAACTGGCCGGTAGCCACAACCCCAGCGGTCCCTATCGAGGCGGTAAGTATAGTGCCTACGAAGGCGGTTCGGCCGTCCCGTACATCGTCTATTGGCCGGGGAAAGTGCCTGCCGGCACCACGTCTGACGCACTTGCCTCGCACATCGACCTGTCGCGCTCGCTGGCACAACTATTGAACCAGTCGGTACCTGCCGACGCACTGCCCGACAGCCGTGCGCTGTTGGCCGTCATGACGGGCCGAAGTCACCGCAACTGCCCCTTTGCGCTCACCATGCCTAACAACCGCAGCATCGTGATGCGGCAAGACCGATGGAAACTAATCCCGCCCAGCAAGGGACCCAAGGAAGCCTGGCAAACACATATTGAACTGGGCTACTCCTCCGAGCCGCAACTCTACGACATCGACCGCTATCGCTACGAAGGGGTCAACCTGGCGCAGAAGAACCCCAAGGTGGTGAACCGCATGATGCAGCAACTCAACCGCACTCTGCAGGGACGATAGGCCATGGTGCCGCCTGCAAAAAAGCGCCTCCCTTTCAGCCGAAAAGGAGGCGCTTGTGCGTAGATGCTATTTGCGTCAGCGCGTCTGAGGTTTGTACTTGACCTTTGCAGGCTTCGACTCGTGGCGCATACGGTCGAAGGCAGTCACTACATAGGTCTGCGGCCCGTTTTGTGCATAGGTACTGATGTCGAGCACGTTGGTGGGAGTGACGGCAATAATGCGGTCGTTGCGTCCGAGGTCGATTTTCTCGCCCTTGCCAAAGCAATAGACCACATACTTCACGGCCTCCTGAGCCACATTCTTATACTTTGGCGGCAACCAGTAGAGATATAGTTTGCCGTCCTTGTTGTGCAGTCCCAGACTCTTCACCTTTGCGGGGAGGCGCTTATGGTCGTTGTCGTAGGCTATAGGCAAAGCGTATTCGGACTGGAACATTTCCTTCAGGGCCACGGCCGCATTTCCCTCGTTGCGTACGACGGCGGCACTGTACCATAGGCAATTTCCCTGAATGTGGGGCAAGGTGCGCTGCAGGCGGAACTTTTCGGGCAACTGGTTTATCTGCGGATTGTTCAGGTCTTTTGCGCGTACGCTGCGCTCTATGTCCTGACCCACTATGAGCGGGCAGTTGTCCACATGCTTACTCCACCACTTCACCAGCGTAGTGTAGTCGGCCGCCTTGTGGCCTATTTCCCAGTACAACTGCGGTACGAGGTAGTCGCACCAGCCTTGTTGCGTCCAATACAATATGTCGGCGTACAGGTCGTCGTAGTTTTGCAGTCCGTTGGTGGCTGAGCCTGGCAGATTAACCCCGCCTTGCGTGCTGTTGGTGGTTTTGGAATTGTGGTAGATGCCGAAGGGCGAGACGCCGAAAGCCACCCACGGCTTGATTTGCTTGATGGTGGCATGAATCTGACGGATGAGCAGATTGACATTATAGCGGCGCCAGTCGGCAATGTCGGTAAATCCGTTGCTATGCGCCTTGAACGTGTCGGCATCGGGCAACGGCGTGCCGTTGGGATAGGGGTAGAAATAGTCGTCAATATGCAGTCCGTCGATATCGTAGCGCGACACGATGTCGGCAACGACTTGGCAGATGTAGTCGCGGTTTTCTTGCAAGCCCGGATTAAAGAGCAGCAGATTGTCGTAGGCGAAAAATCGCTCAGGATGCTTGTTGTAGGGGTGAGAAGTGGCCAACTGGTTGGTTGTCTTAGTCTTTGCACGATACGGATTTATCCAGGCGTGCAGTTCCATACCGCGACGGTGGCACTCCTTTATCATCCATTCCAACGGGTCCCAGTAGGGGTTCGGCGCCACGCCCTGCTGACCAGAGAGAAAGCGTGTCCACGGCTCCAACTGACTGGCATACATCGCGTCGGCCTCGCCACGCACCTGAAAGATAATGGTGTTGACCCGGCAGGCTTTCAATTCGTCGAGTTGGTGGGTCAGATTCTGCTGCATCTGGTCGCGGTCCATTCCCATGAACTGCCCGTTAATCATTTGAATCCAGGCACCGCGGAATTCGCGCTTGGGCTGGGGGAGTTGGGCATAGAGACTGAGCGAGAAGAGCAGGGTGAGCAGAAAAACAACGGTTCGTTTCATTCGGTAGAGTATGTTAATTGAAGGATGCCATACGGCAATATGACTGCGAAATTAGAAAAAATTGCGCTATATCAGTACTTTTCCATTATTCGATTATTCTATAAATTCGCAGAAACATCTAAAAACCCACCGCTATGCTCCGACGCACCTTTTTCTGCCTGCTGCTGACAATCAGTCTTCGGCTGTCGGCCCAGCCCACTATGGAATACTACCGCGACTTTGTCGGCCGTTACGAATCGACTCGCATATCGACGGTTTTCGAGGCATTGCAAGCCGCCACCTCAGGCGAACAGCGCGATGCCATTGTTTTCCTCTATGCCTACATGGCCTGGCCCGACGTGCTCAACTATCCGGCCGACTTCTACCTGAAGCAGACCGCCGCGTCAGTCCGTGCCCGCCACGCGACGGCGTGGGCTGCCAGTGTGCCGGACAGGGAGTGGTTTCACTTTGTGCTGCCCATCCGAGTGAACAACGAACACTTGGACCGATTTCGCGAACTTTACTACGACGAACTGGCTGCAAGAGTGAAAGGACTCAGTATGGCCGAGGCCGCCCTCGAAGTAAACCACTGGTGCCACGAACATCTGACCTACCAGCCCAGTGACGCACGCACGTCGTCGCCGCTTACCAGTCTGAAGACCGCTACCGGGCGCTGTGGCGAGGAATCTACGCTCACGGTGGCCGCACTTCGAGCCGTGGGCATCCCTGCCCGGCAGGTTTACACCCCTCGTTGGGCCCACACCGATGATAATCATGCGTGGGTGGAGGCATGGATTGACGGAAAGTGGCATTTTATGGGAGCCTGCGAACCTGCTCCGCAACTGGATGTGGCTTGGTTCAACCAGCCGGCTGCTCGCGGAATGTTGATGAATACGACGGTGCTTGGCCGCTATAAGGGGCCGGAGGACGTCATCGTTCAGAAAGAGCGGCAGACTACTATCAACGTGACGGAGAACTATGCCCCCGTCGCGCGTGCCTATGTGAAAGTGGTGGACGGAAAGGGGACGGCCGTGCCCGATGCTTCCGTCAGTTTCCGCCTTTATAACTATGCGGAGTTCTACCCGGTTTTCCAGACAAAGACCGCTTCCGACGGCACGGCTAGTATGCTTGCCGGCAGGGGCGATATGATTGTGTGGGCCTCGAAGGATGGCACATACGGATTCGAGAAGGTAAGCGTCGGGCGGGAAGATACGGTCGTCGTGGCCCTCAGCCATCGCGACGGCGATGCCTATGAAACCGACCTGGAAATCGTTCCGCCGCCCGAGTCGAATAGTCTGCCGGTGGTCGACGCCAAGGCTCAGACGGCGTGCAACAAGCGGCTGGCCGAGGAGGATGCATTGCGGGCCAAATACGTGGCTTCGTTTCCGACAGACAAGGCAATTGCGCGGTTCTGCCATAAGTACGGCTACCCCTCCGACCGGGTGATTCCGCTGATACATAACAGCAAAGGCAACTACGACAGCCTATTTCGAATGCTGGCACAATGGGGCCAGCCGACTTCGCTGACCTTCTGCGGCATCCGACAGGAGGAGCGCATTTGGCTCTTAGACTTGCTGGAAACCCTGACAGAGAAAGACCTGCGCGACCTACCCGAAGAAACCGTTGCGGGGCACATGGCGGTGCTTGAGAGTCAGGAACTGACCGATTCGCTTGACCTGCCGCTCGACGACTATGGGCAGATGGTCCGCAAGTATGTGCTGTCGCCACGCATTGCCATGGAAAGCCTCTCCGACTGGCGCCGGGCTTTCTGCGACTCCATTCCGCAAGACATCCGCACAATGCTTCGGCAGCATCCGACGAAGGTGGTGGATTTCGTGAATATGTGGCCGACTCTGCCCACCGACGAAAGCACCCGCTATATAAATGTATGGCCCGAAAGAGCCGCCCGAATGTTGCCTATCGACTCGTATTCGAAGCAGTTGTTCTTTGTGGCGCTGGCTCGCACCGTGGGACTTCCCGCCCGCATTGACGAAGTGACCGGGCGCGTAGCCTATTTTGCCGACGGATGGCGTACGGTGGAGTTCGAGCATAAGGAGGTCGGCGCGAAGGTGGATGCGGCCGGACTGAAACTGGCTTTCGCACCCACCGATGTCGTGACCAATCCCAAATACTATACGCATTTCACGCTGTGCCGATTGGAGAACGGGCAGCCGCAACTGTTGGAGTATCCCGAGGAAGCTACCTGCGAATCGACATTCCAGTCGGGTGCGCCGGTGGAAAAGGGAAATTATTTTCTGATAAGCGGCACGCGCCTGGCAAGTGGTAGCGTGTTGGCGCACGTGTCGGCATTTGCACTCCGGCACGATACGACCGTGAGCCTGCAACTCAATCGCGACGACCGAAAAGTCAGCGTCATCGGTTCGTACAATGCTGAAAATCTTTACTACGACATTGAAAGCGGTGCGGAGAAGTCTGTTCTCTCGACCACGGGCCGAGGTTTCTTTGTAGTGGGACTGCTAAAAGCCTCCGACGAACCTTCAACCCATCTGCTCCATGACCTTGAGCAGGAAAAGGAAGCACTTGAGGCCTGGGGGCGTACTATTTTGCTGCTGTTTCCTAACGAAGCCGACTATAAGGCCTTTGAAAACCGCAGGTCGGAATATCCCAACCTGCCGAAGAACGTTCGGTTTGGCATCGACCTTAATGGAGCCAGTGTGGCCGACGTGCTTGCCAATGAATGGGTCCGTGCCAAACAGTTGCCCGCTATAGTAGTGGCCGACTCCTTTAATCGAATTGTCTTCGGAGTGCAGGGCTATACCATCGGAATTGGCTCGCAACTGCGTAGGGTCATATCGCAACTGTAGAAAGGCCGTGCGGACGGGATGGCCCGATACGAAAACGTCCCCGACTCACAATGAGCCGGGGACGTTGCTTTATGGGATGATTCGGTTTAGAACATCTTTTCGGGATAAATCTTATCGGCGTGGAGTTTTTCGAACTTCTCTACCACCTCGGGACGGTCTTCCGGATAGGTTACACCGAACCATTTGCTGGTCGTATCGAGCACTTCGCAGGTTGCCTTACCCTGTCGGATGAGCGTATCGACCATCAGGGGAATAAAGAACTCGCTTTTCAGATTTTCCTGGTTCTTCGGGTCGGAAAGGAAGGTCTTGAAGTAGGCTTCACTATGTGCGAAGTAATCTGGAGTAAAGCCCCAGAAATTCATAGAGACTGGCGTGTCGTCGGAAATAGCCTGCCAATTTTCTTCTTCGTCCAGGAATTTTACAACTCCGTCAATGCGTTTGATTTTCGTACGCTCAACGACCGACGTGAGTAGGTTGTTGTCGTTTTTCTCGCAGACACCGCGACTTACCGTACCGCTTTCGGACAGCGTGTTACCCACGCGGAAGCCGACCATGGCATATTTTCTGGTGGAACCCTCTGGCAGATTGCTGAGGAACTGTGCCATGACGCGATAAGCGTCTCTGTCGTAGAAATCGTCGCAGTTAATGACGGCAAAAGGCTCTTTAATGGCGTCCTTACCCATTAGGACCGCGTGGTTAGTGCCCCAGGGTTTCGTTCTTCCATTAGGAACCGAAAATCCTTCTGGCAGGGCGTCGAGCGATTGGAATACGACTTCGCACGGAATCTTTGACTCGTATTTCGACAACACTTTCTGACGGAAGTCTTCCTCAAAGTCCTTGCGGATGACAAATACGAGTTTGCCAAATCCGGCATTGATAGCGTCGTAGATGCTATAGTCCATGATGGTTTCTCCGTGTGGTCCGAGGCCGTCCAACTGTTTGAGTCCTCCGTAGCGGCTTCCCATGCCTGCGGCCAATAAGAATAGGGTTGGTTTCATAGTTGTTATGTGTTTATAGTTTTGTGCAATGGTTTGAATGTATAGCAAAAGTAGTGGATTTGCTATTTATGGGCAAAAATAGAACTGGTTTTTGTGTGGGTGGCATAATGGCGTTGCCTATGCCTGCGGTGTTTCTGCGATATAGGTCGCGGCCATATCGGCGCAGGCTTCTCCGTCGACAGCGGCCGATACGATGCCGCCAGCATAGCCCGCACCTTCGCCACAGGGGAATAGTCCTTCGAGTCGGATGTGCTGATAGGTTTCGCGGTTGCGTAGGATTCTGACGGGCGAGGAGGTTCGTGTCTCAATGGCCAATAGAGCTGCCTCTTTCGACAAGAATCCCCGCTGTCGTTTATTGAATACGATGAAGGCGTTCTGTAGTCGATTGGTGAAGAAGTCGGGCATCCAGAAATGCAGGGGAGAGGCTATCTGGCCCGGGGCATAACTGGACGAAGGAAGGTCTGCGCTCAATCGGTTGCTTACAAAGTCGGTCATGCGCTGGGAAGGGGCGCGTTGGCTGAAACCTGCCTGTTGCCAGCAGATTTGTTCGAGGGCTTCCTGCATATACATGAGTTGCAGCGGATTGTCTGGTTCGAATGCGCCGCTATGAGTATCGGCGAAAC
>JAFUTC010000014.1 GCA_017471505.1 Alloprevotella sp.
CGCTGCATAGCCCACTGCTACGCCGACGCCGATGTCGGTGCGGCCAAGCAGGAACTGGCTCGCATCGCCCAAAAAGGCCGTCCCACACAGGTGCTCATCGGACCTGAAGGCGACTTCTCCATAGCTGAGGTGAAGACAGCCCTGCAACACGGATTCGTGCCCATATCGCTCGGACAAAGCCGACTACGCACCGAGACGGCCGCATTAGTGGCCGTCCACACGCTCAACTTGGCCATGAGCCTTTCCTAATTTCCACAAAAAAATGAACACCCCCCTACTCCAACTCTATAGTACCGCCAACGGACACGACTGTGCCCGCTGCGAGCAACTCACGGGCAGCGGCAGCAACCGCGCCTATTTTCGGCTGTACGACAACGACGGACATTCGCAAGTCGGCGTAGTAGGCACCTCCAAGCAGGAAAACCATGCCTTCCTCTATCTGACGCGCCATTTCGAGGGTCTCGGACTGCCTGTGCCCCGCATCATTGCCGCCTCCGACGATGAAATGTACTACCTGCAGGATGACCTGGGCACGGACAACCTTTTCGACGCGCTAAAGCACGGACGCGAAAACGGATACGACAAAGACGATGAAGCATTGCTCACGGCTACCATCCGGCTGCTGCCGCACTTCCAGGTGAAAGGCGGAACCAATCTCGACACAGCCCAGATGTTGGAGCCGACAACCTTCTCCCGTCAGACCATTCTATACGACCTCCACTACTTCAAATACTGCTTTTTGCGCACCACCGACGTAGCCTACGACGAGAACCTGTTGGAAAACGACTTCAACCACTTTGCCGCCGACCTGGAACATATTGGCGAGGAAAGCAAGCAATGCTATTTCCTCTACCGCGACTTTCAGGCACGCAACGTGATGCTTCGCAACGGCACCGAACCCTATTTCATCGACTACCAAAGTGGTCGCGTCGGCCCGTTGCAGTACGACGTGGCCTCGTTCCTGCTTCAAGTCAGCGCAAAATACCCGCAAGCGCTCAAGAACAGACTGCTTGCCGCCTATCTGGACGAACTCAGACAGATAGACGCCCCTGCCGCCGACCGGTTCAACACATCGTTCAAGCGGTTTAGCCTGTTCCGCCTGCTGCAAGTGCTGGGCGCCTACGGACTGCGAGGCAGATACGAGCGCAAACCCCACTTCCTGCGCAGCATCCCATTGGCCATCGAGGCCGTGGCACACTATCTCGACAGCGAGGAACTTATGGCGTACCCGCATTTAAGGCTCACTTTAAGAAATTTGACGGAAGCACCCGAATTTCAGTCGCTTAAATCGGTAGAGACAAGCGGATTATTGACCCACCCCATAACGCAGCCGGCGCTGGAGTTAGAGATTTACAGTTTCAGTTTTAAGAAAGGAATTCCTACTGATAGCAGCGGCAACGGTGGCGGCTACGTATTCGACTGCAGGTCCACCCACAACCCCGGCCGGTTCGAGCAATATCGCAGCCAGACCGGCCTCGACCTGCCCGTCATAAACTTCCTGGAGGAGGACGGTGAGATAACGGACTACCTGAACCATGTTCGCCCCATTCTGGAGCACCACGTGGAGCGGTTCATAGAGCGGGGCTTCACCCACCTTATGTGCTGCTTCGGTTGCACGGGCGGACAGCACCGCAGCGTGTATTGCGCCCAACGGATGGCCGAACATGTCCATCGGAAGTACGGCATCCGCGTACGGCTTACCCATCGCGAACTGGGCATCGAACAGACTTTCTGACTCGCCGCATACCCGCCCCCACTGGCAAAATAAAAGAGCCACCCGATTGCATCGAGTGGCTCTTCATTTATATAACGAAGTCGATTACTTCAGTTCAGCAAGATACTTAATGGTGCGTACCATCTGCGAAGTGTACGAGTTTTCGTTGTCGTACCAAGATACAACCTGAACCTGGTAGGTATCTTCGTCGATCTTCGATACCATCGTCTGCGTAGCGTCGAATAGCGAGCCGTACTTCATGCCGATAATATCGGAAGAAACGATTTGGTCTTCCGTGTAACCGAAGGATTCCGTACCAGCGGCCTTCATGGCAGCGTTGATACCCTCTACGGTAACGTCCTTAGCCTTGACAACGGCTACGAGAATCGTAGTAGAACCCGTGGGAGTCGGCACGCGCTGGGCAGAACCGATGAGCTTGCCGTTGAGTTCGGGGATAACCAGACCGATAGCCTTAGCAGCGCCGGTGGAGTTAGGCACGATGTTGCAAGCACCTGCACGCGAGCGGCGGAGGTCACCCTTGCGCTGAGGACCGTCAAGGATCATCTGGTCGCCAGTATAAGCGTGGATGGTGGACATGATACCCGATGCGATGGGAGCATAGGCATTCAGGGCTGCAGCCATAGGAGCCAGGCAGTTGGTGGTGCAGGAAGCGGCGGAGATGATAGTGTCTTCGGGCTTCAGCGTAGTGTGGTTCACATTGTAGACAATGGTGGGAAGGTCGTTGCCTGCGGGAGCAGAGATGACAACCTTCTTGGCGCCGGCCTGGATATGAGCCTGCGATTTTGCCTTAGAGGTATAGAAACCGGTGCACTCGAGAACTACGTCCACGCCAAGTTCGCCCCAAGGAAGTTCTGCGGCGTTGGGCTTTGCGTAGATAGTGATTTCTTTTCCGTCGACGGTGATCGAACCCGGTTCAACTACAGTCTTGCCGTCTTCAGCGAGTACTGCGTCTTTGTGGGATACGGTGTGCTTGCCTTCGCCGAATTTGCCAGCGAAACCGCCCTGAGCCGTGTCATACTTCAACAGATGAGCAAGCATCTTGGGGCTTGTCAAGTCGTTAATGGCTACTACTTCATAGCCTTCTGCCTCGAACATCTGACGGAATGCGAGACGACCGATACGGCCGAAGCCGTTAATTGCAACTTTTGTCATAAGTACTTAATGAGTTAAAAGAATTATTTTTTAATGGTCTTGTTGTCCAGATTTTGAACCTAGTTTGGTTGAAAGAACATCAAATTCTTTTACCAAGCGCAAAATTACTTAAAATCTTTTTTATATTTGCATCAAAGGACAACAAAATCAAATTCTCACCTTAAAATTTTCCTATTATGAGTTTCATTAAAGAATTCAAAGAATTTGCTATGCGCGGCAACGTCATGGATATGGCTGTCGGCGTAATCATCGGCGGTGCTTTCGGAAAGATTGTTACTTCGCTTGTGGACGACGTAATCATGCCGTTAATCGGCGTATGCACTGGCGGCATAAACCTTGCCGAACTTAACGTGAAGGTAGGCGACGCACAGGTTACCTATGGCGCATTCATCCAGAACATTATTGACTTCCTGATTATTGCCTTCTGCATCTTCTTGATGATTAAGGGCATGAACAAGCTTTCCAAGAAAGAGGAGCCGAAGGAAGAAGAAGCCGCTCCGGCCGAGCCCGAACCTACGAAGGAAGAAGTGCTTCTGACTCAGATTCGCGACCTTCTCGAAAAGAAGTAGTATGACGTCTGCTGCGACGGATGTTCCGTCGTCGGACAAGTCCGTCCTTCGCTTGAAGGGCGGACTTCTTTTTTTCTGCCCCACTATGGCGCTGGCCGTTTCAAGGCTTGGAATGTGCATTTCAAGGCTTGAAACGGCCATTTCAAGCCTTGAAACGGAACGGGCTGCTATGCGACGGAACGACTGGAACGGCATCCGCAAAAAAAGCGTGCAACCCCGTAATCGAGGTTGCACGCCTTGCGTGGGTCGGAACGGCTTGTCGGCCCGCTACTTCTTGGCTTCGCGCGGAAGGTCTAGCTGACCGGCATAGCCGATAGCGTCGCGGCGTACGGGAGTAACGCTGACGGACACTACGCCATTGTTGAAGAGGTCAATCTGCATGTCGTAAGTGTCTTCCATATTGGCCACGCGCAGAAAGACGGTATATCGCGTCTCGTCCAATTGTACGGCGCTGTAGCTCTTCATCTTCTCATTGAATGAAAGTCCCTGCGCACCGGTGTAGGCCATATTCATGGCGGCGTCACCGATATAGGGCATATCGCAGAACAAGGAGTCGCCTTTCACGCGGAGCGAGTAGCCGGGGTCTAACTTCCTGGCGCCGCTGCGGAGGGGCATGGCCTGCACGATTTTAACCTTGAAATCCTTCGAATAGACTTTCTGGCGGATGGTTTGCATCATGGCTGCCTGCTTTTCGGCTTTGGTGAGTTTCTTGGGCTTTGTGGTCTGTGCGCTCAGGCTTGCAGAGGCGAGCATTCCGAGGCATAAAATTGCCGAGAGGGCGAACATTCTTTTCATATCAAACGAATTTTCCTAAGTTTATATTACTTTTACAAGTTGATTCGTCATTTTGACTCTCAAAAATATTTGTAGTTTAGTTTTCGACCAAATTATTCGTCATAAAAAACTCAACCAATCCGAATGAAACGACTAATTCTGCTACTGGCCTGCCTGTGCGGTCTGCAAATGCTATCTGCACAGCGCACAAAGATATATGGAACGGTGCGCGACGCGGACGGCAAACCGGTTGAACTGGCCAACGTACGCATCCAGGGGACGGCGTTGCTGACGCTGACCGACCTGAAAGGACGCTACACGCTATTTGCCGAGTCGAAGGACTCGATGATTGTGGTGTTTTCGCAAGTGGGCTACTCGTCGAGAAGGCGTCTGCTGCAAAAGCCCGGCGACAGTGTCAAGGTGGACGCCGTACTTTATGAGGCAGGCCATACTATCGGTCAGGCAGAGATTATCGGCATGCGCCAACAGAACGCCACCATGCAAGATTTGAAGACCGACCAACTCGACTTTATGCCTTCGACCACCGGAAACGCCGTGGAAGAACTGGTGCAGTCGCAGGCCGGCGTGTCGACCCATAACGAACTGAGTTCGCAGTATAACGTGCGCGGCGGCTCCTTCGACGAAAACGTGGTCTACCTCAATGGCATCGAGATATACCGCCCCATGCTCGTGCGCAGCGGACAGCAGGAAGGACTCTCCATCATAAACCCCGACATGGTGCAACGCATCCGTTTCAGTTCGGGCGGCTATGAAGCCCGCTACGGCGACAAGATGTCGAGCGTGCTCGACATAACCTACAAGCGCCCCTCCCACTTCGAGGCGAAGATAAGTGCCGACCTGCTGGGCGCCAGCGGCTACATCGGCTGGGGAAACAAGCACGTGTCGCTCATGACGTCGGTGCGCTACAAGACCACGGGCTACCTGCTGGGCAGCCTCGATACGAAAGCCGAATACAAGCCCCGCTTCCTCGACTATCAGGCCTACCTGTCGTGGCGCCCGAGTGCGAAATGGGAAGTGGAACTGCTTGGAAACATTTCCGACAACAAGTACAAGTTCGTGCCCAAGAATCGCGAGACTTCATTCGGCACGCTGCTCGACCCGAAGACCTTTACCGTATATTTCGACGGTAACGAGAAAGACTACTACCGCACGTTCTTCGGCTCGGCATCCTTCACGCGCCATTTCAGTCCGACCACCTTTTTGGCGCTCCAACTATCAACCTTCACCACGCAAGAGCACGAGACCTACGACATCCAAGGCGAATACTGGCTGCAGGAGGCTACCGCACAGGAACAGATGGGCATCGGCACCTACATGGAGCATGCCCGAAACCGGCTCAAGGCACATGTCTACAACGCAGGTCTGCGCTTCGGAACGAAAACCGGCACCCACAAGGAGACAACCAATACGCACACACTGCTGGCTGGCTTCAACTTCCAGCGGCAAGACATCAACGACCACTCACGCGAATGGGAGATGCGCGACTCCACGGGCTATTCGCTGCCGTATAGCGCCGACGAACTCCGACTCATATACAGCCTGCACTCCGCCAACAAGATGTCGGCCAACCGCATAGAACTCTTCGCGCAAGACTCTTGGCGCAAGAGCACTCCGACCGGCCTGTTCGACCTTACCTACGGCTTGCGCTTCACCTACCTCGACTGGAACAAGGAAACGCTTATCTCGCCGCGTGCCAGCATTAGTTTCATACCTGCGAAGAACGACCATTGGACGTTCCGCTTTGCTACGGGCATGTATTATCAGGCGCCTTTCTACAAGGAACTGCGCGACACGTCGCTCGTCAACGGCATTGCCACGGTGCAACTCAACCGCGACATCAAGTCGCAGCGTTCCATCCACTTCGTGCTCGGAGGCGACTACAGTTTCAATATGTTCAACCGCCCGTTCAAGTTCACTGCCGAAGCCTACTATAAGCATCTCAACAACCTCAACCCGTACAGCGTCAACAATCTGCGCATCATCTACTACGGCCGCAATATGGCAAGCGGCTACGCGGCAGGCATCGACTTCAAGCTCTTCGGCGAATTTGTGCCGGGCGTCGACAGTTGGATTACTTTCTCGCTGATGAAGACCGAGGAAAAGATTGACGGCAAGAAAATACCACGCCCCACCGACCAGCGCTTTAACTTCTCGCTCTTCTTCTCGGACTACTTCCCCGGCTCCACGCGGTGGCGTGCCTCGCTGAAACTGATATTCGCCGGCGGCCTTCCCTTCGGTCCCCCCCACACGGAGCGCGACCAACAGACATTCCGCGCACCGGCCTACAAGCGCGTGGACCTCGACCTCAGCTACCGCCTGCTGAAATACGACCCCGACAAGACCCGCACCGGTATAAGGAAAGCCGTCAAGAACATTTGGCTCAGCCTGGAGTGCTTCAACCTTCTCGGCATCTCCAACGTCAATTCCTACTATTGGGTTACAGACATCAGCAACACGCAGTATGCCGTGCCCAACTACCTCACGGGACGCCGTATATCGGCCAAACTTACCTTCGAATTCTAACCTGCAAGCCACTCTCCCCAAAGCCCCACCCATGAAAAAGTCCATCCTCTCGACCCTGTTTCTAATGGCCGGCATCGCCACGGCCTATCCCCAGGCCAAGCCCGAACCGAAACCCTACGTCGAACCCAGCAGTCCGGAAGTGATTGATGCTACATTGTGGACCGAGGTGCCCGAAGGCATCCAGGGCGGCTGGGCGCTGGCCGACCAGCACCATCAGCGCCACGTGCCGCCCATCGACATGGTCGGAAACGATACGGTGCTCACGGTGTGGAAAGGTGAGAGAAACGGACTGCAGGCAGTAGTCTATTCGCGCGAGGCTGTCGGCGACCTCGAAGTGAGAGTGGCCGCCACCACGAGTAAGGCGCTGCGCGGTCAGGTGCAGGCACAC
>JAFUTC010000015.1 GCA_017471505.1 Alloprevotella sp.
GTTTCGGGCGTGGTGCTGGCCGCGTTCTTCCTCTATTATATCATCTTCCTGTTCCTGCCTGTTGCCGGACCGCAGTTCTATTTCCAGGCGATAGGTCCCGAAGCCGTGGCTACGGGCCATTTCCCCGCCATCGGCTACTATTTCCGCAGCCACGTTGAGTTGACAGGCGATGTGAACCAGTTGCCGGCCGGGTTCTTCCAGATGCTGGTCGATTGGGCCCACAAGGCTGGCGAACGTCCTACGGCGGCATTTCCGTCAAGCCATGTCGGAGTGGGCACCATCGTGCTGTGGTTTTTCTTCCGTCTGCGCCGAACCTGGGGTTTGGCGGTGCTGCCACTTTGGTTGCTGCTCTGCGTGTCGACGGTCTACCTGCAGGCCCATTACCTTATCGACGCGCTGGTCGGCTTGCTGACGGCGCCGGTTTTCCTCGTCGTGGCCCGTTGGCTGACAAACCATTGCACACCCCAGCCTATTGACCAGCCGCAGAACTGACCGCCAACCGCCACTCCTTATTATAATATATATAACTAACACATATTGCACCATGAAACAACTCAGTCGCATTTTCCTCGTACTCGTTTGCACGGCACTTGTGCACAGTTCGCTTTATGCACAGAACGGCGGCATCGACGCCGCTGCCTTGGCTCGCATCAGTCAGCAGGGTGCCACCTCCACGCAGGCCGACCGTGCATTGCGCAATGCCCTGGCTGCTACGTCGATTAACCAACTGGCCACTACGGCCGACAATCCGACGGCACCGAACACCTACTTCTCGAACGAGGCTCCCTCGCGCGGCATCACCGACCAGAAGTCTTCCGGCCGTTGCTGGCTGTTTTCGGGCCTAAACGTGCTTCGTGCCGAAATGATTCGCAATTATAAGTTGGGCGACTTCCGTTTCTCACAGGCCTACCTCTTCTTCTTCGACCAGTTGGAAAAGAGCAACTTATTCCTGCAAACCATCCTCGACACGGCACCCCTGCCCGACGACGACCGACTCGTAGACCTATTGTTCGACCACCCGATTGGCGATGGCGGAACCTTCTGCGGCGTGCAGTCGCTCGTATCGAAATACGGCGTAGTGCCCTCGGAGGTGTTCCCTGAGTCTTTTGCCGCCAACAACACCTCGAAGATGTCGCAGATCATCTCGCTCAAACTGCGTGAGTTCGGACTGGAATTGCGCCGCATGTCGGCCGAAAAGAAAAAGCCTGCCGTCCTGCAGAAACGCAAGGAAGAGCAGTTGGCCGAAATCTACCACATACTGTCCATTTGCTTGGGCACACCGCCGACCTCCTTTACTTACACCTTGCGCGACAATAGCGGAAAGGCCCTCAGCACCGACACCTACACGCCGATGTCCTTCTACCAAAAGTTTATCCACAAAGACTTGGCCAACGGCTACGTGATGATGATGAACGACCCTTCGCGCCCCTACTACAAGATGTATAGCGTGAAACTCGACCGCCATGTCTACGATGCACCCGACTGGACTTTCCTCAACCTGCCTATGGACGACATCAAGAAGGTGGCCATCCGCTCGCTGCAGGACAGCACCCGCCTCTATATGAGTTGCGATGTCGGCAAGTATTACGATAGCAAGACGGGCACGTGCGACCTGAAAAACTTCGACTACGAAAGCCTGTTTGCTACTACCTTCCCCATGTCGAAAGCCGAGCGTATCAAGACGCACGCTTCGGCCTCTTCCCACGCCATGACCTTCTGTGGTGTCGACCTCGATGCCAATGGAAAGCCGCTGAAGTGGAAGGTTGAGAACAGTTGGGGACCGACGTCCGGTTCGCAGGGCCATCTGATTATGACCGACGAATGGCTCGATGAATACTTGTTCCGTCTGGTAGCCGAAAGGAAATATGTAGGCGACGACCTGCTGCGGCTCACCAACCAGAAACCCATTGAACTGCCTGCATGGGACCCGCTTTTCTAAGCCGCCCATTCTGTTTTTTCTATCCGATGAACTAACCTCTGCCTTATGAACCTAAGAAACATAGCCATCATTGCTCACGTTGACCACGGAAAGACTACGCTCGTCGATAAGATGTTGCTGGCGGGAAACCTTTTCCGCAGCAATCAAGCCACGGGCGAACTCATCCTCGACAACAACGAACTGGAGCGTGAGCGTGGCATAACCATTCTGTCGAAAAACGTCAGCATCCGCTACGGCGACACTAAAATCAACATCATCGACACCCCGGGACACAGCGACTTCGGCGGCGAGGTGGAACGCGTGCTTAACATGGCCGACGGTTGCTTGTTGCTCGTCGACGCATTCGAAGGCCCGATGCCCCAGACGCGCTTTGTCTTGCAGAAAGCTCTTGAGATAGGCCTTAAGCCCATTGTGGTGGTGAACAAGGTCGACAAGCCCAACTGCCGTCCGGAGGAGGTTTACGAGATGGTCTTCGACCTGATGTGCGACCTCAATGCAACGGAAGAGCAGTTGAACTTCCCTGTCGTCTACGGGTCGGCCAAGCAGGGTTGGATGGGTCCGGAATGGAATCATCCGACCGACAACATCACCTATCTGCTTGACACCATCTGCAACACCATCCCCGAGCCTCCCCACAACGAAGGCACGCCGCAACTTCTCATCACGTCGCTCGACTACAGTTCCTACACGGGCCGCATCGCCGTAGGCCGGCTCCATCGCGGAAGCCTGACCGACGGTCAGCAGATAACCATCTGCCACCGCGACGGTACGCAAGAACGCACCCGCATCAAGGAACTCCACACGTTCGAGGGCATGGGACACCAGCGCACCAGTAGCGTCGAGTGTGGCGATATTTGTGCCATTGTCGGCCTCGAGGCATTCGAAATCGGAGATACCATCGCCGATGCGGACAACCCTGAGGCGTTGCCGCCCATCGCTATCGACGAGCCCACCATGTCGATGCTGTTCACCATCAACGACTCGCCGTTCTTCGGCCGCGAAGGCAAGTTCTGCACGTCGCGCCACATTGGCGACCGCCTGAACCGCGAACTGGAGAAAGACCTCGCCTTGCGCGTCGAGCAGTCCGCACCCGATCGTTGGACGGTCAGCGGCCGAGGCGTGCTCCATCTTTCCATCTTGGTGGAGACCATGCGCCGCGAAGGCTATGAACTGCAAGTGGGGCAGCCGCAGGTCATCTACAAGCAAATTGACGGGCAGCGTTGCGAACCGATTGAGGAGTTGACAGTCAATGTGCCCGAGGAGTTCGCCTCGAAGATTATCGACATGGTCACCCGCCGCAAGGGAGAGATGACCAGCATGCAGAGCCTGGGCGACCGGGTGGACATCGAGTTCCTCATCCCTTCGCGTGGCATCATCGGCCTTAGGACAAACGTGCTCACCGCCTCGCAGGGAGAGGCTATCATGGCCCACCGCTTCAAGGACTACGAGCCGTTCCGTGGCGAGATACACCGCCGCACCAACGGTTCTATGGTGGCGCTCGAAGACGGTACGGTGTTTGCCTATGCGCTTGACAAACTGCAGGACCGCGGTCACTTCTTCATTAATCCGCAAGACGAAGTCTATGCCGGACAAGTGGTGGGCGAGCACGTCCATGAGAAAGACCTCGTGGTCAATGTGACGCGCGCCAAGCAACTTACGAACGTCCGCGCCAGCGGCTCCGACGAAAAGGCCCACATTATTCCGCCCATCATCTTCTCGCTCGAAGAAGCCCTCGAGTATATCAAGGAAGACGAATATGTAGAGGTAACGCCTAAGTCGATGCGCATGCGCAAGACCATCCTTGACCACTTGGCCCGCAAGCGTGCCGGGAAGAGCGAGGAGGAGTAACCTGCACAAGAAAAGCCTCATGGAATCTACACGTTCCATGAGGCTTTCTTTTTGGTGCCGATAAATCTATTTGTTGAAAAACGGCCGCACGCCTTTCATGCGGTTCTTCTTTTTGTTCTGCGCCCGCTTGTTCGACTGTAGGTCGGGGTAGGACACGCGGGTGTGATAGATGGCTTTGAGGTTTTCGGTAAGCACGCGCTTGGCCACCTCAATGTCGCGGAACGTCAGTGGGCAGTTGCGGAAACGGCCGCTCTTGTTCTGTCCGTCGATGACTTTGTTCACCAGTCCGGCCAGCATGTCGTCGGTGGGTTCCTTCAGACTGTGCGAGGCTGCCTCTACGGCGTCGCACATCATCAGTATGGCCTGCTCGCGGGTGCTGGGGTCGGGACCGGGATAGGTAAACAAGTTCTCACGTGCCTTGCCTTCCGGGTGGTTGTTCTGCCATCGGTTGAAGAAGAAACTCGTACGACTGGCGCCGTGGTGCGTGGCAATGAACTCGCAGATAGCGGGCGGCAGTTTCTGCCCACGGGCCAGTTCCAGTCCGTGACTGACATGGCTGATGATAATCTGCGCCGAGCGCTCTTCGGGGTCAAGGCCGTCCTTCGCCTCAAGGTTTTCGTGCGGGTTTTGCCCATTCTGATTCTCGGTGAAGAACGAGGGGTTGAGCAGTTTGCCAATGTCGTGGTAGAGAGCGCCGGTGCGAACGAGTTGCACCTTGGCATCTCCAAGTTGCGAGGCCAGTTCGGCAGCCAGGTTGGCCACTTGCAGCGAATGGCTGAACGTGCCGGGTGCCTCCTGCGACAAGCGGCGCAGCAGCGGATGGTTGATGTTGGAGAGTTCAAGCAAGGTCACGTCGCTCGTAAATCCGCCCATTCGCTCGAAGAAATAGAGAAGCGGATATACCAACAAGAGCAGCAGACCGCTGATGGCTATGTAGAAATAGCGTGCCCGCGACAAAGTGGCAAACGTCGAACCGGAAAGGAAGTCATACGACAGTTGTGCCAACAACCCCAGTAATACGGCATAGAAGGCCACGCGGAGAATCTGTATGCGCTCCGTGAGGTTCTTCAGGGCGAATATTACATAGTAGCCCATGATGGCTTCAATAAGGATGAATTCCAAGGGACCGTGCAAGGGCAGCGCACATAGCAGCAGCACTATCGTATAGGCCATGGCCGCCGTGCGCGAGTCGTAGAAGGTACGAATGATGAGCGCCACCATCACATAGGGCACCAGATACACTTCCAGCAGTTGCTCGCTGACCATATAGTAGGTGATGACCGGAAACAAGAAGATGAGTGCCATCAGCAGCAGGCTCTTGCGTAGCGAGTCCGTATAGTCGGGGCGGTAGAGTACCAAGAAAGTGCCAAAAATCTGGATAATCAGGAAAATGAGCACGAACTGTCCGAGAAAACGCCATACGGGATTCTCGGCTTTTGCCTCGCGGCGCATGCTCTCACGGACATACGAGTCGATGGCCTGTTTGGTGTGCGGGGTGATAATCTCGCCTTTCTCCACAATGCGCTCGCCTGCCACCACCACGCCGTCGTACGGCGTCATTTGTTCGAGTGCCACGAGTTGTTCTTCCTTGGTTTTAATGGTGTCGTAGTGGAGGTTGGGCACCAGATAGTCGTCAATGTCGCAACGGCGTAGCAGTTCGGCGTAGAGCGTCGTGCCGTTGGCCTGCACCAGGCGCTCGTAGGCGGTTTTCTGGGTGTAGAGGTTTTCTATGTTGCGCAGGTTGGCCTCGTTGCCTTGCACCACGCGCACTTGCCGTAGTCCGTTTTTCTCGATGTCCTGCCAATCGACCGATTGCAGCAGGCCGGCGTCGTAGATTTCAAGCAAGAGCGACCGCACCTGCTGGCGAAAGGCCATTGGCAATACACCAAATCGCCCGGAGGCCACGTCCGACGCAAACCGACTGACTTGCCGTTCGCCGGCAGCCTCGTCGAGTTGGAAGAAAGGAGGCAGACTGCGAAGCACGCTGTCGCGCTCCTGGAGCACCACGGTGTCGCTTTTCTGTACCGGAAAGTCGAACGAGGCTATCAGTGCCTCATATTTCCACGGAAGTCCCTCCTCGTAGGAAGGAAGTGTAGAGGTGTGGCGCGGCAGAAGCATCACCAGCTGCAATGCCATCGTCCCCGACACTATCAGATAAAGGATTTTTCTCACAACGG
>JAFUTC010000010.1 GCA_017471505.1 Alloprevotella sp.
CGGCTCGTTGCCCCGCAGACGCGATAGCTCTATCTGCTCGCGGTGTTCCTCGATCCAGTCGTTGAACTGCTTGGGCATGTCGTTGACGGCATTCTCGCTGTCTTCGGGTGCGGTAGGTTCTTCGCCCCGGAGCATGCGTTCCTCATCGGCCTTGAACTCTTCGTCGGTCTTGAAGATGGTGGTGGCGTAGCAACGGCAGTAAGGGTGCCACCCGGTGAACTTGAAGTCCTTCGGGTAGATTGCATAATTGAATTGGGAAAATTGGATTATGCAATTTGAAAATTCAATTATGCAATTTTAAAATTGCCTTATGTAATTTTTGAAAACCATAAGGCAATTTCGGTGCGGCACAGGCTGCCGGGCTGCCGGGGCTATGGTGCAATCGGACTTTATTTTGCGAAAACGCAGCATTTGCGAGAGTTCTTTGTATATTTGTATGTTTTTACCAGTTAGCATTTAGAATCAGATGGCTCTGTTCGACTTTTTGAAAAACAAGGAAAAGAAGGAAGTGCTTGACAAAGGCTTGGAGAAGACCAAGAGCAACCTTCTCGACAAGATTGCCCGCGTGGTGGTGGGCAAGTCGGCTGTCGACGAGGATGTGCTTGACGATTTGGAGGACGTGCTTATCACCTCGGACGTAGGCGTAGACACGACCATCGAAATCATCCGTCGCATCGAGGAGCGTGTCAGGCGTGAGAAATATTTGGGCACGGCCGAGCTCAACAGGATGCTTTGCGAGGAGATAGAGGCCTTGCTTGCCGAGAACGACCATAGTCTGGCCACCGGCGACGTCGGACGTTCGGAAGCGGGCGAGCCTTATGTGGTGCTGGTTGTCGGCGTCAACGGCGTGGGCAAGACTACCACCATCGGCAAGCTGGCACAGAAACTGAAGAACGAAGGCCACAGTGTGGTTTTAGGTGCGGCCGACACGTTCCGTGCTGCGGCCATTGAGCAGCTTTCCGTATGGGCCGAGCGCATCGGAGTGCCTCTCGTCAAGCAGCAAATGGGCAGCGACCCGGCCAGCGTAGCCTACGACACGCTGTCTTCGGCCAAGGCATCGGGAGCAGACGTAGTGCTGATTGATACCGCAGGGCGCTTGCACAATAAGGTGGGACTGATGAACGAACTCACAAAGATAAAAAACGTGATGAAGAAGATTGTGCCGTCTGCCCCACATGAAATTCTCCTCGTCTTGGACGGCTCGACCGGCCAGAATGCCTTTGAGCAGGCCAAGCAGTTTGTGAAGGCTACAAACATTACCGGTCTGGTTATAACTAAACTCGACGGCACGGCAAAGGGCGGCGTAGTCATCGGCATCTCCCATCAACTGAATGTGCCAGTCCGCTATATCGGCGTGGGCGAGGGTATTGACGACCTGCAGGCCTTTGACAAGAAGTCGTTTGTAGAGAGTCTGTTCATTTCTAAGTAAACCGAATCATACCTTGAAGAAGCAAGTTGACATCATCACAATGGGCTGCTCCAAAAATCTGGTCGATTCGGAGTGCTTGTTGCAGCAGTTCAGGGAAAGCGGGTTTCAGGCATTCCACAATCCCGAGGAACTGCATGGTGGTACGGCTATTGTCAATACATGTGGGTTTATTGCCGACGCCAAGGAAGAGAGCGTTAATATGATTCTCGAACTTTGCGAGGAAAAGAATGCCGGAAATCTTGAGAAAGTCATTGTCATGGGTTGTTTGTCCGAACGCTATCTGACGGAACTTAGGCAAGAGATTCCAGAGGTGGACCGATTCTATGGGAAGTTCAATTGGAAAACGCTGTTGAATGACCTGAAAATCGACTATGATACCGATTCCTTCCAGCGCAACCTCACAACGTCCGGACACTATGCCTACATCAAGATAGGCGAAGGGTGCAATCGCCATTGTGCCTATTGCGCCATTCCGCTCATTACCAAACACCACGTTAGTCGTCCTATGGAAGACATCTTGGCCGAAATGCAGCGACTGGCCGATACGGGTGTGACCGAATTCCAAATCATAGAACAGGAACTGACCGACTATGGCCGCGACCTCTACGGTCGTCCGTCCATCGCCGAACTGGTTCGGGCCATGACGCAGATTAAAGGTGTGGAATGGATACGCCTGCATTATGCCTACCCGCACGATTTCCCGCTCGATTTGCTCGATGTAATCCGCAATTCTCCCAAGGTGTGCAACTATCTCGACATAGCCTTGCAGCATATCAACGATGAGGTGCTGGCCCGCATGCGTCGCCATGTCACGAAAGCCGACACTTTGAAGTTGATAGAAGAGATGCGTCGTCGCGTTCCGGGCATATGCATTCGCACGACACTGATGGTGGGATTTCCTGGAGAGACAGAAGAACAGTTCCAAGAGTTGGTCGAGTTTGTCAAATGGGCACGTTTCGACCGAATGGGCGCATTTGCCTACAGCGAAGAAGAGGGCACCTATGCCGCACTGCACTATGAGGACGACGTGCCGGCCGACGTCAAGCAACGACGCCTAGAGAAACTGATGCAAGTGCAGCAGCAGATTTCTACCCAAATCAACCAAGAGCGGGTAGGGCAGAGTCTGAAGACTGTAATAGACCGCCTGGAAGGAGACTATTTCATCGGGCGTACGGAATACGATTCTCCCGACGTCGATTGCGAGGTACTAATCCCCCACACAGAGCAATTGGAGATTGGAAAATACTATTTGGTGAAAATAACGGATGCTGATGAGTTTGACCTTTATGGAACCACTCTGACAGACAAACTTATTTTGCATGAATAACAAGGAATTTATAGGCGAACTATCGCAACGCCTGCAAACCACACCTCAGGACGCGCAAGCCTTGGTGAACGCATTTTCCGAAACACTATCTTCCGTGTTGGAAGAAGGAGATGTGCTCAACTTTCAGAATTTTGGCGTGTTTGAGGTCAAGAAAAAATTGGAGAGAATCATTGTGAATCCCTCCACCAAGCAACGTATGCTTGTTCCCCCAAAACTTACACTATCGTTCAAGCCGTCTGTACGCTTGAAGGAACAATCCAACGAAGAATGAAACAGCGAATAACCCCACAACAATTGGTGTCTGCGCTGTCACAAAGCGAGAACATCACCAAGAAAAAGGCTGAGGCATTTCTCCGCGCTTTCTTCGACGTCGTCGAGACGGGACTCCGTGCAGACAAGACGGTGAAGGTGAAAAATTTCGGAACGTTCAAGGTCACCGAGGTAAGTGAACGCGAAAGTGTGAATATTCAGACGGGAGAACGCATACAGATTGACAGCCATTCGAAAGTGTCGTTTACTCCCGATGCCTCACTAAAGGAACAGGTGAATAAGCCATTTTCTCAGTTTCAGACGGTTGTGCTCAGCGACGATGTCGACGAAGACTTGCTCGCTAAGGAAGCCGCCAAGTTGGGACTGATGGCCGAAAGTCAGCCTGAGCCTGTCGAACCCGAGCCGGTGGCGGTCAGTGACCCTGCCCCGCTTGTCGATGTGCAAACCACTCCGACCGAACCGGTAGTTGCGGTGGAAGAGCCCGAGGCCGAAGTCTTGCCCGTCGCCGACGAACCTGTCGAATCTGAGGACGTTGCCGCCGAACCGGCCGATAGCGAGGAAACAGCAGCGGACCATACCTACAGATTGATTTCTGAAGAAGATGAAACCAACGAACCCGAATTGAATAACGAAGAATACGAATACGAAGATATGAAACCTATACAATCAATGAGCCGCCTTGGCATTGCAACCACTCTGATAATTGCCGCGCTCTGCCTGATAGGAACTTATGTGGCAGGATATTATGATGTGCTGCATCTCAACCTCCCTAAAAAGGAACTGACTACGCAGAATAAGCAGGAAGCAAAACCTGTTGAGGCGCAGAAGAAGGACGTCCAAAATCCAGAACCTCAAACTCTTACCAACGAGCAGAAGGCAAGTAAATACGAACAGATTCCCAACGACGAATTTATCATTATTGGCGAATTGGAGCCGCATGTGATGAAGTCCGGCGAAGGTCTCTATATGTTGGCCAAGAAGGTCTATGGCGACAAGGCGTTTGCTCGCCACATCATCTTCTTCAACCAAATAAAAAATCCCGACAACGTACCCGTCGGAACGACCTTGCGCATGCCCGAACTGAGAAAGAAGAAATAAGGTCTGTGTCAAATCGATAACGAACACGCTTGCCATGTCAACCAATACATTTGTCGTCACCTTTGCCAAGGGAACCTTCTGGGTGGCCAGTCGTCTGACCAAAGAGAAGTTTCCGAGTCAGATAGAATCGGTGGCAGTCAGTCCGAAGCAGTCGTTGGGTCAGCAGGTCGAACAACTGTTTGAACGAATTTCGTCTGTCGGGAAAGCCGACGACCCCGTGGAGGTACTATGCCACACTCCGCTTGTTGTGATACCTGAAAAGGATTTCCACGAGGCCGATGCGCCGCTGCTCTATCAGTTTGCTTTCTCTAAGGCATTCGACGGGCAAGTGCTTGCCGAGGCCTTGCCTGCCGAGGGAGTTCAGTTGTTGTTCGGCGTGCCACAATCCACCTTGCGTGCTTTCTCCGTGCAAGGTCGGTCGGTATCCTTCCGCCCCGCGCTTGCTCCCTTGTTGCGTGTCATGTCACGAATGAAGAGCCGTCAGAAGGAAGGCAAGTCGTTCTTTGTGGTCTTACGTGGCGAGGAGATGAATGTGGTGGCCTTCGAAAATAGCCGGCTTACGTTGGTCAACACCTTTGAGGCCAAGACCGATGCCGACCGCGCCTATTACGTGTTCAATATGGCGCAGAAACTCAGAGCTAATTTTTCCACCGCCCTGTTTAACCTGTGGGGCGAGAGGTCGCTGGTAGAGGATACGGCCACGGAGTTCGCACAGTTTGCCAGCCAGGTAAGAACCTGTAGTATTCTTCCCTTTATCGGCGACAATCAGGAGGTCTTCACGGAGAACATTCCCATCGAATTGCAGGCTTGTTTCTTCTAATCGCATCCGATAGAAAAGCATCCAATCTATATGCGAATCATCACTGGAAAGTATAAGGGCCGTCGCTTCGACGTGCCACGGGGATTCAAGGCAAGACCGACTACCGATTTTGCCAAGGAGAATCTGTTCAATGTGCTTCGTGCCTATATCGACTTCGATGAAACTCGTGCGCTTGACCTTTTTGGCGGCACGGGAAGCATTTCGCTTGAGTTGCTTTCTCGGGGATGTGCGCCGGTTGTCTGTGTGGAAAAAGACCGCACGCATGTCGGATTTCTGCACAATCTGTTCAAAAGTCTCGGCGACCCCAATCTCCAGCTTGTCCAGGCGGATGCACTTCGCTATGTGGAGCGTGCAAAGATGGAGTTCGACCTTGTTTTTGCCGACCCTCCGTACCAATTGCCTCAGTTGGGCGAACTTCCCGAGCGGGTTCTCAATAGCAGTTGCCTGTGCGAAGGTGGTTTGTTTGTGCTTGAACACGGAAAAAACTACGATTTCAGTGCCAATCCTCATTTCCTCGAACATCGCGAATACGGAAGCGTTAATTTCAGTTTCTTCCGTAAGGGTGAGTCCGCGGAATGACAATCGATTGCAACCATAACATATTCTCTGATGACCATGTGCCCATCCCCTCGTCCGATTGAACTTCTTGCGCCGGCCCGTAATGTCGAGATTGGCATGGAAGCCATACGCCACGGCGCCGATGCGGTCTATATTGGCGCCGACGACTTTGGGGCGCGTCATCAGGCAGGTAATTCCGTCGACGACATCCAGCGCCTTTGCGACTATGCCCATGTGTTCGGTGCTCGGGTATATGTGACGGTCAACACGATTCTTTACGACAGCGAGCTGAAAGCCGTTGAGGCCTTGGTGCATCGCCTTTATAATGCCGGTGTGGATGCACTTATCGTGCAGGATATGGCTCTGCTCCGCCTCGATATTCCACCTATCGACCTGCATGCGTCCACACAGATGGACATTCGTTCGGCCGACAAGGCTACATTCCTGGGAAAAGTGGGATTCTCGCAGTTGGTGCTGGCTCGCGAGTTGTCGCTCGACGAAATTGCAATCATCCATCAATCGACAAGTGCCCGCTTGGAGGCCTTTGTACATGGGGCGTTGTGCGTGTCCTATTCTGGTTGCTGCTATGCTTCCCAGTTCTGCTTTGACCGCAGTGCAAACCGAGGGAGGTGCGCACAGTTCTGCCGGCATAGTTTTAATCTGGTCGATGCCAACGGCAAGGAAATCGTGCACGACCGCTACCTGCTGTCGCTCCACGATATGAATCGCAGCGATTCGATAGAGGACATGATTCGGGCGGGCGTTTCTTCGTTTAAGATCGAGGGACGTCTCAAGGACATGACCTATGTCAAGAATCTGACGGCCTACTATCGAAACCGAATTGATGCGGTTATTGAGCAGCATCTGGATGAGTTTTGCCGGTCGTCCGTGGGTCGGTCTACGTGGAAGTTCACTCCCAATCCGTCGCGTAGTTTCAACCGTGGATTTACCGACTATTTTCTTCATCGCCGTACTCAAGTCGGCGCTTTCAGTTCGCCAAAGTCCATCGGCGAATATGTAGGAGTGGTCGCTCGCTGTGAACGCCAGTTTTTCGAGGCGAGGCTCAACGCCGAACTCCATGCGGGCGATGGATTGTGCTATGTCAACGAGCAGGGTGCCTTGCAGGGATTTCGTGTGAATAGGGCCGAGGGAAACCGTGTCTTTCCTGCATCCATGCCAGACTTGACGGTGGGCACGAAACTTTATCGCAATCAGGACATGGACTTCGACAAACAGTTGGCACGTCCATCGGCCATTCGCAAAATTGGTGTGTCAGTGCAACTTGAAGTGGCAGACGGCCGTGCCTCACTGACATTGACTGACGAGACGGGACTGTTCGTGGCGATTCCCATAGCCGTCGAAGTGCAGAATGCCACGTCACCCCAGCATGCAAATATGGAGCGAATACTGGGAAAAATGGGCGACACGCCGTTTGTGGCTACTACGATATTACTCCCTTCCGAAAACTATTTCATTCCCTCTTCCGTGCTTACGCAGGCCCGGCGCACGGCTTGCGAGAAACTGGAAGCGCTGCGACACGACCATCATCGACGCAGAAAGCGCTGTCCCGAAGAGAATGTGGACTATTATAAAGAGGACTTAGACTATACGGCCAATGTCTCCAACGCCTTGTCGCGCCAATTCTATATGGACCACGGTGTGAAGCATATTACATCTGCATTCGAATTGCAGGAGCCTCGCGAGGCGACACTAATGGAGTGTCGCCATTGCATACGCTATTCATTAGGTTTTTGCAGTCGGGAGGGGAAAAAACTGCCTTATCCCGAACCGTTGTATCTTCAGACTTCCGATTCACTTTGCTATCCGCTCGAATTCGACTGCAAGCATTGTGTAATGCGAGTGTTGAAACCGATTAAACGCCTATGAAATACTTATCTGCTGCTATTTTGGCTTTGGTTGCCGTGCTGCTGTTGTTCTCCTGTGCGGACGACGAGGTCAATCCGACGAAGGGAGAGCCGTCTAACAGTTCTTCCATGTTAGTCGACAGTATTCAGTTTGTCAAGGACCATCATTATTGGATTGACGACAACTTTGTGGCAGGTGAAAAGGCTTATTTGACCGAAGATGTCAATGCCATGCGTGGCGCGGATGGCGCGGAATTTATCTGCGATTCGTTAATCGTGGTGGAAAAAGGCACCGAAATAGCCGTGGCCGACATCTATTGCAATCCGGTCGATTCTAATAAGACGCTTTGGTTGATGCTTGTGGTCAATGGGGAAGCCTGGCGCGGATGGATATCGGAACCTGATTTTCTGAAAATGGCAGTACCTATTTCGCCGATATCGCGGACACTTTATTGGCTGTCTGCTCACAAAATGTTGCTGCTGATAGGTTTTGGCCTGTTCACACTGTTGTGGATTGTTGTGGCATTGTTGAGTATGAGGCCTTTAGGGGCGGAGCGCACGAAAATGCTATTTGTCCCCCAGGTGTTCTTTGTGCGGTCGATGGAGACAAAAGTCCCGCGCCGGCTTTTCTATATGACGCTTGCCTGTGGCATGTGGACCATTTTCTTGTTCTCGTGCCGGATGGTGGGACATGTCGCTCCGGCGCTGGCCGACCACTTCTATTTTCATCCGACCCTCAACTTTTTCCATCAGGACTTGTCGTGGATTCGGCTGTGCCTGCTCTTGGGCTGGCTGACGCTCATATTGTCAGTGTGTGCGGTGCTTGAGGCCATTCGTACGCAAGCATGGCGCCGGGCGGCTTTTCAGTTGGTAAGGTTCTTGTGGATTATTGTAGGCGTCTATCTGATGATGGTCCTGTTGCCTTCTGTATGGGCGGTGACAGTTTTCACGGCGGTATGGCTGGCACTGTTGGTGTGGTATGGCTGGCACCTAAGGAATTTCCGGTATATGTGCGGGTATTGCGGCCGTGAGATTACGCATTTGGGAGTTTGCCCGCATTGCGGAAAAAAGAATGTTTGAACTGCGTTTTTTCCGACTTACTCGCCGAAAATGAAAAAGTCACACTAATTTCGCAACCATAATAACAACGAACGAGCAATAAATTCCCGACGAATGAAGCATAGGCTGATACTGTTTTTTGTGCTGTTTTCGTGTGTGAACCTGCTGATGGCTCAACGGGTTCAACAGGAGGATACGCGAAAAAAAGATGCATTCGAAAATGATACGATAGAGTTGGAGGACGTTCCCGAAGGCATCTATGCCTGGAATGTGGACCAGCGTTTCGGCACCATATTGCCTGCCAACTACGACACCATTCCCCACCTATTTCCCAACGAGGCATTTACCGAGGGTGTTACCGGGCGCTACAATACGACGGGCAATCTGGGAGCGCCACGTATCAGCCGCATCTTTACCGACAATACTGTCAATTCGTTTGTCGATGGGCAGTTCTTATTTCAGCAGCCTTACGACTTTTTTCTCTTTAAGCCGAGTCAGTTGCTATTTACCAACACCAAGTCGCCCTTTACTAATCTGACCTACCACGAGTGTGGCAATAAGCAGAACGGAGAAGACAGGCTGAAGGCCATATTTTCGGTAAATGCAAATAAGCGTCTCGGACTTGGATTTCGCATTGAATACCTCTACGGTCGCGGCTATTATGCCAATCAGAACAACTCACAGTTTGGCGCCACTTTCTACGGGTCCTATTTGGGCGACAAATATGAGATGCACACCTTCTATACGACCAATCACCTTAAGTCGCATGAAAATGGTGGTATAGAGAACGACGACTACGTATTGCGTCCTGAAATCTATTCTACGAATTTCGGAACGAGCGATATACCGACCAACTTGCAACACACGTTCAATAAAATGAATGTGCGGACGTTTTTCCTGACGCATCGCTACAATATCGGATACACCCGCTTCCGCGACGCCGAGGGAAAGGTGGTGCGCCTGAGCCACGATAAGGCAACCACAAAGATTGCCGGCCAAATTCCCGCCGATACGGTCTTGGTGCCTGCCCCCACCGACACGGTGAAGCTGGAGCCGGAGTTTGTGCCGGTTACGAGTTTCATCCATACGGCGCAGATAGACCATCACGACCGTCGTTTTATCTCCAACGAGAATAGCAGTGTGTCCGACACTTATTTCAACGACTTCTACTACGATATAGATAAGGCGGGCGACATGACCCATTATCTGCGCGTAGCCAACACCTTGGCTTTTGAGGTCAATGAGGGTTTCAACAAATGGTTCAAGACGGGATTGCGCATTTTTGCCCGCCACGAATTCTTTCGCTACTCGTTGCCGTCGCTCGACACCTCGGACAAGTTGGTGCGGCAAGCCTTCAAGTCTAACTACATCACGGTCGGAGCGGAAATAATGAAGCGAAAAGGGCGCGTGTTCCACTATGACGTGCTGGGCGAGTTTAGGAGCGACGGAAAAAACTGGGGCGAGTTCAACGTGGAGGCAAAGGCCGATTGCAGCATACCACTATTTCGCGACACGCTTCGCGTAGAGTTAAATGGTTTTGTACGCAACGAACAGCCCAACTTCTATATGCGCCACTACCATGCCGCCAATGCCTGGTGGGACTTGTCGCTCGACAACCAGTTTGCTACGCAGATTGGCGGAAAGTTGTCCTATCGCGACACCCGGCTGACCGTGGCCGTCAAAAATGTGCATCACCTTGCCTATTTCAAGGAGACGCTGACCGCCATTGATACGCCTGACGCATTCACGCGCTACACGCATGCCATCAATGTGCAGCAAAAGGGCGGAAGCGTGCAACTGATTCAAGCCACCCTGAACCAGGATTTCCATTTCGGAATATTTAATTGGGAAAACGAGATAACTTATCAGGCCTCTTCCGACAAGTCGGTTCTGCCCCTGCCGGCCTTGAGCCTGTGGTCGAACATTTATCTGAAATTCCGCATTGCCAAGGTGCTGCAGACGGAGATAGGTGCCGATGTGCGCTACTTCACTAAGTATTATGCGCCGGCCTATTCGCCGATTGTAGGGCAATATGCCGTGCAGGACGATGTGGAGCGCATCAAGTTGGGCAATTATCCCATCATCAATGCCTATATTAATTTCCACCTGAAGCGCACCCGTTTCTACGTGATGACCAGTCATGTCAACAGCAGCAAGGGTGCAGGCAATCCGTTCCTCGTTCCCCATCATCCCATCAACCGCTTTGTGATTCGTCTTGGCGTGTCGTGGAACTTTGTCAATTAGGAGTATACGCCGATTGCATAATTGGATGCGCGAATTGCATAATGGAATCTGGAAATTGCATTATTGAATTTCCAGATTCCATTATGCAATATTTTTGCGCCATAATGCACTTCGGCGACGCTATGGCTGTGTGAAAAGAAATCCCACTGCCGTGTGCAATTCCGACAGTGGGATGGAAAGGGTTTCTTATGCGGCGCGGTCGTCTAAAAGAACTGTCGTATAAGGAAATAGAAGAAGGGAAGCAATAGTGCCGGCAACAGGTTGACCGTCTTGCAGTCCTTGATGTGAAGCACGCCGAGGCCGGCGGCGGCAATAAGTATACCTCCGACGATGTTGGTTTCGACAATCATCTGCGAGGAGATAGAATCGGGTTCCTCGGAAATCCATCCGGAAAACAGTTTGCCGATGCAGAAGAACATCGTCATCCAGACGAATACAGGTATGGCGGTGATGGCCACTCCAATGCCATAGGTCGAGGCAATGATGATGAGCGTGATGAAGTTAAGCGTGGCAGCCGTCAGGAGGTAGGTGTTGTCGTTGTAGATGGCGGAGAGAATCGGTCCCATCATGGCGAGCGTTCCTACGCAACATAGCAACGTAGCCGAAGTAATGCCTACGGCCAAATTGTTCGAGCCGGCCAGTCGGGAGGTGCGTTGTTCCAATCGCTGGCTCGAATTGGCCATGCGGTCGTCCAGACGCATGATGGTGCCCAACAAGGCTCCGGTCACCAGGAAGAAGAGGAAGAGCACAGGCGTGTGGCTTTTCTGCATGTTCTGCATGGCCACGTTGATGCCCAATACAAGGATGGCCACGCCCATGGCGGTGGACATGGCGTTCAGATACTTCTCGTTGATGCCTCGCTTGGCCACTGCGCCGATAATGCTACCTGCGATGATGGCAATGACGTTGATAAAGATGTATAACATACGACAGGCGTCCGATTGCTATCGGACCATAACAGGTTATACTGACAGACGTATCGGTGCGCTATTTGCTGAGCGCCACTTCTAGGTTGTTCTGGATGACGTCGTTACCGGGGTAACCGCCTTCTGTAAGGTTCGAATAGGCAACACTGCCGTCTTTGTTGAAGATGATATAGGCGGGGATGCCCGGTATATTCATCGACTCGCAGAGGTTTTGCCACTGTGCCTTAGGCAGGCGGTAGTGCTCGCCGTCGATAGTGGGAATCATTTCTTGCCAGTTCTTCAGTGGCGATGTCTCGCCAGTCAGATAGACGAACACGACTCCGCGCTCCATCAAGTCTTTCTTGATGAGGTCAATCTCCTTCATGGCGGCTCGGCAGGGCGGGCACCACGTGGCCCAGAGGTCGATGAGCACCACTTGGTCGGGGTAGTTGGCCTTGATTGCCTCGAAAATCTGCTGGCCTTTTAGGTCTGCAGCAATCGTGCGTACTTTAGCCGAGGTTTGGTCTACTTCTGTCTGTTCGGCCACAAAGGGAGCCGGCTCAGCCTTGGCTTTGTTCTGACAAGAGGATTGTGCGATGATGGCAGCCGTGGCTACAATCAGAAATAATATCCGTTTCATGGTGGAATGGATTTATCCGTTATGGTTGGTAAATAAGCTTAGTCGATGCGGCGAATAACCTCGCGGAAGATATCTGCCATGATGGGCTGCACGGCATTAGCCGCTTTCTGCACTTCTTCGTGGCTTACTTCCACAATCTTGCCTTCTACGCCGAGGTCTGTAATCACGCTGATGCCGAACACTTTCATTCCGGCGTGGCGGGCTACGATAACTTCAGGCACCGTACTCATGCCGACGGCGTCGCCGCCGAGAATGTGGAACATGTGGTATTCTTTCGGTGTCTCGAACGTGGGGCCCTGCGTCCCCAGATAGGTGCCTTCGACTACGCGAACGTTCTTTTCGGCGGCAATTTGGCGAGCCAGGTCAAGCAGATGCTTGTCGTAGGCTTCCGACATATCGGGGAAACGGTCGCCACCGGGATAGTTGGGACCATGCAAGGGATGCTCGGGCATCATGTTAATGTGGTCGGTGATGAGCATAAGGTCGCCGATGCGGAAGTCGGCATTGGTGCCGCCGGCGGCGTTACTTACAAAGAAATACTTCATGCCCAGTTCGGCCATTACACGCTCCGGGAAAGTCACTTGCTGCATGGTGTAGCCTTCGTAATAGTGGAAACGACCCTCAAGAGCCATCACGTCTTTTCCGCCCAGGTGGCCGAAGAGCAGACGACCGCTGTGTCCTTCGACAGTAGATATGGGAAAATTGGGAATATCGTTGTAGGGGAACGCATCAACTACTTCAATCTCTTCGGCCAAATGTCCGAGGCCGGTGCCCAATACGATGCCGATTTTGGGACGAAGACTTGTGTGTGCTAAAATCCAAGAAGCCGTTTCTTTCACCTGGCTTACATACTGGTTAATGTCCATGATCATTAGATTTTATTATGGTTAAAACAATTTTCTGGGTAAAGTTAATGCAGTTGGACTGAATTTTAGGCAAATGCACTTATGGTTTTTTTCAGCAGGTCCTGCATTTGCGCCCATCCGTCGAATAGGAATTCGGTGCGAATAGGTTGAATGTAAATATGCTGCCGCAGTTCGTGGCTCAGTGCCTTATGCCCCTTGAGCCGGGCTGCGTCTTTTTCGGTTGTGACAATGGCCCGTTTCCCGGTGGGTAAGGCGGCCAGAGCCGTTTCTACTTGATGCAGGTCGGCTTCCGTATAGCGATGGTGGTCGCTATAGGCTATCGAATACACCGTCTTATAGGCGTTTCGGCAATGTGCCTCGAGCGTTTCGGCATGTGCGATGCCCGTGAGCAAGACCACATGGGTGTCGGGCGTCAAGGGGATGGCGTCGGCGGCATCCATAGGGTAGGGCGTGCCGTAGTCCATGGCGGAGAACAACAGCCGTTGCGTGTCGGTCGGCTGAAGCAGGTTGCGAATGGATTGCGCCTCATTCTCCGTCAGGTCGGTAGGACATTTGGTCACAACGATTACCTGTGCGCGGCGTGCATGGCTTTTATGCTCGCGCAAGCGGCCTGCCGGCAATGGAAGGTCAAGGGCGTAGAGCCGGTGGTAGTCGGTCAGTACAATGTCGAGGTTTCTTTCTACATAGCGATGCTGGAAACCATCGTCGAGCACAATGGCCTGTGGCGAAAGGTGGCTGTCAAGCAACTGGCGGATACCTTTCCGGCGGTTTTCGCATACGGCAACTATCTGCGCCACCTGCTTGCACGCCATTTGCAGGGGTTCGTCGCCCACTTCCTCGGCCGTGCTGTCGGGGGAGACTATGCGGTAGCCGTGTGTCTGCCTTCCATAGCCGCGACTAAGTATGGCTGTGGTCAACAGGTCCGACAAGTAGCTGGCAATGCGTTCGGTATGGGGCGTTTTCCCTGTGCCACCAACCGACAGGTTCCCCACGCTGACTACGGGAACAGGGAAGGATTCCTGTCGCAGTATGCCCCGCTCAAACAGCAGGTTGCGAAGGTTCATGATACCGCCGTAAATCCAGCAGAGCGGTATCAGGCTTTTCCACAGGCGTGGTTTGGGAACAGATATGTCAGTAGCGTTACTCAATTGCCAAGGCTATTGGAAATTGACAAAGAAGGGGATGCGTGCCTGGACTTGGTCCTGACGACGCAGGTTTTTTACAAGCATCAGAGCCTTGTAGTTGTCGCCGAGCAAGGCTTTCACGTCGCGTTCAAGGTAACTCTCTTCCTTGACGGCCTTAAGAGCATCAAGCAGCGAGGCTTTCTTTTGCATTATCACCACTCCATAATCTTTTAGATTGGCTAGTTGCGCGGCTTCCTTGATGGCGGTGTCGAGATTGCCAAGTTTATCAACCAGACCGATTTCAAGGGCTTGCTCGCCGGTCCAAACGCGGCCTTGTGCAATGGAATCGACTTGCTCGGTCGTCATCTTACGGCCTTGGGCCACGCGACTAAGGAACAACTGATAGCCTCTATCTATATAAGCCTGCATGGCTTCTGCGCCGCCCGAAGAAACTCTGCCGGTGCTCGAAATGAGGTCGCTTCCCTTGTTAGTCCTAACGGCGTCGTAGTGCAGTCCCAGTTTGTTCTCCATCAACTCGGTGTAGTCGGGAATCAAGCCAAAGATGCCGATGCTGCCGGTAAGGGTGGTGGGGTCGGCAATAATCTTGTCGGCGCCGCAGCTCATGTAATAGCCGCCACTGGCCGCGAAACCGCCCATCGACACTATCACCTTTTTCGTCTTCTTAAGGTTTTCGACGGCACGCCATAACTGCTCGGAGGCGTAGGCACTGCCACCGCCGGAATTCACGCGGATGACAACGGCCTTGATATTATTGTCGTTCGCCAACTTGTCCAAATCGTTCACGACTACGGCACTGGCGATTTCGGGCGACCTGGAGCGCAGACTGTTAGTTGCCTCCGACACGATGTCGCCTTCGGCAAAGTAGATGGCAATCTTATCGGACGCCTTGCTGGGCTTATGGGCGGCCATCATCTGTTGGGGACTGGTAAAGGTAACCTTAGAGTCGCCACAGTTGCGGCGCAAGATGTCGCGCACTTCGTCGTAGTAAGCCAACTGGTCCACGAGTTTGTTGTCCACGTAGTCGGAGGCTTGGGTCAGCGCGATATATTTGTCGGCCAGTGCCTGTAGCGAGTCTTCGGGAATGTTACGCGAGGCGGACACGGAACCGACGATGTTTTTCCAGATGCTTTGAATCATCGACTCTACCATTTCCCTGTTGGCGGGACTCATAGAGGTAAGCGTGAAAGGCTCAACCGCACTTTTGTAGGTGCCTACGCGGAACAACTGTACCTTTACGCCAACTTTTTCCAGCAGTTCTTTGTAGAAGATCGGCATACTTGCAAGACCTTGCCATTCAAGTATTCCTTCCGGATTAATCAGTACTTTCTGGGCGACGCTAGCCACATAGTAGGAGCCTTGCGTATAGGTGTCGGCATAGGCAACGATGAATTTGCCGCTTTGCTTAAACTCGTCGAGCGCACTGCGGAGTTCTTCGAGCGTGGCAAACTCGGCGCTTATTTCTCCACAGTCGAGATAAATTCCATCGATACGTTTGTCGTTGGCGGCATCCTTGATGGCCGTGACAAGGTCTATCAGACGGACTCCGCTTTCTAATGAGCCGGACTCGAATATAGCGAGCGGGTCTTCGACAACTTCATCAGAGATGCTGCCTTTCAAGTTGATTTTAAGGATTGAATGGTTTTCTATGGGCGTTTCCTGCTGGGATGTACCGATAGACGATACCAGTGAGAAAATGAAAAAGAAAAAGCAGAGTGCACTGGCAATGAACAGGCCGACAATAGTGGCCAATGTGTACTTCAGAAAGTCTTTCATATAGGTTTGAATGTTTTGTGTCTGAATTAGTTTAGATTTCCACCTCAAGTTCTACGGGGCAATGGTCGGAGCCATATATCTCGGTGTGGATGGATGCGCTTTTCAGGTTCGGGCAAAGGCGCTTCGAGGCCAGGAAATAGTCGATGCGCCACCCGGCATTCTTCTCGCGGGCCCGAAATCGGTACGACCACCAACTGTAAATATCTTTCTGGTCGGGATGAAAGTAGCGGAATGTGTCTACGAAGCCGCTGTCGAGCAGTTGGCCGAACTTTTCGCGCTCTTCATCCGTGAAGCCTGCATTCTTGCGGTTCGACTTCGGATTTTTCAGGTCGATTTCCTGATGCGCTACATTCAGGTCACCGCACACCACTACGGGTTTCTTTTGGTCGAGCGTGGACAGGTAGTCTCTGACGGCATCTTCCCATTCCATGCGATAGGAAAGGCGGCGCAAACCATCTTGCGAATTGGGGACGTAGAGGCAAACGAGATAGAAGGTTTCAAATTCGAGCGTGACGGCCCGTCCTTCGGCGTCGCCCACCTCGTTTCCGATGCCGTAGGCTACGCTGACGGGTTGCTTGCGTGTGAATATGGCCGTGCCCGAATAGCCTTTTTTCTCAGCGTAGTGCCAAAAACTCTGATAGCCCTCGAACGCAAGGTCGAGTTGTCCGGCTTGCATCTTGGTTTCTTGCAGGCACACACAGTCGGCATCGAGTTGTTGGAAGATGTCCTTAAATCCTTTTTCTACGCATGCGCGCAATCCGTTTACATTCCAAGAGATTAGTTTCATAGGTCGCTGCTTGTGGTCGATAACTATTCAACCTACAAATGTAGTGGTTTTCTTTTCTTTTGAAAAACGATGCGCCATTTTTGTCGGTCGGTGGAAGCCGATGACGCCATTATGGTGCAAGAATTTTTTGCAGGTGGGGAATAAATGACAAAGTTTTTCTAAATTCGCCACATTATTGCAGCCGTCTGCATGCGTATGCGTTCTGTTGCCAATCTATTGTAAACCATGAAAACCATGAATAGTCTCCGTTTGTTCTATACGGCTGTGGCGTTCTGCCTCGGCACATGTCTGTCTGCACAAACCAGTTTGCAAATCAGCGAACAGGTGCACAATCTCGGCAACATAACCTGGCAGGAGCCGATTGAGGTGACGTTCCGCGTGCAGAATATCAGTCAGCAGCCCATCCTTATCGACCAGTTGCGCACCGACTGCGGATGCACGCTCGTCACTACTTCGTCCGCCGAAATCCTTCCCGGACACGATGCGGTGATAACGGCACGCTACGATGCCGCTATGCTGGGTCACTTTGCCAAGCGCGTGTCGTTCCGGGCCAGTACCGAGCCCGACCCGATTATACTCACGCTGACCGGAAGGGTGGTCTATAACGCGCAGGGAAAGACCGAAGTCTATCCTTACCGTATCGGCGACGTCAGCCTGAACGCGGAAATGATTGAGTTTGAGGATGTCTATCGCGGCGAGACGCCAGTTCAGACCATACGCCTTTATAATGCCGGCCAAACCACCATTGAGCCACAACTGCTCCACTTGCCTAAATTCCTGAAGGCTACTTCCTTCCCCGAGAAAATATATCCGGGCCGCAACGGAGTCATTGACGTGGTGCTCGACCCTAAGGAACTCGACCACTATGGACTGACCCAGTCGCAGGTATATCTAGGAACCTACGCCGGAGAACGCGTAAGCCTGGCCAACGAGATACCCGTGTCTGTCACGCTCCTACCGACGTCGGCGCTTTCCACCTCGCCGTCGGGACAGACCCCCGAACTGCAACTCAGCGAGAAGGTCATACGCCTCGGCTCGATGAATGGGAAGAAGAAAATCAAGACGGAAATGCTCATAGCCAATACCGGTACGGCTCCGCTCGACATTGAAGCCCTCCAGGTATATAATCCCGGCATCTCGGTGCGTATCGACAATCAGCACGTCGAGCCCGGAAAGACGGCAAAGGTCAAGATAACGGTTAGCAAACTCATTTTCAGTTTCAAAGGCCGTACGCGAATCTTGTTGCTGACCAACGATCCCGATTGCCCGAAGGCAACTATCGACCTGCAGGTTGAACCATAGTAAATGCGCAAGGCAGTAAAAAACTCGGGTTTTTATTTTGTCTGCTAATTAAGAAGACGTATTTTTGCACCGCTTTCGGAGAGTAGCGCAGTTGGTAGCGCACTACGTTCGGGACGTAGGGGTCGGGCGTTCGAGTCGCCTCTCTCCGACAGATTTGACAAAGCACTCTGCCCATTGGCGGGGTGCTTTTTTATGTGCCGTAGTGTCATGAGCGAAAATGTCGCCTCTCTCCGACAGATTTGACAAAGCACTCTGCCCATTGGTGGGGTGCTTTTTTGTGTGCCGTAGTGTCATGAGCGAAAATGTCACCTCTCTCCGACAGATTTGACAAAGCACTCTGCCCATTGGCGGGGTGCTTTTTTATGTGCCGTAGTGTCATGAGCGAAAAAGTCGCCTATTCCAGTTTACTGTATGGTGCTGTCAGTCAGCAGGTTGTCGGGACGGGAAAATAGGATTATGGGACAATAAAATTCAATTATGCAATCGCGAAATTGTATAATTGAATTTTGAAATTGCATTATGTAATATTATTATTCCATTATGCAATTTTTGGGGCTGATTATCAGATGGTTCCGTTGAGTATTTTTTCCAGCAGGTTTTGGCAGCCTTCTTCGAGCATGTCTAATACGAGTTCGAAACCCTCGGCACCTTCGTAGTAGGGGTCGGGCACATAGTCGTAGAAACGATTATGCGCGATGAAATCTGCCATTTGCACGATTTTGGCTTCTGCCTCGGGCGATGGTGCAAGTCGCCGCAGGTCGATGACGTTGTTATAGTCCATGGCCACGATGAGGTCGAAGTCGTGGAAATCTGCTGAACTGACTTTGCGTGCCCTATGGGTGAGGTCGTAGCCGCGTAGGCTGGCGTGGTGGCACATACGCGGGTCGGGCAGTTGTCCGCTATGTCCGCCGTAGGTGCCCGCGCTGTCCACTTCGATGCGATTATCGAGTCGGGCCTGGCGAACGAGGTGTTGCATGATGCCATCGGCGGCTGCGGAGCGGCAAATGTTGCCGAGGCAGACAAAAAGGATGCGTGTGGGGGTCATAGTGGGCAAAAAAATGAAAATCTGGTTGGAAAAACACCGTCAATAGGTGCTTGTGTCGTGCAATAATAGTTATTTTCGCATATAATCGTATCTTGTGCGCTTTTGAATGGCGCAGACGCCGATTTCTGGGTGCAAGATGCGAGGAATTTTATCAGAATTATCACGATGCCAAAGAAAGATACTGACAAGAAGAAGACGCCGACGCGGAAGACGGCTGCAAAGAAAAACACGAAGAATCAGGGCTTTTCGCTCATGGAGGAATTGCGTACCACCATACGCGACGGCGAGACTTGGCGCTTTGTGGTGGGAGCCATCGCCGTGGTGCTGGCGGTGTTCTTTGTCATAGCGTTTGCCTCCTATATTGTCAGTGGCCGGCTCGACCAGTCGGCCATCGAGGCCGGTACAGCCAACTTCAAGTTCAATAACCTGGGCGGTCGGCTTGGGGCGCTTGCCGGTTGGTTCTTCATGGAGCGTGGCTTTGGACTCATGGCTTTTTTCTTGGCCCTCTTCTTGCTTGTGTTCGGACTCAAGCTTATCGGAGTGGGCAAGATTAGGTTGTGGAAATGGTTTGTAAATTGTTCGCTGGTCATGATATGGGGTTCGCTGGCTCTCTCGTTCGGACAGAAATATCTGCCTCAGTCGTTGATGGACAATCTTACGGCATGGGGCGGCCGCCACGGAGATTTCGTGCGCGACTACCTCATCGGCTACATCGGCGAAATAGGCGTCGGACTGCTTCTCCTATTGACGGCGTTGCTGTTCCTGGTCTATCTGAGCCGGGAAACCATACAGATTGTGCGCAAACTGTTTGCCTGGCATCCTGAAAAGGAGAACGCCGACGAAGAACCGGCAGAGGCAGCAGAACCTGCCGACATGGTGCCGGCTCCAGTTATCGACCTTTCCGACGAGGACGACCAATCGCTCGACTCGACGGAGGAAGAAGTGCCCGAAGTGGAGTTCCTGGACGATTACCCCAGTCCCGAGGACGACGAGGCGGAGGAGTATGTTGACGACACCGACCTCGCCGTCGAGAACATTGACTTCGAAGTGGAAAAGGCGGCCGACGACGAGGAAGCCAAGGGCGACGACATTGCCAACCCGCTCGAGGCGCTCGGTCCCTACGACCCGCGCAAGGATTTGGAGAACTATGTCTTCCCGTCGCTCTCACTTCTCGACAAGCACGACACTGGAGACGCCCCCATCGATATGGACGAGCAGCGGCAGAATAAGGAACGCATCGTAAACACCATGCGCGAGTATGGCGTAGAACTGACTTCCATCCGTGCCACCATAGGCCCGACGGTGACGCTATACGAGGTGACGCCGGCAATGGGCGTGCGCATCAACAAGATAAAGACCCTTTCGGAGGATATTGCCTTGCGCCTGTCGGCAGAAGGCGTGCGCATCATCGCTCCCATACCCGGAAAGGGAACCGTCGGTATCGAAGTGCCCAACAAGAAGCCTCAGATAGTCTCGATGGAAAGCATCCTGAACAGCCGCAAGTTCCAGGAGACTCAGATGGCACTTCCCGTGGCGCTCGGAAAGACCATAACGAACGAAGTCTTTATGGTAGATCTTGCCAAGATGCCCCACGTGCTCATCGCAGGCGCTACCGGACAGGGCAAGTCCGTCGGACTGAATGCCGTCATAACGTCGCTGCTCTACAAGAAGCATCCGTCGGAACTCAAGATAGTGATGGTCGACCCGAAGAAAGTGGAATTCAGCATGTACGAGGGCATCGAGAAGCATTACCTTGCCAAGATTCCCAGCAACGAAGACCCGATTATCACCGACACAAGCAAGGTGGTGCAGACCCTTAAGAGCCTGTGCATCCTGATGGACCACCGCTACGACCTGCTTAAGAAAGCCCACTGCAAGACCATCAAAGAATACAACGAGAAGTTCTGCCACCGTGAGTTGAACCCGAACCACGGCCACGAATACCTTCCCTACGTGGTAATCGTTATCGACGAGTTCGGCGACCTTATCATGACAGCTGGCAAGGAAGTGGAACTGCCCATTCAGCGTATCACGCAACTCGCCCGTGCCGTCGGAATGCACATGGTGCTTGCCACGCAGCGCCCGACCACGAACATCATCACCGGTACGATTAAGGCCAACTGCCCGGCACGTATCGCATTCCGTGTCAGCAGTATGATTGACAGCCGTACCATTCTCGACCGTCCCGGTGCAAATAAGTTGGTGGGCAAAGGCGATATGCTGTTCCTAAACGGCATGGAACCTGTCCGCGTGCAGTGCGCATTTGTCGACACACCCGAGGTAGAGCGCATCGTGAGCCATATAGAAGAGCAACAGGGCTATATGGGTGCCTATGCATTGCCCGAAGTCCTGGAAGAAGGCGACGGCGGTTCCGGTGGCGAAGCCAATCCGAACGACCTCGACTCCATGTTCAACGACGTAGCCGAATACGTGGTCACGAACCAGCAAGGCTCCACCTCGCTCATCCAACGCAAGTTCTCCATAGGTTACAATAGGGCAGGGCGCATCATGGACCAACTCGAGGCCATGGGCATAGTTGGCCCCTCTCGCGGCTCAAAGGCTCGCGAAGTCCTCATTACCGACCTCGACAGCCTGCATAGCCGCCTTGGTTGAGAAACAAGAATATAGTTAGGAAACATTTGACCATAGAAAATTAGCGATATGAAACAGACTTTCAGGACATTTGCCGCCGTGCTAATGCTTATGTTGTCGATGGTGTTCAGCAGTAATGCCTGTGCGCAGGACGGTCGCGCCATTCTCGACAAAGCGGCTGCCAGTCTGAAGAAAGGCGGCGTCGAGGTGCAGTTTAAGGCAACCACCTACAAAGGACTTTCGCCTCAGGGCTCTTCACAGGGCACGCTGAAATATAGCGGTAGCAAATTTGCCGTCAGCACAAGCGAAGCCGAAGTTTGGTTTGACGGAAAGTCGCAGTGGACTATCCTGAAGAGTAGCAACGAGGTCAATCTGACAGAGCCCACGGCACAAGAGATTCAGCAAATCAATCCGATGAGTTTTGTCAACCTATATCGGCAGAAAAGCAAATATACGGTCAAGGATGTCACCTATGGCGGACAGGCAAGCAAGGAGGTTACCGTGGTGCCGAATAAGAAGACCGCATTCCGCCAACTGATTGTCATCGTGTCGAATAATCAGGTTCGTAACATCCGTATGCTTGACGCCAAAGGGCAGTGGGTTCAGTTCAAGATTAACAGTCTGAAGACCGGACAGCACTTTGCCGCCGACGTGTTCAAGTTTGACGAGAAGAAATTCCCCCAAGTAGAAATTATCGATTTGCGCTAAAATAACTGATACCACTATGGAACCGATTCGTTGTCTTATCATAGGCTCAGGTCCTGCAGGCTATACGGCCGGAATCTATGCAGGAAGGGCCGGACTGAAACCCGTAATCCTTGAAGGACTGCAACCTGGCGGCCAACTGACTACTACCACCATCGTAGAGAACTTTCCGGGCTATCCGGAAGGCGTAGATGCCTTTCAAATGATGGGTGACTTGCGCCAGCAAGCCGAGCGTTTCGGTGCGGAAGTCCGTTCGCAGATGGTGACTAAAGCCGATTTCAGTCAGCGTCCCTATCGTGTGGAGCTCGACAACGGCGACATCGTTGCGTGCCATACGATTATTATTGCCACAGGTGCCTCGGCCAAATATCTCGGACTGGCCGACGAAACGAAATACCAAGGTTCCGGTGTCAGTGCATGCGCCACTTGCGACGGATTCTTCTACCGCAAGAAAACCGTAGCGGTGGTCGGCGGCGGAGATACGGCCTGCGAAGAGGCAACCTATCTGGCCGGACTGGCCGAAAAGGTCTATTTGGTTGTACGCAAGCCTTTCCTACGTGCATCTGAGGCCATGGCGCAACGCGTATTATCGCACGAGAAGATTGAAGTGCTTTTCGAAACGAACGTGACGGGACTCTACGGCGATGGAGTAGTGGAAGGCGCACATCTCGTATGGCGAAAGGGCGAAACCGACGAGAAGAATTACGACCTGCCTATCGACGGACTATTCCTGGCTATTGGCCACAAGCCCAATTCCGACCTGTTTGCCGAATGGATAGAGGTGGACGCTGAAGGCTATATCGTGACGAAAGACGGTACGCCAGTTACGGCGCTGCCCGGTATTTTTGCCGCCGGCGATGTCGCCGACAATCGCTACCGACAAGCCATTACTGCGGCTGCAAGTGGTTGTAAGGCGGCCATCGAAGCAAACCATTATCTGAAAGAACAGGGACTTTAGCACGCATCCCATGGTAATGACTATGGAAGATGGTTGCGAGCGCCATCCTCTCCAACCTTTTCTGCCCCAGCACGCACGTCTGCTGATGCTGGGCAGTTTTCCGCCACCGCGCAAGCGTTGGAGCATGGATTTCTATTACCCAAACTTCAACAACGATATGTGGCGCGTGGTGGGGCATTTGTTTTTCGGCGACCGCAACCGTTTTGTTGACTTGAAGAATAAGCGTTTCTGCCACAACGATATAGAAACATTCTTGCGCGACAAGGGAATCGCGCTGTTCGATGCGGCTACCGTCGTAAAGCGCTTGCAAGGCAATGCGTCCGATAAGTTTCTGGAAATAGTGGAGCCTACTGACATTCGGAAACTCCTGTCGCAGTTGCCGGAATGTAAGGCAATTGTGTCGACAGGAGAGAAGTCGGTGCAGACACTATGCGAGAATCTGGGCATCGCAACGGCACCAAAGGTGGGAACCTATACGGAGTTTTCCGTGGACAATAGGTCGCTGTGCCTGTATCGTATGCCAAGCACCTCGCGTGCCTATCCGTTGGCCTTGGAAAAGAAGGCCGCATTCTATCAGCAGATGTTTTCCGACTTGGAACTACTTTAAGTTGTTCGCCCGGCGGTACTTATTCTTCAGTCGGAAGTAGAAACCACCGTAAATGTTCAGGTAGTTGGTCGAGTTGCCTATGAGCAGTTCGTGCCTGTGGAAGAGATTGTCGTATGTGATAAAGGAGGCACCGGCAAAGCCTTTTCCGTTGTTCCATACCACGCCGACTCGTCCCACCATGCCTATTCCTATGCGATGCATGATGTCTTTAATCTTTCGGTTGTAGTGGTATGCTTGTCCGTCTTCCTTACGATAGCCGAGATAAGGTGCGATGCTTGCGGCCATAAGCCAATAGCGTGCGAAGACCCAGTTATAGGCGTAGCCGGCAGATAGGCTGTAGTCGGTATAGCGATACTGGGTGAAGCGCAGCGACTCGTTTATTTTGGGGAATGCCTTACTGTAGCCCTTGATGGGATAGGGCAGTTGGGTATAATCAAAAGAGATATGCCAGTGGTCATAGCGGAATCCGAAAATCCAACTACCGGCGCTCATTTTCTGACGGGTGCTTTGGTTGAAAGCCGCTGGATAGGAGAAGCGGCGATGGTTCAATATGAAATAGACATAAAGCCCGAAAGTGTAAGAATTGAGTCCTGGGAAATTTTGTCCGTAGTATTGTGTTTTTCTTACGTTCTCGAAGCCGGAAGTCCTGCCTAACCGATAGTTGCCCTTATTGCGCAAATAGAAAATGTCCCCACCAATCATGTTGGTGTATACGCTAAGATTCAGATTGAGCGATTTTCCCAGTTCGGCAGGACTTGTTACGTCGAGTCCGTAACCGAGAAAAATCCAGCGCCAACCGATATACGGACCCACTTTCATAGACGGTTTCTGATAGAAAGAAAGCGTTTGCCAGTTTGAATTATTGCTCCAGCCGGACATGGTGATGTGCTGAAAGAAATTCGTATTCTGCACCATCACGGTCCAGTCGTAGTGGTCGGGCTCAATATAGTCCTTGTCGTAACGGTCGAGTTTGCGGATGACTTCTTTGGCGTTTTCCTTGAATTGTTCCAACCTCGGGCGTGGATGCACTATGGTCGTCGAGTCGGCGGCTATGGAGTCGGCGGGGACATTCGGAGTCTGTGCCGACATGGCTGAGATGCCGGCATAGAAGAGTAGGAATGTGCCAAGGAAGCGTATCATCAGAATTTACCCAATATTTTGTCCATTACCCAGTTTACTGTAGTTGCGCTGAAACTGTCGCATTTGCAGATGGAACGTCCCTGCAAGTGTTTCACCACATTATCAATCAGAGGCAGTTGTACTACCTTCGGATTTTCCGGAGTGAACTCCTGATGTCCGTCACCGTTTTCCAGCACGATGGGACTATAGGTGAAGACGGCGTAGCGTAGGCGGCCTTTGTCGCCGATAAGTTCGATGCAGTCTTCCTTTGCGCTGTCTGAGCCCACGAAGCACCAAGAGCCCGAGCCGGTCAGTCCGTCCGAAAAACGGAAGCATGCGCTGACGGTGTCCTCCGTGTCATAGAGTCCGCCCCGATTAGCCTTGTAGCCTTCTGCTTCGATAATCGGACCGAAAAGTTGCTGCAGCAGGTCGATTTGATGCGGGGCCAGGTCGTAGAAGTAGCCGCCGCCGGCAATGTCGGGTATAACGCGCCAAGGCAGGTTGGTGCGATTGTAGTCTAGGTCTCTGGGAGGCACTGAAAACCTTATCTGCACGTTGATGACCTTGCCTATGGCACCGCTGCGCAATAGATCTGCCACCTTCTGGAAATAGGGAAGGTCGCGGCGGTAGTAGGCTACGAAACAGGGGATGCCCATTTTTTCGGAAATCCGATTGACGCGGCAGCAGTCTTCATAGTTTGCCGCGAGCGGTTTCTCGACATATACGGGTTTTCCTGCCTTCATGGCCATGATGGCATAGGTGGCGTGGGTCGAAGGCGGGGTGGCTATGTAGATGGCATTGACCTGCGGGTCGTCGATGAGGTCGTATGGGTCGGTATAATAGCGGGCTATCTGATGGCGACGGGCATATTCTTCGGCATGTTCGCGTCGTCGGCTCATTACAGCCACCACGTCGCTGTCTTCTACCATGCGGAAGGCCGGACCGCTTTTCTTTTCGGTCACTTCCCCGCATCCTATAAATCCCCAGCGTATTTTCATTATTTCAGGCTATTATTTGAGTAGTTGCAAGTCGTGTGCGATGGCCTCGGGCACCCATTCGCCGACGTCGTTGCCCTGTCGGATTTGTTCGCGTATGGCTGTGGCACTGATGTCGAACTGTGGCGTGTCGAGGAGGCATACGCCTTCGGGCAGGCAGGTGCCGTCAACCGGATAGCCCGGACGCGGATAGATGATGATGGGTGTTGTGGCCAGGATTTTCCGATAGCATTTCCAGCGCTTGAATTCCTGCCAGTTGTCGCCGCCAATGATGAGTTTGAACGTATGCGTGGGGTATGCCTTGCGAAGTGCCTGCAACGTGCGCCATGTATAGTTGGGTTGCGGCATGGTAAACTCGAAGTCGCTGGCTTCGATATGGGGCAGGTCGGCCACTGATTTTTTTACCCATTCCAGACGGACATGCTCGTCGGTCTGGCGGACGTTTTCCTTGAACGGATTAAGTGGTGACACCAACATCCATACCTCGTCGACCAGTTTCTCAGTCAGCACTTTCTGTGCCACGTTGATATGGCCGAGGTGTATAGGGTTGAAACTTCCACCAAATAGTCCGGTGATTGTCATTCGTTGAGGAATTTCTCGACCCAATAGAGTGCCTCGTCTTCAGCGGCTATGAGGTCGTCGTTCACGATAGTGAGATCGAACGCGGGGGCTTGGTCGAGTTCGTATTGTGCGCGGGCAATCCGGTCGTCGATTACTTCGGGCGAGTCGGTGCCACGTGCTTCGAGCCGGCGGCGCAGTTCTTCGATGGAGGGTGGCTGTATGAACAGCGTCAGGGCTCTGTCGCCGTAGGCGGCCTTAATGTTCTTTGCGCCGACCACATCGACGTCGCACACCACGTTCTTGCCCTCTGCGAGCAGGCGGTCCACTTCCGAGCGCAGCGTACCATAGTAGCGGCCCGGATATACCTCGCAATACTCCAGGAAGGCGTCTTCGTCGAGTTTTTGCTTAAACTCTTCGCCGGTCAGGAAGTAGTATTCCACTCCGTCTGTCTCCTGTCCGCGCGGAGGACGGCTCGTGGCGGAGATGGAAAAGTGAAGGTTCAGATTCTGCTTCATCAAATAGTTGACGATAGTAGTCTTTCCTGAACCGGAAGGAGCGCAGAAAACGATAATCTTATTCATAACACATTGAGTACTTGTTCTTTTATTTGCTCCAATTCGTCTTTCATCTTCACTACAATGTTCTGCATCTCGGCCTGATTGCTCTTTGAGCCGGTTGTGTTGATTTCGCGTCCCATTTCCTGGGCAATGAATCCGAGCTTCTTGCCTTTTCCGTCCTCGTCGCTGTCCAATGTCTGGCGGAAATAGTCGAGGTGGTTGGTAAGACGCTGTTTTTCTTCGCTGATGTCGAGCTTTTCGATGTAGTAGATAAGTTCCTGTTCGAATCGGTTCTTGTCGATGTCGACGCCCTTAAGTTCGTTGAGTCGTTCGACGATGCGGTTTTTGATGGTGTTTACGCGATTTTTCTCGTAGGGTTCGATTTGTGCCAGCAGGTTGCCGATGTTGGTGAGTTTCTCAATGAACATGGCATAGAGAGCCTGTCCTTCCTGCAGGCGGAAGTCCTGCAGTTGTCCGATGGCCTTTTCTATGCCCTGGAGGGCGGCTTCCCATTCGCCGTCGGTCAGTTCTTCCTGTTTTGTGGTGGTAGTCAGTCCGGGTAGGCGAACGATGTATTCCCACGCGTTCGTGTCGTTGAATCCTATGCCGATATGCTGGCTGATGGTGCGCAGTTGCTCCACGTAGGCGCTGACGGTGTTCTCGTTGATGACAGGCACTTCGTTTTTGGCTTCTGCCTCAACCCAGAGCGAGAAGTCCACTTTTCCGCGCAGCAGACAGGTGTTCAACATTTTTCGAATCTCCAATTCCTTCTCGCGATAGAGCGACGGGACGTGCGTACTGAGGTCCATCGATTTGGAATTGAGGGATTTTATTTCCACATGGATTTTCTTGTCGGCCCAGCAGACTTCTGCCTTTCCATAGCCGGTCATCGATTGTATCATAATAGGAGTAGCTATATTTCCTTCAAAGTTAGGCAGAGAATATGGAAATGCAAGCAAAACGAAGCCCATTTCGTTCAGTCGGCGCCATAAAAAGCGAGAGCGACGCCCTTATGGGGCATCGCTCTGCAGTGAGTGTGTCTCTTTTGCGAGACAGTAGTTAGCATTAGTCTTCTTTGGGGGCAATGCATTTCCAAATGCAGGCTGCAAGGATTGCACCTACAAACGGACCTACGATGAATACCCACAGGTCGCAAAGAGCCTTGCCGCCTTCGAAGAGAGCGGGACCGATGGAGCGGGCGGGGTTCACGCTGGTGCCGGTGAAGTGGATGCCTACCAAGTGGATAAGGATGAGGGTCAGACCGATAGCCAGACCGGCAAAGTTGTTGGTGGCACCGTTGGTTTTGCTGGTAGCACCGAGCACAACCAATACGAACAGAGCCGTCAGCACGATTTCAACAATCACGCCGTTCAGTTGGCCGAATGTGCAGGCATTAGCACCCGTGGAGGTAGTAATAGCCACTCCGTCGCCAGTGCTGACAATTCCGAAGAGAACTGCTGCAGCAAGGATTGCACCGATAACCTGGAAAATCATGTAGCCTGCGCAGTCCTTGAAGCTGATTTTGCCGCTGAGGAATACGCCAAGCGTGATGGCCGGGTTGATATGGCAACCGCTGATGCCGCCAATCGTGTAGGCCATAGCCACTACGGAAAGACCAAAGGCAATAGCCGTACCAACGATGGATGCAGTGTCAGAACCGCAACCTAAAGCAACTGCTGCGCCGCAGCCGAGGAACGTAAGCACGAACGTACCTACCATTTCTGCTAAATACTTTTTCATAAGATGTTTTAATTATTAAGTGAATAAAACGTGTTGAGTTGCGCGTACGTATGTCGGCAAAGTGGTCAGATTGTCCGATGCCGACATTCAAAATTAGGGATTTTTCTAAAAATTGCATAATGAAACGAAAAAATTCTATAATGTAATTTCGAAATTCCATTATGCAATTTTCAGATTGTATAATACAATTTTTCCGTCCCATAATACCATTTTCGGGCAGGGTATTGCAGGACGGAAATTGCGTGTGGAAACGACGGTGTCTATGACTTGAGCCGGGTCAGTACACTCTTGGGCCGGTACTGCCCCTTATGTCCCGACGACAGATAGCGGATGGCGTTTTGCGGACAACTATGGTAGCAGGCCAGGCATCCGGCGCAGCGGTCGCCCCAAGTGGGATGGTTGTCGGTCATGCGGATGTTGCCGAACGGACAGGTATCGGCGCAGCGCCCACATGCCGTGCAACTGTCGGCCACCTTAAAGTAGCGGCCCTTCACGAGGTGCTTGTTGAACAAGGGGCGTAGCACGTAGGTCTTGGTCCAAGGCATGCGGCCCGGAAACGTGTCGGTAAAAGTCTGCCGGCTGTTGATTTGCTCCGATACGCGTGTCAGTTTTTCGAGTGCGACCTGTTCTTTTTCGCTGCAGCGCTTGGGTGTGTCCAGACGGAAGAAGGGCAGGGCCACGTAGGTCTCGGGCAACGTGACGGAGACGTGGGCTTTCGGTTTGACGGAGAAGGTGGCGAGATGCCTATCGAGCACCTGCATGGTGTGGCCGATATCGTCGCCGCAGGTGCAGAGGGCAAAGCAGTAGAGCCGACCTACTTGCTCGCGCTCGGAAGCATGGAGCGACTCGAAAAACCATGCCAGTGCCTCGAGAAACAAGGGCGGCGGTCCCCATCCATAGACGGGAAACACGATGCCAAGGCGTTTTTCGGTTGTCCAATCGTGTGTGGCAAGCGTGGCAGGCGACTGTCGGACGACATCATAGAGCGTCTCGTCCAAGTGGGCAGCCAGCCATTCGGCCACCATACGCGTGTTGCCGGTTCCGGAGAAGAAGAGAATCATTTTCTTAAATGAGCAGTTCGGCCTTATAGGTGAAACAGTCGTCGAAACAATGGGTCTCGGGCACGTCGTAGGGGAACAGCCCGAACACACTGCTGCCGCTGCCCGACATAGAGGCATAGGTGGCACCCATATCATAGAGAGTCTTTTTGATAGCCTCTATTTCGGGGAATTGCTTAAACACGCTGTCCTCAAAATCGTTCTTTATGCGTCCGCGCCAACTGTCGACGGGCAGAAGCACGTCCTCGCGTAGGTCGGTAATGGGGCGTCGGGGCACCACATGGCGATAGGCTTCGGCCGTAGCCACCGACACGGCGGGCTTGACCAGCAGCAGTTTCCAACCTTTGAGCGAGAAGGGGATGGGAGCCATCTGCGTGCCAATGCCCGTGACCCACTGCGGCTTGCCATAGATGAAAAACGCGCAGTCGGCTCCCAACTGTGAGACGCGGGCCGCCATCTCGGCTTCGGAAAGGTTGAGTTCGAACATCTCATTGAGCATCGAAACCATTGCTGCGGCATCGCTGCTGCCACCACCGAGTCCCGCACCCATCGGGATACGCTTGTCGAGGAAAATGTCGATGGCGGGCAGTCCGAACTCCTCGCGCATCAGTTCGAAAGCCTTTACGACGAGATTGTCCGAGGGGTCGGCATCAACGTGGAAACCTATCTGGCGAAACTGGCACGGGTCGTCGGCCGGCTCCCACTCTTCGATTTCGAGCGTGTCGCATAGCGGAATCGGGTAGAACACCGACTCCAGATTGTGATAGCCGTCGTCGCGGCGCGAAACAATGTTGAGGCCAATGTTTAATTTGGCACAAGGAAACGTATGCATAGTCTGCAGGTCGAAAGGTGAGGGGGTACTATTGTTCAGGAATGAGATAGCGGTCGCCAGTCTGTTTGACGACTTCCTTGCGATAGGAGTCGGCATAGCCCACACGTTTGGGCCGTGTGATGAGTCCGTCGGGCGTGCGTGTGAATACGCCGTTCTCCTCTTGCTTGATAACCATGTCGTTGTACTTCACAATCAGGTATTCGCCCAGGCGCTTCCAGTCGCTCAGCATCTGGGCCGCACACTTCTTGCTGTACTCGTTGAGCAGCATCTTAGTCTGTTCGGGATCGGCCGACCATGTGGCCAATGCTTCGGCTTCAAGGTCGGGCTGTTGCTCGGCAAAGAGGCGGTCGAGGCGGTCGCGTTCTTTCTGGAGCGACGGAAAGAGCATGTTGTAGCGCGGATAGACCATGTTCGAAACCCAATTACATACCCAGAATGCCGAACCCCACGAAAACTGTGCGTCGTTGGCGTTCGGGTCGTCAAAACATGCCGGCACTTCGGTGTTATTACAGTAGATGGGCACATAACTAATCATGTTCGGGTCGTCATTGCCATACCAGAGCACGCCACCGATGGCGTCGGGCAACGCACTGCGCAGTTGAGCAATATACGTGTCGGCTGTCTGCTGGGTAGAGATGGGACGTTCGTTGAAATACTTCTTTCCATCGACATCAAACTCGAGTGGGGTGGGGCGATAGGGCATCTCTCCCGGACCCATACCGAGGTCTTTCGTTACATCGAAGGGCGTGCCCTCGTAGTGGTCGCGCATGGCATCCATGAGGTCCTGCCGGCTGAGAAGTCGCTTGGGCTTGAAATAGAGCGGCATGACTTCGGCCTTGCCATTATGGTAGCCGTCGACAAAGTCGAGATAGCGGTCCATGTTATCCACAAAACGGTTGAAGAAACTCCATGCTCGTGCGTCGCAATAGCGGGCTGCACCGAAATCGGCAGGGGCAAATGCGTCGGTAAAGTCGAAGTCGGCGTCCTTGCCTTTGAAATAGCCGTGTTTCTTGGCCCACTTTATCAGGTCGGGCGAGGTCTTGACGTCGGCCTTCGGGTAGATGCTGAGTTTGTGTATGCGGCTTTGGTTGGCATGGGCAGCAATGCAGTCGTCGGGTATGCGTACGGCAGCCCACAACGCACCGCGTTCGTTGGCACCACGGCCTACCATCTCGAGCGCCCATATCTCGTTTTTATCGGCAATAGAGAAACTCTCGCCGCCGCTGGCATAACCATATTCGGCCACCAGACTTGTCATTACGTCGATGGCTTCACGTGCCGTGCGCGACCGTTGCAAGGCTATGCGCATCAGGCTGGTGTAGTCGATGATGCCGTGTGGGTCGACCAACTCCTCGCGTCCGCCGAAAGTGGTCTCCATAATTGACACCTGGTACTCGTTGATGTATCCGTTTACCGTATAGGTCTCGGTGGCTTCGGGTATCTCTCCGAGAAAACGATTGGAGTCGCCGTCAACCACACGGCGCATGGTGCCTGGGGCATGCTTCTGGTGGGGCAGATAGACCAGATGACCATACATGCCATAGTCGTCGGCGTTGTAGGTGATATAGACTGCTCCGTCGGCAGAGGCCTTCTTGCCTACGAGAAAGTTGGTGCAGGCCAAGGCAGGCAGGCACATGGCGGCAAAAACCGCCAGAATTGAAAAAATGCGTTTGGACATGTTATGATTTTTATTTTGTTTGTTCTTAGATGCTATTTATGCAAATATGGCATTATGGAAGCGAAAAAACAAGAATTTCCGTGGCCAACTCCGATTATGATGTTTGGTGATTGCGACAGGTTTGCGTAAACTTGCACTATAAACGCAAACGATATGCCATGAAGATTGTGCTGATAGTGGTTGGCAAGACCACCGACAAAAGACTGGTGGACTTATGTCAGGAATATGTGGACCGGCTGTCCCATTACGCACCGTTCGAACTTAAGGTTGTCCCCGACCTGAAAAATGCTAAATCGCTATCGGAGGAACAACAGAAGGTGGCGGAGGGCGAGGCCGTCCTGAAACTGCTTCAGCGCGGCGACCAGGTGGTGCTTCTTGACGAACATGGTAAGGAACAGACTTCGCCGCAGTTTGCGGCCTCGTTGCAGAAGGCTATGAATGCCGGCACGCAGAGGCTGGTGTTCGTAGTGGGCGGACCTTATGGACACAGTCAGGATGTGTTCGACCGGGGCAACTCGCTCATGTCGTTGTCGAAACTGACTTTTTCGCACCAGATGGTCCGGTTGTTTTTCTTGGAGCAACTTTACCGCGCATTTACCATTCTTCGCGGCGAGCCCTATCATCATGCATAAAAAGAAAGTCCTCTCCTTGACCGGTCAGGCCGTCGGAGAGGACCGTATGTGCTTGCGCCCTATAGACGCGGTTGTTTAATAAACGAGGCGGACATTGTCAACCCACAGCGTGTTGCCTTCGCTGCCCACGTAGGCGCCACCATGGCTCGAGTCCATCTGTATGCACAAGTGGGTGGGAGTATCGTCGGCGCTGCCCCAACCTACTTCCTGAATGGGAACCATCTTGCCCTTGGAATTTTTGGCATAGCGTACGAGGTTGCCAGAGGTCAATCCCATATAACTCTTATAGAACGACTCTTTGGTAATATCGCCGTAGTGGATGGTGAACTTCTGGTTGTTCTTCCAATCGGAGGTCTTGGTGAAACGATAGACCATCGTGCCTACTCGATGGGCATAGATGTTGCCTTTCTCGTCTTCCCAACGCTTTTGCAGATAGACGATGCAGTCGGCATAGTCGCGTCCCTTTACGGTGCTGGGGCTTCCCATGCCATTCTGCTTGATTCGGTTGGGAGAATCCGACAATTTCACTTTATAGTCGAGGCAGATGGCCGTAGGTTTCTTGTCGAACTTCAGTCCATAGTTCAGATAGCGCATTGGATTGGAGGCTCCGGTAATCGGCTCAAGCATCTGGCCGAGGAAGATAGAGCCGGCAGCCAGCACGTTTACGTTAACGACACCGGCAACAGTGACGCCGACTACGTGGGTGGTGAGTTTGGCGCAGAATCCGTGACCGGCACGTGCTTCCTTATATACAGAGCAGTTGGTCTTATAGATACCAGCCACGTGGGCTAATACGTTCGATGTGGCCCAGGGACTTCCACCTGCACCGAGGTAGGGCTTGCGGCTGTTCCACGTGGCCGTCGGACCGATGGCATAGATGGTCTGTGTCTTTCCGCCAATGATGCCGCTCTCTTGGATGTTGCGGGTAATCCATTGGTCGAAGTTGCCAAAGTTGAACATGTAGATTTTTTCCTGCGTGCCGTTGTTCTCATCAAATTCGGGCAACACGGGTTCGGCTTGCATAGTGCTCAGGCCGCAAAGTGCGAAGACCGCGAGCAAAAGGTTTTTCTTATTCATGGTCTGTTTAAAGATTTTGTTTCGCTTGATATGCTTTTAGACTGAAAAAGCGCACAAAAGTAGAAAGTAGCCTTACCAAAACCAAAACTTTTATGGTAAGAATTGTTGAAATACCAATATGATGGTGCGCTAAACCTCAAATTTTGAAACGTAAAGCACACAAAATCGGAAATAGAGCCTTAATTTTGCATCGGAAAACAATCTTATACACTTTTTAATATATGAAAATTCAGTATTCACTTTTGGCTCTTGGACTGCTGGCCATGCCTATGGCTGCCGATGAGCCGGAAAGAATCGTCGAAGACGGATTAAATGTCACACTTGACGATCAAATCCACAACGATGCCGAAGGTATGAGCATTGCCGACTTTAAGAACTTGTTCTCCAAGCGTAAGAGCAGCGAGTCGGCCGGCACGAATGAGACGAAGGAACAGTCGAAGTTTATGAAAGCCTTTGACCCCAGCCTGAAATTTGGCGGGTATATCATCGGCAAGTATAGCGCAACCGACAAGAAGTCTGAGTCGCACTCGTCGTTCGACCTCCGACTGGTTCGCCTCTATATGAACGGCTATGCGTTCAAGGACTTCTATTATCGTTTGCAAGTGGAAGTGAACGGTGCTCCTGGCGAAGACAAGGGTCCGCGTATCGTGGACGCATTCATCGAATGGCAACATTTCACCGAGTTCCGTGTAAAACTCGGACAGTTTAAGCGTAGTTTCGGATTTGAGAATCCGTTCAGTCCGTTGGATGTGGGTTGGGGTACCTATTCGCAACTTACCAACCGATTGGTTTCACTTGTCAACGACCGTGTGGGCGAGCATAAATCTGGAGGCCGTGACCTTGGCTTGCAAATACAGGGTGATTTCTTCCCAGCAAAGGACGGTCATCGCTGGCTACACTACCAAATCGGTCTTTTCAATGGCCAGGGCGTCAACCACTCGGACAAAGACAACCATAAGGACCTTATCGGAGGCCTTTGGATAAGCCCCGTGAAGAATCTGCGTATCGGCGGCTTCGGCTGGAATGGTAAATATACCAACGAGAAATTCGACGCGACCAATCCTAGTAGCGTAAAGAGCGTCAAGCGTATCCGCTACGGTTTTGGCGTGGACTACGAGTCCGATTGGGTAGTACGTGCCGAATACGTGCACTCTGTGGGCGGCGTGATCAATAATCCTGATGCTGCACAGCGCAGTGATGCCTGGTATGCCACCGTGGGTGTGCCCGTAGTGAAGGGGCTGAAGATTTACGCCAAGTATGATGTCTATCGCGATGCCAAGACTTGGGATTCGATGAACGCAATTTATGGTTTGGCCGCTAATTATCGACTGGGCAAGCACCTTATTTTCCAGTTGGGCTACTATCTAGCCAACAACCGCGCCAGCCGTTCCGACAAGTACAACAATACGCTGGACTTGCAGGTTTACGCAAGTTTCTAAGCGCATAGGCTGACACAAAACAAAAAACCGTTGCATGACCTCAAGGGGTTATGCAACGGTTTTCTTTTATACTAGGAGTGGATTAGCCGCGCAGTTGTTCCAGCGTCTTTTCCAAAGCCGCAATCTTGGTAGTGGCATCTGCCTCTTTCTTCCGCTCGAGCGCTACCACGTTTTCTGGTGCATTCTGCACGAAGCGCTCGTTGGCCAGTTTCTTCTGAACGCCCTGCAGGAATCCGCGAAGGTGTTGCAGTTCGGCTTCTGCCTTGGCTATTTCGGCTTCTACGTCCACATGGCCGCCCAGATAGACTTCATTCTTGACCGTACCGGCCATGAACGAGGCCACATCGGCTTGCGACTGCGCATCGATATGGCCCAGTTTGGTGCCACTCATCTTTTCGACGAACAGAGTGGTGTCGGTGCCGGCAAATGGTTCGTCGGCCGCGCGGAGCAGTTCCTCTTTCGGCGAGATATTATTGCGTACACGAAGATTGCGTACGTTCTGCGTGACAATCTTGGCATAGTTGATGAGTTCAAGCAGTTGTGCATCGTCGGTCTTAGGCTTTTCGAACAGATGAACGTCGGTCATCAGGCTTTCGCCTTCGTTCCGAGTGGCCAGATGCTGCCATAGTTCTTCCGTAATAAACGGCATGAACGGATGAAGCAGATGCAGGATGTCATCAAAGAAGCGCACGGTGGCGGCATAAGTCTGCGTGTCGATTGTACCGCCGTAGGCTGGTTTAACCATTTCCAGATACCAGCCGGAAAACTCGTCGGTGGTCAGGCGATAGACTTCCATGAGTGCTTCGCTAAGGCGATATTTTGAGAACAGATCTTCAATCTCGGCCACCCGCTGACGTAGGAGCGCATCGAAGCATGCCACCGTCTGTTTCAATACGGCGGGTTGCTCGTCGGAGCCGGTTTTCCATCCGTCCACCAGTCGGAAGCAGTTCCAAATCTTATTGCAGAAATTTCGGCCTTGCTCACACAGGGCATCGTCATAGAGAATGTCGTTGCCTGCAGGTGCAGCCAGCATCAGACCCATACGCACTCCGTCGGCGCCATAGCGGTCGATGAGGTCAAGTGGGTCGGGCGAATTGCCAAGCGACTTCGACATCTTCCGGCCAAGTTTGTCGCGGACGATACCCGTGAAATATACGTGGCGGAAAGGCGGCTGTTTCATGTATTCATAACCGGCCATAATCATGCGAGCCACCCAGAAGAAGATAATATCTGGACCAGTCACCAAGTCGGCTGTGGGATAGTAGTATTGTATTTCTTCGTTGCCGGGTTGCGTAATGCCGTTGAACAGCGAGATAGGCCAGAGCCAACTCGAGAACCATGTGTCGAGCGCGTCCTCGTCTTGTTTCAGTTCGTTCAAGGTCAGTGCAGCGTTGTCCGACTGTTGCTTGGCCAGTTCCAAGGCTTCTTCGGCCGTCTCTGCCACTACATACGTGCCGTCAGGAAGGTAGTAGGCCGGAATCCGATGGCCCCACCACAGTTGGCGACTGATGCACCAGTCCTTTATATTTTCCAGCCAGTGGCGATACGTATTCTTGTATTTGGTAGGATAGAACTTGATGTCGTCGTTCATAACGGGAGGCAACGCGAGGTCGGCAAAATGCTGCATGCGCAAGAACCATTGCGTGCTCAACTTTGGTTCTATGGGCACATTGGTGCGCTCCGAGAAACCGACGTTATTGGTGTAGTCTTCTACGCGCTCGAGTAATCCGGCGGCATCGAGGTCGGCGGTGATGGCTTCACGTACATCGAAGCGGTCGCGACCGACATACAGGCCTGCAGCCTCGGACAGCGTGCCGTCGTCATTGAAGATGTTGATGCTTTCCAGATGGTGTTTCTCACCCAGATTGTAGTCGTTGACGTCATGTGCCGGCGTTACTTTCAGACAACCTGTGCCGAAGTCGGTTTCTACGTAGTCGTCTTCGATAACAGGGATTTCGCGGTTGACCAGAGGCACAATCACGCGTTTGCCTTTAAGCCATGCGTTCTTTGCATCGTTGGGATTGATGCACATAGCGGTGTCGCCCATGATTGTTTCGGGGCGTGTGGTGGCAACTACGGCGTAGCGCTTGCCGTCCTTATCGGTGTGAACTACGCTACCCTCCGGCGCTTCGGCGTAATCGTCGTTGGCCACATAGTAACGTAGGTAGTAGAGTTTCGAATGCTCCTCTTTGTAGATTACCTCCTCGTCGCTGAGCGCAGTAAGGGCTTTCGGGTCCCAGTTCACCATACGGACTCCGCGATAGATAAGGCCTTTGCGATAGAGGTCTACGAATACTTTTATCACACTACGCGAACGCTCGTCGTCCATAGTGAAGGCCGTTCGGTCCCAGTCGCAACTGGCACCGACCCTACGCAATTGCTTCAGTATGATACCGCCGTGCTCATGTGTCCAGTCCCAAGCGTGTTTCAGGAACTCTTCTCGGGTCAGGTCGGCCTTTTTGATGCCTTGCGAAGCCAGTCGGCCCACCACCTTGGCCTCGGTTGCAATCGAGGCGTGGTCAGTTCCGGGCACCCAGCACACGTTCTTTCCGTCCAGACGTGCCTTGCGCACCAAAATGTCTTGGATGGTCTCGTTGAGCATGTGCCCCATGTGGAGCACGCCCGTTACGTTGGGCGGCGGAATTACTATGGTGTAGGGCTGGCGCTCATCGGGTTTCGAACTGAACAAGTGGTGTTTGGTCCAATAGTCGTACCATTTGGTTTCCACGTCTTGTGGATTGTATTTGGGTGCTATTTCCATGATTAGGGAGTAATTAGCTGTCTGTGAGTTTTATTCGGTTGCAAAATTAGGCAATTATGTGGAATTGGAGGGCTATAACACTTCGAATCGGGCAAATTTTAGCAGCAGGTGCTTAGTGCCTGCATTTTCGAAATCCACCACGATTTTTTGGTTGCTTCCTACGCCTACGATTTGTTTTATCTCGCCAATGCCGAAGCGGTCGTGCTTGATGCGGCAGCCCACGCGGATGTTCGAGGGCGCAGGCATATGGTCCGTTTCGGTGGGTAGGCTGCGCAGCGGTGTGAATCTCGGAGCCGGGCGCGGCGGAGTAGGAGTGTCGAACCGTGGAGTGCGGGCAGGACTGAAGGCGGGTTTGCTGCGGCGCACGGGCTCGCTGGTGTCAGTCTCCAGATAGGCCGGGTTGAGTTCGGCTATAAAGCACGACGGCTGCGAGTTCTCTAGATTGCCGTAGCGGAAGCGTGTCCGGGCATACGATATATAGCAATACTGTTTGGCCCTTGTGATGGCGACGTAGAAGAGTCGCCTCTCTTCTTCTTTCTCTCTTTCGGAGAAACGTGCCTGCGGGGCGGGGAACAAGTCCTCTTCCAAACCGGTCACGAACACGGCCTGAAACTCCAGTCCCTTTGCCGAATGGATGGTCATGAGCGACACGCGTGGCGCGTTGTCCTGTGCTTCGTCCATGTCGGTCAGTAGTGATACGTGCGACAAAAATGAGTTCAACGACGACCACTGCTCGCCGGCTTCCTCCAGACGGTCTTGTTCGTAGGCGCGAATAGAGTTCAGGAACTCGCGAATGTTCTGGCTTTTGACAAGAGCCTCTTCGCGTCCCTCGCGGTTGAAGTCTGCCTGCATGCCCGTATAGTCGAAAATCTGCACAGCCAGGTCGTAGGCCGAAAGGCTGTGTGTTTGTTCGCGGAAACGGAGAATGGCCTGCACGAATGCCTGCAACTTGCCCACGGTGCCCGTGTTCACCTCCACGCCATATTTTATGGGGTCGGCGGCAATATGGAACAGCGGTTCGCCACTGTCGTGTGCGGCCGCACGAAGTTTCTGTATGGTGGTCTGCCCTATGCCACGTGTCGGATAGTTGATGATGCGAGCAAACGACTCGTCGTCTCTCTGGTTGTTGGTCAGTCGCAGATAGGCCAGCAAGTCTTTAATTTCTTTGCGCTGGTAGAACGACAGTCCGCCGTATATGCGATAGGGGATGTGGCTTTCTTGCAGGATTTCCTCGAAGGTGCGGCTCTGTGCGTTGGTGCGGTAGAGTATGGCTATCTCCGTATTGGGCACTTGGCACTCACGGTTTAGCCGGCGTATTTCACGCACGATGCGGTAGGCTTCGTCCTTGTCGCTGTAGGTGGCAATGAGGCGCACCTTTGCGCCCTGGTCCTCTTCGCTGTAAACCTCCTTGTGTATGCGGCGGCGATTGTGCTCGATGACGGAGTTGGCCAGCGAAACGATGTTTTGCGTAGAGCGGTAGTTGCGTTCCAGTTTGACGGTGTGCGTAGAGGGGTAGGTTTCGGTGAATGAGAGTATATTGTCGATTTCTGCCCCGCGAAATCCGTAGATGCTCTGGGCATCGTCGCCCACCACCGACAGGCCTTTGCCTTCGGGCGACAGTAGTCGGACTATGCGGAACTGAGCCGTGTTCGTGTCCTGGTATTCGTCCACCAGGATGTGCTCGAATCGTTCCTGATATTTCAGTCGGATGTCTTCGTGGTTTGCTAGTAGCAGGTAGGTGAACAGTAGCAGGTCGTCGAAGTCGAGTGCGTCGCTCCGGCGCAGGCGTTCCATGTAGTTTTGGTATATGTCGCCGATGGCGGGCACCTCGTCGCGGTGGTCGTGCTGCACCAGTTGCGGACTGTTCTTATAGGCGTCGGGCAAGATGAGTCGGTTCTTAGCGGCCGAAATGCGGTTGGCCACGAGCGAGGGCTTGTAGGTCTTGTCGTCGAGTCCGCGTTCCTTGATGATGTTGCGGATGAGTGCGCGCGAGTCGGCTTGGTCGTAGATGGTAAAGTCGGGCGACAAACCGAGAGCCTTATGTTCGATGCGCAGCAGGCGGGCAAACATCGAGTGGAACGTGCCGGCCCACACGCGCGAAGCCGACTGGTTGGCCACCAGATGGTTGATGCGGTCGCACATCTCGCGTGCCGCCTTGTTGGTGAAGGTCAGTGCCATGATGCGCCAAGGGGCAAAGCCCTGCTCCAGCAGATGGGCAATCTTGTAGGTCAGTACGCGCGTCTTGCCCGAGCCGGCTCCGGCTATAATCAGCAAAGGACCGTCATCGTAAATGACGGCTTCTCGCTGGCGGTCGTTGAGTTCGTTGAGCAGGTCCATAAGGCACAAATCGAGGCTACCGGCCTCATAAAGTTGCGAAGATACTTATTTTTTTCTAACTTCGCGCTGTCCAACCATTGAATTATACGACCGAATGGGCCTATACATACCAGAAGAATTTGTCCGTGAGTTGCGCCGCTATCCCATACTCGAACAGGTAGGCCGCATTGCCGACGAGGTGGGCATGCCTTGCTACGTGGTGGGAGGCTTTGTGCGCGACTTGCTTTTGCACCGCCCCACGAACGACATCGACGTGGTTGTGGTCGGCTCGGGCGTGGAAATGGCCGAAGCCGTAGCCAAGCGAATTGGCAGGGGGGCACACCTGAGTGTGTTCCGTAATTTCGGCACCGCGCAAGTCAAGTATAAAGACACCGAACTCGAATTTGTCGGTGCGCGGCGCGAGAGTTATTCGCACGACAGCCGTAAGCCCATCGTCGAGGACGGCACGCTCGAGGACGACCAGAATCGCCGCGACTTCACCATCAATGCTTTGGCGGCGTGCCTCAATGCGGCCCATTTCGGCGACTTGGTTGACTCCTTCGACGGCGTTGCCGATTTGGAGGACGGCCTTATTCGCACGCCGCTCGACCCCGATGTCACCTTCTCCGACGACCCGCTGCGCATGATGCGCTGTGTGCGTTTTGCCACGCAACTTAATTTCCGCATCGCCGACGAAACTTTTGAGGCATTGGGCCGCAACCGCGAGCGCATTCATATTATCAGCCAGGAGCGCATCTGTGACGAACTCAACAAGATTTTGGCTTCTCCCAGACCGTCAATTGGTTTCGTCGAACTGCACCGCTGCGGCTTGCTCGAACTCATATTGCCCGAACTGGCCCGACTGGACGACGTGCAGGTGCAGGGCAACTTCCGCCACAAAAACAATTTCTACCACACGCTCGAAGTGGTCGATACAGTGGCAAGCCGTTCCGACAAATTGTTTCTACGGTGGGCTGCGCTGCTCCATGACATTGGAAAGATTGCCACGCGTAGGTTCGAGCCCGGCACGGGCTTTACGTTCCATAACCACAACTTTGTGGGAGCCAAGATGATAGGGCCGCTGTTCCGCCGGCTTAAGTTGCCCCTCGACGAACGCATGAAATATGTGTTCAAGTTAGTCAACCTGCACATGCGTCCAAGTGCGATAGCCGACGATGCCGTTACCGACAGTGCCGTGCGCCGGCTTTTGTTTGAGGCCGGTGATGACATCGACGACCTGATGCTGCTTTGCGAGGCCGACATCACGAGTAAGAACGAGGTGCGTAAGCGCAATTTCCTGCACAACTTCCAACTCGTTCGCGAAAAACTGGTTACGCTCGAGGAGAGCGACCGCATACGCAACTTCCAGCCACCTGTCGATGGTAATGAACTGATGACGCTGCTCCAACTGCCGCCGTGCCAGGAGGTCGGAACGCTGAAGAAACTGCTAAAAGACGCAGTCCTCGACGGACTCGTACCCAACGAACACGATGCCGCCTTGCAGTATGTCCTCGGCAAGGCAAAGGAACTCGGCATAGGCACTCCTCCAAGTGGGGAATAATGCCGTGTGCCGATACAGCCAATCGGCTTGCAAGACCATTCTGGCAAGCCGATTTTTTCGATTATAGAATAGGACCGGAGTCCTGCGGTTTCAAGTCATAGAAACGTGCCGCCGAGAAATAGCATAATGGAACAAAAAAATTGCATTATGCAATTCGAAAATTCCATAATGCAATTTCAAAATTCGATTATTCAATTTCCCGATTCCATAATTGCCCGAGACGAGTGGCAATATTATCTGAAAGAAGTTGACCGGAGTTGTGCCAGTTATTTTATTTCTTTTCAATCAGGACTACCGCGTAGGCGGAGATGCCTTCCTTGCGGCCTGTAAAACCAAGGCGCTCGGTGGTGGTAGCCTTGATGGATACGGCATCGGCATCGACTTGCAGGATGGGAGCAAGTATGGCCTGCATCTGCGGAATATGGGGATTGATTTTCGGCTGCTCGGCGCAGATGGTGGCATCGATGTTGCCTACGCAATAGCCGTTGGCCTGTAGCAACGCAATTGTCTCTTTTAGCAGTATCTTGCTGTCGATATCCTTAAACGACGGGTCGATAGGAGGGAAGTGGTATCCGATGTCGCGAAGGTTGGCGGCACCCAGAAGTGCATCACAGATGGCGTGAATCAGGACGTCGGCATCGCTATGTCCGTCCAAGCCATGTGTGTGGGGAATGCACAGTCCTCCCAACCAGAGTGCCCGACCTTCCACCAGTCGGTGCACGTCGTATCCGAATCCTACTCTGATATTCACTCCGGTTGCTTATCTGCGGTTTTTGCGTTTGCCAATGATTTCGCGCAGTCCGTCGAAGTCGAAGGTCAGAGATACGCGGAAAATCTGGTCGAGCGGGTTGCTGGCGCTTGTGCCGATAACGTAACCGGCATCGATAGCCATGACATTCATGTTGAAACCGGCACCTACAGTGAAGAAACTTAGTCCGCCCTGCGGCTTGCTCTGGTGGTGGTAGCCGGCGCGGAGTGAGAATTTGTCGTTATAGGTGTATTCCGTACCTAGACTCCATTCAATTTCTTGCATCTCGCCTTTGAATCCGTCTTCGGAATCGCCGAAACTCTTGAAGATACCCTTGATGGAACCCATGTCGTAATAGTCGCGCTGGATACGGGCGGTGTATTCCTCGTCGTTTTCGCCGTCTTTACGCAAAGGACGGGACGGCACGAGCAACTTCGTGGCATCGACGGCAAACGAAATACGGTTATATTCGTTGATAGGCAACATCCAGCTTGCACCCAGGCGCAACTGCGTCGGGATGAAGTAGGAATAGTCGCCGCCGTAACTGATTTTCGAACCGATGTTGCTGAGGTTGATACCCCACGCTACGCGACTTTCGCGGTTGCCTATGGTCACATACTTGTTCCAATAGAGTGCGATGTCGGCTGCAAAGGCTGAACCGGCTTCCATCTGTTCGTTGTAGTGGCCGCTCAGGTCGGAATACATGTAGCGCAGTGCAACGGCAGCCGAAAGGTGTTCGGTAAGCATGCGCGAATAGGCTACGTCGAAACCGAGTTCGTAGGGGCGAACGGTCATATTATTGTCACCACTTACCGACACATCGCCGAGCGAGAAGTAGCGTATGGAGGCGCTGACTGCTTGCAGGTCGCCAATGCGGTAGTAGCCCGTGGCGTTCAGTAGTGCAATGCCCGAGGCAATCTTGCGAAGCCAGGGTGTATAGTTGAGCGACAAGGCAGCGCGGCTGATAGTGAAAGGATATTTTGCCGGGTTCCACGATTGCGAAAATACATCGGGGTCGGTGGCTACACCTGCGTCACCCATCGCTCCACTTCTGGCATCGGCAGCAATCGACTGCGAGGTGACGGCGGTCATAATGGGATTGAATGAGTCGCGTACTTCGCTGTCGGAACTGGTTTGCGCCTTTACGTATAATGCGGCAAGGGCCACAAAGGAGAATACTAATAGTCGTTTCATGGTTTTATGTGAAATGTCGTTTTAATTATTCGATATGGAATGCGGACGATGGCGTGTCCGTGTGGGTTTTATGGAATGGTTGACTACGGCCGTTTCAGCAACATTTTCTTTCCCTTGGTTTTGGCCTTAGTCTTGGAACCCTCGAGTGTAGCCTTATAGATGTAGACACCGGAAGGAACGGCGCGGTGACCGTAATCGTCGAGATTCCAGGTGGCAGAGTAGTAGGTGGAGCCTGCGGCTATGTATTGGCGGTTGAACCATACGCGGCGACCGGCTACGTCGTAGACGTCGATGCCAAGGTTGCCGCTCTCGCTCGGTGCGCCGAAACTAACGGTGAGTTGCACGGACGAACCGGCAGCGTCCTGTATGGCGTTGATGTCGAAGCCTGAGCCGACACCTGCTTGCACATAGAAACGGATGGTCTGCATCGAGGCATTGTCGAGCAGGTCCCATGCACGGAGCGTCAGCGTATGCCATCCGGGCTCAAGGCCGGTGAGCGGGAAGGAAATGGTTCCCGTGGTCAGGCTGCCGAGGTCGTAGGAGAAATAGTCGTTAAGGGTGATAATCTGGTCGAGGTTGTTGTCGATGACCAGTTCGATGTCGTGGCCGATACTGATACCGTTGAAGTTGATTCCCGAGAGGTCGTCAAGTTCTACGATAAGCGTGGGGTCGAGGGCCACGATGCTGCCGTCGGTAAAGTCGGGTTCGTTGAGATACATGTTGATGGCCGGACCTTCCTGGTCGTCCTCGCCGCTGAGTTCAGTGCCTTTGAGGAAGAATCCCTCGTTGGTACCATTGACTTCGCTCTGCTTGTCGTCGCTGATGGCATAGAAAACGATGCGTGCGGGGTTGTCGCTGTAACTGATGTTGCGCGGAACGATGAACGAGAGGGTGAAGCGGCCGTTCTCAACCTTGGCGTCGCCTTCGTAGATTTTGTTGGGGCGTGTCTGGTAGGTCATGGGCGAGGTCGTGCCTGGGTCGTTGCGCTTGCAGGTAATCATGACTTCCTGGTCGTAGATGCGGGCCGTCAGGATGCCGTTGAAATTCTCGTCGACATTCAGTCCGTCGGGCAAATTGATATGTCCGCTGAACTCGGCCACCTGTCCGGCTTTCAGCTGCGTCAGAGAATAGGCGTCGAGTGCCTCGCCGTTGATTTCATCCAATACAACTGCCTGGCTGGGGATGGCGAGGCTGAGGGCCGGGTCGCCGAGCAGTGCATATTTTAGTTTGTTGGAGGTGATGTCCAAATTATTGCTGATGAGGCGGTTCTTGGCCAGGCGCATGGCTTCGCCAAGGGTGTTGACCTTTCCGTTGCTGTCGCGCGAAAGCACGTAGCGGATGTATTCCATATTCATGGGTTTGTTGGCCGAGGCCTGTACGGAACGGTTGGCGCATACCAATGCCACTGTGCCGCCGTTCTTATTGTAGAGGGTGGCACGACCGAGGTCGGAAATCTGTTGGTCGTAGGGCGTGATTTCGCAAGAGGCAAACACCCACAGAGGCATATTGCCGTCGGTGGCAGCCTCGAAATCGGACTTCGTAAGCAACTTGGCATGCGAAATCTGGTTGGGGTCGCCGTGGCCGACATAGTTGAAGACGAGGGCGCCTTTCTTGAGGTCTTTGCGAAGTGCCTCGGTCACCTGCGGGAACGTGTTGCCTGTGGCGGTGCTCGTAATGGAGTAGGTGTCCCAGAATACTTTGTTGATGACAAGGTTGTGGTTGACCGAGCGGATGACTTCAGATGCCGACTCGCTGTCGCGCATGTGTAGGTTGTTGTCACCGTAGTCTGCCAGCATATATATGTCGTTCTTCCACATTCCCGTATGCTGGTTGTCCATGTAGTTAAGCGTCTTGTCGACTAATGTGTTGGCCGTGGCTGCGTCGTGGCAGAGGAAACGGCCAATGCCGATGTCTATCTTGTCACGAGAAGCCATGTTGCCACCTTCACCGTCGTCGAGATAGCCGAAATAGTCGTCGGTGGCGAAATCTTCCATTGTTCCGATGGAAATATTGGTGGTGCGACTAGTCTGACTGACTTCGTAGGCCAGCAGATAGTCTTTTGGGTCGCCACTCATGGTGATGAAACGATTGTCCCAGTTGCAGTCGCCAAAAAGAAGCAGGTATTTGGGCATGTCTTCCTCGGACGCGGCCTTGTCGTAAAGCATCTTCATATAGCGACGGTAGGCTGCGACGTGGGGCGTACCCGACGAGAATTCGTTATAGAGTTTGTCGGCCGTAACTTGTTTTATTCGGAGGCCTTCTGCCTCGTGTCGCTTGGCAAGACGGTCAGCGGCCTGCGTCATCTTACCGCTTTCGGGCAGGATGATGACCATGTCGTAGGAGGCATCGGCATGCAGGTTCTGATTAGCTACCTGTCCGACATAAGTGGGGGCAGGGTAGGAGCGGTTCGTATCGACGATGACATAGCGATACTGGTTGTTGGGCACATCTACCGTCAACTGGTCTCCGGCAAGTACACCCGAATAGCGTACAGTGGGTTCGTTTCCGCGACCAATCTGCCAAACCTGTGTGCCACTGGTGGCGCGGTCAATAGAAAGGGTGGCGGGACGTCCCTGATTGGTGTAGTAAACATACGCTTTCGCAGTGATGGGAATAAATGCGTAGGCATCGTCGTCGCCGCTTAGCTTGCGCGGATAACTTGCTATGAGGTAGTTGAGGTGGCCTGCTGTGTTGGCCGTCAACTCAAGGTTTACCTTGTTTTTCTCCTCCGTAAACGTGGTGGCGTAGTTTGCTCTGCCTTCACGGGCACTCTCGGTGAGCGAAGAGTAGGAGGCAATGGTCAAACTTCCAAGGTTCGTTTCGTTGAGAGTCGTGGTAAGCGTACTGGAGCGTAGGGGACTGCCTGCCGAGAACGCCACCGAGAGCCGGCCGGTATTGTCGGGGAGCAAGTTGGGCAGGTTGAGCGTGTAGTTTTGCGAGTTGCCGTTGATGTAGTCATAAGCCTCGAAAAACTCGGCTCCGCCTTCGTACCAGGCAAATTCGTCCTTTTCGTGAATGGCATGCCCCATGGTGAAATCGAACGTATCGTAGGTGACAGCCGGACTCTCGCCTTCGCCAATGGCTAACGGGTTGTCGCCCTCGGTCACAAAGTAGTAACTGTAGTTGGAGAAGATATTCTTCGACCGCCCCCACACGCCGGAAGCATAGAGCCACGACCATTCCGTTGTCCCTTCGGCGAAGAACAGCAGGCTATTGCCTTTACGGAAGGTGGCTATTTCGCAGAGGTCGTCGATAAGGGCATTGCTTCCGCTGAATGTGAAGGTGGGCGAAATGGGATTACCGCCGTAACCGTAGACTTTGACGCGGCTGATGTCGCTAAAGCCCATATTCTTCAAGTCCTTTGCGGTAAGTTCGTAGATGCCTTCTTCGCTCACGCGTATCTTTGCCCACCGTCCGGAAGCCAATACGGAATTCTCTGCGTAGCGGTCGTCGCTGACGGCAGAAGGCTGAACCGATGCGGCAGCCGAGGCCTTCCGATTGACTTGTAGTTTTCCGCTTGTAACCCGATACCATTTCCCGTTGCGTACGACTATGGGCACGAAACTAACGTCAGCCATACGATGCTTACGGCTTATGCCTTCCGTGTAGTCAATGCGTACTGTAGGACCAAACGACATTTTCTGGGCGCGAAGCATCCGTACTTCGCCGGCAGAGAGTTCCTTAAACTCTGGGTAGACGAGTTCGAAGGATACGTCCTCCTGAGATGCGGCTGCACCCAAGTCTATTTGTGTGGAAAAAGTGGGGACGCCTGCTTGCGAGATAGGGTAGTCGGACGCAGGAATCTTCAGAAAATCTTGTGCGCAGACTAGTTGTGCGCCAAGAAAAAGAACAAGCGAGATGGCTAGATTTTTCAGCATCGGAATCGGTACGGTTAGTTACAAGATGGGTCGTGGGCGGTTGGGCAATTGCCTTACGCGCGCAATAAACCAAATGCAAATATATGTTTTTTCTACGGCACGGAAAAGCAGATTTCCTACTAATTTATTCCGACGGCATTATGGGATGGACCGGTTCTATCGTATTTTCCGGGAAGAGAAAAGGTCGAAAATAAGGTTGTATTTTCGGTTTAGTTAAATGCGCTTATACGGTTGATAAACAGTATTGTATTGCGTATTTGTAAACGTATTCGTTTAATAGGTCCGACAAGGTTTTTGGCTTCACAAATTATGGATTGATTTCGGGGAAGAATATAAAGGTTGGGTCGGCTAATTCTATCAGCAATTTTGTCGGAAAATGGGATTGTCTGAATAGGAGGAGGGCGAAAAACGAAAGACCATTCGAGTTGAAATATGCCGGTGTCATTAGGCAGTATTTGGCTACGGAAATAGGGGGTAATGGCATTTTATGCCAAGGGCGTTTTGCAGCATCCGCATTTTATTGTAAACTTGCACTACAATATTATAAAGAGCAAGGCGAGTACGGAACGTTCCAGAAGCCTTGTCGGAAATCTCCTCCAGATGATGAGTCGTTAAATTTTTCCCTCTCTTCACACTGGAGGTTGCTACTTTTGAAAGAGATACGTTATTCTGCAAATTGAAATCTAAAGGAAGAATATGAATAAGTACCGATTTATCTGTGCGTTTGTCTTGTTTGGCATTTGCTATCTGGCTCGTGCGGTGACGCTTTCGGAAGGCGAAGTCTATGTCCTATATGCCAACAGCACGAAGACCCAGTGTTTTGCGGTGGAAAGTGACGATAACGATGCTCCCATCTTAGTGAAAACCTACGACGCAACCTCAACTTGGCAGCAATGGGAGGTTTATACGTCTGGGAGCGATAGTGAAGGAACCTGGTACTGCTTGGTAAACAAACATTCCGGTAAGGCGCTTGACATGGCGGCCAATGGCGGCTCCAAACCACCCTTGCAATGGGGCGTGACTCTTAATGAGAATCAGAAACTGTACGTGACAGAAGACGCATCGGGTAATACCTTCATCTACTGCCTTTATAACAGCATGCGCTATTACCTTGTTGCCAGCGGAAGTAAGGCAGCCCGAACCACAAGCGCCACTTCTACAGGCGGCTCTATTACTCCATCGGGGTCGGAAGGTGGTGATATCGACTCGCACGGTGCATTTTCAGCCAGTTGGATTAAGGATTGCACGGTGTTCGGCAAGTATAAAGAGGAGGCACATGCCACCTATATTCCATATCCAAGCACCTCTGCCATGCAATCTGATGTGGCATTTTACGAGACGCCTTGGGTGATGCCCGATGAGTCGTTTGCCGATGTACGTTCGCTTAACGGACAGTGGTATTTCAACTACACAAGCAATTACAACAGTAGTTTGCCGGGCGAAACCGACTTCTACGGCGACGCCGCCACCGCATGGCAAAGTTGGGACCTTATCAAAGTGCCTTCCTGCTGGGAGATGCAGGGCTATGGATGCCCGCTCTACACCAATGTGGGCTATGCTTTTACGACCAGCGCGAGCGGTACGTCCTACACTCTTACGGGAACGAACAAGAGCAGCTATGGTACGGAACTGTACACTTATGAAGCCAATCCGGCCGGTTCTTATCGGCGCACATTCACCTTGCCTGCCGGCTGGGACGATAAGCGCGTGTTCCTGCATTTCGATGGCGCGTACAGCGGCCTGGTAGTCTGGGTGAATGGAAAATTTGTGGGCTATTCACAAGGAGCCAACACCGACGCCGAATTCGATGTGTCCGAATTTGTCAGGACAGGAGAAAACAACGTTTCCGTACGCGTCTATCGCTGGACGGACGGTTCGTTGTTGGAGGGGCAGGACATGTGGCACATGAGTGGTATTCACCGGGATGTCTACCTGGTGGCAAAGCCAAAAGTCTTTGTCCGCGATCATTATATCACTTCTACTTTGGACGTAAACAACGGGATTGGCAGCGGCAGTCTCAATGTGGCACTGACGGTTGATAATCGCGACGCCGATGCGGTGGCGAAAACGCTCGAGGTAGAACTGTTGGATGCCGACGGTGCAAGCATAGCCAAGCAGACGGGATACTATAGCGGAACTGCAGATGGGCAGGTCGTGGCCATCGAACTGTCGTCGCTGACAAATTTGAAGTTGTGGAGTGCCGAAAATCCGTACCTCTATACCGTCGAAGTACGCCAGAAGTCGGAGAGTGGCGAGGAAATGGTATTTTCCACAAAGTACGGCTTCCGCAAGTTAGAACTGGTTAATGGCACAAGCGGCCGATACTTGAAGGTCAATGGCAAGCGCGTATTCTTCAAAGGAGTAAATACGCAAGACACCGATCCTGTGCACGGACGCGCTATTCCTGTCGAGACGATGCTGCAGGATGTACGGATGATGAAACAGGCTAATGTGAATACTGTCCGCACCAGTCATTATCCCCGACAGCCTAAGATGTATGCCATGTTCGACTACTACGGCCTTTATGTTATGGACGAGGCCGACGTGGAGTGTCATGGCATGCAGTCGCTCTCAAGTAATTCGAATTGGCGTAATGCGTATGTAGATCGCAATGTGCGTATGGTGCTGCGCGACCGCAATCATCCGAGCGTCATCTTTTGGTCGCTCGGCAACGAAAGTGGTACCGGTAGCAATCTGCAGGCAGCCTACACCGAAATTAAGCAGTTGGACGACCGTCTAGTTCATTACGAGGAGGGCCGTAGTCAAGCCTATTCAGACCTCTTTTCTAATATGTACCCCACTATGACTACCGTCAACCAGTATGTTTCTGGCGGTAGCAGCAAACCATATTTCATCTGCGAATATGCGCATGCCATGGGGCAGGCTGTAGGAAACCTGCAGGAATATTGGGATGCCATCGAGGGGAGCACGGGCATAATCGGCGGTTGTATATGGGACTGGGTCGATCAGTCTATCTTCAACCCGCAAAAGTTGGCCACGGGCGACACCATTCAGGCAGGGACGGGATATCGCTATTATGTTTCGGGCTACGACTACGTGACTCAGTTTGCCGACGACTTTGAAGGCAACTTCGCCAATAATGGTCTCATCACGGCCGACCGCAGTTGGAGTGCCAAGTTAGAGGAAGTGAAGCAGGTTTACCAGTATGTTGATTTCATGTCATACACCGCCAGTACCAAGACCCTTATTCTTGGCAATAAGAATGCGTTTGAAGACCTGAGCCGCTATTATTTGAGATATACTATATTGAAAAATGGCGTAGCGGTAGAAACTGGCGAATTGACAGAACTCTTGATTGCGGCCGGAGCATCGGGAACGCTAAATATTCCCTTTACGACAGAGGTCTCTACTGATGCGGAATATCTCATCAACTTTGACTTGTGCCTCAAGACCAGTACGACATGGGCCGAGGCAGGATACAGCGTGGCGAAGTCGCAGTTTAGTTTGCGCAGTAGGCCCTCGTTGCCGGAGGTGGAAGAATTAGGAAGCAATCTTACGGTCAGCGGCAATACTATCAGCAACGATGTGGTTTCCATTTCGTTCAATAGCAATGGTACGCTGGCCTCTTATGTGTTCAACGGTACGAACCTGATAACCGAAACGCCCAGTTATTGCAACTATCGAACCATCGATAACGATATCTACGAAACAACGTCCAATTCGATTACCAGCCAAAATAAGAATACGATAACCCTGAGTTCCGACCGCAAGACTGCTACGGTAACAGCTAGAGGCACTGGTAGCTTGTGCAACTACAATATTCTCTACACCATCCACTCTACCGGCGTCGTAGATATGCGTACCACGTTCACTCCGCGCACGAGTAGTCTGCGCCGAATCGGTCTGCGCATGGGATTCGACAGCGGATTTGAAGAAGTGGAGTATTATGCAAAGGGTCCGTATTCCAACTATACGGATAGGCAAACAGGTTCGTTGCTCGGCCGCTATACCACCACGGTGGACGATATGTTTGAGGAACTGAGCCATCCCCAAACCATGGGCGATCGTCAGGGACTGCGCGAACTCTGTCTGACAAACGCATCTGCTCATTTGTTACTGACCATTCAGACCGAGGGGCAGGTGTCGTTCTCTTTGTCGCACTATGACGACACGCAGTGGGCACATAACTCCAAGTCCACGCGTTTCCATTCGTACGACCTCAGTCGGGCCGATAAGATTGTGGCTCATTTCGATTATCTGCAGCGTGGCCTGGGTAACGCCAGTTGTGGTCCGGCTCCGTTGTCCGCCTATGAGTGTCCGTCAAGTGGCACCTATACCTATACGCTCCGCTTCATTCCGGAAATCAATCGTAAGTTGACATTCGACGAAAACCTTTCCTCGTACGAAATCCCTACCGACGGCGAGGCTTATCAAGTGAAGTTGCTTCGCACCTTTAGTCCCGATGCCTGGGACTCGTTCTGTGTGCCATTCAGCATCAATCAGAGCCAGTTTGCGTCGGCTTTCGGCGAAGGAGCGCAGTTGGCCGTGTTGGAACAGACCAATGGCACAAGCGTCAATTTCGTTACGGTGAATCCACCTCTGGTGGAGGCCGGTGTGCCTTACCTCATCTTAGTGCCGGCGGCCAATGCGGGTGGCGAGTATGTCTTTGAAGGCATCTCGCAGTTCAGTAGTGTTCCGCAGTCGACCTTGTCTGCCGGTGGAGATGTTACTTTTGTCGGAGCCTATGACGACAACACGAGCGTGCCCGCCCAATCGTATGTGATGGACGACGGCTGTCTGTACCAAACCCCTGCCGCCATGACCCTGAAAGGCCTTCGAGCCTATCTGAAGGATGTCTCGGCAATAGTGTCCGATTGGACGCTGACCATCGATGATGCGACAACTGGCCTGGACCAGGCGCCCGTTGACGCGCCTGCCTATGTGGGCATCTACGACATTCAAGGCCGTTTGCTCTATCGCCATGTCGCTGCGGACAGAAAACTGTCCAAGGGCATCTACATCATTAATCGCCGCAAGGTGTTGATAAGGTAGTCGGTGGCGACTGCCGGGGGGGCGGGCGGAAGGTCCGTCAGGCTTCGTTAGATAATAAAGACATCGTCCCGTTTGCATAGGCAGACGGGACGATGTCCGTATAGTGGGTGCGTGCCGAATAGACCGCGTCTACAGCAGTTCGGTCGAGCGGTTGATGAAACGGCTCAGTGCTTCGCCTTTCAGCAGCCCGTTTTGCAGGAGGGCCAAGTCGATGAGTTGTGCAATCTTGGTGTTCTCCTTCGCCACTTTCCCGACGATGTCGGTGCGTTTCTTTTCTTGCTCTTCGATATCGGCGTGAGCCTGTTCGATAGCCTCTTCGCGTGTCTTCTTTATGTCTTCGGCATCGTCCTTGCCGTTTTCCTGCTGTTGCTCAAGGGCGGCATGGCGTGCACGCAGGCCTTTGAGTTCGGCCACTATGGGCTTCAGGTCTTCGGAGGTGTCGTTGCGAAGCGCATCAACGATTTTGCCAATCAGTGCGTTGTCGGTGTTGAGCACGAGGCTGTACATGTCGGGCATCTCGCCGTAGAAACTCATTCCGGGCTGGAAGCGGGCCGACTCCTTCATGCGGCGCATGTATTCGCTTTGGGTGATGAGCAACGGAGCGGCAGTCTGTCCGCCGGCGGCAGTTTCCACGTGGAAGTTGATTTTGTCTTGTTTCGGAAGCACGCTCTCAAAGGCCGTTCTCAGCAGGTTGTCATCGTCGTCGCTCAAGGTGCTCTTGGCGGCGTCGGCCTTTTGTATCAGGCGGTCAATGGTGTCGGAGTCCACACGCGAGAAGCGGGTCTTTTCCAGTTTCTGCTCCAGCAGTTGCACCAGTGGCGTGTCGAGTTGTCCGTCGAAGAGTAGCACGTTGTAGCCGGCCTTCTGGGCGGTTTCAATATAGCTGTACTGTGCATCCTTTTCCTGGGCGTAGAGCCATACGAGTTGTTCGTCCTTGTCCTTTTGGTTGCTTTCGGTCAGGGTCTTGTATTCATCAAGGGTATAGTGCTTTCCATCGACGTCCTGCAACAGCATGAAGTCTTTGGCCTTGGCGTAGAAGTCTTCGTCGGACAGCATGCCGTAGTGGATGAAGAGTTTGAGGTCCTCCCACTTTTCTTCGAACACATTGCGGTCGGTTTTGAAAATGGCGGCCAGTTTGTCGGCCACTTTCTTTGTGATGTACGAAGAGATTTTCTTCACGTTGGCATCGCTTTGCAGGTAGCTGCGCGACACGTTCAGCGGGATGTCGGGCGAGTCGATAATGCCGTGGAGCAACGTCAGGAAGTCGGGCACGATGTTCTCTACTTGGTCCGTCACAAACACTTGGTTGCAGTAGAGTTGTATAAGGTTGCGGCGAATGTCGATGTTGTTCTTGATTTTGGGGAAGTAGAGGACGCCGGTGAGGTGGAAAGGAAAATCCACGTTCAAGTGTATCCAGAACAGCGGCTCGTCGTTCATGGGGTAGAGCGACTGATAAAATTTCTTGTAGTCCTCGTCTTTGAGCGTAGACGGCTGTTTGGTCCACAGCGGGTTGGTTTCGTTGACGATGTTGTCGGCTTCGGTGTCCTCGTATTTGCCGTCTTTCCATTCTTGTTTCTTACCGAAGGCGATAGCCACGGGCAGGAAGCGACAATACTTGTTGAGCAACGTGTCGATGCGGCTCTTTTCGAGGAAGTCTTTACAGTCGTCGTCGATGTGAAGTACGATGTCCGTACCGCGGTCAGCCTTGTCTGTCTCGTCAAGTTCGTACGACGGCGAGCCGTCGCAGGTCCATTTCACGGCTTTGGCGCCGTCCTGGTAACTGCGGGTAATGATGTCCACGCGCTTGGCTACCATGAAGGTGGAATAGAAGCCCAGACCGAAGTGTCCGATTATGGCGTTGGCGTCGTCTTTGTACTTTTCGAGGAAGTCGTTCGCGCCCGAAAAGGCAATCTGGTTGATATATTTGTCGACCTCCTCGGCCGTCATGCCGATGCCGCGGTCGCTGATGGTCAGGGTGCCTGCTTCCTTGTCGAGGCTCAGGCGGATGGTCAGGTCGCCCAGTTCGCCCTTGAAATTGCCCGTTGAGGCAAGCGTTTTCAACTTCTGAGTGGCATCGACGGCATTAGCCACCACTTCGCGAAGAAAGATTTCGTGGTCGGAATAGAGAAACTTCTTGATGATGGGGAAGATGTTCTCCGTGGTGATTCCTATGTTTCCTTTTTGCATGATAATTGTGTGTTAGGTTTTGCCCAGTTAATTTGCAAAAATCGTGCCAACTGCAGGTCAATCCGATTATGGCACAAAAAAAATGCATAATCGAATTCGCAGATTCCATTATGCAATTTTCAAATTCCATTATGCAATTTTCCGATTGCATAATGCGATTTGGCTATTCTTCGGACATTTCCTCCGACGGCTCTGTGGTCTCGTCAGATTGGGTAGGGGTGTTGTCCTGGTGTGCCTCGAAAAAGTCGGGCAGGGTAGTGTTTTCGAATCGTTCAAACGATATGAGAGCCGTCTTCATCGTGCGGAAACCGGCTTTTTCTATGCTTCGCAGGTCCTTGATAGTTCCGTCTTCTATCAGTCGCTTCAGTTCGGCCACGCGGTAGCGGCTGATGTATTCGTGCACGTCGTTGTAGCCGTTGGCCCTAAGGCATTGCAGCAACAGGTGGCGGTTGAGGCCCACTTCGCGACACAGATGCTCGCGGGTGAAGTCGCAGTCGGTGAATGGCTTTTGGTGCTGCATCACATACTCTACCTTCTCAAAGCGTTTCAGGTTGAGTTCGTTGAAGTTCTCTTCGGTTTCGCGCTGCAGGTTCTCATCGGTGGGCGGAGTCTTCACGGGGTTGATGTCGGGCACATTGATGAGTTGCAGAATAGGCTTGAACACGCGCATGGCCAAAGCCACGTTCACGGCAGTGAAATAAAGGATGTAAACAACAAACGCAATGGCGTTGAACCGTATGGATAGCACCACCATGAACACCGCCGAGAAACAGAGTGCGGTGCCATAGAAAATGAGGTCTTTCTGCAACTTGTAGTTCGGCAGCAGGTTGTGCGGCAAGCGGAAGATGTTGAGAATGTAGTAGAAAGTCAGTCCCAGCATCAGCAGGCGTAGTAGCACATCGCCGTTAAGGAAGTTTGCACGCAGGTCGTCGAGGCTGTTCAGATGGGTAAAATGGCTTCCCATCAGTCCGCCTACGATGTATATGGCAATCAGAGCGATGGCCGGCGAGGCATAGCGCCACATGCGGCCCCATTGCAGGTAGCCCGGCATCGGAATGCTTAGCGGGTAGATACTTTGCAGGAACGAGCACACCAGCAACGCTATGAGCAGATAGGGCGAAAGTATCTCAAACGAAGGTTGGGGGAAGATAAGCAGTCCGACCATGCCAAAGGCAAAGAAGCAACCTATGATGAGCAACACCCACGCCTGTGACAGATAGCGCACCGTCCGTCGGGCAAAGTTGAAGGTTACCATACTGTAGACTAAGTGCACTACGGCAGCAAATTCCAGTACGAAAAGAAGCATGTCTCTCTGATTCATACAGCGAAAGTAGAAAAGTTTTTTTGCAACCATGCATTCATTATCGAAAAATAAGTATCTTCGCTTTTTCGAAACTACTTGCAGATGCATATAGATATTGACAAGACCTTAGAAGGCAAGATGGGCGCGAAGGCCCGATATGTGCCCGGGTGGGTACGTCGGTGGCTGAAGAATCTGATACACCAGGACGAGATTAACACCATTGTCGAGCATGCCGGCGACCGTCAGGGGGCCGACTGGATTCGCTTTAGTCTGGGCGAACTCGACGTGAAAGTCGAGGTGGAAGGACTTGAAAATCTGCCGCCCGCCAGTGAGGCCAACCACTATACCTTTGTCAGCAATCATCCGCTCGGAGGACTTGACGGACTGGCCTTGGGCATGATTCTCGGCGAGCATTTCGATGGGAAAATCAAGTTTCTTGTCAACGACTTGCTGATGAATGTCGAGGCCTTGGCCGGTTTCTTCGTTCCGGTGAATATTACCGGCCGCCAGAGCCGCAATCTGCCCCGCAAGGTCGATGAGTGTTTCCAGGGCGACAATGCCGTCATCATGTTCCCGGCCGGACTCTGCAGCCGGCGCATCAATGGCGTCATCCACGACCTGCCGTGGAAGAAAACATTTGTCGTAAAGAGCCGGCAGACAGGCCGCTCGATTGTGCCCATCCACTTCAGCGGTCAAAACAGTCCGCGCTTCTACCGCATTGCCGAATGGTGCAAGCGCCTCCACATCAAGTTCAACCTGGCCATGCTCTATTTGCCCGACGAAATGTTCCGCAACCAGCATCACACTTTCCGCGTACACATTGGCAAGCCCATAGCCCATTCCGACCTGACCACTGCTCGCACGCCGCAGCAGTGGGCACAATACATTGAAGAACAGGCCTATTCGCTGCCTGTCGAATAATGCACTGAATCTGTTTATCCGAGTCCAAATACAAAAGTCAGATGGAAGAAAAAATCATCAGTCCAATCAGTCGAGAGGCCTTAAAGGCCGAACTGACCCCCGACCATTTGTTGCGCCGTACGAATAAGGGTGGCAACGAAATCTATGTAGTAACCTATCAGCAAGCACCGAACGTGGTGCGCGAGGTGGGTCGTCTGCGCGAAATCGTCTTTCGGGCAGCCGGAGGCGGTACGGGAAAAATGCTCGACCTCGATGAGTTTGACACGTGCGACCATCCTTACTACCAGTTGGTGGTGTGGGACCCGGAGGACGAAGTATTGCTCGGAGGCTATAGGTTCCTTCCTGGACGCGATTGGACCTATGACGACAGCGGACAGCCTATACTGGCCACCTCGCACATGTTCCATTTCTCCCAGGACTTCTTGGACAATTACGCCTACAGTACGTGCGAACTCGGACGCTCTTTTGTGACGCTCGAATACCAGAATACCCGTGCTATGACCAAGGGACTTTTCGCCCTCGACAACTTGTGGGACGGATTGGGGGCCATAAGTGTCATCATTCCCGAATTGAGATTCTTCTTCGGAAAAATGACCATGTATCCCAATTTCGACCGCAAGGCACGCGACATGATACTCTATTTCCTGCGCAAGTTCTTCCCCGATTTCGACCATCTTATCTATCCGACCGATCCGCTTCAGCTGACCACTGACGAGGCCGAGTTGGCAGAACTTTTGCCCGAGCCCACGTTCAAGGAGGCTTTCCGTCGGCTGAACATGGAGGTGCGCAAGCGCGGCTACAATATCCCGCCGCTTGTCAATGCCTACTCGGGTCTCAGTCCGACCATGCGCTGCTTCGGCACAGCTGTCAACCACGAGTTTGGCGAAGTGGAAGAGACGGGCATCCTTATTGCGGTCAACGAGATTGTAGAGCAAAAGTACAATCGCTACATCAATGCTTTTGTAGAAGAGCATCCCGACTGGTCGAGAGAATTTAAGAACATATTGATTACCCGCGAAGAATAGGCGGCGACGGCTATGCGACGACTTGGCATGTGGTTGGCATGTGTACTGACGAGTCAGTTGTGCATCGGACCGATAGGAATGGCCGGTCAGACCTTTCGAAAACTTTCAGCCATTGCTGAGCTGGTGGACGGAAGCAAGTTCATCATTGTGCGCGATGAGATGGATGGGGCCGACTATGCCTTTGCCAGGGTCGGCGATGCTTATGGCAAGGCCGTCGAGGTCGCAGTGGACGACGACAAGGTCGTGGTTGGCGAAACCGACGACAAGCCTCTTGTGCTGGAATGGCGTGTAGAGGGCGGGAAAAACTATGTGGTGCTTCCCGAGGGTCATTATCTGACCATAGAGGGCACGACCGTGTTCACGCCACTTCCGCTGAAAAATTCAACCAGTCATTGGACGGCTGAGATGGTTTCGGCTTCCAACACCGAACTCTCGTGTGCCAACTACGGCGGCTATCCCATCAAGTTCGTCACTACTTACGGCGATTTTCGCTGCTATAAGAGTGGCGCAAAGACCGTTACGCTCTATTTGCTCGACGATTCGACGGCCACCGGAATAGATGCGGTTCGCCTGAAGGACTCTTCCAGGCGCATCTACGACCTGCAAGGACGTTTTTGCGGCTATCGTCCGGAGGGGTTGCCGCCGGGCATCTACATCTGCAACGGACGGAAATTCATCAAACATTAGCCGGTGGCCAATCTGCTTCGGGAAGAAGAGTCGCTTTTCAATCCCATTTGTGGGAAAATGTAGGCGGGCTGATAAAAAACAGTGCAAATAGACGGACGATATAGTAATACCCATTATATTTGCACTATAACCTGTCAGTCAGATTGATATGCGCCGACAATGCACGTTGTTACTGTTTGTTTCTGCGGTGTGTTTCGCATCGTGTACGGATGGCGTGCGTGCCGTGGTCGAGGCTGAACTCTCCGACTTCGGTGCTTTTGTGGAGCAACTCGACACAAGCGCGTTGCGACAGGCTTTCAGCGAAGTGGTTAAAAAGGACGTTGGCCGCACCTTCGCATCGGACGACATGGTGCGCCAGCACTATGCCGACACGGCTACTATGGAAGGTGTGCCGTTGTGGTTCACCCGTATGGGAGTGGCCAAGGAAGCCGACGAAATGCTGGACTATCTGCGCCGCGAGGTGCCTTTGGCCGGCCTCGACTCTACGGTTTTCCTGGTGCGGGAGATTGCGGCTGACTTAGGTAAGGCACATGCGCTGCAGTTTGACTCGGTAGCCGGTGGCATCAATAAGTTGCTGGCCCGTCTCGACTATAATCTGTCGCGAGCCTATATGCGCTTAGCCGTAGGCCAGCGGGCGGGTTTCATGAATCCCGAGCACGCGTTCAACCATCTCGACCGTAGGGTGGACGACAAGGGCTTTGCACGGCTGTTCGACTACGAGGTGGCCACGCCCGACAGGGAAGGCGCCATGCAGCAACTTTGTTACGGCGACAGGATGGGATATCTGCAGGGGTCTGAACCACAAACCGACCTCTATCAGCATTACAAGCGAGCACTGGCCCTTACTGCCGACTCGGCGCAAAGGCATAAGCTGGCAGTCAATATGGAGCGCTGCAGATGGCGCATGGAGTCGGCGTCGTCAGGTGGCCCGCGTGTCATCGTCAACTTAGCGGCTCAGCAACTTTGGGCTGTCGGGCGCGACAGCGACCTTACGATGCGCACCTGTATCGGTACGACACGGACGAAAACACCGTTGCTGCATAGCCGGATTACCTACTTGCAGGTGAATCCCGATTGGATTATAACTCCCAACATTATCAAAAACGAGGTTTCCAGTCATGCAGGCGATTCTGCCTACTTTGCCCGCCACCGATACTATATCATAGACAAGACAACCTCCGACACGCTCAACCCTGCCACAGTTTCGCCGGACCAGATGCGTAGCGGTTCGCTGCGCGTGGGCCAGCAAGGCGGCGTGGGAAACTCACTCGGGCGCATTGTGTTTCGCTTTCCCAACAATTTTTCGGTCTATCTGCACGACACGAGTAACCGGGGCGCATTCCAGAGCGACCACCGGACGTTGTCGCATGGTTGTGTGCGGGTGCAGAACCCGTTCGAGTTGGCTTGTTTCCTGTTGCCTGACCTCGACGCATGGACGCTCGACCGCTTCCGCATATCCATGGACCTGCCACCTCAGACGCAACAGGGCAGAGACTACTTGCGCACACACGCCAATGCCCGCCGACCGTTCCGTCTCATAGGCTACCATGGCGTTTCCCCTGCGGTGCCCATTTATATCATTTACCACACGGCCTATCCGAACCCGTCGACGGGACAGATGGAGTATTGGCCCGACATCTATGGCTATGACGCCGTTGTCAGCCGCAGTGTTCCGGTCGTTTAGCCCATTAAAGCCGCCCTGTCCGATAGTTCGGAAACAGGGCGGCTTCGTGGTTTGTGAATATGAAATGATAATGTGAAAAGGAACTATACGAGATGGCATTCGATGGCTACTCGGACGAGCGATGCCATATTATTGACGCCGAGTTTCTGACGCAGGTATTTGGTGTAAGTGTGCACGGTTTCAAATCCCAGATAGAGTTGTCCGGCAATTTCTTTGATGCTGTAGCCTGCCACAATGAGCCGCAGAATTTCAAGTTCGCGTTTTGTGAGCGTGGGAACCACTTCGGTTTGCGCAGAAGTCAGCTGTTTGCTTTCCTTGCAGATGTAGGTTTCGCCCTGAGCCACTTTTTCAATTCCAAACATGAGTTCTTCGGCCGTAGTACTTTTCAGCAGGTAGCCATGAGCACCCGATTCGAACGCACGACGGATGACGTTGGGCTCTGCATAGGTAGTGAAGACGATGATACGCATGTCTGGATTCAAGGCCGTAAACTTTTCGATTGCCTCTAAGCCGTCGCCGTCGGGAAGTGCTATGTCGAGCAACAACACGTCTGGCATGTGGGTCTCAATGCCAGTACAGGTGTCGGAAATGTTACAGGTAATTCCGACCACACGAGCAGTCCCGCTGTCTTCTATAAGCCGGGCAATGCCTTCCGCTACAACATAGTGATCGTCAGCAATGATTATGTTTATCATCAGGGCGATGGTTTGTGTTTCAACTGCGAAAGTAATTGGTAACAGCTTATCTATCAACTCCCCAAATGGGGGTTTTGCTATTTCAGAGGGATTTCGAGGTTAATTTCTGTGCCCATTCCAACTGTTGAATCGATTAACAACTGCCCCTGAAGGTCATTTACGCGTTTCCGAATGTTGCGCAGGCCAAAACCCTCGTCCGTGTGGTCTACGTCGAAGCCTTTTCCGTCGTCGCTGATATTGATGGCTACAATATCCTCGTCGATGAGCAGTTGTACACGGATGTGTTTGGCGGCAGCATGCTTGACGGCATTGTTGATAAGTTCGTGTGCCATGCAATAGATGGCTTCGTCGCGAACAGTAGTGTGGTCGGAACCCATAAAAGCAAAGGTGGTGTGGGGGAGCGTAAGACAAAATTCGCGCAAGGCTGTCCGCAGCCCATATCGCTTTAGCGAATCGGGCAAAAGATGGTGGGCCACGTTGCGCATCTCGGAGATGGCTTCGTCCACCATATTGCTTGCTTCCTGCGAGTCGTGCACTTTCAGCTTTAGGGCCGACAGAAGTCCGCCAAGCCTATCGTGAAGTCCGTGGGCGATACGCACACGCTCCGACAACTCACCATCGAGCGTGGCTTTCATGATTTCGCGCTGTTTTTTCAGTCGGCTGCTTCGCCAGAGCAGTGCAAAGACAAGTGCCGCCAATAGTAAGACGACGGCTACTAGTGTGCCACCAATCCACATCCAGCGGTTTTCCTGGCGCAGCTTTTCAATGGCGGCCTGTTTCTTTTCGGTTTCGTAGATTACCTCCATCTGGCTGAGGCTCGACTGGTAGTTTTCGTTCGAGAACTGCCTCATGAGGCCATAGGCCCTATGCATGGCTTCCTGCGTCTTTGAGGCATCGCCCAGTTCCAAATAGATTTCGGCCAGATGCAGGTAGCATTCTACGTCGTCGTAGGTGTCGTTGGGGTCGATGTTTATCGACTTGTGGCAGTAGTCGGCAGCTTTCTGCCAATTCTTTTGGGCCATTTCGACCTCGCACAATACGGCGTAGATATAGGCCAGCGTTTCCAGCGGAAGGTCGTCGTCTGTCAGCGACAATGCCTCTTGGGCAAACCTGCGGGCCTTTCCCACGTCGCGATTCGACTGGGAAAGATAGAGCTGAGTCAGTTCGCACAGGATGACGGCATAGTCGCTTTTCTCCTCGTCCTGGTGCGAATGGTAGTAGGCATAGGCGGCTTCTATCGTTTGCTTGGCCTGCGGGATGTCGCCCCTGTGGTTGAGAATCTTTCCCAAGCCTTTCTGCGACATGGCAATAAGCAGCGAATCGTTGGCACTGGTGGCTTTTTCTATGGCCAACAGGAAATTTCTCTCGGCCTCGCGTTCGTTGTTCATCGAATTGTATAGCTCGCCCACGTTGTGATAGAGAATGGCCTGACTCTCCAGCCATCCGTTGCGCTCGAATATGGGCAGGGCCCGCTGGTAGAATTCAATGGCCAGCAGCGACTGGTCTTGCATGTTATACACGTTGCCTATTGAGCCATAGAGCGCACTGTAGGCATCGTCGATGGTTTCTTTGGAATAGTTTCCGGCTTGCACCATCGAGTCGGTCAGGGCTAACGAATGGTGGAAGTAGTCGAGTGCGCGGTCGAATTGGTTTCGGCCGTAATAGAGCAGTCCGAGATAGCGAAGCACACTCTGGCGCACAGCCATTCCCTTATAGCGGTACGACAGCGACAGGGCCTTTCGGGCATAGGCTTCGGCCTTTGCACCGTCTCTGTTAAGATAGCCGCGCGTAAGTTCCTCGTAGCAGAGGACAAGGTCGCGGCCTTTGGGCGGTTGCTTACTGCGAAGAGCCGCTTCGAGCGAATCCACGCGTGCATTGCGGTGGTCATTGTAGGCATTGGCCAGTGATGGGAGGACAAATAACACCGCTACAGACAGGTATCGTATGACTTTCATATTCACAAAGATAGTTTTTTCTGTCGAAATGGGTGCAATCGGCTTCTAATTCCCCCAAATGGGGAGTTGTAAGGCTCGGAAAAAGCGGTTTATTTTGTTTGTCAAATTTTATCCTAATTATGCTATCCGTTATGAATATGAACAAAAAGTGGATTTTACTCCTAATTGCCGCAATGGCTTTTTCTGTAGATGCCAGTGCACAGGGTTTCCTGAAGAAACTTGGTGAAAAGGCCAAAGAACGCGTGAAAGCGAAAATTGAAAACAAGGTTGAGCGCACCGTCGATAATGCCAGCGATGCCGTTCTCGACGGAAAAGGTTCGAAAGGCAAGAGCCAGAGCCGCGGAAATGACAACTACGACTACGAAGATGGCGTGGACAATTACTCCAACGATGTGGGAGCCGTTAAAAACGACTTCGTGCGTGGCAGCATCATTATGTTTGAAGACGACATGCAAGGCGAACAGGTCGGCGAGTTCCCATCTAAGTGGGATTTGGTGCGTGGAAATGCCGAAATTGCAACCATCAACGGAGTGAAATGTATAGCACTCATCGACGGCGATGGCTGGATTACGCCGCTGGTGAAAGGTGGAATCAAAAACTATCTGGGCGATGTCTTCACGGTGGAATATGACATGCTCTACGACGACCGCAAGAAAGACGGCGCCCCCTCTATTGAAATTGATTTCATGCATGAGAGTGAGCGACACGACCATGAGCTATTCACCATCGAATATCATATGGCCAACGACAAGCAGACCATTGGTTGCAAGTATGTAAGGCCCTCGGCTGAAGGGTGGACTCATAAAGAAGGTTCTACCACAGCGAGTGAGGTGGCCATTATAAACGACGGTCGCTGGCACCATTTTGCCCTTTCGTTCAACAAGCGTGCCCTCAAATTCTATATTGATGGCAAACGCGTGGTCAATGTTCCCAGTGTAAAGGCCGGTGCCGGCTGGATGACAATATGGTCGGGCCATAAGTCAGAACGCCCCACCTACTTGAAAAATGTGGTGATTGCGCAGGGTGCAGTAGACCTGTACGAGCGCAACGCTACGGACATCGACGCCAAGGCTGTGGCGGTGTCCAACACGGCAGGCTCGTCGGCTGTCAGCGTAGAGCAAGCCATTGCCACGACAGGCAAGTTCGTGACCAACAACATCCTTTTCGAAACAGGCAAGGCCGATCTGAAAGTGGAGTCTATGATCGAAATCATGAAAGTGGCCGAATACATGAAAGCCAATCCTACGGTGCGCTTCGAAGTCCAAGGCCACACCGACAATCAGGGTTCCGACAAGGTGAACGACCCGCTTTCGCAGCAACGTGCCGATGCCATTGTCAACGCCCTCGTTAGTCTTGGCTGCGATGCCTTCAATCTGCGCGCAGTAGGTAAGGGGTCGCACGAGCCCGTGGCTTCCAATGCGACGGAGGAAGGTCGTGCACAAAACCGCCGCGTGGAATTCATCAAGCGATAATAAATTCAAACTCCTAACACCCTATTCATTATGAAGAAAACAGTTCTGTTTGCCTGCCTGACAGGCTTGATGCTTTTCGTTTCGTGTGGCGAAAAGAAACAATCGCTTACGGGAAACGAGAAAGTTGATGAGATAGTCGACGAAGCCATCAAAGACTTTGCAAGCATGACCGGCGTGGAAAAATTTCAGACCGTTCTGAAAGACTACAAACTCAGTCTGTCGGACATCGCCCCCGATTTTGCCTACGCCGAGGAGACTGCTGAAGGAAAATCCAACTTCTATGGCGTCAAAGACCAAGTGTCGCTGGCGGCCAGTGCCATGTTCATGAAAAAAGAAGGTGGCGACGTCACTCAGGCCGAATACGAGGCCTTTGTCCGGAAAGCCTACGAAGCCACGAAGAAAGTGTCGCAAGACGGCAAGAACATAGTCGGGTTTATGGAAGCCAGCAACCTGGAAGATGCCACCAAAGAGCTGCCGCTCGACAAGTTGCTTGGCAAATCGTTTATGGGCCAGCCGTGGAACCTCATCACGTGGTATTTCCGTCAGGGCGACGTGTTCTATTCCTGCACGACCGACCTGAAGGATGCCAACAAGGTGCGTCCGGCCTCCATCAGCTTTGTGGTCGACAAGAGCATACAGAAGTCGCTCGACGACACGATGAAAGATGCCGAAAAGGCACTCGACGATCCGCGTGTGCAGGAAATTTTGAAAGATTTGTCTAAAAATAATTAAAACTCAACCATTATGGAAGAACAAAACAATCAACCAACCAATCCCGTCGACTCTCAAGACGTCGAAAAGAACAAAGTGATGGCCATTCTTGCCTATCTGGGCATCTTGGTGCTTATTCCCATCTTCGCGGCCAAAGATTCTAAGTTTGCACGCTACCATGCCAATCAGGGCCTGGTGCTGCTTCTGGTGTCCGTGGTCTATTGGGTGGCCTACGAAATCGTGAGCACCATCATTTTGTCCATTTCATGGAGGCTCTATTTCCTCATTTCGCTTCTGGCACTTGTGGGAATCGTGTTCGCCGTGCTGGCCATTATCGGCATCATCAATGCCGCCAACGGACAGTGCAAGCCGCTTCCCGTCATTGGCAAGTTCCAGTTGCTTAAGTAAGGCAGTATCTCGACGGCACCATTGGCCGAAAATCAGCATCCCCCTATGTCGCGCCAGGCGGCATAGGGGGATTGTCGTGGAGGGCGTTTTTGCTATTCGTCTTCCTTGAAGAAGTCGCCTGCAGTGATAGGTGCCTCTTCCTCCACAATGCGGTTGTAGCGACAGCGGCTTCGGCGTTCTTTTTCCCACATAGCGCGGGTGCCGGCTTCGTCTTGGTGAAATGCCAAATGCTCTGTGATGGCAAAGTCGTGGGCCATCTCTTCCACGTCGAGGTTGTCGGTGCCGATGAGCGTGAAGGTCCAGTTCTGCTGCTTCAGTTTCTCAATCATGTTCCGAATCATGGAAAGCGTCCATTCCGACGAACTGTTCTCGTAGCCGTCGGTGATGATTGTTACCAGCACCTTGTCGTCGGGACAGATGGAGTATTGGCCCGACATCTATGGGTATGATGCCGTAATCAGTCGCAATACTCCGGTAATATAGCCGTAAGAAACAGATTGGCATCATCAATGCCGGTTGGAATAGCCCCCGTGTCATCTTGTCGTGGCACGGGGGACTTGCATGCGAGCATACTTGTCTGAGGGGGAAGGTCAACTGTCCGCTCGCGGACCACTTGACGGCCGGTTGGTTGCTCAATGTCGCGGGAAATGTTATCTTTGCATCCTGAATCTATGTCCCCCCCGACCGAACATGAAAAACTCATGCTTGTTGTTTGCGGCCCTGCTGGCCTCTGTTGCCACAAGTAGCGTCGGTCTCTCTCATTAGCCTCTTATGAATATCCGTCAGTCGTTCAAAAATCTTTGTCAGCGCCTCCGTCAGCGCTATCAGCGTTTCAAGCAGGCACAGCGCACCCCGGTGCCCTGCGCCCCGAGGCAGCAGGCCGAAGTTGTGTGCAAGAACTGCGGCGAAACCTTCAGCGGCTCTTATTGTCCCCGTTGCGGACAGATAGCCTCCGTGGCCCGGCTCAGCCTGGTCAACATGTCGCGCACCTTCCTTAACACCTGGGGCGCCGGCGACTCCAGTTTGTTCCGCACCATCAGCCATCTGCTCTGGCGGCCGGGCTATATGATTGGCGACTATCTCGACGGACACCGGAGGCCCTACCTGCAGCCCTTCAAGACCCTCTTCGTGGTCAGTGCCATCTTCACGCTGACCTATACCTTTAGCGACTCCATTGGTCGCCTGCGCACGGATGAGCCCGAGAAAGAGATAAACCTCTCGGTCGCCCGAACTGGGCAATCGGAGGCCACGGCGGCATCGGAAGCCAATATGTCGGCCGAGGAACTGAAGTCCGAAAAAGCAATCGAAGAAAGCATCGACTCGTTCGAAAACCTCTTCCAGGCCTATGTCGCATGGGAAAAAGAAAACCGCGTATGGGGCGAACTGATACAATTCGTCATCTTCGGCATCGTGGCCTACTACCTTCTCCGCCGCGCACCGCGACGTCCGGGCCTATATATGGCCGAGCACTTTGTGGCACAGGTGTTCATGTGTATCCAGATGGGAGTGATTGTCACCCTCTATATGTGGCTGCAACTCCTCATGGGCAAGATGGTCGACGGAAAGCTTCCAGTCACCCTCTCGTTCTTGCTGTTCTACGTCAACTATAGGCAACTCTACGGCTACGGGCGACTGAAGACACTCTTCCATGTGGCCATTTCGTTCGTCATCTTCATAGCCATCTTTACCTCTATTAGTTTGATAGTGTTGGTGGCCCTTACCGTCAAGAATAGCATAGGGTAGGGCACTACGTCCGTGCGGACGGCAGAGCGCATTATGGCATCCGAAAATTCCATAATGCCGTACATAAATTCCATAATCGAATTTCCAAATTCCCTTATACAATCTGCGGATTGCATAAGGGAATTTTTTGGTTCCATAATGCGGTCATGCAAGAGAAAAGTGCATTCGCGAATAATCAAAAAAAGAAGTTATGATAGAATGCTTGTTTCAGATTTTTCTATATTTGCATCAGATATGATAGTTTGTGCAGTGGTGCAGACGAATATTATTATTATTAATACATAGCGTTTGCTATTTATTCGATATACTCCGAAAATTTGGCGATTTAGGAAAGAAGATGTGCGAATAGATAAGTTAAGCGCCCGCGTGAAGCGTGGGTGTATCTTGTCGCATTTTCGGGTCCGCCAAATACCTCGGAGTAGGACGAGAGAGCCCACGGCTTCTTTTTGGTCCCTACTCCCTGTGTACTTGCCTGGTCCGACAAAGACGTATCGGTATTAGTTGGCGCTACCTAAAAAGTAACATTTCTTTTATGAGAAAGGTGTTTTTTCTGACAGCCCTTCTATGGCTGGGCTGGCTGCGTGTGAGTGCCGACGATTTGGATGGACTGATTCTGTTCTTTGACGATGGCACGAGTGTGGTTTATTTGTTGGCCGAAGAGCCGAAGATTTCTTTCACTACCGATGAGTTGCTTATTCAAACCTCAGAGAGGTCTGATAGTTGGCCTTTAGAGGAGGTAAGGCGGTATGTGCTTGCAGAGAATGTGGCAACAGGTATTTCCGAGACCAATGCCTCATCTCTCTCGTACACATGGACGGGCAATGTGCTGACGGTAAACGACCTGCGACCGAAGGAGAGGGTTGTGGTCTATTATCAGAGTGGCAAAAAAGTGGCTGAGGTATGTGCGGAACATTACGGAAACGTTCGGATAAAACTGCCTGAACAGGCTGGGGTTTATCTGGTTCATACTTCAAAGGGAAACTATAAAATCATAAAGTAATGCGACAGGTAATATTTATATGTGCCCTTTTGTGGGCGTTTGGCGCAAAGGTGTCGGCGCAGACCGACTCGGTCTACGTTTATCGTAAAAGCGGCAATCCGGTACGTTACGTGAAGTCTGACATTGACAGCGTGCGCTTCTCGTGTGTAGACCTTGATGGGGTAGAACAAGTAGGCAGTCAGGTGCAGGAAATATGGGCTGACGGCATTGCCTTACGTATGGCTTTGACGGATATTGATAGCGTGGTCTATTATTCGCCGACAAGAGAGTACCGACAACGTTGTGAGGCGTGGAGGGTGGATAGAAACAACGAATTATGGCCGGCTTTTGCCTATCCGGATGAGTATGCAGTCATTCAGAAGAAAATTTATGCCGATTATATTCGTTCTACCTTCCAGTTCTGCCCGATGTCGTATCCCAAACAATTTTGGGGTAAGAAGGAATTTGAACTGAGACGTGGCACTATGGCTGGCACGCAAGTGATGGCGCAACAGGACTTTGTACTGCGAGATTTGCCGGACTTGCATTTTGAGGGTTGGATAAAGTTTTCAAGAGAGAAGAGTGGAACAAGTGTGGTGACGCAGCAACTTATATTTGAGTTGCGCAAACACATGCCAAATACGTCAAAAGAAACTGGATTTACTTTTCAGTTTGCTGAAAACGAACATTTCGAAAATGCAAAATCTGCACCTGTTTGCAAGACGGTTGAGGCTGCGCAGATTGGGGAGGTCAGTTGCTATGTGGATGACTATATAGATGATGGCAACGGCCATTGGTTCATTCATGTAACTATCGACGTCGATTTGCCTGTTAGCTACGGGTATTTAGCTGTTATCTATCGGCAGGGAAGTTGGCTGCACGAGGGCGAGGAAGTCCGCTCGACAACTGCACTGATAGCCCCAGTCGTCACATCAGGAACGCCTTTTGTCTATGACCAGGATTCAAACGCTTACAATTACGGCTATGCCATCTTGCGTGGACAAGGAAAAGTGACCGGTAAGCAGGGTGATGTCACGCAAAGGAGCATCAAGTTTCCACTTACTTGCGCAAGCCCGAAAGCCACCATGACAACAACAGACAATGGGGACGGGGTAGATGTGCATTTACACTCGGAAAGCGGACTGTGCAATGTGCAAAATGAGTACACCCATTTGTTCCAAGCAGATTATTCCTTTTGTGGAATTCCTTTCGACGAAACGGGCAAGGTCTACTATCAATTTGGCATTAAGTTGTCCGACCTGCTAAAAATAAAGGCTCTTCGAATGAGTAGTTCGCCGTTGCTGTGGACTCATCAGATACTTGCTCCGGGCATACGGCTTTCTGTGAACGACAACGACTACAATCGGACTGTTACGTGGCGTGTCATAGGCATTAGCGAGGACAGCATCGTTACATTGCGTTTGGACTACGACATAGTGGCCGACGGCTTGTCCAGTAAGTCGGGATTCTATGTGAACGTATTGTCTGACGCGGCAACCGACTTGTCGGACCTTACGCTGTATGATGTCTGCATTTCGAACAAGCCTATGGGAGCACAACATAATCTGCTGCCGTCAACTTTCCATCCGTTGATAGCAGGGAAGAGTATAACAGTATTCGGCGACAGTCAGCACAACTCTATGGAACTGATGCTCCTGACTGCCATTCGCGCAGGAATGAACGTGTACAATGCAGCCTATGGCGGACACAAGATGGGGTGGGCAGGTGGCTCGACGACCGTGAATCCAGAAACCCGAAGTTGGCTCTATTCATGGAATATCCGGAAAAAAGTGTTGGACAATCCAACCGATTATTATCTGTTTTGTGTCAGCGGAAATGATTTGGCTCAGAAAAATTATGCTCAACTGACCACAACTGAGGCTATTGAAAATGTAAAATCGCATTATCCGTGCTATGGCGACGACGAGGCTGCGGCGGTGCGGAAAATGGACGATTTTGAAGAGATGAGTGCAACCGAGCGTTACAATATGTTCAACATGACTGCCGTATATTGTGCCTATATCGAACAGATACTTGAATCAAACCCCAATGCAAAGATAATATTGGCAAACAGCCCGATAACTTGCTCTGGAATGCTGACCGGAAGCCTTTCGTCAGACCATCGCGGACAGTGGCGCGATGGTTTGAGTCCGGATGCAGTTAGGGAGAAAGTGAAACAAGACTATGATTCCCTGAACTACCAAATGAACGTACTCGCACAAAAATATAATCTTCCACTTTTGGACTTTTTCGGCGAAATACCGCTAACGGTGGACAATTATGTGGACTATTGTGTCGATGGAACTCATTGGGAACTCGACGCTCAGACAAAGGTTGACGGTAGTATAAACGGTCTGAGAAACCATCATCCCATTCAGACGCAAGAATCCGAGATACTCATCCGCTATTTGCTTGATAGCGTAGGCGAATAATTTTTTTGAAATTTATTTGGAGTGTACAAAAAAATCGTATATTTGCACCGAGGATTCCGTAGCTAACGACTACCGATTCCTCGCCAGAATGAGGAGTGAGCAATCATTCCTCAGACTTTTTTATATAGCAGCCTGATTTCAGAATCCTCGCGCAGCCACACCTCTTCTATGGCCTGCCCACTCTTTATTCTTTGCCTGATTACACGTTTCATATAGGCGTCTGTAAGAGCAGGCCTGTCAATGATCAGCCGGGCAGATTGCCTCAGCCCATTATTCAGCATATTACGAAACGCGTTCTTCCCATTAGAAGAAGTGAAACCCTCGTGTTCATACCACACACCATCCACACATAAGTCCGGACACTTACCCTCATACTTCGTACCCACCAGAGACCCATAGATGTGCGCGTACGTGTGCGCACTCCTTATTATATATAAGGTGGCCAGCAGCAGAAGTGGGAGGGGAGTTCTTGTCGAAAATTTTTCGAGAGCCTCGGCATTGACTAAGAGGCCGAATATCAGAAGGTTGTATGGGCGTCGAGAAATAAAATTAAAAAATTGTATAAAATTTCTCTAAAAAATATTTGGTGCGTAAGTCAGGTTGTGTTAATTTTGCACTCGCTTTCGCCCAAAAATTTGGGTGCAGGCGTTGAGAAGAAGCGATCTTTGAAAGGATTAAGATAAAACTTTTCGGAAGAAGAGAAAGAGAGCATGCAGAAGTATTGTTTTGTATGCTCGGGTAGAAGA
>JAFUTC010000001.1 GCA_017471505.1 Alloprevotella sp.
AAGACAGCGAGAATGCCGTCAACGACATGCCCAAGCAGTTCAACGACTGGATCGAGGAACACCGCGAGCAGATAGAGCTATCGCGTCTGCGGGGCAACGAGCCGTACTTCCTCCGCGACAACACCGGGCGGGTAAACACCGTGCTGGGCATCAGTCAGAGCCAGCCGATGCCAATAAAGTTCGGAGCAACGGGAGTCTATAATGGAGTCAAACTCGGAAGAGAGGCCACAAAGGAAGCCATGCGATTACTTGAAGAGCATGAAGAGATGCACAATTATTCCGAGGAACAGGAAGAAAACTTCAAAGATATTACAAAAGAAACAGGCTATGAGCGCGGAAAGCCGATGACCTTTGCCGAAGCAGACAATGGAAACTCAAACACTTTTAAGGATAAAGATAACTGCGCCGCTTGCGTGCTTACACACGAATTAAGGCTGCGCGGCTACGATATTACGGCCCTGCCTTACGGAAGTGATATTTCGGTCGCCTTATCAGAGAACACACGTATCGCATGGATGACACCAACGAAAAAGATGCCCGAGTGGACTGCAAAGATAGGAGGCACGGAAGATGAAATAATTTCCAAGATTGAAAAGGCAACAAAACCAATTGGCAGCAGATATCATTTAGGATGGGATAGCAATCTTGACAGAGGCCACATCATAACGATAGAGCGTACCAAGAATGGTCTGCTATTCTATGACCCTCAAAAGGATGATTATTATAAACTGTCAGACATCATTAAGAAAATGAAACCTGACAGCAAGTTAGAATTACTACGGGTGGACAAACTCTTGGTCCGGCCCCAGTTATTGAATGCGCTTACGCAGTCCCGCAAATGAAACTATCACAGAGAGGGCTTCGTCATAATCTAATTCAAATACCACACCTTGCGGAGTATAAGAATACAAATGCGGTTCACCAGTTTTAGCGCCTGGCCGTATGGAGGAGTTACGAAGTTCATACACGGGTCTTCCGTATAGTTCGGAGACTTCCTCAATAACATCCCAATTGTGTTTGGCTCCGATGGCGCGAAGCTGGTTTAATACATTTTCGTCTGTCATACCCATCCAAGTTTAATAGCCAAACAAACATTCACGATTGTAATCACGCCAGCGACGGCGGTAACGAGCCAGGGCCAGGAGTGGCCCTGCATATAATCAGCCAGCCTGTTGCAGCCCTCGAAGGTAAGGCTGGCATCGTCGGGCGTATGCCCTTCCGACCACGCCACCCGGATAAGTCCCTCGCGCTCCAGGAGCGAGCACCAGGGCGCAGCCTGCTGAAGGTCGCCGAGCCACACGCAATAGAGCGCGAACATCTTCTTACGATAGTTTCTGAAAAACATAGGCACAAAGTTACGTATTATTACTGGCACCGGCAACGCGGTGCGGATTTTTCGGCGAATACGGGCCTCCCGTGCCCATGCCCCTGTTTTTCTTCCCTTCCTTCGTGCGCGCAAGCGCGCTCGCATTGACCGAAGGTCGTAAAAAGTTAATTCTTTCTTTATCTATTTCTTTCTTCTATAGGGGATGCAAGGGGGTAGTATCTTCTTTCTTCTCATTTTCTTTCTGTGGCCCTGCACCATTATGACGTAGCGCCATTGCATAATGGGATGGGCGGATTGCATTATCGAAAAACAAAATTGCACTATTCGATGTTCAGGCAAATTGTCACGGCCACGCTGCCCCTACCGGCTTGCAAGAAATCTCTGAGCCGTCTAGCCGAACCGGATTCCAATCGTCCCATGCGCGTATATTCCCACTCGTTATGGCCGAAGAACAACACCAACTGGTTGCCACAGTAGAGCATCACATCACCCGGTTGCGCAGACTGATATTCGTCGACCGCAGGAAGAGAGAATCCCAACGCACCTACTTTCTCAAAGCCTCCATAGTCGGCGGCCGTATAAGTCAGCGGTCCCTGCCTCAGCCTATCCACCAAGGCACGGGTTGCCACATTGTCTTCCAACGACACATTTAGCGTCGTTCCGGAAATGGTCATGTCCAACTTCATAGAAACCAGAATTATACAAGTTCGTCAACCTACTCTTCGGGACGGATGAAGTGCATGGGCTGCCATTCTTCGCGTGCGGGCAAGGCAGGTGCTCCGTCGGCATGGAAACATCGGAGCATGTAGGCCATATTGTTCGCCAGGGTGCGCATGGTCTGCATCCCTTCCGTATCGAGGGCCGCCTCCCCCTCTTCACGACCGTAGGCAATGTTCCAGTACTGCGAAGTGACAACAGGCATGTTCATCATCTCGAAAGGCATGTTCAGTGTCTGGAATGCAGCCGTAGCCCCACCGCGACGGCAGATGGCTACCGAAGCCACCGGCTTGTTGGCAAAGTGCGGACCGCCCGCATAGAGCATGCGCTGAACAAGAGAAAGCACCTGTCCGGCAGGCTGGCCCCAATACACCGGCGAGCCCACAACTAACGCATCGCATTCGGCCATCTTTGCCACGACCTGATTGCATACGTCGTCGTCGAACACGCACCGGCCCAGCCCCTTGGCACGACATTGGTTGCAGGCTATGCAGCCACGCACAGGCTTGACGCCTATTTGCACAATCTCGGATTCTATTCCGTTTTTCTCCAACTGTGAGGCAATCTCACTGAGCGCCGTAAACGTGTTGCCCTTGCGGCGCGGGCTTCCATTGATAAGTAGCACTTTCATGATGTGTCGTAATTAAATGGTCAGGTTCTGCTTCGCAAAAATAGAATTTTTCCACATAGTCGAAAAACGTTTCAGGCATGTTTCTTCCTTCGCAGCACCCCTGTAGCCCCTACTTGCATAAGCACCTGCACTCATCCGATTTTCGATATTTCAGCATCCGCCATCGCGTCTTTTCGTCCGATATTTCATCCACCAAAAGCGCCCATTTGTCGCGGTTGCATAGCAAGCAAAGCGGTTCTTGATATTTTTGCATAGTGATTCTTTGAGGCAAATCCTATAACCATGGGCATATCACCCTGATGTTATCAGCGACGCAACGGACAGAGAGGTCAACACATAGGCCGTTCAAACGTTATTGGTTGTGTTTGATACGTGACAAATGGTTGCTTAAATTCTCCTATCAACTTTCTCATCCTATGTCACGACTACTCTGTCCGATTGCTTGCCTCGAAAGACCAATGGTTAGGTCAACATTTGTACAGCGTTATCTTGGCGGTCTGAAAAACAAAGGCACTGTGAGCAGCATGTTAAAAAAAAGATGGATAAAAAAGTAGTATCGTTGTAATGCTATTGAACTGTGTTGCTATCAGAATCAGGTCTGTTGCCTTTCGCGCCGGCACTGTCGCCGATGATAGAAATCCCGGTGCACAGACTGCCAAGATACATTTTTCAAAAACTCCATTTCCTTGCCACTCCATTATCATCAATCATAAACTTTTTTCATCATGAACAACAAACACCTTACGCTTTGCCTTCTATCACTCGCAAGCGTCTTCTCCCTGACATTCGCCGTTGCCTCGTGCAGTGACGACGACGAGGCAAACACTCAGCCGGCATCTACCGAATGCCTCGACCTGCTGCGCTCCGACTACCGCGCCGTAGCCGCCGAATATTCCGTGGCTTCTGGCCGGTTGGTGGAAGCACAATACAAACTGAACGGCAGCATCGCTGAACTGCCCTTGAAAGACATCAAACCGGTCGAAGTGGTCTACATCTTTAACCTCGGATGGAACCAGCAGGAAAGCACCTGCACCATCCTGGCACAGGGCCGCAACTTCGAAACCGGCGACGTGTCGGAGATTTCGGAATTGGAATTCGACACTCCCTGGCTTAGCGACCGCTGGATTTCGGACCTGTCGAATCTCATTTCACTCGAACAGGCCATTGCCAACGTGAAGAACTCGGCATACGACGACCCCGACACGCGCTTCGTAACGCTCCGCTATCCCGTCATGGCGTTCGACAAAGGCAACGCACTCTACGTCTTCGGCGGCTCACCTTCGCGTGAAAAACACATTCTTGTGAATGCGGTAACCGGCGAAGTTTACGAACTGACCGACAACATTCCCGAAGAGAGCGATGCGGAAGCCGAATGGTAAGTTCCAAGGCTGAAAAGACGGGACAATAGGCTCCACAAGGAACCCTATCGCCCACACTATCAGGTCTGCATGGAGGTGCGAGAAGAAATCTCACACCTCCATGCAGACTTGATAGGCAAAATAAATTATATTTGCAGTAAGAAGGCAAAAATGCCCTTTAAGTATTTCACACTTAACACCCTACAAATTTCTTTTGCTTATTGCCCGTCTATAATCTCAAACACGATACTTCCATGGAAAAATTCATCCGCATTGAAGAAGAAGCAGCACGATGCCTGCTCTGCCAGAACGCTCCCTGTACCCAAGCCTGCTCAAAAGGCGACCCGGCTCGCAGTCTGCGTGCCATACGCTTTGACAACACCCCTCTGGCAAAACGCTGGATAGCCTCCTGCACTGAGGCGGACCTGCAGGCTGCCGAACAGGCATGCATCCACTACGACCGCCCCATCCGGCTGCGCGAACTGGCAAGCGTGTTGCCCGAAGCACCGCAGACATCCGACGACAAGTTGCCGTCGCTGGCCATCAAGTTTTGCGAAATTGACTGCGAAAATCCCTTCTTCCTTGCCTCGTCGGCAGTGTGCACCAACTACGACATGGTGGCACGAGCCTTCGACATGGGCTGGGCCGGCGTCTTCTATAAGACAATCTGCATGGACGACATCCACGAAGTATCGCCCCGCTTCGACACTGTCGGCGAGCAGAAGCAAGGCGACTTCTACGGTTTCCGCAACATGGAACAGTTGTCAGAAAACCCTGCTGAAGTCGATTTCGACATCCTCCGGCGCCTCAAGCAGGCCTACCCGACAAAGGTGGTGGTGGCCAGCATCATGGGAAAGACCGAAGAACAATGGATTGAACTTGCCAAGATGGCCGAAGCAGCCGGCGTCGATGCCGTGGAACTGAACTTCTCCTGCCCACAGATGCGTCTGGCCGGCTTGGGCTCCGACGTGGGGCAAAATCCGGAACTCGTGACCTTCTACACGGCCTATGTGAAGCGTTCCGTATCCATTCCCGTAATCCCGAAGATGACTCCGAACATCACTCAGATTAACCAGCCCGCCATGGGTGCGTTCTTCGCCGGTGCTGATGCCATTTCGGCCATCAACACCATCAAGTCGGTAACGATGGGCGAATGCGCAACCGTCTCGGGGAAGAAGACGGTGTCGGGCTATTCCGGAAGAGCAGTCAAACCGATTGCACTGCGCTTCATCCTAGATATGGCAAAGAACCCCATCATTTGCGGGAAACGCGAAGATGCCGACGCAAGTGCCATGTCGGGCAACCAGAACCACCATGCACGCATCTCAAAGACCAACCATGTCGAACTGAGCGGCATTGGTGGAATTGAGACATGGAAGGACGCACTCGAGTTCATCCAGTTAGGTTGTCGAAACGTGCAAGTGTGCACCGCCGTCATGCAGTACGGCTACCGCATTATCGACGACCTCACGCTCGGTTTGAAGCACTATATGGCCAACCGCGGCATCGACCACGTGTCCGACCTTGTGGGCGAGGAACTTCCGCGGTTTGTCACCCCGTCCGATTTGGACCGCGACACGGTTGTCTTTCCCAAAATCGACACTAAGAAATGCATCGGATGCGGCCGGTGCTATGTATCTTGTATGGACGGCGGCCATCAGGCCCTGCGCTTCGACGCCGACACACGCCTGCCCCAACTCATTGGCAAGAAGTGCGTTGGATGCCACCTGTGCCGCCTCGTATGCCCGACGGATGCCATCGGCCTGTCCAAGCGGGTAACAAAAAGAAAATAAGGCATATCACACAACCATCATGCTCAAAACCCTGTTGAACATATTCACCCTGACCACCCTCATAGCGGTTGTCAGTTGCATTGACCATTCTTCACAAAACACCAATGAGCCGTCGTCCTCCGGTTTCCTCGACACGGAAGCCGAGGTAATGAAAATCTATGCCGAAGAACCTGAACGCGCATTGGCTATCATCAACTCGGCTGAAACCTCAGGCAAACTGTCTGATTTTCATGCCAACTTGATGCGTGCTACGGTCTATTCACGCTGTTACAACGGCCAACGGCTCGACACAGCGCGCCAGATATGCGAAAACCTGCTCCTGCACAAGATGGCCCAAGAGAACGCCTATTTTCAACAAGACGTGCTGGAGATGCTCCTTAATATCGCACGACTGCGCGGCGACTATTTCGGCGGATTGTTTTGGGGAACACGCATGGCCGATCTGCAACAGGAAAGCGGGGAATTTGTAGAAGCCCTGCGCACCAAGGCCGAACTCGGCTACATCCACACACACATCGGACAACAGGAAGAGGGATTGGCGATGATTGATGCCGCGCTGCGCCAACTTGAATCCACCAAGCGATTCAATGAGTTGGACACGCGCATCATCGCCCTAAAACGCAAAATCAATATTCTCACTGAAATGGATCGTCCCGCCGAGATCATCCCGAACGCAAAGGAAATACTCACTCTCTTGGACGCCTACGAGAAGCAACCTTCGTGCTATGCCGACGGCACATTCCGTGAACCCAAATCGGAATCGGAACGCAAAAATTACATTGCCTTCTATCGTGCACAAACCCACGTTTTTCTGGCCCAAGCCTATGCCATGCAGAAAGATTTCGGAAATGCGGAGCACTACCTGAAGCTTTTCAACGAATCCTACTACGCACAAACCGATATAGGCCAGTCGCACATCGGAGAAACGCTGTTGTTGCTGGGCAAATACGACCAAGCGCTGGCTTCCTTCGAGATCAAAGAGAAAAACATGGGTTCCGACACCCTTAGCTCCGAATATGCCAAAATATTGAAAGGTCGTGCCACCATCGCCGAGGCTATCGGACAACCGGTCACCGCCTGCCAATATCTGAAACGATACGATGCGCTCAACAACAAACTATACGAGAATCTACTCAACAGCGAGGCTCAACTCTACGCATCGCGTTTCATGAAGAAGGAACTGGAGCAAACCATCGTGGCAGAGCACACCACCGCCTTGCGAAGCCTTATCATAAGCATTCCCTTCGGAGTATTTCTGCTGGTGGCTCTTACCTTCACTTATTTCTCCATTCGCCAGCGCCACATCCTGCGTAGAAAGAACCGCGTCTTAGCCGGACAAATTGCCGAGGCACAATCGTATAAAAACAAATACCTCGCCCTGCAACAGCAACAAGCCCTGCCCGACTCTGACAGCAAAATGGAGGCGACGGAAACGAGTGACGATTCGAAAGAAACGACCGTGGTGTCGGCCAACCTAAACAAGATGACCGACGAGGAACTCTTCCTTTTCCTCGACAAGGCCATCACGCGCGACCGTCTGTTCTTGTTATCCGATTTCGGCCGTCAGAAACTGATTGACACCTTCGGACTGTCAAAGGAGCGGATTGGTGCCGCCTTCTCCAAGGGTAGCACCCATACCTCGGTGGCCTCATACGTCTGTGAACTTCGATTGGAATATGCCTTCCACCTAATGGCCGAACGACCGGAACTGAGCATCGCCCAGATTTCTGCAGCCAGCGGTTTCATCAGCAGCGACACCTTCGGACGCAATTTCAAAGCAAGATATGGAATGACGCCCACCGAGTACCGCCAAAGCCTGTAGCAGCGATACCCATTCATATCGCGGCGTCTTAAAACTAATTTTCCAAAAGCACTTCAGCCTATTCGGCCTCCAATCCGTAGCCGAAACCCGGACGAGTGGTCAGTGTGGCGGCAAGCGGTCCCAACTTCTTGCGTAGACGGGTTACCGACACGTCCACAGTACGGTCGGAAACAATCACGTCCGAAGGCCATGCTGAAGCAATCAGTTCTTTGCGCGAGAACACCTTACCGGGCGACGAGAGGAACAGACAAAGCAAGTCAAATTCGCCAGGAGTCAGGGCAATGGGCACACCACCGATAGTGGCCGTCTTTTGGTCGAGGTCGACAGCCAGTTGACGGTAATAAAGTTGCCGGCTTGTGGAGGAAGGCTCTTCAAGCGACCGGCCAAATCGCGCCTCGACAATGTTTACGATATAGTCGCCAAGTTTCTCACACTCGTTGATGAAATCGACATATATCGTACCGAGACTGAACGAATAACTATGGTCGTCGATGGCCCGTATATTCTCGGACAGCAGTTGGCGGCGCAGATTGTTTATCTGGCGTTCGGTTTCAATCGTCGGAACCGGACTTTCCTCCTCTATACGGTTTTCCAACACACGGCAGGCCTGTGCAAGCGCCGTATCGACCAATTGCAACATGTGGTCCATGGCCTCGTATTGTTCCGGCGTAAAGTCGTCGGCCAATTCCTGCCTGCGGCGCAAGATGCGTGCCAGGTTGTAGCATGCGTCACCCACGCTCTCCACCTCGCTCACTTCGCGCAACATGGCTCTAATCTTAGCCTTCGTATCGTCGGACAAGTGGGCGTCGCTCACCCGACCAAGATAACCGCCAATTTCCGACTCCATGTTGTCGGCAATCTCCTCGTACTTTTCGATACGCTCAAAGCGTTCGTTGAAATCCTCGGCATCCTTCACACGTATCAGTTCGCGCACCATGACAAACATCTGCTGCATTCGGTGCGAAAAGTGAACCGTTTCTTTCTGTGCCTGAAGCACCGATACTTCAGGCGTCTGCATGAGTCCGCCCTCAATGTATTGCAACCGGGTAGGCCCTTCTTCGTGGAACGGCTTGTCCTTGATGACCCGGCAAACGATGCGTTCTATCTGCGGAATAAACCATATCAGCACCGCACTGTTGGCCACGTTGAAGCACGTATGGAACATGGCCAGCACCACCGTGAGACGGGATGCGTTAGACAGGAAAGCCTCCTGCCCCGACTCACGTGTCAGCGTGGCATCATACCCCACCATTCCGCACACCATATCCACAAACGGATGGAACACCACCAACATCCAGCAAACGCCGAACAAGTTGAAGAACATGTGGGCAAAAGCCGCACGGCGGGCCTGAGTGGAGGCCGACAGCGCAGCCAAATTCGACGTCACAGTAGTGCCGATATTTTCGCCCATTACAAGTGCAATACCTTGATATATTGGCAATGCGCCGCTGGAGCATAGAATCATCGTAATGGCCATGACGGCGGCCGATGACTGCACGCACATGGTCAGCAGTCCACCTATGAGCAAGAACAGCAGCGTAGTGATGTAGCTGTAGGGGTCGAACGAACTGAAGAAATGGAGCACGGCCTCTTGTTCGCCCAGGTTCATATCAACCCCGGTCTGCCGGAGCGTGCCTAGGCCGAGTATCATGAAGGCCAGTCCGAACAGGAAATCACCTGCCGAAGCCTGCCGCTTACGATAGATAAGTATCAGCGCCACGGCAAAGGCCGGCCACACAAGATTGGTCACGTTGAAGGACGTACCGGCCGATATAATCCAAGCCGTCAGCGTAGTACCGATATTGGCACCCATAATGACACTGATGGCCTGGGCCAGCGTGAGCAGTCCCGCATTTACGAAAGACACCGTCATCACCGTGGTGGCCGTGCTCGACTGCACAGCGGCCGTGACGGACATGCCGGTAAGCAATCCGGTGAAGCGGTTAGTGGTCATGCGCCCGAGTACATGGCGAAGTTGCGGTCCGGCCATTTTCTGCAGCGAATCGCTCATTGCCTTCATGCCGTAGATGAGCAGAGCCAACGCTCCGAACAGTTTGCATACGGTAAAGAGTATATCTAATGTGTCCATATTCTTTTGGTTTGACTGATGCAAATTTACATTTGCCAACCCGCAACTGAAATGCCACGCTGTTACGAAGATGTTACATTTCTTAAATTCCTGTCAAAAAAACATTTAGCACAACCGCCAACTGCCTGATTTGACCCCTGAAAGCATTAACGAAGTGTGCCGGCATACACCGGCACACTTCGTTTTTACCATAGAAACCACTGGCTTATTTTACCAGCACTTTCTGATTGTTGATGATATAGACGCCCTGACGAGCCTCTTTCACGCGACGGCCTTGGAGGTCGTAGATGACAGTCTTTCCGTCGGTGGTCGGGCGAAGGATGTTCGTGTCAATGCCCGTGATGATGTCAGAGTGCTCCACGTTGCGCTTGATGTGGTAGGTCACCAGGTCTTCGTTGACGGTGATGCCACTGAAGGTTCCGGACTCGCCGTAGTTCTTCATCTTCATGTCGATGTGGTCGTCATAGACGTAAATCATCAACGCCTGCACAATCTTCGAATTCGATACGCTCACGTCGCCCTCGATAGAGTTGTTGTAGTAGCGCATAGAACCCATGAACGCCGACAGGAAGGAAGGTTCGTCCGGCGTTACCGTAGGCGGTTCCTCGATGGTCCAGATGATGTCCTTGTTAGCCGGGAAGGTGATGGTGCCTGCAGTGGCCGTCACAGCCTGGCTCATCAGACGCTGGTCGTCGCCCATTCCGGCATTGTAGAGTTGGTTGCTCAAGGCATAGCGGTTGCCACCGTAGATACCTACTATCAGGTAGTGCTCGCCCACCTTGAACGACGAAACCTGGGTGGCTGTCATCGTGCTGGCGTCCAAGTCTTCCACGCGGTAGAGTTCGAACGTCTGAGCATCGCCACGCGAGAAGCGGCCGCCGCTACCGATGTGCAGGTGGCGCTCCGTAAGAGCAATGGTGAAGCCACTGCTGTAACTGAACGAGCAAGTCATCGGTGAAGTAGCGGTGCAAAGGTTGTTTTCGTCAAGTGCCAGATACTCGTTGTTGCCTTCATTATGCAGCACATATTCTCCGCCAACCAGTTCATCCGGGTCAACCGTCGAGCGGAAAGACCAGAGCAGATTCGGATCGGCTGTCACCGTGGCAGTGGTGCCACCGACTGTTACAGCCGTACTACGCATACGCTGGTCGTCGCCCATGTCGGCATTGTAGAGTTGGTTGCTCAGAGCGTAATAGCCACCGCTGTAGTAGGCCACGAGCATGTATTTGGCATCAAGGTCGAAGGACATTGAGCGCGTGCCGCTGTAAGTACTGCCACTGACGTTATCTACGCGGAACAGCATAATGTTGCTAGCCGTGCCGCCCGAGAAGCGGCCGCCGCTACCAATATGCAGGTTGCGGGTGCCGGTGATGTTGATGGTAAAATAGTCGCCCGACGAAGAAATCGTACAAGCGGATTTATCTGTAGATGTCTCAATGTTGTTGCTGGAATCGTATACCAGGTTTTCACCCGTGGCTACGCTCTGCACCAGATAGGTACCGCTTGTCAGGTTGGTAGTTTCAGGGCTGCCACCGCCGCCACCACCAGATTCTACTACCGTCCATATAACATCTGCGCCGATGCCGTCGTCGGTAATGTATCTCCCAGGCAGGTCGTCGCTGAAATACTGGCTTTCCATTCGGTTCGTACCGGTGTGGTTAGTAAGCAGATAGTAGTGTGCGTCTTTCTTCGCTGCAGTCAAGATGATGATGTTAGTGTCCGACGTCAGTTCCGAAGCATCGGTGATGCGGGTTGCCTTTATAGGCGACGCATCCGGGTCTTCCACCTTGTAGAGATAGCAACTGGACCACTGAAGAATGTCAGGGTTGCCGGAGTACGTAGCGCCGCTGCCGCAATAGACGTAACTGCCGTTCACGTCGAGGCTGTAACTGCCAGTGAACGATGCCGAGGGAGCCACGTTGATATAGGTAGGCGTGGTGGACGTAGTGAGGTTCGTGGTCGTGCTATAGGTCAGATATTCTTCAACCTCGTAACTTCTCAGGGCTACGGAGGCCGTACCCGTTGCCGTCATTTCATCTGAAGATTCGTCATCATAATGGTCTTCATCGAAGGAAGAAATCACATTGCCGCTGGTGTCATAGCGAGTGATGCGCTGCGAAGTGTTGGTGCGGATGTAGGCCGAATCGGTGCCGTGGTCGTGGCCGTAGAGCATAATCAGGTTCGGATGCTTGGCCAGAGCCTGCTTAAGTGCGTAGCCGCTTTGCGTAGCGCTGTTGCAAGCCAAGCCTTTACCGTAGGCACTGATGCTGTTGCTGTCGCCGAAGGGGATGTGAAGCACGAAGAATACAGTCTTATTGGGATTGTCCGAGTAAATCTCGTCCAACTTCTGGTCAACCCACTCCACCGACTCTTGCGAATAGGTATAGTTCCAAGCCGACTGGAAGAAATACTTGCCGCAGTTGAGCATGACAAAGTCGAAGCCGTCGATTACATAATGGAAGGCAGCCAGCAGCCTCATGGTTCCGAGCGAACCGTTATCGGCATATTCGTAGAAAGCCTCCGACGGGTCGAGTGCAGCGATGTCCTCTTCCATGATAGGCAGGTAGTCGGCTGCGTTGTAAGGCTTCGGCAGATTGTCGAAGTTAGCCACTTCGTAGTCGTGATTACCCGTCACATAGATTACAGGGCGTTTCGTTTTGTCGCTACGGAAAGCGCTACGGAAAGCGTCCTTCATCAATTCGCGAACGCGTTGCCACTTGTCCTCCGAGATAGTCACATCGCTAGTGCAGTCGCCGCCCAGCACGATAAGGTCGAGATCTTCCTCGCTGAGCATGCGGGACAGCGTGTTCGTAATCGTTCCGCGCAACTGGACGTCAGAGACATTGCCACTCGACGGATTAATCAGCGACAGTTCGCTATGCATGTCCGAAAGGCAACCGATAGTCAATATCGGTTTAGGATCTTGAGCCGCTCCGATAAGTGCCCAGCAGGCAAACAGACAGGCGGTCAGCAGTCTAAGTGTAAAATTCTTCATGTGTTTTTCATTATGAAATTTCGGTCGCAAATATACTATTTTATTGGTTTTTAACGGATATTTGGCAAAAAAATTGGCTGTTTTTTCCTTTCTGCCATCCTTTAAATCCAATATTCAACCGAATTTCATACTAAAACACTCACACAGAAGAGGTGGACGATAACAGTAAAAGATATTGACATTCTACCCGAAGGTTAAATTATCCTAAATTCTTGCAAGGCAACTCAGTCAGACGCTTGCATTATGGCGCAGAGAAATTCGCTTATACCACGGCTTCATTTCATAAGCCTTCTTACATTCTCCATAATGTCATTTCACCACAAAAACTCGCGGTTTCATCGAGAAATCAAACGTTCAAACAAAAAAAAGCGACCCGCAGGCCGCTTCCCTATTGCTATTCCAAATTTATGAAAAAACTTCGACACCAGCAAGCGGCCGATTTTGCCTAAACGGTAAAATCCTTTGACACTTCAAATATAAAGTTCTACTTTTGGCACAGAAAGACGCCGTACTCCCTTGAACAGCCTGGGCATCGTCGGATGTTTGCAGTCGCGCGGAGTAAGACTCTTTCCCCCTTAAAAGTTCAAACAACACTCTTTTATAGTAGCATCTGCATGGAAGTCATCAAGAGTTTCACCATCGACCACACTCATCTGAAACCGGGTATTTATGTTTCGCGCGAAGACAAGGGTTTCACCACCTTCGACCTTCGCATCACCGAACCCAACCACGAGCCAGCCGTGGCCCCGGCAGCCATCCACAGCCTGGAACATCTGATGGCCACCTGGTTCCGCAACAGCGAAGCCAAGCAAGACGTAGTCTATGTCGGTCCGATGGGCTGCCTGACGGGCATGTACGTCATCATGACCGGCCACTATACGGTTGAATACATGCGCCGCCTGACCATTGAATGCCTGCAATGGATTCTCATGCAGGACCACGTGCCCGCCACAGAGCCACAGACTTGCGGCAACTATCTGCTCCACGACCTGCCCATGTGCAAGTGGGAGTGCGTACGCTATCTGGACCGCCTGCAAAACGACTTCCATAGCGAATATGTCAAACTGCAGGTTACGCTCGACGACGGCCGCATCTTCGCCGATGCGTAAATAAAGAGAGCGTGCCGCCCGAAGGCGACACGCTCAGAACGTATTAAGACTAAAAGGTAATTTCTGGTTGCTATTTGGCGTGCTTGTCCTTGTATTTCTCGAGTTGAGGCTTCAGCCCGTCAATGCACAGGTCGATGCCTTCCTCGAAAGTATCGGCAATTTTTTCGGCACGGAGTTCACCACCCGGAAGCGTCAGATGCACCACGATTTCCTTGTTGTTGGCGGTTTCGGGCTTAACAACTTTCAGGGTAACCTCTGCGCGCAGAATCTGCTCATTCTTCTTGACAAGTTTTTCCAACTTCTTTTCAATAAACTCATTGAGTTTTTCGGTCGCATTAAAATGGATGGCCTGAATCTTTAGTTCCATAAGTCCTCCTTTTTTATATAAATGGTTAAACAAATCTCTGCCGTAAGGCCGAGAATGGGATTGCTTGGACCATAGGTCCGACTTGATTTCTATAGCGAATATAAAGATTGTTTTCGGGACAAAGAAATTTCACTGCATTTTTTTGCAAGTTCGCTGCTTTCCTCCCCATTTGGCCGGTAAGTCCCTACATCTCCTCGCGGACATAGGCAATGGCGCGGTTCAGATAGTCGAGAAAGGGTTTGGTAGCGCGAAAGCGGTCGGCCACTCTCTTGGCCAGGTCGGGAGCCGTGATGAATTCGTCGTCCACATAATCCACAAGGCAATAGACTTTATACTTCAGATAGTCGGCATAGGGTCCTTCGGGATTGAAACCCTTCGGCACGCGTTTGAGCCGGAACTCGTCGTCAAGAAGAAACCCCTTGCGGCGCACTTGCTTGAGAATGGCCTCGAAATCGCCGTCGCCGTTTTCAATATCTTCGCGCAACACGCGTAACACACGGCTGTCGGCCATATAGTCGCCTGCTGCAAATAGGTGGCTGTTAATGCCAAACTGGTCAACGCCTGAACTGACGTGGAAATAGTAGCCCGAAAATCCCGATTTCTTACCGCCCGGGCACACATAGACTCCCATGTGGGTCTTGTAGGGCGACTTATCTTTCGAAAAACGGGTGTCGCGGTAAATTCGGTAGGTGCAATCCTTCAACGACAGCCCTCTAACCGACTCGTCGAACCGGCCAATGCGCTCTATCAGTTCTTCGGCAAAGGCATTGAAGGTTGCCTGTGCGGCAAGGTATTCGTCTTTGTGGGCATGGAACCATTCGCGGTTGTTGTTCATCTGCAACTGGCGCAGAAAAGTCAATACTTCTTTCATTGTGCAGGCATAAAAGGCGGTCGTCGACAAATGGCGGCCGGCATGAGACTTATATTTTTTTGTCGGTAGCCGATGCCGCATCGCGCGGATGGGCTTTTTCGTATTCACGGCGTAGTTCCTCGAAAGTGGTGTGCGTATATATTTGTGTGGTGGACAGACTCTCGTGCCCCAACAACTGCCGCACGGCTTCAAGGTCGGCGCCTCCGTCAATCATAGCCGTGGCAAACGTGTGGCGCAACACGTGGGGCGTGCGCTTCTCTTGGGAGGACACGGTCGAGAGATATTCCTTGACCAGCTGCTGCACCTGGCGCACGCTGAGCCTATGTCCCCGCCGATTCAGAAAAAGCGCTTCCACATCGACCGCCGGCTGATTGGCACGGACAGCCTCATAGGCCGCAAGCGCAGCAATGATTTCGTCGGTCAGCGGAATGATGCGTTCCTTGTTGCGCTTACCGACCACGCGCACTTGCCGCTCGGACAGGCGTACATCTGTCAGGTTGAGCCCCACCAACTCACTCACACGCATGCCGGTGGAGTAGAAAAGGAGCAGCAAGGTGCGGTCGCGCTGCCCGACATAGGTATTGCCGAAAGCCGTATGGTCGAGCAACTGGTCCATCTGCGCCTTGCGCAAAAAGGCAGGCAGGGGCTTTGCGGCCTTAGGCACCTGCAATTCGTAGGCTGGATCGCGGCTGATGGCCTCCGTAAGCATCAGGTAGCGAAAAAAAGAGCGCACGGCGCTGCATTCGCGGCGGACCGTGACCGCGCTGATACCCGACTCCATGCGCGACACTAACCAAAGGCGCAAAAGGTCGCTGTCCACATGCTGCCAGTCGATGTGCTCGTCCTCGGCACGCAAGTAGCGGAACAACTGCTCGAGCGTGGCACCATAGGCCTTTAGCGTCAGAGCCGAATAGCCTCGCTCTGCACGTAGATAGTCAATGAATTGCCCGACCTCGTCCATGTGTGCCGACGGTTATGGTATGTAATCAGAAAATGCGCCTATGCCTTCCTGCCCCACAACGATTCCACATACTGCCACAATACGGCCTTTGCAGAAGAATCGACGGGAAGTTGCTCCATGTCGCTATGCGCCGCATCGAAAAGACGATTGATTTCGTCGGTACAGAGGTCGGCAATATGCAACTCGTTATAGAGGGCAAGCACTCCCTTGACCTTTGCCTCGTCGTCAGCCTCGTCGCAGAGCAGCCGTTGCAGTTCGGTCCGCTGCACGCTATCGGCTCGTTCGAACGCATTGATGAGCAAAAAGGTTTTCTTACCCTCGCGAATGTCGCCGCCTATGGCCTTTCCGAAAATGTCGCTGTTGCCATAGCAGTCGAGATAGTCGTCTTGCAATTGGAAAGCCAGTCCGAGATGGATGCCTAAGTCGTAGAGCGATTGCCAATGGGATTCAGGTGCATCGGCCAACATGGCGCCGCACTGCAATGCGCAGGCCAGCAGCACTGCCGTCTTCAGCCGAATCATCTCCATATATTCGGCCACGCTCACATTGTTGCGCTGCTCGAAATCCATATCGTATTGCTGTCCCTCACAAATCTCGCGCATCGTCCGACTGCACAGCGCAACGACTTCCTTGGCATGCGGACCACGAGCCTTGGCCACCTGCGCCATAGCCTCGATGAGCATGACGTCGCCAGAGAGTATGGCCGTGTTTTCGTTCCATTTCTTCCATACTGTAGGCTCGCCTCGGCGCACAAGTGCCCGATCCATCACATCGTCGTGAAGCAACGTGTGATTGTGATAAGTCTCAAGACCCACAGCCACGGGCAATGCCTCCTCCCAATCGATGCGATACATGGCGTATGCTTGCAACAGCAGCAGCGGACGCATGCGCTTGCCGCCCATGCCAAGCGCGTAGCGCATGGGGTCGTATAGTCCGGCCGGACTGGAAGGTGCCAACTGTGCCAGGCTCTCTTCAAGCCGACGAAGCATCTGTTCTTTCATGACGAACGCTTCTGTTTATTTGCTGAACGAATAGGCCAGGTTAACATGGAACCCGTTTGTGCTCACATGGTAGCGGGCATAGGACAAACCAATCTTGAATTTCTTCACAGAGATGCCGGCGCCACAAGTCAGACCCGCAAACTTTGAAGCATCAGCCGACTTGAGTTCGTAGCCGCGACGGAAGTTGTAGCCGACAGAAAGATAGAAGTTCTTAGTCGGCATAATATCGAGACCCAAGATTAAGTGGTTCAAAATCATCTGACCTGCCTTAATCTTCTGCACGTCAGAGGGATGGTAATAGTCGGAAGTCTTCCAGCGCGTCAGGTCGGTGGCCAGCACGTGGAAGCGTATGGGCAAGTGGGCAAAGCCTTTCGACACGCCCAACTGAAGCATGAAAGGCAGATGGAGCATCTCGCCGTCGTAGAAACTCTTTACTTGTGCACCTGCGTTTCTGAAGGTAAGGGATGCGCTGAAGTCTTTATCTTCGTCGTAGTAGTTGAGGCCGACATCGACACCTAAGGCAAACGAGTTGTAGCCACCATACGATTGCGACGTCATCTTGAGCGACGCACCGCCTACAAAGCGTTCCGAAAGCACATAACTGTAGCCCAGGCCGACCACAATGTCCTTTGCGTGGACCGTGCCGACCACGTTGCCCAGTTCATCGGTCTCTTCCATGCTTCCATAGTTCATCATCTGCACGCCAATAGCGGCCGTGTGGCGATTACCGAAGCCCTTGACAAATTGTGCGCCCATGAACTGTGTCTTATGGCCGTATGTCATAAAATCAAGGCCAAGACTGTTGTCACTGACCGACGACAGCAATGCCGGATTGGTCCATCCAATGGCCGGATTGTCTTCTATCAGTGTAATATTATCGCCACCCAGCGCAGACACATGCGACGAAACGGGAAGCCTCAGTACATCGTAAGAAGCAGTTGAGTGCTGCGCCATCAGAGGAAGGCACAGAATCAAAAAACATGAAAAGAGAAACGCTTTTTTCATTACTTTAACCAAATTTGACTTCAAAGGTAGAATTAAATTATATTTTGACCTTACTTTTGTAGCGGAAAAGTAAACTTTAACTACTTTCGGGCATAAGTATCCGACCTTTACAAGCCTCTCACTATTGCCTCTTTCCGCTACTCACCGACTGCCGCAATGTATCTACACGACCTGACGTCAGAAGAATGGTGCAACCTTGTCTTCGAAGGCAAGAACAAGGAGTATGGTGCCTATGTGCTGCGCCGCAAGGCTGCAAAGCGCTACCATCGGTCCATGCTCATTGCCGGCGGCATATTCCTGCTGTTCGGCCTGACGCTGTTTGTGGCCAGCAAGATAGTCGAGCAGCGGCTTCGCGAGGCGATGAAAGAAGTTACAGCCTTTGCCAAGATGAAATCGTGGGAGGCCGAGCAAGACAAGACCTTGAAGGTGATTGCCGCAGGGCGCCGGGTGCCCAAAGCCAAAGAGCCCGAGCCGCAAGAAACGGCTGTTCCCGAAGTGACCGACGAAGAAGTCGTTGAGGTTTTCGGTGGAACCGGCGACAAGTCGGCACCTCTCGAAGCCGAAACCGCTGAGGCCGAAGCACCCAACGATACCGTCTACAACGCCGACCGTACAGATTTGCCCGACCAAGGTCAATTGCTCACGCCCACCCAAGTAGTGGAAGAGATGCCGCAGTATCCGGGCGGAATCGAGGCGCTGGTTCGTTTCTTCGACCAGGAAATCAGCTATCCGCCCTCCCTTGTCCGCAAAAAGGTTACGGGCGACATGGAAGTAAGTTTTTATGTCGACAAAGAAGGCAATGTCATTGAGCCGTATGTCAGCAAATCGTTCAACCGAGTGCTCGACCGTGAAGCCCTGGAAGCCTGCAAGAAAATGCCCCGATGGACTCCCGGAAAAAAAGACGGCAAGGTGTCAGTTGTCCACGTAACTGTACCGATTAAATTCTGTATCAATTAAAACCGCAATTATGCATAACTCCAACCAACCCATAAAGATAATCGTCGCTATCGACGGCCATTCGTCGTGCGGCAAAAGCACCATGGCCAAGGCCCTTGCCCGCCGGGCCGACTACATATATGTGGACACGGGCGCCATGTACCGTGCTGTCACTCTCTTTGCGCTTCGCCACGCCACCAACGAAGAAGGACAGTTGCAGCCCGACCTGCTCGAGCAGCGCATAGACGAAATCGAGATTGCTTTTCAGAAAGATTTCGAAACGGGACTTCCACAAACCTATTTGTGCGGCGAAAACGTGGAGCGGGCTATCCGAGGCCTCGAAGTGTCGCAACGAGTGAGCGAGGTGTCGGCACTTCCCTTCGTACGCCTTAAACTGACGCAGCAACAGCAGCAGATGGGACTGAAAAAAGGCATTGTGATGGACGGACGCGATATTGGCACAGCCGTCTTTCCTAATGCCGAACTGAAAGTGTTCGTCACAGCCAGCGCCGAAGTGCGTGCTCAGCGTCGCTACGACGAACTGCTGCACAAAGGCCAAGAAGCATCCTACGACGACATCCTTAAAAACGTAGTGGAACGCGACTATCTCGACTCGCACCGAGAACTAAATCCGCTGCGCCAGGCTCCCGACGCGCTGGTGCTCGACAATAGCTACATGAGCATCGAAGAAGAAAACGAATGGCTTTGGGATGCCTTCCAACAGGCACTTGCCAAGGCTCAAGACTCCTGTCTGGACGAATGAAAATAGAGATTGACCGAAAATCGGGATTCTGCCACGGAGTGACGTCAGCCATCCGCAAGGCCGAGCAAGAACTGGCGCGAGGCGAACGGCTATACTGTCTGGGCGATATCGTACATAACGACCGCGAAGTAGAGCGGCTCCACTCGATGGGACTTATCACCATCAACCACAACGCCTTCGGACAACTCAAACAGGCCAAGGTGTTGTTTCGCGCCCATGGCGAACCGCCTGCCACCTATCAGATTGCGACGAAAAACCAGGTCGAACTGGTCGACGCCACCTGTCCGGTGGTGCTGCAACTACAGCGCCGTGTCAAGCAAGTCTATTTCAACAATTCGGAGGCGCAGGTAGCCATCTTCGGCAAGCCTGGACATGCCGAGGTGGTGGGACTCGTAGGCCAGACCAACGGACATGCCATCGTATTGCAAAATGTGCAGGAAGCCGACCAACTTGATTTCCGCCGCGACATCTATCTGTTTTCGCAGACCACTATGCCGCTCGATGGCTTTCACGCGCTCATCGACTACATTACTGCCCACATCGAAGAACCCGCCACCTTCCACTATTTCGACACCATATGCCGACAGGTCATCAACCGAGTGCCCAACATCCGCGAGTTTGCCAGTCGGCACGACGTCATATTGTTTGTGGCAGGCATGAAGAGCTCGAACGGCAAAATGCTCTTCGAGGCCGCCAAGCAGGTAAACCCGCGCACCTACCTCATCGACTCACCGGCCGACATTGACCGCCAATGGTTTCAGGCGGCCGACTCCGTGGGCATTTGCGGAGCCACATCGACGCCCACATGGCTCATGGAGCAATGTCGCGACGTGGTAGCAAAATTCTGAACAGAAAGCCCCGCACGCACCTGCTGTCGCCACGGCCGACACAATAAATAATAGGGTCAAAGGCTCTCCGCGTCAAATTATTGTTATACTTTTGCCCCCCGAAAAGATAAAAAACGAATTATGCAGAAGAATCTGGTCATTGTCGAGTCTCCCGCAAAAGCCAAGACCATTGAGCGTTTTCTCGGAAAAGATTATAAGGTCATGTCGAGTTTCGGACATATCCGCGACTTGAAAAAGAAGAATTTTGGAATTGACCTTAAATCGTTCGAGCCACAATATGAAATTGCCGACGACAAGCAACATGTCGTCCACGAACTCCAACAACTGGCAAAAAAAGCCGAAACCGTATGGCTGGCTTCCGATGAAGACCGCGAAGGAGAAGCCATTTCGTGGCATTTGGCCGAAGTCTTGAACCTCAACCCTAAGGTTGCCCATCGCATTGTCTTTCACGAAATCACCAAGCCCGCCATTCTCCACGCCATTGAGCATCCGCGCCACATCGACCTCAATCTGGTCGATGCACAGCAGGCTCGTCGCGTGCTCGACCGCCTGGTAGGTTTTAAACTGTCGCCCATTCTATGGAAGCGCATCCGTCCGGCGCTCTCGGCCGGCCGTGTTCAAAGCGTGGCCGTCCGACTCATCGTGGAGCGCGAGCGTGAAATCCAGCAATTCCAATCGGTTGAGTCCTACAGCGTCAGTGCTATCTTCCAGCCCGACGGACTGAACGACCAGACGCTCCTTAAAGCCACTCTGCACAACTCGTTTAAGACCCTCGAAGAGGCTCGCCTGTTTGTAGAGGACTGTCGCAATGCCGCCTTCCAAGTAAAAAGCATCACGCAGAAGCCCATCCACCGCACGCCGGCACCTCCCTTCACCACCTCTACCCTACAGCAAGAAGCCGCACGCCGCTTGGGATTTCCCGTGGCACAGACCATGCGCGTGGCGCAAGCCCTCTACGAGAGCGGACTAATCACCTACATGCGTACCGACTCTATGAACCTGTCGGAGTTCTGCCTGAACAACTGCGCAAAGGTCATTGAAGAAACCGCCGGCAAGCGCTATCACAAGCGCCGCCATTATCATACGCACGCAAAGGGCGCACAAGAGGCTCACGAAGCCATTCGCCCCACCAACATGGACCTTACCACCATCAAAGGAACCGCACAAGAGAAGCGACTCTACGAACTTATCTGGAAGCGCACCCTTGCCTGCCAGATGGCCGATGCTGAAATCGAACGCACGCAGGTTGACATATGCCTCGACAACCGAGAAGAATGCTTCGGTGCCAGTGGCGACGTGGTAAAGTTCGACGGATTCCTCCGCGTATATATGGATGTGCAGTCCGACGACGAACAAAAAGAACCGACGTCTACACTTCCCACCTTGCACGAAGGACAAAGCCTCGAGCGCAAGGAGATTGTAGCCCGACAGCGCTTTTCAGCAGCCCCGCAACGCTATAACGAAGCCTCGCTGGTGCACAAGCTGGAAGAATTGGGTATAGGTCGTCCTTCAACCTACGCGCCCACCATCTCGACAATACAGCAGCGCGAATACGTGCAACGCGGCGACACCGAGGCACAAAAGCGCAAGTGCAACGTGCTTACGCTCAAAACCAACCGCATCACGGAGAGCCACCCTGCCGAGTCTTTCGGACAAGAGCGCAACCGCCTGCTGCCCACCGACACGGGTATCATCGTCAACGACTTCCTGATGGAATATTTCCCCGACATACTCGACTACAACTTCACTGCACATATAGAGAAGGACTTCGATAACGTGGCCGACGGAAAGACCAATTGGAAGAAACTGATTAAAGACTTCTATGCCAAGTTTGAACCACAGGTGGAGCACACGCTCAGCAAGAAGACCGAACACCGCATAGGCGAACGCTTCCTCGGAACCGACCCGAAGACAGGTCGCCAGGTGAGCGTGAAGATCGGCCGCTTCGGACCGATGGTTCAGATAGGCACCGCCGACGACAACGATAAGCCGCGCTTTGCTTCGTTGGGCAAAGGACAGCGCATTGATAGCATTTCGCTCGACGAGGCACTTGAACTGTTCAAGTTGCCTGCCGTGCTCGGCGACTACGAGGGCAAGCCCGTCAGTGTGAATATCGGCAAGTTCGGCCCGTATGTGATGCACGACGGCATCTTTGCCTCCGTGCCCAAAGGCACCGACCCCCACAGCATCAGCCTTGACGAAGCCGTGGCCCTGCTTGTGGAAAAGCGCTCGAACGAGCAGAAAAAACTGCTTCGCACTATTCCCGAGATGGACGGTCTTGAGATTCTGAACGGACGCTTTGGCCCCTATCTCAAATACCAAGGCAAGAATTTCCGCCTCACCAAGCAACAGCGCGAGCATGTCGATGCACTCACCGCCGACGACTGCCGCAAGATAATAGAGGCTCAGGCTACCACCGAAAAGGCCGCGCCTCGCCGCCGGCGCAAACAATGAAGAGCATTGCCATCATAGGCTACATGTGTGCCGGCAAGACTTTTGTCGGCAGAGAACTGGCACGCCTACGCGGACAGATGTTCTACGACCTCGACTGGTATATCGAACACCGCTACCGCAAGAAGATTTCCGACATTTTTGCCGAGGAAGGCGAGGAAGGCTTTCGGAAAAAGGAGCGCAGCATGCTCCACGAGGTGGCTTGCTTTGAGGACGTAGTGCTCAGTTGCGGTGGTGGAACGCCGTGCTACTATGACAACATCGACTTTCTCAATGCCCAGTGCCAGACGTTCTATATGCGTGCCTCGGCCGATACGCTTTTCGAGCATTTCAAGATGAGTAAGGCCACGCGTCCTATGGTGGCCGGGAAGAAGGACGATGAACTGCGTGCGCTCATCGCCGAGCAGTTGCAGGTGCGCGAGCCTTTCTACCTGAAGGCACAGCACGTGATTGACATCAACCCTTTGGGGTCGGCCGAACTTGTAAGGCAGACCGCCGAAATCATACAAGAAATCGCAGCAACCAGCGAATAGCCGATTGCTGCGATTCTTTTTTCATTCGATGCTATAGGCGCGTGTCTATTCGAGATAGGTGTAGCCGTAGAGGCCAGCGCGATAGTTGGAGATAAACTCCTTGCCTTCCTCCACGGTAATCTTCTTTTCGGCCACGGCCTTACCCACCCATGTTTCCAGACGGCGCACCAGGCGCTTCGGGTCGTACTGCACGTATTCAAGTACGTCGGCCACGGTTTCGCCATCGATGGCTTTGTCGATGGTATAAGAGTCGTCGTCCACCGAGATATGCACGGCGTTAGTATCGCCGAACAGGTTGTGCATGTTGCCGAGAATTTCCTGATAGGCACCCACCAGGAACACTGCGATATAATAGTGTTCGCCGGTCTTCACCTCGTGCAGGGGCAGATACGAGGTCTGATGGCCGTTGTTCACATAGGCCAGCACTTTTCCATCGCTGTCGCAGGTGATATCTTGGAGGGTTGCGCTGCGAGTGGGGCGTTCGTTGAGCCGGGCAATGGGCATGATGGGGAAAACCTGGTCGATTCCCCACGAATCAGGCAGCGACTGGAAGAGCGAGAAGTTGCAGAAATACTTGTCTGCCATCATTTTGTCGATATTCCTGAGTTCGTCGGGCACATGTTTCTGGTGGTGAACCAGTTCGCTGACTTCGTGAGTCACGCTCCAATAGAGTCGTTCGATTTGTGCGCGGGTCTTGAGGTCAAGCAAGCCCATTCGGAACAGGTCGAGGGCTTCCTCGCGGATGTCTTCGGCGTCGTGCCAGTCTTCAAGCATCGACCGCGGCGACATCTTATCCCATATCTCGGTAAGGTCGCGCACGAGTTGGTGGTCTTCGGGCGATGCCTCGAAATCTTCGTCCATGCGGGCCGGACTGACGCTTTCCATCACGTCGAGAATAAGTACGCTGTGGTGAGCCGTAAGGCTTCGGCCACACTCTGTAATGATGTTCGGATGAGGAATGTTGTTTTTCTTGGCAGCCTCGACAAACGTATAGACGCAGTCGTTGACATACTCTTGAATGCTATAGTTCACGCTGCTTTCCGAGTTCGACGAGCGCGTGCCGTCGTAGTCTACGCCCAGGCCACCGCCGCAATCGACAAACTGAATATCGCATCCCATGGAACGCAACTGCACGTAGAACTGTGCAGCCTCGCGCAGGGCGGTAGAAATACGGCGTATCTTGGTTATCTGGCTGCCAATGTGGAAGTGGATAAGGCGCAGGCAGTCGCGCATATGCATCTTGTCGAGCAGTTCGAGGGCTTCGAGCAGTTCGGCAGAAGTAAGTCCGAACTTCGAGGCGTCGCCGCCGCTCTCTTCCCACTTGCCGGCGCCGCTGGCAGCCAGTTTGATGCGCACGCCCAGGTTGGGCTTCACCCCGAGTTTATCGGCCGTGCGGGCAATAATGGCCAACTCGGGCAGTTTCTCGATGACCAGGAATACACGCTTACCCATCTTCTGCGCCAGCAGGGCCAGTTCGATATAATTCTGGTCCTTGTGGCCATTGCAAATGATGAGGCTGTCGCTGTCCATATTGGTGGCGAGCACGGCATGCAGTTCGGGCTTCGAACCGCACTCCAGGCCGAGGTTATACTTCTTGCCGTGGCTGATAAGTTCTTCCACGACGGGACGAACCTGATTGACCTTGATGGGATAGATGATGAAGTGCTCGGCCTGATAGTCGTACGACTTGGCAGCCACGTCGAAGCACGCGGCCGTCTTCTCAATCCGGTTGTTCAGAATATCAGGAAAACGCAGCAGCACGGGAGCCGTGATATCGCGCTCCGCCAATTCGTCGACTACGTCTTTCAAGTCCACTTCCACCCCATTCTTTCGGGGCGTTACATAGGCGTGTCCCTTCTGGTTGATACCAAAATAGTTCACGCCCCAACCTTTTACTCCATAGAGTTCCTCGGAGTCTTCAATGCGCCATTTCTTCATTCGCGGGTCGTAAAGGAAATTTCGAGTGACTAAATGTAGTTGCCTACTTGAAAGGACAAAATTAAGCGAAACAACCTATACGCAAGCGGTTTCACACCACTTTTTTGCTTTTTCATACGCAAATGCCCACTGCAGAACCCGTTTGGCGAAAAACTTTGACAACTTGCCGAAAGGTTAAATTATCTTAAATCCGCCGACAATAGTGCGGCCGGAAAATTGCATAAGGCAATCGGTCCGCACCATAAGCGAACGCAAGAAACCGATTATGGCATAGCAAAATTGCATAAGCGGACGGAACAGATTGCATAAGGCGCTGGCGAGCAAAAATACGCGGTTTCATCGGGAAAATCCGCCTATAAACGAAAAGGAAGCAGCCGCAGACTGCTTCCCTATTGGTACTACGAATTTACAAAAACTTTCCGACCCGTGCAAGGGGCGATTTTGGGCAAAAGTCGGAAAAATGTTGACACGCTCTCGTTGCCTGCCGTTCAAAGTGCCACATAGAGGTCGATGCCAAAGTGGCGCGGATTGCCTCGCTGGGCAAACCGGCGGCGAAGTGTGTCGAACGAGAAGGTGGCATAGCGACAGTCGGTCAGATTGCGGCCCCACAGCACCAGCGAAACCCGATGTGCAAATTCCAACTTGACCTGCGCACCCATCTGAGCGGTCAGCGGACTCTTGAACGTATTGGCCTCGTCCCACCATACCTCTCCGGTCGCTCTGGCATCGATGCCCGCGCCGACGGCCTTGAGCCACGAACAGGAAAGCGGCTGGCGGAAGAACGCGCCAACGGCCACCGTGTGGCGAGGTGCATAGGGCACGTAGTTGTCCTTATAGTCGATGTCCACGCCATTGGTCTGCCCGAGATTGTAGTCGGTGAAGCGGCTGTCAGCATAGCCGTAGGAACCGCTAAGCACGAGGCGCTCGTCGAACAGGCTCGACTGCAGCGAAACCTCCAAGCCCAGCGTGCGGGCCGTACCGGCATTGTAAATCTCGCGACCGAAGCCGTTGTCCGCAAAATGGGCCAGTTGCAAGTCGTGCGTACGCAGCGCGAACAAAGACACGTCGGCCGTCAGACGGCGATTGAAGAAGTTGAGGTGGGCACCTATCTCATGATTCCAACTATACTCGGGTGCATAGGCAAGTTGGTCCACGCGGCTCTCGGCAGGCAGGTTCTGGTCAATCATAGCGGTCATTCCGCCGATGGCAGTCTGCTTGCTGCTCTCGGGAAGTCCGGGCAGGTTGGCAATAGTAGTGGTGCTGAAGTCTTTCACTTGCAGCATCATGCGCCGCCGTAGCAGGCTCTGCGATAAGTCGGAGTAGTTCTCCATGTTGTAGCCTCCGCTGCGATAGCCCTTGGTCACGCTGAAATAGACGTTGCCCCAGTCGGCCGGCAGGTCGTATTGCACCGCCACCTTGGGCAATACCTGCCAATGGGTGTGACGATGGGTTCCGCCGAAAGAAGCATCGACGGAGAACGGCTGATGGATGTCGAGCCCGAAAGCCGGCATCGACAGGTCGAAATTATAGTTGTAGGGCGTGTCGGGAGCATGGAGCGACAGGCGGTGATAGTCGTAGTCGAGCCGAAGTCCCACGGTGAGCGACAGTCCCTTGACAAACAGGCGGCGCAGCGTACTCTGATGGAACAGCGCCACATTGGCGTCGGTGTTCTTCAGCAGCACGTCGAGTGGCAGCGTAGGGTCGGTGAACCGCACGCTTACGAAACTGGGCATGACCTGGGCAAAGTTGCGGTTGAGGAAAGCCACTCCGTCATCGTAGAATACTACCGGACACGTGACACGCTTGCGTCCATACATGGCGAAGGCACCTGCGGTCCACTCCCATCGGTCGCCCACCAATCCTTTGAACACCAATTCTTCGCTGACATTATGAAGCCGCTGGCGCTGATTGAGCGAGAAGATGTCGGTACGCAAGAAATCCTGGTCCATCATAAGGTCGTCGTTGGAATACTGGTAGGCGGCAATCGACGACATCGTGTACTTGGCGCGGCGGAGCGTGGTGGACAGACTGGTCTGCCACATGTCGCGGCGGTAGTGGCTCTGGCGGTTCTGTCCGATAGTGCCAATCTGGTCGGCATAGGCCTCATCGGCTGGGTCGACGGCTCCCTCGTAGAAATAGGGATTGCTGTGCTCGCGACTGTGCTCGTAGTGGGAGGCGAAGTCAAAGCGAAGGCTCTCGCTGGCCTGCCAAGCCAGTCGGATGCGCCCGCCTGCCGCGTCGGAAGAGTCGGCCTTGCGCCCAGAAGTCCGATTGCGGAAGAAACCCGACTCGCCGGTGTAGAAGCCCGACAGCGACACGGCAAGATTGGACAACGGATGCAGGTAGGTGGTGGCTTGCGCCAGTCGGCCGGAATTGCGGCCGGATGCGCCCAAATGGATACGGGTGCCGCTCGACAGTAGCGGGTCGGCAGTAGTCACGCGGATAAGTCCGCTCATAGCACCACGGCCGTAGAGCGAACCTTGCGGACCGCGCAGCACCTCGATGTGTGCCACGTCGGCAAAGTCGAAGTCGAACAGACTCTTATCGGCGAACGACACATTGTCGACATACAAGCCCACACTCGGGGTGCCGATGCGCGAACCAACGCCACGCACGTAGATGGCACCCGTCAGACGCGAGCCGTAGTCGGGCATGTAGAGATTGGGCACTATCGCCGTCAGTCCTTTGGGGGAACTGACCGCCCGCCGGGCTATGTCGTCGCTCCCCAGCAAGGTGGCTGAGAGCGGCTGCTGGCGGAAATGGGCGTGTTCCTTAGGCGAAGCGGTCACCAAGGCCGACTCCAACTGCAAGTCGCGCAGACTGTCGGTCGGTTCGTCGATGGGGTCGGCGGCATGCACCGGCATAAATGCACACAGTCCCGTCAGACTCAGCAGGACTGCTATATAGTGGTTTCTTTTCATCGTGTGAAGGGTGGATTAGTCGGTCAATCTTTGTGCAAAGATAGTCTTTCCGAAAGGCCCCACCAATCCCTATTTATGAGGAATAGACTAAGAGAGCCGCTCCACGGGGAACGGCTCTCTTATTATATAGGTATGGACGGCTTCGATTAGCGCACCACAATCTTGCGAGTGATATTGGACCGAGTGGTCTGTATGTTGATGAGATAGACGCCTTGGTTCAGTCCGTGGTACGATACCACCTCTTCGTTGCCTGCCTGCAACTCCAGCAGACGACGGCTCATTATCTGCTTGCCATCGAGGGTGTAGACGCGGATATTGGCATACGACTCGCCGTTATTGAACAACACGCGCATGGCATCTTCCTCCGTAAGCAGACTTACCGGGGTCTCGGTGTTCGAAGCGCCCTGGTTGTCGGAATGAGTACGGAAACTCAGGGCTTTCTTTATGCCCTCGTACGCGTCGAGCTTGCCGTAGCCCCAACTAACGTCGAAATTCGTTGCAGAAGCCGTTCCGGTATAACTGTCGCGTATAGATGTCTGCTTGAAGATGGTCTTAATCTCGTCGTAGGTCAAGTTGGGATTTGCCTGCAACCATAGGGCAATCGTACCCGTCACCACAGGCGTAGCCATCGAAGTACCAGACATCGGTCCGTAGAACTCCTGCACACCGCCAACCGTGAGACGCTTGGCAATCTTATAAGAGCTCGGAACACTATTATCGTCGCGATTGAGCGAAGAAAGAATCACCGTGCCCGGAGCAGCAACCATCGGCTTGGCTTCCTGGCCGAACCACGGTCCTCGACTCGAGAAATTGGCAATGTAATTAGGTTCTCCGACAGTATTATATGACCAGTTCGAGTTATTTTCATCCTTCATGGTTTTGGTTCCCACGTATGCAGCCACGGCAAAGGCCGAAGGAATGGATGCAGCGCCCTCGCCTACGATATATTCGTCGTTAGGCGTAATCACATTGGCTCCGCCGGAGAAGAATTCCGTATAACCGGACGAACTCCAAGCATGGAACTCTGAGTTGGCAGGACCTGTAATCTTGAAACCGAGGTATAAGTTTGCCGTTCCCGTCTCACCACTTGCGCTCTTAAGTTGCGATTGCGTGGGCCAAGCTTCTAAGTATTGCTTCTGATTATATTGGTCAACGCCGCTACTCATATATCTGCGGATTTCCGTAAGTCCTTCGGCGGAGAACTCTTTCACGGTGTTTTCCTTGAAATAGACCGGAGTGATGGTCAGCGGCTGCGTGCCGTTGGCCACCGACGTACACCAAATCTGCATTTGATAGATGGCATAGCTCGAGTCGATAGTCTTCAGCTTCAGGTACTTGGTCTCGCCGCCCGTAAACTTATAGGTGGCATGGATGTTCTCCCCGCGTTCGTTGCCCATTGCAGCAGCCACGAACACGCCGCCCTCTTGAATCAGGCCGTCCACGGTGCGGTCGTAAAGCGTAGTACCGTCGTGCGGACCGACAGTAGCGCCAAAACTCATATTGACCACAGCAGGTTTGCCTTCGGAGGACGCATAGTCCTTAATCTTTTTAATGGCGGCTATGATGGCGTTATCGCTAAAATTCGACGGAACAAAGAATATGTCAGCCTTCGGAGCCATTCCGTAGTAGTCAACACCGTCGATTTTCGATCCTGCAGCGATGCCGGTGACATGAGTAGCATGGCTTCCGCCGAAATTATCGCTGCCGCTGGGGATTGTAGCCGAGGCCGAAGCGTTCACATTACCGTTCTGATGGTTCAGATAGCGCACGCCGCGGGTCTTATTATTCTCGTCCATGAAAGCAGGATGGCGAAACTCGAAACCCTGGTCGATGATGCCGACAACCACGCCGGTTCCGTCGAAAGGAGTCTCCAGGTTGCGTCCTTCATGCACCAATCCCACCTTTGTCTTCTCGCGCGTGATTTTTGTCAAGGGATAGAACTGGCGGGGACCTTTCATGTAGTACACATTATCGTCGTCAACAAGCGCACTAATCTCGGAGGCGGGCAGCTCAGCCACCAGCACGTTCTCCGTAATCTCCAATACGCTGTAGCCCTTTTTCTCCAACTGTTTTGTCAGTTTGTGGGCGTTGGCGGCATTGATGGTCAGCGAGATGGTCTCGTCAGGCGAAGCCACCGACTTAATCTGCATGCGGCGACCACCTTGCGTGCTGAATTCATATTTCTCCTGCTGCTCTACAAAGCGTTCCAGCTGGTAGTCAAGTTTCTTCTGTCCGTAGATTAGTGGTTTTTGAGCATTGGCAACCATACATCCGGCAAGCGCCAACACACTCATAACGAGAGATTTCTTCCACATAATTGTCTATTCTATTATTGTTCTTATTCGATTTCTAATGGCGCGGAGCCCACGATCGGGACATTTTTCCGCAATATGCTATTTGAGCAAAAATAAGTATTATTTGCATTCAACCTACCATTATTTCCAAAAAAAACGCAAACGGGGCAACATTTTGTCCCATTTGCGTGTCGGTTTGTTCCATAATTCGCTTCGTCGGCTTACTCGTCCTTCATTTTCTCGCGATACTGCAACGGCGTGATTTGTTCCTCGCGATGGAAGGCCACATAGAACGCCTGGCGCGAAGCGAAGCCACAGGCCAGCCCTACTTCCTCGACCGACATGGCTGCATAGCGCGCGCTGGTCAGCATACGGCGGGCCTCGCGCAGCCGATAACCATTGACGAGCGCGTTATAGTTGCCGCCGGTGTGCAGAGCCACCACCTCGCTGACGTAGCGGGGATTGGTGTCGAGGTCCTTGGCCAGTTGGCGGGCGGAATAATGCGGGTCGGCATAGCGTTTCTCCAACCCAATTTTCTGAATGATGCGTATGTATAAATCATCGGCCAGGTCGCTGTTTATGCGCGACTTGCGGCGAGTTCCACTGTCTTTTGTCATGGCGGGAATATGGCTTTCGTTTGCGGACTATCAAAGTTAGGTCATTCCACGTAGACAACCAAAATTTTGACACAATCTTTTCTTCGTCCCTCTATGAACGCAGGGTAGCCAGCAAAGAAAGAGACCAGGACTCTTGTCGTTCGACAATCAAGTCTTGGTCTCTTTGCAATTTTGTCGGGGTGACTGGATTCGAACCAGCGACCCCACGCCCCCCAGACGCGTACTCTAACCGGACTGAGCTACACCCCGAATCGCTATTGCGGTGCAAAAGTAAGACTTCTTTAGTTTGTGCCAAAATTTTCCCACACTTTTTTCGATGCCTCCAAAGATTTCCTTACATTCGCCTTCGGAAACGTCACATTGTCCGTTTCAAAATCAATAATAAACCTTCAAACTGATTCATACCGATATGATACTCATCGAAAACGAGCACTTGCAAGCCCTCTTTACGGCACACGGCGCCGAATTGGTGTCGCTAAAATCCACGCACAACCAGAAAGAATACCTGTGGCAAGGCGACCCGGAATACTGGAATGGACATTCGCCCATCCTCTTCCCCATTACTGGCGGACTGTGGAATGGCGAGACCCGCATCGACGGCACAGTCTATCGCATACCCAAGCACGGATTCGTGCAGAAGCAGGTGTGGGACGTAGAGACCGTAGGTCCCGACCACGTGACCTTTGTCCACAGCGTCACCGACGAAGAAAGCAAGGTGTTCCCCTATAACTACACCGTGCGCGTGGCCTATAGTTTCGACGAGAACAAACTCGTGGCCCACTTCGAGGTTGAAAACCGCGGCGACAAGCCCATGTACTTCCAGATGGGCGGTCATCCCGCCATCGCGCTGCCCGACTTCCAGCCCGGAAGCAAGGCCGACGGATTCCTGCAATTAGAGGGCAAGCCCACCCACCTGCTGCGTGCCGGCGAACAAGGTTGCATCGAGATGGACGGAGAGACTCCTGCCCACTTCGACATACCGGCCGACAAAGACGGACTGGTGCCCGTCTGCGAACCCACCTTCGCCAACGAGGCACTCATATTCGACGAGCAACTTTCCGGCGCACTCGTGCTCAACCTCAAGCACCAGCCGCTGGCTCGCGTAACGAGTTCGGCACCGGTGTGGCTCTTCTGGTCGCCCCAGGGCAAGCAGTCGCCGTTTGTGTGCCTCGAGCCGTGGTACGGACTACCCGACCTGCAGCACTTCAGCGGTCCCATCGAGCAGCGCGCCTATATCCAGAAGGCCGACCCCAAGGCTGTGTGGCAGGGCTACTATGCCGTCGAGATATTCCATAATTAAATCGCGAAATTCAATTATACAATTTGAAAATTGCCTTATGCAATCTCGCTGTTGCATAAGGCAATTTTTTTGTCCGATTATGTAATTTGAGCCTACTTGCCGAGGCGTATCTCGCCACTGCCGTAGCAGCGGTGCGCATCCTTGTCGTAGAGCACGGCAAACTGCCCAGGCGCCAGCCCCTGAATGTCTTCCGCAGACACCACGTGATAGCGGTCGCCGCGGCGCATCAGCCTACCGGCCACGAACTCGGGCGTGTGGCGCACCTTGAAAGTGATGTCGTAGTCGCCGTCGGTCGCAAACGGGTTGGCCGTAAGGAACAGCGGTTCCTTCACACGGAATTCGCGTCCGTAGGCGGCTTGCGTCTGAAAGCCCTTGCTGATATACACAATGTTTCGCTTGATGTCCTTGCCGACCACATACCACGGTCCGCCGCCAAAGCCGAGGCCCTTGCGCTGACCGATGGTGAAAAACCAGTAGCCCTTATGCTTTCCGATGATGTTGCCTGTCTCCTTCTCCACCACCAGCCCTTCTTTTTCACCCAAATAGCGGCGGGCCAGTTCGGAGAAGCGTATCTTGCCCAGGAAGCATATTCCCTGACTGTCGTGGCGCCGTGCCGGAGCCAGATGCTCTTGTTCGGCCAGCCGGCGTACCTCGTCTTTCATCAGGTGCCCTATGGGAAAGCACAGTTTCTGCAGACTCAGATTGCTGATTTGTGCCAGAAAGTCAGTCTGGTCTTTAACGGGGTCGGGACTCGTAGTAAGCCACACGCGCCCTTCCTCGTCGGTCTCGGTCCGGGCATAATGGCCAGTGGCGATGCGGTCGTAGTCCTTGCCCACGCGCTCCTCGAACACGCCAAACTTAATATACTTGTTGCACATGACGTCGCTGTTCGGAGTCAGGCCTGCCCGCAACTGCTCAACGATATAGCCGACCACCTTGTCCCAATACTCGCGCTGCAAGTCAATCAGTTCGAGCCGGCAGCCATACTTATGGGCCACGCTCGTAGCCATCTCCCAGTCCTCCTCGGCCTTGCAGTCCCATTCGCCTTCAGGGCCGCTGCCAATTTTGATATAATAGAGGTCGGGCGTGATGCCTTGCTCTTTGAGCAGATAGACGGCCACTGCACTGTCAACTCCGCCGCTGATGAGTCCTGCCGTACGCATGGTTGTGAGTGTATAGTGATTCGTGTTGAAAAATTCGATAGGAGATTAGGACGAATAGGGCGGATGTGTCAGAACATACGCCGCACGCGCTCGATGCCTTCGGCCAGCGCGTCGATTTCGGAGGTGGTGTTGTAAAGGCCAAACGAAGCACGCACCATACCCTCCACGCCGAAGCGCCGCATAAGGGGCTCGGCACAGTGGTGGCCCGTGCGCACGGCTATGCCCAGCCGGTCGAGCAGCGTGCCTATGTCGAGGTGGTGTATCTGCCCCACGTTGAACGACACCACGGCACCGCGCTCCGGCGCCCGCCCGTAGACGGTCAGTCCCTCTATCGCACCGAGGCGCTCCAAGGCATAGCGGGTCAGCCGCGCCTCGTGGCTCGCAATCTGGTCCATGCCTATGCGCTCCATGTAGTCGATGGCGGCCGACAGGCCTACCGAGCCGATGAAGTTGGGCGTTCCGGCCTCGAACTTGTAAGGCAGACGGTCGAACGTGGTGCCTGCAAACGACACGTGCGATATCATTTCGCCGCCGCCCTGGTAGGGTGGCATCTGGTCCAGCAATGCTTCGCGGCCGTAGAGCACGCCTACGCCGGTGGGGCCATACATCTTGTGGGCGCTGAATGCCAAAAAGTCGCAGCCAAGTGCCTCGACGTCGGTGGGAAGATGGGGAACGCTCTGCGCGGCATCGACCACGAACACGGCACCACAGTCGTGGGCGGCCGCAGCCATGTCGCGCACCGGGTTAATCGTACCAAGCACGTTGCTCATGTAAGCCACGCTGACCACGCGAGTGCGTTCCGAGAGCAGGTTCTTATAGGCCTCCAGGTCCAGACGGCCGTCGTCGGTCACGGGAATGACCTTCAGCTCGATGCCCTTCTTCTGCTGTAGCAGTTGCCAGGGCACGATGTTGGAATGATGCTCCATCTCGCTCACAACCACCTCGTCGCCCGCCTTCAGAAAGACTTCTCCGTAGGCCGAAGCAATGAGATTGATGCTTTCGGTAGTGCCGCGCGTGAACACGATTTCGCGCTCGTTGGCAGCGCCTATGAAGCGGGCCACGTCGACGCGGGCTTTCTCGTGCAACTCGGTGGCAGCCTGCGAAAGGTGGTGCACGCCGCGATGCACATTGGCGTTGGTGGTCAAGTAGGACGTGCTGATGGCCTCGACCACGCTGCGCGGCTTCTGCGTCGTAGCGGCGTTGTCGAGGTAGATAAGGGGCTTGCCGTACACCTGGCTCGAGAGTATCGGGAAGTCGGTGCGTAGGTGGTCGAGTTCAGTCGGGTTCACGATAGCGATATGCGGTTGGAGGGGAAACAATATGGGATGGGTTCATTGCCTATTGGCACACGTCGGCCACACGGCAACTCTGGCATTTTTCGAGCCTTCCGCGCAGGCGAAGGTCGGTCAGCAGCATCAGCCGCTGGCGCAAAGGCTCAAGCGGAATATGGGTGAGCACCTCGCCGATAAACGCGTGCTGCAGCAGCAGGCGGGCCTCATCGAGGGGAATACCACGTTGCTGCATGTAGAACAAGGCGGTTTCGTCGAGTTTGCCTACGGTCGAGCCGTGGCTGCATTCCACGTCGTCGGCGTATATTTCGAGCATCGGCTGCGAATAGGCACGGGCCTTGTCGCCCGCACATAGGTTGGCGTTGGTCTGTTCCGACTGGTTGCGGTGCGTACCTTGCGCCACCCACACCTTTCCGGCAAACGCGCCCACCGACTCGTCGTCGAGCACATACTTATAGAGCATCTCGCTCCGACAGTCGTCGGTCAGATGATTTATCTGCAACTGATGGTCCACATGCTGCTGTCCACTGGCCATAATAGCGCCGTAGGCAGCCAGCCGGCCTTCCGGACCCGCAAAACGGCTGTGCAGACTGTGGCGCGTATGGCCGTTCTGCAAAGTAACGTCGTAGAGTTCGACACTACTGCGGGCACCTTGCTCCAGGTAGGTCTGATGAAACGCCACATGGGTAGGTTCGGTCTCTTCCAATAAGAACAGTTGCAAACAACTGTCCTCGCCCACACTGATTTCAGCCACCTGTGTGGCCATCGTAGGTTGAGTGGTCGATTTTTCATCGCAGTAGGTCAGCGTGAGTGCCGAGCGGTCGCCCAGCACCACCATCACGCGCTGATGACACATAAGGGGTTGGGCGGCGTGGACGTTGGCAATGAGTTGGATGGGTAGTTCTACGCGGCAGTCCGATGGTACGTAGATGAGCAAACCCTCTTGCACGAACAGACTGTTCAGACTGGTCGCGGGGTCGCACTCCAAGTCGGCCAGCCGGCCATAATGGGCGCGGAGCACATCGGGCAAGATGGCGGCTGCTTCGGTAAACGAACCGACGAACACGCCTTGCGGCAGGCGCTCGCGCTCTTTGCTATCCACAATCGGAAGGTCGTTGTCGAGGCGCACCACGATGTTGTCCATCTGCGCCACGCTGCACGACGCCTTCGGGTGGGCACCTTCCTGTTGCAACGACAGGCGCTGCAAGTTCAGTCCATAGTCGGGAGCGAACAGGGCTTGGTAGTCGGTGTATTTATAGGCCTCCAGTTTGTCGGCCGACGTATCGAACTGCTGCAGTTGTCGGTAGGCTGCGTCGCGCCGGCTGTTGAGCACGTCTGTCGCCGAGGCCTGCACCAGCGTGCAAGCCTCGTCGTAGAGGTCAATATATTGCTTAAGTGATGACATAGTAGGTAACCGCTGCGCTATTTATCGGTTTGGCTCTCGCCCTTTATCCAATCGAATCCGCGGGCCTCAATGTCGTAGCCCAGTTCTATGGTGCCGCTCTTGACGATAGTGCCGTCCACCAGCACATGTACGCAGTCGGGCTTCAGGTAGTCGAGCATGCGCTGATAGTGGGTTATAACCATCGCGCTGGTCTTTTCCGTCCGCAGCGTATTGAAGCCTTCCGCCACAATGCGCAAGGCATCGACGTCGAGACCACTATCGGTTTCGTCGAGAATGCTGAACAACGGCTCGAGCACAGCCATCTGGAAAATTTCGTTGCGCTTGCGTTCGCCGCCGCTAAAGCCTTCGTTCACGCCGCGACTCATGAAGTGGGCGTCAAGTCCGACCAGTTTGCGTTTCTCACGGAGCAGCTTCAGAAAATCTGCCGCACTGAGCGCCGGTTCGCCAAAGTAGGCACGCTTGGCATTAAGGGCCGCACGCAAAAAGTTGGTCATCGACACGCCGGGAATCTCCGTGGGCGACTGAAACGACATGAAAATTCCCTCGTGGGCTCTGTCGGCGGGGCTCAGGCTAAGCAAGTCGATGCCGTTGAAGGTGATACGGCCCGACGTCACGGTGTATTTCGGATGTCCCACAAGCACATTGCTCAACGTGCTTTTTCCGGAGCCGTTCGGGCCCATCAAAACGTGGACTTCCCCGTCGGGAATGGTCAGGTTGATACCTTTCAGGATTTCTTTCCCTTCTACTTCTGCGTGTAGGTTTCTTATTTCAAGCATCTTCTATGGGTTTCGGTTGGATGAGGTGGAGTTTCTATTCCGGATACCACTCGCCGTCGTCGCCTTCCTCGTCGTCGGGGTAGTCTTCAGGTTCGTCGCCTTCGGTTTCCGGGGCCTTCGGCGTGGCCGGCTTGGTCTCGGGCGCCGGGGCTGGTTCGTCGGGAACGGTTTCGGGTTCCGACGGCTTGGCGGGTTCGGGTTTCTCGTCGTCTTCCGGATAGGTTTCTTCCGGAGCCGCGGGCTTCTGAGGCGTGGCAGGCTCGTCGGGAACGGTGTCCTCCTGCTTCTGCGGCAGCAGCGGGTTCTGCGTGTCGCTGTCAGCGGGCAGTTCTTCGACAGGTGCTTCCTTGCGCACCACGGGCTCGTCAATCGGATAGAGTTCTTCTTCGGGCTCGTCCATGTCGGGTTCGTTCGGCACGGCGAGCGTATCGGCCTGGGTGGCGCGAAGCAGACTGTCGGCCACGGCAAGCATCAGGCTGTCGGTGCGCGAGAGTTTCACCTCACGCGGATAGATAGGCTGCGTCTGCGGCTCGTAGGTCTGGGCCGACGGTGCTATGTTGTCGTCGAGCGAGCGTATGGCGTAGGGCTGTATGGGCATCAGGTGGCGGTCGTAGAAGGACTGGTAGTCGGCAAAACTAAACCGCGTGCCCAACAGCAGTAGGTTCGGTTCGCTGATGAGGAAGGTGCGTGTGTGCGCCAACTGTCGGGACAGCGCAGAGTCGGCATAGACGCGCTGGGCGTAGGCATGTGCCTCGTCGAAACTGCGGAATCCATGGATGCGGAACTGCACCATCTGCGGACGCACCAAGCCCTTCGGCGCCTCGGTCGGAGCGGCAGCGGTCGATGCCACGCTGTCGGTGGCGCCGGCCTTATCGGCGGCCTGGATGCCCACCACTTTCTCGATTTCGAAATGGCGCACGAAGAATTCGGTAAAGTTAAAGTGGGCGAAGTCGTAGAGCAACTGATTGTCAACTACGTCGCCTTGCGGATAGGCAGCGAGGAACACGTAGGGCACATTGCGGTCGGCCAGCAGCTGCGGTTCGTTCTGCTGTCCGGCAAGGGCGGCCGCGCCGGCGTCACTGCGGCGTTCCCACAGACTGCTGACGTCGTAGGTGCCGCTGCCCACCTTTCGGCCGTCGCGAAGGCCGTTCACAATCATACCAGCCATCTCGCTGACTTCGTGCTTGGGATAGGTCTTCACGAGTTGGGTCAGTTCATCGACAATCTCTTTGTTCTCGGCTGTGCCAATACGGCTCAGCGCATGAACAAGGATGAACTTGGGCCGGTTAAGGCCAGTCGGGAAGCGGTCAGTAGACTGTGCGAAGTTGCGAGCCACCTCGTCGTTCCTACGTGCCTTGTAGGCTTCGTAGGTAGCCACATAGAGCGAGTCTTCCATGGCTTTTCCATGGCGGCCCAAGAGCAGGAAGTCGGGATCATTGATGCGCTTGGTGAATACATGGTCCGGAAATTCCGAGGCCATTTGCCGCTTCATCGATTCGGCTTTGGCGTGGTTGCCTTGCCTTGCGTGGAGCAGGTACAACTGGTAGAGAGCGTCGGCCCGCTTCGTGCTTTCGGGGTAGTCTTTTATGAGGCGTTCCAGGGTGCGCTGAGCCAGCGGAAAATCCTCCAGTTGGTCTTTTTCGATGCAGCCTGCTTCGTACAGACTCTCCTCTATCAACTGGTGGGCCGATTGCTTGGCGTCGCTGCTGAACGGGATTTCCAACATATAGTAGGCGCGGTTGTGCGGGTCGTTCTCTGGCAGAATTTCGTCCTTGCCTTTTTTCCCACTGTCGGCGGCTCGCAGGCTGTCGTTCAACGCGGTTATCGAGTCTTCGGCCGCATAGTCGATGCCGGCGTCATCGTCCATCCGGACGACGGTCTTGTTCGAGCGGCGCCAGTCATCCTCATTGCGGCGCGTGCCCCACATTTGTTTGAAGTCTTGCTTACCCTGCTGCACGAGTTGTGGGTCGTAGAAGTACCAAGATACCTCACCCGTGCGCCGGACCTGATGGGTCGGCATGGATTGTCGGGGCGTCATGGTGTCGTAGCCGGTGTTCTCGCCCATCTCGGCTTTCCGGCGGGCGCGTTCCTCTTCTTTTTCCTGCTTCACCAAGGCGGCGATGGTGCGGTCGATAGCGGCGTTGCGGTCGGCCTCGGACATCTCCGACAGGGCCAATAGCGAGTCTTGCAGTTCGATGGTGCTGGTGAAGGGTACCAGGCGGTCGAGCACGGCCGAGCGCCGGCTTATCTCGTCGTAGTCCACTTGTTTGCGGTCAATCAGCGATAGCGCCTCGGTGTAGCACTGTTGCGCGTCGCCATACTTGCCCTTGTCCCAGTAGATGTCAGCCAGGCGCAGCAGCATGATGCCGCGTTCTATGGTGGTGTTACCGCCTTTCGTGCGTCCTTGCTCATAGGCCTGGATGGCATGCAAGGTGTCGCCGTCGTGCAGATAGAGGTTGCCGATGGCGCCATAGATTTGTTCGACGTAGGCCGTATTCTTGTCGCTCCGGGCCATACGACGCAGACGAGCAATCTCACGCTTCGCCAGTCCGGCCTTAGGCAGCACCTGGGTCTGCATGACCTGGGCGTTCAGGGCCATACGGTACGGCGGGTTAAGACGGCGCACGCGGCTCAGATACTTATAGGCCTCGGCGTGATGCCCGAGTTGCTGTTCGAGTTGGGCCATTAGGTAGTAGATACGTGCCTTCTGCAGTTTGCCGCCGGCTTTCTTCAGCGCAGCCTGCAGGTGGGGCAGCGCGTCGGCATAGCGGCCCTGGCGCACGAGCAGGTCAGCCTGGGTGGCGGCAAGGTCGGCACGCAGTTTCCGGGGAATGCTGTCGCGCAGGGTCTTATCGAGCACGTCCTCGGCGTCGTAGAACCAGTTCTCGTTCGAGTAGCAGCGGGCCAGCCAGATACGCGCTTCTTGTAGCACGTCGGGCTCGGTGGAGTATAGGCGGGTAATGTAGGAGAACGTCGAGGCCGCATTCAGAAAGTCGCCTTCGTAAAACTGCGCCTTGCCCATCAAGAGCCAGCAGTTCTTAAGGAAGGGATTGTATTCCTTCTTGCTCAGGAACGCCCGCATGGCTGGCGTGCGGTCCTTCGACGGGTCTATCTGCGGCTTCACCTTGATGCTGTGCAGCGCAATGGCTTTCTCCGACTTCATAATGGCGGTTTCCAGGTTGCCGCGACCCTGTCCGCGGGTGCCCTCATTGCCTACTGCGAAAAACGGAATAATCTCGGTGAAGTTGTCCTTGTTGCCCTCCATCACGGCATCCAGGCCCTCGTCGTAGGCCACCTTGCCGTTGTAATAGACATTATAGCGGGTGACGAACGACTGCCAGAATCGGCTGCGCGAAGTGTTTTGCTTGGTCGAGCACGAGGCAAGCAATACGGTCAGCAATAAGTATGTCGCGATGCGTCTCAAGGTTGTCGGTACGTTCGGCGCACTAAGCCGGAGCCGAGTGCTTCAAAGTTGTAAAGATACGAGAGAAAATGTAAAATACCACCAAAATTATCACAATTGTAGCACCGCAGGGCACCGACAGCCAGTACGAGGCCGTCAGTCCGCCTACGATACCCAGGAATCCGATAAGGGCCGACGCCGCCATCATGCCTCCGAACGAGCGGGTCAACAGGGCCGCAGTCTGCTGGGGCAGCGACAGCAGCGAGATAACCATAATAATCCCCACCAGCCGCAGGCAGCACACGATGGTCAGAGCCACCAGCGCCATCAGGGCACGCTCCAGCCAGCGCACGGGCAAGCCCTGTGTCACGGCGAAACTGCGGTCGTAGGCCACGGTCTTTATGGCGGTGTGTAGCAGGCCAAACAGTCCCAGCGCCGCCACAGTCAGCAACGCCAGCGTCCAAAGGTTGCCGGTCGAGATGGCCAGGATGTCGCCGAACAGGTAGCCCGAAAGGTCGTTCATGAACCCCGGAGTGAGATAGGCAAACAAGATGCCCACGGCCATGCCCAACGTCCACAGCACGGCAATCGCACTATCCTCGCGCATCTGCTTGCGACTCAGATAGTCCACGCCCCAGCCGGTCAGCAACGCAAAGGCCGTGGCGCCGAGCAACGGATTCAGACCGAGATAGGCCGCCAGGCCGACGCCGCCCAGACTGGCATGCGCCATGCCGCCACCCACTATCACCATCCTCCGCGTAACCACATAGGTGCCTACCATGGCGCAGAGTACCGAGGCCATAAGGCCGCCGAGCAACGCGTGTTGGAAAAATTCGTAGCCGAGTATCATACGGGTCTGTGCAGTTCGCGCACGCGCACATTTCGTAAGCGCACGCGCACGTTGGAACGGCAAAGTTAGCACTTTCCCCCGACTTTTCACGCAGCAACCCTGCCAATCCTTTCATTTTGCCACGGACGAAAAAAGGGCACAGCATGTGGCTGCGCCCTTTCCGTGGGGTTTCGTAGCGGAGGTCTTAGCCCTCGCGCGTCTCGCTAACGAGCAGATAGGCGGCGTCTTTCAGGGCGGCAGGCAACACGATGCCGCGCTGCTGCAGCGAACGCAGCCACGCATGCACCTCCGTCGGCCGCATCGTGGTCATTACTTCCTCAAACTCCTCGACCTCGTGGTCGACATAGTCGTCGGCACCGCGACCGCGGAAACGGTCGAGTTCCTCGTCGTCGAAGTATTCGGCGGGTTCGTCGAGGTTCACAGGCGTGCACGGCAACTCGCATACGTCGGTCAAGCCGCATGCGGGCGGCCGACTGCCATTTTGGGCGGTTTCATCGGGCTTTTCGGGGTGTCGGCGGACATAGGTTCGCAGCAAAAAATAGGCTACGACGCAGCCGAGCAAGGCGAGTGTCAGGTAGAATATCATAATCCGGTTTTCTTTAGTTGCTCCCAAAAGTGCGGGTAACTCTTGCGCACGACGTCGGGACGGTCGAATCGCAGGTTCCATCCGTCAAGCCCGAGAGGTGCAAAGGCCAGGGCCATGCGGTGGTCGTTGAACGTGGGTAGCAGCAAGGCCTGTGCGTGGGTGTCGTCTGCCTGCAGCGACCGCCGTCCGTCGAATGTCAGCGTGCCTTCGTCCTCGCGGTGGAACTGTGCGCCAAACAGGCGGGCCACCGCTTGCAGGGCGCCGATACGGTCGGTTTCCTTGCGCGGCAACGTATGCAGTCCGCTCAGCCGGAAGGGTATCTCCCGCGCCAGACAGGTGGCGGCCAGCGTCTGAACCAGGTCGGGGCAGTCGCTGCAGTCGTAGGCGAACGCCTTGACGCAGTCGCCCGCGCACCAGATATGGGCACCTTCGGACGTGAACCTCGTCTGCACGCCAAACTGCCTGAAAATCTCCGGCACCACGCGGTCGCCCTGTGCGCTGTCGGCTTCGAGCAGCGGCAGGGTCAGTCCGCCAAAGCCGCATCCCCGTAGAGCCACGCACTCATACCAGTACGACGCGGCGGTCCACGAGGCCTCTATGCGCAGGGGGCGTTCGGGGCAATAGGTGCCCGCCTCCACGCGGAGGGTCTGCGCATCCACCCAGTCGGCCGCAACGCCGCAGCGGCGCATTAGACTGAGTGTCAGGTCAATATAGGGGCGCGACGCAATTTTTCCCGTCAGGTGCAGCGTCAGTCCTGCCTCGCAGGCCGGCGCCACCATGAGCAGCGCACTGGCAAACTGCGACGACACGCTGCCGTCCATATCCACCTCGCCGCCCGCCAGCGCTTGTCCGTCGATTTGCAAGGGCGGAAATCCGGGGGCTCCCGCATAGTCGATGGTGGCACCCATCTGTCGGAGCGCATCTACGAGCGGTCCGATGGGACGCTGCGCCATCCGCTCCGAGCCACGCAGCAGCCAATGCCCACTACGCCCACACAGCACGGCCGTCAGGAAGCGCATGGCCGTACCGGCATCGCCCACGTCCACCACCGGACAGTCCGAGGCGAGGGCCGCCTCCATCACGCGCGTGTCTTCGGCGTCGGAGAGGGCACCTTCGTGCAACGACCGACCGGCCACGGCTTCCATGGCCAGCACACGGTTGCTCATACTTTTCGACAAGGGCAACCGCACAATCGGTGCAGGATTGTGGGTAGGTTCGTACTGCATTCGCACGGTTTCGTAAGCAGATTTTACTGCCGGCGAAGTTAGTCAGAAAATTGCATAATGGCGCAGCGAAATTACATAATGGCGCAACCGGATTGCATAATGGGATTTTCAGATTGCATAAGCCAATTTTTTCGCCGCATAAGGCAATTTCAATAAAAATCCCCCGCACGCACGTGGCGCACAGGGGAAATCAACCATCAAGTTATCGTGTCAGAAAATCTTATTCAGCAAAAATAGCGCTCCCAACTGGGTTCGGGTCATCCCCTTGCCGTAGCCGATGGTGGTGTAGTTGCGGTCGGTGATGCGGCCGTCGTCCTTCACATAGCCGATAGTAGAATAGTTCCGGTCGGTTACACGGCCGTCGTCACGGATATAGGCCACCGTCGAATAGTTCCGGTCTACTATGCGACCGTCATCTTTCACGTAGCCCACCGTCGAATAGTTCCGGTCGGTCACACGGCCGTCGCTTTTCACATAGCCGATGGTGGAATAGTTACGGTCGGTGATGCGGCCGTCCGACTTGACATAGGCCTGGGTCTCATAGTTGCGGTTTTTCAAGGTCTGGGCCTGCAGCGGAGCGCATAGCAGCAGACCGACCCACGCAATAAGTCCTGCAATCAGTTTATATCGTTTCATAAGTAGACGTGTTTGGTGATTAATCCTCTTTCTTTTTTCGACGCGATGCGGCCGCAAAGGGTTTAATGCGTACCGTAAATTCTATCTGATGCTCGCTGTGCGCTTCGGGGTCTTTCTTCGACACGTAGCACTCGAACATATCTTCCCAGCCCTGCTCGAGGAAGGGGTAGAGTTGCACGTTGTCGCTGGCAGGTATGTAGCCAATCAGATAGGTTTCGCCGTCGGACTTGCGGTCATAGACTACTGCAATGGCACAGGGGTCGTACAGGTTTTCGCGGTCGCGCAACACGCGAACCGGCGTGCCCACCTCGATTTCTTGCCACACGATATAAAGGTCGTGATACTTGGCACCGGCCAGTCGATAGGTGGCCAAATAGAGTTTTTTTGCTTTCATGGCGAATAGGGTTTTAAGAGGGGTTTAACTTCTATTTACACCACAAAACTAATCCGCAGGTGTACCATAATGCGGTACACCTGCGGATTTTTTTCATCTTTTCCCGAGCAATGGGGCTATCGGTAATATTTTGAGGCTTTCCGAAGCCATTTTTTCATGGTTTGGCGGAGCGACGCGGGCTGCACCACCTCCACGTCCTGGCTCATCGTAAGCAAGGCCTGCACGAAGTCGTAGGTAGGCCGCAACCGCAGTTGGAAATCGACGCTCGCGTCACTGGTGTGGGGCAGTTCGACCTGCGACTCGTGCAGCGGCAAGGTGCGCAGGTAGTCGGCCACCTCGCCATAGGCACGCAGCACCACGGTCTCCATGGGCACGTCCTTGGTGTAGATGCCGTAGTAGTCGGCAAAATACGCCTCTGCCGAGAAGTCGTCGGGCACCACAAAAGTGTCGTCGGTCCAGTCGATGCGCTCCACGCGGTCGAGGGCATAGGTGAGCAGGTGCTGCCCGGTGTCGGCCAGCAGATACCACCGCTGCCTGAACAACTTGAGCGTGTAGGGACTCACCATCGTAGTGGTAGCCTCCTTGCCGAACCGGCGATAGGTGAGCTGCAGACGGTGGCCCACCTTCATGGCCTTGATGATGGGCTCGAGGTACTCGTCGCCCGCGGGCACGTTTTCCATCTGCAGGCGGTCCGACAGCGTGAGCGAGTCCTGCAATACGCCACCCATGGTCAAGGCGGTGAGCATCCAGCGCGACAAACTGTCTTCCTGCAAGGCCGAGGGGTTGGCAATGTAGTAGCGGTAGCCGTTGGAGGCATCGCAGTCGATGATGATGCCGAACATATCCAGCACGGCATCACGATGGCGGTTGAAGGTGGTGCGCGAAAGCGGATTGCCCATCGAAACCTCCTCGACCACCCAGTGGCGGCTCAATTCCTCGAGGGTCATCGGACCGTAGCGCCGCAACGCATTCACAATCCACGCATACTGCCTGAAAATAAGCGAAATCTTCATTGTCTGTCGGTATTCGGTTATAACTGGCTAAAACAAGCGAGTAAACCACGTCCGCACCTTTTGCCAGAGGGTGGTGTCAGCCGTTTCAGCAGCCTCGGCAGCCGCCGGAGCCTGCAGACGCTCCCGGAAGGAAGGTTGCAGCAGATCGCCCAATTCGTCGTAGGAAATCACGCAGCAAGGCAAGCCGTAGGCATACGCGGCAATCTCATACTGCTGATACTGGAAGCCCACGCCCTCTGCCGTCAGGTATGGCGGGCATTCGGGCAGTCCGAACGGACCCATGTCCTCCGTGAAGATGGCCTCGTCGTCGCCCTCGAAATAGTCGGTCACCAAATGGCTGCGCACCTTCTGCAACAGTCCCTCGCTGGCATAGGTGCCAAAGAGGTCGGCCCACGTGAGCACGTGACCGCTCTGCTTGTCTATCGACAGTTCGACGCCGGCATACGAGCCGTGGGCGCCGCCCTGATACGAATAGTCAGTGATAAGGAAGTTATAGTAGAGGTCGGTGCCCTCCACCTGCTTCACCACAATTTCGCGGCCGTAGGGCGGCAGTTCGAACGATTCGCCCTCATCGCCGGCCGGCAGGTCGGCCTCCCAGGCAAGTCGGTCTCTAACCTCCATCTGCTGAAAACTGTCAAGTGCCACGCGGACGGCTTCTTTCAGGTCGGCGCCCTTGAGCCCGGTGGCAATGTCTACGAGGGCGGCATTGATACTGTCGGCCACCCACTCGGGATACGACTCCGCCACCCACGTCACGTTAGCCGTCATCAGCGAGTCAACCTTCACCACGCGCGCACTATCGGTAATCAGGTAGGGCTGAGGCGGTTCTGTCGGCTTGCCGCACTGGCACAGCAACAGCACCGCGGCAATCATCCAAATGCAATGTCTCCACATATTCATATCGGTATTATTCGTTTATGGTTCTACCATCCGTTTCCGGTCCATCCGGTTTCCGCTATGAGGCGGAATGGTCGCGGTGCCGGTCGAAACGATGCAGGAAATAGTTGAAGGCTTCCAAGCCTACCAGCACAAGCAGCGTGGCGGCCGTGGCCAGCACATAGAGTCCGCCGCCACAAGCCAGTCCGATGGCAGCCGTCACCCACAGGCCGGCCGCCGTGGTCAGTCCACGCACCACGTTCTCGCTCTTCTGGAAAATGATGGTGCCGGCACCGATGAAGCCTATGCCCGACACCACCTGCGCAGCCACGCGGGCCACATCGTGCCGATGGCCTTCCATCTGCAGCGTACCTTCAAACCCATAGGCCGACACTATCATGAACAGCGCCGAACCGAGCGCCACGAGAAAATGCGTGCGAAAACCGGCTTCCTTGGCACGGTATTCGCGTTCCAGCCCTACCAAGCCGCCCAGGATGGCAGCCACGAACAGGCGCAGTATAAATTCCCAAGTCTGATCCATTGTGTGTTTCTGTTTTCTTACTACAAAAATAAGGGTTTAGTTGTTCTCCGCAACCAAACCCCTATAATTTTACGACCGCGTCCCTATTCTTCTACCAGGTCCAAGTCGTCAATCTTCATCGTATCGCCCTCCAGGCGTACGCGGGCCACGAGGGTCGGCATGAAGTCGTAGAAAAGCACCTTGCCCACCACGAAGTTCGCACCGGGCACGACGTGCACCTTCGGTCCTTGCGCGTCGAAGGTGAACGACAGTTGCTCGCCCACCCAGACGGCGTCGTCGTAGAAGCCGCCCATATTATCGACCGTACTCTCTACCGTGGCCAGTCGCGTGTTCTGGTCGTAGAGCGTGAGGCTGTCGCCCTCGGTGAAGTAGGCCAGATGCTCGCACACGAGGTTTTGGATGTCGTAGGGGTCAATCTCGGTAACGATGTGGGCCACGCCCTTGTCGTCGAATTCTATGCCATAGGCTTTCTCCACGTGCACACCGGTGCCTTCCATCACGCCGCCCGTCAGCCACAGGCGTCCCTTGGCCGCATCGAAATAGGCAAGCGGCATCTTGCCATGGCGCATCGAGGCAAAGACATTCTTCACGCCGTCCTTCACCACAATCACGCCGAAGCCTTCCGACGACACCTCGTCGCTCACCTTCAGCAGGCTCCACACCTCCAGTTGGGCCGTCTCGTCACGAAGCACGCACTCGAAGCGGTCGTCTATCACAGCCGGCTGCATAGCGGTCACTACCGCCATGGGGGCTTCCTCCCTTGCCAAGCGGTTCTCAAGCACACCCTTGGCCGGCAACAGCGTAACCGCCTCGCCCTTGCTGTTTTTCACCACAAACGGCACGCATTCTTTCTCAGGCGAATGCAGCGAAAACGACTTGCATCCCACCATGCCCAGCATGGCGCAACACACCATGCACAGGCCCAAATAAACCATCTTTTTCATCATTCATTCCAATTTTTCGCTACAAAACTAATCGTTTTTCACCATTACAAACCCCCCATAACCATAGTTATGTCATCTTTCCTCGCCACCGTTGGCAAGTCCGATGCGAACTATACCGATAGCGAACCTCCAACACTTACAAAATTGATGTTTGACGACGAGAACGACGGAATGGATTAATTACACCTGAAGCATGGAGTTGATGTCAGTCACATACGATTGCCGCCGCGAATAGCCCTTGGGTGGATGATTCAAGGCATACTGACTAATTCTTTCGGCTATCAATGGTTCTTCTCCCTCTATATGAAACAAGATGTAAACCTGACTATCTTTCATCTTAAAGGGCGTGTCATTCAACTGTTCCTTTGTAATAAGTTGCGGACCACTTTTCAGCGCAAAAACAATGGGATTCGTCAACTTGTGCAGTACGAGAAACTGTGCTTTCATAAAACCTTCAGCCAAAGCCAAAGCTCCGAAGGTGTCGCCCAGCCCTATGGCATAACTGCCAACCCGTCGGATATGCTCCGCTGTCTGCTCGCATAGGTTATCGTCCACAACCACACATTTTCCTACAGGCATCAGTCCTTGTTCGCTAACTTGCTCATTAATCTTGTCTTGGACATTGTCTTCCAATCGGCATTCAGTTACATAGAAATGTTTACGTAACTCTTGGATTAACGCATTTTCGCCATCTCCTTTCCGCTCCACGGCAAGAGTGTAGATACTTTGTTCGTTGGGTGTGCGATAGAGTTTTCCGAGTAGTTCCTGAAAGTGCGTAGTAATGTATTGTTCAGAGTCGGCGGCATCATATCCTTTCAAGGCATAGAAGGTATACTTTGCGCTCAGAATCTCTTGTACTCTCTCACGGAAGCGTTTCCTCACGGCTGTCTTCCATGCCTGCTTACTGGTAGCATTGTTGCGGGCATACATGGCCAATACATACAGAAAGTTCACATCATAGTGACTAAGCAACAATGTGTCGCGGTCGAACAGGCGGTCGCTAAACTGCGACGATTCGTACTGATTCTGGCCTTCATGCAGAACAAGGTTTTCTGCACCATAGTCCAGCTTCTCAAAATCCACCTTTGCGCTGATAAAGAAATTCGGCAGTATATTGTAGCCCTCAGTCCTGTCATCGCGCAGACGAATCTTATAGCGCTCGTCCTCACATCCCGTAGAACCCTTCAATGCATCAAAGCTCCATTGTATGACGTTTCGTGCATAGGAAAACTGCTTGCTAATGGAGTTTTCCCCCACAGGGGTGCTGTACTTATAGTACTTTGAGTCACCAATATAGTAAACAGCTGTCTTGTCGTTAGTGGGTAATAGTATATCGTCAATCCAGAGATGGTCCACGGTCTTGCCGTCGCTTTGGTCAGCCAGTCGAGCGGGCAACTGCTTGCGGTCGGTGCCTATCAACTCGTCGATGATTGCTTCAAAAACAATGTTGAAGTTCTTCACGAGAATGTATTCCTGGCTGCTTACCTCAACTTTCACCTTGCGGCTCAGGTCAAAAAAGGCATAGCACAACTCCCATAGATAGATAGCCTTGTCGGAGAAATATTTGTTCTTGATTTTCAGCAATTTTATGCAGCCTTGTCCGTTCAAATAGGAATTGAACTTTGCACCCGTAATCAGTTCATAGTTTACCGGAATGCTTACAGGGAAACCATACTGGCAGCGCATATGATTCAATATAGAGAAAAATATGACGAGCAGCTCCTCATCAAAGTTCACCTGTCTTCGCTTGTTGACAGGGTTCAGATAAATGGGCACATCGTCCTGCACCACTGCCTGACTTTTGCTGATGGTGCGCGTCCAGTTGATCTTGTTGAAGCCCGAGTGCAAGTTGCGCAACACAAAGAAAAAGAAGTCCTGATTGTCGCGGTTGAACTTCAGCAATGCCAGCAGGATATCAAGGAAGGTATTGCACTCCTGCAACCGTCCGTTCGACATGTGCTGCACCAACTGCTGCTGCACTACGTCGCTCTCGGGATGGGCGTCACGAAACACCACGATGGCCCGATACACCCACACGGACAGCTTATAGACAAAATCGTATTCCTGCGGTGTGAGCAGTTGTTGTTCGGAAATGTTAATAACCTGCTCTGGCGGATATTTCCCAAACAGCAGTTCTTCGCCTTTAACATCCTGCAGCAGCACCTTTGGCAGAATGAACACCATGTCGCCGTGTCCGTCATTCAGCGCTGGGTTGTAGTAGTAGCCCACGTGGTTCACCGACACTTTACCTTTGATATTCCGCAGGTTGGTCAGCCCCGTGATGATGTTCTCCACCGCCTCGGCCCTGTACTGGTGTTCTTCTATCAGTATGCGCATAGCGACACCTTTATACCTCTGTCTTCAGCGATACCTCAGCGGCATCAGCGTCAATCTTCAGTTGTGTCATCAGCATGGACACCTTCTCCGTGTCCACCTCTCCGCTTGTCAGGTAGAACCTCCTGTAAGGCCAATCCTTGCTGCTGCCTATGCTCGATGGAATGCCGTACACTTTGAACACGTCGTTCCACAGGTAAAACAGAACCTTGCCCACGAACGTCTCTGCCGTAATGACGTTTGGCGTTGTTTCTGTTCCGAGTCTTCTCCCCGTCGCCTTGCAGAAGTAGAATCCCAGGTGTTTGTCCTCAGCGGTTTCATCGGTCAGCAGTTCGTCGTTCACTTTGTTCAGGAAGGACGTCCAGCTGTAGTAGCTCTCCCCAACTTTTACATACCATGTTTCCTTTGCGGTATCGATGGGCTGATACACCCATTCCCAGCGGCGTTTGAAAGCAGAGTCAATGGGGAACAGACTTTGGTCGCTCGTGTTCATCGTGGCCCAGATGTAGAGGTTCTTGGGAAGCCTCAGTTTCCCGTCTTTGATGCCGTCTTTGTTTATCAGAATATCCTGACCGGCCTCATCTTTTCCGTCTTCAAGGTAACGCACTAAATCAATATCAGCCTTGATAGGATATTCCGAGTATCCCTCATCGTCTCTGTCGAGCAGTTGGAACAGGTCACCGAAAATCTGGGCGCAGTTGCCACGGTTAATCTCTTCAATAACCAGGAACACATTCTCATCCAGATTGTTCCAAGCGGCTACGTATGCCTGAAGGAAAGCTTGTGGAACAAACGAGTAGGTGATGCAGTCTTCGTATACATCTTTCTTTTCTGTACTTTTGACTATGTCACCAGCAACATTGCGAACAGCCTTCTGGGCTATTGTAGGTTTATATGCTCCCACGAATGTGGAGTAGTCGCTGTCAGGGTGGAACGTAGTGCGGAATACCAAATTCTTCTCGTTGGCAGTCTTCACTCTCTCGTCATTTTTAATCCGATGGCTCTTACCTGTACCAGGAGCGCCGTAGAAGATTTGTTGGAGATGATTTATATTTGATTCATCCCTTTTGTATAACACTATGCTTTTGGCTTTACGATGTGACTGAATTTGAGGAGGTTCAACTAAGAATTCTACTTCGTTTCCTGAATAATCATAAAAATGCCACTGATTAGGAGAAACTTCAAGACATAAATATTGATTTTGATATCTTTCCACCTTGTCTCTCCATTGCTCAAGAAATTGATTTAATGGAATGTTGTCGTCTTCATAACTTGCAATAATATATTTACCTCGTGCCCAACCAGCATTCAACCGATTAGACTGGGAAAATAATTGATTCCTTCTAATTTGTGTATATAAGTCTTGTTGAGTTGCAGAAGCATCTTGACTATAACCTTTTTCTTGTAATACACTTATGATTTCTTGTCTTGTCATGACTTCCATAATTTAAAATTGTGTGAGGGTAAAGGAGTATTTGCAGAAGCCCCAAGCGGAAATCCCATGAGGTATTCAGCATTTGCTGGCGTGGGACGTTGAAAAACTTTCACGAAATTCCTGCAACCCTGATGTTTCATCATAGAGGGGGCAGAGTAGTTCGCCATAGTTGTGGGCGTATGTACATATCCAAAATCATTGCCATATGTTTCTTTAATCCAAGTTGTTTGGAAGACAAAAACATCTTCAATTTCTTTGCGGTCAACTTTAGGGGTAAAGCTTCTATTAGACAAATGTCTATTTACCAGTATCCTAAAAACCGTAGCAGCAACATATGGAGACTGAGCGTTGCCTATGGCCTTTAGTTGTTCGCGTCTATTAGTAACAACGACGGGAAGGCCTGTTTCAGAGGGTGTTTTAGTCCATCCCTCGGCTTTTAATTTGGGCAATTCGGATATACTATTAACTATCTTTTTAAAGATTGTATAATCCTTAACAGCAAGTAACCAATATCTATTTCTTCTATGGTCTCCACCTAATTCTCCACACGACAATCCGCACAGCTCTACATCATATCCTACTGAGACGAGATCTGTTTTTGCCTGATTAAGAGCCTTTAATGTCACATTTTCTCCAAAGACTACAGGGGCATTTGATTCTTGGACAAAGCGAAACATCTCTCCCCAGAGATTCTTAGAAGCAATATTTTTCCCATGAGCGGCATGACTGAAAGCTTGACAGGGGAATCCTCCGCACAAAATATCAAATTGATTTATAAATTGTTCCCCGTTTAATTGGGTTAAATCGCCATAAATAGGAAAAGTATTCATCCATCCGTCAAATTGTCTCTGTTTTAAAATAGACTGACAATATGAATCTATCTCAACACCTGCACAACAAATATGACCTAGGAGTTCTCCTCCATATATACCTCCACCAATGCCTGCAAATAAATGAAATTCTGTTATTAGACTATTCTTTGCCATGAAAAAGCCCTCTCTTCGTTTTCGAAAAGGGGGCGTGGAAGAGATGTGTTCTACCAAGGCCTACCACAGCCTATATCAGACAACAATCAAACTGTCCACGCCCGTATGAGCGCAAACATCCTGTTGCTTGTCCGACTGATATGTCCTTGTTTGTGGTAATTCTGGTAGATCAGTCAAATCAAGGATGCCAAAGTCGCAATTTCTTTCGTTAACTCATTCTTTATCGATGTACGCAAACACCCGGTGCATACAAACTCAATATTAATGGCTAAGCTACATATAAAAAGACGTGGGTGTTTACATCCGTCTGTTCTACTTCGAGACCTTCCACAGCCCTTGCAAAAAACAGATGAAGCAAACACCCACAAAGGAGAATATATTCCACTCGTAAAGTGTGCTTTTGAGGGTAGCACGAAGCCCCCTCTCAGCACACTACGGAGTTGTATATAATACACCTCGTGGAGTTACTCCGACATTGTTTTTGTTTGCAAATCGATATGTGGAAGTTTCGAAGTACAAAAACAAAGCGTCAGTAACGCCTTTCAATATGCAGTGCCCCGCCCTACGGCTCCATTCTCCACAGAAAACATCAAAGCTATAAAGGGCAGATGCAGGTGTAAAAGTATGAAATAAATTCTTTATGGTTACTATGCGATGTAAAATTATTTAGGTAGTTGACCATCGTGCAATGGTGTGGGCACAAAAAATCCCGCCTCCGTTTCCGGGGGCGGGATTGCTGTATAGCGGCGGGGCTTAGTAGAGCACCTTGGTGCCGGTGGAGGGCTTGCCGCTGTCGGTCACTACGATGTTGACGCCGGGGAAGGGCTTGTCGCTCTTCTGACCCTGCAGGTTGTAGTAGCGCACCTTGCCTTCGCGGCCGTCGGTCGTAATCTGTCCGATGGCGGTGGTTATGTCGGTGGACGGGTTGAAGATGACGCTCACCTTCTTCTCGGCCACGAAGTAGGAACTCGTACCGGGGTCGCCCTCGGCCTTTACGCGAAGGGTGGACATACCCGAACCGGTGCTCTTGGCGTAGAGGCGGACGGTGTAGGTGGTGTTGAAACCTTCGGGCTTGACGCTCAGCACGTCGGGGGCGCCGAAGATGTCGTAGAGGCGGAACGAGGCGTCGCTCCAGATACCGGTGTTGAGGCTGGCACCGAAGTCGCGCTCGGGCGTCTCGCTGGGGTTAGGCTCGTGGCCGTTGTCGTGGGCGTAGAGCCGGGCGGGCTGGCGCTGGTCGAGGCGGTAGCTGTAGGCCACGTTGCCTTCGCCGTCCATCTGCTCGTGGACTTCGGGCGCGTCATGCCATACGCGGACGAACTGCGGGGTCAGGCCTGCCGGGCAGTCGGGCGTGATTTCCAGACCAGTCTGATAGGTGCGGCAGTTGAGTGTGCTGCCGTCCTCGATGCGGGTGAACACCTCCTGGGCCATGTCTTGCAGGAATGCGTCGACGGCAAAATCAAGCGGGGCGGTGCGAAGGATGTTGCAGCCGTAGGTGTTGCGGTTGCCCTTGGGACTGTAGGTGGTGATGACGGGCACGTAGTCGTGCGAGCCGCCGGCCTCTCCATCGGTCAGCGAGAGGTCGACAACCTGACTGCCAGAAGGAATCTTCTTTTGCCGGGCGGGGCCTTCCGCATCGGAAACGGAATAGTTACCGTCGGACGTGCGCTGCGCCTGCTGGGCAGTAGGTGCACCGTCGCGCCACATGGTATAGTAGAGCAGTTTGTCGTCGTTGATAGCGCTCAAACCGAGAGATACTTTCACGTTGTCGGTATTCAGCAGTGCGTCGCTCGACAGGTCGGCGTCGATGGCAGACTGGCTGAAGCCATGAGGTGTCAGACTGCTGGTGGTCTTGTAGGTGTGCACGCCCACGGTGGTGCTGGTAGCCACGCTGCCATATACCTCGGGCGTCACGCCGGTCTCGGAGATGACGAACTCCTCGGCGCAGTCGATTTTGGCCTGATAGTTGTAGCGCGGACTATGTTCGTTGGTAGCGGTGCTGGCGCTGAACTGGTCGCAGAAAGCAATCTTGCTCAGGTCCACTACCCCGCCGCTGAACGTCAGGCTGCCGCTCTTCGTGCCGTACTTGCTATCGACGGCAGCGGCGCCCTGGTTCGCATAGGCAATGGTGTACTTGCAGCCGCTGGCGGTCTTGTCGGTCAGCGTGACGGTGGCCACCACTACGTCGGCCGTGCCGTCCTCGGCACCGGGAGTCAGGCGGTGAAGGGCGATGGTCGTGGGATAGTGGGCGGCATCGTCGCTCGAGGCAATCAGGTTCGACGTGATGGCCGTCGAGCCGCTCTTGTTGCCGAGCTGCAGGTAGTTGGCATAGTGGTTCTGCTCCTTGGCGTAGTCGTACTGGCTCTCGTAGTCGGTCAGGGACAGGGTCATGCGCTCGCCGTTCTCATAGCCGGGGATGGTGACGGTCTGCACGTCGCTGGTCACGTCGGAGAAACCGGCCGAGATGGGCTTGCCCACTACCACGTAGGACACTTCGCGGCTGTCGGCGTCCTGCTCAACAGTCTCGCTCCAGGTGTTGCCGGCAGCGGTCGAACTGGTCACCGTGGCCACGGGAGTGGGGTCGATATGGCCGTCGGCATCGACGCGGTAGATGTAGAAGGTCTGTTCCTCCTCAAGGCCGGCGGAGTTGTAGGAAGTGTTCCACGTCAGCGTCACCTCGTAGGAGTGGTCGCTGGCAGGCTCCTTGCGCTCGGCGGTTGCCGTCACCTGCACGCCGTAGATGAAGATGGTGGGGGCGTGGTCGGGGTTGTAGTTAGAGTAGTTGCTGCCCTTGTCGCGATAGGCGTCGGGCTTGGTGCCGCTGTAACTGCTCGAACTGTAGAGCGAGAGGGTCGGCCAGCGCGACAGGCGGAAGTCGGGCAGGTAGAAGCACAGCGGCGACAGGTCGAAAGCCTCGGTGCCGCTCTTGCCGGACATGGAGAAATAGTGCTGGTACTCAACAATCGACGGACAGTCGTGTTTCACCTTCTGCAGGTCGCCGTTCTTCAACTGCACATAGTAGTCGTCAACCAGGTTCTCACCGCCTTCGGTGACGGGCGAGAACTGCTCGAAAATCTGCTGGAAGGGAAGCAGCGAAGCGGACGTAGGACCGCTGGCGGTAGTCTTGATGACGTCGCCGTTGAGGCTGTTCGACACGGTGGCACCACGGCCGCTGCCCTTCGAGATGAAGAAGTAGCGGTTGTACTTGCCGGAGATGCTGAACATGGTGCCGCGGGTGCGAGCGTCCACCGTACCGACGCGCACGCCGTCGGTAAGCAACTGCACCGAGGCGATGCACTGGTCGAAGTATTCGATAAGCCCGGCCTCGTCGACGATATAGTCCGTATTGCTCTTCCAGAACTTGCGGCGCACGGAGTTGTCCGTGTCGGAGCCGCCGGTAAAGGAGTCTTTCTCCTCGACGATGAGCACGGTATAGCCCTCGACGGTCGGCGCCGTGCACGACGTGATGTTGTAGGGGTTGCACTTCACCGTCTTCGTGGTGGAGCCGCTTTTAATCGAAACGTTGGCGTTGATGTAGGCGCCGTAGTAGGCACGGCCCTCAGCGTAGATATTTCCGGCCTTGTTAATCAGGTATCCGCCGTGCAGGATGCCTGGGATGGCCGGATTGGTGTAGATTTCGCGCAGCAAGGCGATGATGTGGCGCGGGTCGGTGGCCTTCTCGGTCACGTCGGTGTTATGCACCACGCCGGCCGCATCGGTCCACGAGAACGTGAAGGCCTTGTACTGGTCGTAGGTGTAGGCAGCCATTTCGCGGTGGTCGGCCAGCGCCGACAGCGGAAGCAGGATGGCAAGCGTCAGGACAAACGTCCATCGACAGAGTAAATTTTTCATCATATATAGGATAATTAAAAGAGTATCCAAAATCAGGTTTTAGCAAATGGTACGCAAAATTACCACATTATCACGCAGTCCCCACAACCCGCTATAAAAAAGTAACAAAATTGCCTTTAGGGGGGGGTAAATTTGTGACATATATTGGCAAATTTGCGTAATCGGTGCATGGACATAGGTATTTCAAAAAATATTGTACCTTTACAACTCGATTAGACACTTCACAAACCGAATCGCAATGATGACAACCATCCAGACAAAACGCACGCACAAAAAGGCAAAGGCATCACTCCTCGGAAAAGGACTATGGGCCATAGGACTGCTAATGCTAATGAGCCTGACGGCCACGCCCCTGTCGGCACAGAGTCTGCTCCGCCGCGCCGACAGCATACTGAGCCAGCGCTACTACAACAGCCGCATCGACACGCTGTTTATCGTACGCCCGCAAACCAAATGGACCCTGAGGACGCGCCTGAACTTTTCGGGAGCACGAATCGAAACCGAAGGCATTGAGAACGGCCAGAAAATCAGCACCGTGATGGTAGCCCAGAAAAAGACCACCATCAGCGTGGGCGCCACCTATCTCGGCGTGTCACTCTACCTGGCACTCAACCCCGCCAAACTATTCGGCAAATACCACGACTACGAACTCAACATCAACAGTTACGGCCGCAAGTTCGGCTTCGACGTCATCTATCACGACGCCAAGAACTTCACCGGCCACTACGACCAAGAAGGCATGGAACGCATCGACCTGCCCAAAGGCATACTAAAGGTCCGCACGCTGAACCTCAACGCCTACTATGCCTTCAACCACCGCCGCTTCGCCTATCCCGCCGCCTTCACCCAGAGTTACATCCAGCGCCGCTCGGCAGGCAGTTTCCTCGTGGCAGCCTCGGCCATGTGGCAGCATGCCGCCATCGACGAGTCGCAAGCGGAAGGCATCCCCGAAGACCAGCGACTGGACGGACGAATGGTACTACGGATGATGAACGTGGGCATCGGCGGCGGCTACGGCTATAACATCGTGCCGGGAAAAGGATGGCTCATCCACCTCTCGGCCCTGCCCACGTTCATCGTCTATAGCAATGCATCACTGAAGATGAACGACGAACGCGCCGAACTGCGCTACCACTTCCCGGAGTTCATCGTCACCACACGCAGCGCACTGGTCTATCAGTGGAAGAACAAGTTCCTCGGACTCTCTATGGTATACAACTACACCAACGTAGGCCACAGAAAAACCCTGTCCGTAGAAAACAGCAAATGGCGTCTCCGCGCCTTCTTCGGCTTCAGACTATAGCAACCACCATTTAACCGCCATTTTAATAACCTTTAAACACAAAAACCCTCCTTGTGCCACACCACAAGGAGGGTTTCTTAATATCTCTTTCCTACATCAAACCACAACGGTGAAATTTGCCACCCCGAAACCTTGATAGTTGTCTAATATCTCTTTCCTACATCAAACCACAACGGTGAAATTTGCCACCCCGAAACCTTGATAGTTGTCTAATATCTCTTTCCTACATCAAACCACAACCTTCCGACTGATGGGAGTGGATGACGCTGAGTTGTCTAATATCTCTTTCCTACATCAAACCACAACGGTGACGATGATGACAAGGAGACTGTTGAGTTGTCTAATATCTCTTTCCTACATCAAACCACAACGTATCTCTTGCAGGGTGTCAGGGTCTATGCGTTGTCTAATATCTCTTTCCTACATCAAACCACAACTCCACCTCTCTTGCGCATTGCCCACGAACTGTTGTCTAATATCTCTTTCCTACATCAAACCACAACAAAGTCTTGGGTTAAAAAGAATTTCGGCAGTTGTCTAATATCTCTTTCCTACATCAAACCACAACCACCTGCCTGATGCACCACTATCGGAACGGGTTGTCTAATATCTCTTTCCTACATCAAACCACAACGGAATGCGCCTTCTCTTATCATTCGCAGAAGTTGTCTAATATCTCTTTCCTACATCAAACCACAACTCCCTATCCCCAGGGTGCGCGACGGCGAGGTTGTCTAATATCTCTTTCCTACATCAAACCACAACTGTCGAAGCCTTTGTAGGCGATTTTCTTTTGTTGTCTAATATCTCTTTCCTACATCAAACCACAACTGGCCAGCAGAGGCTCTTCGCAGATGTGGGTTGTCTAATATCTCTTTCCTACATCAAACCACAACCAGCCGCCGTACTTTACTCACAAATCAGCGTTGTCTAATATCTCTTTCCTACATCAAACCACAACTGGAAAGTGGGTCAATCAAGGCCGGCGCGTGTTGTCTAATATCTCTTTCCTACATCAAACCACAACCGAGGGAGAGATATATAGCGATGATAGCGGTTGTCTAATATCTCTTTCCTACATCAAACCACAACTCATGGTTGAGGTAGTAATGCTGACATCTGTTGTCTAATATCTCTTTCCTACATCAAACCACAACGAGGAGGCCTGTAAGGTATTTAATTGGTATGTTGTCTAATATCTCTTTCCTACATCAAACCACAACCTAAGTATAGATTTCTGTTATATTTCAGGCATTTAGAACCTTTTCTACACTTAAAAAATGGCCGGTAGGAATATTTTTCGCTCACAAAACTATCAAAATAATTCTAATTGAATAGGTGCTTGAGGAAGTTTCTTGGCCTTCGGCCCTAAAAAATTATGAATATCACCATATTGTTTGTCTGTTACCGATAGCACACTTACCTTCCCACTAACAGGAACAAACGATTTTACTCGCTTGAGGTGTACCTCCTGACTTTCGCGAGAGGCACAATGCCTGATATATACGGAATATTGCATCATCACATAACCATCATCAATCAACCGCTTGCGAAAATTGGCAGCCTCCTTCCTCTCTTTCTTGGTAGTAACGGGAAGATCGAAAAACACAAACAGCCACATGATTCGGTAGGCATTTATTCGGTCTTGACTCATAGGAAACTTGGCAAGGACAACATGGATGATTCTTTAATGTAAACTTTCCGAAGCGAGGCCGTCGTCTGTTGCAATGCAATTTCTAACGGACGGGTCACTTCGCCTATACGCACGTCGGCGGTCAACACTCCAAGTAGTTGTTGCTTAACATAGTTCTCGAGCACATCATTGCCATTAGCATAGAGGTCGAACACAATCTCGTCGACAAAAGGCCGATAGGGTTCCATCATGTCATCTGCAAGAGGAAACGCATTGTAGCGATTACGATGGAAGATGCCAAAGGCCGGAAACAGGCCACTGCCCATCAAGGCACGAGTGACTGCTGCACGCAATATAGAATAGCCGTAGTTGAGCATAGCATTGGGGTTACCTCCTTCACGTTGGCGACGAAAACCTGAACCAAAAAGTTCGTTCCAATAGATTCGCGAAGCCAAACCTTCGCGATTGTCCGTGTCGCCCGATAGTACATTCTGATAGTAAGGCCGAAGTAGGCCTCCATTCTTCCCAAGTTTGTTGAGCAACGTGCTCTGATTGCGAATCTTACTTGCCACAATCTGTTGCCACAACTTTTTCTGCATAGGCACAGAGGCTTCCACCTGCTGTCGATAAGCCTCTTGCTGGGTATGGTTGCTGTCGAGGTTCATCAACATCGACTGTGGCATCATGCGGCCATTGCAGAAAACTACAGCCACATTGTTCTCGCACAACTCGTTGAGCAGGGGTATAGTAAATTTTACCTGCTGGTTTTCTACGACAATTACGCCGATGTCCTCAATAGGCCGCGTAATCACCTCGTCACTATCTTTTCGTTGAATGACCAATTGGTGATTACGTAACGAAAGCGACACTTCGGACGCAAAAAACAACGTCTGCTTAATCATGACCTATAAACGTAATATTACCTAATGCGTCTATCTCAAAATCATGATGTTGCACCAAGGCATTGAATTGCGAGGGCCTTATGCGTATAAGAGGGCGAAGAACTTCTCCTGTTTTGTATGCCCCATCTTCTCTGATTAAATCTTTAGTCTGACGAGCCTCTTGATGATAACATAGTGTTATTCGAGGATCCGAAGATAATCCAACAACTTTATAAAGCCTCCGGCTCAACTCTTTCTTGGTCGCACTATACACTTCCTCTGGAGAATCTTGATATAATAACACCATAAGGCCCTGCTTCAACGTGCAATAAAGCGGATAGCCGGAAGAACTGATTGGTTCAATCAGCGCCTTGCCTTCTTTTGTATTCTTAACAGCTTCCAGCAAATTTACCAAACTAAACTCGCGCTTCTCCTTGCCCTTTGCATCCCGTCCTTTATAGATAGCCAGCATATAGTTGCCATCGTTCGCCACATGATATTGCCGTTTATATTCATGGCGCGATTGGTCGCGTTGTTCGCGGATGTCTAATGTATTCTTTATGCGTGCAAAGAGTCTTACCTTTTTGATAGGCACGTGCTTCTCCTTATTCATCCAGATACCCTTAGCCACGGCCTCTTTAAGCGAACCGCCACTTTGGGATACGGCATCCTTGATAATTTGCTTGACTGTTTCATCTACCACATTTTCTATGTCTTTGTTCTCAAGGCTTTCGAGCGACTTGCGAACCACATATACAATTTCGCCATTGCGTTCTATTGCGCCATAATAGGTTTCTTGGTGTAGTCTTCCCCGAGCCGTGTCGCCTTGCAAGAACATCTTTTTGTCGCCCTTACTATGAACACGATCTTTCTTGCGGGTTTGCTTACCCAAAGTGTCTTTGGAATAGTGGGAAGTAATCAGGCTGTCTTGAATACTCTTGACATCTTCGACAAAAGTGTCCCATGGTTTTGGGAAAGTAAGTCGTGTGGCAGCACCACCATAATACCGATTTTGGTCATCATCATGATAGTAGCGGGCCAACCGGTCATATTCATTATGACCAATACAAGCAATGGTAATTGCATCTATGCAATGGTGTACGTGGTTAACACGCTCTTTTTGTGTATAAAGGTCCTGTATCCCCCACATTTTACGGAAGTCTGCAGTGGCTATTCCTTTTACAATCGAGACATGTTCAAACACGGACTGCAGATAGAGGCGAGCATAACGGGAAATGACACTGATGTCCGTACCTTGACGGCGCGAAAAACCTTCTGGTACTTCCTTCATTTCAAAACGTTTATACTTGTCGCGCCAATAATTGCGTTGCATAGTCAGGTAGTGACGTTGTCTAATAACTTTGTCTTTCTCTTCTTTTGCTGTGGGGGATTTTTTCTTCAAAGACGCAATCTGGCGGTCAAGTTCCATTACCTTTTCTTTCCACGAAGAAATACGCTGTAGAATATCGTCGTGATTAGCCAACTGACTTGGCAGTTTCGTTTTCTTCACACCACGATTGAAAAGACTATCACATAGCGTCAGATTTTCTCGCGTACTATCTCCGCCCACACTTCGCGGAATGGTATGCTCAATATCAAATTGCGGATGCGCCCCATAGACATCTGAAATGCTGATCTGCTTACCAGTATATATACAAACTCCATTCTGCTCTTTCCACAAATGATATTTGAGTATATCCGTATCGGTTGGTGTGCGACCATTCAATAATGGAGTAATATCCTTCACTATTTGTTCCCGTTCTTTCTTGTTATCACGCTGAATGTCGTTTATGGCTGCACGGCGATTTGCATCGTTTAATTCACGTGCAAATTCTATATGAACACTTGTGTCTCCAGATATTTCCTCCGATTTAAGTAGCGCATTGACCACTTTGCGTAGTCTGAACAATGCGCGCATCGCCATTGGATTCTTAATGCTTGCAATACGTGGACTTCCTAATCGTGTAGATTTGGGATAGGCATCAAGTTTGGAAGGGTGGTAAAGTTTCTCCTGCATACCCTTCGGGATGCCGTATTCATCTTCCAAAATGTTCTTTATACCTTCCTCTAATGTTGATATTGCCACACCATCCATTGACGATTGACCTTCTTCCATAAATGCAATAAGCCTGGAGATGACATCCTTTCCCCTATATGCCCATTCTTCTTTGGTAAAAAACGAATGGACATTGGCAAGGAACACCGCCTTCGAATAAATCAATCCATAGTCCTTGAGGAACGGCAATATGTTTCTAATTGCTTTTATCGATAACGAAGCATAGCCCTGCGGAATGACAATTTTGGAGAATTCAACTGCTTTTTCAGTGTCAAGTTGAAGCCGACGTTCTGCAAACTCAATAAGTTTTTCATTGTCATCAAAAAAGAACAAAGCATGCCAAATGTCGTTGATTCTTTCGAATACGGGTTTATTATCATCGCACTCGTAAACTTCACAAATGCCACGTTCCCAATCGTCACCAAACACCTTCATCAATCCCGCTGTTACAGGACAAGACGGAACGGGACTATCATCAAAATAATTGAATAAATAAGCCTCCCCATTAGGCTTTTTATAATAACCAAAAGTCGCACGACCGGCTATCTTTTTGGCGATATCTTTAAAATCAAATGTGGAGCCCTTGGATTTGCGATAAAACAACGGTTTAATCTTTTCTTTCTCTTCCTCCGTCAACGGGCGCATCACTGGGTCTAATACAGTCTTGACCTTAATGTTATTTATGAAACTGTACATCCGGAACTCCTCGTAAAGCGGATGAGAAATCGGACAACGTGACTTTCCACGCTCAAACACACAAACGCCCACAGACCCCTTCTGTGATTTCAGCGGTCTCTGGTAAAAAATTGCCTTCTCTAACTGGATGGCCAAACCTTCATCAAGTTCCTGCTGCGAACAAATCGCTTTAAATTCTTTCAGGAAATGCTCCTTTCTGGAAGTGTAGCGATTGCGAATCTTGACACCGTGCTGATAACATTGATAGAAATACTCGCCCAGGTATTCACAACCAGCCTCCCTCATTTCTACGGACAAGTTGTCAATACCCTCTTTAACCTTACCATCTGATTCTTTCGTACTTTCCTTACGATTACTTAAAAAGCCACGACGTTGATTTATATGATATAAAGCACGTCCCAATATATACCGATATATCGGATTCTGCAGGTCAAGTTTTTGGGTTAAACATAAATGACGGAAATAGTATGGATTCAAATTCTCACCTTCAGACGTACTTTCCCACTTCAAAAAGGCTTCGTTCGTAGGATAAATATTATGAAGCCGCCAATTCTTCAATTCCGATTTAGACAATGGAGGACATAGACCATTGTTCGACAAAATTGCCAGTAAACTAATTTTGCGAATCTTTCTACGCCAATAATGCCTACGCATACTGCGGAACTCAGTGCGCTCTGCTGCGCGGGAGGATTCTATTCCCTTTTCAATTTTCACACCCTCCTGAAATAGATTCACGCCTTTGTTAATCAAGACGTAAGAACCATCATCTTTTCTTTCCACAATAGCCCAACCAAGACTATTTGTACCAGTGTCTATACCAAGAATTCGCTTTTCCATACAATTATTAGATTAAATTTTTTCAAATTTAAGCGAAAAGTCTTTGTCGGGAAATATTCTATATATATTTTTGTGCCATAAGATTCCTACATCTTATCACAATAAGGCCTACGGGCCGAAGGGTAAAACCTACACTCCCGCCTACTTAGGTGGGAGTTTTTTATTTTACTCCAACCAAAATCCAATTTACCCCAACTTTTCGGGCAAAAAATCCAACTAAAATCCAACCAAATCCAACCTTCGGTCACGGCCGAAGGTCATGAGCACTTTGCCGTTTCGTCAGCCCGCCGCGTGCCAGTGCGGCGCAGGCACAAAAAAAAGATTCTCCCGAGCCTTGCGGCCCAGGAGAATCTTCTTACAATGAGGCGGCGACCTACTCTCCCACCGGTCAGGGCAGTACCATCGGCGCGACCGGGCTTAACTTCTCTGTTCGGGATGGGAAGAGGTGACCCCCGGTGCTATAACCACCTGTGACTTTATCGCTGACATACAAAACACTTTCTCTCTCAAGACTTTATGACACGTTTCACGCAATTTCATCAAGAAACGGAACCTTTGTACAGGCACACCTCACGCGCCTGCGAAGTTTCGGGCAATTAGTAATGCTCGGCTTTGCCGTCACCGACTTTACAC
>JAFUTC010000011.1 GCA_017471505.1 Alloprevotella sp.
CCTCATCTTCGTCTCACTTTATAAGTTATGCTCCTTCAGCCATTTCTCCACCAAGTCGGCAATCCTGTCGTTATTCTTCTCCTGGAACATGAAGTGGCTGTTGCCCTTGATGCCCTCGTCGGGCAGGTAGATAACCGTTCCGTCGCCACCGTCCTTCACGTACTGGGCGGCGAACTCGCGGCACTGGTTCAGCACCATCTTCCAGAAACCCGTCGACTGAATGTCCTCAGGACCATTCTCAATGTAGTCGCCAAAGAGGAACAGCATCGGAGTCTTGGCTGCGAGGAACTTCTGATACTCCGGCGAACCAATCTGCGGAGCGAAGCCCGGCTCCACGGCCACGATGGCGGCGATGTTCTCCGCATCCGTCGCCCAGCCCACGCGACCGCCTTGCGAGTGAGTGATGTAAACGGACTTCCGGCCCGTCATCTTTTGCACGTCGCTGAGCACTGCCGAGAGAGCCTTGCCGAAGAGCGGCTCGTCGTAGTTGCCCGTGTTGGGCGTCATCTGGCAGAAGAATTGCTTCAGGGCCTCGCTGCCCTCGGGGAACTGCGAACCTTCGTAACGCTCAGGGGCCACGCGCCCGATGCGGAAGTGCGTGTACCACGCCTGCTCGCCCACCTTGAACCGTCCATTACTGACATCGCCTGGGTCTGTCACGATTTCTTCTGTCGCCCCCGCAGCACCGCGTCGTGGCTGGTCAACGAGGAACACCGAATAACCCTTCTTCAAGAACAAGTCCGACCATCCTTCGCGCCCATCGGGTGTCGATTGCCAACCCGTACGTGTCTGTCCATAGCCGTGCAGAAACACAACCGGCGTACCGTTGCCGCCAACCGGAATCTGATACAGCGTGTTCGCATGGTCCACATGCGTCGTCGTGCCCTTGCGCTCCTGGTCGAGCCAGTTCTGCGTCGGGTCATATTCACCCGCAATCGGCACCGTCACCCGTCCGCCAGACGAGAATACGCCCTGCTTCTCAATCACTAAACTGTTTGAGGGGATTTGCAATCCCCGGTCCTGCTGCTCTGTGCAAGCCACCAATGCGCCAGCCATCAAAGCCACAGCGCCGAATAAATACTTCTTCATATTTATGTTATTTTTAATTGATTTCACGCTGCAAAGGTATACAAAAATCTCCGAACCTCTTTGATAAAAAGTTCGGGGAAAATGTCACTTTTTGCCGAAAACAGTTTTGATTACATAAAAAGTCATTCTCGTTGCCGATGGCGGCGATGAAATCCACTTCATATTGATTGTATTCCGACGGCACAAGTTCAATATCAAGAGACGCAGGCCCGTTTGCTTGATGTGAGTTCCAATGCTTACGTGAAGCCTTTAACTGTTGAGCTAAAGGTCAAAGGCAATCAGAGAATTCGTGAAGTTGTGAAGATTCCAAGGAACTTTGCACTTGTCGCAATGAAAGCAGACCCCAGCAACTGGCGCAGTTATGCTGTTTATGAGGTTTCGAAACGTATGTCATGCGATGTGATTGTAGCAGCAACATTCAATATCAAGTACGACGAAGTGGCTGGCGACCAAGACGTACAGATTGAAGTGGTTGGCTATCCTGCGGACTTTACCAATTGGCAAACAGCAAATGCGCAAGACCTTGAATGGATTAGAATGGAAAAGACCATTACTACTGCTGAGCGGGAAAAAATTGCAGCAGCAGTAAAGACACCAACAAAATAACTTGGTGCATAAGTACCACATCACAAGAGCGGGAACCAGAGCCGACATCATCGGCCTCGGCTCCCCGCTCTTTGTTTCTCTGTAATTTTCCTACGCCGCCACACCTACCTCGTAAAGATGCTCTGGGGCGATGTCGATGCTGCCGTCGAGCCAGCAGACCGTCCAGCCGTCGAGGTCGAACCGGTCGAATACGGCCTTGTCGCGCAGCGGGGCAAAGAGTTTGTACTTCTCAATGAGCGGCAGGCAGTCGAAGATGCGCTCGCTGCCGTCGTTGAAAGTCAAGTGCAGCCGGTAGTCGTCGAGTGCGCGGGCAGCTGTGACCCATTTGAGTTCGTTCTTCTGTTCCATACGCTAATCCAGTGGGTTGATTTTAACCAGAGTCTCACCGTTCTCCATGCGCTCCCAGTTGGCCATCAGTTCGTCCTTGTGCTGGTCGAACCATTCAAAAACGAGGTTCAAGGCTCGGCGAGGCATCTGGCCTGTCACGTTTCCCGTCTTAATGTCTATCGTAGCACGAAACTCGTTGTAACGCACATGAAAGTGTGGCGGGTTGTGGTCGGGCAGATACATCGTGATGACGATTCCGTAGAAGTGGCAAATCTCTGGCATAATTTCTTTTGCTTTTTAAATTCTGCTGCAAAGATAAGAAATTTCCGCGAAACTTGTTGCGGTTTCGCGGAAAAAGTGTTGTTTCGATAGAATATATATCTTCGATACTGCTTTCTACTTCCACGTCATAAACAGTTTCGTGGTTTCGGCATCGTGGTGGTCGAACACGATGCTCTTGGCGGTGTCGAGCGTCAGTATCTGTGCCATGTCGTCGGCAGAGAGTTCGAAGTCGAGGATGTCAATGTTCTGCGCCATGCGCTCCTTCTTGCTCGACTTTGGAATGATGATAACGTCGCGCTGATACAGATAGCGCAGGGCCACCTGGGCGATGCTCTTGCCGTACTTTGCACCGATGCCGGCCAGCAGTTCGTTCTGGAAGAAACCGTTGCGACCCTCGGCCAGCGGTCCCCACGACATATGGGCTATGCCCAGTTCGTCCATATACTTGCGGCTTTCCACCTGCTGTTGGAACACGTGCGTTTCCACCTGGTTCACCATCGGCTTCACCTCCACGTTGGCACACAGGTCGATGTAATGGTCAGGGTAGAAGTTGCTGACGCCGATAGCCCTCAGTTTGCCCTCCTTGTAGGCAGCCTCCAGCGCACGATAGGCCGTGTAGCGGTCGCAGAACGGCTGGTGCAGCAGCATCAGGTCGATATAGTCCGTCTGCATCTTGCGCAGGCTCTCGTCGATGCTGGCCTTGGCCTTCTCGAAACTGGCGTAGTTCGACATCCACACCTTCGACACAAGGAACACGTCCTCACGCCTCAGACCACTCTTCTTCCAGGCGTTGCCCACGCCCTCTTCGTTATGGTAAGCCTGCGCCGTGTCTATCATCCGATAGCCCACCTCCAAGGCATCGCTCACGCAACGTTCACACTCTTCAGGTGACACCTGAAACACTCCGTAACCCACCTGGGGCATCTCCACCCCGTTTGCTAATTTGATTGTCTTCATAATTCTTCATTTTAAGTTTGCGGTTGCAAAGTTACACAAAAATCCCCGAACCTCTCTGATAAAAAGTTCGGGGATTCTTTCACTTTTTGCCGAAAAGCCGATTAAGCGAGAGAAGCGAAAGTAAGTCAGTATTCATCCTCATGCGGATTTTGCTTATTCAATAGAATATTGTGAGGGCTACAGTACATCGCTCCTGTTTCGTGGCACTGTGGTAAGCAGCCGTTGGCAGCGGGGCGGATAAATTGGAA
>JAFUTC010000003.1 GCA_017471505.1 Alloprevotella sp.
AATTTGCCAATAATCAGCCGGTCACCTATGAAGTCGTAGAAATGAGTGACATGCTTCTCGAACTGGTCAGCACCATCCACATCATCGTAGTAGGTATAGTCGCCGATGATGATACGCGGGTTCTTCACCACGTTCTTGATAAAGCAGAGGCTTGGAATCTTCGGATTCGGAAAAGCCTCATTGGGGTTGGGTCTATTATTGATTTCCATAAATTCCGATTTATCTCACCAGCCTACTCATTCCTTGCAATAATTCTCGCGATGGATATTAACGACCATTGGATCCTCCTGGGTCGACTCCTCCTGGTACAATTCGACCAGTTCTTCAAAACCATGTTCCTGTTTGAATTCCAGTTCTTCGGGGAGGCTTGGCGAGTTCCAATACGGCAAAGGTACTGAATTAGTTGGAATGCCAAACTTCATTTAAATCAATTTGAGCCAAACATTACCTGCCTGGCGACCACACGAATTCTAATACCAACTTGCACACAAATTGTAACATTGAGTAAACATTTTACAATATTAATCAAACATTTGTCCAAAATTTTTACGATTTTCTTTACCAAAAGACAATTTAAGGGTCGTAAAATTTTCGAAACAACTGAGACACACCCGAACTTTGCTATTGAATCATACAACCACACAAATAGTTATAAGAATCAGGTCATTCAACAACAGGTTAGTTCCAAAAATGAGACGTAATTGGTTATTAATTTTATTATGTGCGATTCTTTCAGTTCCATTTAAAGGCTTCGCACAAAACGATGTCAGTTCCAAATTCTCGCCCTCCACTCTAATGTTCCTTGATGAGCGCGACGGAAAGGTCGAACTCCCAAAGACACGCGAACGCAAATCGCTGGCAATTAGCACACCCGGATTTGGTGTCACTGCCGACAAGACCGAAGAAGTGATCTTGCGTAGAAAAGTGGCTGAAGTAGCAAACGTGAACGGCACGAAGGTCGTATCTGCCTTCATAACAATTAGCGACGGAAACTTCAGCACCTTAAAAAGTCTGGGTGTGGATATCCAAAACGAATTCAAGAATCTATGCACCGCAGCCATACCGGTGGACAAAATCGAGGCAATTGCGGCATTGGACAATGTGGTAACCATTGAAGTAGCAGAAGTTTTAGAGCCATACACCGACCAGTCGAGGGTCAAGACCCGCACCTATGACGCCATTAATAATACCGCCGTGGCACAAGCCCTTGGCATCACCAAAGGCTACACGGGAAAAGGAGTCATCCTTGGTGTGATTGATAGCGGTATTGACTTCCGCCATATTGCCTTCAAGGACATAAACGGAAACAGCCGCATCGTGCGAGCCTACACCCTAAAGAATACAAGCGGTACGCTAAACACTTTCTCCACAAAGGCCACTATTGACACACTCACCTGGGACCAAGGAGAAGGTAGTCACGGCACGCACACCAGTTCCACGGCTGGCGGTTCCAGCGTTATTATTGACGGCGCAAATGTTACCGTCACAGACGATCATGCGGCAGCAACATATGGTGGAATGGCACCCGAAGCCGACCTGGTGCTTTGTGGTCTGAGCGCACTTTACAATACAGCTATCGCCAATGCTATCAAAGCCATTTGCGACTATGCCGATGCGCAAGGAAAGCCTTGCGTCATCAGTCTGAGTCTTGGTTCTCAAAACGGACCGCACGATGGTAGCGGAGCTATTGCCAACATTATTCAGCAATATGCCGGAGACAATCACATCATCGTCTACGCAGCCAGTAACGATGCCCAACGCGCAGACTATTTTGTTGAGGCAGGAACATCGGCCGGAGGTGGCATGTACGCCTCGGCTACGGCAACAAGTGCAAAGCCCTTTCTGGCAAACATACAGCACAGTTTTACGGACGCCACCGGTAATGTTCAGTTGGTTTACCCTACAATCTATGCCTGTGCACGAACGGCGAACGTGCCACTTTCCATGAAATTCACCGTGGTAAATACCAAGACCGGATCCGTGGTCTACTCGAGTAGCGCATATTCACTTAATTCCACTACCACGACCAACACCACCTTGTCTATTACCAGCAATACCGGGTTGGGAAAATATTTCTACACAAGTTCCTCCTATGCCAATTTGTACTCGTCTTCAGACGGCGGAAAGATTCGAATCATTGGAGGGCGCGAAGCCTACAGCAACAAATACTATTATGCCATCTACTGCCCGCTGATGGTATCGCGCAGTTACGCCCTAAACGAGGAGACGAACGTATATGAAAGCAAATATGCGTTCTGCATATCCATCTATCCAACAGCCTCGGGCACTTCAACGACCATCGATGCATGGGAAACGCAAGCATGTTGGTTCGGCAAAGACCTGACTCTTGCATCAAGCGCCAGCTATAACCTTGCAGAAGGTAGCGATGCCTGCTCTGTCAGCGACGATGCTTGCCATGCAGATGTCATATCTGTTGGTGCTTATATTTCTAAGAATTCCGTTCAAAGCTACAAGGGTGAGACAGTAGATGTAAGCGGTTCTTTCCCTGAAATTGGCAACCATGCCTATTTCTCCAGTTGGCAAGGACGCGGTAACGGTCCTCTTGGCACACCTCTGCCTACAATCAGTGCGCCAGGCGCAACCATCGTGGCTGCTGTCAATAAATACGCCACCGACTACATGAACGATGAGAACTACGACTATGGCAACGCTCGAGTAAACACCAGTACGACCTACCCCTACGGTAATATGGAAGGAACCAGTATGGCCACCCCGTGCGTAAGCGGTATTATTGCCTTATGGCTACAGGCCGCACTCGAAGCTGGTAAGACTTGCAACCCCGCTTATATTAAAGAAGTGCTGGCAGCCACACAAATCGAAGACGATTACACAAGGGGCGTTATCGGAGACGGTGCAAAAACCTTTGGTGAACACGGCAAAATTGATGCGCTCGCTGGTATTCAATATATATTAGGCACCACTGGCGGACCGACATTAACGGCCACGCCGGAATCTATTACATTCAAAGGCTATACAGGCCTGAGTTATGAGAAAACAATATCGATCAAAGGCGTCAGCCTAGAAGATGGTGTAACCATCACCCTGGACGACCCAGCCGGAATTTACAGCATTGACAAGACAAGCCTCACCTTGTCGGAAGCGGAGGAAAGTGCCGACATCACCATAACCTATGCTCCCACAGATGCTGGAAACAGCACAGCCACATTGACGTTGTCAAGCACCAATGCCGACAATGCCGTCGTAAACCTGTCCGGCACCGCAGAATTGGCCACGCCCACGATAGAAGCCGCGCCTTTAGAATTGTCTTTCTCAACCAATCTCAACGAAGGAAGCACAAAGACGTTCAAAGTGACAGGCCGTTTCCTCGAAAGCGATGTCATTGCCACGCTTACCGATGCCGACGGAGTGTTTGAAATATCGGAAACCCGCTTGCATCAATCGGATGTGGAAGATGACGGCGTAGAGGTAACGGTCACATTCCTTGCTTCGACGGAAGGTGCCTATAGCGGAAGCATACGCCTCACGAGCAGCGGTGCCGAGAATGTGGTGGTCAATCTATCGGGTAACGCCACCGACGGAGGCAAGGCTACGGATAGTTATCTTAACCTCAACAAACACGCATCCATAGATGACACAGAATGGGAATCCACGAATATCGACAAACTATACCTATACACGGAATATCCCGACGATGAGGTGGCTTGGCTTACCATGACATCCTATGCGTCGGCTCTGAACATAACCGTAAACACGCAAGGTTGGATTGAACGCGACGGCACAACCGTCATCTCGGCTTCGTGGAGTGCTTCCGACATATTTTTAGGTAGCAGCAGCTATTTCTCTGGCACACAAACCAACCGAGCCAAAGGACGCTCTGCTACGACTGGTACGACAGACCAATCGTCCAGTTACTATATAACCAACTGTACGGCGGTCAAAGTATTGGGTCGCAACACAAGTGGAGCTAATTCGACCTATCCAGCATACATCCGTGTCTATGAATGTTCGAAAAATCTCGACGGAACCTTGTCGGCGAAACCAGTTGTTGAACCAATCTTCAATTTCCGACAAACCTTTGCCGTGGCAACTACCCCTGCCGCATCTGACCAAAACGGTACGGCCAATGCTAACTTCACCCTTTCCGTGGACGGACTGGACAAGGAAAAGATTTACAAGGTAGTCATCGGTTCCGCACGAAGTGCCTTCTATGAAGTCGGTTTCCAGATGCCGCTCAGTCCGGTTACCGGAATTGATGAGATATCAACCGACCCGAAAAATGATTCGGAAGCATGGTTCACACTGAAAGGTCAGCGCCTACAAGGAACCCCCACCCAACAGGGACTATATGTGCATAACGGAAGAGTGATCCTCGTGGCAAAACCATAGCACATTATCATCATAACAATTTCGCAGCAGAAAGGACGCTTCTTCGTGAGCGTCCTTTCCTTATAAGGTGTACACATCCTTTTGTAATTAATATTGTTTTGATACATATCGCGCAAAAAATCTTTTAAATAGATTTCATATCCAACTATTATTTCTAATTTTGTCAAGCATGAAACAAATGATGTAAATATGGTCTGCGCGTTCTCGTGTGCACGAGTGGTTCGCAGTCCTTTTTTATTTACCTCCATCTGCATCGCTTCTACACCAAATACAATATCAAGGTTATGTCTAACATTAGATTTCGTGCCGTTGAAACTGCCGCACACAAAAAGGCACTACACGTCGCCACCCCCGCAAGTCATCCTTCAGACTATTTTGCCTGCAAAGTTTTTAATCGGCAAAAGATGCAGCAATATCTTCCCGACGAAGTATTCAAAAAAATGGTCAGCGTCATTGACAACGGTGCACAGTTGGACCGCACCATTGCCGACGCCGTAGCTTCAGGCATGAAACAATGGGCCTTGGAACTTGGTGCCACCCACTACACTCATTGGTTCCAACCTCTAAACGAAGGCACCGCCGAAAAACACGACGCATTCATTGAATTTGACGGCAACGGCGGCGTCATAGAAGAGTTCAGTGGAAAACTTCTCATCCAGCAAGAACCCGATGCCAGTTCGTTTCCTTCGGGCGGCATACGCAACACGTTCGAAGCACGCGGCTATTCGGCATGGGACCCCACATCTCCCGTTTTTATCATTGACGACACACTTTGTATTCCTACGATTTTCATTTCATACACAGGTGAGTCGCTCGACTACAAGGCTCCGCTACTTAAATCACTGCATGCGCTTGACCTGGCGGCTACTAGTGTGTGCCGCTTGTTCGATAGCAAAGTAACGAAGGTTACATGCAACCTGGGCTGGGAACAAGAGTACTTCCTTGTAGACGAAGACCTCTATTTTGCTCGCCCGGATTTACTTCTGACTGGCCGTACGCTGATGGGACACGATTCGGCTAAAAACCAGCAAATGGACGACCATTATTTCGGTATCATTCCCGAACGCGTCAAGGCCTTTATGAAAGACCTCGAAATACATGCCCTCGAACTTGGCATCCCATGCAAGACACACCACAACGAGGTTGCCCCCAACCAGTTTGAACTTGCTCCCATCTTCGAAGACACCAACCTGGCGGTCGACCATAACATGTTGCTCATGTCACTCATGAAACGCGTAGCCAAAACCCACGGTTTCCGCGTACTTCTCCACGAGAAACCTTTCGACGGCATAAACGGGTCAGGCAAACACAACAACTGGAGTTTGTCGACGAATACGGGAACGCTCCTGCATAGCCCAGGAAAATCAAACAAAGAAAACTTGCGCTTTGTCGTTTTCATAGTGGAAACGCTTATGGCTGTCTATCGTCACAACGGCTTGCTGAAGGCCAGTGTGATGAGTGCTACTAACGCACGCCGATTAGGTGGTCACGAAGCCCCGCCCGCCATCATTTCGAGTTTCCTCGGCAAGCAATTATCTACGCTACTCGACCAGATTGAAACCACCAACAGCGATGATGCTTTCCTTGTCAAGGCTAAACGTGTTCGGAAAATAGACATCCCGGAAATTCCCGAACTCCTGATTGACAACACCGACCGCAACCGTACCTCTCCCTTTGCCTTTACAGGAAACCGGTTTGAGTTCCGTGCCGTAGGTTCTGAGGCAAACTGTGCCTCGGCTATGATTGCGCTCAACACAGCCGTTGCCGAAGCCCTGTCAAACTTTAAGAAACGCGTCGACGACCTTGTTGCCAATGGAACACAGCCGATGAATGCTGTCATCCAAATAGTTCGCGACGACATTAAGACTTGCAAACCCATCCGATTCGAGGGCAACGGCTATACGCAAGAATGGGTAAAAGAAGCCAAACAACGCGGCCTCGACACCCAAACATCTTGTCCAGAGATATTCAAGCATTATCTCACGCCGCAAAGCGTTGCGTTGTTTGAAGGAATGGGCGTGATGAACCGAAAAGAACTTGCCGCCCGAAACGAAGTAAAGTGGGAAACTTACACCAAACGCGTACAGATTGAAGCGCGAGTGATGGGCGACCTCTCTCTTAATCATATCATTCCCGTTGCCACGCAGTATCAGAGCGCGCTACTGAGCAATGTGCAGAAAATGCAAAGTATCTTCTCCGTTGAAAAAGCAAAGCAACTCAACGAACGCAACCTGCTACTCATTGAGGAAATTGCCGAGCGCACCTCACTTATTGAACGAGGCGTGGAAGAACTGGTCGCCGCCCGAAAAGTAGCCAACAAAATAGACAGCGAATACGAAAAGGCACGAGCCTATAACCAGACGGTCGTACCCAAGATGGATGAAATCCGCAAGCAAATAGACAAACTCGAACTTATCGTAGACGACTCCAGTTGGCCACTACCGAAGTACCGCGAACTACTGTTCATAAAATAAGCGGACACATCGAACGTATCGAGAACCTCGTCTTATCTATTCAACCAAAAATTCCCCAGAGAGATACTCATGGGGGATTTTTTTAACAGTATATGCAGCCACGCTTCTGCCGTTACTTGCCGGCACGCATCTCAACTGTTTCTCGAGAAAGGAACAGGCTGTGCAAACCTCGCATAGTCTCACCCACCCAAAGCACAAGACTGGTAAGCAGGACTATCGTCACCCAATCGGTTAGGGCAAGCGGAACCACCGAGAATAAAGAACCGCCAAAATTCACAATAATAACCTGTCCAACAAAGATGATGACACCAATCAGCCACAGCCCCTTGCAATGGCGCAGCCTAAGTGCAGACTGATGCGACATAAATGCACGCGCATTGAAAAGATTCCAAAATTGCAGCATGACAAATAACGTGAAGAAAAGACTCAACTCATAGGGAGAAAGTCCATTATAGATGCCCAGTGTCGGACATAGTAAATCACCCATGGAGCAAATGTCTGCGTGGTGCATGATATAAAGCACACCCAAAAGCAACAGGGTGAATACGATTCCCACCGACAAAATAAACGTCCACATCGGAGAAGTAATGATAAACGCACGACTGTCACGTGGCAAATCGGACATCACTGTTCTTGAAGGGGGTAACGAGGCCAAGGCAACAGCCGCAAACGTGTCCATGATTAGGTTTACCCACAGCATCTGCGTGACCGTAAGTGGCGACTCTGTTCCCGTGAATGCTCCCATAAGCACTACCAGACATGCCACCACATTGACCGTCAGTTGGAATAGTAAGAAACGCTGTATATTACGATAGAGAGAACGGCCCCATAGCACGGCGCGGCCAATCGATGCAAAAGAATCGTCAAGAATAGTGATGTCGCTTGCTTCCTTTGCCACACTGGTTCCCGAGCCCATCGAGAGTCCCACTTGGGCCAACTTGAGGGCCGGGGCGTCATTGGTTCCGTCGCCCGTGACTGCTACAACCTCGCTCTTCTGCTGTAAAAGACGGACAAGGCGCTGTTTATCGAGCGGTTTGGCACGGGCAACAACCACGATGTCTGACAATCTGCTCAATAAATCCTCATCCGACATTGTTTCCATTTCGGCACCTGTCAACAATTGGTTCTCATCGCTTGCGTCGTCCTTCCACACCCCCACTTGGCGGGCCACTTCTTTCGCCGTGTCCTTATTGTCACCAGTGACGATTATCACACGAATACCGGCATTCAAACACTCCGCCACTGCTTCCGGTACTTCCTGCCGAACAGAATCTTCAATACCTACGCATCCCAAGAACACCAATTGCGAAGTCTGCACCTCGCCATTAACTATCGGCGACTCGTTGTCCGCAAGTGTCTTAAACGCAAAGCCAAGAGTGCGTTTTGCTTGTTTTTGATAATCCAATAAAGTAGCCACTACCTTGTCCGGGTTCTCCTCATTTGCCAGATTATCGCACATGCCCAGCAGAATTTCGGGGGCTCCTTTAATATATAGGTAGCGCATCCCCGATTCGTGGCGAACAACTACGGCCGAGTATTTATTCTCCGGCGAGAAGATTAGTTCCTCTTCCACCTGGACGGACTGCTTTCTGCCATCATACTCAACCCCCATATCATGTAGCCAAAGCAATAGCGCTCCCTCTGTAGGACTACCCACCACTTGCAGACGACCTTTCGAGTCGTCAAGGGCCGAAGCATTATTCACGGCAATGCTTTCTTCCACGATTTGCCTCCACCCTTCCTCGGGGACGCCATCCGTTTGTGGCACAAAGAAACGACTGTCGGTCACACGCATCTGATTCTGGGTCAGCGTGCCAGTCTTATCGGTACAAATCACCGTCGTGGCACCCATAGTCTCACAAGCATGGAGTTTTCGCACCAGATTGTTGGAGCGAAACATCTTACGCATACTAAACGCAAGACTCATCGTCACCGCCATCGGCAATCCTTCAGGAACAGACACCACAATAAGCGTCACGGCTATCATCACGGTAAGCAGTAGGTAGTCAAACAATGCAGTCCACTCCCAACTGCCGCCTTCTAAAGTCCACATCATCAGTCTGCCGACAACAACAAGAAGTGCAATGCCATAACTCCAATAGGTGATATAGCGACTCAATCGGTCGAGTTGGTTAGCCAAGGGTGTTTTTTCTGTACCATTGATTTGCGCGGCCACAAAAACGTGTCCCTGTTCCGTGGCATCACCCACGGCATAGACACGAGCTACCCCTTGGCCGGCAACCACCTTTGTCCCACGCATCACACAGTCGGACGGAAAGACCGTATCCGTCGTCGCCCCTGCCACATCAATCGTCTTATGGCACACGGGCTCACCTGTCAACGACGACTCATCGACTTCCAAACTATTCGACGCCAGTAAGCGAGCATCGGCAGCCACCTCACACCCCAAGTTCAAAACCAACACATCGCCAACAACGACGTCTCGGCGGGCCACACTTGTCATGCCGCCATTTCGTACTACCGTCACCTGTTCGTCATCGTCCACATGGCGCAATAGTTGGAACTCTTGATTGGCACGATATTCAAAATAAAATGCCACACAAGTCGCAAGGAGAATAGCAATAAGAATGCCTATCGGTTCAAGAAACACATCAAAATTCCGAGTAGCCACACCCAACCATCCAAAATACTCACTGGCAGCAATGATAATAGAAAGTATCGCGGCAATCTCAAGAATGAAAATCAGCGACTCCCCATCGGAGCCTCCTTTTATACAATGGCCAAATGGACCTAAAAATCTTTCTAAAAAAACTTTCCAGGTGGCTCTCGGCTTTATGGGGGTCAGCACGTTCGTACCATGCTGCTGACGACTTTGTCGAACCTCCTCATCGGAAAGTCCTTGGTATTTTCTTGCAAAATCTGACATCGTTACAAAGATAATACGAGTTGACAGCAAAAGTGCAGACTATAAATGCTAAAATTCTATAATAATACACGATGCTAATGCTTTCTATACCAAAAGACAACTTGAATTGACTAAATTTGCACCACATTACTCACACGACCTGATTCTAACAACCAATTTTAGGTTGTAATAAAGCATACGGTATATGAAACTCATCAAAGATAAGCAGTTCGGTGGCGAACGTCCACTATTCGGTATTAAAGATACACGCCTTGAAAATGTAACCATTACGGAAGGTGAATCGGGCATAAAATGCTGCGAAAACATCGAAGCCGACCGGTGTCGATTCATAGGAAAATATCCCTGGTGGCATGTGGACAATTCGCTTCTGACTAATTGTTTCTTTGAAACAGGCAGTCGAAGTGCCATTTGGTATAGTAACAACATGACAATGAAAGACTGTATCATTGACGCCCCCAAATTGTTCCGCGAAATGGATGGTCTTACTCTTGAAAACGTCAAATTTAACGATGCCGACGAGACATTCTGGCGAGTGAAAAACCTTCGCGTCAAGAATGTGGAATTACACGAAGGCACCTATCCATTCTTTTTCTGCGAAAACGTATACGTTGAAGAACTCAAAGCAGAATCGAAATATCTGTTCCAGTACTGCAAGGATGTAGAAGTTCACCACGCCCACATTGTCACAAAAGACTCTTTCTGGGAATGTGAGAATGTAACCATCTACGACAGTGTGCTGGATGGTGAATACCTGGCTTGGCACAGCGACAATGTACGGCTCGTGCGTTGCCACATTGCCGGAGAGCAACCCCTGTGTTATGTGAAAAACTTGGTGCTCGAGGATTGTACGTTCGACGCAGCCTGCGACCGCATTTTTGAAGACTCTGATGTAGATGCTCGCATCATCGGCTCACTCACCCACATAAAGAACCCAAGGTCCGGACGTATTGAAGTGGACCGCATCGGTAGCATTACGATTGACGAACACATCAAGCAACCGGCAAACTGCCAGATTGTGGAACGATTGAGCCAGTAGAAAGCAAACAATCTACTACTTCAAGTAGACCAAGTTAACAATATGGGAATGAGTCACTTGTGTGTTGACTTATTCCCACATTGTTTTACAATGAAACGAAATTCCATTTCTACTTGAGTCCACATGCTGCCCAGATTTTTTCTTTCGCCTCATTGATTTGTTGAAATTTCTTTTCTGCCGCTTTACGCACATCCTCGCCAAGCGAAGCCACCCGATCAGGGTGATGCTGCAAAGCCAGTTTGCGATATGCGGCTTTCACCTCCGCATCGGTAGCGTCCGCCGACACTCCTAACACGGCATAGGCGTCGTCTAATGTTTTGCCACCGAGACCGAGCATTTGGTTGAGTGTCTCCGAAGGAAGCCCCAGCCAACCAGACAGTCGTTGCAGCGCAGCCTTCTCGTCGTTGTCAACATGTCCATCTGCCTTGGCCACCTCCACCAGAAACGAAAACAAGGTGAGCAACTGCGATTGGGTCATATTATTGCTTATCTGCAAGCAACTGTCCACAATATGCTGGTCGTAGCCCAACGGGTCCTTTTTGGCTATTTCAAACAATCCAAGTAGAATCTTGTTTCCTTGCTCCTTTGCCCCCTCTCCGAACTGGTTTCTCAAATAGCGGCGCACATACTCCATCTCGCTGTGCATCACCTTTTGGTCGGCAAATATGACATAGGATGTAAGCACCAAAAAGGAAAACAAGAAACTATTGCGTTGAGGTTCATCGTAATGGGTCGTACCCGTGCGTCGATAGGTAGTGCGGGTTGACGATTGACTGTAATGGTTCACGTCAGACGATTCCACAAACCCATCGATAACCGACCCGATAAAGTATCCCAATAAACCTCCCAGCGGTCCGCCTGCCATAAAGCCCAATACGCCACCAATCCATCTAATGCTTGCCATGTGTTTTATGCTTATTGAAAGATCAACCTAAATGAATGTATTCGCAAATTTAAAAGAATTCGTATGGTTTGTCATTTTACGAGGCAAAAGAATTATGGATTTTTTGAAAATATAAAAATAGAAACCTAATTTTGCATTACATATAACCGAAACATTTTAAACTATGACTGAACAACAACTACTCATCTCACAATGTGAGCAAAAAGCCAACGAGTGGATCAACTCTCCTCTCTACGACGAAGAAACAAAAAAGGAAGTAAAGCGTCTGCTTGACAATCCCGACAAGACAGACCTCATCGAAGCTTTCTATCGCTCGCTGGAGTTTGGAACGGGTGGACTGCGCGGCATCATGGGAGCAGGCACAAACCGCATGAACATCTACACGGTAGGTGCAGCGACTCAGGGCCTTTCCAACTACCTGCGCAAGGTATATGGCGACAAGCCCGTCAGCGTGGTTGTAGGCTACGACTGCCGCAACAACAGCGAACTCTTCGCCAAGAAAAGTGCCGACATCTTCTCGGCTAATGGCATCAAAGTATATCTGTTCGACGATATGCGCCCGACCCCCGAAATGTCGTTTGCCATCCGTCACTTCGGATGTCAGAGCGGCATCATCTTGACAGCTAGCCACAACCCGAAGGAATACAACGGCTATAAGGCTTACTGGGCAGACGGCGCACAGGTGCTTGCCCCCAACGACACTGGCATCATTGCAGAAGTTGAAAAAGTCAAAGTCGAAGATATCAAGTTTGACGGCAACCCCGAGTTAATCGAAGTCATCGGTAAGGAAATCGACGATTTGTACTTGTCCAAGGTGAATACCATCTCGATTGACCCCGCTGTCATAAACCGCCAGAAAGACTTGAAGATTGTCTACACGCCGTTGCACGGTACCGGCATGAAACTCATACCGCAGAGTTTGAAACTCTGGGGCTTCGAGTGCGTAATGACCGTTCCCGAGCAAATGGTGAAAGACGGTAACTTTCCGACCGTCAAGAGTCCGAACCCTGAAAACGGCGAAGCACTGGAAATGGCCATCAATCTGGCTAAGAAAGAAAATGCCGACATCGTCATGGCCAGCGACCCGGATGCCGACCGCGTAGGTATGGCTTGCAAGAACGACAAGGGCGAATGGGTTCTGATTAACGGAAACCAGACTTGCATGCTCTTCCTGTACTATATCATCAAGAACCGCATTGCACAAGGCAAGATGAAAGGCAACGAGTTTGTCGTGAAGACCATCGTCACCAATGAAACCATTAAAGACATGGCGTTGCGCAACCACGTCAAATTCTTCGACTGCTACACCGGCTTCAAGTGGATTGCCCGCGAGATTAGGGTGAACGAAGACGAAGGCGACTTGCAGTACATTGGTGGCGGCGAAGAAAGCTACGGATTTATGGCGGCCGACTTTGTGAGAGACAAGGATGCTGTGAGCGCATGTTCGCTGCTGGCCGAAATCTGTGCCTGGGCCAAAGATCAGGGCAAGACACTCTACGATGTACTGATGGACCTGTATGCTGAATACGGATTCTCCTACAACAAGACGATCAACGTAGTCCGTCCGGGCAAGACCGGAGCCGAACTCATTGCGGCTATGATGGAGAACTTCCGCAACAACCGTCCGCAGCAACTTGCAGGCAGCAACGTTGTACTTACCAAAGACTTCCAACTGCTCAAGGCCTATCAGCAAGACGGTACAGAGACCGCGCTCGACATGCCTGCCACGAGCAACGTACTTCAGTGGTACACTGAGGATGGCACAAAGGTAAGTGTTCGCCCAAGCGGCACCGAACCGAAAATCAAGTTCTACATTGAAGTGAAAGGTAACCTCAAGAACGCTGCCGACTACGACGCCGCATGTGCATTGGCCGAAAAGAAAGTGGCCATGGTCGAACACGATTTGAACATTCAAGAATAGTTACCCTCCCACCTCACGTTTGAACCGATTGTTCTAACAAACAATAGCAAACGACAGAGCCGGAAGGGAACCTTACAAAAACCCTTCCGGCTCTCACTTTTTCCTTCCAACCACAACGAGGCTTTATGAACGTCCAACCTTCTCCCATCGCAACCCTGTCCGCCAACGAACGGCAATCCGTCAGCGGTCTCGTGAAAGCCCTGTACCGGAAATCTTCTTTCGGACTTTCACGCACACTCCTGCAACAGTTGCAGGAAGTAGCCTCGCATTGTTGGAAATCCAACCATACCCCACACGATGCATTTGGGTTGTTGAAGATTGATACGGCCCTCCGATCCCTTTGCTTGGCGAACGAAGAAATCGGTATAACCTGCACGGCCGCCGCCATCGCCTATGCGCTGCGGAACGTGGGATGGTCGGGGCAAAAAGAGCTTGAATCGGCTACTGTGATAAGTCCACAGGTACGCGAAGCATTCCAATGCTTCGAACGGGCAGAGTCATTTTTGTCCAACAGCACGAAAATCATCAATTCCGATAGTTTCCGCAATCTCTTCGTAGCCGAATGTGGCGACATGCGGGTAATGTTACTGCTACTGGCGGAAACGGTGTGCAAGATGCGCCAGTTGCGCGACACTCCCCGACTTGAGGCACGCCAGTTGATAGCCCAGCGCGCGGCAGTATTGTTTGCGCCATTGGCCCACAAACTCGGACTCTACGCCATCAAGAGCGAACTCGAGGACTTGTCGCTCAAATACCTGGAGTCTGAGGCCTACTACCACATCAAGAACAAGTTATCTGCCACGAAACAGGCCCGCGACGCCTATATTGAGGCCTTCATCGCCCCGTTACAACGCAAGATGGACGCCGAGCACATCAGTTGCCACATAAAAGGACGCACCAAGAGCATCCACTCCATTTGGCAAAAGATGAAAAAGCAAAAGTGCGAGTTCGAGGGCGTATACGACTTGTTTGCCATACGCATCATCATCGATTCGCCCAACGTTCCCGCAAAGGACTTGCGCAAGAAAGAGGTTTCCTTGTGCTGGAATGTCTATTCGCTGGTTACTTCCGACTACGAAACCAACCCCAAGCGCCTTCGCGACTGGCTTTCCGTGCCCAAAAGCAACGGCTACGAGAGTCTGCACATCACGCTCCTCGGACCGGAGAACAAATGGGTGGAAGTACAGATACGCACATCGCGCATGGACGACATTGCCGAACACGGACTGGCCGCACACTGGCGATACAAAGGCATCAAGTCGGCCAGCGGAAATGTGGACAACTGGCTTTCATCCATACGCGGCGCACTAGAAGCCGGCGACGAGCAACAACTGCAACATCAGTTCTCGGCCGGATTCAAAGACAACCACGTGTATGTCTTTAGTCCCAAAGGCGACCTCTACCAGTTGTGCGCCGGAGCCACGGTTCTCGATTTTGCCTATCATATCCATTCCAATGTGGGCAACCATTGCATTGGGGCACGCATCAATGGCCGCAACATCCCCATCCGACAGCAACTGCAAAACGGCCAGCGCGTGGAAATCGTCACCTCTAACGCACAGGAGCCGCGCACGGAGTGGCTGCAGATTGTAGCCTCGTCCAGGGCAAAGGCCAAGATAAAGGCGGCACTCGGCAAGCGCCAGGAGGCCGCATCACGATTGGTTCACGAAGAACTCGACCGTAAATTTAAGCGGCGCAAACTGGAATGGAACGACGGATTGTGGAACCAGATGGTACGACGGCTCGGATACAAGGAAATCGGCGACCTCTACAAAGACATTGCCGAAGGAAAGACCGATCTGAACAAAGTCATCGAAACCTACGAAAGCGACTTGCAGAAAGAGCATCAGCCGCTCGACCACCAACCTCTTCGCAAAGCCGATGAATATGCACTCAACGACCATTTCGAGCCAATTGCCGGCGTGAGCGACGATGTGGTCATCATCGACAAGAATGTGAAAGGCCTCGATTTCCGGGCTGCCCGCTGCTGCAACCCTGTCTATGGCGACAAGGTCTTCGGCTTCGTCACGGTCAACGGAGGCATCACCATCCATCGCATGTCTTGCCCGAATGCCCCCTCATTGCGCGCACGATTTCCCTATCGCATCGTCCGCGCACAATGGGCCGGCAAGGGATTAGGCAAGTATCCCGTAACCCTGCGTGTAGTGGGAAAAGACGATTTAGGCATCGTGAACAACATCACCTCCATCATCTCGAAAGAGGAACATGTTCTTCTGCGGTCTGTCAACATTGAGTCGCACGATGGCCTGTTCAGCGGACTCCTCACCATTATGATTGACGACACGCAACTGCTCACACGCATCGTCAAAAAACTGCAAACTGTAAAAGGTATTAAGTCCGTCAGCCGCACATAAAGGCGTACCAGACTATTTCAACTTTTCGCGAAAGGCGCTCATTAGGGCGTCTTTCGTTTTTTCATCTGTCTGAAACGCCTCCGACGACAATAGTTCGCGAAAAGCCTGAATGGCACGCATACGCATTTGAGCCGTACCGGCTTCGTGCCCACTTTTGTAGGAATTAACAGGGAGATGCGAACGATTGAAATTTCCGTCGGCCATAGTGCAGTCTGATAAGTTTTTACCCTGCAAAATTGGGCGAAAATTCACACAAAACCAATTCGCCGGGCAAATAATCCCTTCTGACACCGCTCCGACTTGCGCAAGGCAATAGGCAAATTCACAAAAGCGACCCGGAATATTTGTCATTCTATAATGGAATTTGTATATTTGCTATTTAATAGCAATCGTCCTCCCGTTCGATCGTAACGACCCGCTGGCATTGCTCCAATTATCACTCTCTAAACAACTCACAACTCATGGCTACCGACTTCCTTTCCCAACGTGTTGCTTATCAGGGCCTCACTTTCGACGACGTACTTCTCATTCCGGCTTACTCGGAGGTGCTTCCACGCACCGTGAACCTCTCTTCGCACTTCTCACGCAACATCCTGCTTCGCCTTCCGTTTGTGTCGGCAGCAATGGATACGGTCACGGAAGCCGAGATGGCTATTGCCATGGCCCGCGAAGGCGGCATCGGCGTCATCCATAAGAATATGTCGATTGAGGAACAGGCCGCACAGGTGGCTACCGTAAAACGCGCCGAGAACGGAATGATTTACGACCCGATTACCATACATCGCACGCAGACTGTGGGCGACGCGTTGGCACTCATGAGCCAGTACCATATCGGTGGCATACCCGTAGTCGACGACGAGAACCACCTGGTGGGTATCGTCACCAATCGCGACCTTCGCTTTGAGCGCGACGCACTGAAATCGGTAGAGGAAGTGATGACCTCCGATAATCTGGTGGTGACCACCCAGCAGACCGACCTGCAGGATGCCACCCAGATACTTCAGGAGAACAAAATCGAGAAACTGCCCGTGGTGGATGCAGAACGCCACCTCGTAGGCCTGATCACCTACAAGGACATCACCAAGGCAAAAGACAAGCCAATGGCCAGCAAGGACGAGAAAGGACGTCTGCGCGTGGCTGCCGGCGTGGGAGTGACCAACGACACGCTCGACCGCATGCAGGCTTTAGTGCAGGCCGGGGCCGATGCCATCGTCATCGATACGGCCCACGGCCATAGCAAATATGTCATCGAGAAACTGCGCGAAGCCAAGAACGCATTCCATGGTGTGGACATCATCGTTGGTAATGTGGCCACTGGCGAAGCCGCTAAGATGTTGGCCGAAGCCGGTGCCGACGCCGTGAAGGTGGGCATTGGACCGGGCAGCATCTGCACCACGCGCATCGTGGCCGGTGTAGGTGTGCCGCAACTCAGCGCCATCTACGAAGTGGCCTGTGCACTCAAGCCCTTCGACATTCCGTTGATTGCCGACGGCGGACTACGCTACTCCGGCGACATTGTCAAGGCTCTCGCTGCCGGTGGAAACTGTGTGATGATCGGTTCTCTCGTGGCCGGCACCGAAGAAAGTCCGGGCGAGACCGTCATTTTCAACGGCCGCAAATTTAAGACGTACCGAGGCATGGGTTCGCTTGAAGCCATGGAGAATGGGTCGAAAGACCGCTACTTCCAGAGTGGCGTGGCCGAGGCAAAGAAACTCGTGCCCGAAGGCATTTCAGGCCGCGTACCCTATAAAGGCAACGTGCAAGAGGTGCTCTACCAGTTGGCAGGCGGCTTGCGTAGCGGTATGGGCTACTGCGGTGCTGCCGACATCGAGGCGCTCCATCAGGCAAAATTCGTGCATATCTCCAACGCAGGTATGCAAGAAAGCCATCCGCACGACATCACCATCACTTCAGAGGCCCCCAACTATAGTCGAGGAAACTTCTAAGCGCAGCCCTCACCCCGACATTCCAAACGAACAAACACATAAACACACAAATAAGATGAAAGCATCCCACTTTCGCAGAGGCACACTTGCACTGAGTCTTTTCCTGGTAAGCAGCGTCATGCTCTTCGCCCAGAAAAACGACCCCGTAGTGATGACCATTAACGGACACCCCACCACTTGGTCGGAATTCTACTACAGTTATGCCAAGAACGGCGACCAAAACGAAATCATCGACCGAAAGACCATCGACGAATACATCCCGATGTATGTGGACTATCGTCTCAAGGTTGAAGCGGCCGAAGAAGCCCGCTTGGACACGCTGAAGTCCTTCCAGGATGAATACCGGCTCTATCGCGACCTCCAACTGACGCCCTATTTGGTCGACTCCGCCTATATCGACTCGGTGGCCATGGCTACCTATCAATCGACGATGGCACAGTTTCAGGGCAAGGAACTACGCCGTCCGGCCCACATCTTCATCGCACTGAAACAGAATTCGTCGCTTGCCAAGCAACAACAGGCGAAAGCGCTCATCGACTCGCTCTATACGGAGTTGACAAAAGGTGCCGATTTCGCACAACTGGCTGCGCTCTACACCAACGACGAGCCTACGGTCAAGTCGGGTGGCGAACTGCCGTGGATTGGTCCGGGAATGGCGTTGCCGAAGTTTGAAGAAGCACTCTACAGCCTGGAAGTAGGTCAGTTCTGCAAGCCCATCCTCACCGAGGCCGGCTATCACATCATCAAACTACTGGAGAAACGCGACTTCGGCGGCTACGACGAACAGCGCCCCTATATCATCGAATCGCTCAAGAGCCGCGGCATCGAAGAGGTCTCTGCCGAGCACCGAATCAGCCAGATCATAGCCCAGTCGAACTCGCTGAGCGACCGCGAGGCCGTCATCGACAGCGTATTGCAGGCACACCTCGACAATCTCCCCCTTCGCTATCTGGTCAAGGAATACCACGACGGACTGCTGATGTTCGAAGTGAGCCAGCGCAACGTATGGGAGCAGGCTCTCAACGACTCGGTGGCACTCGCCAAGCAGTATGCCACCCACAAGAAGAAGTATGCATGGGCCGAGCCGCGCTTCAAGGGGTATGTGTATCACTACCAGAAGAAATCGGACAACAAGAAGATTGCCAAACTGCTCAAGAAATACGGCGACGGCAACTGGCGCAAATACATCCACAACACGTTCAATGCCGATAGCGTAACGGTGAACGTGTCGGGCCCGTTCATGTGCAAGAAGGGAGAAAACCCCTATGTAGACCAGTATGCCTTCCGCTCCGGCGAAGCCAAGAAGCGTTCGCGCTTTGCCTACCACAACGTAGTCGGCAAGATTCTCAAACAGCCCGAAAGCTATAAGGATGTCAAGTCGGAAGTAGTAGCCGACCTTCAGGAACAACTTTTTGACAATTGGATGGACTCGCTCCGCAAGAAATACACCGTCCGTGTCAATGAAGACCTCATTAAGAAACTCTACAAACAAGAACAATCGAAATGAAATACCGCCTACTAACGCTCCTGCTTTGCCTCAGCGCATCGCTATGTGCCGTGGCACAGAACGGTAGCAATGTCATCGACGAGATTGTGTGGGTGGTCGGCGACGACCCCATACTGCTTTCCGACATTGAAGAAATGCGAATCGGACAAGAGGAAAGCGGCGAAGTGGTGAACAACCCCTACTGCACCATTCCCGAGCAACTTGCCGTACAGAAACTCTTTCTCCACCAGGCCGACCTCGACAGTATCGAGGCATCCGAGGCGGAGGTGAACCGCGAGGTTGACTACATGCTCGAAAATGCCATACAAAACTTCTATGGCTCTCGCGAGAACCTGGAGGCCGTAACCCACAAAACTTACGCCCAACTGCGCGACATGCGCAAACGCATGGTGCGCGACCAGAACCGCATCGAGCAACTGCAACGCAAGTTGGTGGAAAACGTGAAAGTAACCCCCGCCGAAGTGCGCGAGTACTTCAAGTCGGTCCCCACCGACAGCCTGCCCTACATTGCCAAGCAGGTAGAGGTCGAAATCATCACGCGCGAACCGCAGGTGCCGCGCCAGGAGGTGGAACGCATCGAGGCACAGCTCCGCGAGTGGGCCCGTAGCGTCAATGCCGGCGAGTCGGCGTTTGCCACCTTGGCACGTTTCTACTCCGAGGATGCCGGTTCGGCCCGAAACGGTGGCGAACTGGGCTACAAGGGCCGTGGCGAGTTGGTGCCCGAGTTTGCGAATGTCGCATTCAGCCTCAACGACCCCAAGAAGGTCTCGAAGATTGTCAAGTCGGAATATGGCTACCACATCATCCAACTCATCGACAAGCGAGGCGACAAGGTAAACTGCCGGCACATTCTTATCAAGCCGCAGATTGCCGATAGCGTGCTCCGCGTGCAGTTAAACCGACTCGACTCGGTGGCTTCTGAAATCCGCTCTGGTAAGTTCACCTTCGAAGATGCCGCCACGTTCATCTCCGACGACAAAGACACGAAAAACAACCACGGTCTTATGAACAACTACAACGAGCGCACCGGCGTATCGACGGCTCGTTTCGAGATGAAGGACCTCAACCAGGACATTGCCAAGGTGGTTGACACGCTTGAGGTCGGACAAATCTCCCAGCCGTTCGTGTTCACCAACCGCAAGGGTCAGCAGGTCTGCGCCATCATCAAGTTGAAGGAGCGCATCGACGGTCACCGCGCCACCACGACCGAAGACTTCCAGATTCTCCGACAGGTGGTTCATCAGAAACGATGCCAGGAGCGCATCGACCAATGGGTGGCCAAGAAAGCCGAGACTACTTACGTGCGCATCTCACCCAACTGGCGGAACTGCGACTTCAAGTATAAGTGGCAACAATAATTGCATTCCGCATTGAGACGCGTCCTCCACATACCTTCCCCGGTCCTGCTTGTAGCCGTCGCCGTGTCACTGATACTGGCCTCGGTCATCGACGCGTGGGCCATACGCCCGCCGAAGAAGCCTACGGGGCGTGTCTATCTGATTCACGCAGATAGGCTCACCTACAACGAGTACGAGAATCCCGGAGCACAGCGCCTGGCCGGAAACGTACACTTCCGTCACGACGGAATGGACATGTATGCCGACAGCGCCGTGTTCTTTCAGGAGTCAAACTCGCTCGAGGCATTCGGAAAGGTACGCGCACGTCAGGGCGACACACTCTCATTGCGGGGCGACTACTTGTTCTACAACGGTGGCACAGGCATTGCCGAGATGCGCCGCAACGTAGAGATGCGTCATCGCGGACAGACGCTACTGACCGACAGTCTCAACTACGACCGCCTCTATGGCATCGGCTACTACTTCGACGGAGGCATACTGAAAGACGGCGACACGCAACTGATGTCCGATTGGGGCGAATACCACGTCTCTACGCGAGAGGCACAGTTCAATTACAATGTCAACCTCACCAGTCCGCGCTTTCGGCTGGTCACCGACACGATGCGCTACAACGCACAGACCAAATGGTCGGAGGTACTCGGACCGTCGAACATCTTCCACGGCACCGACGTGGTCTATACGGAGCACGGATTCTACAACACCGCTCTCGAAACCTACCGACTGATGAACGCGCACCAGCGCACAAAGGTCTACCGCGGCATTACGCTCAAGGGCGACAGCATTACCGATTTTGCCTCGCGCCTGGAAGCCGACTCGCTGGTCAAGGACGGCGACTGGATGAAGGCATTCGGCGACGTCGTCTATTATGACAAGGAACATAAGAGCATGCTCCTCTGCGACTTCGGCCAGTATAACGACAGCATAGGTCAGGCCATGGCCACGGGCCATACGCTGATGAAAGAGTTCTCGAACGAGAAGGACACGCTCTTCGCACATGCCGACACCCTGCGCCTTTTCACCTACGACGCCTATACCGATTCGCTCAAAACGGCCAAGTCCGACAGTGTCTATCGCATCGTTTACGGCTACTACCATGCACGCGCCTATCGGTCGGACTTGCAGGTGGTCAGCGACTCCCTTCTCTTTCACGCGCGCGATAAGCAACTTCACCTCTACCGCGACCCAATCGTCTGGAACGACAACAATCAGATTCTGGGCGAGGAGATTCGCGTGTTCCTCAACGATTCCACCGTGGACAGCATCCACGTCAACCGGCAGGCACTCTTGGTGCAGCAGGCCGATTCCACACTCTTCAACCAGGTTGCAGGCAAGCAAATGCGTGCCTATTTCTTGGACGGAGAGATGCAACGCAGCGAAGCCGAGGGCAACGTATGCGTAGTCTACTATCCCGTAGAGAAAGACAGCAGCATCGTCAACATGACCTATGCCGAGACGGCGTTGCTGAAAATGTTCCTTAAGGAGAAAAAGATGCAGCGCATCTGGTCGCCGGCAGCCACGGGAACGTTCTACCCGATTTCTATGGCTCCGCCCGAAAAGACCCGCGTCACCAACTTTGCCTGGTTCGACTACATTCGCCCGAGAGACAAGTACGACCTCTTCGAGTGGCGACCGAAAAACAAGAAGGATGCTCTCAAGGCACAGCCCAAGCGCGTAGCCCCGGTGCAGCACCTTTAGTGTCTCTCCCCTAACCCCGTCTATCCACATGGCCGATGTAATTCATCTTCTCCCCGATAGTGTTGCCAACCAGATAGCAGCCGGCGAAGTCATCCAACGCCCGTCGTCCGTCGTCAAGGAACTGATGGAGAATGCCATCGATGCCGGCGCCGACCGCATACAGGTGGTCATCGAGGATGCCGGCAAGTCGCTCGTCCAAGTTATCGACAACGGCTGCGGCATGAGCGAAACGGATGCTCGCCTGGCCTTTGAGCGCCATGCCACCTCGAAAATCAGTCAGGCCACCGACCTCTTTGCACTCACCACCATGGGATTTCGCGGCGAGGCGCTCCCGTCCATCTGCGCCGTGGCACAAGTCGAACTGCGCACCCGTCGCAAGAACGACGACCTCGGCACCTTGCTCCGGCTCGAAGGCAGCCGCGTGGTCAAGCAAGAGCCCGTTGCCTGCCCGGCAGGCTCGAATTTCGTGGTGCGCAACTTGTTTTTCAACATTCCGGCACGCCGGCGCTTTCTCAAGTCCGACACCACGGAACTCACCAATATCGTGCAGGAGTTTGAACGCGTGGCACTGGCCAATCCGGCCGTGCAGTTCGAACTCGTCTCCGACCAATCGGTCATTCTCAAACTCAATGCCGGCAATTTCCGTCAGCGCGTTGCCGGACTCTTCGGTTCGAAACTCTGCGACAAGTTGGTTCCAGTCGAGGTCGATACCGACATCGTGCGCATCAGCGGTCTGGTTGGCACACCCGACAGTGCCCGCAAGCGAGGGGCCAAGCAGTTTTTTCTGGTCAACCATCGTTTCATGCGCCACGCCTATTTCGCCAAGGCGGTGCAGGCGGCTTTCGAGCGCTTGCTGCCCGAAGGCGAGCAGGTTCCCTTCTTCCTCAACTTCGAGGTCGATCCAGCACGCATCGATGTCAACATCCATCCGTCAAAAGCCGAGATTAAGTTTCAGGACGAACCCAACATTTGGCAGATTCTCCTGGCAGCCGTGCGCGAAGCCTTAGGCACGTTCAACGCCGTACCTACTATCGACTTCAACACAGCCGACCGTCCCGACATTCCCCTCTTCAATCCGTCGGCAAGTCCTGCACAGCTCACCGTCACGCTTACGAAAGGCTACTCTCCCTTTACGCCCTCCGGCGGCGCCACGCCTGCGGGCCGTACCAGCAGCCTTGGGACCGACGAATGGCTCTCGTCGGTCAGCCACGCCGATGCTCCTGAGGGCGAACAGCTCTTCCCGTCCATGTCGGTCGACCTGTCGGCCCGCTCGACGCAAGCATCCGACACTTCGGAGGTCATGCAAATCCTCGGCCGCTTCATAGTGACCTATGTCAAGTCGGGCCTGATGCTCATCGACCAGCACCGCGCACACATCCGCATCCTCTACGACCTTTTCTGCAAGCGCATGCAACAAGGCGAACGCCTTTCGCAACGGCTACTCTTCCCGTGCAAGGTCGAACTGTCCACTACCGAGGTGGTGGCGCTCAACGAGTTGTCGGCCGATTTGAAGCAGTCGGGCTTCGACATCTTGCCTGCCGCCGAGTCAGGCCTCTATGAGGTGGTGGCCATACCGCCTGAGATGAGCGGCACCGATACCATCGAACTCATCCACGACCTGCTGGCACCCGTTTCCGACGAAGTTCCGGCCACACTTGTGCCGCCTTCGGTCCATCGCCTCGCACTTTCGCTCGCACGGCGCGGTGCCATCCCCGCAGGCCAGCAACTTTCGCCCACAGAGATGAACACACTCATGCAGCAACTCTTTGCCGGTTCCATGCCCAACTATACGCCCGACGGATTGCCTATCGTTGCCATTCTGTCCGACGAACAAATCGACGAATTGTTCTAACCGTTCCGTTCCACCAATCCTTTTCGCTATGAAAAAGACACTCCTCATCGTGCTGTCAGCCGTCTTGGCGTTTCAGTTGTCAGCCCAAAACCTCAATCCCATAAAAAGCCGCTCGGTAGCCACCAACACGTTCTGGGCCAACTGGTTCATAAGTGCCGGCGGACAGTACAACGCGGCCTACACCTCGCAGGAAGTGTCCGAGGTCAAGTTCAACCCGTTCCGCCCCACACGCGGAGAGTTTGGCTTCCACGTGGCCATCGGCAAGTGGTTTACGCCGTCCATCGGTCTGCGTACGCAATGGGAAGGCTTGTGGAACAAAAACGTGGTCAATCCGAACTTCCGGCCCAGCTACACCTACTTCAACCTCCACGAAGACCTCCTGCTCAACCTTTCCAACTTGTTTTGCGGCTACAACCCGAGGCGTGTTTGGAACTTCATACCTTGGGCGGGCATCGGCTTTATGCGCAACATGACCTACAACATCAACGAGATGTCCTACAATATGGGACTGACCAACCAATTCCGCCTCACCGACCGCCTCTATGCCTATTTCGACCTGCACGTCACGGCCGTACGCGGACGCTTCGATGCGGCACGCCATGCGCTGCCCGATGCGTGGGAATCGCATAAGACCGGGGCCTTGCGCCACTGGGACAAGCAGTTGGGCATCGCAGTGGGACTGACATTCCAACTGGGAAAAAACCGCTGGGATGCCGTGCCCGACGTCGAAGCCATTACGGCCATGAACGAGGAGCAGATTGAGGCGCTCAATGCCACGATTGCCGAACTGCAGGAGGAACTGGACAACCGACAGGCCAATTCCGCCGAGTCGGAAGGGACTCCGGCACCCGCCGAGGTCCGCACCGACACGGTATGGATGGCTCCGCCGCTCTCGGTGTTCTTTGAACTGGGCGAGGCCCGACTCGAACGAGGCAAAGACCTCGTGGCCCTGAAGGAACTGGCCGATTTCGCCAATCAGCACCACGCCACGCTCGTGGTCACCGGCTATGCCGACAGCCAGACAGGCGATGCTTCGCTCAACCTCCAACTGTCACAGCAACGCGCAGCAGCCGTGGCCGATGAATTAGAAAAGATGGGCATCGACCGCAGCCGTATCGTGTCGATTGCCGCCGGCGGTGTGGACACGCTCTCGCCGTTCTTCTACAACCGCCGCGCTACGGTGCAACTCAAATAACCGGTCGCGCACACTCACGTCTCACCTCTTCTCCCCCATACCGCTATGAAAATTGCAATTGTCACAGGTGCTTCGAAAGGCATTGGCCGTGCCGTGGCCGAGATGTTGCTCCGCGAAGGCTACCAGGTCGTAGGAACCTATGCCCACGATGCGGAGGCCGCCCAAGAGGCCGCTGCCGCACTGACCGCGATTAGTCCGAATTTTGAAATGGTCCGTGCCGACCAGTCCGACAAAGCATCCATGCGTGCCTTTGCCCAGTCCATGCGCCAGCGTCAGCATGTCGATTGCATCGTGTGCAATGCGGGCGCCACGCTGCGTAAGGACTGGCTCCAAATGGACGATGCCGAATGGGAGCAGGTGCTTCAGGTCAACCTCAACAGCACGGTTTTTCTCTTACGCGACCTGTTCGACGTCATTCCTTCGGGCTCGCGCATCGTGCTCATAGGTTCGGCCATGGCCACGCATCCGCACGCCGTGTCGCTGGCCTATGGGGTGTCGAAGGCTGCCGTACATGCCCTGGCCAAAAACCTGGTGAAGTGCTTCGACGGCACAGAGACCACCGTCAATGCCATAGCCCCGGGATTCGTCGACACGGAGTGGCAGAAGAACAAGCCGCAGGACATTCGCCAGAACATCTGCCGCAAGACGGCACTCCACCGTTTCGCCGCTCCCTCGGAGGTGGCCGCAGCGGTGCAGTTCTGCCTGCGCAATCCGTTTGTCAATGGCACCGTCGTCGAGGTCGATGGCGGCTACTCCTACCAATAGCCTGCCCGCCAGGTCAGTATTTCGGGCGGAAAATTCCATAATCGGACCCGCAAATTGCATAATCGGATTTTCAGATTCCATAATTGAATTTTGAAATTGGATTATGCAATTTTTCGTTTCCATAATCCAATTTTCGCGCCACCCTATCCCGCTCACTTCCAAGCCGTTCCAACCGACTCGTTTCACAATGGGAGCGGACGGAGCCCTATGCAGATTGTTCCATTTTTCGGATTTTCACATTTTTTACGAAAACCTTATCTTTGATAAGGTAATTCAGTCAGTTTGTCGTAACTTTGTGGCTTGTAAACCGAATACGTATGAAACTATTCCGCATATTCTTGTCGCCGCGCTGGCTGTTCCTCTGGACGCTTGTCGTACTGATGGTGCCCAACGTGTGGCTTTGCTTTTCCGAACAAATGCCCTTGTGGGCCGCACTGACCAACATATTGCTACCGCTCTCTTTCTATGCCATCGTCCTCTCCCTCGGACGCTCCACCGGAAAGATGGTTTGGTGGCTTTTCTTGTTTATTTTCTTCGCGGCGTTTCAGGTGGTGCTGCTCTTCCTATTCGGCAACTCCATCATCGGCGTGGACATGTTCCTCAACCTTACGACGACGAATCCGGCCGAGGCGCTCGAAGTGCTTACCAACCTGCTTTGGGGCATCCTGACCATCGTGGCGCTCTACGTGCCGGTGCTGGTGGCTTCGATCATACAGATTCGCAAGAAGATTGTCATCGCCCGCCCCTTCCGCATCAAGGCCCGCCTGCTGGCCATTGTCGGCGTACTGCTGGGCATAGGTTGCCTGGTTGGTGCCTATAAGACGACGCCCAACTACAAGGTGCGCAACGAACTCTACCCCTTGAACGTGTGCTACAACGTATGGCTTACGGGCAAGCACCTCGTGGCCGAGCATCGCTACGACAGTGCCGTGGCCGAGTTTGCCTTCCAGGCCAAGCCGACGCACGATGCCGACGAACCGGAAATCTATGTGCTGGTCATCGGCGAAACGGCCCGCGCCGACCACTTCGGACTCTACGGCTACGAACGCCCCACTACGCCGATGTTGCAGAACGACACCGCCCGACTGATTTGGTTTACCGACGCCATAGCCCAGTCGAACACCACGCACAAGAGTGTGCCCACCCTGCTCTCCGCAGCCACGGCACAGGACTATAGCCGCCTCTATCGCGAACGTAGCATCGTCACGGCATTCAAGGAAGCCGGTTTCCACACGGTCTATCTGTCGAACCAACGCCGCAATCACTCGTTCATCGACCGCTTTGGCGAAGAGGCCGACGAGGTGCTTTTCCTCAAGGACGATGGCAACACCTACCACTACGACTCGGAACTGCTCAGCCACACCAATCTGCTATTCAACTCGGACCATCGCAAACTCTTCGTGGTGCTCCATCTCTACGGCTCGCACTTTAACTACCGCGAACGCTACCCGGACACCGCTGCGAAATTCCTTCCCGACGACGCCAGCGAGGCAGTAGCCAGCAACCGCGAGAGCCTGGTCAACGCATACGACAATACGATTCTCGGCACCGATGCCGTACTGAACACGCTCTTCCATCAACTCAACAACACGAATAAGGTGGCCGTGGCGCTCTATACCTCCGACCACGGCGAGAACCTTTTCGACGACGAGCGCCACCTGTTCCTGCACGCCTCGCCCCGTCCGTCGTACTACGACCTCCATGTGCCGTTCATCATCTATACGTCGATGCCCTACGAGCAGGCACATCCGCAGCAGCAGGCACGTATTGAGGCCGTGCGCCATGAGCCCGTCTCCACCAATGCCGCTGTCTTCCACACCATGCTCGAACTGGCCGGCGTGCAGACGCCTGCTTTCACCGACACGCTCTCGCTGGCCAATCCGGCCTATAAGTGCACGCGGCGCTACTACCTCAGCGACCACTGCGCACCTATACCCATTCCCCAACTGAAACTCTCCGACGGCGACCGACAGCAGTTCCGCAGCCACGGACTGCTCTTCAAATAGTCCGCCACACTACCGGCTGCCACTCAACGACAAGCCTCCAATGGTAAAAACCCTTATTTTCGACATGGGCGGCGTACTGGTCACGCTCGACCACGGAGAAGCCGTCCGCCGCTTCCGCGAAATCGGACTGCGCGAGGCGGCCTCCCTGCTCGACACCTATACGCAGGTCGGTCCCTTCGGTGCGCTCGAAGAAGGCAAGATTACCGTCGACGAATTCATGGCAGAAATGAGCCGCCTGGCCGGTCGCACCCTCACCTACGACGAGTGCGCCTACGGGTGGCTCGGATATACGAAGGACGCGCCCCAGCGAAACTACGACCTGCTCACGCGCCTGCGCCAGAAAGGCTATCGCCTCATCCTACTCTCTAACATGAACCCGTTCGTCAACGCCTGGCTCGAAAACGCCTATACGCTGCCGGACCCGTTCAACCGCGAAACGCCCGAGGGACTCTGGCGACCGTCGTTCCCGCCCAATCGGCCGCTGTCGTCCTATTTTGATGGCTGCTACCGCAGTTATGAAATGCACCTGATGAAACCCGACGACCGCGTCATGCAACTGATTTTGGAACGCGAGGCTATCGACCCCGCCACCACCTTGCTTATCGACGACGGACCGCGCAACGTGGAAATGGGCCGACGCTTTGGCCTGCAGACGCTCCAGCCCATCAACGGCACCGACTGGACCGCCGACGTCGAACGCCTCTGCCTCTAACCCGTCGTTGCCACAGCCGCACGCATTGCCCCGACAGACTCACACCCCATGAACAGACGACTGCGCACCACCCTCAAAGTCTTCGCCATCGTCATCGCGGTGGTAGCGGCGCTGCTCATAGGTGCCACCCTGCTTCTCAACTCACACCGCGTGCAGCAGAAACTGTTGCACAAGGCCACCACGATGCTTTCCGAACGACTGGGTACTGCCGTCAGCGCCGACAGCATACACGTGAGCCTGTTCGGACCTACTGCCGCGCTCTACGGACTGCGCGTGGACGACCAGCAGGGGCAGCCGCTCCTCTATCTGGGAGAAGCCAAGGCCGACCTCGCCATCCACAGCCTGCTCAAACGCTCCGCCACCGTCAAGCAACTCGAGGTCAACCACCTGAAAGCAATGCTCGTGAAGCCCGACAGCAATGCCGCGGCCAACTATCAGTTTCTTATCGACTCGCTCCGTAAGGCCACCATGCCGGAGGCCAAGGCCGCGAAACCGGCCCATAAGGGCGAACCCCTGCACATCGAACTGAACCAGGTGCGCCTCACCGATGCGAGCCTCACCTATAAGTTCATCACACGCGACCATACGGGCTCCATCGGACGGCTCGACATCCGCCACAAGGACGACGGCTTTGCCGTTCGGGCGGACAGTGTGCGCTTCAAGACCGACAACCATCGCCCACGAAAGAATACGGGCAAGCCAAAGCGCGGCTGGTTCGACGCCGGACACCTCGACTTCACCGCCTCGCTGCAAGGCACGCTGCTGTCGTGGCAGGCAGACAGCCTGGCCTTTGTGCTTGACAACGCCACGGTGACCGATTCGATAGCCGGCTTCCATGTCAAAGACCTCCGACTGAAGGGGCACGGCAATAGGCAGCACCTGTACCTCAGCAATATATCTCTCGTGCAGGGCGCCACGTCCATAAACGTGGCCGACGCCACCTTTACGCTACCCAGCAAGAAGCAGGGACGCATGTTCCGCTTCCAGACCGGCGACATCACCGCCCACGTCGTGCTGAAAGACATCGCACGCCTGTTCGCCCCAGTGGCGCTGAAAAACTTCCGCCTGCCCCTCGACCTGAAGGCCCGGATGACCGGAGAAGGCAAGATTCTGCGCATCCCCTCGGCGCGGGTAACCACGTCCGACAAGAAGTTCTCCGTGTCGGCGTCGGGACGTATCGACATCGGCAAGAAGCGCAAGACCGTGGTCAACTTCGACGTGCACCGCATGCAGGCCAGGCAGGGCTCGACCGAGAAGATTATCAGCCAGTTCCCCGTCAAGCGCTTGATGATGGACCAACTGCACATGCTGGGCGACATTGGCTACAAAGGCCACTTCACTATACGCTGGCGCAACGAGGCGTTTCGGGGTCGGCTCACCACGGCCGCAGGTCCCGTCGACTTCCAGTTTACCATCGACGGACTCAATAAGTGGCTGACCGGAAAGGTTGATGCCCAGGAGTTCCGCCTCGGCGAAGTGATGAAACTGAAGAAGGTGGGCCCCATCTCGTGTCAGGCCGCTTTCAAGGTCGACATATCGAAGCAACGCACGGCAAAGGTGCGCCGTTCCAGCGGCGGCACGCTTCCCATCGGTTCACTGTCGGCCACCATCGACGACAGCAGTTATCAGGGCATACACTTCCGCAACGTGGATGCAACCGTCGACTGCGACGGCACAAATGCCGAAGGAAAGATTCTGAAGCGCGGCAAGCGCATCGACCTCTCTACCCTGTTCACTTACACCCAAATCAACCACAAAGGCCACCTGAAACTTTCGCATCCACATATCGGATTTCATAAGAAACGCACCTCTAAAAAGGAACAAGAACCATGAGACGCCTGCTACTGACCGCCGCCTGCCTACTGACAGCCCTATGCCTTCCGGCACAACGCGTGGAGCGCTTTGTCGGACAACTACTGACGGAATACCCGCAAGCCCGCTTACTCGACATCTACAAGTCGTGCTTCCAGGATTTCATGGGAGCGGAACATCTGGTGGGCAACAAGGAACAAGCCCGACGCTACTTGCACGACGAACTGACTACCACGTCCCCCGACAGCCTGCTGCCGTGGCGCTACGAATACTGTGGTCCCAACCGCCACCACGTGCGCATCAGTCTGCGGGCTATATCGGAAGGACAAATCTCCGAAGACGAACTGCTCGAAGCCTTTGTGGAGAGCGCCAATGCAAGGAGAAACCCGTCGGTAGAAAAGTGGAAGAAACGCTGGAATAAAATATTGCAAACTATTGAAAAGCAAAACATTATCATTCCACACTTCGACGACGACATAGCATTCATCAATCGCGTATTAGCCAGCGGAAACTACGCCATCAGCCACTCGCCCGACTACCGCACAGCCTACCGCCCGCACTACCGCATAGTGTCCCGCCGCCTGTTCAATAAGCGCTTCAAGTCCCGCCTCAATCCCGGCAAATAGCGCCACATCATACCTCCCAAGAACCGCCCTCCCTCGGCGGTTCTTTTTATGCCGACCGCCCATTCTCATACGCACAACTTTTCACACAAAAACATCCCCACTCTTTCCCATTACATAATCCAATCTTTTTCGTTACCTTTGAAAACTTAACAAAACTCTTGAAGACAAAACTATTTTTATAATCTGTAAGTATAATACATGAAACTTGTTGAAGGTGTATACGAGTCGCTTATAAGCACTGCTATTGCAGAAAAGTTAAAACAACACTTTCCTGAAAGTCGTTATCATGTGGAAAAAGAAACCATAGATAGTGCTGAATCACACACAATGCTCGCGCAGTATTTGGCTGAAATTGTTTCCGTAGTTTTAAAGGAATACTTTCACGACAAAAAAGAAGCGACAACTATCAGCAATCAGGTAACATGTGTAAACAAAATCCTTCATTTTATTGAAAATGAATGGAATGTTACTGCTCTTGAAAACAATATGCTTACTAAGGAAGATGAAACAAGATTTCTTAGGGCGATTTATAGTAAAACAGGATATACTGATGAGCAAATTAAACATAAAGCCCACATTCACCCTGAATCAGGTTACCGAGTAAGTAATCTATTTACTGGAACTAATGGTCTCTCCATAGATGAAGAGATTAAAAAGGACATCCAAACTGCAGACAGTATAGATCTTGTTGTATCATTTATCAAGTTTACCGGGCTTAGAATTCTTTATGATGAATTAAAAAAGTTTGTTTCAAAGAAAGATACAAAGTTGCGTATCCTCACAACAACATACATGGGGGCAACCGATGTTAAGGCTGTAAAAACCTTGATGGATTTAAAAGAACTTGGCGACGTAGAAATTAAAGCCTCTTTTAACACAAACGATGAACGTCTGCACGCGAAAGCTTACATTTTTAAGCGTGAGAACGGATTTGACACAGCCTATATTGGATCTTCAAACATCTCGCGTTCAGCTTTAACCAAAGGATTAGAATGGAATCTACGAGTAACAAACATAGAGAATCCTCATATAATCCGTTCTACACAGGCTACATTTGATTCATATTGGAACAGCGCTGCTTTTGAACCCATAGAAACCATAGATGATCTCCAACGCTTTTCTCAATCCATAGATGAAGCCCGAAATAGAACTTCGAATATAGATGGCCCAGAGATTATTACTCGATTTGTTCGCAAAACTCATCAAGTTAAAGTATTAGAAAAACTACAATACGAAAGAGAACAACGTAATAACTATAAAAACCTAATAATTGCCGCAACTGGTACAGGCAAGACTGCGATATCTGCATTTGACTTTAAGGACTTTAATAAGAAATTTAAGAAAGAAAATGGCCGAGAAGCACGCCTACTGTTTGTCGTTCACCGTGAGAAAATTCTTAAACAAGCGCGAAGCACCTATCGCTCTGTAATGGTTGATGGAAACTTCGGTGAGATTTGGACAGGCAACATTAAGCCTTCGAGTAATAGCAATCTTGATCATTTATTCATTACCATTCAGACTCTCAATAATCACATTGATGAACTTAGAGATTTTGGAGAAGATTATTATGATTACATCGTTCTTGATGAAGTACACCATAGCCAAGCAGATTCCTACCGTAAATTATTCAGTGTATTTCGTCCCAAAATCTTAATCGGTTTGACAGCAACACCTGAGCGTATGGATGGTAAAGCCATTACTCCCGATTTCAATGACAGATTTTCAGCTGAGATACGCTTGCAGGAAGCGCTTAACCAACAATTACTTTCTCCTTTTGCATACTTTTGTGTTACTGATGACACTGTTGATTTAAGTCTATTAGCAATTAGCGCTGACGGCAAATATGATATTAAGCAACTCGAATCAAAGTATGTAGGAAATGTAGAACGCTTTGGTAAAATCCAAGATGCTATCAATCGATACCTTACCGACCCCAAAGGATGTAAGGCCGTATGTTTTTGCTGTTCAATTGCTCATGCTGAATGGATGGCAACAATGTTTAACAATAACGGATATAGGGCCGCTTCCGTAACCTCCAAAAATAGCAGCGAATTGGACAACTATTCAGAGCAGTTAGTCCAAGGGAAAATAAATTATTTATGTGTAGCGGATATTCTTAATGAAGGTATTGACATTCCTGAAATTGACACTGTATTCTTTCTTCGGCCAACAGAATCGCTTACTGTATTCCTTCAACAGTTGGGTCGTGGACTCCGTTTGGCCGATGGAAAAACTGAGCTAACAGTACTTGACTTTGTGGCGCAAGCCAACAATAAATATAATTATGAAAGTCGCTTCCGTGCTTTAATTGGTCCATCTAACACGACGGTAAAACAGCAAGTCGAAAACGGGTTTACTTTACTGCCTCGTGGTTGTAGCATAAACATGGAATTACAAGCACAGCAATATATCCTAAATAATATTAGTAGATGTATTTTCAATTTGCGTCGTTTACGTCGTGAAGTTGAACATTTCGAACATGAAACAGGACAAGCTTTAACCTTAAGGAATTTCATTGAAAATTTTTCAATAGACTGGAGACTTATATACAAAACTGCAGGATCGTGGACCGAATTAAAAAACCAAGCAGGAATCAATGTAAACGGTTATAACAGGACAGCAGAGGTGATAAACATAGAAAGAGGTCTTACCCGATTATTTCACACAAACTCTACAGATTATTTGTCGTTCATAAATAAACTTATTGAAAAAGACTTTCAGTTGTTTGTTACGAACAAACGTGAGGCTATTTTTAAGAAGCAGTTCTATTACACCATCTGCTACGATAAGTTGTCCGTATACAATACTAAATATGGGCACAATTTCACTTCTGAAGAGGATGCTATTATTGCATTGAATAACTTCCCATACCTTAAACAAGAATTACAAACATGTGTTGAACTTCGTCTTTCTCAACTATACCAAACCACAAGGTGGGTATCAGTAGGTGATACGGATATCGAATTATACGGCTGTTATTCCGCTGACGAAATTCATGTAATGTTTGAAGGAGATATTCGTCGTGGTAACATTCTTGGCACACAATATTTGCAGGAGCAAAAAATTGCACTCGTATTTGTCTCAACAAATAAATCAGATAAAGATTATTCACCATCCACGCTATACCAAGACTATGCTATAAGTGAACATCAATTTCATTGGCAATCAAAACACGATGTTCGAATACAAAGCAATGACGGCCAACGTATCATTCACCAGCAAGAGAATGGGTGGAAATTTTTGCTATTTGTAAGAGACCGCAAACGAGATGAATTTGGCCTTACCAATGCTTATTTCTTTCTTGGAGAAATGGAATATAACGACTCTCATGGCGAATGTCCTATAAATGTCATTTGGAACATGAAGAATAATATACCGGGCAATATCTTAGAATTAACGATGGCTATATAATTAACATATAGATGAAACATATAGAAGTGGTGGCAGCCATTATTTGCCACAACAAAAAATTCTTTGCCACACAGCGGGGCTATGGTCCCATGAAGGATGGCTGGGAATTCCCAGGTGGAAAGATTGAGAATGGAGAAAGCCCTGAAAATGCTCTAAAAAGGGAAATACGAGAGGAACTCTCTACTGAAATTGAAGTAGAAAAACTGTTTTGTTCCATTGAACATGACTATCCCGATTTTCTTTTGACTATGCATTGTTATATATGCAAGGTTAAGAGTGGAAATTTAGAATTGAAAGAACACGAAGCAGCTCGATGGCTAAATAAAAACGAATTGGGAAAAGTTCATTGGTTACCCGCAGATTGGAAAGTTGTAGAGAAATTACAACTTATCGATAAATAAGTCAATCAACTGCTATTCGAATAGTATTTAACAACCCGTTTAATAGGCAAAAGCTCTCTCGACGTGCCGCTCCGGAACGGAAAAAGTTCAGAGGCGACACGTTTTTGCTTTACACAAACAATCGCTAACTTTGTGCTAACTGTTTGCATCACACCTAAGTAAGACTGTTTATATGGCTGAACAAAATACGCAACCACGCATGACACTGGCACGACTGTTCCGAAACATCTGGCCCTTCGTCAAGGGATACAGGGGATTAGTGGTGCTCACGCTGATTCTAACCTTCACGGGCTCGCTCATGGCACAGGTAAACGCCGTCGTACTGGACCGCGCCGTCGATGCCATCAATGCGCTCATACAAACGGACTTCGCCTGGAGCAAAGCAGCAAAGATTCTTGTCACCATAAGTGCCATTCTGCTCGGAAAGGAGGTGCTGGCCGCACTCGTGACCTTCGGACAACGGTTCTTCGGCGAACGGATGCGCATACTGGTCAGCCGCGACCTTTCCCTGGCGGTCATCAACCGGATGCTATCGTTCCGAATGGCGTTCTTCAGCCACACGGACAACGAGCCGGGCAAACTGCAAACGCGCGTGGACCGTGGCATCATGAGCCTGAGCAATACGGTGAAGAACTTCTTCATCGACATCCTGCCCCTATTCACCAGCGCCATCCTGGCACTGGTGCTGATGTTCGCGGCAAACGTATATGTCGGACTGGTGGCACTTTGCATCGTCCCGATATACTTCCTCATCACCTACTGGCAGGCAAAGCGACTGGGCGGCTGGCGCCGGGGTATATTCCAGAATCATCAGTCCATCAGCAACGGCATCATGAACATCATCGAGAGCATTGCTGTGATTAAGTCGTTCAACCGCGAACAGATTGAAGGCGACAAGCAGGCCAACCTCCAACGCGCACTGACCGAAAACCAGATGCAGACGCGCAAGCTGAGCTTTCTCTTCGACGGACTGAAGAGTTTCACGGAGCAGATTGGCACCGTGCTCATCATCATCCTCACGGCCTATCTCGTGCTGACCGACTACCCGGGCATGACCATCGGTAAAATCATGTACCACGTCATGCTCTTCTCCAACGTCAGCGCACCCATCCGCCAACTGCATCGCATCTATGACGACATGAACGACGCGCTAATCTATGCCGAGGGATTCTTCGGCATATTGCACGCCGACAACGAGGTGGAAGACACCGGCAAGCATCATCCCGAACAGGTGGAAGGCACATTCGAAATGTCTGGCATTGACTTCACCTATAGCAATGGAACTAAGGCACTTACCGACGTAAACCTGCGCATAGAGAAAGGCAAGATTACGGCCCTCGTCGGACTGAGCGGAGCCGGCAAGAGCACCATCGTCAACCTGCTCGACAAATTCTACCATCCCAACTGCGGCACCATCACGCTCGACGGCATCGAACTGGCCGACTGGGACACGCAATGGCTGCGCGAAAACGTGGGACTCGTACTGCAGAAGAACCATATCTTCAGCGGTACCATAGAGGAGAACATTCGCTACGGCAACCCCAACGCAACACACGACGAAGTGGTGAAAGCCGCCAAGCAGGCCTACATATACGACCAAATCATGCAACTGCCTGAGCAGTTCAACTCGCAGGCGCTCCAACTAAGTGGCGGACAGCAGCAGCGCATTGCCATCGCACGCATGTTCCTGAAGAACCCGCCCATCATCTTCCTCGACGAACCCACCGCCAGTCTCGACGCCGTTGCCACCGAACAAATCAAGGCAAGCATCGACGCCATCAAGCGCGACCGCACAGTCATCATCATCTCCCACAACATCGGACAGATTATCGACGCAGACACCATCTACGTGCTGCAGCAAGGCCACGTGGTGCAGAGCGGCTCGCCCGAGGAAGTCTATCGCCAAGGCGGACTCTACAAAGACATCTTCGACGCCAGCGCACGCAGCATGAACGTGGATAAGATTGCCGACACCCTCGGCGCATAGACCGCCTTGCCCTCTCCCTTTTCACATCCCGAAACAACAAACGCTACCATCCATGCAAAAACACCGCGTAAGAATCACCGCCGTGCGCCAGACTGAATACCCCGACCTGATGGCGAAATACGAAAATCCGATTGAACATACCTGCGACGTCAGAATCGGACAGCAATGGATATCCGAAGACGGCAAGCGACCGGAAGGCATGTGTCCCGCGGCATGGGAGTCGATGCGCGAGTTCGTAGAGACACTGGCACGGGGCGAAGGCAACTTCTACGACGGCTGGATGAAGAATCCCATGAGCGCCATGATTAGTTGCAACGACGGCTTCCGCCCCGTCAGTTTCTATATCGAACTAATTCCGTAGGATACGAAGCGAGAAAGTGTTTTGTGACCGTTGGTGTTATTTGCACTTTTTATTGTCGCCCCAGCCTACGCCACACTGCTACGTGACGGGCTGACGAAGCAACAAAGTGTCATGACCATTGGTTGGATTTTGGGGCTGGCGGAGGGGTGTTTGGTTGTACGGGTGTTAGAATGGTGTTTAAGTGCGTTGTAGAGAGGCTCGGCCGTTGGTCGGGCTGTTTGTTTGGGTGTACAAAAAATGTCCGTTTCGTTTTTGGGTGTTTTTGGGTTGGATGTAGAGTTGGATGTAGATTTTGTGTACAAAAAAAGGGGGTTAAAAGGGGGGATAATGCCTTAAAAAAGGTTAAAAAGGGCGTTTTTTGGGGGTTTTCAAACCCTTTATTGCAGGTGTTGTGATGTCTTGTGCGGTCTTTACTGATGGGGTTTTTGGGCGTTTTTTCGGCGAAAAAGCCTGCAAAAAAAAGCCCGTCGGCTGTATGCCGGCGGGGTGTGTTGTACGTTATGAGTGTTGTTTATTGGATAAAGTTACTGATATGAGAGCAATTCACAACCAACCGACAACCAACTGACCACGATTTCACTCGTCAACTCCTGCGACTCCTGGGAAACGGGTGAAACGAATCTTGAAATCTGCAGCGCCTTCCACGAAACAGACTGAGAAGTTGCCTCCATGTTCAACGATGTGCCATTCGCCGGGCTTTGTACAGCATCCGGGGGTCAAACGAACCTTCAGGTCTTCGCCACAGCGCACCACGCGAACCTTAAAGTCTGCGTGGCCGTATTCCTTAATTGTGACGTTTCCCATGAGTTTCTTGCCCCTATAGATGCCTTCGGTGCTGATGGGGTTGCTGTTGCTGGAGCCGGAAAGCAGGCACACGCAAGCGAGGATTAAAGAGCCTTTTAAGAGGTATTTAAGTGCTTTCATGTCTCAAACGTACGTACAAATTTCAGAACGCAAAAATAAATTGCGTTTTTTTACCTTGTTCAGAAGGCCAGTTTCTGTGTGGCCGTGAACTTGGTAGCGGTTTTTGCGGCACTGAGCAGGAAGATGCCTGCGGAATTGGTGCGCAGCACTTTTGCGAGGCCGGTGCTGCCAATGGAGAGCAGTTGGTAGTGCCAGGTGTCGGTTCCTCCGTTCTGCGGGAAGTCGGCGAGCCACTCTCGCACGGTGTTCTCGGCGTTGTGGATGTCGTCGAGAATGGCCTGCTCTATGGTGACGTAGGAGGTGCAGTCGCTGATGTAGCGTCGGGTGGGGTCGGTGGGCTGCGGTTCGGGCTTGCTTTCGAGTGCCGCGATGCGCTTGTCGAGGTAGAGACTGTCGCGTAGTCGTGCGGCAGACTCTTCGGCGAGGTCGCTGGCGGAGGCGCAGTTGCCGAGCGTGACGGTGTGGGCGTCGATTTGCTCCTGGAGGCCGGCGTCGGCTGCCTGGCGTGTGGTGGTCTCGCTGGTGATGCTGTCGGTGAGCGTTGTCACGGCCTGGGTGGCCTGCGTGTCGAGGTCGGAGAGGTTCTGTTCGAGCGTGTCGGCCCGCGTCTGGAGTTCTGCCTGGTAGGATTCGAGGTTGTCGATGTCGGCTTCGGCTTGTGCGATACGCGCGATGAGGCTGGTGAGGTCTCCTCCTTGCGAGGGGTCGAGGGCGTCGATAGCCTCTCTCAGTGCCTCAATTTGGGTGAGCATGTCGTCCTGCCTCGTGGCGGGTCGCCATGTCCAGGCTGCAGGCTGCTCGTCGCCCCATCTTCTGCGGCATTCGGTGAATCATGAGGTAGAGCGTGATGTTGACGGCGACTTGTACGAGCAGGGCGTTTCGGTCGTTGCCTGTCCGCTCGAACTCTGCGTTGATGTCGTAGCGGTGTCGCGTGTAGGAGGCGATTGTCTCGAGGGCGCTTGCCTCGGCCTGTGCTCGGTATTCGTCGGCCTCGAGTTGCTTGAACTCGAACTCGGTGCACACGGCTTGGTAGTCGGACTTTTCGATATACATAGGGTTATAGTTTGTTGGTCTTTTCGTCGATGATTATCTGCAGTATCTTCATGCAGAGCGGCGTGAGGTTCTCGTGCTGCATGTGTACCCAGGCGTAGCGGTAGTGGGCTTCCGGTGTGATGGTGAGCGCGACTTGGCTGTGTGCTTCGCGGCAGATGCGCCGAATGCGTCGTGCCGTGTCCATGGTTACGCGGTAGTGCAGGTCGATGGGAAGGCAGGTCATTATATATATATTTTCGGGTTGGTTGTTTGGTTTACTAACTGATTTGGCTATGTTTGAAGCATGAAATCGGTTAAACACCTCTTAAAGGTCTCTTTTATTCTTGTTTGCGTGGTGCTGCTGTGCGGTTCCCACCGTAGCAACCCCATCCGTCCTGACGGCACCTATAAGGGGCAGAAACTTATGGGCAGAGTCCATATCAGTGGTGGCGGTGCGACCTTTCGCGTATATGTTGCCTCTAAGCGCGACGCCGACCTGCATGTGAAGTTTTTGCCCAGTCGTACGGCGCGGCGTGTGGGTGAATGGGAGATTGTGCCGTATGGTCGCCGCGATTTTAGCGTTGAGTTTGTCAACTCGCGTGCACGTGCCGATTTTACTATTTATATAGTTGACGATAACCCAGGCGTCAATCAGTAAGTCACACTAATCAAATTGTATCGCTGGTCTTCCTTTGCCTTCAGTGTGACGGTCTGATAGTTGGCGGCGGTGTTCTGGTTGCACGGGTGTTAGAATGGTGTTTAAGTGCGTTGTAGAGAGGCTCGACCGTTGGTCGGGCTGTTTGTTTGGGTGTACAAAAAATGTCCGTCTCGTTTTTTGGTAGTTTTGGGTTGGATGGACGGTTGGATGTACGCTTTGGGTACAAAAAAATGGGGTCAAAATGGGGTCTAATGCCTTAAAAAGTGTTAAAAATGGCGGTTTTTAGGGGGAAGGGTCAAAGTAGTCAACCATGGTGGCACTGATGTGTTCCGCGTAAAGATTGTCCGCTATACCGACGAGGCTGATTTACTGGTCCATCCAGTCCGCTTTGCCTCAAGAAAACGCCTCGGCGAGTGGGAAATGTTCAGCGACAGCGACAATGCCGACTTTAAGGTCATGTTTGTCAACTATAAGTCCGACTTCAACATCCGAATCGTGGGCACTTATTTCGTTTACCCCGATGGAAGCTGTGCGATGTTTGGTGGCAGATAGTTGGCATCACATACGCAAAAGGGCTGGCGGGCATTTAGGCGTCCCGTCAGCCCTTTTGCGTTGAAACGAAGGCTTTAATGGCGGCTAAGCCAGTCGGTGAAGTCGCGGTCGAGGGCCTCGTTGAGTTTTCTGCGCAACTCGCGTTGCTCACGTTGCTCTCGCTCTTCGGGTGTTTCAGGCTTTCCAGGAAAAAAGATGGAGCGGATTATTACCCAGACAATCGACAGAATAAATCCTCCAAAAACCACCCATTCCAAGACGTCTACCCAAACTAAGGATTCTAAAAGAATAAGTTTCATGCTAAAAACCCGTTTGAAAATGATTCGACTGGAAGCAAACCTATAAAAATCGACCGATATGGCAAACACATTTGACTATAAATTTAATCTGACCGGTAATTTCAGCGGTCAGATACAGCAGATGACGCAGGCGACGGACACCTTTGGCGTCGCCGTGCGGAAAACCACATCGGACATCTCCGGGATGACCAAGTCTGCCGGGGACATTGCGAATTTTGCCAGCCGTATCAGCGCGAACCTGCAGCAGTTGTCGTCGTCGTACGTGGACCTGAATGCGAACATGAAGGACCTGTCGGCGATAGGCGGTGTGGTGGGCGACGACCTGAAGCAGATTGAGCAGTATGCGCGTGAGAGTGCAAAGACGTTCGGTTCGTCGGCGACGGACGCGGTGACGGGCTACAAGTTGCTGTTAAGCCAGTTGTCGCCGGAGTTGGCCAAGGCTCCTGAAGCGCTGAAGGCCATGGGCGAGAGCATTCAGATAACGAGCAAGTTGATGGGCGGCGACGGCGTGGCCGCTGCAGAGGTGCTGACGACGGCCATGAACCAGTACGGCGTGATTCTGGACGACCCCATTGCGGCGAGCGCCGAGATGGCCCGCATGATGAACGTGATGGCTGCGGCCGGCCAAGCCGGCTCGGCCGAGTTGCCCGCCATCAAGGTGGCGCTGGAGCAGTGCGGTATGGCCGCGAAGGCTGCAGGCGTGAGTTTCGAGGAGACGAACGCCGCCATCCAGGTGCTCGACAAGGCCGGCAAGAAAGGCAGTGAGGGCGGCGTAGCGTTGCGCAACGTGATGGATACGCTTGCCAAGGGGCGTTTTCTGCCGAAGGTGACTCAGGCGGAACTGAAGGCTTTCTATGCCGCCAAGGATTCTGCTGACAATATCGTCACTGGTATTGTGGCGCAGATTGTCCGTGTAGAGAACATGCACCTCACCGCCCATCTGGACGAGGGCAGCGTGGCTCAGGTTCAGGAGACAAACCGCAAGGCAATAGAACAAGAGAGTGATGTCCTTGCCCAACATATGAAAAAGCTGAAAGCCATGTTCAACGACCAGTCAGAAGATTTGGCAGATATTGTTCGCAGAGGCGAAGGTGTGTGGATGTCTCTACGTGTGTTCTACATCATCGCACCGATAGCCCTGTTCGCCATATTCGCTTGGGTGATATACATATCCTTCTGGGTGTACTTCCACTGGATAGCGTGAAAGAATCTAACGACAATCACACCTTTATAATTGGTTCAAACCTCGGCTTGTCAACTATAACTCCCTTTGACGTAATATTCAGTGTGATAAAATCGAACCACGTTTCAAGGAAGCCGTTGAACTCTCTCATTGAAATCTCGTCAGGATAATCCTCTTGGGTATATTCCCATTTCAGATCAATAACATCGGTGAAATGGAAATCAAGAAAGACTTCAACCTTCTTTCGGTCATACTCGATGCCTACACAGCAAGGAGGGTTGATTGTTACGTCAAGCCGCCTCTTCTCGCTATACCAATGAATCTCAGTCACTTTCGAGAAGTGAAACTGCCATTTATCGTCTTCTTCAAGGAAAACTTCTATGTTTTCGATGCCTGTAACAAACTTTACGGCATCGTCAGTTATCATATTGGCTGATTTGCGCATGTCCTAAATTACATGTTGATGTACTTCACTGGATTCTGGCTCTTTCCATAGAAAGCAGAAACATCTTTACCGATGTATTTGGTACGCTCATCTTCAACTCCAAGAAGCTCGCACCGTCCAATGTGCTTTGGGTCTTCAGTATATTTCCAATCCACAGGGTTATAGACTTCTTCCACAATGCCATTAACGATGGCGAGCGGATGGGCGTTTACCAGATAAAGAAGAACGAAATCAGTTTCGGCAGCGACGGCTACCGGCAGAAGATAGAACTGGGACGAAGGGTAGACTAATAGTACGACACACCCATCACACCGGCGTCGTGCCAGTTGTCCACCGCATACACATTGAAATCTTTGTCAATATGGAGGAACTCGTATTCGAAACTCCCCATGAGATAGACACAAAAGTCGGCATCTTCGCGATGGCGCACGATGGTCCAGTGGCCTGGCCTGCGACGCACGCCGGACTCTACGAAATAGACATAGAGGTCGGCATCGTCGGGAAGGGTGCAGCAATAGGCCTTGAAGGCAGAATCGTCGTATGGGTCTTGCGAGATATAGACATTGCCCTTCAAGCAAACACCCTTATAGCGCCCCTGGTCGTCGATGGGGTTGGCGCTGCGGGAACTGCAGAGGAGCACCGCGCAAACAAGAATTAAAGAGCCTTTTAAGAAGGGTTTAAGCGTTATCATGTTTCAAACCTACAAATAAAAACCAGAAAACCAAATATGAGCCGAATAAAAAATCTGATTCAGGAAATGAGCGGAGACCCTGCAGCACTTTGCTCGCAGATATGCCTCGTGGAACGGGTGGACAAGGAGAACCGTACGGCCGACCTTCAGCCGATAGACGGGAACGCTCCCCTGCTTGACTCGAACCTTCAGGCCGACCAGGGCGGGACGAAGGGTGTGGTGCTGATGCCTCGGGTGGGTTCGTATGTGGTGGCGGTGCGAAGAGTTCGGGATAAATTGGATTTTGGTTGGAGTAAAGTTGGGTTTTGAATGTATAAGTTGGTAATGTAGTGGCTCGCCGCGTGCCAGTGCGGCGCAGGCGCAAAAAAAAGATTCTCCCGAGCCTTGCGGCCCAGGAGAATCTCCTTACAATGAGGCGGCGACCTACTCTCCCACCCGGCGGGGCAGTACCATCGGCGCGACCGGGCTTAACTTCT
>JAFUTC010000002.1 GCA_017471505.1 Alloprevotella sp.
AAGACAGCGAGAATGCCGTCAACGACATGCCCAAGCAGTTCAACGACTGGATCGAGGAACACCGCGAGCAGATAGAGCTATCGCGTCTGCGGGGCAACGAGCCGTACTTCCTCCGCGACAACACCGGGCGGGTAAACACCGCGCTGGGCATCAGTCAGAGCCAGCCTGTCTATATCCAGCCTACGCTGTTCGATACCGCCAAGCCCGAAGCGCCGAAGGTCACGCCAGCGGAAGCCAGGGCAAAGGTCATCGACGAGCTGCGTAAGCGAGGAAGCCTGCCGAAGGAAGCCATCGACAAGCTCGAACAGATTACCGACCCCGAGGAGTTCAACCGCCGTGCCGACTCCCTGCGCTCCGTGGCCGAACGCCATGAAAAACGGACAGAAAGGCAGATTGCGGAGATACAGCAAGAAGCCACGATGAGGGCAAAGACAATACGTTCTGCCAACGCCCTGTTGAAAGACTTCGAAGGAATTGATGCCGTCGACACCTCTGCCCTACAGGATGCGGTTAAACATGGACGCTGGGCAGATGCTCGCGCCGAAGCCCTTGTCTTGGCACAACGAAAGAGGTCTATTCTTAAACTGCTGAAAGAAGAGCACGCCCTGGTATCATTAGAGCAATTCAAATCAAATCGTTCGCCGAAGCAAGTAAACGGTATAATAACCGAACTTGAGACAAAGCAGAAGGCGTATGAATTCTTACACAAGATTGACAACAGCGTTCAAAAGAGTGATATCACTATCACCAACGGCGCAGTTGCCCTAACCATCGAACAGCATCGTTTATTGGCGCAGTCGCAGAAGGTTCGCTACACAGAACACCATGCCATTTACGACGATTATATTGGAACACCCAATTCTTTTAAAATCAACGGAGCATTACGCGATGTAAAACATAAAGGCCAATACGCCATACATGGTAAGGTAAGAGGAAACCCGAATGTGCCTTTCGCAGCCGATATGAAAGGAGCAAAACTCAAACCTGACGACATAGACACCATTGAGGCTCTCGACGCGGTAGTCGCACGGCATACGACACCATTTCCCATACGAGTCGTGCGACATGTCAACTTTGATGCGGTAGAATCTTTATTCAGCCTTTCAAATATGCCAGAGAATAGCGATGCCACCAATTACAAGACTGTCATCGACCATTTGTCGAAAAAAGATATAAGACAAGACGAAGGCTTCGCGAGTGTTTCGACAGTGCCAGATGCGAATCTGTTCAAAGATAGAGACTGCCAATTAGAAATCATCATACCCGAGGGGGCTCCGATGTTTATTAGCACGAACCAAAAAGAGAGTGAAGGCATTCTCGGGCGAGAAACGAAACTCTATTACGAAAACCACTTTTGCTATAATGGCAAACTGATTATACAGTGCAGAGTTGAAAAATAAAGAGGGACTTTTCCCTCTTTATTCTATTTTAACCTTATCAGCACAGGCATGCTTGTCATACGCAATACGCTGAAAAGCCCGAGAATGAATTTCACAATCCCCTGGCCCCCAATGGACACAACCATCACATATAGGAGCCAACCTATTTCCACGCCTGTTCCATTCCTCCCACCAGGCAACATCGTGTCCGGAGAAACTCGGGTCGTCATGGATTGAGAATGGGATGCTCGCGTCTTTCCAGTAAAAGCAAGAACTGGCGTCTTTTAACTTCATACGCTCGGAATCTGAAACCCCCGCCATACAAGGAAAAGCAGAATCTCCTTCATCAAAAAAACGACAGCGTCCACATATTTGACTTAAATCCTTTTTCATACGGCACTCCACAGAATAAACATAACGACATTCACGATAGTAATCACGCCAGCGACGGCGGTAACGAGCCACGGCCAGGAGTGGCCCTGCATATAATCGGCCAGCCTGTTGCAGCCCTCGAAGGTAAGGCTGGCATCGTCGGGCGTATGCCCTTCCGACCACGCCACCCGGATAAGTCCCTCGCGCTTCAGGAGCGAGCACCAGGGCGCATCCTGCTGAAGGTCGCCGAGCCACACGCAATAGAGCGCAAACATCTTCTTACGATAGTTTCTGAAAAACATAGGCACAAAGTTAAGGATTATTACTTGCACCGGCAACGCGGTGCGGATTTTGTTGCTTCTTGCGGTAGGCATGAACCACGCGGATGGTGCAGAGGGAGTTCTCATAGCGACCACCACGCGACAGGTGCATGGCATAGATAGCCTTCTGCGTGACGCCAACCTGCAAAGGGGTGAACTGGTCGTAGATGGCAGCAGGGCTGAAGAAGAAGAAGTCCACCTGCGGGCTGTCCGCAAAGGGGACCCACTAAGTTGAGTATAAGTTCATACACCTATAAACACAGAACAGGCCTGAAGACTGCTTCAGGCCTGTTCTGTAAATTTCTGTCAATATCGTTTTCGACAGAACGCTTGGTTTAGTTCTTGAAAAAGTCTTGCACCTTTTCGTTGGGAACCATCTGTTCGTCAAAAATATATGCGCCGGTCTTCGGACTCTTTACCATCTTGATGACTTTCGTATAAGAGCGACCGTCTTTCTTACCTTCTTGAAGGGTTGCAACTGTTTTCTTTGCCATAGTTAGGTAGTATTACTTGATTTCTTTGTGAACGGTCATTCTTTTCAGTATGGGGTTGTATTTTTTCAACTCCATGCGCTCCGGCGTGTTCTTACGATTTTTGGTCGTAATATAGCGAGATGTGCCGGGAAGTCCGCTTTCCTTCATTTCGGTGCACTCAAGGATTACTTGCACGCGATTTCCTTTAACTTTCTTTGCCATAATAATTCTGTTCTTAGCCGATTACTTTGATAGAATTCCAATCGCAATAACCTTTAGCCACCGCATTGTTCAACGCAGCATCCAGGCCAATCTTATTAATAAGGCGCAAACCTGCAGCACTTATGCGCAATGTAATCCAGCAATCCTGCTCTACGTAATAAAACTTCTTTCTAAACAAGTTTACGTCGAACGTGCGCTTTGTACGGCGGTTCGATTTCGAAACATTGTTGCCAACCATGGCTTTCTTTCCTGTGATTTGACAAATCTTGGACATTTCTATCTGTATGTTATTTTGTTCGTTATAAGCAATATTTCCAATTCGGCGTGCAAATATAATACTTTGTTTTGGAATAGTGCAACAAATTTTATGAAATTATTTTTCAACCAATAAGTTTTTCTGGGAATCGGACTGGTCTCTATTCGGCCACGATTTCGCCGAGCTCGTCAACCAAATAGTCGCGCAAAAGGCGTACGGCACAGACTGTTGCGTATTCCAGATTGCGTTCGCGTCCCTTATCTTCGTCCAATTTCACCGTACGAATGTTGCCTTCTCTTCCTACTGCTATCCAAATGGTTCCGACCGGTACACTCGTGCCCGAGTTGGTGCTGTCGCCGCCAGGGCCGGCATAGCCGCTTATGGCAATGGCATAGTCGGTCTGGAACATACTGTTGGCCCCGACAACCATCTGACGCACCACGTTCTCGCTAACTACGGTTTCGCGGCAGATTGTTTCGGGATCTACATGGAGAAAACTTTCCTTCAGATCGGTCCAATAGCACACCAATCCGCCCTTAAAGTAGTTTGAACTTCCAGGTATGGATGTAATCACGCTGCTGATACGCCCGGCGGTGCAACTCTCTGCAGTCGACAGGGTTTTGTGGTTGCGCCAGAGAAGCGCACTTATTTCTCGGCTGACGATTTTTGAGTCAAAAGTCATTTCAATTCTTCTGTTTTTCAGTGAAACTATAAAACGGTTTGCGAGAAGGCAGGTTTTGCCAAATCGCAAAAGTCCTTGTCCAAATATTTATAATAGCCTGTCATGGCTATCATAGCCGCGTTGTCGGTTGTATAGCCGAACTTGGGAATATAAATCCTCCATCCGCGTTTTTCCTGCCTGTCTCTGAACGCTTGCCTTAGGGCAGTGTTCGCACTCACTCCCCCACTCAACGCCACGTCCTTGATGCCGGTTTGCTTGACAGCCATTTCGAGTTTTTGCATCAGGATATCTACAATTGTCTTTTCGAGAGAGGCCGCAAGGTCTTCCTTGTGCGTCTCGATAAAGTCCGGGGCAGTCTTCAACTCGTCCCTTAGGAAATAAAGAAACGATGTTTTCAGCCCGCTGAAGCTGTAGTTGAGGCCGGCCACATGTGGTTTGGCAAACTTGTATGCTTCCGGATTTCCCTTTCTCGCCAGACGATCGATGACAGGTCCGCCCGGATAGCCCAGACCCATGACCTTGGAACACTTGTCCATAGCCTCGCCAGCTGCGTCGTCTATGGTCTGCCCCAACATCTCCATTTTGTTGTAAGCGTCCACACGGACAATTTGCGTATTTCCCCCACTGACCATCAGACACAAGTAGGGATAAGGTGGCGCAGGATCGGTTTCGTCTGCGGTACGAATGAAGTGCGCCAAGATATGTCCTTGCAGGTGGTTCACTTCAATAAGAGGCACATTCAGAGCCGTGGCAATTCCTTTGGCAAAAGAGACACCCACCAAAAGCGAACCCATCAGACCCGGGCCGAGCGTTACGGCAACGGCCGAGATGTCCGACTTGTCGACCCCTGCCTGCTTCAAAGCCTGATCGACCACAGGCACGATGTGCTGCTGGTGTGCCCTGCTGGCCAGTTCGGGTACCACGCCGCCATAAGCCTCATGCACTTTCTGCGAGGCCGTTACGTTGCTGAGCAGTATTCCGTCACAAATCACTGCAGCCGACGTATCATCACAACTCGATTCTATTCCAAGGACACAGACCCTCATTCTCGCACGCGTATATATTTATTGAGTCAGAATTTCCAAGCCATCTTCCGTCACGAGGAACGTGTGCTCCCATTGTGCACTGGGCAGGCCGTCTTCCGTACATACCGTCCAGTTGTCGTCGCTGTCTATGAACACGTGGCGCTTGCCCATGTTAATCATCGGTTCAATAGTAAACACCATTCCCGGCACCAACAGCATACCATCGGCATGCGTGTCGTAGTGGTCCACTTCCGGCTCGTCGTGGAAGACAAGTCCAACTCCATGTCCACAAAACTCGCGCACCACGCTGTATCCGTTCTTGTGGGCGTGTTGTGCGATAGCCTTGCCGACGTCGCCGATATGTCCCCAAGGCTTTGCAGCGGCAGCGCCAATCTCCAAGCACTCTTTCGTGACGCGCACCAGGCGCTCTTTCTGCGGCGTTGTCTTTCCTATGATAAACATGCGCGAGGCATCGCTGAAGTAGCCGTCCTTGATGGTCGACACGTCCACATTTACAATATCGCCCTCCTCTAGAATTTCATCCTCCGAGGGTATTCCGTGGCAGACCACATCGTCAATGCTCGTACACACGCTTTTCGGGTAGCCTTCGTAGCCGAGGTCGGCAGGAATGGCACCATGGGCTATCGTGTAGTCGTACACAATCTTATCGATTTCAGCCGTCGACATTCCGGCACAAATCTTTTCGGCAACGGCATCGAGGACTCCCGTATTGATGACAGCCGAGCGGCGGATTCCTTCAATCTGCTCTTGGTTAAGCACCAGCCTGCGAGGCGGGCACAAATCGCCTCGGTTTTGGTGGGCGAGAATTTTCAAGTCGAGCGCCGTAGGCTCCTGCCCTTTCGGCACATACCAGTTCTTCTTTCGAAAGTTGAACATCTTCTTCAGTATTGACAGGTCCATTTCTTCAACAGATTCCTGAAAACATTTGTGGACCAGGAGGGAATCGAACCCTCGTCCAAACGAGGAACGACTGTGCTTTCTACACGCTTATCTCCGAATTGGTTGTCGGGAACACACTTGGTTCGAAGCCTCCAGTCGTCTGTTCCTTATCCTCTGTTGTTTCACGCCTTGCGCGAGGCCGCAAGACGCAATCCCCGATTTACTGCACCACTTTTACCTGCGAGCCTCGGAGCAAGAGCTTCAGAGTGATGTCTCGTCGCAGCACCTTGTGCCGCGATAAAGCCTCAACTTACTGTGCTTCGGTTAGGCAGCGAGAGCGTAATTGTTTTCGCCAATTAAATTTGTGAAAGCCGAGATTAAAGTGCCCACCTTCAGGCGCACTGCGTGCTTACACACCCTTTCTACTCGCTGTCAAATCCAGGTCTGGCCCATATTGTTGCGAACAGAGTGCGCATTGAGTGGCAAAAGTAGCACAAATATTTCTAAGCACAAAACACACTTGTTGCTGTCAGGAAAAAACTGGCGCCCCGGAGCCGACGGTTGCAGAGGCTCGCGCCAATGGCTACCGTTCAAGTTGCAAATCTTCTAAAAGATTTAAAAAAGAAGCATGATTTCGCTATTTTTGCACCACAAAAACAAAAGCCCACCCTATGATGAATCCCCTTTGTGTTCTTTTCGACCTCGACGGCACTCTTCTCAATACGCTCGACGACCTGACGACCTCCGTCAATGCCACGCTTTCCCATCTGCATTGTCCCACGCGCGACAAGGACGACGTTCGTCGATTCCTCGGCAACGGCTATCGCTATCTGATCTCCAATGCCTTGCCGGCCAATGTTCCCGAATCAACCCTCAACGAGGCGTTGCAATTCTTCGGTGCCTTCTACGCAGCGCATTGCCTCGACCAGACACGCCCCTACGACGGCATGGCGGAACTACTTGAACGGCTGAAAAAAGAGAGTATTTTAGTGGCCATCGTATCGAACAAAGGACAACAGGCTGCTTCGGAAGTATGCGAGCGATTCTTCCCTGGCACATTGGTCATAGGCGAGACGTCGAAGACTCCGCGCAAACCCAGTCCGGCCATGTTGCTTGAAGCCGTTCGACTGTTGGGTGCCGACAAAGAACGCACCGTCTTCGTGGGAGATTCGGAGGTCGACATCCAAACCGCAGAGCATGCAGCAATCCCATGCATCTCGTGCACGTGGGGATTCAGAAATAAAGAGGAACTCCTGTCGTCCGGAGCGACGACATTGGTCGAGACCGTAGCACAACTGGGCGAGGCTATCGATTCACTAACGCTTCGAGCCGCGGAATAACGATGTGCTCGCGGTGGGTCTCAATCAGTCCACATTCGCGCAGACCATTCAGCAACCTTGATATATTGAGCCGTGTGGTGCCAAGTTCTTGGCTCAGGCGGCTCATTTTTATTTGCAAGTCCTTGTGTCCGGCCGGTCGGATGCACCGAGCCAACATGAAATCAATCAGTTTTGCCTCCAACTCCGAACGCTTGTTCTTCCACAGTTCATAGTCGCGTCGTTGCACCTGAAAGCACAGCGCATTGAGCAAGTTCACCCGGAACGTGGGAAAGTCGAACATCACCTCGCGCACGGCCTGCTTGCCCACCACCAGCATTTGCACGTCGGTCTGCGCCTCTATGGTATGGGCGTAGCGTGTGTGCATGCCGAAAAGGTTTTCGGGTTCAAACACATAGGGGGCACTAATCTGCTCGCTGACAGCATAGGTATGGTCGTCGCTCTCACGCCGGCAGCTGACGGTGCCCTCAATCAGTAAATACAACTCCTCGCAGCGAGTTCCCTGACGGGTTATGACGGCCGTCCGTGCATGCTTTTGGAAATGCAGCGCCACCTTTTCGGCTAACTGAAACACCTCACGGCGGCTCATGCCTTGCAGGAGCGGCAGTTGCAGGATATAGTCAAGCGAACGGATTGATGCGTCGGAGGCCATCGGTCAATTGATTTTTTCGGTCACATATCCGTCGTTGCCGGCCAGAATGAAATAGGCCGACAGTTTCGGATGATTCTTGAAGAATGCACGGCTCTTCTCCGCCCCCATCACCATACAGGCGGTGGCATAGGCATCAGCCTCGGCACAGGTGGGAGCAACCACTGTGGCCGACAGCAGGTCGTGCACAATCGGACGACCCGTCTGCGGACTGATGGTATGGGACACGCGCTTGCCGTCCCGGACATAGTAGTTGTGATAATTGCCGCTTGTGGCCACGGCACGGTCGGTCATCTCCACCACTTCCTGCAGTGCACCACCGACATTGGTGGTGTCGGGCTGCTCGATACCGATGTGCCACGATTCGCCTTCGTCATTCTTTCCGCTGACCACTATTTCGCCGCCAATCTCTATCATAAAATTCTCCACCTGGTTCTCGCGCAGCAACTGGGCCACCTTGTCCACCGCATAGCCCTTGGCTATTGCACCGCAGTCTATCTGCACGCGCTTGTCGGACTTGCTCACGGTGCGCCCCGACAGCGAAAGGTTGCGATAGCCCACAAATTGCCGCAGGCTGTCTATGTGCGCATCCGAAAGGGTGGTTTGCTCCTCCGTGCCGAAGCCCCATGCGTTGACAAGCGGTGCTACGGTCACGTCGAAAGCCCCGCCCGTCTCTTCCGAGATGCGCAGTGCCAGCCGCAAGACCTCTTCGACCATGACATCGGCCTTGTCGGTCTCGCCGCGGTTAATCTTCGACAGGGTCGACTGCTTATTGAACAGCGACAGCGAAGCATCGACCTGGTCGAGCACGCTGCGAATGCGGTCGTGCAAGTCGGTGGGACTCTTATAGCGAATGTGGTAAGTAGTGCCGAACACGAAACCTTCGTTCTGCTGCATAGGTGCCTGAAAGCGACGCAGCAAGATAATCGTGCCGGCTACTATCAGAAACAGCAGAAACAGCGTTCCACAGCTCCGACGAATCAGTCCTCTCTTCGATTGGGTCATTGGCCTTGCACAATTAGATTTCAATAATCACGTTAAACGTACCGCCAAGCCGATGGCCACCGGTCTTTCCGTAGCCGGGCACATACCAGGCATTGCCCACCTCGGGCTTGCTCTCATGCAGCCTTAACTTGTAGCGCACGCTCCAGCCCAGATGAAACCATTTCCATATACGCGTCTCGGCTCCGGCCACCACTTCGGCCCACACCATCGTGCCCTTCTGCCCTTTGTACTCAAACGGATAGTAGTCCATATAGACTGGGTCCTGCACGGCAGGTCCTGTCAGGTCGAACTTATATGGGCTCATTCCGAAGCGCAGTCCGAGCAACACGCGGCTACGGTTTTCAAAGTTTTTCAACAGGTTATAGTCCATGCCCACACGGAAGTAGGGCGAAGTCGTCTTATAGCGCAGATGGGTGTCCTCGTCCTCGTGGTCGCTCGTGCCAAGGCCTATTTCAACAATAGGAAAAAAACGCTGGCGCAGATTGACCCGCACCGCTGCCTCATATTGCCCGAAGGGCGTGGCAAGGGCCATCACCGTGCCACAAAGGTCGTAACTCACCGACACACCGCTGAACAGCGGCGCTTTCTTCGTCGACTGACCCGACACAACCTTCGGGGGCTGAATGCCCATGACGCGAGCGGTGTCGGCATCGGTACGCTGGGCCCATGCGAGGCTACTCGTCAGTAGTAGCACGCAGATAGATGCGCAGATTCTCGGCATTTTCATAGTCCACTTGGTTGCGTTTAATTTCGATATTATCAATGGTTAGCGGCATCAAGGCCAAGGGGTGCGAAGTCCAACGAACCTCATTGATGGCATGGTAGTAACTGACCGGGCAACCCTCGCTTTCAAAATGCACCGTAGCCGTATGGTCCACAAAGACGGTGTCGACGGCATACTGCCCTATGTCGTTCGAGAAGCGGAACAGCAAGGTGTCGACGCCGCTACGATAGCGCAGCGACAGTCCGAAGTGGTCGAGCGAGATGCCGCGGTTGAGCAGCACCTGGTCGGTGCCACGGGCAGTCACCGTAAGGGTGTCGGTCAGCGTGAGCGACTTGGCGGTTTCCTTGGCGTAGAGATTGCACGTCATCTCTACAGTACTATCCAGCGGGCAGTCGATGCTCGTGCAGCCCATAAGCACAGCCACGCACACCACGGCTACCGCCCACCGTTTTTTCAAAGATTGCATCAACGACATCTATACTTCTTTTTGAATCTGATAGTGATTGCGACCCTCCGAATTACGCGAAATCAGTTCGCCAAGGAAGCCTGCAAGGAAAAGTTGTGTGCCCAGCAGCATCATCGTAAGCGAAATGTAAAAATAGGGCGAGTCCGTCACCAGCGGAGCAGGCACGCCGCGACAGATGGCCGTCAATTTGATGCCGCCCACAATCATCACGGCCACCAGGCCGATGAAGAACATCAGCGACCCAAGGAAGCCGAACACGTGCATAGGCTTGCGGCCAAAACTGTTTAGGAACCACAGCGAAATCAGGTCAAGATAGCCGTTGAAGAAACGGTTCCATCCGCCGAACTTCGTATGTCCGTACTTGCGAGCCTGATGCTGCACCACTTTCTCACCGATTTTTGCGAAGCCCGCATTCTTGGCCAGATAGGGAATATAGCGGTGCATCTCTCCATACACCTCGATATTTTTTACCACATCCTTGCGGTAGGCCTTCAGTCCGCAGTTGAAGTCGTGCAGATTATGAATGCCACTCACGCGACGGGCCGTGGCGTTGAACAGCTTGGTGGGTAGCGTCTTCGAAAGCGGGTCGTAGCGCTTCTGCTTATAGCCCGACACGAGGTCATAGCCCTCTTCCTTAATCATGCGGTAGAGTCCGGGGATTTCATCGGGCGAATCCTGCAAATCGGCGTCCATCGTAATGACCACATCGCCCTCGGCACGCGCAAAGCCGCAGTAGAGTGCAGCGCTCTTGCCGTAGTTGCGGCGGAAGTCGATGCCGTGGACCGACGGGTCGCTCGCCGCCAGTTCTTCGATAAGCGTCCACGAACGGTCGGTGCTACCGTCGTTCACAAACAACAGTTCATAGTCCACTCCCATAGTCTTGAGCACGCGCACGAGCCACGCATACAAGTCGGGAATACTCTCATCCTCGTTGAACAGAGGAATTACCACTGATATGTCCATCTGATTAGGCTTTTTGATTATATGTTTACAAAATTAACATATAGAAGCCGAACAGCAAAAGATAGCATCGTTTTTGACAACTATGCGACCGAAAAACCCCATTATGACGCAAAAAAATTGCATTATGGAATCCAAAAATCCAATAATGCAATTTCGAAATTGTATAATGCAATTTTCAAATTCCATTATGCAATTTTCGCAGCCGATTATGCAATTTTCCGACCCGCCTATCGCGTTGACCCACAGGTCGTTTTAATCGTTCTGCGCCATAGGGTCAAACAGCCGGTAGAGGTTGCAGCCCACCAGGTTGCCAAGAACCTCGGCCAGATAGAGCCACAGCGCACCCCACTGCCATAGGTTCTCCCACGGCTGCATGAGGAAATAGAACGCATCGGCTATGCTGTGCGTAAATCCGCACATGATGAACGCCGGCACGCCAAAGAGAAGCGGCAGATACTGCCCCTTCGCGCCAAACTTCACGGCAACCGTCATGATAAATCCGCAACCAATGGCCAGACAGAAGCAGGCCAACGGCCCCTTTGCCATACGAGCCGCAAAAATGCCAGCGGCCGTCTCGGCAATGTCAGGGTTAGCATATTTCATCAGCAACGCACTCAGCAGGCAGCCGATAATGTTGCCCACCAGCACCATAAGCAAAAAGCGCTTGTCGTGCTTGCAATCGAAAAATCCAGCCTTGCCCGTGTAGAGAAGCCAACGGAAATGAACCACCGTAAGTAACCCAAACGAGAACAACACGGCTCCCGCCAGGCCGCCCACTTTCAAATAGACCACGCATCCTATCGAGATGCTGATTCCGGCTAAGATGGTTTTTGCCCACTGACTGACTTTTTCCTGTATCATAGTGTTAAAATTTCCGACCATGCGAAGTTAAGCATCTTTCCGCTATCGCACAACATTAAGACATAAAACCTTCTCGTTGCCAACCCCCTTGTTCCGGTTGACAAGTCCGTGCTACGAACCAGCCACACCATACTCCGGAAAAACAAAACGAGCGAAGAAAAATCTTCGCTCGTTTTGGCGGTGCGTACGGGACTCGAACCCGTGACCCCCTGCGTGACAGGCAGATATTCTAACCAAGCTGAACTAACGCACCATAGGGTTTTGAACTCACTTCCGTGAAATTCGGTGCAAAAGTATAATCAAATTTTATATCTCCAAAACTTTTGCCTGATTTTTTATAGTCGTGCCGACTTTTTTCCTCGTTGTCCCAACGCGCCGCCTTAGAAAATGCGACTGTAGAGCCATACATCCACGTAGCTTCCCTCGGCAAACGACCAGTCGGGCAATGTGGCAACCGCACGGAATGCGTTTTCCTCGAAAATAGCCTTACAGGCCGCGTGGGTGCGATGGCTGATTTTGGCCACGAGTTGGTGCAAATGGAGCGACTGCGAGGCCTGCTCGCACAAGAGTCGGAGCGCTGCGCCGCCCGCGCCTTGCAGCCGTTCGGATTCGAGCAGGGCAATGCCCACTTCTGCCCGCTGCGCGATGGGTTCGTAGTTGAACAGGTCGATGATGCCTATGGCACGACCGTCGCGCACAATGGTCTGGCGCAGTTGGCCCTGTCCGACGAGGTCGTAGGTCTGCGAGGCGATATAGTTCTTCAGTTCAAAGCGCGAATAGCATGTACCCGGCAGTCCGATGGTCCAGGCTTCGGGTGCGTTTTCTATGCGGTAGAGCAAATCCAAGTCTTCCGGCTCGAGAGGGCGCAAACTTATCATAGGACAATATTATGGAACGGAACAAACTAACTGCACACGATGCCTCCGCCAATGAGTCCGCGGACGGAAGGATAGTAGAACCCGACATAGTGGCTATGGTCCGACTCGGCAAGCGCGTGCAAGATGGAGGCGTAAGTATAGTCGGCCGTATCAAAAACCCACAGCGGATGGTTGCGGCTGAGGTTCCGGTCGGCCTGACAGGCGGCCAGCGCGGCATCGGGATTGTCGAAACTGACAAACGGCATCTGCCGGCCGTCGCAAAGCGCGCACACCTCTCCTTCCCTACTGCCCACATAGACCACGCCTATGGGACGGTCGGACTGCTGCGGTAGCAGGCGCCGCCAACCGGCTCGGACCATCCGCGTAGTCTTGTGCAGGACGGCACGCAAACCGATAGCCGCCTCGACCAATAGGGAAAGTGCACGATGGGTGGAGTGAAAATGCTTGCGATAGAAGAGAAGCATGGCGCGATGAAAGTGTTGCACGTAGCGAAGCGAGTCTTTCTGCGTGCTCTCACCCTTGTAGTGGAGAATGGGCGTAGGGAGATAGTAGTTCTGACGGCCGGACTGGCTGATGCGATACGACAAATCGATGTCTTCGCCATACATAAAAAACTGCTCGTCGAAGCCGCCAACCTGCTGTATTACGGAACGCGGCACCCACATAAAGGCACCCGACACCACCTCTATCGGCGCGGCCGCATCAACGGGTGTCTGGCTCTGATAGTAGCGTCCGAACGTCTTGGAACGCGGGAAGAGCGACGTAAGCCCCACTATCTTGCAGAAGGACACCCATGGCGTGGGCAGCCCTCTGCGCGACTCCGGCGCAAAAGCACCGTTGTCCTTCAGCATGCGAACGCCCAACGCGCCTAAATCCGTATGCGACTGCGAGAAAGCCAGGCAGTCGGACAGCGTTTGCTCCGTCAGCGCCGTGTCGGGATTAAGGAAAAGCACATATTCGCCCTTGGCACGGCTCAGCGCAAGGTTGTTGGCACGTCCGAAGCCCAGGTTTTCGTTGCTCTGCACCCATGTCAGTTGCGGATAAGTGGATGCAGGAAACAGATGCGCTATGTACTCGCGACTGCCATCACTGGAGTCGTTGTCGACCACAATGACTTCCACGTCTATCCCCTTGGCCGACTGCCACACGGAATGCAAGCACTGCGCCAAGTAGTGCTTCACATTGTAACTGACAATAAGGATGCTAATCATGGGGACGGACATACAGACAAACAACTATCGGGTTTCTTTGCGCGGCCAACACAAAACGCTGCCCAACAAGGTGATGAGACAGCAGTAGAAAGGTGTGGACGGCGGCGCAAGCAGGGTAAAGATGGCGGTGGTAATGATGGCGCACGAGATGATACCGGTGCGGACCAGCTGCATCTTCTCGAGGCGCTGTTCGCGCGGGTCCTTGTCCAAATAGTGCTTGACGCGCTCAAACCGGAAGAACCTGCACGCAAAATAGACTCCCGCGATGGCCTCGACCACGCAGATGAGATTGACTACGTATATAAGTTGCGGGTCGGCAATAGGACGATCGGGAAAGACACCCATGAAATGGACGGCCAAAAATAGGACGGCCAGTACCCAGGACTGTATGAGCAACAAACGTGATAGTTTCATAAACAGGTCTAACGGTTTTGTGCGTCGAGACTAACGCGGTTTACAATGGAACGGCCTAAGGTAATCTCGTCGGCATACTCCAAATCGTCGCCCACGCTTACGCCGCGGGCCAACGTGGTCATTTTAATGTCGAAGGCCGCCAGTTTTCTCGATATGTAGAATATGGTTGTGTCGCCCTCCATCGTAGGATTCAAGGCAAAAATAACTTCCGACACACCTCCTTGTGCCACTCTTTCGACAAGCGAGTCTATCTCGACGTCGTCGGGGCCTATGCCGTCAATCGGCGAAATTATGCCACCAAGCACATGGTAAAGGCCGTGATAGATTCCCGTACTCTCGATGGTCATAACCCCACGGATGTTTTCCACCACGCATATGATTGACTGGTTTCGTTGGGAGTCGGAGCAGATTTCGCATATATCCGTGTCGGAAATGTTATGGCAGACCTTGCAGTACTTTATGTCGTCCACCAACTGGCTAATGCTCTGCGCCAACGCCTGCCCGTCTTCTTTCTTGCGCCGTAATAGATGGAGCGCATAGCGCAGGGCCGTGCGTTGACCCACGCCGGGAAGTTGCGAAAAAGCCTCTACACATTGGGCAAGCAACCGCGAAGAATACTGGTCAAGCATAGGTGTGAATTCATTTCGCTATAAAAGGGTCAGTGGTCATTATGCCCGCAACTGCAATCGTGGTCCTCGCAATGGGCGCCATCGTGCTCGAACTCGAGCGTACAATGGTGTATGCCCAATTCGCCAAGCCGATGCTTCAGCAGGTCTTTGGTGGGCTCCATCTCCGTAAGGCTATCTACCACGACGTGGGCGGTCAGTGCCACCTCGGTAGTGGAAATGGCCCAGATGTGTATGTGATGGACATCGACGATATGGTCGTGCGCCAGCATCTCGCTGCGAATCTGCTGCGGGTCGATGCCCTCGGGCATTCCGTCAAGGCTAAGACGCAGGCTCTCGGACAAAAGGCGCCAGGTCGATATGAAGATGACAGCGGCAATAACGAGCGAAATAATCGGGTCTATGTAAGTCCAGCCCGTGAGCAGGATAACGATACCGCTGATAACGACGCCGACCGACACCAGTGTGTCGGCAAGCATATGCAAGTAGGCGCCGCGCACATTGAGGTCCTTATTTCCGCGAGGCATAAGTAGCCAGGCTGTCAGGCCGTTGATAACGATTCCCACCCCAGCGGTCCACGAAATCAACCCACCGTCAACGGGCGACGGACTTATGAACTTGTGCACGCTCTCTATGACAATGGCTCCCACGGCTACCAAAAGGATGAACGCATTAAGCAAAGAAATAAGAATGGTGCTTTTCTTGTATCCGTAGGTATAGGTTTTCGTTCCGTGCAAGCGAGCAAGTTGAATGCCGAACAGGGCCAGCACCAAAGAGAATACGTCGCCAAGATTGTGGCCCGCATCTGACAGCAGGCCCAACGATTGTCCGTAGAAACCCACCCCTGCTTCCACAGCCACGAACAGCACATTCAGCACAATGCAAAAGACAAACGTGGCGCTAAGCGACTTGGGCGCTTCCACATGATGGTGATGATGATGGTGGTGATGGTCCATTTGGTTCACAGGTTTAGATTGCAAAGGTAAGAAATAATATTATATGCCTGCCACACCTTTCGGCGAAATTATGCTATTTTGCAAGACGATTGGCACACTAATTGGCGGATTTAGACTATATTTGCACCAAACAATCGGACTCACACACGCACCAACCGCATGGACATAAAAAAAGCCGAGTTTATCATCAGCGCCGCCAAGTTAGGCCAATGCCCACCGACCACCTGTCCGGAATACGCATTCATCGGTCGAAGCAATGTAGGCAAGAGTTCCCTGATTAACATGCTCACGGGGCGCAAAGGACTTGCAAAGACTTCGGCCACACCCGGCAAGACGCTCCTGATTAACTTCTTCAAGATAGACGACCGCTGGATGCTTGTCGACCTCCCCGGCTATGGCTATGCAAAGCGCGGAAAGGCGGTGCAGGAAGACTTGAAGCGCATCATCGAGTCGTATGTCTTTCAGCGTGAGCCACTCATCTGTCTTTTCGTGCTGGTGGACATTCGTCTGGAGCCGCAAAAGATTGACCTCGAATTTATCCATAGTCTTGGTGAACAAGGAGTGCCTTTTGCCATCATCTTTACCAAAGCCGACAAGGTGTCGGGTAGTAAGGCGCAGCAAAACATGGCAGCATTCAAGCGGAAACTCCATGAAGAGTGGGAGGAACTGCCTCCGATGTTTGCCACCAGCAGTGCTTCGCGTGCCGGCCGCCATGAAGTGCTCGACTACATCGATTCCATCAACCAACAACTGCTTGCAAGCAACCCAAAGCCGTGATCAACCGGACGCTCAAAATAGTATTTCTGCTCACGTCACTGCTCATTGCCGCAGTTTCGCTATGGGTGAGCAACTCGCTCATATCCGATCTGAAAAAGCAAGAGATGCAGCGTGTCGAAATATGGGCCGAAGCAATGCGTTCGTTTATGGAGGCCGACGAAACCACAGACCTAAACCTGGTTTGGCATGTGCTGAATGACAACAACACCATACCTGTGGTTGCGCTCTACGATAACGGCCAGGTTTTTGCCGCCAGAAACGTAGCCATACCCCAAGACAGCATCGAGGCCGCCCTTTCCGACAGCTTGACAACTGACCACCAACAACTGCTTTCGACCCTCAAGGCACGGGCTGCCATAATGAAACGCAACGGCACCTGCCTTGAAACACCGCTAAACGATAAGACTTCCATCACTGTATGCTATGAGTCGTCGCTACTACTCAAGCGCCTGACTTGGTTCCCTTATATCCAGCTCGCCGTAGTGGCTCTGCTTCTGTTGCTGGCCTTTGCGGTGCTTTTGGCAGCCAAGCGCAACGAGCAAAACAAGGTTTGGGTAGGACTGTCGCGTGAGACTGCACACCAACTGGGCACTCCGCTGTCCTCGCTGATGGCTGGCGCGGCCATCCTGCACGAAGAAAATCCCGACAACCCCTTGCTGACTGAGATAGACAAGGACATAAACCGACTGCAACTAATAGCCGAACGCTTCTCAAAAATAGGTTCCGTGCCCGTGCTGGAGTTGCAGCCGTTGCAAACCGTATTGGAACGTGTGGTTTCCTACCTGCAGAAACGCACAGGCAGCCACATCGAGTTCGTGCAAGAGTTCCCCGAATCCGCCGTATATGCCCGCGTCAATGCCCCCTTGTTCGAATGGGTTATAGAAAACTTGTCGAAAAACGCAATAGACGCCATGGGCGGCGAAGGACGGCTCACCATACGGATAGCAGAGACCTCGCAGCACATTATCACTGAGGTGTCGGACACCGGCAAAGGAATAGCGAAGAAAAACTGGCGGCGCGTATTCAAGCCCGGCTATACAACCAAGGCACGCGGCTGGGGACTCGGTCTGTCGCTGGCTCGGAGAATCGTGGAAGAGTATCACCGCGGAAAAATATTCGTTAAGACAAGTTCGCCCGAGGGAACCACGTTCTGCATCCAACTGAAGAAATAGCCACCAGCGCTATCGCACCCATCCTCATCCCTATAAAACACTTTTTTCGACCTATATGATAAAAGTTATCACTTATGGCACCTACGATCTTCTGCACTACGGCCACGTCAGGCTGCTAGAGCGCGCCAAGGCATTAGGCGACTATCTGATTGTGGGAGTAACCGCCGATTCGTTCGACCAGGCCCGCGGAAAAATTAACGTACAGCAATCGCTCGTAGAACGCATTGAAGCCGTCCGCGCCACAGGACTGGCCGACGAAATCATTGTGGAAGAATACGACGGTCAAAAGATTGATGACATCCGTCGCTATGGCATCGACGTGTTTGCCATTGGTTCCGACTGGCAAGGCCGTTTCGACTACCTCAACGACTATTGCCGCGTGGTGTATCTCGAGCGAACCGACGGCGTGTCAAGCACCGAACTGCGGGCGCAACAGAGAAACACGCGCATCGGTCTCGTGGGCGAACTCAACATGGTAAACAAATTCGAGGCGGAGTCGCACTTCGTGAACGGCGTCACTATTTCAGGCTTCTATGCCGCCGAGCAAAGTTTTCTGTCGGATGCAATTGTCAACCTGCCGCTTAAGGCAACGAGCCTGGACGAACTGCTCGATGCCAGCGACGCCATATATATTGTCTCGCATCCCTCGCTTCACTACCGGCAGGCCAAGCAAGCCCTGCTGCGCGGCAAGCATGTCATCTGCGAAGCCCCCAGCTCGCTGTCGGCATCTGAATGGGACGAACTGCAAGCCTTGTCCAAGGAACACAACTGCATATTAATGGACTCGATTAAGACGGCCTATTCGCTCGCCTATTCGAGATTGCTGCTGCTGGCAAAGAGCGGCAAAATCGGAAAAATAGTTTCTGTCGATGCCGTATGCACCAGCCTGACCGACTTAGCCATGAAGCAAGGCAAAGACCTATCGCACACGTGGAACAGCATGTGCCAGTGGGGACCAACAGCCTTGCTTCCGGTGTTTCAACTATTGGGCACGCAATATGTAGAGAAGTCGGTGGTCAGCCACTACTCCGACGAACACGAAGGCTTCGACCTCTTCACGAAAGCCTCCTACATCTATCCCGATGCAGTAGCCTCGGTGAAGGTCGGAAAGGGTGTCAAGTCGGAAGGCGAATTGGTCATCTCCGGCACAAAGGGCTACATCTATGTACCTGCCCCCTGGTGGAAGAACGCATACTTCGAAATCCGCTATGAAAACCCGGCCGACAATATGCGATACTTCTATCAAAACGACGGAGAGGGCATTCGCTACATGATTATGTCCTTTTTGCAGTCTATCGCCCACAACCGCCACCTCACCTATATACAGCCGGAAGTCTCAAGGGCTATTGTCGGCGAAATCGACTATTTCACCCACTCGGGAAAGGTTCGGAAAATCTGACACGCCTATGAAACGCAACCGACTGATTGGCCTCTCGGCCGGCGCGCTTATATGCACCGGTTCCGCGGCACAGACGCAGCCCAACATCCTGCTCTTTCTGGTGGACGACATGGGCTGGCAGGAAACCAGCGTACCCTTCTACAGCGAACGGACGCCACTTAACGACCGCTACCATACGCCGAACATGGAACGGCTGGCTCAGCGCGGCGTGAAGTTTATGGAAGCCTACGCATGCGCCATTTCCTCGCCCTCGCGCTGCAGTCTGCTGTCGGGAATGAACGCTGCTCGCCACCGCGTCACTAATTGGACGCTCCGCTACGACGAGATGACCGACATGAAAGACCCAGACTTCGCCGTGCCCGACTGGAACTACAACGGAATACAACCTGACACTGTCTCGTCCGATAAGGACCGGAAAAACACCACCCTTATCACCGCGCTACCGCAGTTGCTGAAGGACAACGGCTATCATACCATCCACTGCGGAAAGGCACATTTCGGCGCACAGCATACGGCCGGAGCCGACCCGCGCAGTTTTGGATTTGAGGTCAATATTGCCGGCGCAGCAAACGGCGGACCTGCCAGTTACCTGGCCACCGACAATTTCGGCACAGGCGACTTCCATGTGGAAGGACTCGAGGCCTATCACGGCAAAAACATATTCCTGACCGAGGCACTTACCCAAGAAGCCATCAAGGCGCTTAAGGAACACATTCAGCGCAACGACCAGTCGGACCAGAAGAAGCCGTTTTTCCTCTACATGTCGCACTATGCCATCCACATTCCCTATGACGCCGACCCGCGCTTCACTCCGAACTACCGCGAAGCCAATGGCGAGGGAAAAATGGACCGACTTCTCGGCCAGCGCCTCAGCAACAGCGAAATCAGCCATGCGGCACTCATCGAAGGAATGGACAAGAGCCTGGGCGACTTGATGGACTTCCTCGACGAGCGGCCCGACGTGGCAGCCAACACCATCATCCTGTTCATGTCGGACAACGGCGGACAGGCCATCGGCCCAAGGCAGGGACGCCACAACTACGACCAAAACTTCCCGGCAAGGGGCGGAAAAGGCTCGGCCCTGCTCGGAGGAATACGCGAGCCTATGATTGTGAGTTGGCCGGGCGTCACGCAGGGCGGAACCACCAACGAGAGCCGCGTCATGATAGAGGACTTCTTCCCCACCCTGCTCGACATGGCCGGCATACGCCACTACCGCACCTCCCAGACTATCGACGGAAAAAGTTTCGCCCCGGTTCTGCGCAAGGGCAAGCGTCAGGCCGACCGACAACTCATTTGGCACTACCCGAATCTTTGGACCGATGGAATATACGAAGCTGACGGCTACGGGCCCTACTCGGCCATCATGCGCGGCGACTATCAGTTAATCTATTTCTACAAGACCGGCCACAGCGTGCTCTATAACATCCGCACCGACATCAGTCAGACCCACGACCTCGCCGCCGAAAAACCGCGGCTGCATAAGCGGATGCTCCGACGCCTGTGGCATGCGCTCGAAAAAGTCAACGCACAGATTCCGCCCCATAAGTAATCCTGAAAATTGTATAATACAATCGCCGAATTGCATTATATAATTTCGAAATTGCATTATGGAATTCTGAACTTGCATTATGGAATTTACCGATTTCATAATGCAATTTTTTCATTTCCCATTTACGTGTCGCCATGCCCCATTCTACGGACACGGAACGACTATGCCGCCCACCGATTTCATAAAAATTCGAATCCGTTGCCCTTGTTTTTGAAATTTTCCTATATCTTTGCACCCGATTTTAATAATCATCTCGACTGGAAAGGTGCTCGAGTGGTTGAAGAGGCACGCCTGGAAAGCGTGTAACCGGCAAAACTGGTTCGTAGGTTCGAATCCTATCCTTTCCGCAAAAAGGGTTTCACGACAAAAAGTCGCGAAACCCTTTTTCATTGCCTTATGGTGCCAAGCGGTTTCCTACGGTCAGAACAGGCGGTCGGCCACTTTTCCATTGCGCTTCAGGTTCTCCACAAACACATCAATCTTGCGCATCTCCTCGGGAATATCGATGCGCTGCGGACATTCGGGAACGCAGTGCCCGCAAGCAATGCAATGATTGGCCTGACGGAGGCGCGGAACGCTCCGGTCGTAGCCCACCAGGAAGGCACGGCGGCGCCGGCGGAAATCGGCGTGCTGCCGCTCGTTGGGCATATTGCCCTCGCGGATGCACTTGTTGTAGTGGGAGAAAATGCCGGGAATGTCGATGCCATAAGGGCAGGGCATGCAGTAATTGCACTCGTTGCAGGGAATGGTATTGAGATTGTAGATGTCGTTAGCAATCTCCATGAGAAAAGCATCCTCCTCGGGCGAGATGGGAACAAGCGGCGAATAGGTGGCAATATTCTCCTGCAGATGTTCCATATAGGTCATTCCGCTCAGTACGGTCAGCACACCCGCCGGAGTACCCGCATAGCGGAAAGCCCACGAGGCCACGCTGGCTTCGGGATTGCGCCGCTTCATTTTCTCAACAATGTAGTCGGGCACATTAGCCAGTCGGCCGCCAAGCAAGGGTTCCATGATGACGGCTGGTATGCCGCGCCTCTGCAGTTCGGCATATAGATATTTGGCGTCCGTATTGCGTTCGTTGATTTCATTGGCCCATTCCCAGTCGAGATAGTTGAGTTCAATCTGCACAAAGTCCCAGTGGTAGCGACCTTCGTCGTGCCAGGCCAGCAACTTGTCGAACACCGCCACGTCGCCGTGGTAGGAGAAACCCAGGTTACGGATGCGGCCGCGCTTCTGCTGTTCCACCAGCCAGTCCAATATGCCGTTGTCCATATAGCGCGCGTCGAACGTCTCCATACTATCGAGTTCCCGACCGTCAAGCGTACGGCCCGTGCCGCCAATCGCATGCAACAGCAGATAATCAACATAGTCCACCTGCAATTCCCTAAGCGACTGCTCAAACATCTCTATCGACTCAGTCCGTCCCCATGTGCTCGGGGCAAAATTAATCAGTTTGGTAGCCACAAAGTATTCGGAACGCTTATGGCGGTGCAGGGCAATGCCCGTGCATCCCTCTGATTTTCCCATGCAGTAGGCAGGCGATGTGTCGAAATAGTTCACTCCGTGCTCAATGGCATAGTCTATCTGCCGATTGACCATTTCCTGGTCGATTTCGGCCTCTGGATTGTCGCGGAGCGAGCCACCTCCCACCACGGGCAACCGCATCATGCCGTAGCCCAACAGCGAAACCTTTTCGCCGGTCTTGGGATTGGTTCGATACTCCATCGTTCCACCGGACTCCGATGCGTAGCCGGCCGCCGTCGGACTGAGGTGCCGCTTGCAGGCCGTGAGCAATGCCGAGCCGCCAACGACTCCCAGACCGAGAGCCTTGACAAATTCGCGACGGTTCATATTTTTTTTCATAGTCATCTTGGCTTTTGATTAGTTAAAACGATGCACTTCGTGGCCTTCCACATAGATGGCGCTGAAAGGTCGGGCCGGACAAACGTTTTCACAGGCGCCGCAACCGATGCAACGCGACTCGTCGACAGCAGGAACCTCGGGCGAATTTTCGTCGTCGGGGTTCACGGGCACCATCATTATGGCACCGGCCGGACAGTGGCGCATGCAGTTGCCGCACTTTACGCCGTCGGTCAGGATGACGCAGTTCTGCCCCAGCCATACGGCATGTCCGATTTGAGTGGACGATTTGTCTTCGAGCGAGATGGGCTTGATGGCACCCGTCGGACAGACTTCCGAACAACGATGACACTCGGGCCGGCAAAAACCACGCTCGTAACTCATGTGCGGCTGCAGAAACGCAGTCAGGTCGCTACCGGGCCGAAGCACCTGATTGGGACACTCGGAAACGCAAAGTTGGCAGGCGGTGCAATGCTTCGCGAAATGGGCTGTCGAAACAGACCCCGGCGGCGTAAGCCTTGTGCGGCGGGTCGGTTCCACCTTGTCCTCGATAGCCGCAAGTCCTCCGTCCACTTTCTTCTTTACCTGTGCCATGGCTCCCACGGCAGTAAACGACGCAAGCGACAGCAGCATGGAACGCCGCCCCTTATCGGGCTCGCCGGCAGGTGCTGTGGCGGCTTTCGGCGAATGCTTCGGATGAGCGTAGTGGAGTGCATCAAAACTGCATTGCTCTAAGCAATTGCCGCAGACCACACATCGGCTGTAATCGACAGAATGGGTTTTGAAATCAATACACGATGCTTTGCAGTTGCGCGAGCATTTTCCGCAGTTCTTACACTTCTCCGTGTCGAAAAAGATGCGGAACCACGAGAAACGTGCCAATAGGCTCAGCATGGTTCCCACGGGACAGATGGTGTTGCAATAAGTGCGTCCGTAGCGCCAAGCCAGCCATCCGACGACAAGTAGTGTGGCGCCAGCCACTGCCACCGCCCAAATGCTCTTCAGCCATACTTCGTGGCCGTAGAACGCATAACTGTTGAAGTGGGCGGCTATGGCGGCGAGCACATTGTTACCCCAAGCATAGAGCGGGCCCAACAAATGGGTGGCTATCCGCCCAAAACTGCTGTAGGGGGCCAACAAAGAAACCACGGCGCCTATGCCCGCCGCAAAACAGCCAAGGAAAACGACCAGCATGCCATAGCGCAGCCATTTTTTTTCGGGCGAATAGGAATAATGATTCTTTTTCCGGTTCAGCCGGGCTATCAAGTCTTGCAAGATGCCAAGCGGACAAATCACGGAGCAATAGATGCGACCGAAAACAAGGGTCAGCACAACCAGCCCGACTATGACGCCCACATTCAGAGCCAGCAGAGCCGGCCAAAACTGTATCTTGGCCAGCCAGCCGAGCCAGTGGTGCAGCGCTCCGCTTATGTCGAGAAACAACAGCGTTATTCCCACGAACGAGAACAGGGCTAATGCGCGACGAAACTTCTGTAGCATAAGTAGAAAGAATAAATTGTTACTGTTTTTTCTGCGAGATTTTCACAATGCCAATACTTGCCTCGTAGAGTAGCCATATAGGCAACGAAACTATCATAAGCGTGAATGCATCGGTGGTAGGGGTAATGATGGCCGCCACTATGAGGATGACCACGATGGCGTGGCGGCGGTAGCGCGACATCCATTCTGCACGCAAGACACCTATTTTTGCCAACAGCCACGATAAAGCTGGTATCTCGAACATCAGTCCGAACATCAGGCACATCAGCAGCAACGTATCAATATAACTGTTGAGCGTGAGCATGGTCTGGACCGACGCATCGACTTGATAGGTGCCGAGAAAGCGTACCGTAAGCGGAAAAATCAGCAGGTAGTTTATCGTCACTCCCACCATAAACAAAACGAACGACGCCACGACCATAACCGACGAATAGCGACGTTCGTTATCATAGAGTGCAGGGGCCACAAACCGAAACAACTGATAAATGACATAGGGCGAGGCCACAATCAGTCCGCAGACCAATGCCACCTTCATGTGCACCATGAACTGTTCGGTCAGTTGCGTATTGACGAGATGAATCGGCGGATTGTCTATGCCAATCCAATCAAGGAAGAAAAAATTGCCCTTGGCCGGCGCAAGCACCAGACGGAACACCGGCTCTTTGAACATAAAGCACACCACACCGGCCACTATCACAGCCAGCAACGCACGTATGAGCGTAGAGCGCAACTCCTCCAGATGCTCCCAAAAGTTCATGGTCGGCTCGTCGGACATAAGCGGGCAAATCAACTATTCGGGGTTATCTTTTTTCTCCTCTTCCTTTTTGGGCTCTTCGACGGGGTCGTTCATTCCAGCCTTAAAACTTTTCACGCCCTGCCCGAGGCTACGCATCAAAGCGGGTATTCTAGAGGCTCCGAAGAACAACAAAACGACCAGTGCAATAATGATAATTTCCTGAAGTCCTAAGATGTTTAATAGTACCATAGCGTTACAAATGTAGGGTAAAAGGATAATAATCGTTTTCACTTGCCTAAACGGCAGAAACTCCGTCCAATAGGCATATTCCATACAAAAATAAACATTTACAATATTTTCGCGACGGAATTACCTAAAACTTTTTTTCGGATCGGATTATGAAATTTCAAAATGCGTCGTTTTGCTTTTAACGAATTTTATTAGAACTTTGCCATGCCATAATGCGACATGCTGGTTGCATATATTTCATGGAGGATAAATTTAAGACATATTGGGATAATTGCCGACTTTTGCTTAAAAGCCAAGTTCCCGAACAACAGTTCGAAACTTGGTTTTCTTCTGTGGAATATGCACATTTCTCAGGTGACCGGCTGACGCTCTACGTTCCCAATCGCATCGTGGCCGACTATATTGAAGGACATTTTGCCAAAGAACTAAAGAAAAGCATCACCTCTACTTTCGGTCCGGAAATCCAACTTGTCTTTCAGATAAAAAGCACCGTAGAAACCCCCGACGAAGAAAACTCCCACAGAAATAATTCCGCCCCCCGAATCGACTCACATCTGAACGAAAACTTCACGATGGAATCGTTTTTGGAAGGCACGAGCAACAAGACCGCCCGTTCTGTCGGCAAAGCCATCGCGAAGAATCCGGGCAAAATGGCGTTCAATCCGTTCTTCGTATATGGTTCCAGCGGCGTAGGCAAGACCCACCTGATAAACGCAATAGGCTTGAAGACGCTGGAACTGCACCCGGAGAAGCGCGTGCTTTACATCCCAGCCCATCTCTTTAAGGTACAGTTCAGCGAAGCAGCAGTCACGAACAAACTGAATGATTTTATTCATTTCTACCAAAGCATCGACGTGCTGATTATAGACGACATTCAGGAGTTCACAACGGCTAAGACGCAACAAGCCTTTTTCCATATCTTCAACCATCTGCATCTCAACGGCCGCCAGATAATCATCTCGTCCGACAGAGAACCCGCAAAATTCGAGGGCATAGAGGAACGCATGCTTTCCAGGTTCAACTCTGGCATCACCGCCGAGATTGAACGTCCCGACATAGCCTTGCGTCGCGCTTTCATACAGGCAAAGCTCCGCCGCGACGGGTTGCGCTTCCCCAAAGAGGTCGTGGACTACATCGTGAACCATGTAGAGAGTAGCGTCAGGGAGTTGCAGGGCATCATCAACTCGCTGATGGCCTATTCCGTAGTGGACGACTGCAACATCAACCTCGAACTGGCTGAGCGCGTAGTGGCACGAGCCGTCAACTTAGAGAAACGCGAACTTTCCCCGGAAAGTATTCTCCAATCGGTCTGCAAGAACAAAAAGGTCAAAGTACGCGACGTGCTATCGAAAGAGAGAAAACAGCCCATCGTATTAGCGCGTCAGTTGGCCATGTACCTCATCCACAAATATACCCAAGTCTCTTATGCCGAAATAGGGCGTATCATGGGCAAGAAAGACCATACAACCGTGTTGCATGCCTGTGACCGCATAAAAAAACGCCTTGCCACCGACAAAGACTTCCGTAAAGAAGTTGAAGAAATCGAGGTTTCACTCAAGAAGTAATGTTCTCACAGTTCCTACATAAATTCTTTAAGTATATCCGATTCTGCACTCAAGGCGGATATACTAACCTTCATGTTGCTACCATTACGGAAGGCGCGCTTCTGCAAGACAAACGCATTATTATCACAGGCGGTTCCGACGGAATAGGACTTGCAATGGCAAACACTTTTATCCATCAAGGTGCAAAAGTACTGATATGTGGACGCCGGCAGGAGAAACTGGACGAAGCCAAAAGTAAAATCAATAGCGACAAGCTCTTTTCGATGCAATGGGACGTGAGTCTGATTGATAGCCTTGAGACAAAATTGCAAGAAGCTATTAAAATTCTTGGCGGACTTGACATTTTCTTCAACAATGCCGCTTTTCTCGCCGCAGAGAAAAAGACGATGGATTTTTTCAATACCACTTTGCAGACAAATGTCACTGCGCCCTATGTGCTTTGCAGACTTGTCGGCGACTACTATAAGCAAAACAACAAAGAACAAGGCGGAAAAATAATCAACACCTCAAGCATCAACGCCAATCAGAGTAGCACGCATCCCTATTTCTTATCCAAATCTGCTCTTAACTCACTCACTCGGGGATACGCTAAAGAATTTGCCGCATACAATATTATTGTCAACGCCATTGCCCCAGGCTATTGTGCCTCGAGCATAAACTGGCGCGACGTTAGTCGTAATGCTTACGATTCTGATACGGCCAATCATCGAATTACTACGCCACAAGACGTTGCATCTCTGGCTCTTTTCCTCGCTTCGGACATGAGTAATGCCATCATTGGTCAGGTGCTTACCATTGACGGAGGGTCCACGCTGTAGACATATCTTGCGTGGGCAGACTTCGCATATTTCCCTTCCCCAGAAAAACCGATTATAAATATGGAGCATCTGTTGTTGTCGAACGGAGTCGTAATGCCCCAAGTCGGACTCGGCACTTATACACTCAAAGACCAAACACTTGAGTCCGTAGTATTACGCGCTGCAGAGGATGGATACTCCATGTTTGACACAGCAAGCCGTTATGGCAACGAAGAAGCCTTGGGCCATGCACTTAAGACTACTTTGCTGCCGCGCGAAAAGTTATTTATCACGACAAAACTGTATGTGCTGGATATTTACCGCTTCTATCATCCGCGCTACCATATTATGTGGAGAAACAAGACTGTAGAAGATGCCTACGACAATAGCTGTTCCCGCTTAGGCGTTGCACAAGCAGATCTTTACCTACTCCATGCCTGCTGGCCTCCAGTCCTAAAGAAAATGTGGCGTGGGATAGAAGACCTCTATTTAAGCGGACGGGTTCGCGCCATTGGCGTGGCAAATTTTGGCATACCGCAACTGGAGTTGTTGAACCAGATAAATCCGCGTGTCATGCCTATGGTCAACCAACTGGAGTGTACTCCGTATTTCCACAACAGGCCTGCCATCGAGAAAAGCCGTCAGTTGGGAATGCAAGTCTATGCCACTTCCCCATTAGGCCGCGGTTTGGTTACGGAACAACTGTTGGCCGAACCAGTTCTACAGACCATCGCGTCGCAAGTAGGGCGTTCGCCGGCACAGGTCGTATTGCGCTGGGTGATACAACAGCGGTTGGGTGTTCTCAGCCGTAGCAAAAAGACCGAGAAAGTATCTCAGAACATTCAACTATTCGACTTTTGTCTGACAAAAGAGCAGATGCAAGCCATATCAAAGTTGGAATGCAACCTGTCTACTTCCAGCGGAATTGTACACTACGTTCCCTGACGCCTACATCACCAACCTTTTCCGCAGCCCATATACTCCAGGTTTTCCCAATAAGATTGTCAGTGCAAATTCCTTGTTTGTTCTGACAGCCACCTTGTTGTTTTATGCAATTCAAACTGCTTGTATTTTGAAAATTAAGGTATAGGTGCTAATTTCGCAGATTGAACGAAGAATTTCATTATGCAAAAAATGCTTCGCCTAATATTGTCGGTCGTGGTGCTTATGGTTTGCACAAGCACTGCTATGGCGCAAAAGAAATTCACTATTGTCATTGACGCGGGCCATGGTGGACACGATGCCGGTGCTATTGGCGATTTCTCACGCGAAAAGGATATCTGTCTGAAAGTGGCTCTGGCCTTCGGCAAGATGCTGGAGGAGAAGAGCAAGGACGTACGCGTTTTGTACACCCGAAAGACCGATGTGTTCATTCCCCTATACCAGCGGCCTCAGGTAGCCAACAAGGCAAAGGCCGACCTATTCGTTTCGATTCATGTAAACTCGGTTGAAAAAGGATCGCCGCGCACGGCTCGCGGAGTAGAGACCTATACGAACGGAATTGCGCAGTCGAAGGCAAACATGGCCGTGGCGCAGCGCGAGAACTCGGTAATTCTGCTCGAAAGCGACTATAAGGAGCACTACGACGGCTTTAATCCGAACGAACCGGAGTCGTATGTCATGTGGGAGTTCATGCAGAATCAGTACATGGCAAAGAGTGTCGAGCTGGCCCGATGCTTCCAGCTGCAGCTGCGTCAGTCGGGCGGACGCCAAGACCGCGGGGTAAAGCAGACCAGCCTTGCGGTTCTGCGCGGTGCCACTATGCCAAGCGTGCTGGTGGAAGTCGGATTTATCTCGACCCCGCAGGAAGAGCAGTTCCTCAATACGCCCCAAGGCATACAGACCACGGCTCTATGTCTGTACAACGGCGTTGTCGACTACCGCAACAAGCACGACCGCCGCAGCAATAAGCTCTCGACCGAGCCTGTGCCTAAACCTGTCGCCAGCGAGCCTGCTGCAACTCCCGAAGCCAAACCTGCGGCCAAGGAGGCGGCACCTGCCGTGCAGCCCGAGCCACAACCGGCCAAAGAAACCGCACAAAGCGAGCCGAAGCCCGCCACTCCGAACTTCCGCATCCAATTTCTCACGTCGCCCCATAAGCTTGCCGACAACGATGCCCGTCTTTCCGGCCTCGACCACGTCAGCTTCTACCGCGACGGACAGCTCTACAAATACACGTCGGGCACCTATGCCACGCGGGCAGAAGCCAACAAGAAGATTGGCGAGGTGCGCCAGCGCTATCCCGACGCCTTTATCGTGAAATTCATGGGCGACGAGCGGGCCACACAATAGCATCGTCCCGCAAGACTGAGCACCATTTCCACGCCACTATCCCTTAGCCAACACATCCAGTCATGAAAATTTTTACAAAAGAAGTAAAAATCGCTCTCACGGCCATTCTGGCCATCGCCCTGCTCTACTATATCATCAGTTTTATGAAGGGCGTCAACATCTTTAAGTCGAGCAACACCTACTTTGTGCAGTTCGAGAACATCCAGGGCCTTCCCGTCTCGTCGTCGGTCTACGCCAACGGTTTCCCCGTGGGCATCGTGCGCGACATTGTGTACGACTACGACCGCACCGACAAAGTGGTGGTAATCGTCGACCTTGACAAGGCTATGCAAGTGCCCAAGGGAACTCGCGCCGAGTTGGAGACGTCTTTGATGGGCGGAGTGACCATGAGCCTGCTTCTCGGCCCGAATCCGACCGACCTGGTCAGCAAGGGCGATACGATTATCGGACAGGTGCATCAAGGTGCGCTCGCACAAGCCGAGAAGATTGTGCCCGACCTCATTGCCATGGCTCCGAAGCTCGACTCTATCATGACCAACCTCAATCAACTCACCGGCGATCCCGCACTTCGCCAAACTCTGGCCAATGCCGCCGCGCTGACCAGCAATCTGAAGAGTTCGTCGGACAAGCTCAACGCGATGATGAATAACGACCTGCCGCAAATCATGACTCACCTACACCAGGTCAGTAAGAACTTCGATCAGGTTAGCGGCGACATCAGCAATGCCCAACTGGGAACGACGCTGGCCGAACTGGGCAACACGCTCAACGAAGTAAAGCAGTTCTCGGCAAATCTCAACAGCATCTCCACAAACCTCGACCAGAAACTCAACGGCAAGGACAACTCGCTCGGACTGCTGCTCAACGACCGCAAACTATACGACAACCTGAACCACACCATAGAGAGCGCCGACACTCTCGTAACCGACCTGAAGCTGCACCCAAAGCGCTACGTGCACTTCAGCGTGTTCGGTGGCAAAAACAAGTAGAAGCTTGTCTGTCGCATAATGTGACAGAAAAATTGCATAATCGAATCTGAGAATTGCATAATACAATTTGAAAATTGCATAATTGAATTTCGCGATTGTATTATGCAATTTTTTCATCCCATAATCCAACTTTTTCCTCCTACAGACTCATGACCCGACAAAAGAAAGAAATCAACTTCGACCGCTTTGTGCGCGGACTGATTGCATTATCCGGCTTCGTGCTGCTATACCTGCTCATCGTCTATCTGAGTCCGGTATTGCTGCCTTTCTTTATAGCCTGGCTCTTCGCCTATATGCTCTACCCCATCGTCCGATTCTTCGAAGTGAAATGCCGGCTGCGGTCGCGCCTGCTTAGCATCATCCTGACACTCGGTCTTGTGGGAGGTATTGCCACGGCTGTAGGAATGGCCATCGTGCCTGCCTTTCTCGACGAGATGAGCCATCTCAAGGTGGTGGCCCATAACTACGTGACAAACGACAATAATGAAATAAAGCAGATTCCTCAACAGTTGCAGGAACTGGCCAAGACCTATCTGAGCGAAGAAAAGATATCCGAGTTCATCCAGCAGTCCAACGTTCAGGAAATCATACAGAAGATGGTGCCCAAAGTATGGGGACTGCTGCGCTCTACGGCCGGCATCGTCATCAGCATCATTTCGTCGCTCATCGGCATACTCTATTTCTTCTTCCTGCTTATCGACTACGAGCGCTACTCGGAGGGATGGAAGAAACTCATACCCCACAAGAACCGTTCGACTACCGTGCAGGTGGTCGGCGACGTGGAACGAAATATGAACGCCTACTTCCGCGGCCAGGCCCTGGTGGCCCTGTCGAACTGCATTATGTTTTCCATCGGTTTCGCGTTGCTGGGCCTTCCCGTGCCTGTGGCGCTGGGCATCTTCATCGGCATCATCAGTTTCGTGCCCTACCTGCAGCTCATCGGCTTTATCCCCGCCACGCTCTTGGCTTTCCTGCACAGCCTGGAGACCGGACAAAACTTCTGGCTACTCATGGGCGGCGTCTGCCTGGTCTATATTGTCGTGCAAATACTGCAAGACACCATCGTGACGCCCAAGGTTATGGGCAAAATTATGGGATTGCGTCCGGCCATCGTCTTATTGTCGCTGACGGTATGGGGATACATGCTCGGCGTAATTGGCTTGATCATCGCGCTGCCAATGACCACCCTGCTCATTTCCTACTACACGCGCTACATACAACAGACCGACCCGACGGTACAACCGTCAGACCAGTCGTAAGAACCGATTTGCATGGCTGTTGCTGAAGCCTGTCAAAAGATTATTGCTTCTGCCCAGCCAGTCAAAACGTCGAATGAATAAAAAAACACAGGGCCACAAAACAAATTGTGGTCCTGTGTTTTTTATAGTGTAAGCCGTTCTGTCCGGCCCTCACCTTTACTGAGCATAACTCCTAATCAATCCGCACCAAAGCATGATGCAATCATCTGCTTCTCATATTGGTTGTCAGGATTCAGTAAGTAGAGAAAAATGTTCAACAATGGTGCACCTATCCGGCACTGGTAAATTCTTCGAGGAAACGGACGTCGTTCTCGGAGAACATACGCAGGTCGCGCACTCGATAGAGCAGGTTGGCGATACGCTCGAGTCCCATGCCGAACGCATAGCCCATATATTTTGTCGAATCGATGCCGTTGAGTTCAAGTACGTTGGGGTCAACCATACCACAGCCCAAGATTTCTACCCAACCTGTGCCCTTGCAGAGCGCACAGGTGTGGCCGTCTTCCGTGTGCCCCGTTCCGCCGCAAATGTGGCAGCTAATGTCCATTTCTGCACTCGGTTCGGTGAACGGGAAGTAGGACGGACGCATCCGGATTTGGGTCTGCGCACCGAAGAGTTCGCGACTGAACGACAGCATTACCTGCATGAGGTCGGCAAACGACACTTTCTCGTCGATGTAAAGCCCCTCGAGCTGATGGAAGAAGCAATGGGCACGCGACGATATGGCCTCGTTGCGATAGACACGCCCCGGGCAGATGACGCGTATGGGCGGCTCCGTCTTCTCCATGACGCGAGCTTGGACGCTGCTAGTATGCGTGCGAAGCACTATGTCGGGGTGCTGCTCCACGAAGAAAGTGTCCTGCATGTCGCGGGCCGGATGGTCTTCGGCAAAGTTCATCGACGAGAACACGTGCCAGTCGTCTTCCACCTCAGGTCCGTCGGCCATTGTGAAGCCCATGTGCGAGAAGATGTCTATCAGGCGCTCCTTGACAATGTTGATAGGATGGCGCGTACCCAAGGGAAGCGGATACGGCGTACGCGTCAAGTCGGGAACGTCGGTGGCGTCGTCCTGCTGCATAAGACTGTTGCGCAGTTCGTTAATCTTTTCCTGCGCCTGCGTCTTGAGTTCGTTCAGTTTCATACCGATGGTGCGCTTCTCCTCATTGGGAACGTCGCGGAACTCGGTCATCAGGTCGTTCAGAAGGCCCTTCTTGCTCAGATACTTTATGCGAAGTGCCTCCAATTCCTCTGCATTTTTTGCATGGAGCTGTTGCACCTGCTGAAGCAATTCTTGTATTTTTTCTGCTAACATGTGTGTATAGAAATTCAGATTATGGTGGGCATAGAAAGCACAATTCTTTCTATCAGCGTGCTAAATTAAACTATTTGTAGCGAAGAGAAAAACCCTCAAACAAAAAGCCTATGAAAAAATATGCGTTCTATCTGATAAAGATACGGTAAAAAACAAGTAACTTCGCCAGTGATTTTGAAACATTGCAAGGTTCATTCTTATGAGATTTACTGCCTACTTGTTTGTCATCCTACTTTTCCTGACAGCCTGCTCAAGGAAAGGCAACGATATTGCCGACGAGGAGATTGCTCCGACGGACAGCGTCGTTCTGGCCGATACGACAGACTCGGTCGAGGTTAAGGAAGTGCCTGTACCCAAGGCTGCCGACCTCATGTTCGACGACTTCATCTACAATTTCATGAGCAACAAATCGTTCCAGAACAGTCGCGTCAAATTTCCGCTCAGTTATACGGCTCACGGAGAAACGAGGAAGATTGAGAAAAAACAATGGACGTTCGACTCGATATATGCCAATCAAGATATTTTCCTCATGATTTTCCCCAACGAGAGTGCCCTGGAAAAGCGCAACACGGAGAAAACGACCAGCGTCGAAGTGCAGGAACTCGACTTCACACGCAACAACATTAAGCAGTATAATTTCAACAAGGACGAAGGCCGTTGGACACTCTCGTCCATCCAAGAAAACCATCTCGACAAGGCTCCCAACCGCGAGTTTCTGCAATTCTACCAGAAATTCGCCTCGGATTCCATCTATCGCGAGCAACATATCCACAATCCGTTCACACTTGTTTTCCAAGACGAGGATACTTTTGAGCCCGTGCAAGGCATAGCCAGTCCGGAGCAATGGTGTATCTATGCGCCCGAATTGCCTCACGAGAAAATCACCAATGTCAACTACAATCAGGACATAAAGGATCCGACGAAAGTAGTGTTGATGATTGGCACGCAAAACGGTTCGATGAGCAGCATATTGACTTTCCGCCAGCAAAACGGCGAGTGGAAACTCATTAAACTGGAAAACAACTAAACGTCCTATGCGAATCTTCCGCGACCATTCGCTGTTAGGCCACAATACCTTTGGCATCGATGCCAAGGCCGCTTGCTTTGTGGAATACGACAACGAAGACGAACTGAAGCAACTGCTTGCCGACTACATGGATAATCGCTATCCGTTGCCGCTTATTCACATCGGCGAGGGGTCTAATTTTCTCTTTTCCGGCAACTTTAACGGCACCGTGGCCCACTCTTGCATTCGCGGAGTGGAGGAAGTTGAGCGCGACGACCACAGCGTGTTGCTCCGGGTGGGCGCTGCCGAAAATTGGGACAGCCTTGTTGCCACCACCATCGACCGCGGTTTCTACGGATTGGAGAACCTTTCGCTCATACCCGGCGAAGTAGGTGCCGCAGCCGTCCAAAATATCGGTGCCTACGGTGCAGAAGCGGAACAGTTTATCGAAGCCGTAGAAGGAATCACCATTCACGGCAAAGCAACCACCTATACGCACGACGAATGCCAGTATGCGTATCGTTCATCGGTCTTTAAGCACGACCTGAAAGACCGTTTCTATGTCACGCACGTGCTTCTGCGGCTGTCGCTCCAATTCATGCCGAACCTGTCGTATGGTGCGCTGCAACGGCTTCTCGAGGAAAACGGTCTCGATGCCACCAGCGTCAGCGTAGCCGACATTCGTCGCCTCATCGTCAACTTTAGAAAAGAAAAACTCCCCCAGCCTTCCGAGGTGGGCAGCGCAGGTTCGTTCTTCGTCAATCCTGTCGTGTCGGAACAAGTCTTTGCCAAACTGCAGGCCGACTATCCCGACATGCCGCACTTCAAGGCTCCGAACGGAGTCAAGATACCTGCCGGCTGGCTAATCGAACAAACCGGATGGCGCGGCAAGAACCTGGGACGGGCCGGCGTATGGGCCAAGCAGGCACTCGTATTGGTGAACCTCGGAGGTGCCACCGGCGAAGAAATTGTAACGCTCAGTCAGACCATCCAAAAGGATGTCTACGAAAAATTCGGCATCATGCTCAACCCCGAAGCAAACATCGTGTAGCCACTACTACGACACGGGGCCATCGTATATGAAACTTACATTCTTAGGTACTGGAACAAGTTCAGGCAACCCGTCGCTGGGCTGCAACTGCGAGGTGTGCCGGTCGAAAGACCCGCACGACCACCGTTTTCGCACCTCGGCGCTGCTCGAAACCAGTTCCGGCGAGCGAATACTATTTGACTGCGGTCCGGATTTCAGGCAGCAAATGCTGCGCTGGACCGACACCCTGCCCGAAGATAGTCCCGCACGCGACTTTTTGACACAGGTTCCGCAGCCGGGACAGCCACTTCCACGCGTACTGCACGCTGTTCTCATCACACACATCCATTACGACCATGTGTCCGGACTGGATGACCTCCGGCCCTACTCCATTGCCCACCCGTTGCCCATATATTGCTCGGAAGAGGTAGCTGACACACTTCGAAAACGCTTGCCTTATTGTTTCCACAAGCCGGAAACCAACACGTTTGTGCCTCGGTTTGAACTGCATCCCGTTGAGTTGCACCAACACTATAGTATTGCGGGCCTCGACGTCGAGCCCATCAAACTGAACCACGGACTCGTGCCCACATTCGGCTACCGCATCGGACGCTTTGCCTATCTGACCGACCTACACGACCTGCCTGAAAGTGAATATGCCCATCTGCAGGGCCTCGACACCATCGTTATCGATGCACTCCATAAATATAAGGCGCACCCCACCCATGAATCGGTACCCGAAGCCTTGCGCGTCATCGAACGCCTCAAGCCTCGGCGAGCATACCTCGTTCACATGAGCCACCGTGCCGGACTTCACGCCGAGTCGCATAGTTTCTTGCCCGAAAACGTGCAGTACGCCTACGATACACTTACCATAGAACTTCCAGAATAAAAGCAGGGAAACAAACGCTTCCCTGCTTTCTTGTTTTATGCCATTCGTGTTTTGGTTACTTGAATAAGATGACCGAGTCGCGCTGGGCTGCCGGAACCGTCCACTCCTCGGGAATAAATTTCCACTGGTTAAGTTTCTTCGGCGAAAGTTGCTTCAACTGACGAATTTCCTGCATCAAGTAGAAACGAAGATCCTTGTCTGTGCTCCACTCAATACGGTTCTTCAGTTCATCCTTATCAATGCGGGCACCGTGAGTAAGCAACCTGCCACCGCCATTACCGCGATAAGAATTAACCGCCACGCGGTAGGTCTTCTGCATATCAAACGGCTCCCCATTTGCAAGACTGATAATTTTAACCTTATGGCCTTTCGGTTCGCGCACATCAACCGTATAGATAATACCGGCCGCCGAGTCGAAATTATAACTGGGCGTGCGCAGACGCTGCCATGGGTCGGGCGAATCGATAGTACGACGATTGAAGAGCAATAGATGGTCTTCAGGTTTCGTCATCTGCTGTGTCCATCCGTTATAACTGTACTCCAAAAAGTCTTTGATTTCCTTTCCGGTAAGGCGCATAACATAGAGAAAGTTCTCGAATTTGTATAGGTTGAACATATCGCTCACTCGAATTTCCCCAGCCGGAATTTTCGCATCAAAACTCAACGGAGCGGCGAAACTGATGTCGGCGCCGCTAATCTTAAGTTGCAGCTGATGTATAAAGTCCACAAACTCGGATGGTCCGAAAAATGCCGCACGCGTATCAAGTTCCGTGCTACAATCTCCGATTTTCTCCTGCACATATCCATCCACGTCGTTCACGTGCTTGTCGAAGTGAGCCACAAAATCGGCATCCGGTTCCAAGTCGCAGATGTTCACGAGTTCGCCATCAACCTGTTCGACCATCACCTTATTCTTCTGTTTCGTTACCACAATCGTTGCGGCAGCCACATATTCGGCATTGGCTCCCGTATTGAGTATCTGAACCGAATCACCATTACGGCACACCATCTTACGGCAGGCGCGGCGATGGTCGTGCCCACAAAGTATCAAGTCAAAGCCCGGAACTTCGCGCGCCACTTGCAGACTTGCGTTTTCGTTCTTTGTCCCGGTGGCTTTCTCACTACCCACGCCACTGTGGAATAGTCCGATGACCACATCGGATTGTGCTTTCATCTCGGGCATATACTTGCGTGCAGTCTCCACCATATCTTCAAAGTCCATGCCACTCCACAAGTTCTCCGGAAGCCAGTTGGGTATGCCCGTTGTCAGCATACCCAGAACGGCAAAGCGTATGCCATCTTTCTTCACGATAGTATACGGTTTCCAATAAGTAGACCCGTCCGTCTTCCGCACTATGTTTGCGCCCAACATCGGCATCTTGCACTGCAAACTCCACCTATCATATACTGCGTGGCCGGCTTCTACGTCGTGATTGCCTATGGTTGCCGCATCGTAGCCCATATAGTTCAGGACAGCGGCACAGGCATGCGTGGTCACCGTATCGACATAATTATAGAAATATGCCGAGGGCTGCCCCTGCAGAATATCACCGGCATCGAACAGAAGCACGTGCGAACGCCCATGTTGCTGGCGTTGCTGCTTCACATAGGTGTAGATGCGAGCCATACTACCGTTTCCGGCCGTACAATTGATAAAATCACGGGGAAAATAGTTGCCGTGCACATCGGTAGTTTCCAGTACGCGGAAAGTAATCTTCTTCGGGCGGGCCGCACTTCCGAAGGCCACAAAGGCCAAGGCAAACAGCACCAACAAAACCTGCTTTCTTCTCATCGTATTCTCTTGTTAATCGGTTTATCTTCTCTTTTTTCGCACATATTCCACAAAGTCGAACGCCACTTCGTTTTTCTCGTCGGCAGGATGCTCCTCACGGCTGACTTCCGTCCACTTGCTGAAATCTACCATCGGGAAAAACACATCGGCCTCTTGCGGACTGGCATGTATCTCCGTCAGATACATCCGGTCAACTATGAGAACCGCCTGCCTATAGAGCATGGCGCCACCTATGATAAAGATTTCTTCGTCGCGAGGGCAACTGTCGATGGCCTTCTTTAAGTTTGGGAACACTTCCACATTGGGAGCCGCAAATTCACTATTACGCGACAGCACAAGGTTGCGTCTGTTTGGCAACGCCCCCTTAGGTAGTGAGTCAAAAGTCCGTCGGCCCATCAAAACCGTATGGCCTGTAGTCAGTTTTTTAAATCGTTTCAGGTCGTCCGACAGGCGAAACAACAAACGGTTTTGGTATCCGATGGCGCCGTCTTCGGCTACTGCACAAATCAAGTTAATCATGGTCTTGCTCAATAATTACGTTATACCGACACATCGGCCTTGATATGTGGCCAAGGTTCGTATCCTTCCAGTTCGAAATCTTCGTAGCGGAAAGCAAAGATATCCTTCACGTCAGGATTGATTTTCATGCGCGGAAGTGACTTGGGCTGTCGCGTCAGTTGAAGTTTTGCCTGCTCCAGGTGGTTCAGATAGAGATGCGTGTCGCCAGTTGTGTGCACAAAGTCGCCTGCTTCCAATCCGCACACCTGTGCCATCATCTGCAGCAATAAGGCATAGGAGGCAATGTTAAAAGGAACGCCCAAAAAAGTATCGGCACTGCGCTGATAAAGTTGCAGCGACAGCCGGTTTTCAGCCACATAGAACTGGAACAGCGTATGACACGGCGGCAAAGCCATATCCTTTACTTCTGCCACATTCCATGCCGAAACGATAATCCGCCTTGAATCGGGATGATGCTTTATTAAATCTATGGCCTGGCTAATCTGGTCGATTGTTCCTCCATTGTAATCGGGCCACGAACGCCACTGATGGCCATAAACCGGCCCGAGATTTCCGTCTTCATCGGCCCATTCGTTCCAAATCCTTACGCCGTGTTCCTGCAAATAGCGCACATTGGTCGAACCCTGTAAGAACCACAACAATTCGTATATGATAGACTTCAGATGCAGCTTTTTAGTGGTCAAAACAGGAAAGCCTTCACTCAAATCGAACCGCATTTGGTGGCCGAAGATGCTTTTTGTGCCCGTGCCGGTACGGTCGGTTTTCACAACGCCTTTATCTATGATTTCCTGCAACAAGTCTAAGTATTGTTTCATGACTTTTATGGTTTTGTTTCCTATTTGTTTTTCTGCACAAACACACCTTCGAGGGTCAGGTCTCCGTCCACCCACTCGGCAGGTATGGTAGCACAGTTGTCTTTGTCTATTTGGTCGGCTCCGATGTAGTCGTCGCGGAACTGTACGACGCCATGTATCGTTGGTTGGCCCTGATGTCCGTACCCGTGGCGTACGCGAATGCCGCTGAACGTAAATCCGTTCTCCGGACGCAACCGCACTACGAACGATTGGCCAAATGCCTGGCGCGAACGCAACGGGGTTCCGTCGGCATTCAACACGTCTCCGTTCCGGTTGTCCTCGTGCACGCTGACAAAATCTTCGTGTACATTGAGCGTTGCATCGACCACTCCGCCGCCATTCCTCTGTAAATGGTTGTCGGCATTGACATTTCCACCGGCATCCATATCGTCCCAGTCGCTCTTAAAGCGAATCCGATAGAAACCTTTTGACAATGTCGACGGCAGACGGAAGTTGGGCAGTTTAGCATTATTGCCGTCGGCAACTACCTTGCCCTTGCTGTCGGTGCTATTAAGGTGCGAGAAACTAACCAGTTCCGACATTTCCGCAGGTAGTCCGTCGCTGCCAATCTGTGGTTCAAACTTGCCGTCCTGATTATAGTCGATATAGCAAAAGCCGTTCATCCATTCGCCTCGCAGGCTTAAAAACGGCTCGACCTCGCTACCTATTTTTGCACGGAACACGCGGTCAGAATGGTCGGAGTATAGTAGCGAGCCAATGGTCAGTTCCTCACCCAGGCACAACGTGTCGTTTCCAATGCCCAAATATAGTATGCCTCGGTCATCGCGTTCCTTCAGCGTCGTTTTCGCAGAGAAATTGAGCGGATAATCCTCATATTGGACGCGCGGCATATACGAGTCGTCAACAACTATATTGTCCACATAGGCCACATAGTCGGACGTGAGCGAGTGTGTACTCTCCAAGTCGGTAACAACTACCAAGCTGTAGATTTCTACGCCCTCGGCTCCTTTTACTGCGAACACGGCGTCGTCCCACTTATTGAGAGGCACCGCTGAAAGGCTCTGTTCCCAAAATTGCTCCACTTCGCTCGACTGGCCACTACGGTCGGTGCGTTTTCCAAGTCCAATCAGCATGACGCGACCGTTCTGCGGCCTGTGAAGAAGCACGTGCACGTATTTTGTAGTAGGCGTCAGCGCAAACGGACGCTTCAAGTCTATCCGCACGCCAAAGACATTCGACCCGAAGCGCGACCTTTGAAATGCCAACACCTTTTCGCTTGCATTGGCCACCTGTCCTATCTGCTCATCGTACTGTCGGTCGGGATTGTCGGTCACGGCTACATTTCCGGCCAACTGACCCGTACGAAAAGGCGACTGTTCCCAGCGGTCGTAGATGCCGACCGATTTGAAATCGGACACTTCAAACTGCACACATACCTGTGCGCCAAGACCGCAGGTCATTGACAGAAACAGAAAGATGAATAGTAGGCGTTTCATTCGTAAGCAGATTTTTCGACTCCTATATATAAAAAGTTCGTTATACAAATTAATATACCGACAGCCGGCTCAGCAAGGGGCATGCCCTACTGTCGCTGATGTGCACCCTTATGCCCTTGACGCGGAAGCCTTCGCCGTAGCTGTGCTCCACACTGCCATTGAGCGGCACTATTCGCTTGTAGCCTATTGTCGTTGTTTCTATGTTCTGAGCCACAGGCGTCCAGTGAGTTCCGTCGGTGGTAATTTCAATTTCGAAGTTTCTGACGCGCTGGCCCTTACGAATGTATTCTTGCAACATAAGGTAGCGCACCGTTTGCGGGCGTTTCCACCGCAATGTGACAGTGGCATCGGTTTCCTCATCGTTGGTAGCCCAATAGGTGTCTTTGTTTCCGTCGGTCAGGTTCTTGGCACTGTAGCGTCCTCCAGTGCGAGTTGCCGACGCGCTTATCTTTGCCTTGGGAGCAAGGTCGTTTCCGAACCGCGTCTTTAGCTTTTCGCCGAGAGCCACCAATTGTATGGAATCGGAGGCCGGCAGTTTTCCCGTTCGGTCGGGTGGAAAGTTGAGAATGAAAGTGGCATTGCGCCCCACGGACTGGAGGTACATCTTAAAAAGCTCCTCCGAATCGCGGCAAACTTCGCCCGGATGCCAGAACCAACCTTTGTCGGTGGCTTTTGTATCGACTTCGCTGGGCATCCAAAGCCAGCCGTCTTCGTTTCCACTGAGTCCTTCGCCCATCGACCAGGTGGTTTCGTTGGTATATCCGCTTTCCGTGCCACACCAACGGGCTTCTCCGCCCAAACCCCACATGATAAGTTGCGGACAAAGCACGTGGACGCTGTCGCGAATATTGGGCATGTCGTAGTAGATACTTGCATCGATCTTGACATTGCCACCTTTTGCACCATCGAACCACATTTCGAACTGATCGCTACCGAGCGAGGCGAGTTCAACTATTTGTTTGTGAAAGACTTCCTTGACATAGCGGTCGGTGCCATAATAGGGGCTGTTGGCATCCCACGGCGACACGTAGAAGCCATATTTCATGCCCAGCTTGCGAGCCGCTTTCTGAAAATCGCGGGGAATGTTTGTCTGGCGCCCGTAGTCGTTGCCGGCATTAACCACGCTGTGCGAGGTGGTTGCCGTGGGCCATGTGCAAAAACCATCGTGGTGTTTGACGGTTACAATGCCGCCCCTCATTCCTCCTGCCTTCACCAGACGCAACCATTGCTCCGGATCGGGTGCGGCAGTGGGTTGGAAGAGTTTTTCATCTTCCTGTCCGTTTCCCCATTCGACATCGGTAAAGGTGTTCATTCCGAAATGGAAAAACGCATAGAATTCGGTTTCCTGCCAACGGATCTGATTCTCGGTAGGTACGGGAAAAACTGGTCGGGGCTCGTTGTACGGATTGGCAAGTTCCTGCTTTTGAAGCGAAAACGGCTGGGCGCCAAGCATTCCACTATAGCCCACGAATAGACAAAGTAATAAGGCCTTCAATCCTGTGCGGTGCATACGATTAGGATTTGACTAACAATTAGAAACCCAAAGTTCCGAAAAATTCCCTTATGAGCCAAGCACCGATGCCAATATTTCACAAAAAAAGACTATGCTTTTTCATCGTCGGACGACAGGCTTTCCAATACGCACGACTCGTATAGCCGTCGATAGAACGCATGGCGGCAAAGGGTTTCTGCGGCGCCCAAAATAATCACCTTATAGCGGGCTCGGGTAATGGCCACATTCATGCGCCGAAGGTCGCGCAAAAATCCGATTTCACCCTGCTCGTTCGACCTTACCAAGGATATCAGGATGACATCGCGCTCCTGCCCCTGAAAAGAATCGACCGTGTTGATGGTAATTTGTTTGCGCAGCGGTTTCAGATAGTCGGACCGGCGGACAAGTTGGCGCATATACTGGATTTGTGCCCTATAGGGCGAGATGATGCCTATGTCCACATTCTCTTCAATAAGACGGTGGCGCGACAGGCGGTTTGCAAAGTCGTGGAGCGCACGGATGGCCGCCTTTGCCTCGGGCTTGTTGATGCGTCCGAAGTTGTGGCCCACGAATTCCTCCGTCACTTGCTGCACGACACTACCGTCGTCGGTCGGCAGGCTGCTGGTGTCTATCCATACCAGCGGATTTTCGATGTCGGCAAGTATGCTGCGCTCCCTGACCATAGGAGCGGCCTTCAGTTCGCCATGGTAGAACCATTCGGAACTAAACCTCATCAGTTCTTCGCTCATGCGATATTGCACGTTGAGCATCGAAACGGCCGAAGGATGCTTTTCAACCAGTTGTTCCATAAGCGTCTGCCCCAGATTGCCTTTGAGGGCGGCAGGGCTCTTTATGGTGGGCGGCAGTTGGCAGTGGTCGCCCGCCAAAATCACACGGTCGCATTTCTGCATGGCTATCCAACAGGCTACTTCCATGGCTTGTGCAGCCTCGTCGACAAAGAGTGTGTGAAAATGGGTGGCTTGCAACAACGGCGAGGCACTTCCTGCCAGCGTGCAGGCTATGACTCGGCTAGTGTCGAACAGTTCGGTGCGGATTTTCCATTCGAGTTCGTCGGCCTTTTCCCTGAGGCGTGCCACTTTCTGATGGAACGATTCGCCACGGCGACTATGGGACTGGTCGTAAAGTTGCCGAATGGTGCGACGAATTGCCCACAGTGTGGAATAAGAAGGGTGGTTTTCGAAGCGCCGCTCATAGGTGAACGACAGCATCTTATCGGTTACGCGCGTCGGATTGCCTAACCGAAGCACCGAAAGTCCGCGGTCGCTGAGTTGCTCGCTAATCCAGTCGACAGCCATATTGCTCTGGGCACACACCAACACCTGCGTCTCGCGGCGAAGTACCTCCGAGACGGCCTCGACCAAGGTGGTGGTCTTTCCGGTACCCGGAGGCCCGTGCACCACCATCACGTCATGTGCCACCAGTATGCGGCGGACGGCTTCCTGCTGGCTTTCGTTGAGCCAGGGCCATCGGAGCGTCGACGGCAAGGCACCAAAGGCGGGTTTCTCACTTCCATGTACTAGATTGCGTAGGTGGGCCAGGCTGCCGTCCTTGGCTGCCATCGTGCGCTGTAATGCCGTTGTCATGAGTTGATAGGACGTCTCGTCGAAACCCAACTGCACGCCCCACCGCTCATAAGCCACCAAACGGCTCAGTGCACTTTCGTCGGGCAGCACCACTACCATGCGCTCCGATTCGGCATAGCTGACGACGCCTGTGAACGAGGCATAGGAAAGTTGCTCGACGGCATCGGCCTGAAAGAACTGCACCGTGCGCCCATACTCGAAGTTGTGTTCCACGTCTTCGCTATGGTCGCGGTAGATTTCTACCACCAGGCGATTCATGGCATTATAGTAGGAGCGCCCAAGTCGGGCCGGGAACCAACAGTCGCCGCGCTTTACCTTTCGGCGAATGCCATACGTCTCCGTTTCGCGGCGAAATTCGTCGCGTTCGTAGTCGCGTTCGGCACGGAGCAGGTCGAGTTGCTGCAACAAAGTAGGCATCGGACAGACTGAATGGTGAATGGTTTCAGAAAATACGAGGCAAAGATACAGCGAATTAAGATTTGATTAGATTTTTTACCATTTAATAGGGCGCATCCTAATGCGTTTCTGCTTATTTTCGCACCAAAATGAACGAAATCCTTATGCGACTGACACGCCACATAGCAGTCCTCCTCGCAGTCATGATGGTACCGACGTGCCTGATGGGCCAAGAGATGGTTGACACGATTGCAGCCTCGGCGCCTGCCGAGGTGAAGGCCGACACGCTTATGATGGCGCCCGAGGCCATCGGCATGCGCGTGGCTTCGCCCATGCCTTATGCTCCCGTCATAGGTTCCTATCTGTCGCCCTATATGTGGCAGTTGCACGAAGGCTTCAACGCGCAGTTCGGCCTTACGCTGGCAGCGGCTTTCGGTAAGCACGCGCCCCACGGCGTAGGCTTCGGCCAGTCGGTGGCTCTTGCCTACGTGCATCCGCTTACGAAAAAATTCTACTTTGCCGTCGGACTGACTGCCAGCCACATGGCTTGGGACCACAACCAGTTCAACGAGGTGGGCATCGGGGCACTGCTGGGCTATCGCGTAAGCGAACGCCTCGACCTCTATGCCTATGCCGAGAAGAATCTGCTTACCAACCGCTCCGACCACTATTACGGCTATCCGTGGATGCGTCCTCCCAAGCACCGCATCGGTGTAGGCATGGAATACAAAGTGAGTCCGGTATTTTCGGTAGGGCTAAACGTGGAACACGGCTCATACGACGGATTCAACCCCTACTACGCGCCGACAACCAGCCTGATAAGGCCCTACCAAGGTCTGGACTGGTAAGCCGGACCCTACATGCAATTTATCGGCATCATCCTTGCTCAGACAAGAATGTTTCGTATTTTTGTACCACTGATTATAAAATCTTTTTACATAACAATTTAACTACTCAATTCTATGAAGAAAAAATTTGTCTGCACCGTATGTGGCTATGTTCACGAAGGTGATTCCGCTCCGGCCGAGTGCCCTGTTTGCCATGTTAAGGCTGACAAGTTCAAGGAAGTCGTAGAGGACGAACTCCCTTGGGCATCTGAGCACGTGATTGGCGTAGGCGCCGACGTGGACGCAGAGATTAAGGAAGGATTGCAAGCCCACTGGCTGGGCGAATGCTCCGAGGTGGGAATGTATCTGGCTATGAGCCGCCAGGCCGACCGCGAGGGATATCCCGAAATTGCCGAGGCATTCAAGCGCTACGCCTTCGAAGAGGCTGAGCATGCCGCCAAATTCTGCGAACTGCTTGGCGAAAACGTCTGGGACACTAAGACCAACGTCTACAAGCGTATGATTGCCGAGAGTGGCGCCTGCGAAGACAAGACCCGCATAGCCAAGAAAGCCAAGGCCCTTGGTCTGGACGCCATTCACGATACCGTGCACGAAATGGCCCGCGACGAAGCACGCCACGGACAAGGTTTCCAGGGTCTCTGGAAGCGCTATTTCGACAAATAGTCCGTCCGGCAGTTACCACACACAAAGCCGTTGCCCCGTGGCAACGGCTTTTCTTTTTGCACCGTACGGAAACCGGAAAATCGCATTATGAAATCGCAAAATTCCATTATACAATCTGAAAATTGCATTATGGAATTGGCAAATTGCATAATTGGATTTTTCTGCGCCATTATGCAATCCGTGCATCGAATGCCGTTGCTGAAAAATATTCTTACAGAATGGTGCCGAACAAGGATGTTTTCGTATCTTTGTAAAGTTAAGCGAACCAAAAAGACAACACTGACATGACAAAAGGAAAGGTCGACGCGCTGCTGGGCATAGTTTTCGGCGACGAAGGTAAGGGTAAAGTGGTTGATTTCTTTACGCCACGCTACGATGCGGTAGCCCGCTATGCCGGAGGTCCCAATGCCGGGCACACCATCTTGTTCGAAGGTAAGAAATTCGTACTGCGCTCCATTCCCTCGGGCATCTTCTGCGAAAACACGCAGAACTTCATCGGCAACGGGTGCGTGATAGCCCCGGACCTGTTTATGAAAGAAGCGCGCGAACTTGAGGCAGCAGGCTACGACCCCGCCAAGCGCATCCACATCAGTATGCGCGCTCACCTCATCCTGCCCACGCACCGCGTGCTGGACCTTGCCTACGAAGCCGCAAAAGGCAAAAACAAGGTTGGCACCACGGGAAAAGGCATCGGCCCTACCTATTCGGACAAAGCGGCCCGCATCGGCTTGCGCGTGGGAGACATCCTGGAAAACTTCACCGAGAAATATGCCGCGCTGAAAGCCCGCCACGAGCAGATATTGCGCGACCTGAACTACACGAACTATGACCTGGCAGAAACGGAGCGTGAATGGTTCGAAGGCGTCGAATATATGAAACGATGCCACCTGTGCAACACCGAAACGGAACTGAACCGCCTGCTGGCAGAAGGCAAGAACATACTGGCAGAAGGCGCACAGGGCTCGTTGCTCGATATCGACCACGGCACTTACCCGTTCGTATCGTCGTCGTCGACCACGATAGGCGGCGTCTGCACTGGCCTGGGCGTGGCGCCGAGGGACATCGGCCGCGTCTTCGGCATCTTCAAGGCCTATTCCACACGCGTAGGCGCCGGTCCGTTCCCCGTAGAACTGTTTGACACGGTGGGCGACGAAATCCGCCGTATCGGCCACGAATACGGAGCCGTGACGGGACGCAACAGAAGGTGCGGATGGCTCGACCTGGTAGCCTTGAACTACGCCATCACCATCAACGGCGTGAGCGACCTTGTGCTGATGAAGAACGACGTACTCGACACGTTCGACACCATAAAGGTATGCACGGCCTACACGAAAGACGGCGTCACCACCACCGACATGCCCTACGACACCGCAGGCTGGCAGCCCATCTACGAAGAACTGCCGGGCTGGAAGACTCCGCTCACCGACATCAGGCAAGAGGAATACTTCCCCGAACGCTTCAAAAACTACATCAACTACATCGAAACCCACACGAACACGCCCATACACATTGTCAGTGTGGGGCCCGACCGCGAAGCAACCATTCTTCGCTGAAATTGCATAAATCACTCAATTCGTTTGGATGTTTCAACAAAAAACACCACTTTTGCGCTCACAAATCAAACTATAGCCAAACGTCCGTGCCCGCCTTGACGGCACACGGCCATAGGCAAACCGAACAAATGGACGACTATTACGCGGAAAACCAAAACTGATTCGACCGGAAACTACGCATAGCTTTCCGATCGGACTATCTTATTTTAGCAGAAAGTTATGCGAACCTACTGGAACATCAGCCAAACGCTGCGTATGCTTGATGAATGGCAGCCCAACTGCTGGACTCAAGTCACCTGCCCTACTACCGACGACGAAGAGTTCCTCTTCAACAAGTTGGAAATCCCTACCTACTTTCTCGACGACATACGAGACAAGGACGAACGCTCACGCTATGAATACGACGAAGGGTGGACGCTCATCATCTTGCGTATCCCATACGTGAAAGAAGTACGCAGCCGCACTCCGCACACTACCATCCCTCTCGGCATCATACTGAACAAGGGCATATGCGTTACGGTGTGCAACTACGAGACGAACATGATGATTGACTTCGTATCGTATCAGCAGAAACGCAATAGCGGATTCACCGACTCGGTGGACCTGGTGTTCCGCTTATTCCTGTCAAGCGCCGTATGGTACCTGAAACGACTCAAGCAGATAAACGTGCTCATCGAAGAGGCAAAGCGCAACCTGGACCACAGTATCGACAACGAGGACCTCATAAACCTGAGCCGTCTCCAAGATAGCCTGACTTACTTTACCACCTCCATTCGCGGCAACGAAACCTTGCTAGCGAAACTGAAGTTTAAGCTGCCTGTCGACGAGCTTGATGCCGACCTGATTGAGGACGTGAACATTGAGATGAACCAGGCCCGGGAAACGACTAACATATACGCAAACATCCTTGACTCCACGATGGAGACCTACGCCAGTATCATCAACAACAATATGGCCGGCGTGATGAAACAACTCACAAGCGTGAGCATCATCCTCATGTTCCCGACGCTCATCGCCAGTATTTTCGGCATGAACCTCTTTAGCGGAATGGAGACCGCCGTATGGGGATTCCCCACCGTCATAGTCGGCTCGCTCCTCGTGACAGGTGTATTCTATTGGTGGTTCCGTCGGAAAACCTGGCTGTAGCATTCTGAGACACAAAAAGTCTGCAAAAAAGACCGCGAGAATTTTCCTATCCCGCCAAAAATCCTTTTATTTGCATTGAATAAGTAACCAGCAACTATCTGCCGTAAGCCTATCGGCACGACAGACGGTTGCCTATGCACATTTTATTACCCTCTCACTGCTTTCAAAACTATGGAAGAAAAAAAACTCACCGAAAACGAAGAAATCAAAGAAGTAATCGTTGAAAACGAAAATCCAGTTGTCGCCGACGAGCAACCTGCTGCCGAACCCGACCCCACAGTCGAGCCGGAAGACACACCTGCCGACAGCGACAATAAAGATGAGGAGAAAAAAACACCTCAGTCGAAAGCAGACGTACTTGACATCCTAAAGGAAGTGGCTCAGAACGGCGGCAACATTCGTCGTCAGGACCTGGAAGCCCTTAAACAGGCCTACCATCGCTATCGCACGGCCGAAATAGCCAAAGAACGCGAAGATTACCTGGCTGGCGGCGGACAAGAAGACACCTTTATCCCCACGCCCGACCCCGATGAGCAGAACTTCAAGGCACAATACAACCTGATTCGCGAACAAAGAGCAAAATTTGCCGAAGAAGAAGAAAGCGAAAAGAAACAAAATCTGGCACGCAAACTTGAAATCATTGAACAAATCAAGCAAGCCGCCACGTCGCCCGATGAAGCCGACAAAAACTACGAACTTGTCAAGCAACTGCAAGCCAAGTGGAAAGAGATTAAATTAGTGCCGGCCGAGAATGCCACTGAGTTGTGGAAGAATTACCAGCACCATGTGGAGCAGTTCTACGACCAACTGCACCTCAACTACGAGGCACGCCAGTACGACTTTAAGAAAAATCTCGAAATCAAACTCCGCCTGTGCGAGGCCGTAGAGAAACTGGCCAACATGGACGATGTAATCTCTGCATTCCACCAACTTCAGAACCTGCACCAGCAATTTCGCGAGACAGGCCCCGTTGCAAAAACCGAGCGCGAAGCAGTATGGAATCGATTCAAGGATGCTTCCACCGTCATCAATAAGCGTCATCAGGCATACTTCGAGGAGCAGAAAAAAGCCGAATTAGAAAACCTGGAGAAAAAAACGGCACTCTGCGAAGAAATCGAGCAAATCGACGTCGACCAAATAAGCGGACGCAGCGAATGGGAAAAGTTTACCAAGAAAATCATAGACATACAGACCCGCTGGAGAGCCATCGGCTTCACTCCGCGTAAGCAAAACGCCGAAATCTTTGAGCGTTTCCGCGCCGCCTGCGACAAATTCTTCCAGAAGAAAGCCGCTTTCTTCAAGGAACAGCGTGAAAGCTTTGCCGCCAACCTTCGCGCCAAGAACGAACTCGTTCAAGCCGCCGAAGAACTCAAGGACAGCACCGAATGGAATAAAACTACCAACAAAATCATCGAACTTCAGAAACGATGGAAAGAAATTGGTCCGGTAGCCCATAAAGCAAGCGAAACCGTTTGGCAACGTTTCAACGACGCATGTAATTATTTCTTCGAGAAGAAGAATGAAGCCACCTCGGGCCAACGGCAAGAAGAGGCCGAGAACCTTGCAAAGAAGTTGCAGATTATTGCCGACCTTGAAAAACTGGCTGAAGAAAAAGCCGACGATATTGCCGAAAAATTCCACCAACTGCAAGATGAGTGGGCCAATACGGGGCATGTTCCGTTCCGTAAGAAAGAAAAAATCTATCGCCAATATCGCGAAGTGTGCGACAAGCTTTACGAAGAATTCCACCTTTCTGCCCGTCGCCGCGAGGTAGAAAACTTCCGCAAGCACGTATCCGAGAAATCCGGAAGTTCGCTCGAACGCGAGATTGCACGCTTGCAGGCCGCTTTCGAAGCCAAAAAGGAAGAGATAAAGAACTACGAGACCAATCTTTCATTCTTCAGCAGCAAATCGAAAACGGGCAATTCGCTGGTAGAAGAGATTAACAAGAAGATTGAACACTTGAAGCAAGACCTCCAAGTATTGGCCGACAAAATCAGTGCCGCACAATCGCAGGAAACTACTGAGCAGTCCGCCGACGAAACGGCTGAAACTGAAGTCTAAATCTATTGTTCCTATCAATCAATCTATAGCAGAAAGGGAAGCGCCATGACCATTGGCGTCTCCCTTTCTTTTTCCGCTCCGCAACCCATTCACCCACGCCATTTCCCCTATGCGTCCCTTCCACCCCATACTCCGACGACTTGCGCTCATAAGCCTGTTCACCGTCCTGCCCGCTTTCCTGTCGCAAGCCCTGGCCGAATCGTCCGACCCCATTGGCGCACTGCTCCACCGCATACTTCCGCGCCACCACGATGCCGACCGATTCTCCTACCGGATTATTACCTCCGACCGACCGCACGACTTCTTCACGCTTTCGTCCGACGGACAGACCGTTCGCATTGAGGCAAACAGTCAACTCTCTGTCGCCACGGCCGTCAACTGGTTCTTGCAGCACCACGCCGGCGTGCAAATCGGGTGGAACCATATGCAGGGCGAACTTCCTACGGACCTTCCCATCGTCAAGTCCGAGACCCACGTGGCCACGGCCGACCTCCGCTACTATCTGAACTTCTGCACCCACAGTTACACAATGCCGTTCTGGGATTGGACGCGGTGGGAACAGGAAATCGACCTCATGGCGCTCCACGGCATAAACCTGCCACTCATCACCACAGGCTTCGAGTGCGTCTGGAAACGAGTTCTCGAGTCATACGGCTATCGGGACAGCGACGAGGTGGGCACTTTCATCCCGGGACCCACTTATCTGGCGTGGTTCTATATGGCAAACATGAGCCAGTACGGCGGTCCTTTACCCAGGCAATGGTACCACAGGCAGGAACAACTGGCCCGCAAGATTTTCCGACGCCTCCGCGACTTCGACATCACCCCTGTCGTACCCGGTTGGAACGGCATGATTCCGCACGACTTCCTACGGCATGCCCGCAAGGCCGAGGGATGGACCGACACCACTATCGTGCCGACCGGCACATGGAATGCGTTCGAACGCCCGGCCTTAGTGGCCGACACCGCCCATATTGCCGAGTTCGCCAAAGCCTATTACGAAGCCGTCGACCATATTTACGGCGACGTGCTTCATACTCATTTCTATGCGCTCGACCCATTCCACGAGGGAAACGTGCCTGCCACCCTGCAACCGCAGCCACTTGTCGATGCACTCTATAAGTCGCTGCTCCGCCACGACAGTCGTTCCGTGTGGGTTGCACAGTGCTGGGAAGGCAATCCACAAGGGTTCGTCACGAAAACCATACCCAAGCACCGCCTTCTCCTGCTGCACCTGAACGGCGACACGGAGAATCCGACCAACCCGCATATTCTCCACACCGACCGCCAAGACCTGCCACACGACTGGCTATTGGGATGCGTCAACAACTTTGGCGGAAACACCGGCTACTTCGGCCGTCTCCGCCAAATGTCCGGACACTATGCACAGGCCATGGCGCAATCGTCGCACAACGCACTCCGCGGCATTGCCTACCTGCCCGAAGGTATCGAAAACAACGAGATGCTCTTCGACTTCCTCTTTGCCCTGCCGTGGTATGCCGAGATTCCGTCGCAAGAGGAATGGGTGCAGACCTACGCCACTATGCGCTACGGGCTTCCCCTAAAAGAAAACCAACAGGGGCACGACCTTCTGACCCAAGCCTGGCAGCTGTTGGCCGACGGCATCTACAACTGTCCGAACCCGAGGCAGCAAGGTGCCACCGAGAGTGTGTTCCTGATGCGTCCGAGCCATCAGCCGGGCAGCGTCAGTACGTGGGCTAACTCTTCCTGGTATTGGTCGGCCGATAGTCTTACGAAAGCCGTCGGCCTGTTTGCCGAAGCCGCCCCCTACTTTATGCACAACGATCGCTATGCCTACGACCTGGTCGACATCACGCGCCAATGGCTCGGCGACAAGGGCAAACTCGTGCTCGACTCGCTCCAGTCGTCCGATGCGGCTTGTCGCCCGTGTCTGCAACACTATTTCCTCAGTCTGATTCTCGATGCCGACACGCTGCTGGCCACTCGTCCGGAGTTCCGGCTCGGACACTGGACCGAACCGGCCCGTCGCGCCGGACATACACATAGGCAGGCCGACCGATACGAACGTCTTGCACGCACGCTTCTCACCACCTGGGCCGACAGTGCTGCCTGCAATGTGGGCCGACTACACGACTACGCCAACCACGAGTATGCAGGTCTGCTTTCGGCCTACTATTACCCGCGCTGGATGGCCTATTTCTCCGGTCAGCACACTACGCCGGCCGAATGGTTTGCCTATTTTGAGCGTCCGTTCGCCGAGGGCATCGAAAGTCGCAACAAGGTTTTCATGCCAAAAGGTGCCGCCTATCGACTCGGTCGTTTCTCCGAGCGCCGAAAAGGTCAGTCGGTGCCCACCGCGCTGCGCCTCATACGGAAACATTGGCTTCTTCCATAGACTGACACCATACTACGGCACAGAAATTGCATTATGTAATTTTGAAAAACCAGCGTTTTTTCGCCCAAAAGAAGTAACTTCGCTTTTCATACCATCACACAATCCATCCACACCACCCATCTTTTCACCCCAAACAATGAAGTACACTCTCTTCGCCCTATCGACCCTGCTGCTATTCCTATTGTGGGGCTGCATTCCCGAGGACCGTTCGGGCGAACAGCCGTTTGCTCCGACAGTTGTCACATTGGGCGCTACGCCTCAAGCCAACTCCGTAGTGGTAGAGGGCGAGATTCAACTCTCGCCCAATAGCCTCATAACTGGTTGCGGCTTCACCTGGGGCAACGACACACTCCGCCGACAAGAACTCATAGCCGGCGACATTGAGAACTACTTCAGCACGGTCATCGAAGACCTCGAGCCGGGCGACTACTTCGTGGCCGCATTTGCCACCAATGGTGTGGGAACCAGTTATGGCGACACGCTGGTCTTCACCATTGACAACTAAGCCGCTCCCCTATTTCCATCCATCCAGAAACCTAACCAACCCAACATGACTCCTACAGAAAAACTCGTTGACAGCCTCGTTCGTGGCATGCAAGAGAAGAAAGCATTCGACATCATAACCATAGACTTGCGCAACACGCCATCTGCACCCGCACAGTTCTTTGTCATCTGCTCGGGCAATACGCCCACGCAGGTGGATGCTATTGCTGGCAGTGCGTCCGACTTTGCCCGCAAAGAATTGGCCGAGAAGCCCACGTCGGTAGCAGGTTTGCGCAATGCCGAATGGATAGCCTTCGACTACGGCACCGTAATGGTGCATGTCTTCATCCCGCAGAAACGCGAGTACTACGATATCGAATCGCTGTGGAACGATGGCATCTTCCACGAAATCCCAAACCTCGATTAGCAAACAACCCTTTTACGCTCTATGGCAAACGCACCAAAGAAAAAAGGAAAGGTACCCCATTTCAGTGCCACCTTGCTCTATGTGCTCATCCTTATCGGCATACTGACGGCCATCAATCTGCCGTCTTTCCAGAATGCCTCTGTCAACAAGGATGTCACTTACACAGAGTTGCAGAACTATATCAAGAAAGGCTACGGTAAGAATATCGCCATCAACAAGACGGATGGCACGGCCAAGCTGTATATCAAGGGCGAACACATCCGTGACGTGTTCCAGCAAACCTCCAATGAGGTGGGCAAGGAGCCATCTGTCAGCGCACAGGTGCCTTCTCCCGAATTAATCTACCAGTTTCTCAACGAACAGGGCTTTGCCGGAAAAATTGAGTATAAGACGTCGAGCGGACTGGTTACCAGCATCATCATGAATGTAGGCTGGATTCTGTTGTTCTTCGGTTTTTGGTATTTCATCTTCGGACGTATCGGCCGCTCGTCTAAGGGCGGTGGCATCTTCAGCGTGGGAAAGAGCCAGGCCCGACTATTTGAGAAAGAAAACGGAACCAACGTATCTTTCAAGGACGTAGCCGGACAGGAAGGTGCCAAGCAAGAAGTGCAGGAAATCGTGGACTTTCTGAAAAATCCGGGGCACTACACCGAACTGGGCGGTAAGATTCCCAAAGGCGCCTTGCTGGTAGGTCCTCCGGGAACGGGCAAGACGCTCTTGGCAAAGGCTGTGGCTGGCGAGGCAAACGTTCCGTTCTTCTCGCTCTCAGGCTCCGACTTCGTTGAGATGTTTGTCGGCGTCGGTGCCAGTCGTGTTCGCGACCTGTTCCGCCAAGCCAAAGAAAAAGCGCCCTGCATTATCTTCATCGACGAGATTGATGCCATCGGACGCGCCCGTGGTCGGAACATGAACGTCGGCAGCAACGACGAACGCGAGAGTACGCTCAATCAGTTGCTCACGGAAATGGACGGCTTCGATACGAACAGCGGTGTCATACTGCTTGCCGCCACCAACCGCGCCGACATTCTCGACAAGGCACTGCTTCGCGCCGGCCGCTTCGACCGTCAGATTCATGTCGACCTGCCCGATTTGGCCGAGCGTGTCGCCATTTTCAAGGTACATCTGCGTCCTGTGAAATACGACCAGAGCATTGACGTCGAACTGCTGGCTCGCCAGACGCCGGGCTTCAGTGGTGCCGACATCGCCAACGTGTGCAACGAGGCTGCCCTCATTGCCGCACGCCACAAGCATACCACCGTCGTCAAGCAAGACTTTATCGACGCCGTCGACCGTATTATTGGCGGCCTGGAGAAGAAGACAAAGGTGATGACGGAAGAGGAAAAGCGTGTCATTGCCTTACACGAGGCCGGCCATGCCAGCGTGTCCTGGTTGCTGGAATATGCCAATCCGCTGGTCAAGGTAACCATCGTGCCGCGCGGACAGGCCCTCGGCGCTGCCTGGTACTTGCCCGAAGAGCGCACCATAACCACACGCGAGCAGATGCTCGACGAACTCTGCGCCTTGCTTGGCGGACGTGCCGCCGAAGAGGTGTTCACGGGCCACATCTCAAGCGGAGCGCTCAACGACCTTGAGCGAGCCACGAAGAGCACATACGGAATGGTGGCCTACCTTGGCATGAGCGACAAACTCTCTAACCTCTGCTACTACAACAACGAGGAATACGGATTTACGAAGCCCTATTCCGAGAAAACCTCCGAGACTATCGACGCCGAAGTCCAGCGCATCATCAGCGAACAGTATGAACGCGCCAAGCAAATACTGACCGAGCACGCCGAACAACACGCCGAACTGGCTCGCGTGCTTACGGAGCGCGAGGTAATCTTTACCGAAGACGTCGAGAAGATATTCGGCCCGCGTCCGTGGAAGAGTCGCGCCGACCAGCTGCTCGAAGAACAAGAGGACGCCAAGCGCAAAAAGGCCGAGGCCATGGCTGAAGCCCACGCACGCGCCAAGGCTGCGAAAGCCGAAGCCGAAGCAAGCGCAGCCGGCATGCCTGCCGACGAGTCGCAACTGCCACCTCCGCCCCCGACGCCCAATGGCACCAGTCCGCAACCTACTAACGAACCTACTCATGAATAACCTTCTGCTGCGCACCCTTACGGGCATAGCCTTTCTCATTGTGATGATTGGCGGCATCGTGCTTTCGCCCGTCACGTTCATCCTACTCTTTGCCGCCGTCACAGGACTAGTGACGTGGGAGTTTGTCACGCTCGTCAACAACCATACCGAAGCCAGCGTCAACCGCGTCATCTGCACGGCCGGTGCCGTCTATTTGTTTTTTGCCTTTGCAGCCTACTGCGGGGCATGGCAAGGTGTCGAAGTGTTTGTGCCTTATGTGCTCACACTCATCTATCTGCCCATTGCCGAACTCTATCTGAAAAACAAGCGGCCCATCGAAAGCTGGGCATACGCCTTTGCCGCGCACCTGTATGTGGCTCTGCCGTTCGCACTGCTCTCTGCCCTTGCCTTCATCGGCAACGATGTTAACGGACTGAACACTTACAACTGGCAGTTGCCCCTGAGCATTTTCGTGTTCTTGTGGGTAAACGACACGGGCGCCTATTGCGTGGGTTCGTTGCTCCGAAATCGGTTCAAGGCCAAGTTGTTTGAGCGCATATCGCCTAAGAAAAGTTGGGTGGGCAGTATTGGCGGCGGCCTATTCGTGCTTATGGCAGCCGCCCTGTTCTATGCGCTCACTCCGCTCAATATGTCGCTGCTCCAATGGCTCGGACTGGGACTGACGGTAGCCGTATTCGGCACGTGGGGCGACTTGGTGGAGAGCCACATCAAACGCACCTTCGGCGTGAAAGACAGCAGCAACGTCCTGCCAGGACACGGCGGTTTTCTCGACCGCTTCGACAGCAGCCTGATTGCCATACCGGCCGCCGTGCTCTACCTTTACACCCTCATGTTCCTGTAAGCCCGTCGGCCGACGGCATAGGACAGTTGTCCGATTCAATTATGGAATGAAAAAATTGCATAATTGAATTTTGAAATTGCATTATGGAATTTTCCGATTTCATAATGCAATTTTTTTGTCGCATAATCGAATTTCCAGCCGCCATAATGCAATCTGCCGGCATCCCATTTCAGCCAGTCGGCAGGAGGGTCGCGCGCGCCCGTATGCGTACTTTATGGAGCAGGCGCACGGACAAACGAACCTACAGGAGTATCGTATGGTTAAAAAATCTTAAATTATTTTATTTTTACAGTACTTTGTATTGCATAGTACTAAAATAAACATATATCTTTGCGGTGTAATAGAACTATTGTATTATAAAATCACCCAAAAACAAGGATATGAACACTGACAACCAAAAGATGCAGATGCGCAAGGGTATGTTGGAATACTGCGTGCTCTTGCTGCTGAGCCGCCAGCCCTACTACGCCTCGGACATCATAGGCGAGCTGAAGCAGGCCAGGCTCATCGTGGTGGAAGGAACGCTCTATCCACTACTCACTCGCTTGAAAAAAGACGGGCTGCTTAGTTACGAATGGCGCGAGAGCACACAAGGGCCTCCGCGCAAGTATTATGCGCTCACCGACGAAGGGCGGATGGTGCTGACGGACCTCGATGCGGCCTGGAACGAACTGGCCGAAACCGTCGGACTGCTGAAGTCGGCACGCGAGGCATAGACTCCCCCACCCGTTCAACTTATCTATCAACCCCAAACACCGAAACACCATGAAGAAGAATATCACCATCAACCTGTTCGGCCAACTCTACCACATCGACGAAGATGCTTTCGAACTGCTCGACAAATATCAGAAGAACATGCAGTCTTATTTCTCGCGCCAGGAAGGTGGCGACGAGATAGCCGACGATATTGCCCACCGCGTGGCCGAACACTTTTCCGAACTGACCCAGCAGGGCGTGAGCGCCATCACTATCGAACACGTGCAACACATTATCGAGCAGATTGGCAACCCCGAGGACCTGGGCGACACCACCGACGCGACGGACGACAGCACCACCCCGCCGCCAAGTCCCGCTATGGGAACCGCACAGAAGAAACTCTACCGCGACGGCGACGACAAGATGCTGGGCGGCGTCATAAGCGGACTCTGCCGCTACTTTGGCGGAAACGACTCGCTGCCTTGGCGCGTGCTCTTCCTGATGGCTTGCATCTTCTCGTACAGCGGACTTTTCTGGGTCTATCTGGTGATGTGGGCACTCATTCCCGAGGCCAAAACGGCCGAAGAGCGCCTGCTCATGAAAGGAACTCCGGTCAACGCCTCGACGCTCAACCAGGAAATCATGACCGGCATACGCAAGGCACGCAACGAAATAATAAAACCGGAAAACCGCTCGGCCATGCGCGGCTGCGTGACGGGGCTGCTGAACGTGCTCATACTCCTGCTGAAACTATTATTTGTCCTGTTGCTCGTCAGCTGTACCGTAGCCGCACTCTTCTTTGTCATCGCGTCGGCAATGACCGTCATTCCGTCCGGCGACACCTTTGCCGGTGGTCCTTTCGGCGACATAGCCGAGGCCTCTAAAGGTCTGGACGGCGTCAAGTGGCTCATCCTGGCCACCTGCATCTGCATGTTGCTCGTCGTGGCCATTCCGGCTTTCATCACCATACGCGGACTGTTCGGTCGCAAGAATCCAGAAACCGAAGGAAAGAAGACGTCGAAGACGCTCTGGTTCGCATGGGCCGGCATCTTACTTGCCTTCTTCGTGCTCCTGCCCCTGTCGATTGTCAAGTCTACACAAACGCTGGCCAACTATGAGGACAAGAGAAACACCCGCGACGGCATCACGCTCTACTACGACAACTGGGAATGGCTCGATAATAACAACCTCAAACTCGTCCAACTTCAGCAGGCAGAAAACCGTGTCAAGGGCTACGACGACGACCCGAGAAGTGACCGCAACATGAAACTTCTCCGCATCAAAGGACTTGACAACGGCGACTTGCTTCCCATCTATCAGTTCGACCGCGAAGCCGACGTAGAACCCGGACTTTACCGCGTAGAGATGCTCTACCGCATCTTCGACAATAAGTCGGCACTCGTGCGCGTCACTGTCCCCGGCAGCGAGAAGGCTCTCACCGACACGCTGAGTTATGAATCCAAAAGAAACAAGTTCTCCGACTATTCGTGGGAGGAAGCAGCCAACCGGCCCGCCCTTTCCAAAAAGGTAGAGAAAGAAGACTGGACCGCCGTGCAGGCTAACGCCGACTCGCTCGACTGGCACTACTACAGCTACGACTTTGCCGTCAAGCAACCGGGCAAGGCTGTCGTTTCGCTCCTGCAAGATGCCGACTTCTGTCAAAGTCCGAAAGCGTCGTCGCACCTTAATTTTGCCAACATCCGTATTCTGAAGATTTCGTCCGATAAAGTTAAATAAAGTTAAAAATGGGGGGGGTAGCGTCTTTCTTGTGGCAATTCGTATCTTCGCCGCGTCCTATAGAAACACACCCTAATGGGAAACGGACAAGGAATTGTATGACACGCACTTTGCATAAGAAGACGCACCCGTGTCTGCCACCTATCGTCTAACTTTGTAACACATTCTCCTGACGCCAATATTCCGCACTATGATTCACTTAGAAAACATACACAAAACCTACTACGCCGGTTCGCCGCTACACGTCTTGAAAGGCATCTCATTAGACATTGCAGCCGGAGAATTCGTCTCTATCATGGGCGCAAGCGGTAGCGGGAAAAGTACACTGTTGAACATTCTCGGAATACTGGACACGTACGACGCCGGACAGTACATGCTGAACGACGTGCTTATCAAAGACCTCAGCGAGAACCGCGCCGCCGACTACCGCAATAGGATGATTGGATTTATCTTCCAGTCGTTCAACCTCATCCCGTTCAAAAACGCCATGGAGAACGTGGCGCTGCCGCTCTACTATATGGGATGGTCGCGCAAGAAAAGAAACGCGCTCGCCATGGACTACCTGGAGCGCCTCGGACTTAAGGAATGGGCCCATCACCTACCGTCGGAACTCAGCGGTGGGCAGAAACAGCGCGTGGCCATAGCGCGAGCCATCATCACCAAGCCACAAATCATCCTGGCCGACGAACCTACCGGCGCGCTCGACTCGAAGACGAGCGAGGAAGTCATTAATCTGCTCAAGCAACTCAATGAGGAGGAGAAAATGACTATCGTCGTCGTCACACACGAGAGTGGCGTGGCCTACCACACCAATAAAATCGTCCACATCAAGGATGGCATCATCGGAAACATCGAAGAAAACGTCAGCCTCGACACTTCTCCGTTCGGACAGGGCGGACTCATGAAATAAACGCAGCCACTACATGTTCGACGACCTTATCGAAATATTCAGCAACCTAAAGCGCAACAAGCTCCGCACTATCCTGACGGGGCTCAGCGTAAGCATGGGCATCTTTTTGCTTATCGTGGTGCTGAGCGCGGGCAACGGACTGATTCACGCCATAGAGTTCAACAGTGGCAACATGGCACTCGACGTCATGGAGGTGTATGCAGGATACACGTCTAAGCCATACGGCGGCCTGGAAGCCAATCGAGAGATTGAATTCGACAACAGGGACATCGGCATCGGACCGTCCAACTTCCCGAAAGAAGTAGAGGCCGCCTCGGGCATATTAGAAGTGTGGGGCTCAACCCTGCACGTTGGCTCGAAAAGTTCGTCGGTCAACCTGACCGGATGCTACCCCGAACACGCAGACATAAACAAAATCAACATCACCTACGGTCGGTTCATCAACCACTCGGACTTGTCGGACCGCCGGAAGAACCTGGTCATCGGCGAAAAGACCGCGCTGGAATTTTTCCCGAGTGCCGCCGAGGCATTGGGCAAGGTTGTCAGCATCGACAGCACCATCTACACGATTGTAGGCCTATACGGCGGCAACACAGGGTTTGGCGCCGCGAACGGATACATACCCTTCACAACGCTCCAAACCATCTATAAAAAAGGAGTCAAGCTCGACGGACTCAAACTACGGACACGTGGCATCACAGAAGAGGCCGACGACACGGTTTTCCAAAATAAGTTCCGTGCAGCCCTGTCCGCTCAGCACCGATTTGCGCCCGACGACAAGAGCGCAGTATGGATGTACAATACCAGCGTAGGCGCAGCGCAGCAGTCGAAAGGCATGAACTACATCCGCACAAGCCTGTGGATTGTCGGCCTATTGACGTTGCTCAGCGGCATAGTGGGCATCTCGAACATCATGCTCATAACCGTCAAGGAGCGTACCCACGAGTTCGGCATCCGCAAGGCGTTGGGCGCCAGGCCTTGGCAAATCTTGCGCAGCGTACTGATAGAGAGTATGCTCATAACCTTCGTGTTCGGCTACATTGGGTTGCTGCTGGGCATCATAGCCTCAGAATACATGAATTATGTGGCGGGAATTAGCGTCATAGAGTTCGACGGCAACAAGATGTACACGTTCCTCAATCCGACTATCGACTTGACCATTGCCATGGAGGCCCTGGCTGTCCTGATTATTGCCGGACTGCTCGCAGGCTTCTTCCCTGCCCGCAAAGCCGTCAAAGTGAAACCCATCGAGGCACTGCACGCCAAATAGACTATACCATGCGACTGTTCGACCTAAATAGTTTTGAAGAAGTACTGGAAACGCTCCTGCGCAACAAGTCGCGCTCGCTGCTTACTGCGTTCGGCATATTCTGGGGCATATTCCTGCTGGTGTTCTTCATAGGCGGCGGCAACGGCCTGAAGTATCTGCTGTCCAAAAACTTTGACGGCGTGGCACAAAACTCCTGTATCATCGGCACGCGCCCTACGAGCATCGCCTACAAAGGCTATCAGACGGGCCGAAACTGGGAACTTGACGTGGCCGACGCGCAACTTATCATGCAGAAAGTGCCTGAAGTGGCCGTAGCCACGAGTGCAAATATGCGCTACCGCGTTAGTATGCAGGTAGGCAATACTACTGAATCGCGTTCCGTCAAAGGTGTCTTTCCAGAGTATGCTACCATCGACAACCCGCACCTATACGTGGGCCGCTACATCAATCAAACCGACATCGAGCAGCGCAGAAAAGTGTGCGTCATAGGCAAGAACATCGCCGAAACCTTCTTCCCCGACACGAAAGATCCGTGCGGCCGGCAGATAAACATAGGCAACATCCCGTTTACCATTATCGGCGTGAGCCACAGCTCCAACAACATGAGCATCGGAAGTAACGCGGAACGCACCGCCGTTATACCGCGCACGACGATGCAGCAGTTGTACAACCTCGGCACAAAGGCCGCCCTGATTTGCTATACTGCGAAAGAAGGTTACACGGTCACGTCGATTGCGAAGTCCGTCGAGAATGTCGTCAAGTCGGAGCATCTAATTGACCCCAACGACAAACAGGCCGTCATGTCCTACAACATGGAGGAGATGTTCCAGATGATTAACGCCCTCTTTAGGGGAGTGGCGTGGCTGATATGGATTATCGGCATCGGCACGCTCCTTTCCGGCGCCGTGGGCGTTTCAAACATCATGATGGTAACGGTACGCGAGCGCACTACGGAGATAGGCATCCGCAGGGCTATCGGAGCGCACCCCAGCCACATACTTTGGCAGATTATCATGGAGAGCGTCGTGCTCACCATAATGGCCGGCCTCAGCGGCATTATCTTCGCCATCCTCATCCTCTATGGTGTCGAGACCGTAGTGGCTATGATGGGCGCGCAGGCTAATTTCCAAATCCCGTTCAGCATGGCCGCCGGCGCTGCCGCACTATTGACCTTGCTCGGCGCATTGGCCGGCCTGGCTCCCGCATACCGCGCCCTGGCGATAAAACCGATTGACGCCATGCGCGAAGAATAGAAACCACACGAAAACATATCATATCCATCCATAACACTCACCTATCAATCATGAAAAAGTTGCTAAAATGGGTTTTCATCGTCCTTGCGGCCTTCATCTTTATCATGACGTTTGTCTTCCTCTACAAACGCTCACAGCCCAAGGAGATTGTGTACGAAACAATTACGGCCGAGACGCGCACCATAGAGCGCACGAGCATCGTCACGGGTACTATCGAGCCGCGCAACGAGGTAAACATCAAACCGCAGATTTCCGGCATCATCTCCGAACTGCTTCACGAGGCAGGCGATAAGGTAAATGCCGGCGACATCATTGCCCGCGTCAAAGTGATCCCCGACATGGCCCAATTGTCCAGTACGGAGAACCGGGTTCGCCTTTCTAAAATCAACTTGGACCAGGCTAAGAAAGAATTCGAGCGTGAACAGAATCTGTTCAACGAGAAACTCGTGAGTGCAGAAGAATACGAGAAATCCAGACAAACCTACCTTCAGGCCAAAGAAGAAGTGTCGGCAGCGCAGGAGTCGTTCGAAATTGCCAAGAACGGTGTGTCGTCGCGCCAGAAAGACGTCGGATCGACGCTTGTCCGTAGCACCGTGAGCGGCCTGATACTCGACGTGCCCGTCAAGGTAGGCACGAGCGTCATCATGAGCAACTCGTTCAACGATGGTACTACCATAGCCACCGTGGCCAATATGAACGACCTGATTTTCAAAGGCTCTATCGACGAGACCGAAGTGGCGCGGCTCAAGCCGGGTATGCCCATGATTATTCGCATAGGCGCCTTGCAGGACCAGACCTTCAGCGCGACGCTCGAGTACGTGGCGCCGCAGGTTACGAGTGGCACGACGGCGGCCAACCAATTTGAAATAAAGGCGGCCGTAAAGCTGTCGAACGACATCACCATCCGCGCAGGCTACAGTGCCAACGCCGAGATAGTCATCAACCGCCAATCGGATGTTTGCAGCGTGCCCGAGGGCTGCGTCAGCCACGAAGACGGCAAGAACTATGTCTATGTGCTCACCAAGTCCGCTCCGCAGACCTACGAGAGGCGCGAGGTGACCACCGGCCTTAGCGACGGCATCCACATCGAGGTGAAAAGCGGACTCAAGCCGGGCGAAAAAGTGCGCGGCAACGTGTTGACGCAGTAGTCCCCTATCGTTTCCGTTCATCCCATTCAGCAACAATTTCCCATCGGTATGAAACACATCTTTATTCTCGCACTCTCGCTCACGTCCATAGGGCTTTCGGCCCAGCGCACCATGACCTTGCGCGACTGCATAGACTATGCGATCGAACGCAATGTGCAAGTCAAGTTGCAAGAGGTTCAGCGACGCAGCCAGGAGGTCAATCTCTCGTCGGCCCGTAATGCCCGCCTGCCGCAGCTGGCTGGCGGCGTCAACCAGAGTTTCTCTTTCGGCCGCGGCCTTACTGCCGACAACACCTATGCCAATCGCAACACGATGTCCACCAGTTTCAACGTCGGAATGGAGGTTCCTTTGTTCACAGGATTCCGTCTGCCCAACCAGAAGAAGCAGGCAGAACTCGACCTGCAGGCAGCAACGGCCGAACTCGACCATCTGCGCGACAACTTGTCCGTTCAGGTGACCCAGGCCTACCTTCAGGCACTCTATCAGCAGGAACTTATCCGCGTGGCCGAGCATCAAGTCGAACTGGGCAAGGCACAGCAATATCGCGTGGAACGCTTCTACGCCAACGACAAAGTATCGGGCCTGGAGGTAAGCGAGGCCAAGAACGTGGTGGCACAGGACGAACTGCAACTCGTACAGCAACAAAACGCCTACAACCTTGCGTTGCTCGACCTGGCCCAACTCATCGAGATGGAAAACCCCGACTCGCTCGCCATCGTGTCCCCCACGTCGGCCGACATATCGGCCATCCTGTCAACGCCGCAGACCATTTTCCAGCAAGCACTTATGCAAAAGCCCGCCATCAAGGCCCAGCAGATTCGCATCGAAAGCGCCGAGCGCGGCATTGCTATTGCCCGCTCCGGCTACTGGCCCACTCTCTCGCTGTCGGCCGGACTTGGCAGCAGCTACTATAAGGTAAGCGGCTACGATGCTACAGCTTTCCACCGCCAACTCAAGGACAACTTCAGCAAGAGTATCGGACTCTCGCTCAGCATCCCCATCTTCAACGGGTTTTCCACTCGCAACCAGATTCGCCAGGCCAAGTTGCAGGCCGAAACCGCACGCCTGCAACTCGACCAGGTAGAGAAAGACCTGTTCAAGGAGATTCAGACGGCCTGGTACAACGCCCGCGCCGCCCAGAAGAAATATGAGGCCAGCCAGCAGGCCGAGGCCGTGGCGCTCGAGAGCTTTCAGATGATGACCAAGAAATATGAGTTCGGCAAGGCCAACGCCACCGAATTCAGCGAGCAAAAGACCAAATATGCCAACGCCGTATGCGAGCGGCTCCAAGCCCAATACGAATTTCTGTTCCGAATGAAAATTCTCGAATTTTACAAGGGCAACGAAATACGCTGATAATCAGGCTTTAAAATTGCATTATGGAATTTTGAATTTACATAAGGAAATTTTTAAATTGCATTATGAAATTTTTCGCTTTCATAACTGTCTAAAAATCAAGCATTATAAAAATGGACCAAAACCCTATTCCCCCTGTTCCTCCCCGTATGGAGGACGACATTTTCCTTGAGGCCCGGCACATTGTCAAAGCCTATTCGGCCCACAAGGCCCTCGACGACGTGAGCATCCAGGTGCCGCGCGGCAAGATATTCGGCCTGCTGGGCCCCAACGGCGCCGGAAAGACCACGCTCATACGCATCATCAACCACATCAGCATGCCCGACGCCGGCGAGATTGTGTTCAACGGCCACGCCCTATGCGCCGACGACGTGCAGCATATCGGATATCTGCCCGAAGAGCGCGGACTCTACAAGAAGATGAAGGTGGGCGAACAGGCCATATACCTGGCGCAGCTTCGCGGGCTCTCTGCGGCCGAAGCCACAAGCCGGCTGAAAGAATGGTTTGAGAAATTCGACATCATGCCTTGGTGGAACAAGAAACTGGAGGAACTTTCGAAAGGAATGCAGCAGAAAGTGCAGTTTATCATCACGCTTGTCCACCAGCCCGAACTGCTTATCTTCGACGAGCCCTTTAGCGGATTCGACCCGGTCAATGCCGAACGGCTGAAGAAAGAGATTCTCGAACTGCGCGATAAGGGCCACACCATCATATTCAGTACGCACAACATGGCGAGCGTAGAAGAAATCTGCGACCATATCGTGCTGATTGACCACTCTAAGGTAGTGCTGTCGGGCAACGTGGCCGAAATCAAGAGCCGCTATCGCACCGGCCTCTACGAACTGCTTACGCCCAACGCCTACCTTACCGCCGAGCCAGGCGTCTATGACATCATCGAAAGCAAGCGCCTCGGCGTGGGCTGCCGCTATCTGGTGAAGAAAGCCGACGCACTCAGCAACAGCCAACTCATTGCCCACCTGGCCGAAAAGGCAGAAATCGTGCATTTCTCCGAACAAATGCCGAGCATGAACGACATCTTCCTGCAGATTGTAGGGCAGAAATAATCGCGCCCACTATCGCAGACACCGTCCAACCAATTGCATCCCGACATGAACAAGATATTCATCATCATCCAACGCGAGTTTCTCAAACGCGTCAATAAGAAAAGTTTCATCATCATGACCTTGCTGATGCCGTTCCTTATGGCAGCACTGGTCTTCGTACCGTTGTGGCTCTCTACCCTTAACGAGACAGGCGACCGCGTCGTGTACGTGGTCGACAAGACGGGCCGCTACTCCCCATCCATAGTGTCGACGAGCGAGTTCACCATAGTGCCCGTGGCCGACATGCTCCCCGAGTTCAAAAACGACAGTTGCTCGGCCGAGGCCATACTGGTGATTGACGACGACCTGGTCAAAAATCCCAGCGCGGCTACCATCTATTCGAAGAAGGAAGTCAAGCCCGACCTGCTGCGCTATGTAGAAATGCAGCTCAACGAACATATACGAAAGGACAAACTGGAAGCGAGCGGAATACCCCAACTTGAGAAAATCATCGATAATATAGAGACCACGATAAGCGTTTCTACCATCAAGTGGGATAAGAGCGGCAACGAGTCGGAGAGTTCCACCGGCGTGGCCATGGTTGCAGGATTTCTGGTAGCCTTGCTCATCTACATGTTTGTCTTAATTTATGGTGCAATGGTCATGCAGAGCGTCATGGAAGAAAAGACCAACCGAATTGTCGAACTGATGGTTTCGTCGGTAAAGCCGTTCCAACTGATGATGGGCAAGATTATCGGCATCGCCCTCGTGGGCTTCCTGCAGATTATAATATGGGGCGTGATGCTTGCCGTGATACTCAGCGTCGGAATGGCAATGTTCGGAGGCGACGCAGCCAGCGCCACCGCTGCCGCACAGATGGGCCCGGGCATGGCAATGACCGCCCAGCCGGAAATAGTATCGGAGACGGCAGCCATACAGTCGGCCATCGCCAACCTGCCGTTCTTCGAACTCGGCGTAATGTTCATCCTGTCGTTTGTAGGCGGCTACCTGCTCTATGCCTCGTTGTATGCTGCCATCGGAGCCAGCGTCAACGAGCAAGAAGACAGCCAGCAGTTCATGATGCCTATGATGCTGATTATGATCTTTGCCCTCTACGCCGCCATGTATAGTATTGAGAATCCCGACGGACCACTTGCGTTCTGGTGCAGTATGATTCCGCTCACATCGCCCGTAGTAATGGTCATGCGCGTACCGTTCGGCGTGCCGTTCTGGCAAGAGTTACTGAGCATGATTATATTGTTTGCCGCCGACATACTATTGGTATGGCTCGCCGGAAAGATTTACCGAGTCGGCATACTGATGTACGGCAAAAAACCCACGTGGAAAGATCTTGCCAAGTGGGTGCGCTACAAATAAACGATAAGCATATCTGTTGATACGACAAAAGTGCTCGGCTACCTCACAGTGTAGCGGAGCACTTTCATTATGCGCGTGTCGGCCGTGATACTGACACGCTGCGAAATCCTTTCGCCGACGACCCACACGATACCCTCGTCATCGCACACCACAAGGGTTCTCATCTTCTCGATACGCGAGCGATGGCGGTCGGTAAGGAAGTCGCTCAGCAACTTAGTGCCCTTCATCCCGAAAGGCTGGAAACGGTCGCCCTCCATAGCGGAACGCACATAGAGGCTGCCGCAAATTTTCTGTGCATCAAGCGTCGCGGTCAGCGGGTCGCGGCTGACGGCCACGTCCAGCGAGGTTTCGACGCCAATCATCCTTCCGTCGGCCAACGCCGTAATGCCGTCCGTCAGCACGACCGGCGAAAGCGCTTGCGGCCTTATTCCAATCTCCAGCGCCCCATTGCAAATGGTCGCCACATAGTCCGCAGCCTCGAACAATGCACCTGTCCGCTGCTCAAAGTCCGACCAGATTTGCTCCACCTGGCTTGCGTTGAACCCGTAGTGGCTCAGCCAGTCGAAAAGCAGGTAGTTTCCGTGCGGCTCCTTACGCAAGGCCGTCAGGTCAATACGACAACCAGTTCCGTTGACGGTGCAATACTCACCGCACTTCGTCCGGCTAAATTCCACCACTATGCGGTCGGCCTCGGCTATATGGCGCAAATTGGCGTCCATAGTCTGGTCGAAGTGCGGATTAAGTTCGCGCAAGCGGGGCATTATCTCGTGACGCAGGAAGTTACGCCGGTATTTCCGGTCGTCATTGCTGCTGTCGTTTACAAAAGTCTGACGATTTGCCTGCAGATAGTTTTCAATCTCTTGCCGCGTGGTGTGCAGCAACGGGCGCAGGATGCCATCGTGCTCCACAACCATGCCGCGCAGCCCGCTTATGCCCGTGCCGCGCAAAAGGTTGAGAAACACCGTTTCGATATTGTCCTCGATGTGATGGCCTATGCAAACATAGCGCAGGTCGTTCTGCCGGCAGATTTCGTCAAAGTAGGAATAGCGCAACTGCCGTGCGGCCATCTCGATGCTCAGTCCGTGTTGCGCGGCGAAAGATGCCGTATCGAAAGAAGTCTCGAAGAGAGGAACGCCCAATGCTTGGCAGAGTTCGCGGACAAAGGCTGTGTCGCGGTTCGACTCTTCTCCGCGCAAATGGAAGTTACAATGCGCCGCATAGACCTTTGCACCCAGTTCGCGCAAGGCATGCAGCAGGCAGACGGAGTCTGCTCCGCCGCTGAGGGCTACCAGCACGCGCTGCCCCGACACACTTATGTGCGCATCGGATAGGGTTTGGCGGATTTTGTCTAAGAAGGCCGTCGGATTGAATGGTGGCATACTCTCTAATAAAAGGCTTCTGCCTCGATGCCATTATCCTTCAGCAATGCTACAATACGATCCAATTCTTCGGCACTGACTTTCTCCAATCCTTCTACGGCCGTTTCGCGGGCAATCGTATAGACCTGCACGGCCTGTGGCTTGATTTGCTTCAGGGCATTGAGCCACGGACCTACATATGCCTCGCCTGTATTGTCGAGACTATGGCCTTCGTAGGTTCCCTTGAGGAACATGGTTTGAACAATGCAGTGTCCGTTGAAAGCCTTGAGTTCCTTGACGACATTCTTGACATCGTAGGGGAAAGCAGGACGATTCACCAATTTGATATAATCGGCATCGACGGTGTCTAACTTCAATATGTTGTAATCTACCTTCATCAGCGCAGCACGCACGTTGGGCCGTACGGTCAGAGTAGCATTGCTGAGCACGGCAATCTTGGCCTGCGGACAATAACGGTCGCGCAGAATCATTGCATCGCCTATTATTCCCAGAAATTCGGGATGCGTGGTCGGTTCGCCATTGCCGGCGAACGTCAGCACCGTGGGAGCAGTGCCGGCCATATGCATTTCGCGCAATTTCTGCTCCAAGGCTTTTTGCACGTCCTTGCGAGTGGGCCGCGGCGTATGGGCCACAAAGTCTTTGTTAAGACCGCACTCACAATAGAGGCAGTCGAACGTGCAAACCTTACCATCGCGAGGCATCAGGTTTATTCCAAGCGAAATTCCGAGCCTGCGACTTTCGACGGGCCCAAAGATAGGCGATGGGTAGATAACTGTAGGCATAGATTAAAGGTTGTTTATGCGAATATAAACAGAGCCATTCAATAATGCAAACGGATTTTCGAAAATCGTGCTATTTTGCTGAATTTATCTATTATTTCTGTCAGACTGTGACAATATGTCGGTTCTGCCCTGCCCTAAGGAAAGCATCCACAGCCCCATGAAGGTGATGGCTCCGTTAAGCATGAGCAGTTCGTAGCCAAAGCGATAGTTCCACCAAACTGGGGAATAGTGGTCGAGCAACCCGCAAGCAACCGGTGCCATAATGCAAACGGCTGGCACGAGCCAGTCGCGCACCGACCGGCGGGTGAATAGTCCGAATGCAAACAAGCCGAGCAGCGGTCCGTAGGTGTAGGAGGCGAGCACATATATGGCATGGATGGCATTGCCCGAGTTGACGGCCCGGAACACAATGGTGCAGAGCAGGCACATAAGCACCACGCCGGCATGCACTATGCGACGGATGCGAATCTGCTTCCACTCGTCCCATTGCCTTGTGGGCATGGACAGCAGGTCTATGCAAGTGGTGGTGGTAAGTGCTGTAAGCGCCGAATCGGCACTCGAAAAGGCCGATGCCATAATGCCCAGGGCAAACGGCACTATGACCCAGGCTCCCAGGTGCCCCCCGCCGACCAGGAACGGCAACAGGCGGTCCGACTGCTCAGGCGGGTTGAGCCCCTGCTGGCTGCAAACCATGTAGAGCAGTATGCCGAGCAGCAGCAGCACAAAGTTGACCGGCAGAAAACCGAGGCCATAGGTGCACATGTCCTTCTGGGCCGCCCGCAGACTGCGGCACGACAAGTTTTTCTGCATCATGTCCTGATCGAGGCCCGTCATGACAATCACTATGAATATACCGCTGAAAAATTGCCTCCAGAACGACTGCATGCCCGACCATCGGAACACTTCCGACATCTCGTGCTGCGTGGCCACACGCCAAAGCCCGCGGGCATCCAGTCCGAGCGTGTGGGCCGCAGCATAGAGCAACGCACCGATGGCAGCCAGCATGAACGCGGTCTGAAGCACATCGGTATAGACAAGTGCGCGGATGCCGCTGCGATGCGTATAGAGCCAGATGAGCAGCAGCGTGGTCACGGCCGTCAGTATAAAGGAGCAGCCCAGCGGCCTAAAGACCATTTCGTGGAGCACAAGCACGACGACATAGAGCCTTGCGCTGGCGCCCACCAACTTACTGGCCACAAAAAAAAGCGAGCCGGTGCGGTGGGACATCTGCCCGAAGCGCCCGCGAAGGAAGGCGTAGATGCTGGGCTGGCCTATGCGCCAATAGAGCGGCAATAGGACATAGGCCACTATCAGATAGCCCGGCACAAATCCGAGGCACATCTGCAGATAGGTCATATGGGTCTGCTCCACCCAGCCAGGCACGCTGATGAAAGAGACTCCGCTGACGCTCGCCCCAATCATGCCGAACGCCACCAGAAGCCAGTTGCTCCGGCGCTCACCTATGAAAAAAGTAGGGTTGTCGGACTTGCGTGCAAACAGCCGCGACCATGCCGTCAGCAAAACGGCATAGGCCACCAGCACGCCTATCGTCCACCATCCAGTCATCACACAAACGCGGCCACGCCATCGTGGCGCAGTACTATAGGCCTACGTAGTCGCCACCGGCTCCTATGTAACCGGAAGAGAGCACAAATACCGTATAAAAAATAGTGGATACAAGTCCGCAGACAAATGAGGCCAATGCCCAGTTTCTTGCCCGGCGGCTGGACACAAGTGCCTCGTCGTAGTAGCCACTATTATACAATGAGTTGACACGCGAGGCATAGACAATCGAAATGACACCGAAAGGCATACAGCAGCATATGGTTGCCAAAATGGCCCATATAAGGTACGTTTCGGGCGCGGCAGGTTTCGGTTCGTCCGAAGCGGGCCGGACCTCCTCCACCTGTGGCGGCTGCGCATAAAAAAGGTCGGCCAGTTCGGGCACTTGGGATGCGGGGGCCCACTGAGGCATTCCCTGCTTCCACACCAATGTTTCCGGCCGAACGCCAAAGGCGACGAGCCGGTCGGCCTCTACCGGACCCTGCTGCAAACCTGCATTGTCAATGTAATAGTATTGTTCCATTTGATTCTATATGTTTGGATTTCAAATTGATAAGTCTGCCCGAAAATAGCATTATGGAATCGAAAAATTGCATAATTGAATTTCAAAATTGTATTATGGAATTTCAGAATTGCATTATGTAATTTTTTCGCCGCATTATGCAACGGCAAACAAAGATAGGAAAACCGACGGAAAACTGGGGTTTGCAAAGAAAAAATATTAAAAGACTTGCTCATGTCGCTGAGGTTTGCTACTTTTGCACCCGCTAAAGAGTCCGCAGGGGCCAGAAAAGTGGCGACAGGCTTATGCAATCGTTGCCCGCCTCCCGGAAAAATCCGTTTAAAATTATCAAAATGTACGCAATCGTAGAGATTAACGGTCAGCAGTTTAAGGCAGAAGAGGGCAAGAAGCTCTTCGTGAACCGTCTGCAGGACGTGGAAAACGGCCAGACTGTTGAATTTGACAAAGTGCTCTTGGTAGATGCCGACGGCACGGTCACGGTAGGCGCTCCCACCGTAGAAGGCGCAAAAGTAGTAACCGAAGTTGCCGAGAAACTCGTGAAAGGCGACAAAGTGCTTGTGTTCCACAAGAAACGTCGTAAGGGTTATCGCAAACTCAACGGATACCGTCATCAATTCACTCAGCTTGTAATCAAACAAGTTATTGCTTAACCCCTAAAACTTAAAGAAAATGGCACATAAGAAAGGTGTAGGTAGCTCTAAGAACGGCCGCGAATCGGCTTCCCAGCGGTTAGGCGTAAAAATCTTTGGCGGACAGGCCTGCGTAGCAGGTAACATCATCGTACGCCAGCGTGGTACGGTTCATTATCCCGGTAAAAACGTGGGAATGGGTAGCGATCATACCCTGTATGCCCTTGTTGACGGTGTAGTGAAGTTTCATCGTGGCAACAGAGACCGCAGTGTGGTTTCGGTAGAGCCACAAGCCGAAGCATAGCACGCTCCGACCACTCAACCACACAGCAGGCATTGCCCCAAAGGACAGTGCCTGCTTTTTTTATGCCCATAGTGCGCTCAGATACAAACGATTTTTATATATTTGCTCATCGTAAACTAAAAGAAAAGTCGCAACCATGGCTTACAACCCCAATAAAGAGCTCAAACTCTACTATTCGATTTCGGAGGTGGCCGAATATTTCCACGTGCAGCCCTCGCTGCTGCGCTACTGGGAAACTCAGTTTCCGCAAATATCCCCTCGGAAATCCGGACGCAACGTTCGTCAGTACACAAAAGACGACATCGAGCAAATCCGACTCATATACAATCTGGTGAAAGAACGCGGACTAAAACTCGACGCAGCGGCCAAACTGCTCCGCAGCAATAGGCAAGGCGTCGAGAGAAAGTCGGAAGCCATGGACAAGTTGCAGGAAATACGCAGCGAACTCGTAGCATTGCGACAAGCCCTGGCTACAATTGAATAACCCTCTTATAATGCCCGTCGGAAGCGGGCATTTTTCTACCTAAAGACCCCTACTGTCATGGCAAAACCCAAAACCGTATACGTGTGCGACAACTGCGGACAGGAATCGGCCAAATGGCTTGGCCGGTGCCCCTCATGCGGACAATGGAACACCTATAAGGAAATAACCATACACCCTGCCGCCAGTTCGCCGCGCGAATCTGCAGCCGACATTGTGCTGAGCGGAAAGGCAAAGAAGCCACAACCCGTGCTGCTACGTAATGTGTCGGCCACCGACGTGCCTCGCATCAACCTGCACGACACGGAACTCAACCGAGTTCTCGGAGGCGGACTCGTGCCCGGCAGTCTGGTGCTCATAGGCGGCGAACCTGGCATCGGAAAGAGTACACTCCTGCTGCAAACGGTGCTTTCGCTGCCGCAGAAAGTCCTCTATGTGAGCGGCGAGGAAAGCGAAGCACAGATAAAACTGCGTGCCGACCGCATCGGACAGGCATCCGACCAATGCCTGCTCCTATGCGACACAAGCCTCGAACAAATCTTTACACAAATAAAAAACACCCATCCCGACATCGTCATAGTCGACTCGATACAAACCCTGCAGTCCGAAAGCGTAGACTCGTCGCCCGGCAGCATTACCCAAATCCGCGAGTGCACGGCTGCCTTGCTCAAATTCGCCAAAGAGACCTCGACGCCGGTCATTATAGTGGGCCACATCACAAAAGACGGTTCCATAGCCGGACCAAAGGTGTTGGAACACATTGTAGACTGCGTGCTGCAATTTGAAGGCGACCGCAACTATTTCTACCGCATACTCCGCGCCCACAAGAACCGCTTCGGAAGCACAAGCGAACTCGGAATCTACGAAATGCGTAGCGGAGGACTGCGAGCCGTAGAGAACCCGTCGGAGATGCTTATCTCGCAGAACGACAACTCACTGAGCGGCATCGCAATAGCCGCTGCGATGGAGGGAGTCCGCCCATTTTTGATTGAAGTGCAGGCACTTGTCAGCACGGCCGCCTATGGCACGCCCCAACGCTCCGCCACCGGTTTCGACCTGCGACGGCTCAACATGCTGTTGGCCGTACTGGAGAAGCGCGTAGGATTTAAGTTGGCAGCAAAAGACGTATTCCTCAACATTGCAGGTGGACTGCGAGTGACCGATCCGGCTATCGACCTGGCTGTCATGTCGGCCGTATTGTCAAGCAACGTAGACACGCCGATAGAACGCAGCGTGGCACTGGCCGGCGAAATAGGCCTCAGCGGCGAAATCCGCCCCGTGGTGCGCATTGCCCAAAGGATTGCCGAAGCCGAGAAACTCGGATTCCAGCGGTTCATAATGCCCGAACAGAACATGAAAAGCCTGGAAAGCCAGCCGAAGCACATTGAACTCGTTCCTGTAAAGACCGTCACCGAAGCCCTAAGGGCCTTGTTCGGATAGCCTATCCTCCCCACCGGAAATGATATACACCTACAGCCTGCGACTGTCGCCCGACATGGCCTATCAGTCGGATAAACTCGAAGCCTACATTGCCCGCGAAAAAGGCATTGATGCCCGTACGATAAAAGCCGTTCGCATCGTCCGCCGCAACATTGACGCGCGCCAACGCCATATTTTTGTCAACCTCGAAGTCGAGGTTTTTGTCAACGAAGAACCTCCCACCCAATGGTTCGAACCAATAGTCTATCCCGATGTGTCGGGCAAACCGGCCGTCATAGTAGTGGGCGCCGGACCTGGCGGCTTGTTTGCGGCACTCCGCCTTATCGAACTGGGCTGCAAGCCTATTGTCGTGGAACGCGGAAAAGACGTCCACGCTCGCCGCAAGGACATTGCGCTCATCAGCCGTACGCAGCAGGTCGACCCCAATAGCAACTACGCATTCGGCGAGGGCGGAGCGGGCGCTTACTCGGACGGAAAACTGAACACCAGGAGCAAGAAACGCGGCGACACAAAGAAAATACTCCGCGTGTTCTGCCAATTTGGCGCCAGCACAAACATTCTGGCCGATTCGCACCCGCACATCGGCACGGACAGACTTCCACGCGTCATCGAGAATATGCGCAACCAGATTATCCAAAGCGGAGGCGAAGTTTACTTTGAGACCCGCTTCGACGGCTTTATCTGTCAGGGCGACCGCATAGTGGGCATCCACACGGCCAACGGCAAGACGTTTCGCGGACCCGTGATTCTGGCTACGGGCCACTCGGCACGCGACGTCTTCACCTACCTACACGACAACCACATTGAAATTGAGGCCAAGTCCATAGCAGTGGGCGTTCGCCTAGAGCACCCGTCGGTGCTTATCGATAGGCTGCAATACCATAGTCCTATGGGTCGCGGCCGCTACCTGCCTGCCGCCGAGTATTCAATAGTGGCGCAGGTCGAGGGGCGAGGCGTTTACAGTTTTTGCATGTGCCCCGGCGGATTTGTCGTACCTGCGGCAAGCGGTCCGAACCAACTGGTGGTTAACGGTATGAGCCCGTCGCACCGCAACTCGGCCTGGTCGAACAGCGGCATAGTGGTAGAAACCCGCGTCGAGGACCTTGCCGGCGAACTGAAGCCATTTATGGATTCCATGAAGCAAGATGAGCGTTTCGCCGATACGCATAGCGGCGCATTCGAACCAGACAATCCGCTGCAACTCATGTATATGCAGGAAGCCCTCGAACAAATCTGCTGGCAACAGGCAGGTTTCAGCCAACGCGCCCCTTCCCAGCGCATGACCGACTTTGTAAGCAACCGATTGAGCGCAGACCTTCCTTCGTCCAGTTATGCCCCGGGCCAGATAGCCTCTCCCCTGCATTTCTGGATGCCCGACTTCTTCACCAATCGACTACAGAACGCCTTCATCGTATTCAATAAACGACAGCGGGGATTCTTGTCGAAAGAGGCAGCTCTATTGGCCATTGAGACACGAACCTCCTCGCCCGTCAGAATCCTACGCAACCGCGAAACCTATCAGCACATCCGACTCGAAGGACTATTCCCCTGTGGCGAAGGTGCGGGCTATGCTGGCGGCATCGTATCGGCCGCTGTCGACGGAGAAGCCTGCGCCGATATGGCCGCGACCTATATCGCAGAAACACCGCAGGCATAGGCAACGCCATTATGCCACCCACACAAAAACCAGTTCTATTTTTGCCCATAAATAGCAAATCCACTACTTTTGCTATACATTCAAACCATTGCACAAAACTATAAACACATAACAACTATGAAACCAACCCTATTCTTATTGGCCGCAGGCATGGGAAGCCGCTACGGAGGACTCAAACAGTTGGACGGCCTCGGACCACACGGAGAAACCATCATGGACTATAGCATCTACGACGCTATCAATGCCGGATTTGGCAAACTCGTATTTGTCATCCGCAAGGACTTTGAGGAAGACTTCCGTCAGAAAGTGTTGTCGAAATACGAGTCAAAGATTCCGTGCGAAGTCGTATTCCAATCGCTCGACGCCCTGCCAGAAGGATTTTCGGTTCCTAATGGAAGAACGAAACCCTGGGGCACTAACCACGCGGTCCTAATGGGTAAGGACGCCATTAAAGAGCCTTTTGCCGTCATTAACTGCGACGATTTCTACGACAGAGACGCTTATCGCGTCATGGCACAGTTCCTCAGCAATCTGCCAGAGGGTTCCACCAGAAAATATGCCATGGTCGGCTTCCGCGTGGGTAACACGCTGTCCGAAAGCGGTACGGTAAGTCGCGGTGTCTGCGAGAAAAACGACAACAACCTACTCACGTCGGTCGTTGAGCGTACGAAAATCAAACGCATTGACGGAGTTGTAAAATTCCTGGACGAAGAAGAAAATTGGCAGGCTATTTCCGACGACACGCCAGTCTCTATGAATTTCTGGGGCTTTACTCCAGATTACTTCGCACATAGTGAAGCCTACTTCAAGACCTTCCTTTCCGACCCGAAGAACCAGGAAAATCTGAAAAGCGAGTTCTTTATTCCCCTGATGGTCGATACGCTCATCCGACAGGGTAAGGCAACCTGCGAAGTGCTCGATACGACCAGCAAATGGTTCGGTGTAACCTATCCGGAAGACCGTCCCGAGGTGGTAGAGAAGTTCGAAAAACTCCACGCCGATAAGATTTATCCCGAAAAGATGTTCTAAACCGAATCATCCCATAAAGCAACGTCCCCGGCTCATTGTGAGTCGGGGACGTTTTCGTATCGGGCCATCCCGTCCGCACGGCCTTTCTACAGTTGCGATATGACCCTACGCAGTTGCGAGCCAATTCCGATGGTATAGCCCTGCACTCCGAAGACAATTCGATTAAAGGAGTCGGCCACTACTATAGCGGGCAACTGTTTGGCACGGACCCATTCATTGGCAAGCACGTCGGCCACACTGGCTCCATTAAGGTCGATGCCAAACCGAACGTTCTTCGGCAGGTTGGGATATTCCGACCTGCGGTTTTCAAAGGCCTTATAGTCGGCTTCGTTAGGAAACAGCAGCAAAATAGTACGCCCCCAGGCCTCAAGTGCTTCCTTTTCCTGCTCAAGGTCATGGAGCAGATGGGTTGAAGGTTCGTCGGAGGCTTTTAGCAGTCCCACTACAAAGAAACCTCGGCCCGTGGTCGAGAGAACAGACTTCTCCGCACCGCTTTCAATGTCGTAGTAAAGATTTTCAGCATTGTACGAACCGATGACGCTGACTTTTCGGTCGTCGCGATTGAGTTGCAGGCTCACGGTCGTATCGTGCCGGAGTGCAAATGCCGACACGTGCGCCAACACGCTACCACTTGCCAGGCGCGTGCCGCTTATCAGAAAATAATTTCCCTTTTCCACCGGCGCACCCGACTGGAATGTCGATTCGCAGGTAGCTTCCTCGGGATACTCCAACAGTTGCGGCTGCCCGTTCTCCAATCGGCACAGCGTGAAATGCGTATAGTATTTGGGATTGGTCACGACATCGGTGGGTGCGAAAGCCAGTTTCAGTCCGGCCGCATCCACCTTCGCGCCGACCTCCTTATGCTCGAACTCCACCGTACGCCATCCGTCGGCAAAATAGGCTACGCGCCCGGTCACTTCGTCAATGCGGGCGGGAAGTCCCACGGTGCGAGCCAGCGCCACAAAGAACAACTGCTTCGAATACGAGTCGATAGGCAACATTCGGGCGGCTCTTTCGGGCCATACATTTATATAGCGGGTGCTTTCGTCGGTGGGCAGAGTCGGCCACATATTCACGAAATCCACCACCTTCGTCGGATGCTGCCGAAGCATTGTGCGGATGTCTTGCGGAATGGAGTCGCAGAAAGCCCGGCGCCAGTCGGAGAGGCTTTCCATGGCAATGCGTGGCGACAGCACATACTTGCGGACCATCTGCCCATAGTCGTCGAGCGGCAGGTCAAGCGAATCGGTCAGTTCCTGACTCTCAAGCACCGCCATGTGCCCCGCAACGGTTTCTTCGGGTAGGTCGCGCAGGTCTTTCTCTGTCAGGGTTTCCAGCAAGTCTAAGAGCCAAATGCGCTCCTCCTGTCGGATGCCGCAGAAGGTCAGCGAAGTCGGCTGGCCCCATTGTGCCAGCATTCGAAATAGGCTGTCGTAGTTGCCTTTGCTGTTATGTATCAGCGGAATCACCCGGTCGGAGGGGTAGCCGTACTTATGGCAGAACCGCGCAATTGCCTTGTCTGTCGGAAACGAAGCCACGTATTTGGCCCGCAATGCATCCTCCTCGGCCAGCCGCTTGTTGCACGCCGTCTGAGCCTTGGCGTCGACCACCGGCAGACTATTCGACTCGGGCGGCGGAACGATTTCCAGGTCGGTTTCATAGGCATCGCCGTCGCGATGGCTGAGGGCCACGACGACCGTATCTTCCCGCCCGACGCTTACCTTCTCGAATCCGTATGTGCCATCCTTCGAGGCCCACACAATCATATCGCCCCTGCCGGCAAGCATACTAGCCGTGCCGTCGGAAGCGGTCTTTGTCTGGAAAACCGGGTAGAACTCCGCATAGTTATAAAGGCGGAAACTGACGGAAGCATCGGGCACGGCCGTCCCCTTTCCGTCCACCACTTTCACATAGGCACGCGCGACGGGGGCATAGTTCTCCGTCACGTTGATAGTAGTCTGCCGCTCTTTCTGAACGATGACGTCCTCCGGCCCCTTATAGCGGCCAAGCACCGTCGTATTCATCAACATTCCGCGAGCAGCCGGCTGGTTGAACCAAGCCACATCCAGTTGCGGAGCAGGTTCGCAGGCTCCCATAAAATGCCACTTTCCGTCAATCCATGCCTCCACCCACGCATGATTATCATCGGTGTGGGCCCAACGAGGGGTGTAAACCTGCCGGGCAGGGATGCCCACGGCTCGAAGTGCGGCCACCGTGAGCGTAGATTCCTCGCCACAGCGCCCGGTAGCGGTCTTCAGACTGGTAAGCGGCGACGACGTGCGTGCGTCACTGGGCTGGTAGGTCAGATGTTCGTGGCACCAGTGGTTTACTTCGAGGGCGGCCTCGGCCATACTGAGTCCTTTCACTCTTGCAGCCAGTTCGTCGTAGTAAAGTTCGCGAAATCGGTCCAAGTGTTCGTTGTTCACTCGGATGGGCAGCACAAAGTGAAACCACTCCCTGTCCGGCACACTGGCAGCCCACGCCGTCGCGTGGCGGGCACGGACTGACGCGGCGGTCTGCTTCAGGTAGAAGTCGGCCGGATAGTTGAGCACGTCGGGCCAGGCCATGTAGGCATAGAGGAAAACAATGGCATCGCGCTGTTCGCCTGAGGTGGCGGCTTGCAATGCCTCGAAAACCGTCGATATGCGAGTCGATTCGTAACGGCCGACAAAGTCGCGGTAGTATTCCATAGTGGGCTGGGCCGACAGCCGAAGACTGATTGTCAGCAGCAGGCAGAAAAAGGTGCGTCGGAGCATAGCGGTGGGTTTTTAGATGTTTCTGCGAATTTATAGAATAATCGAATAATGGAAAAGTACTGATATAGCGCAATTTTTTCTAATTTCGCAGTCATATTGCCGTATGGCATCCTTCAATTAACATACTCTACCGAATGAAACGAACCGTTGTTTTTCTGCTCACCCTGCTCTTCTCGCTCAGTCTCTATGCCCAACTCCCCCAGCCCAAGCGCGAATTCCGCGGTGCCTGGATTCAAATGATTAACGGGCAGTTCATGGGAATGGACCGCGACCAGATGCAGCAGAATCTGACCCACCAACTCGACGAATTGAAAGCCTGCCGGGTCAACACCATTATCTTTCAGGTGCGTGGCGAGGCCGACGCGATGTATGCCAGTCAGTTGGAGCCGTGGACACGCTTTCTCTCTGGTCAGCAGGGCGTGGCGCCGAACCCCTACTGGGACCCGTTGGAATGGATGATAAAGGAGTGCCACCGTCGCGGTATGGAACTGCACGCCTGGATAAATCCGTATCGTGCAAAGACTAAGACAACCAACCAGTTGGCCACTTCTCACCCCTACAACAAGCATCCTGAGCGATTTTTCGCCTACGACAATCTGCTGCTCTTTAATCCGGGCTTGCAAGAAAACCGCGACTACATCTGCCAAGTCGTTGCCGACATCGTGTCGCGCTACGATATCGACGGACTGCATATTGACGACTATTTCTACCCCTATCCCAACGGCACGCCGTTGCCCGATGCCGACACGTTCAAGGCGCATAGCAACGGATTTACCGACATTGCCGACTGGCGCCGCTATAATGTCAATCTGCTCATCCGTCAGATTCATGCCACCATCAAGCAAATCAAGCCGTGGGTGGCTTTCGGCGTCTCGCCCTTCGGCATCTACCACAATTCCAAAACCACCAACAGCACGCAAGGCGGGGTTAATCTGCCAGGCTCAGCCACCAACGGACTGCAAAACTACGACGACCTGTACGCCGACATATTGTATTGGACGCAACAAGGCTGGTGCGACTACCTCGTACCGCAGTTGTACTGGGAAATAGGCCACAAGGCGGCCGACTACACTACGCTGGTGAAGTGGTGGAGTAAGCATGTGGACAACTGCCCGCTCATAGTGGGTCAGGACATAGAGCGCAGCGTACGCGCAAAAGACCTGAACAATCCGCAGATAAACCAGTTGCCCGAAAAGTTCCGCCTGCAGCGCACCTTGCCCCACATTCAGGGAAATTGCCTATGGTACAGTGCCGCCGTCGTACGCAACGAGGGAAATGCGGCCGTGGCCCTGAAGGAAATGTTCCAGTCCGAATACGCTTTGCCTATAGCCTACGACAACGACCATAAGCGCCTCCCCGCAAAGGTGAAGAGTCTGGGACTGCACAACAAGGACGGCAAACTATATCTCTACTGGTTGCCGCCAAAGTATAAGAATGTGGCTCAGGAGGCCGTGAAGTATGTGGTCTATTGCTTTGGCAAGGGCGAGAAAATCGACCTCGGACGCAACGACCGCATTATTGCCGTCACTCCCACCAACGTGCTCGACATCAGTACCTATGCACAAAACGGGCCGCAGACCTATGTAGTGACTGCCTTCGACCGTATGCGCCACGAGTCGAAGCCTGCAAAGGTCAAGTACAAACCTCAGACGCGCTGACGCAAATAGCATCTACGCACAAGCGCCTCCTTTTCGGCTGAAAGGGAGGCGCTTTTTTGCAGGCGGCACCATGGCCTATCGTCCCTGCAGAGTGCGGTTGAGTTGCTGCATCATGCGGTTCACCACCTTGGGGTTCTTCTGCGCCAGGTTGACCCCTTCGTAGCGATAGCGGTCGATGTCGTAGAGTTGCGGCTCGGAGGAGTAGCCCAGTTCAATATGTGTTTGCCAGGCTTCCTTGGGTCCCTTGCTGGGCGGGATTAGTTTCCATCGGTCTTGCCGCATCACGATGCTGCGGTTGTTAGGCATGGTGAGCGCAAAGGGGCAGTTGCGGTGACTTCGGCCCGTCATGACGGCCAACAGCGCACGGCTGTCGGGCAGTGCGTCGGCAGGTACCGACTGGTTCAATAGTTGTGCCAGCGAGCGCGACAGGTCGATGTGCGAGGCAAGTGCGTCAGACGTGGTGCCGGCAGGCACTTTCCCCGGCCAATAGACGATGTACGGGACGGCCGAACCGCCTTCGTAGGCACTATACTTACCGCCTCGATAGGGACCGCTGGGGTTGTGGCTACCGGCCAGTTCCCATGCGCGGTCGGCATAGCCGTCGTCGAGCACGGGCCCGTTGTCGCTGGTGATGATAAGCAGGGTGTTTTGGTCGAGACCAAGCCGGCGGAGCGACTCGCTTATCTGCCCCACCGTCCAGTCGAATTGCAGGATGGCTTCGCCCCGTAGTCCCATCGGCGAAGTGCCGCGGAACCGTTCGTTCGGCATACGCGGCACGTGCACATCGTTGGTGCACAGGTAGAGGAAAAAGGGTTCGGCGCGGTTTGCCTCTATGTATCGCACGGCATGAGCCACAATCGAGTCGGCAATATCCTCGTCGCGCCACAGTGCATGCCCGCCGCCTTTCATATAACCTATGCGGCCTATGCCGTTGACGATGGCCTGGTCGTGTCCGTGCGAGGAGCGCAGTTGCAGCATCTCGGGATGCTCGCGTGCAATAGGCTCGCCGGCGAACGGATGCTGATAACTGACGGAAATGGGCGCATTGGCGTCCCAGTCGCATACGCGGCCGTCCTCAATCCATACGCAGGGCACGCGGTCGGCCGTTGCCGCCATCAAATAGTGGTAGTCGAACCCGATGTCGCGAGGGGTTATGTCGAGCGGAGCATTCCAGTCCTGCTCGCCGGTCTTGTCGCCCAGCCCCAGGTGCCATTTGCCTATGGCCGCGGTCTTATAGCCGGCCTGTCTGAACAGTTCGGCCATGGTAAACTGACCGGGGCGTATGATCATGCCCGCATCACCCGGTGCCACGTCCGTGCCCGGTCGGCGGAAAGGATATTCGCCCGTGAGCAGCGCATAGCGCGACGGTGTGCTGGTAGAGGCGCACGCGTGCATGTCAGTAAAGCGCACGCCGTGCCGAGCCAGACTGTCCACCACGGGCGTATGCACCCGCGTGGCTCCATAGCACGACAGGTCGCCGTAGCCCAGGTCGTCGGCCACAAGCAGTATGACGTTGGGACGCTCGGTGCGTTGGGCCCATCCGCAAGTGGCGGCCGCCAGTCCGCACCCCAAGAGCATGCCGTGTTTTCCTATTCTCATTTTTACCGTTCCTAATAGTTGGTTTTCAGCGTGTTATGTGTTCCGAAAATTGTATTATGGAATAAAATTATTGCATTATACAATTTCGAAATTCCATAATGCAATTTTCCGATTGTATAATGCAATTTTTTCGCGCAATTATGCCATTTTTCAGCCTTCGTATCGTGCTGATTGACAGCCTTATTCGTCGAACAGTTTTCCCTCGGTGGCCGACTGGGCCGAGAGGGTTTCGTTGTAGCAGTGGCGGCATAGGGGCTCGTACTCCTGCTTTTCGCCGAGCAACACCTGCTTGTCGCCGGCCACGATACGGTGGGAGATGTGGGCCAGACTACCACAACGCACGCAAATTGCATGCACCTTGGTCACTTCCTCGGCGATGGCGAGCAACGCGGGCATCGGACCGAACGGCTTGCCAAGGAAATCCATGTCGAGGCCTGCCACGATGACGCGCTTGCCGCGATTTGCCAATTCGTTGCATACGCTGACCAGCGAATCGTCGAAGAATTGTGCCTCGTCAATGCCTACTACCTCGGCCTCGGAAGCCAGCAGCAGGATGCTCTGAGGCGAATCGACAGGCGTTGAAGGGATATGCTTGCTGTCGTGAGAGACTACGTCTTCCTCCGAATAGCGCGTGTCGACGGTGGGCTTATATATTTCGACGCGCTGACGCGCAAACTGGGCGCGACGAAGGCGGCGTATGAGTTCTTCGGTCTTGCCCGAGAACATGGAACCGCACACCACCTCAATGCGACCGCGCAAATTGGTTTCTTCTTGGAACACTGAGTGCATAAGTGGTTCGAATGGATTGATTACATAAGCAAAGATAAAAAAATCTCAAATTGCATTATGCAATATGCCTATAATTATTATCAAAAAAATTAACTTTGCAAATACATATCACAATTGTAGCAACCTGAAAGTCAATTTGCTCTATGAAAAAACGAGAACAACGCCTCGATGCCATACGCACCCTGTTGCAGGCAATGCCTATCTCGAATCAGGCCGAACTTGCCGAGGCCCTGAAACGCAATGGCTATGTAGTGTCGCAACCTACTCTTTCTGCCGACCTCAAGCGCCTCGGCGTGGCCAAGGTACGCACACAGAAAGGCGACCGCTACAAGGTGCGCGAAGGACAAGGCTATCAGCGCGTGATAGAGAAGAAACTGGCGTTTGAATACTTGGAGAACTCCGCCGTGCAGACTATCGAATTCGCAAACCACGTGGCCGTCATCAAAACACGCCCCGGCTTTGCAGCAGGCATAGCCATCGAAATCGACCGCAAGCACCTGCAGAGCGTTCTCGGTACAATAGCCGGATTCGACACGGTGCTTGTAGTCTGCAGCAACGAGGTAGCCCCCGACATCCTACGCGCCGAACTCATGCAAATTATGCCCGCCTTCGATTCGCTACTCAACCACCAATAGAATGCCAACCCGTCAGCCCGTCGCACTATGAACCCGCATGAAATGCCCCACGACTTCGTCCCCCACATAGCCATCGTTGCGCAAAACTCGCTCGAGGGACTCGGACTGATGGGACTGTTCCAGCGCATCGTGCCCCAATGCCAATGCAGCTTGTTCGCATCGAACAAGGCCATGCTGGAAGAGCACGAAAACGCGCACTTCGTCCATTTTTTCATCGACACTCCCTCGCTCATCGAAGGGCTTTCGTTCTACCAGACTGTGCCCACACGAACCATCCTTATCGTGCACGGACAGCCCACCGACAAACTGGTGCAGGACTTTAAGCAAATCGACGCCAACCAGCCCGAAAAACAAATTGTCAAAGACCTGCTGACAAGAATGCAGCACGACCACGGCCATCACCCAGTGCCGTCGGCCAGACAGACTGGCGAACAGCTCACCATGCGTGAGAAACAGGTGCTTGCCCTTATCGTGAAAGGCTACATCAACAAGGAAATTGCCGACAAACTGAAGGTGCAGCCCACCACCATAATCACCCACCGCAAAAACCTTACTCAGAAAATCGGTTCGAAAGCCATAGGCGCACTGACCATCTATGCCGTGATGCACGGCATAGTGAACGTGGAGGAAATCTGAGACCTACGGAAAAAGCCACCTGCGATGCTCGTCGACAGGTGGCTTCTTTCAATCGGAATGTCAAGACCGCTATTTTTTCTTAGTGGTCGTTTTTTTGGCCGTCTTAGTCGTGGTGGCGACAGGTGCGGGATTGTAGTACTTAAGTGCCTCGGGCAGTCGCGCCTGAATATCGCTTATGCGTCTTTCATCGCTGGGGTGATCGGAAAAGAACTCCGGCTTTTTCGTCGTACTGCCTGCCGACATTCTTTTCCAGAAGTCTACGGCCACAGAAGGGTCGTATCCGGCCATTGCCGCAAAGATTAGACCCATATAATCGGCCTCCGACTCATTCGAACGCGAGTTCTTGCGCAAAAGGCTACTGCTGCCGAAACTGAAAGCGGCTGCGCCAATCTGCTGCCACGTGGCGCCGGCGGCCTGGCCTAAGACCGTACTCAAAATCTGACTGCCGTACTGCGCTTTCAGTTGCGAACTGAGTTGTTCGGCACTGTGCTTGGCCACGGCATGGGCAATTTCATGGCCCAGCACTATGGCGAGCGACGGCTCGTCCTTGGTGTAGGGCAAAATGCCTTCGTAAACGACAATTTTCCCGCCCGGCATGCAGAACGCATTAGCCGAATAATCCTGCACAAGGTTAAATTCCCACGCGAAGTTCTTCACGTCGGCCGAATAGCCATTGGCGTTGAGATATTGCTCTACGGCAGTGGCCAGTTTCTGCCCCACACGCTTCACCATCTCCGTGTTTTCCTTGTTGGTAGAAGGCTTGGCAGTCTTCATGTAACTTGAATATTGCTCGTTGCTAAGGCTGAGCACCTGCGCATCGGACACCAGCAACCGTTGCGTACGGCCCGTGATGGGAACCTTTGTGGCAGTGCCACATCCTACGAACGTTGCAGTGACGGCCATAATCAGGCCAAACAGAATCTTTCTCATAATTATAGTTAGGTTTGATATTTATTTCATTCGTCCTACAAAAATAGAAAATTGTATAACTTAGATGCTCAAAATCCCATAATTTTGCACTTGTTGTATAAGAATCTGCCCATGAATCCCACGCACTCATCCCTGTGGCACCGCACTTCCCGGTTCGTCGCCCTATTCATTGCGGCGACAGCCTGCATGGTAGCCGTCGCCCAGCCTATCGTGCTGTTCGGCAACACGCCTGCCGGCTATCCGGTGCGTATTCCCGCCATCGCACAGCATAGGGATGGCGCCCTGCTGGCCTTTGCCGGCAGTCTGAAGTGCGGCACCGACATCGGATTCGGACGGTGCGACATTCTCGTGCGAACCAGCAACGACCAGGGACAAACATGGAGCGAGCCTGCGGAAGTAATCTGCGGCACCGGAAGTCCTGACATCCGCACCGACGGACGCATCTACGACGACTTCACCTATGGTTTCGGCGACATCGCAGTGGTCTGCGACGACGAAACCGGCTCCGTCCTGGCGCTATGTGCGGCGGGCGGAGTGGCATGGCCGTTCTCCGAAGTGACAAGTGGCTTGGACAAAGTGCTGCGATGCGGACAATTTCGCGGCAAGCCCGACGCGTCGGGACGCTGGACCTGGTTTCCGCCCGAGGACATAAGCGCAACCGTCTACGGCCTTATCCCCGCCTCGGCCAAGGCCGCATTCGTGGGCAGCGGCAAACTATGCCAGAGTCGCCGAATAAAGGCTGGTACGCACCGCCGTATCTATGCGCCGTTTTGCACGCGCAACGGCAACTACGTGCTTTATAGCGACGACTTCGGCCATAGTTGGAAACCGCTGGGACACGGTGCCGGCGGTGCACAACTGGCTATTGCCGGCGGCGACGAACCTAAGTGCGAGGAACTTCCTAATGGCGACGTCCTGCTCAGCAGCAGAAAGGCACACGGCCGATACTACAACATATTCAAATACCAGGACATCGAGTCGGCAAGTGGCTCGTGGCAAGACGCAGCCGACTCCGACTCGTTTGCCGATGGTTTGCATCTGGGCGGAAATGCCTGCAACGGCGAAGTGCTAATAGTCGATGCTGTCAGAAATGCCGACAGCCGCCCCGTGGCCCTGTTGCTCCAGTCGCTGCCTGCGGCCGACACGCGCGCCGAAGTATCGATTGCCTATAAAGAACTGCCCGACCGTCCTACGCCTGCCGACATCGCGGCCCATTGGCCTACGGAAAACGTATGCCGCATAACCTCCCGCACCAGCGCCTACTCTACTATGTGCGTGCAGCATAACGGAACCATCGCGTTCTACTATGAAGAGAACTACACGCAGCAAGTAAAAATCGGCGACGGCTATGATCTCGTCTATCGCAACCTTACTCTCAACGAAATCACCCGTGGTGCCTACCGCATGAAGTAACCCCTCGCAGCTAATCACTATCCGTGGAACCGATACTCCGCTTCGACCAACTCACTACTGGCTACTCCGCCGGCCGACGACAGCACCTCGTGGGCCGCAACCTTAGCGCGCAGTTGCAAAGCGGGGTGCTGACGGCCATCTTCGGGCTCAACGGCAGCGGAAAGACTACCTTGCTACGCACGCTGGCAGGCTTGCTGGCTCCCTTGTCGGGCCAACTGACCTACGGCAATATGCCCCACACCGAAATCACACCCAAGCAGCTGGCTCGCACCATCGCGGTAGTGCTTACCGAAAGGCCGCAGACCGGCTACCTTAGGGTGCGCGAAATTGTCGAGATGGGACGGATGCCCTACACCTCGTTTTCGGGCCGCATCTCGGAACTGGACCGCCACGTGGTTATGGAGTCGATGCGACTGACAGGCATTGAGAAACTTTCGCGCAGGCTGCTGTCGAGTTTGTCCGACGGAGAACGCCAACGCGTTATGATAGCGAAGGCTTTGGCACAGCAAACGCCCATCATCTTACTCGACGAGCCCACTGCCTTTCTTGATTTTGCGGCAAAAAACTATTTGCTGGACCTGCTTGTGCGGCTGGCGCACGAAGCGCATAAGACCATCCTGCTGAGTACCCACGACGTGGGCCACGTAGTCGGTTGCGTGGACCAATGCTGGCTACTTTCGCGCGACGACCTCACCACCGGCACGCCTGCGGCCCTGTCGGCCGACGGCACACTGGCCAGATTTCTGGGCGAAGATGCCTTCCAACGACTGGCCGGAACTACCTTTCAACCCACCACATAACTGAACGAAATGATTGTATGTATTGCTGAAAAACCCAGCGTAGCCCGCGACATTGCCCGCATATTGGGCGCCACGAAATCGTGCGAGGGCTATCTCGAAGGCAACGGCTACCAGGTGACTTGGACGTTCGGACACTTGTGCGAACTTAAGTACCCGGAAGACTACACCGAGACCTGGAAGCGCTGGACACTCGGACAACTGCCCATGATACCCGCCCGCTTCGGCATTCGCCTCAAAGACGACTCCGGCATAAAGAAACAGTTCGCCACAATAAAGCAGCTCTTCGAAAAGGCCGAGCTGATTATCAATTGCGGTGATGCCGGACAAGAAGGCGAACTGATACAGCGCTGGGTGAAGCAGCAATCGGGCGCCACCTGCCCAGTAAAGCGTCTGTGGATCTCTTCGATGACCGACGAGGCTATTCGCGAGGGCTTCGAAAACCTGCAAACCGAGCAGAAGTACGACGGTCTGTATCAAGCCGGCCTTTGCCGCGCCATAGGCGACTGGATTCTGGGCATGAACGCCACTCGTCTCTACACGCTGAAGTATGGCCGGCGTGAACGCGGTGCTACTCCGCTCTCGGTGGGCCGTGTACAGACGCCGACCCTGGCTCTGATTGTGCGGCGGCAGCAGGAAATCGACCAGTTTGTGCCTACTCCCTACTGGGTGCTGGCTACGGAATACCGGCAAGTGCTTTTCACGGCGCAGGTGGACAGCGACGGCGACGCACAGGCCAGTCGGGCCACGCGCAATGCCTTTCTGAGCGAGGACGAGGCCAAGGATGCGCTCCGGCAGATTGAGGGAAAGCCGTTCGAGGTAGTATCGGTGCAGCAGAAAAACGGTTCTGAGGCTCCGCCGCGACTGTTCGACCTGACGTCGCTACAGGTGGAATGCAACAAGAAGTTCGGGTTCTCAGCCGAGCAGACCTTGCAACTGGTGCAGAGCCTATACGAAAAGAAAATCACCACCTACCCGCGCGTCGACACCACCTATCTGCCCGACGACGTCTATCCTCGCTGTGCCCAGATGCTCAATGGGCTGAACGAATACTACGAGCCGCTGCTCCTGCCGTTGCGTGGAAAGAAACTGAAGAAGAGTGGAAAAGTGTTCGACACCAAGAAAGTGACCGACCACCACGCCATAATCCCCACGGGCCATAAGCCCAACAACCTGACCGATATGGAGCGCAAGGTGTTCGACCTTGTTGCACGCCGCTTCATCGCCATCTTCCACGACGACTGCCTATTCTCCACGACCACCGTAACGGGCCGCATCGAAAAAACCGATTTCCGCGCCACTGGCAAACAGATACTGCAGCCCGGCTGGAGGGTAGTTTTCGAAAAAGAAAAGGCGCAGACCGACGAGGACGAGGCAGAAACGAAAGACGAGGAACGAGTGCTGCCGGCATTCAACAAAGGCGAGAGCGGACCGCACAAGCCCACGCTGACGCAGAAGCAGACACAGCCGCCCAAGCCCTATACCGAGGCCACCCTGCTCCGTGCGATGGAGACAGCCGGCCGTCAAGTGGACGACGAAGACCTGCGCGACGCACTGAAAGACAACGGCATCGGACGCCCTTCTACCCGCGCAGCCATCATTGAGACTCTCTTCCGCCGCCGCTACATAGTGAAAGCAAAGAAGGCACTAATGCCCACGGCCACCGGCACCGACCTGATTGCCATCATCAAGGAAGAACTGCTCAAGAGCGTAGAACTGACCGGACAATGGGAACGTAAACTGCGCGAGATTGAGCGTGGAACCTACGACGCCGCTACTTTCATCGGAGAGATGAAAGACATGGTACAGCAGATTGTCAATGAAGTGCTCAGCGACAACAGTCAGCGCATCATCGAGAACGCACCTGCGCCGCAGCCCAAGCGAGCCGCTAGAAAACCGGACAGCACCCCGGCGGCCAAACGCATACGCGTCGGGTCGAAATGCCCCGTGTGCGGCGAGGGAAAAGTAATCAAGGGCAACACCGCCTACGGCTGCTCGCGCTGGCGAGAAGGATGCACGTTCCGACAACCCTTTGCCGCCAAGACTGCCAAGAGCCGCAAAAAACAAGCATAATGCAGACGATTTGCACAAAAAAGCCACTTTTTTTTTGAAAAATTTGTTCATATAATCCGAAGCATATATTTTTGCACCGCATTTGGGAAGGAACCCCCAAAGCCATACGATTGGGGTATGGTGTAATGGTAACACTGCAGATTCTGGTCCTGCCTTTCCTGGTTCGAATCCGGGTACCCCAACCAATAGAGAAGTCCGCTGAAAAGTCAGCGGACTTTTTTTGTAGCCCCTTGCAACCGGTTCACGCCAACGGACTACCTGAAAATTGCATAATCGGACAGAAATATTGCATAATACGATTTCAAAATTGCATTATGGAATTTGAAAATTCAATTATACAATTTCACGATTTCATAATCCAATTTTCCCAAATCACGGTGCCACGCATCCGTTTCTTTATGGAATTGCCATGCCAAGTTGGCAAACAATGTCAAAAATTACCCCCCCCGATTGTTAAATAATACTAATTTCCCCGAAAAAAGTTACGAAATACAAACATATATCTATACATTTGCCCAACTCTATATGCGTACGCGCGCAAATGTCAGAGATGGCAGCCGGCGCGAGCCGCAAGCCAACCTGCAACCCCTGCAAATTGGTACACAACATATTTCACTTAATTAACTTAATTTTATCATGAGTCTTAAACATTACTTTCTGCTTGCTTTCCTTGCCATGGGTAGCCTCGCAGCATCCGGACAGACAATCAAAGCAGGGTATGTGGAAGAAGGCGACGGTAACATTCAATTCCTTAACACCGTCCAGACCTGGAATTCCACGTACAAAGTGACTGACGACGATAACTTCTTCGTCAGCCGCATTAAGTCGAAGCCTCGTTTCCGCAACACCGCCACTCAGGTGATGACGACTTTGACCGAAGCAAACGACAAGCGCCTCTGCGCATGGTTCCCCTGGGAAGACCAGGAGAAGGGCGTAGGTCAGAACGCACTGCCTCACGGAAACTTCGATACCGAAGTGTTCTCGATGTGGTCTTACGTGAGCCACTGGGGTAACTACAGCGCCCCGCTCGGCCGTGTTCCCGCCGCATTGCTCGATGTGGCCCACAAGAACGGCGTATCTGTCAGCGGAACGGCCTTTGTTGCCAACGGACCGCTCTCTTCTTCGCCCTACGACACTTACATGGCCAGCCTGACAGAAGACTTGGGCCGACAGACTGCAAACTTGCTCTACTATTTTGGTGACGATGGCGTAGGCTACAACTCTGAGTTCTCGACCACCACCTCTACGATGGACAAAATCATTACCTATCACAAAGCGCTGATGAAGCAGCTTTTGACGCTGGGCAACGATTTGGCCGAATGTATCTGGTATGAAGGCACCACCGATGGCGGTCAAATCAGTTTCAACTCTGGCTTGGCCAGTTCGAAGAGCCTATGGGGCACCGCCGAAAATCCGGGTTTCAACCTGATTTCCGACTACCAGACGATGAATACCTCTACGCTGAGCAAGATTGTGACTAATGCAAACAGCACGGGCCGTAGTTCTCTGAACTTCTATGCCAGCTGTAACTTGCAGACCGGTATTAGCGGCGGTTGGCAGACCTTGAAGGACTATCCCGTTTCCATAGGTCTGTGGGGCGCACACAAGAACAACATGTTCTTCCAACAGCGCTACCGCGGCGGAAGTGCGCCGGCCACTCAGCAGCGAACCTACCTTCTGTCCACCGAACGCTGGTTCGGCGGCGGTTACCGCAACCCTGTCAAGGCACAAACGCCTTTCCAGAACCTTAACTATGCCCACACGAACATTACCAAGAACCCGGGTATGTGTTCCATGATGTCGGCACGCAGCACCTTGTGCTGGGACCTTTCGTCCGAACCTTTTGTGACCTTCTTCAATATTGGTAACGGCACGTTCCTCAACTATAAGGGCGAGCGCGCCAATAACAACGAATGGGGCAACGTAGGTGTGCAGGACTATCTGCCTACCTGGCGCTTCTGGTTCCATAACAACTGGCTGGGCCGCGATGCAGCGAATGTGCCCGACGGCATTGACGCCCAATTCGTTTGGGACGATGCTTACGTAGGCGGTTCTTGCCTTGAAATAAGCGGTACGAACAGCGGATCCTACCTGCACCTGTTCAAGACGCAGTTTGCCCTGCAGGCCGGCGACGTGATTACCGTTCGCTACAAACTGGCAGGCGGTTCGGGCGACGTTGACCTCGCCTTCTCGACCGTTGGTGCAGAAGACACTCCTATCACTGGCAACGAATTCAACCTCATTGCCAGCAGCCAGCACCATGACGGCGACGTATGGGAAGAACGCACGTTCACCGTTGGCGACGGCAACACGCTGGCAGGCAAGACCCTTGCCGTGGTTGCCCTGCACTTCAACAACCTTTCCGACGCGAAGATTTACCTCGGAGAATTCAGCATCGTTCGCGGCACGTCCGCCACGCCGGCTGCTCCGACAGACCTGCGCACCAGCGTAGTCTACAAGGGTGTATCTGGTATCGATGCCAAACTGCTCTGGGAGATGCCGGGCAAGAAGGCTATGCCGGAACCCACCTACAACCTCGATGTCAACACATCGCTCTTTAAGGTTTACTCGCAAATCGATTCCAACGAGCCGGTTCTTATGGCTCTGACCACGTCCTGGGCAGGTTTCTCCTTCCAGACCCCGACCAACGGAACGAAAGTACGCTTCGGCGTTAGTGCAGTAAGCACCGACTTCGCAAGCGAAAGCGCCATCACGTGGGGAGAATGGTACACCATCGGCGACTTGACCTACGACTACAACGACAACATACAGATAGACAATCCCGTGGTACACCCGGGTGAAGAATTCACTATCTCGTACGTTGATCCCGCCCACGAAGATGCCACCTGGACCATCCTCGACAAAGACGGCGTGGAGAAAGCAACCGGCACAGGCAAGAGCATCACCGCCACCCTTGACGAAGCAGGCCTCTACGACCTTGTTGTCAACGGATATGTCCACGAAGACGGCGTGACGGCTACTCCCAACACGACCACCTACGGCGAATACATTTCCATTTCTCCGGCCAGCACCGGTTCGAAGCCTGAAATCTACACCTTCACCCTTGACGGACAGACCGAAGGCATAAAGATCAACAAGAATGAAGACCACTTGCTGGAATTCACCGCACGCCAAACTGACGGTAAGGTATCGACGGGTATCAACACCATGAGCCGCTTCTTCGGTCCGAAGATGGCCGACATTGGCTTGCCCGCTGCCTGCACCGTTTGGAGTACGACAAAGGCTGCCCAGAAGGCAACTGCCTCCAACACCAAGAGTTGGACCATTTCGTTCTGGATGAAACCGCACATCTTATCCGGTAGTTGGATCAACATCGTCAATCCGGCCGGCGACTGGCCCCGCAACAACTGGGGACGTTCCTATGGTACGATTCACGAAGACGGTAAGATGGACCTGTATGTATCGGGCTCCGGTTCGCACTCCATATATGGTACTTCCATCTTTACCTACGACGCACAACTTGCTGCCGAGAAGTGGACCCATGTCTGCCTCGTCAACGAGTTCAAGACCGACTACTACCTCAAGCAGGCAAGCAATCAGGACTCCTTGCAAGACGTACTGTCCACCAAGACGGCCTATGTATTCACTCCGCATATCTACATCAACGGTAAGAAACTCGAACCGATCGACTACGCATGGGCATCCTACCAGACCTCTATCTACGGTGAATATCGCCACCACACCTATCTTGACGGCTATACCAACAGAGAGAAGGCCTATAACCTGCAGAGCCGCATGCCTTACATGATCAACAGTTACATTATGTTGAGCGGTCCTACCCGCCTTGGCGGTCTTGAGGCAACCATCGACCACATCATGGTCTTTGACAAAGCGCTCAACGACGCCGAGGTTCTGACCACCATGAACGACATTACCAGTGCACCGTCTAATATCAAGGGCTACTGGGACTTCGACAATACCGAGATTGACACCGACTTCGGCGCCAAGTCACTATACGGCGACTCCAACCACAAGATCTACCTCTACGATAGTGAGGCCGGTTCGGGCGAAGGCGTAGCAATCGTGACGCCAACCGAATTGGACGAGGTGGCAGGTTACCCCTTCCTCGATGCAAACCACGAGGTAAAGACCATTCCCACATGGGATGTGCCCGGAGCCGATATTAAGTCGTCTTCGCTCACCACGTCTTCCAAGAAGATTAAAGCCGCCGGCGATCTGACAGGTAGCGCTACCGTAAGCTGGCCGACCGACGCTTACCGCGACATCACCCTCACGCTGACCAACGACTACGGTTCGGACAGCAAGACCATTACGGCTGTTCGCGTAGGCGACCCCGTCAGCGGCATCGACGATATCTGGGCCGACCAGGACAAACTGCAA
>JAFUTC010000012.1 GCA_017471505.1 Alloprevotella sp.
GGCGGCGGGCATCTGGAAGGTGCCTACCCACTGGCCCTCGTCCTCCGTGAGCGTCACGGTCTGCGAGCCGATGGTGGCCGTCGGGGTGGCGGAGCCTGCGGGGGTAACGGCGATGGTCAGCGTCTGGCCTGCCGTGACGGCGGCGCCGCTCTCAATCTGGTGCCCCGTCTGGTCGGTCAGGGTCATCGTGCCCGTCCCCGTCTTCGCGACGGTCAGCACGGGGGCAGACGATGACGGCTGCTGCTCCTGCTCGGAGGAAGAGTCGCCGGTGTCGGTGATGTCCTCGCCCTGGTCGGCGGCTTCGGCGGCGGCGCTCTGCACCTTGGTCCACTTGACCTCGGCGGCGAACTGCGCGCTGAACTTCGTGGCCACGGTGCAGCCCAGTCGGCTCTTACCGTTGGCGGCGTTCACCATGTCGGCGGTGGCTACGACGGTCTGGCCGTTCACCTCCCTGTCCTTCACGGAGAGCTGCAGGTTGGGATAGACCGTCAGGAACTCCTTGCCCAACTGGCAGCGGAAGCCTTTGAGCACGTTGCGCTGCACGGCCTTCATAAACTCCTCGATGGCAGCCTTGGCCACTGAGGGCTCAATCGACTTGCCGTCGAGTGCCTCGTCGAGGATTTCCTCGGTCGAGAGGGTGCCAGCCCACTGGGGGATGGCGTAGAATGAGTGGGTGCCTACCTTGGTGTTTTCGGCTACCCGATACTTTACTTTTGCCATAGTGTTGCAATCGTATTAGTATTTGTTGTGCCCCTTGTTCCAGCCGTAGTCCGCAAGGCGGGGCGTGTGGCCTGCGGCGGCTGTGTCTTGAAAACATGCCCGCGAACGGGAAGTATACTTTCGGCGCGCGGCAAGTATACTTCCGGCGCGCGGCAAGTATACTTTACGGTTTTAGGGGGTTCGGCGCAAGGGCAACGGCTACCCGTGCTATTTCGTCCTGTTCCTGTACTTCTTCAGCTCTGACAGCAGGAAGTTCAGCGAACGCCATACGGCCTGGTTGCCCGTGGTGTCGGGATGCACGCCGTTGGCATCCACTTGCTCCTGCATCTTGATCATCTCTTCGGCTTCGGCGTTCTGCGTCGTCTGAATCTCGTCTATCAGTTCCTCCAGATTGATGTAGACCGAATCGAACTGCTCGTTACACGTGCTGCTTGCGAGGGCATACTGATTGCAAGTTGCCGCAAACTCTCTCTCGTTGATGAAAATTACTCTTGCTTTCATAATTGATTTGTTGATTTATTGAATTTAATACATAGATTTATACTCCCGTCCTCCGCACATCATCACATCGTCTGGCCTGTCACCGAACCAGTAGTGGTCGCAGTAGTACCCTGCCAGTGCGTCGATGATTGACGGTGCAGATATGCTGATAGCAGTTCGTCGGTCTGTAGGGTCGCCGCCAATCTTCCTTTTGGACTTCTTCAGTCGGCGACAGTTCCAGCACGACGGCTTGAATGGTATCCTATACTTCTTGTGGCTCATCTTTCTTGATTGAACAATTACGGGGGTGCAACTTTTCCAATCTCTCTAAACCTGTCAACTCTTCACCGGCAAGGAGCTTCCTGACAATATTAAGAGATTGCCTCACATTTCGGTCTTGGCAAGTCTCTCCCGTCTTTTTGTCAAGATTGATGTTGTTTTGAATCCGCAGAGTGTCTTCAATCACTTCAAGGAAACTGCGCGGAATGATGATGCTATCTTCTTTCATTGCTTTCTAATTGCTAATATCCGTAGCCACGTCAATAACGTATTCTGCGTCTCCTAATTGAATCCAGTCCGAGATGTGGTCGCAGTCATACAGGCAGTCGAGTGCCTTTTCTTTCAGTTCCTCGCTGCCAGCCACCATGCCGATGGCCTTTTCCACAATAACCTGATTCACCAGCATTCCTGCCTGTGTATCTTGCACTTCTTCACGAAGGTATTTTATTGCTTCTTCTTTTGCCATACCTCTTATTGCTTTAGAGTTGTTTCAAATCGTTGTATAGGGATTTAAGTACATCTGATAAGGTGGGATTATCGCTGAAATCATCCGTAACAAAAGATCTTGCCAGTTTTAGCGCCTTCATCTGCTCCTCGCTGGGCTTCCACCGCTTCTGAGGGTACTTGGCATCATATTCCTTTGCATCCTTACACTTGACTTTTACGTTATCATAAAAATCGCGTAAAGCACTGTGGCTTGCTTTGTCATAATGCCGGCACATTTCAGCAATAGACTCTACTACTGCTTTGTATGGGTTGTAACCACACTGCTTCTGAGGACGGAGGGATTCGAGCCAATCAAATTCTTTCAAATATCCATGGTCAAACATTGCACTTAAACAGCGTCTGAACATTTCTTCATCCTCCTCGTTCCACTTCGCAGGCTTCTGCTTTTCAAGCCAAGCAATAACATCAATAAACGGTATTCCTGTGAAAGTTTCATCTTCATCCCTATAAGAATCTCTTTCCTTGAAGTGCTTTATAAGAGTATTCCTTATTCTCTCATCCTCACTCTCGGCAAGTTTCTGCACTCCATAGATACATCTATCAACAATTTTATTATAGTCTTCGGAACTGATGCCAAGACTTTCTTCTGCTGATTTCATTTCTGTAGGTCTGTCCTTCTGCTTTTCGAGCCAAGCAATAGCATCACCTAACATAACACCATCATGTGTTAGGCTATTACAAGATGTTTTAAGAATTAGCGCGTTTTTAACCGCTTTCCTTATCCCCTCATCTTCACTCTCACAGAGTTCGGGGAAGATGTATTCGAGTTCTGCATCGAAGTCGTGCCCACAAACTTTGTAGCTTTCCTTTGCTCTTTCAATGGCCTCGTCGTAGGCTTTGGCTTTTTCTTCTGTTGTTTTCATATCACTTTTTCTTTTCGTAAAAATTCCGTAACTGTTCGATAATACCTCTGCGCTCGTAATATCGCAGGTGGGTTTTCTTTTGGTGATGCACAAAGACAATTATCGCCTTGTTCATCTGTGAGTCTTGATACGTCAACCCGCCGTCATAGCGACGCTTGATGATTTTCTTTGCCTGCCGGTACTTCATGCTTTGTAGCTTTTAATTCGTTAATATCCTAAATAGGGTCTTACATACTTACTCAGCGGGCCGAAGCGCTGAATGTCGGCGGCTCGTTGCAGACACTCGTTCTCCGACGTCATCTTCTCCATCTCGCGTTTCAGGTTGTTGATGTGGATGAACACGTCGGTAGCCGTCTTTCCTTTGTCGCGGTGGATGCACTCCTGTTCGAGTGTGTCGCACATGGCGTGAAGGTAGGCGATAGCCTCGCCCACACGCTTCACGTCCTCGTAGAAGTCGAATGTCATTTTCAGATGTGTCATACCTCAGTCCTCCTTCTTTTCTTTGTCAGCAAACTCGAATATCAGGCGGGGGCAGTAGCGGTCGTCGATGACGTAGCGTCCGCCCACCTTCAGCAGGCCGCCGATGGTCCACTTGCAGTCCTGTCTGCCGCCCAGTCCGTAGCGCGAGGCGCAGTTCAGGTAGGCGGCGTGAGGGCTCTGTCCGGCGGCCTTGAACTCGCGGGGCGTCTGCACGTGGCCGCAGGCGGGGCACCTGAAGCGCCAGTCGAGCCGCTCCTTGCCGTAGAGCCGTTCGCCCTCGGCCTCCCACTCGGCGAGCGTCACCACCTCGCGGCCCGACAAGTCGGGCTGGTTGGCCTCCTGGTAGTAGTTCACGTACCAGTAGTCGCGGCGCTCCTCCCATCCCTCCAGTACTTTCTCACGGTCAACGCCCAGCCGGTCGGCATACTGCTGTGCGCGGACCAGCGCCCAACGCACCTTTTCCTTCCATTCTTCGGCGCGGCCCGGCTCGCGCTGCGCCCAGTACTCATACTCTGCCACGAGCGAGTCGTAGCCTTTCTTTGGTTCTTTTGTTTCCATTGTGTAGCTTTTTTGTTTGATTATAATTTGTCGTTAAACATATTCCACTTTGCATCGACGGCGTTGGGGTAGTCGTCGAAAATCTTGTGTAACTCATCGTCCTTGAACAGGCGGTGGGCGGGGGTGCCGCCGATAAACTCGCGGAACGACTGCTTCCAGTAGACGGTGGCGCGGTCGCGGGTCATCGCCATCACGTCCTGCACGAAGGCCAGGCACTCGGCGGGGTCGTAGGGCGCGAAGTCGTGACCGCCGAAACTGAACCCCTTGCGGCACACCTTCGTGTTCTTCGTCATCAGCCCGATCTTCAGGTGGCGGCATCCTGCGTCGAGCGCCTGGCGCACC